>UQNN01000035.1 GCA_900542445.1 uncultured Eubacteriales bacterium | reverse complement strand
GCCTGATTGCGACATACAACCATTGGATTTGAAAAAAGGTGTCGTTTCATAGTTTTTCTCTATGTTTATCTATTAGCCATAGGTATTGGACAAATACCAATCAACATGGTATGATACATCCATCGCCAAACCAAGCAAACTAAAACAGGCGATGATGGAATGATAGACGATGAAGAAAAACACAATTCGCGTGGGCAGAGCGATTGACCGAATGTGAAAAGGCGTGTGTCTCTCTTCTTCACATCGACATCGATTAAAGGAGTGTAATTATGAATCCGTTTTTCACTCGCTGCCTTACGTTTGGCCTTATTGCCGTTTTGACTCTGACGACTGCCGCCGCGTCTGCCGAAACCGTTAAGATTGCTTACGGCGACAATGCGATTGATACCGCGCGTGTCATCAAAATTCTGGAGGGCGAGGGCTTTCTGGAAGTTGATCCTTCGATGGGATACAGCGCGGAATTGAAGGATATCACGAAGTATAACTATGACATCGAATTGGTGCCCGTGACAAGCACGACGCTGGTCGGTACGCTGGATGATTTCACGGCGTCCTTCATCAACAACACCTACGCTGTGCCTGCGGGATTCTCGCCGAAGGACGACGCGATTCTCCGCGAGGTGCAGGCCGAAGGATCGGAAAATCCGTATCGCAACATCCTTGCCGTGCGGACGGAAGACGTGAACAGCGATTTTGCACAGGAGATTCTGGAAGCGTATCATCAACAGAACGTTGCGGAATATCTGCTGCTCAAGTACAATTACGCGAATCTCCCCGCGTTTGAATATGACGCAGACTTTACGCCGGACGAGAGCATTCTGGCAGCCTACGACGACTACAAGCCGTCCAAAGACGGCAAGCGGGTGATCAAGATCGGCGTGGTCGGCGGCAACAACGATCAGTTCAAGGTCGTACAGAAGAATCTGGATGACGCGGGCAGCGATTTATATATCGAGCTGGTGGAGTTTGATCTTTACAACCTGCCCAACGAGGCGCTGCACAGCGGTGACATCGATATGCACGCCTGTGTGACGCAGACTTATTTCGAGAGCGATGCGGCCGCCCAGGGCTTTGACGATCTCTCGCTGCTGGGCTACACGATCATCGCGCCGCTGAGCCTATATTCTCATAAGGTGAACTCCGTGCAGGAACTCAAGGATTTGGCGGCGAAATAAACGGGAAAGTTTGAACCGGAAGAAGGACGAAAAACATGCTCAGGGAGATTTATCTGGCAGGTGGCTGCTATTGGGGCACGGAAAAGTTTCTGGCGAGTTTGCAGGGCGTGACGCAGACCGAAGTCGGTTTTGCCAACGGCTTTGTGAAAGCGCCGAGCTATGACACGGTGAAGCACACGGAGACGGGTCATGCGGAAACCGTTCACGTGACCTATGACGATAAGGAGCTTCCGCAGGAAACACTGCTGGAGCTGTTTTACAACATCATTGATCCAACTTCGCTCAACAAACAGGGGCTTGACGCGGGCACGCAGTATCGGACGGGCATTTATACCGTGGATGACGCGGATTTGGCCGTTGCCAGGCGTTCGCTGGAGAAGCTGCAAACCCGGTTTGACAAGCCCGTTGTCGTGGAATGCCAGCCGCTGGACTGCTTCTATACGGCAGAGGAATATCACCAGAAGTATCTGGATAGAAACCCGAACGGGTATTGCCATGTTTCGCTGGGGATGATTCAAAAGGCGAAGGCATGGAAGCCGGGAGATCCCACAACGCTGTAAAAAATGGATGAGCATTTCAAGTTCCATATGAAAAAATGGAGAGCGTCAAGTATCTGCTTGACGCTCTCCACTTTTATGTTTGCGGGAAAAACAGAAGGCATTATGGCGCATTGGAAACATCCGCAATTCTGGGCGGCCGAACAAACATAAGCCGCATTTCACGCGAAAGCAGACTGTGCCAGTCAAAATCCGAGTCGCTTGCGGCCGAGGCCCATTTCACCAGAAAACCAACCATCAGACAGGAATAGATCAGCATCAATTCGCGTTCGTTTCCTTCGCATTGAAGCGTTTTTTCCGCCTGCGATTGGGAAAACGCCCGCTGAAGCAGACGGGTATGGATTCGCCCCTCCGTGAAGAGATGGGATGTGCCGCGGTTGAGCATGACGACAACGCTCAGCGAGGTCATTTCCCGTCCGATTTCTTCGCTGAAAGAAAGGGTGGCGTCGGCTAACGAGAGCAGAAGCGTTTTTCCGTCCGCATTTTCGGGAATTGAAAAATGCGCGGAGAGGTAAGCGTCCAACTGCGGGGTATACAAATGCTGATAAAGGGTTTCTTTGCTGTCAAAATGATGATAAAATGCGCCTTTTGTCAGTTGCGCCGCTTCGCAGATGTCATTGACCGTCACGGCCTGATAGCCGTTTTCATGAAAAAGACGGGCTGCGGCATCGAGCAGTTTGTCGCGGCTGTTTTGGCCCTGAATCTGGCGCTGAGAAAGCTTAGGCATGGATACTCCTTCAACGTTTTTGGCTAGTATAGCATTAAATGGGGAGACGTGTCAAAATTTACAAAAAAAGAGCTTGACAAAAGAATAACGCACTCTTATAATTTCACATACCGTGGTACGTACAGAGGTACGCAAAGAAATGGAGGGAAGAAAATGAAAAAGAGTTTAGCGATGCTGATGACCCTTCTGTTTGTCCTTTTGGGGACGACGGCATGGGCGCAGAGCTACACGGCCGGCGTGTATACCGCGCAGGCAAACGGCAACAATGGCCCGGTGACTGTTGAAGTTGAGGTCAGCGACGCCGAGATTCTGAGTGTAAAGGTGACTGAGCACGCGGAGACCGCCGGATTGAGCGATACGCCGATCGAGCGGATTCCGGCGAAGATCGTCGAGGGACAAACGCTGGCTGTGGATACGGTCAGCGGCGCGACCAATACGTCCAATGCGATTCTCAAAGCGGCTGAGGATGCGCTTGCGCAGGCGGGCGCGGATATCGAAGCGCTGAAAGCGGTTCAGGAAAAGGATGAGACAGCGGGTGAAACGGCCGAGCGCCATGTTCAGGCGCTGGTCATCGGCGCGGGCGGCTCCGGCCTGGCGGCTGCCATCACCCTTCAGGAGCAGGAAATTGAAACGCTCGTCGTGGACAAGATGGCCAATGCGGGCGGCGCAACTGCGCTGACTGGCGCGCTGATTAACGGCGGCTGTTCCAAACAGCAGGCTGAGCGCGGCGTGACGGACGACGTTCAGACCATGTTTATGGACGCGATGGTGTATGGTAGCTTTCAAAATGACGCGCGCATGACGTGGCTGATGGTCAATAACACCGGCGACAGCGTGGACTGGCTCCATGACACCGTCGGCGTTGAGTTTGAGGAAGCGATCAACCATTTCCCGGAGCACACGAATGATCGCGCGTTCTATCCGAAGGGCAAGCTGCCCGGCTATCTGACCGGAACGATGGAACAGCATTACCTGAGCAACGGCGGCGAGCTTCTTCTTGAGACCCGCGCGCAGCACCTGCTGACGGAAGATGGCCGCGTGATTGGCGCGTCCTGCTCCACGGCGGATGGCACGCTGAACATTTATGCGGATGTGACGCTGCTGGCCACCGGCGGCTACGGCGCGAGCGTCGCGCTGCGCCCGGCAGATCAGATGGGCACGCTGTTCTACGGCGCGTCCGCTTCGACCGGCGACGGCATCATCATGGCCGAAGAGGTCGGCGCGATGACCCATTATATGCAGTACCTCAAGAGCTATCCGCAGGGCATTGAAAAGCCGCTCGATGGAGGAAACATCACGGCGGACGGCACGACGTTCCGCGGCAATGCCTATATTTCCCCGCTGGCTTCTCAGGCCGTGACGCTGAACGACGGCGCGATTTACGTCAATGTCGAAGGCGAACGCTGCATGAACGAGAATATGGACTTCGTATCCATCAAAAAGGTGACGCAGAAGCAGACGGATATGACCGTTTATCTGGTGATGGATCAAAAGGGTTATGACAACTGGATGGGCATGATGGAAGTCAGCGCGGGCCTGACGCCGGAGATTGTCGCGCCGTGGCTGGATGCGGACGACGGCAAGCCGGTATTCCGCAAGGGCGCGACCGTTGAAGAGGCGGCGGCGAAAGCGGGAATCGATGCCGAGAAGTTGAGCGCAACCGTTGCCCATTTCAACGAAATGGTGGCTTCGGGCAAAGACGATGATTTTGGCCGCGCGGAAATGAGCGTGGGTCTGGATTCGGATGGCCCGATCTACATCGTCGAGCAGCGTCTGCGCATGGCGACTTCTCTGGGCGGTCTCAAGACGAGCACTTCTTTCGAGGTTTATGACGAGAACGAACAGGCGATCGACGGACTCTATGCGTGCGGCGAAGTCATCGGCGGCGTGCATGGCGACGAGTCCATGCCGTCCAACTGTGTGGCGTGGGCCGTGACTTCCGGCCGTCTGGCCGCGAAGGCCGCTGCGGATGCAGTGAAAGCAAAATAAAGGTCAACATGTGAAAG
>UQNN01000034.1 GCA_900542445.1 uncultured Eubacteriales bacterium | reverse complement strand
GGAAAAAGGCGCTGCCTCTCATGGCCTGCTTTAGCCATTTTGAGACAGCGCCTTTGTCGACAGTCTGTAACGTCGTTATGAAACGGCGTTTCGCATTATACTCAAAAAGACGGCCTGTCAAGTGCCGACAGACCGAAATGCTTCATTTTTGAAAATCCAGCCGCACAATCTGCATCTTCATCATGCCGTCGCCGACCTTTGCCAAAAAACGGAAAAAGCCGCTCACGGACGGATCATCCAGCGTTTGATAGCCCAGCATGTAGCCCCGGCTGGATATGCTCAGCTTTTCGCTCCACGTCGAAAGTTCCTTCTTCGCGTCTGCGACAGCGAAATACGCGCCGACATCCCGAATCTTTGCCTGCCTGATCCACGTCTTGAGCATCAGCTTCACCGCCGACCGATTCGCCGCGTCAAAGACAATCCTGCCGTCTGGAAATGCCGCCGCCAGCGCGCAGACCAGCGTCTTGACCTGCCCGGTCAGGAAATAATAGAACACGCCCGCCGCGAAGAACACCGCGCCGCCGCTCGCATCGATGCGCGAAAACCACGACGCATCGTTCAAATCGCAGCCGATGTTGGTTTCCCGCTCCCCGGCCGGAAGCAGCGCATTGCGCACCGCGATGACATCCGGAAAATCGATGTTATAGATTTTACACGTGCCGTTGTCGCAGGCGCGGCCCGTGTCATCCAGCCCGCAGCCGAGGTTGACCACCGCCGCATTCGGATGCGTTTTGAGATAGTCGCGAACCTCCCACGCGAGGTCGCTCTGCCGCATGGCGACCTCCAGAAAACCGAAGCGATGCATGATGCTTTTGGCCTTTTCCTCCAGCGCGGAGAAGTCGTAATCCACCTGATCAATCAGCCGGAGCGCCGTTTCGTCCCGGTAGATTTTAGGATAAAGCTGTGAACACATTTTGCGCCCATACATCGGAATGACCAGCGTTTCCTGCACGGTGTTCTTTTTGATGGGATATTTCATGGCTTTTTCCTTTCTGATGCCTGCCGCAAAAAAGGCAGGTCGGGCAGGCCGCCCGTTTCGATGATGTTTTCCAGCATGGCCCCAAAGCCCTGCGGATTTTGAATTTGAAACTGCATATGGTTCATCTGTTCAAACACGGGAAAATGCCCCTGCGGATACGCCCGCATGACCGCATCGCGGTATTTGAAATGGTCTTCAATGCCGCCAAATTCGAAGAAGCAGTGTGCCTGCAAAACCTCCGACAGCACCGGGAAGGGTTTGTTCTCCAGGCTGTCCGCCAGTTGGCGGCGCAGATTGCCGTAGGTCAGCGCCTTTCCCGCCGCGATGAAATACGGCTTAATCGCGTCGTCGTCGCACCACATGATCTTTTTGAGGGTTTTTCCCTTCGACCAATACAGGCTCTTGATCGCCAGATACAGAAACGGCGTCATCACGCGCCGCGTTCCCCGGCCAATTTGGGCGAACTGCCCGCCGTCAAAAAAGACGTGTTCCACGGGAAGCCGCGTCGCGGCCAGAAACGCTGCCGCCAGGTCCGCGCCGATGGAAGAAGCGACGACCAGCGCCAGCCTTTCCACGCCTTTTTTGCGCAGAAACGTCTCCACCTGCCGCACCTCGTCCGCTTTGCTCATGTATTTCTGCCCCGCGCAGTAGACGGTGGACGTCGGCAGGATACAGAAATACCGCGCCTGCAAATTTTTCGCAACGGGTTCGCTGCTCGCCCCGGTAACGCCCATCGCATGAAAAAACAGAATAGCGGGGCGCTTCGCGTCGCCCAGCGTTTCAAACTGCACAGTCTTTTCCTCCTTTACCGGTTTCTCCGATAGCCTGCCTCGTCGCGGTATTCCGGGTGCGCGCTCAGAAACGCTTCATCCCTGTCGCCGCAAACGGTGTAATCGCACTTGCAGCCGTTGGCGCAGGTCGTCGTGCGCACCAGCCGCGCGTGAATCAGCTCCATGGCCGTGAAATCCGGATTGCAGAGCGCGGGCATGACCTCCAGCAGGCCATGCTTTTTCGCGAACTCCGCCGTCGGACATTCGGTAAACTCGTAATAGATGGGCTTGCCCTTGTCAAACGGCGCGACGTTCATCTTGAAATCGCCCCATTTGTCGCACTGCTTTTTCGCGTTCAGGAACGCGCGGTGCATGAGCCGCTTGAAAATCGGCCTGTTGCAATCCACAAACTTCATCTTGCGGAAGACGGGCAGAAACAGGTCGCCCTCCATCTGCTCGATCTCTTCCACACTGGTTACATCCTTGCAGACGACGTAATACGCCATCAGCGCGACGCAGTCGTAGTTGCCGCCCGCGCCGTTGTGAAAATTTTTCGCGCCGCCGAGATCGGTGCGCCAGTCGGAAAGAAAGGCCGCGTATTGCTTCTGCACCCGCGTCCAGATCGCTTCCTGCTCACCTTCGGGATAGTGCAGCGCAATTTTGCTTTGAATCTGCGCTTTGCAGGGTTTGGAATAGAGCACGTGACAGGTCAGATCGATGTTCAGTTCACTGTCTTTCATGGGAAACCCCTTATTTTTTCAAAATATCCACGATTTGGACGAAATCCTCTTTGGCCTCTTTGAAATACGGCATCTTGTTAGTCGATACTAATTACAGATCATATTATACCAGCGCCGCCCGGCGTTTTCAAGGCGTTTCTTGTCTTTCTCTGTTTCGTTGACGCTAAAAACGCAAAAATCCGAAGCATGCGATCGACCGCTGCTTCGGATTGTCATTGGATTTCGATTGAAAACGCTCAGTCGCCCAGCGAAATGCCCATGCTTCTGGCGGCACGGACAGCCTGCGCGTCGGCGGGGACGAACTTCGTCTTGCCCGCAACCTCGGAAAGCGGATTATGCGAAACGGCGTTGCCGACCATCGCGACAGCCTGACCATAGTTTTCCGCCGCGATTAGCTGCGCGGCATGCACGCCGAAAACGGTGGAGAGCATGCGGTCATACGCGCTCGGCGAGCCGCCGCGCTGCACATGGCCTGGCACGACGGCGCGCGCTTCCACGCCGACCATCTCTTCAAGCTGTTTGGCAACGCGGTTGGCAATGCCGTTGAAGCCGGATTCCTCGCGGAAAGCGGCGCGCTCTTTTTTCTTCATCGCCGCTTCCTCGACGCTCATCGCGCCCTCGGCCACGGCGATGATGGAGAAATCCTTGCCGTTTTCGGCGCGGCTGCGCACCGCGTCGGCCACCACGTTGATGTCATACGGAATTTCCGGCAGGAGGATGATATCCGCGCCGCCCGCGATGCCGGAATACAGCGTCAGCCAGCCCGCCTTATTGCCCATGATCTCGATGACCATGCAGCGGCCATGACTCGCGGCCGTCGTGTGAATGCGGTCGATGACCTCCGTCGCGATATCCACCGCCGTGTGGAAACCGAAGGTGACGTCCGTTCCCCAGATATCGTTATCGATCGTCTTGGGCAAACCGATGACGTTCAGCCCTTCTTCGGCCAGCAGGTTCGCAGTCTTGTGCGTGCCGTTGCCGCCCAGTGTCACGAGGCAGTCCAGCTTCATCTTTTTGTAATTCGCCTTCATTGCCTTGACCTTGTCCACGCCGTCTTCGCTGACCACGCGCATGTTGCGGAAGGGCGTGCGGCGCGTGCCGAGAATCGTGCCGCCGAGGGTCAGAATACCGGAGAAATCCGACTGCTTCATTTCCTTATAGTCCCCGGCGATCAGACCCGCATAGCCGTCCTGAATGCCGATGATCTCCGCGTCAAACATGGAATAGCTGGCGCGCGCCACGCCGCGGATGCAGGCGTTCAGACCGGGGCAGTCGCCGCCGCTGGTGAGGATTCCGATACGTCTTTTCATAGGACATCAACCTCCATGAAATTCACTTTCTGTGTTTATTGTACCACCATCAGACCGTCTGAACAAGCGATTCTTCTTTCCGGTCACCCGGACGTTTCATTTGCCCACGCAGAACTTGGCAAACACCTCGTCGATGACCTTTTCACTCATCGTTTCGCCCGTGATTTCGCCCAGCGCGTCGAGCGCGGCGGAGAGATCGACCGCCGCGACATCCAGCGGCATGCCGTCCGAAAGCGCAGCCACCGCATCGGAGAGCGCCGCGCACGCACGCCTGGCCGCCTCCACATGGCGCGCCTGAGACAACGCCGAGGATTCCGCGCCATCCTCCGGCACAAACGCCGCCAGCGCCTCCTTGAGCGCTTCCATGCCCTCGCCGCGCGGCGCGCAGACCGCCACTGTCGGCACGTCGCCAAAGGCCGCGCGCACCTCGTCCGCCGTGAGCACGGGCGCAAGATCGCCCTTGCTCAAAATAATCAGCTGCGGGGCGAGGCCAAAGAGCGCCGCTTTGTCTTCTTCGGTCAGCGGGCTGGCACCGTCGAGCACCAGCGCCCGCACATCCGCTTCCGCCAGCGCCTTTTTCGCGCGCTCCACGCCAATGCGCTCCACTGCGTCGCCCGTCTCGCGCAGCCCCGCCGTATCCGTCAGCAGCACGCGCACGCCGCCAATCTGCATGGCTTCGGTCAGCGTATCCCGCGTCGTGCCGGGAATATCCGTCACAATCGCGCGTTCGCCGCCCAGCAGCGCGTTGAGCAGGCTGCTCTTGCCCGCGTTCGGCCTGCCGCAGAGCACCACGCGCAATCCCTCATCCTCGATACGCCCCGCCCGCGCGTCACAAGCGGCCTCCAATCTGGCCGCAATCGCTTTGCAGGAAGCCGTCACTTCCAGCGCGGTCTGCGTCTCTTCCACCTCGTCCGGGAAGTCGATCGCCGCAGCCATCGCCGCCAGCAGGGACGTGATCTCCGCCCGTGCCGTCCGCACGAACGCGGATACGCCGCCCTCCATCTGCCGCACGGCGCTGCGCATGGCGCGCTCACTGCCCGCGCGGATCATCCGCATCACGCCCTCGGCCTGCGCCAGATCAATGCGCCCGTTCATGAACGCCCGATAGGTGAACTCGCCCGGCTCGGCCATCCGCGCGCCCGCCGCCATCAGCAGCATCAAAATTTTGCGGACGAGCGCCTGCGAACCGTGGCAATGGATCTCCGCGACGTTCTCCCTTGTATAGCTGTGCGGCGCGCGCATCAGAACGGCCATCGCTTCATCCGCGATCTCGCCGTTTTCCATCACGCAGCCGTAGGTCAGCACGCGGTTGGCCAGCGGTTTCCCGTTTTTCGCCTGAAACACGCGCGACACAACCGACTCGCAGTCCGCGCCGCTCACGCGCACGATGGCCACGCCGCCCTCTCCCGCCGCCGTCGCCTGCGCCGCGATGGTATCCCGATTTTGAAACATGCGCCGTCCTCCTTCTGTCTTTTCCAAATCTTTTCTGATTATACCACGGCTTTGTGCGGTTGAAAAGCGCGCAAACCGCCCGTCTTCCTTCATCAAACCTGCCGAAAAGCGCCGAATGCGCGAACTTTTTCCCGCGTTCTCTTGATTTCGCACGGAAAACTGTGTAGAATAAAAGCTATGGCTTACGTCCCTTTGCGGACGGCTTGTTTTTCCCCGATAACCAAAGGAGGTACCGCATCCGATGCAAAATGTGCAGCGAATTGTCCTGGTGGACTTCGGCGCGCAGTATACCCAGCTGATCGCGCGCCGCGTGCGCGAGGCCAACGTCTTCTGCGAGGTCGTCTCCTATCTGACGCCGCTTTCCGAAATTCTTGACAAGAAGCCGGTGGGCATCATCCTCTCCGGCGGCCCCGCTTCCGTGCTTGACGCGGACGCGCCGCATATCGACCCGGCCATTTACGAGCAGGGCATCCCGGTGCTGGGCATCTGCTACGGCATGCAGCTGACGGCCTACACCCTCGGCGGCACCGTCGAGCGCGCCGCCCAGCGCGAATATGGCCGCATTCCGGTCGATTTCGACGTGAGCAGCCCGCTGTTTGCCGGCATGAAGGCGCAGTCCGTCGCGTGGATGAGCCACACCTTCCACGTCACCCATGCGCCGGAGGGCTTCACCTCCATCGCCCACAGCAAGAATTGCGCGTTCTGCGCGATGGCGAACCCGGAAAAGCGCATCTACGCGGTGCAGTTCCATCCGGAAGTCACCCACAGCGAAGAGGGCCAGAAGGTCATCGCCAACTTCCTGTACAACGTCTGCGGCTGCACGGGCGACTGGACGATGAGCACCTTCATCGACAACGCCATCGCCTCCATTCGCGAGCAGGTCGGCCCGAACGGCCGCGTGATGCTCGGCCTCTCCGGCGGCGTGGATTCCTCCGTCGCGGCGGCACTGATTTCCCGCGCCATCGGCGAGCGGCTGACCTGCGTCTACGTGGATCACGGCTTCATGCGCAAGAATGAAACCGAGTCCGTCCGTGAGGTCTTCACCAAGCAGTTCCCGGTGAATCTGGTCATCGTGGACGCGCGCGAGCGCTTCCTGACCAAGCTGGCAGGCGTTTCCGATCCGGAGACGAAGCGCAAGCTCATCGGCGGCGAATTCGTCTACTGCTTCGCCGACGAAGCCAAGAAGCTTGAAGACGTAGAATTCCTCGCCCAAGGCACGATTTATCCGGACGTCATCGAGTCCGGCTCGGTCAAGGGCAGCGCGGTCATCAAGTCGCACCACAACGTCGGCGGTCTGCCGGCCGATGTGCGCGCGAAATTCATCGGCGGCCTGGTTGAGCCGCTGCGCATGCTCTTCAAGGACGAAGTGCGCAGGGTCGGCGAGGAGCTGGGCATGCCGCACGACATGGTCTGGCGTCAGCCGTTCCCCGGCCCCGGCCTGGCCATCCGCATCATGGGCGACATCACGCCCGACAAACTGGAAACCGTTCGCGAGAGCGACGCGATTCTCCGCGAGGAAGTCGCGCTGGCGGGCCTTGACCGCGACATCAACCAGTATTTCACGGTGCTGACCAACACCCGTACCGTCGGCGTGATGGGCGACGAGCGCACGCACGACTTCGTGCTGGCCATCCGTGCCGTGACGACCGACGATTTCATGACTGTCGATTGGGCGCGCCTGCCCTACGACCTGCTGGCCAAGGTCAGCGCGCGCATTGTCAATGAAGTGCCGCACGTCAACCGCGTCGTGTATGATATTACCACCAAGCCGCCCGCAACGGTGGAGTGGGAATAATCCGAAACGGTCAAAAAAGTCAGTTATTGTTTGATTTTTGAGTGCATCAAAAGCCAAATGATACGGATTTGATACTTTCGGTCTTATTCTTCAAAATTTGAGGAAGACATGAAAATGCCCTCCGAAACGGCAAAGTTTCGGAGGGTTTTTCATGTCTTTATTCTTTTCTCCATGCTTTTTTCGGTTTGAATTTCCCGCAGTCGTCGGCGGTGGAAGGCCAGTTCAGCTTCCATTCCTGATATTCCTCGCGGGTGATCTCCCTGCGCCGGAGCTGCTGCTTGCGGAGCATCCACTCAGCCATGAAGCTGTCAAGGATGTTGTAATCAAAGCAGACTGCCACGCGCTTATGCGGCAGGTCGGCATCCGTGTTATCGACGGTTTCGACAAGGTGCATCCATGGGTACTGGTCGTCCAGCTCAAAGAGCGCGTGAAGAACCCCTTCCGCGTCGTTCATCGTCGGGTCTTCCAGATATGCCACGCTCACATCCAGCGCCGCAGCGATTTTCCGCATCAGCTCTTCTTTGGGTTTGCGGGAATTGTTTTCATACTGAGCAATGCGGACGTCCGCGCTCTTTTCATCGAAGCCGACCGCCATTCCCAGCTCCTTCATCGTCATCCCGCGGAAATTCCGCACCCGTTTGATTCTATCCCCCACTGCCATAGCGGTGTTCCTCCCTGATTCATCTCGTTCCCGCTCAGTATACCACACGAAAAAATCCCGCTCAAGGGATACTAAATAAAAAAAGTTAGAAATTTTTCTTCAAAAGGGCTTGCTAAGTATATTTGTTTAGTGTATGATAAAAGCGTCGATACTAAGCAAAAATATATAGTATCCGGAAAGCGAGGAACACACCATGAAAACCAACAACTCTATTCTCGTCACCGCGCCGGAAATCGCCAAAGACCTCGGCATTTCCACCACCAGCGCCTACAAGCTCATCCACAAATGGAACGCCGAGCTTGAAGCGAAGAACTACACGACCATCTCCGGGAAGGTCAGCCGCAGATACTACTATGAACGGATCTACGGCATGAACGCCCCGGCAGACAACGGGGAGGCGATGTAATGCCCGCTTACAAGGACACCAATGGAACCTACTTCGTTTCTTTCTACTACGAAGATTTTCGCGGCGTAAAGAAACGGAAAATGAAACGCGGTTTTGCCCGTCGGCGCGACGCGCTGGACTGGGAACGCCGCTTTCTGCTGCAAAGCACTGCCGACCTGAACATGAAGTTTTCGGACTTCGTTGAAATCTACCGAAACGACAAACAGATGCGCATCCGCGAAAGC
This sequence comes from uncultured Eubacteriales bacterium, assembly GCA_900542445.1. GTDB lineage: Bacteria > Bacillota > Clostridia > Christensenellales > Aristaeellaceae > Ventricola. The sequence goes on along the minus strand of UQNN01000034.1, from coordinate 979 downwards.
ACGTGGGAATCCAAGAACAACATGATCGACCTGAAGATTCTGCCGTATTTCAAGGATCGCCCGATCAACGCCATCGAGCCGAAGGACATCATCGCATGGCAGAACGAAATCATGAACCTGAAAAAGCCGAACGGTGGGCCGTACTCGACCACCTATCTCAAATCCATCCACAGTCAGCTCAGCGCGATTTTCAACCACGCGGTTCGCTACTACCGCCTGCAAAAGAATCCCGCCGAGATCGTTGGCAACATGGGCAAGGATTCTCACAAGGAAATGCTGTTCTGGACAAAGGACGAGTATCTGAAATTCGCCAAAGTGGTGATGGACAAGCCGACTTCCTACTACGCCTTCGAGGTGCTGTACTGGTGCGGCATCCGGCTGGGCGAGCTGCTGGCGCTGACCGCTTCGGATTTCAACTTCGAGCGGCAGACGCTGACCATCAACAAATCCCTTCAAAACATCAAGGGCAATATCATTATCACGCCGCCCAAGACGCCCAAGAGCAACCGAACGATCAAAATCCCGCAGTTTCTCGTGGATGAGATGCAGGACTACATCAAGTCGCTGTATGGGCTGGAACCCGACGACCGCATCTTCCCCATCTCCAAGGCATATCTGCACCATGAGATGAACAGGGGTGCGAAAGCCGCAGGCGTTAAACGCATCCGGATTCACGATCTCAGACACCCGTATGTCAAGCACACGACAAAAATTTTTAGCTTACGCCTGATGGATTTTCAAGCGCAGGCTTATCCTGATGCGCGGCGAAAAACTCGCGGAGCTTGTCAGCTTCTTCGGGTAGGACAAAGCCGGAGCCCTGTCCGTCCACTCTACAATAGAAAGCGATTTTCATGTCTGCCACCTCAATCGAAAATGTCTTGGATTTTATATGCGATCTCAATGCGCTTGTCAGGGTACACCAGTACCCGGTCGATCAGCAGCTCGGCCAGCTCGGTGGTCAGCGTGTCCGCATCGAAAA
>UQNN01000033.1 GCA_900542445.1 uncultured Eubacteriales bacterium | reverse complement strand
CCGAATGCTTTTTTTGCACCAAAAAGGAGTTGCCTCTTTTTAGTGAGACAACCCCCATTCAAGATTGAAATGCGCAAAATAACATTTTGGAATTTATACGAAAGCCTGTAAAACCATTGCAAATTACCTTTTGATTCAGTATAATGCTCCTGTCACAAGCGATTCGTGAAGATGACAGGGCGCCGTCTTTCGCGGCGACGGTACGGATGCGTTAAGTGCTCGTGTATGGGAAAAGCACGGGACGAAGAAACAAGGCTTTCGCGGTATCCCTCCGGCCCAGAACTGTCTCTTTATCTGCGGTCATCTCTGCGAATCATCCCCGCCCGGTTTTCCGGGTCTATGATACGCGGAGGTGTTTTTTATGCACAGCGTTTTTTCCCGTTTGCTCCGAAAATTTCCCGAATCCGCCCACACCCTGCGCCGCACGCAGACGTTGACCACCGTCGGATTGTTTCTGGCGATTCAGATGGTGCTCTCCTCCTACGGCACGATTCAGGTGAACGACAGCCTTAAAATCTCGCTGGCGCATTTGGCGCTTGCCCCGACGGCGATGCTGTTCGGCCCCGTCGCGGCGGCCATTCAGGGCGCAATGAGTGACATTCTGGGCTTCCTGCTCAAGCCGACCGGGCCTTATTTCCCCGGCTTTACGATTTCGGCAGCGCTGGGCGGCGTGATTTACGGTCTGTTTCTCTTTGAGAGCGACCGCAAGCTCTGGCAGATTGTGCTCGCCCGTGCAGTCATCATGGTATTGGTCAACATCATGCTCAACACCCTCTTTCTTACCATGCTCTACGGCCCGTCTCAGGCGGCGCTGCTTCCGGTGCGCGCGCTGAAAAATGCGATGCAGTTTCCGATCGACTGCCTGCTGCTGACGGCGGTCTGCCGAACCGTGCAGAGGATTCCCATGCCTGCTGACGTTCGCTGAGCCGCTTCAAACCAAAGCGGAAGGTGCAGGAAACTCCGTTTCCCGCCGGGGTTTGAGGACAGAGCCTCATCGTCTCCATCGCGAAGCGAAATTATGGTTCGTCAGGGAGCAAAGCGATACCTGACGGATGTAAACCCTTCTCATCCGAATTTCATTTACTCAAAACGGGGCTTTTCATCGGATGAATTAAAGATGAAAAGCCCCGCCTTTAATATTCAATTCCTTCTCTCGCCGCCAGCTTCTCCGTTTCAAACGGATGCTTCTGCGCGGCGATTTCCGAAACATAATCCGCGCGCGCTCTCAGCCATTCCGGCGCGTTGCGTCCGGTTGAGACCACATCGCCGAAGGCCAGCGCCGCGTCGATGAGCTTCTCCGCGTTTTCCTGCGTGACCATGCCGCAGGACAGCGCTACGTTCAGCTCGTCGAGCACCGTCAGCGCGGGTTGAATCGCCTCTGCTGTCTTCTGAATATCCGCCGCCTGCGCGTTCTGCTGCCGGGCGGCTTCTTCTTTTTCTTCCGGCGACATGGCAAAAACAAAGCCCGAAATCGGCTTGGCCGGATAGATCGTCGCCTGTTCAAATGTGCAAAGCGCCGCCAGCTCGCCGCTTCGCCCGTCCTTCAAAAACTGCGCGATCAATACGCGCCGCCCGTGGCCGAGACTGCGCAACGCCAGCCCCATCGCCGCCGTCGTCTTTCCCTTCCCGTTCCCGGTGTACACATGCAGTTTACCTTTCACGCTTTCGCCCCCTGATACAGTTTAATGAAAAATTCCGGCGAGAGCTTGAGCAGCGCGCCCTGCACGGTCACGGCCGCGTCTCCGCTCTCCATCGCATAGCGCGCCAGCTGCCGTCGATGCGCTTTCAAAAAATCCGTCGCCTCGCGCGCGACTTCCGGCGGCAGATGATACGCAGGAATGTTTTTTCCTACGTTCAGCGCAATCTGCCCCACGCGTTTATTGAGCGCCGCCTTGGCCGCGCCATCCGGAAGGCTCTGCGCCACATCATGCAGCCGCGCGCAGACCTGCACATAGCTGTCGCACCACTTCGCGTTTCTGGCGAACGACGCCATGATGCTCCCTGCCCGCTGGCGGTAATGCAGAATCACGTCGTCAAACGCCGCCGCGCGCCCGGCCTTCAGCAGCGCGGGGGCCTGAAACAGCTCATCCTCAAACAGCAGCCCTTCGGCCATGCGCAAATGGTTTTCCGTCAAAAAGCCGCGCCGATAAACGCACTGCCAGACCATCGGTTCGTAGGTTCCATTTTGACATTGCGCCGCGAACAGCGCGCCGCCCTCCAGCACGTCGGTCGGCAGAATCATCGGCCCGTCCGTCAGTTCGCCCGTGTCGTCATCCAGAAAGCGAAAGCGCGCTTTCGCCACGTCCAGCCGCTTTTCCTTTGCCGCCTGTGTCAGATGCCACAACGCATCCGCGTGCGGGACGTCGTCGCTGTCCAAAAAATAGACGTATTCGCCCTGCGCCGCGTCCAGTCCCGTGTTGCGCGCTGCGGAAAGCCCGCCGTTCTGTGCCCGGCGAATCACTCGCGCATTCGGGTGCGCCGCGCTGTAATCCGCCGCGATTGCTGCGCTTGCGTCCCGCCCACAGTCGTCGATCAGCAGGATTTCGCAATCCTCTTCCGGCAGCCCCGCCAACGCGTCCAGACACGCCCCGATATAATGTTCCACCTGATAAAACGGTATTACAACGCTGAGCAGCATGCTGCATCCCCTTCCCGGCGGCATTTCCGGCTTGTCAACCGCCCCGTTTTGTGCGATAATAAACGATGTATGTATTATAGCATATTGTCGCACGGGAGGAAAGAGCGTTGATCAGCGTCGTCGTCATCGGCAAAAACGAGGGAGAGCGGCTTGCCGCCTGCCTGAAGAGCATCCAAACCGCTCTCAATGTATTGGCTCACGAGGTCGTCTATGTGGATTCCTGCTCGACGGATCAAAGCCTGCAAACGGCAAAGGCCCTGGGCGCGCGCTGTTTTCTGCTCGCCGAACGACAGACGACCGCCGGGCTGGGACGCTTTGTCGGCGCGAAAGAGGCTCGCGGCGAATATCTGCTGTTTCTGGACGGCGACATGCAGCTCTGCCCCGGTTTCGCGGAAAAAGCGCTGATGGCTATCGCCGCCAAGGGGTACGACGGCGTCTGCGGCATTCGCGAGGACGTGTATCTGCGCGGCAGCGAAGTCGTTGGCCGCAATGAAAATTATTTCGGCTGCACGCAGGAGCGCATCGCCCCGGAGTTCGGCGGCGCGCTGATGATTACCCGCGAAGCGCTGAACGCCTGCGGCGGCTGGGCCACGGACACCGTCGCCTGTGAGGAAGCGGAGCTGCATGCGCGGCTGAACGCGATGGGCTGCCGCATTGCGGAAATCCCCGTTCCGATGATTCTCCACACGGACGCGGTGCGCGACAACCGAAGCCCGCTTTCCGCCGTCTTTTCCGTGCGCCGCCTGGGCGAGGGGCAAGCGCTGGCCTGCGCGATGAAAGCCCATCAGGCGCGCGCCTACATCTGCCATGAACGGGAAAAATTCACGTTTTACGCACTGGACTGGCTGGCGCTTCTGCTGCTTTTGATCACTCCGAATTTCGGGCCGGCGCTGCTGATGATGATCGAGTGCATGCAGTTGGGCTGGCTGCTGGCGAAAAGGCGCCCGCGCGCGTTTGTGTCGCAAAAGCTGTTCTTCTTCGGCCTGCCGCTTGGGTTGGCGACCTGCCGCGAACGCAGCCGCGTCTACGCGGCGGAATGACATTCCATTTCACGAAACGGGAGACTTCCCTATGACAAAAATCAGCTTTATTGTCGTCGCCTACAACGCCGCGCAGAGCCTCGACGCGCTGCTGAGCGATCTGCTTGCGCAGACCGTCGATCCCCGCCAGCTGGAAGCCCTGCTGGTAGACAGCGCCTCTACGGACGATACCGCGCAAATCATGCGCCGCTTTGCCGAGCGCGCGCCGTTCGAGGTAAAGCTGCTCGAAAATCCCAAGCGCTGGCTGGCCTGTGGCATCAATGTAGCGCTGCGCGCCGCGACGGGCGACGCAATCATCCGGCTGGACGCGCACGCGCGCATGCCGAAGGATTTTCTGCAAAAAAATCTCGACGCGCTGGCTCGCGGAAAGGATATCGTCGGCGGAAGCGTCATCGGCGCGGACCCCGACAACGCCTGGGAAGCCGTCACGCGCGCGCTGGATACCTCGCGCTTCTGCGGCGGCGCAGCGCCTTTCCGCAACGGCGGAGAAGCGCGCTATGTCGATACGCTGGCCTACGCGCTCTATCGCCGCGAAGTCTATGACCGCGTGGGTTTTTACGACGAGCGTCTGCGCCGCACCGAGGATAACGACATGCACTACCGCATGCGCAAGGCGGGTTACCGCTTCTATTTTTCGCCGGATATCGTCTCGTGGCACGCCGCGCGCAAGACGCTTCGCGGCCAGCTCAGCCAGAAATGGGGCAACGGCTACTGGATTGGGCGCACAATGCGGATTCAGCCGCGCTGCTTTGCCCCGCGCCATCTCGTACCCGCGCTGTTCGTGCTGGCGCTGATTGCGCTTTTGCTGCTTCTTCCGCTGTGCCGCTGGCCGCTGCTTACCATGCTGACGCTTTACGGCGCGCTGGACCTCTTTTTTGCCGCCAAATCCGCGCTGGAAGCCCCTCGCGGAAAGCTGTTGACTTTTATCTGCCTGCCGTTCCTGTTTCCGGTTGTGCACATCGTTTACGGCGCCGGCACGCTCTGCGGCCTGCTGGCCGGAAAGGCTTAACCCCATGCTTGAATGGATCGACGACATCACGCGCTTCATCTTTTTGAGCGATAAGCCACAAAAGGCAGATATCCTCTTTATCCCCGGCAACGGCCACGCCGAACCGTCGGAATATGCCGCCGAACTGTATCATCAGGGCTATGCGCCGCTGTTCCTCCCCTCCGGCCGCTTTTCCGTCACGACGGGCACATTTTCCGGTCAGCAGTCCGGCGCAAGGACTTATGAGGGCCGCTTTGAAACCGAATGGGCTTTTATGCGCGCCGTGCTGATGGCAAACGGCGTGCCGGAAAACGCGATTCTGCGTGAAGATGAGGCCACGTTCACCTATCAAAACGCGATCTATTCCCGCAGACGCACGGACGCGGAAAAACTAACCGTCCGCCGCGCTCTGCTGTGTTGCATGCCCATACACGCCAGACGCGCCAAGATGTATTATCAGACGCTCTTTCCCGAAACCGAGCTGCTCATCTGCCCCGCGCCCGGCGCTTCCATCACCTGCGAAAACTGGATGCACGAACCGGATGGCATCGACGCTGTACTCGGCGAACTCACCCGCTGCGGCAGCCAGTTTCACGATATTCTGCGCGAAATCACGCTTTAAACCGCTTTCACGTCAAATCTTGTAAAAAAACGGTTGACAATACCCGCTTTCCGTGCTATACTGAAAAAGTGCTTAGGGGTATGGTGTAATGGTAACACGTGGGTCTCCAAAACCTTTGTTGAGGGTTCGAGTCCTTCTGCCCCTGCCAAAATGAAACGCTAATCTTGATACCAAGGTTAGCGTTTTTTCGTGCATTGAAAAAACTTGTCCCATCAGGCTTTTCGCACTCTGCCGGGTGAAAACGCTCCTTGTCCTACTCTCGCGAGCGGGTGCAAGGGGCGTTTTTTTCAGGTTTAGCAGATTCACCGGCTACTGGCTGGGTGCAAGATCAAACGGCAGCTTCCTGCTACAATGTCACTTCGTTAACTCCACCTATCATCGACAGAATAACAAGGTGTTTATCCGTCAGAAAGCATTCCAGTCTGCAATTATAGTTTGATGACACTTCGGCAATATGCATCACGACATGATCAGTTGTTGAATCTGTTCCTTTCAATCGTTCCCTATCAGCATAGCCACCGTAATCTACCATAAGCAGCATATACGCAACCTTGTGCATAAAACCAAGCATATGTGAAGCCGCCCCAAGAATAGCTGACATTTTCCGCTTCTTACTTGCATTCCTTCTTCATCGCGAAGAAGCCGATCAAAACCGTCCAAACGTAGGCGCAGGTCTTCGGGATCATCAGCATGCCGATCATCGGGATGGCGTCCGCCCACAGCACGACCGGGATATAGAAGCCGAAGCTCAGCACGATGGTCAGCCACATCCAGCGGAAGGACGCATCGTTATTTTCCTTCGCGCTGCGGTAGAACAACACGATAATCAGCAGACCCATCAGTGCAAACGGAATGTTGCGGTAGATGCCCCAGGAGAGCGGCGCGTTCGCGCTCAGCCACTGGTTCTGTGGCATCATGCACAGCACGACACGCACGGCAGCCAGCACATAAACCGCGGCAGTCAGGATGCCCTTGCCCTTAATCTGGTAACGCTGACGCCACACATAGTAGAGCAGCACGTAGAAGATGGTCATCGTCACAGAGGTAATCCACTTGCCCAGTCCCAGCGGCACGGTGTAGTTCTCAAGCCCTGTCGTGCAGAGTGCCAGCGCACGGGGAATCAGGTGGAAAGAGTCGCCCGCGCCCAGCACAACCGCCATCAGACCGAACAGACGGAACTGCTTGTTCCCCTTGCTTCCTCGAATCATCAGAATGCCGATGGTGATAACAGATACCAGATAGACAGCGTCAAAAAGCGTTTCAATAAGAGCCTGCATAGTTGTTGTTCTCCTTTTCTTGTTTTGTCGTTTGATGTTTCAGTTACAGGGACAGCCGGTTGCCGGATCGGCAGTCAGGCGACGCTTTCTCCATAGGAGTCTGCGTATTTGAACCCGTGCAGAGCATGGCGCTCCGCACAAGGTTGTCGGCACATTTTTTCCTTATCCCGCTGTGTTTTTAGGATGTGCTTTTCTTTGTGAACATCGTTCAATTTGCCGGTGAAAAAATTCCCACCGCTCAGTAGGAACTTAATAGATGAGTCTTCGGACCATTTCAAGAACGGTCGAGGGGTCATAGTCCTGCCGCAACAAAGCAGACAGCATCAGCGAAAACAGAACGCTTGCCAGCTTTTCTTCGGTAAAATCCTCCGTAAAAGCATCCGGGCGAATCTTTTGATCCTGCGTCATGACGAAGCACAGTGCGTCCAGGATGTGCTGCCAAGCATGCTGCATGCGCCCCTTGCCGTCCTCTTTCTCTTTTCGCATAAAGCCCAGAGAATGGAGCGTGAAGAACCCGGGGTACTGCTCGCTGCCGTAAGCCATCCGTCCGTACATCCATGTGATACAGCTCTCAACACTTTGAAACACGGACATGTCGTTCGGGCGGTGAAAGATCTCACTCCAGACGCTTTCCACAGTCGCGCCGACCAAATCAGCCTTGGAATCAAAGTAGTTGTAAATCGAGCCAACCGACACGCCGCACGCTGCTGCCACAGAACGAATACTGACCGCTGACCAACCCTGCTGCCGAATCAATTCCCGACTGGTTTGCAGGATCTCCTCCTTGGATGTCACAATCGTATTCACTCGATCACCCCAATATGAACGTCGTTCAATATGATTATAGTCACCTGCCCGCATCCTGTCAAGAGAGTTTTTAAAGTTCTTTATCTTTTTCTTCTCGATTTCGGGATCGAAAAAAAAGCTGCTGAACATGCCTCTGTTTGTTGACATTATTGTGCATATTTTCCCCGCCTTCGGTCAAACTACCGCTGGAGGTGTTTTGTTATGAGTCCGAAAGAATTGCTCTATCTGGATGACGCGCTCGGCCACGAGCAGTTTCTGATTGCCCAGTGCGGTGAGGCCGAGTCCGCGCTGAGCGACCCGCAGCTCAAGCAATGCGTGCGTCAGCTGCAAAATGCGCATCGGCAGATTTTCAATCAGCTGATGGCGCTCGTTTAAAGGAGGCGGTTTCATGAACAACGATCAACAGATTATGGAGAACCTGCTTCTGACGACCAAGGGCGTGTGCGATCTCTACCTGCATGGCGCGATTGAATCCGCCACGCCGAACGTACATCAGGCGTTTGACAGCGCGCTGGGCGAAAGCCTGGATATGCAGTCCGATATTTATGCCGAAATGTCCGAACGCGGCTGGTATCAAAACCAGCAGGCTGACGCCCAGCAAATCGCTCAGGTTCGGCAGAAATTTGGGATGAATTGATTATTGCATGCTAAAGCGCCGTGCGAATCTACCGCACGGCGCTTTGTTATGGCTTTGTCTCTCCGGCCGTTGCTTCCTCCGGCGCGTCGATTTGATCGCAAATCATGAACGGATAATCGCCCTTCGCCTGCCTGAGCATCTCCGCGAAGCGATAGGTCTTGTGCAGCGTGTTTTCTTCGCTGTTCGGATCGGCGACAAGCAATTCGCCGTTGGCGGCAATGCCGCGCAAAACAACATAATGCCCGCTTCCGGTGAAATACCCCGGCCCCACGTATTCGATAATCGGCCGCCCTTTGCGCAGCGTATTTTCGATTGCCCGCGCATCCAACGCGCGCCAGCGGCCCTCAATGCCATACTCCGCCAGCAGCAGGCGAAGCGCATCGCGCCCCAGCCCATCGCCGCGGTAAAACCCCATTTCGCCCGCCAGCCGCATGATTTCATCCGGCTCAGGCTCACGATGCGGCTCAAAATAACCAATGACCATGGAAACGCATGTCGCGCCGCACCCGGATTCCGCGACGGTGATCGCCCGATCCTTCCATGTGAAAACTGGCTGATCATAATCCGTCTGATAATACAGCGGCAGAGTCAGTTTTACCGGCTGAACCTCGCGCTTTTTCCTCTTCTCTGCCGACGCAGACGAGCAGAAAAGCAGCAAAAACGCCAGTGCCATCGCCAAAACCCTTTTCATCACAGCACGATATCGCCGGGGCGGTATCCCTGCGGCAGCGGTTCCTCTTCTTCAAAGACGATGGACTCGTCCTCCAGCGTCGGAATGAACGCCGCATATGGAATTCGCGGGAACTCGCACCCATAGCTGCTTGCGCCGAACCAGCCGCCCTCGTGCGCGCGCAGATTCAGGTCGCGGGCAAATTTTGTGCGGTTGGAGCAGTCGTGAATCAGCGGCTTCCAGTGTTCGCTCGTCGCAGTCTCCATCAGCTTCAGCGTCAAGTCACGGCTCCAAATCGGCGAAATATATCCTTGTCTGGACATATACAGGCTCTCGCCTGCGTAATTGTCGATGTTATTCGGATTCAAATGCAGTTCGGCGCAATTCATGAAGTCAAATCCCGTCGCCAGAATCTTATCCTTCTTCTGCATGAAGGTCTCGTATAATTCAGGCGTAATCGGCGTTTCAATGCCCACATACCGGATGTATTTTTTGGCGGTCGCAATATGCTCAATCACGCGATCTGAACAGCCGGACGCTCCAAGGTTGAAGCGCAGCTCATCCAGCCCCGCTTCCCCCAGCGCGCGCAGGTTTTCTTCCGTCGCCAGCGTGCCGTTGGTATACATGTGCTGATGCACGCCCGCCGCATGGAATTTGCGGATAACGCCATAGTATTTTTCAATTTCCATGAACGGTTCGAGATAGACATAGGCAATGCCCGTCGGCTTTTTCTGAATGGATAACAGCAGCTCAATGTCATCCTCATAAAACTTCGTGCCGCCAATCTCCCACATGCCCTCGCCGATGGGCGGCTGGCAGTCCAATTCGCCATAATTATAGCAGAATTTGCATTGAACATTGCATTTGTTCGTCTTGCGTACCGCGCTCAGCCCTGTGCCCAACAAACAGGAGCAGCATCCGCGCGGAAACTCCGCCTTGCTGCCCACGAAATACGTCCGACCGGACAGGCTTTGCAGACCGTCGATTTTCGCCGCCAGCGCTTCACGACGCTTGTTGACGGCGGTTTCAATTTGAGCCAGCGCCGCAAGGGCAATCTCCTGTTGATGGGGCATCAATTCTTCATCGTCGGGCAGCTCGGCAAAAAAGCGAAACCACATCAACGCATCTTTTTTGGAAATCTTCATGACTGTACCTCCCTGTACGGCTTTTGACGCAAACAAAATTATTTTATCACAGATTGAAAAAAAAGTACAGCATGCCTGTCGGCCAGATGGATTAAAAAAAGGGGTTGTCTCACTAAAAAGAGGCAACTCCTTTTTTGGTACAAAAAAAAGCATTCGGACTATGAAAACCCGAATGCCTGCGGTAGAATGTAACTACC
>UQNN01000032.1 GCA_900542445.1 uncultured Eubacteriales bacterium | reverse complement strand
CTCGTGAAAATCACGGTTCGCGTTCTTCTTGATTCTGTATCGTTTTCAAGGATCAGCTTCCGTATCGCTCGGAAGTGACGTTAGTATACCGCATTCTTTTCATCCTGTCAACATCTTTTTTACATGTTTTTTTGAGTTATTGCGTTGTTTTTCGCCATTTTTCCGAACATTTAAAGTGAGATTCTCTGCCATCTTTCGACTATTTTGGACATCTTCGCACATTTCCAATATTGTTCAGACGTCATATGATTCAATTTTACGAACGTTTAAACAAAACTTTTGTTTTTTCATTTTTCCTTTTTTCTGCAAAAACAATCCCCCTCTCGACGCAAGCCGAAAGGGGGATTTGTCATCTTATGCTGTTAGCTTTCGCCCAACAAGCCATCCGCTCTTAGTAGCGCGGCTGACGATGATTAGCGAAGCAATCGCGGCAGTACACCGGCTTATCGCCGCGCGGCTGGAAAGGAACCTGGGTCTCCTTGCCGCAATCCGCGCAGATCGCGGTGAACATCTCGCGCTGCGGACGAGCGCCGCCGTTCTGGGCGCGGAACGCCGCACGGCACTCCGGGCAACGGCGCGGCTTGTTCTGGAAGCCTTTCTCCGCATAGAAAGCCTGCTCGGAAGCAGTGAACACAAATTCCTTGCCACAGTCACGGCAAGTGAGGGTTTCGTCCTGATACATAATTGTATCCTCCTTAAAATTTTTACCTTCACCGGTTGGCACTCACAGTAAGACTTCCAGTTGGTGAACGCGAAGGCATTTCCAAGGAGGCCGCTATTGGGATGTGAAACGTTGGCTTAGGTTGCATATAGTATACCACACTCGGCGCTAAAGTTCTAGTTTTTTCGTATATTTTCGATTTTTTCACAAACGCAGCCCCTTCCGAAAAGGATTTTTTCAGTCCATACAGAATTGTTCTTCATCACACTTTACGAAAAAGCGAGGGATTTCAATGATGCGCGTGGACTATAAAGCCTTTGGCAAACGGCTTCGTGAATATCGTCTTGCCCGTCATCTGACGCAGGAACAACTCGGCGAGCTTGTCGGCGTCAGTTATCAGCACATCGGCATGCTGGAGCGCGGCAAACGTTCGCCGAGTATGGAAATGCTGATTTCGCTTTGCTACGTGCTGGACTGCACATGCGATTCGCTCCTGACGGATTCGCTTCCCGAACAGACGATTTACATGCTGCGCCAACGCCCCCGTCGTCTGCGCAACACATTAACCAACTGGGTTCTGGCCGATCAGCCGGATGAATCATCCGCGCCGGATTACGCCGTGGATCTGCATCTGCTTCCTCCCCTCGCTTTCTCCGCGATTGACGAAGAGCTTCCAATCTATTCCTGAATGTGAAAAAGCCGCGCGTCGATTCCGCTCAAAGTCTCGACACGCGGCTTCTTGATTTCAAAATTCGTTACGCGAAAAAGCTGCCCAGCACCTGATTCACCAGACCGCCGTCCGCCTTGCCTTTGACGCGCGGCATCAACGTCTTCATAATGCGTCCTTTGTCTTTAACCGTCGGCTGATCAATTTGCAGTTCGGCCAGCACTTCCTTGATAATAGCGCGGATTTCATCTTCATCCATCAGTTTGGGCGCAAATTCGCCGTATACTTTCATGCGCAGCTTCGCTTCTTCGATGGTCTGTACACGGTCGGCAGGCGTTGTATCAATTGTTTCCTGCGCCTGCTTGATCTCACGGAAGATGACAGCGTTTTCCTCCTCTTCCGTCAAATCGGCGCGTTTGTCGATCTGCTTGCTCTTGAGCGCGGAAAGCAGGAGACTCAGCGCATCTTTACGTTCCTTATCTTTGTCCTTCATGGCCTGCATCATGGCGGCTCGGACGGTATCGATCTTGCTCATTTGACTCTCTCCTTTGAAAACAGGGGGCGGATTGCTCCGCCCCCGTTGATTACAGAATATACTCCGGCTTAAACGCGGGGCGACCCGTCATTTCCTTGCGGGCAGCGTCATACTTTGCGTCGGTATTGCCCAGAATCGCATACGTCGCGCGCTTGCTGGTTTCCACGCCCGGCTGGTTGAAAGCGTCGATATTCAGCAGCTCTCCTTCGTAAGCGGTCGTCATTTCCAACAGGAACATGAGCTGACCCAGCGTGTAAGCGTTAACCTCCGGCATGATAATCGTCTGGTTCATGCGGCGGTTGACATACAGCGCATACTCGGTGCCCTGACGCTCTGCCTCGATGAGCGTGTTATGCGTCATGCCGCCAAGGAACGCCACATCCTTAAACTCTTCACAGCCCTTCGGAATTTTCGTCTCGGCACGGAAATTCTCTACCTTGATGAAAGTGATGACTTTGTCGAACGGGCCTTCGTTATAAAGCTGAAGCTGGCTGTGCTGATCCGTTACGCCCAGCGCCTTGGCCGGGGTCTGTCCGGCATGGCAGTCGCTGCCGTCGCGGCGCTTGTTCTTGCCCAGCGACTCCGCCCACAACTGGCAGAACCAGTCCGCCATATATTTGAGGGAATCGGCATACGGCAGCATGACCTGCACGTTGCGGCCCATCTGCTCACAGGCAATATACTGAAGCACAGCCTCCAGCAGGGCGGGGTTCTTCATCATATCGTCGGTCTTGCAGCGCTCATCCATCGCTGCCGCGCCCTTGAGCATCGCGCGAATGTCGATGCCGCAGCAAGCCGCAGGCACGAGGCCGACCGGGCACATCTCGGAGAAGCGGCCGCCTACACCGTCCGGAATATAGAACGTGATAAAGCCGTTTTCTTTGGCCAGCTTGATGAGATTGCCCTTCTCGTGGTCGGTGACGGCGATGATGTGCTTCGCCCAATCCGCGCCAACCTGCGCTTTGAGCGCTTCGGTCACAATCAGATACTGGCTCATCGTCTCCGCCGTTCCGCCGGATTTGCTGATGATGCAGAAGCACGCTTTATCCAGTTCGATAACGTCCATCAACGCGGCCATGCGCTCCGGATCGATATTATCCTCAACATAGAATTTCGGGCCGGGGCGCTTGCTGTCCGGCAGTTCGTTGTAATGCAGGTGATTGAGCGCCTGATGCACGGCAATCGGGCCGAGCGCGCTGCCGCCAATGCCCAGCACGACAAAATATTTGAACGTCTTGCGCACATGGTCGGCTACCTTTTCAATTTCGGAGACAATCTCCTCCTGATTATAGGGCAGGTTCATCCAGCCGAGCCAGCCTGTGCCGCGGTTTGCTTCCACGGCGTGCTGCGCCTTCACGGCCGCATCCTGCATCGCCGCAAGCTGCGCCTGGGTCACGCCGTATTCGCTGCCAAGCATATCCGCCATCATGTGATTGACATCAAGACGAATGTTCTGTTCCATTTTCTCTCATCCCTTCGGTGAAAATTGTTATCTTTATTGTACTCCCGCGGCGCACTTTCGTCAATCCATAGATTTGCGGTCACACGTTTCCATCCGCTTCAGATACGCGATGGATTCGGTCAAAGCCCTGTCGCTTTTCACCAGCGCCAGATATGGCTCAACAATCATCACGCCCTGATAGTTTATCCGACGAAGCGCCCGAATAAACGAATGAAAATCGAACGTGCCTTCGCCCGGCAGACACAACCGTCCGTTTTCATTCCAGTCGCACACATGCACATTGGCCAGCTGCGACCCCATCGCGTCCACAAAGTCCACCGGATTGCATCCGGCGCGCATGGCCTGTTTGATATCCAGTGTAAAACGGATCTCCGGCAGCAGCTTTCGCATTTCGCTCACCCGTTTCGGCGTGGTCAGCTGGCACCAGCAGACATTTTCCCACGCCACGCGGATATCCCGCCGGGTGGCTTCTTCCTGCATGAGAGTCAAAACCTCCGCGTTTCTCTGCGGTTCAAACGGCAATTCAATCCGCGCCGGAGAATACCTGCCATGGTATACATACAAATGCGCGCCAAGTTCCGCCGCCGCATCCAGCGCATGTCGAAACGTATCCAACGTGTCCGCCCTCTGCCGGGTTGAACGGGCGAAAAATTCGTTTTCAAACGCCGTTCCGAACGGATGAACGCTTGTGCATGGCACGCCATTCAGATTCTTCCGAACCAGCCGCGCAAATTCCCGTGCGTATTCGCTCCGCGTCTGTAAAAAGACCTCGGCGCATTCCGCGCCGTATCTGCCAAGCAGCGCCGCCGCCTCTTCCACTTCCCATTTGCCATAAAACGCCGCCGTCGAAAGCCCGATTTTCACGCCGATGTTCCTCCGTTCGTCTTTTTCTTCGCATATATTTCATTATACAGCATCCGTGCGGGGAATGTCACTTCCTTTTTGCGCCGATCTGTGGTATGATAATTCAATCGTTTCAAATTGATTTGTGCCTGTAAGGAGTTTCATCATATGGCTGATCGTCTTCTTTTCCCTCCGACAACTTTCGCGGATATATGCCAGCGCGGCTGGGACGCGCCGGATTTTGTCTATGTCAGCGGCGACGCGTATGTGGATCACCCGTCCTTCGGCGCGGCCGTCATCGTCCGCACGCTGGAAGCCGCGGGGTACCATGTCGCGGTGCTCGCCCAGCCGAATTGGAAAAACACCAACGATTTTAAACGCTTTGGCCGCCCGAATTACGGCTTTCTCGTCTCTTCCGGCGTAATTGACAGCATGGTTAACCACTACACCGCCGCCAAGCGCCGCCGTTCCTCCGACGTATATACGCCCGGCGGCAGGGCAGCCAGACGCCCGGATCGCGCGGTCAACGTCTACTGTCGCCTGATTCGCGAAGCCTATGGCGATATTCCGATTGCCATTGGCGGTGTGGAAGCCTCTCTGCGACGCTTTGCCCATTATGATTATTGGGACGACGCGGTTCGCCCCAGCATTCTGGTCGATTCCGGCGCAGATCTGCTGATGTTCGGCATGGGCGAACGTACCATTCTCGTCACGGCGGACTGGATGAGCCGCGGCGCGCCCGCATGGGAATGCGCCAAGATGCGCGGCGTATGCTTTCTCTCCCCGGCGGCCATGCGCGGCAGCAGGGAAATTCCCTCTTATGAAGACTGCGTCAAGAGCAAAAAGAAATACGGAGAAGCGTTTCTCGTTCAGTATAACGAGCAGGACCCGATCCGCGGCCATGCCATCAGCCAACGTCACGGCGACAGCTATGTCGTGCAAACCGTGCCGGATATGCCGCTTTCCCGCGAAGAGCTGGATCATTCGTATACCCTGCCGTATCAGCGGACATGGCATCCTGATTACGACGCGTTGGGCGGTGTTCCGGCCATTGAAGAAGTGCAGTTTTCCATTGCGCACACGCGCGGCTGCTTCGGCTCGTGTTCCTTCTGCGCCATCACGTTCCTGCAAGGCCGCATTGTCACCACGCGCAGCCATGAATCCGTGATCGATGAAGCGAAGGCCATCACGCAGATGCCGAATTTCAAAGGTTACATCCATGATGTGGGCGGCCCTACGGCCAATTTCCGCCGCGCCGCCTGCGATAAGCAGCTCAAAGTCGGCACGTGCGCAGGCCGCCAGTGCCTGTTCCCCAAGCCCTGCCCGAATATGGTCGTCGATCACACGGATTACATCAAGCTGCTTCGCGAGGTGCGCGCCCTGCCCAAGGTTAAAAAAGTGTTTGTGCGCTCCGGTCTGCGTTATGACTACATCATGGCCGACAAATCCGACGCGTTTCTCCGCGAGCTGTGTCAGTATCACGTCAGCGGCCAGCTCAAAGTCGCGCCGGAGCACGTCAGCCCGAAGGTGCTCGCCGTCATGGGCAAGCCGGGACGCGATGTCTACGACGCGTTTTGTGAAAAATATAAACGAATCAATCAGGAACTCGGCAAGGAACAGTACCTCGTTCCCTATCTGATTTCCAGCCATCCGGGCAGCGACCTTTCCGCTGCCATCGAGCTGGCCGAATATCTGCGCGACATCAACCACCAGCCCGAACAGGTGCAGGATTTCTATCCCACGCCGGGCACGCTGTCCACCTGCATGTTCTATACGGGCTTTGACCCGCGCACCGGAAAGCCTGTCTACATTCCGCGTTCGCCGGAAGAAAAGGCCATGCAGCGCGCACTGCTGCAATTCCGCCGCCCGCAGAATTTCGATCTTGTGCGTAAAGCGCTGCGTCAGGCGCACCGCGAGGATTTGATCGGCACAGGCCGCGAGTGCCTTGTTCCGCCGGAAGGCGTAAAGACCGCGCACGAATACGCGCAGATTCGCCGCGAACGCAAAGAACGTGAAGAGCGCCGCGAGATGCGCGAAGGCCGCGCACCCAAGTCATCCGCGCGTTCGGACACCCATCCCGCCGCGAAAAGCAGAACTGCGTCCGCCTACGACAAAAATAATGCAAAGCCAACCAGCCGCCCCGCACAGAGGAACCGTTCGGCACAAAAAACAGGCGGCGTGAACCGCAAGCCGCGTTAAATCGCCTTTCCGTTTAAAACCGCATGAATAAGCCGTTCTTCCTCGTAAACCAGTTTGAGCGAGAAGAACGGCTCTTTTTCGCTCAGCAGGCGCAGAAAAACCTTATCGCCCTCCCAAATCGGCAATTCCGTCAGCCTGTCCGTATCCACCCATTCCAGAGCGCCCTCATCGCAGTCGCGAAGCGCCCCTTCAAATCTGTCAGCGGTAAACAGGTGCATATATTCGCAGTAGCCGCCGGAGACAAACGTCACAATGCCCCGATACGCCCAGCGTGTCAGCGTCAGCCCCGTTTCCTCTCTCACTTCGCGAAGCATACATTCTTCCGGACTTTCGCCCGGCTCAAACTTGCCGCCCACGCCCAGCCACTTGTCATGGTTCATATCGTTTTTCTTTTTGACCCGGTGGAGCATCAGGGTGCGTCCTTCCCTTTCAATATAACAAAGCGTTGTCTGCATGTCGTTCATCCCTTTCCGTATTTAAACGTTCTGCCGCTTTCAGTCTAGCACGGTTTGAAGCATCCATCAAGCCGCGCATTGTGTTTTTCCCTTTGTCTATGTTATAATAAATCGAATTGATGCTTTGGAGGATGGTTTCATGCAAACCGATTGCGTGATTTTAGGCGGCGGGGCAGGCGGCCTGTGCGCCGCCGCTGCGCTGGGCCGCAGAAGGCTCCACGTCACGGTCGTAGAACGTCTGCCGCGCGTAGGCAAAAAACTGCTGGCGACAGGCAACGGCCGCTGCAACCTGTCCAACTTGGATATGAAGGCCGCGCATTACGGCAAGGCCGCGCCGTTTGTTGAACAGATGTACGCCGTCACGCCGCCCAGCGAAGTGGCCGCGTTCTTTTCTTCGCTCGGCCTGATGACCGCCGTGGAGGATGACCGCGTCTATCCGCGCACAATGGCCGCTTCCGCTGTCCTCGACGTGCTGCGAATGGCCTGCGAACGCACATCCGTCACCCTGCTGACGGATACGGAAGCTGTCGCGCTGACGCCCTCCCGCCGCGGCGGCTGGTCGGTGCAGCTGGCAGACGGTTCGGGTCTTTTCGCCCCGCACGTCATCGCCGCGATGGGTGGAAGCGCCGCGCCGTCGATGGGCACGGACGGCACGGGCGCACGGCTCATGCAGTCGCTCGGCCACGAAATCACGCCGCTCTATCCCGCGCTGGTTCAGCTCAAATGCATCCATCCCGCGCTCAAAGGGTTGAAGGGCATCCGCACACAGGCCAGACTGACCCTGCTCATCGACGGAACGCCTGCCGCAGAGGAAGTCGGCGAGCTGTTGCTGACGGATTACGGCGTATCGGGCGTCTGCGTCTTCCAGCTTTCCCGCGAGGTCGCGCCCGCGCTGGCGCAAAAGCGCGACGTTCGTCTTTCCATCAATTTTCTGCCGGAGGTCGCGTCCATCCGCCCGTGGCTGGACGCGCGCATAAAGCAGCTTTCGCCCGTTTCCCTGCTGATGCTGACGACAGGCGTTCTGCCGCGCCTGCTGGCCCAGACGATCATCCGGGAAGCGCGCCTTTCGCCAGACATGGACGCAGCCATGCTTTCCGTTGATGAAAAAAACGCGCTTTGCCGCGCGCTTTCCGCTTTCCCGCTGGTTGTTACGGGCACCCAGGGCTTTGCGAACGCGCAGGTCACGCGCGGCGGCGTATCGCTTGCGGATGTTGATCCGCTGACGATGGCTTCCCGCCTGTTCGACGGCCTGCACATGATCGGCGAACTCCTGGACGTAGACGGACCGTGCGGCGGCTACAATTTGCATTTTGCTTTTGCCAGCGCGCTGACAGCGGCAAAGGCGATCGGAGGATAATCATGCTTAGGCTTCATAATATCAAACTGCCTCTTTCCTATCACAGTAAATCACTGATTCAGGCGGCGGCCAAGGCATTGGGCGTTTCGCAAAGCGCTGTCGAGCGTTGTGAAATCAGTAAAAAGAGCGTCGATGCGCGCAAAAAAAACGACGTTTGTTTCGTCGTCGCCCTGGATGTGACGCTCAAAAATCCGCAGGATGAAAAGCGCATTGCCGCGCGGCTGACGCCCTCCGTCGGCGGATTAGCCGCGCCTTACACGCCGCCCGCTGTTATAAAGCTCGAACGTGCGCCCGCCGTCCGCCTGATTGTCGTCGGTTTCGGCCCGGCCGGGCTGTTCGCCGCGCTGACGCTGGCCGAAGCAGGCGCATGCCCCATCGTGCTTGAGCGCGGTCAGGATGTGGATATCCGCACCCGCGACGTTCACGCTTACTGGTCGCGCGGCGCGGAGGCTTTCTCCCCGTCTTCCAATGTGCAGTTCGGCGAGGGCGGCGCGGGCACGTTCTCCGACGGCAAGCTCAACACCGGCACGAAAGACCCGCGCGGCGAACATATTCTGCGCACTTTCGTCCGTTTCGGCGCGCCGCATGACATTCTCATCGACGCAAAGCCGCACATCGGCACAGATAAGCTCTGCGGCGTGGTCAAAGCCATGCGCATGCGCATTCTCGAACTGGGCGGCGAAGTGCGCTTCGGCACGCGGCTGACAAGCGTGCTGCATTCAAACGGCCATGTCACCGCCGTCCGCTATATCGACGCGCAGGGCGAACAGGAGCTGCCCGCCGAGTCCGTGATCCTCGCCATCGGCCACAGCGCCCGCGATACGTTTGAATCGCTGCTGGCAGGCGGCATCACGCTGGTGCAAAAGCCCTTCTCCATCGGTGCGCGCATCGAGCATCCGCAAAGCCTCATCAACGCTTCGCAGTACGGCGTAGCGGCCAGCCATCCGGCGCTGGGTGCGGCAGATTACAAGCTGGCACTTCATCTGCCAGGCGGCCGCAGTGTGTATACGTTCTGCATGTGTCCGGGCGGCACAGTTGTCGCGGCGGCCAGCGAACCGGACAGCGTCGTCACCAACGGCATGAGTTATTACGCCCGCGACGGCGCAAACGCCAACAGCGCGCTGCTCGTAGGCGTCGGCCCGGAGGATTTTGGCAGCGAGCATCCGCTGGCGGGCATGTTCCTTCAGCGGGAAATTGAGCGCCGCGCCTTCGTGCTGGGCGGCAGAAGCGGCAAGGCTCCCTGCCAGACCGTCGGCGATCTGCTTTCCGGCCGCGCAAGCGGCAAACTGGGCGTTGTCGAGCCGAGCTACAAGCCGGGCGTCGTCCCCTGTGATCTGGCCGAACTTCTGCCCGCGCCGCTCATCGGAGCAATGCGCGAAGCGCTTCCGCTGTTGGGCCGCCGTCTGCGCGGCTTTGACCTGCCCGACGCGGTACTCACCGGTCCGGAAACGCGCTCTTCCTCGCCCGTTCGCATCTCCCGCGACGAAACCTTCCAAAGCGTCAGCACGCTGGGGCTGTACCCTTGCGGCGAGGGCGCTGGCTATGCGGGCGGCATTACTTCCGCCGCAGTGGACGGCGTGCGCTGCGCGGAAGCCATACTTAAAGCTTACTGATTCACCAGTGCCCGCCGCAATTCCCGGCAGAGCAGCGCCATCGTCGCCCGCGCATAGGGACGCATGCCCGTCGGCGTTTCTTCCATCAGCGCGCACCAGTTGACAAGACTCTGCGCCAGCTGAGTATACAGCGTGTTTTCCGGATGGGCCGAAACCGCCCGGCGCGCCCGCGTCTGCACATCGGCAAGGATGTCGCTCAGCGTTTCGTCTTCCTCCAGCCGGAAAAGCGTTTCATCCGGCAGATGCAGCAGCTCTGCCGCTGTCTGCGCGTCGCTTTCTCCGGCACTCAGGCTGACATCGACGCGCGCAAGCGTCTCTTCGGCGATAAAACAGGCCATACCTTGCGCCGCCGCATCCGTAAGCGTTTCCCGTTTGGACGCCGCATCCGCAATCAGCCGCATGCGCGCATCCTGCCAGACGGCGCATGGCACGCCCAGCCCGGCCAGCCGCGCACGCTCACTCTGCGCGCTCTCCCCGTTGTCAAACACGCCGAGTTGAAGCAGCGCTATCTTTTTTTCAGGCAGAACAAGATCGATTTCACTCGTGCGCAAATCGGCGAACGCCTGCACGCCGCTGTGGATTTTCGCCGTCAGGTATGCCCGCAGTTCCGGCGCCATTGCCGCCGACGCAAGCGCCAGCAACGCCAATGTCAGAATCACCCGGTTTCGGATTTTCCTTGTGCGCTGGCGCTTCTGCCTGCTGGTGAGCCGCCGCTTTGCCATCCGCTTCCCCTCCGTTTCGCCCTTGAGCCTATGAGGCCCGCCGCCGAATTATCCCTTAACCCAGTATGAGGTGAATGAAGATGAAATATACGCTGGATACCCTGCCCGTTCTAGACGCGTATCGCGAAAATGGCGAATGTCCGCTCTGCCGTCTGCGCATCAGCTGCGAAGATCAATATGTGGACAGCATGCTCGGCGCGGCGTATATGGAGCCGGACTGCCGGGTCAAAACCAATGAAGTCGGCTTCTGCACGCGGCATTTTGAGCTGATGTTTGAGCGCCGCAATCGGCTCGGCCTCGCGCTGATGACCCACACACATATGCAGCAAGTCACGCGCGACCTCAAAACCATTTTATCCGACGACGGAAGCCAAAAGGGACTGCTGGCCGCATTTCGCAGCGGCAAAAGTGAAGAAACCCGCGCGGCAAAAATCCGTAAGCGCCTTTCCGGCTGCGTCATCTGCGAGCAGGTGGACAGTACGGTCAGCCGCTACGCGTACACCATCGCCCAGCTTTATGGCACGAACGCCGAATTTCAGCGGATGTTTGACAGCTCAAAGGGGTTCTGCCTGCCGCACCTGGCCCTTGTGCTCGATCTGGCGCAAAAAACGCTTCCCGCTGCGCAGGCTGACGCGTTTGCCAAAGCCGTTGCCGCCGTGGAACTGCCGAATCTGGAACGCCTTTCAAAAGAGCTGGAATGGTTCACGCTCAAATATGATTTCCGCAATGCCGACAAGCCCTGGGGAAACAGCCGCGATGCGGTGGAACGCTCCATCAACAAACTGATGGGCGCATGCGTTGGTGAAGAGGCAAAAATGCCCGCGCATAACGATTGACAGATCTATAAAAGCGGAGCGCTTCCCTTTTTCAAGGGTGAAGCGCTCCGCTTTTTATAGTCGATTATTGAATGTGTTAAAGGACCTGGTTTCAGTCCTCGATCGGCGGGG
>UQNN01000031.1 GCA_900542445.1 uncultured Eubacteriales bacterium | reverse complement strand
ATGCGCACGTTATCAGTCTTGCCAACCAGAAGGGCGGCACAGCCAAAACGACGACTTGCGCCAACCTGGGCATAGGGCTAGCGCAGGCGGGCAGGAAGGTGCTGCTTGTCGATGCAGACGCACAGGGAAGCCTGACCCTAAGCCTTGGCTGGGAGCCGGACGAGCTGCCGATTACGCTGTATGATCTTATGATAAAAGCCATACAGGATAGACCTGTCACCCATGGAGAAGGGTTGCTTCATCACGAGGAAGGGGTGGATCTCCTGCCTGCCAACATCGAGCTGGCAGGTATGGAGATGTCATTGATCAACGTCACGAGCCACGAAATAATACTCAAACAGGTGCTTGAGCCTTACAAACATGAGTACGACTACATTCTCATAGATTGCGCGCCGTCGCTGGGGATGATGACCATCAACGCGCTGGCGGCAACGGATGGGATTGTTGTGCCGACTATACCTCAGCATTTGCCGACAAAGGGCATCGAGAAGCTGCTGGAAAGCGTTCATCAGGTCAGGCGCGGAATCAATCCCGGCCTGAAAATCGAGGGGATTCTGATGACCCTGATGGACGGGCGAACGGTCTACGAGCGCGAAATCAGCGAGATGATTCGGAAGGCATACGGCGGGAAAATCAACATCTTTGGAACGGAGATTCCGCGCTCTGTGCGGGCGGCGGAAACCAGTGCCGAGGGAAAGAGCATCTTTGCCTATGCGCCCAGAAGCAAGGTCGCGGAAGCCTATCGGCAGTTGACGAAGGAGGTGCTGGCGCTTGAAAAGCAGCGCGAAGAACATCGTGCTGAAATCGGTCGATGATATCTTTCAGACCGAGGAAAATCGGGCGGATGCACAGCGCGAGCGGGTGCAGGAGATTCCGCTTGACCAGCTCAAGCCGTTTAGAAATCATCCGTTTAAGGTGCGCGACGATCAGCGGATGCTCGATACGGTGGACAGCATCCGTGAATACGGCGTGCTGGTTCCCGCGATTGCGCGACCCGATCCGGAAGGCGGCTATGAGCTGATATCGGGGCATAGGCGTAAGCGCGGCTGTGAAATGGCGGGGCTTCAAACTATGCCGGTCATCATTCGGGATTTGGACGATGATGCCGCCGTGCTGGTGATGGTCGATTCCAATATCCAGCGCGAGGAGCTTTTGCCCAGTGAGCGGGCATTTGCTTATCGAATGAAACTGGAAGCTATTGAACGGGTAAAAGGACGACCGAAAAAAGTGGGACAAGTTGTCCCAGATTTTCAAGGAAAGCGGAGTACAGAGATTGTTGCTGATGGAACGGGTGAAAGCTATAAACAGGTTCAGCGATATATCCGTTTAACCGAGCTGATTCCAGAATTGCTGGATATGGTGGATGAGCGCAAGCTGGCGTTTAATCCCGCTGTGGAGGTGTCCTATTTGAAGCGGGATGAACAGCGGATGCTGCTGGAAGCGATGGATGCGGAACAGACTACACCATCGCTTTCGCAGGCGCAGCGACTCAAGAAATTCAGTCAGGAAGGGCGGCTGACGGAGGAAGCGATGTCTGCCATTATGAGCGAGGAGAAAAAGAGCGACATGGATAAGGTGACGCTCAGAAGCGATACGCTGCACAAATACTTTCCGAAGTCTTATACGCCCAAGCAGATGGAGCAGACCATCATCAGGCTGCTGGATGTGTGGCAGAAACAGCGGCAGAAAAATCAGGAACGATAAAAGGATGCTTGGAAGCAGTACAAGAAAGAGGGCGACAGAAGATACTGATTGAAAAAGACCTTTTCGGCACGGTCAGAGACAAGGTGAAAATTGCGCAGGAGCGCTTAAAGGCTTTTGAACCCAGCGAGGGTTACTACGTCGCGGACAGCGGCGGCAAGGATTCCGCCTGTGTGCTGGCACTGTGCAAAATGGCGGGTGTTCGCTTTGATTCGCATTACAACATAACGACTGTCGATCCACCCGAACTCGTAAAATTTGTTCGAGAAGCCCATCCCGAAACGGAACTGGTGCGTCCACAGATGACCATGAGGGAACTGATTGTCAAAAACCAATTTCCGCCGACGAGAATCCAGAGATACTGTTGCGCAACGCTTAAAGAAACGCAGGGAATGGGACGGATTGTGGTTACGGGTGTGAGATGGGCGGAGAGTGCAAGACGAAGAAAAAAACGAGGACTTGTCAATATTGACGGCGACAAAGCGCATGTTACTGCGGACGATTTCAACGCAGATTACAAAAAGGGTAAGTATGGAATTATCCTCAATTCGGATAACGTGGAGAATCGAAAGACAGTGGAACATTGTGTCCGTCAGGGGAAAATCGTGGTGAATCCCATCGTTGACTGGGAGGATAGCGACGTATGGTCTTTTTTGCGGAGATACCGTATTCCATATTGCAAGTTGTATGACTGTGGGATGAAGCGCCTTGGATGCGTCTGTTGTCCGCTTGGCGGATCGGCAGGGATGCAGCGGGATTTGAAACTGTTTCCGCAGTTTCGGAAGTTTTACGCGGATGCGTTTGAACGGATGCTTCAAGCGCGGAGAATGTCAGGGAAAAAGGTGATTCCCGAATGGGACAGCGGAGAAAGCGTATTGCTGTGGTGGACTGGCTTAAAACATCTGAACAAAGGAAATCAGATCAGCATGTTTGACGAGCCTGCGCTTGGAGGAATCGTCGATCAAGACGAACTGGACGACGAAGGATTTCTGAATGGGCAATGAACATGGCCTGACAAAACGGCGTTTGTCGCTGGACACGCGCTTTTTGAATTTACAAACGGAACGGAGGTTTTCTATGTGGGCATATTTCGCGTAGAGAAAGTCAAGGATTACACGACCATCAGCAATTATCATTTGAGAGATAAGAATCTGTCCCTCAAGGCGAAGGGATTGTTGACTCTGATTCTGGCATTGCCGGAGGACTGGAATTTCACGATTCGGGGATTGTCAGCCATTTGCAAGGAAGGAGCGGAGAGCATCGGGACGGCGCTCAAGGAGCTGGAAAAGGGTGGATATCTGGTGCGCAAGCGTGTGCGCGGTATAGATGGGCGTATGAGTGATACCGAGTATAACTTTTACGAAGAACCCGTTCGGCAAATGGAAGAACCGTCGGAAGGATCGGATGACGGACAGTCAGGCACGGAAGAACTGGAGATGGAAACATCGGAAGCGGAGCAACCGCATACGGAAAAGCCGGATGCGGGAAACTCGGTACAATCAAATACCCATATATCCAAAACGTATTCACCCAATACCCATAAATCCAATCCATATCCATCGCACGTTCAAGTCTACGAAGCGGATGGATATGACGGGATGGGAAACTGTGTAGACGTGCAGACATGGAACAGGATTCGCTCGGAGGTTGAAAAGCAGATTTGCTTTGAAGCCTACGAGGGGACGAAAAACGGCAGCGTCGTCAGCGAAATCGTCGAGCTGATGACCGAGATCTGCTGCATGCCCGGCGGAATGATGCGCATCAGCGGCGTTCCGTACAGCGTGGAGGTGGTCAAGAGGCGTTTTCATGAGCTGACTTCAAGCCACATTGACACGCTGCTATGGAGCATGAAACGGTCAAACAGGGAGATTCGGAACATCCGCAGCTACCTGCTGACCAGCCTGTTCCAAGCACCGACGACGACGGAAAACATCTTTGAGGCGGATATGCGGTACAGGGGGCTGGCTTAAAACGACCAAAATAACGGAGGAAAAGCGATATGAATTTTAACTACGTCTGTGAACTGAAAACGGCAAACGGTATGGCGGGGACGATGGCTTTCGGCGATCTGCTGGAAAACTGTATGCGTCAGCGCCTGATTGAGCAGTACAATGCGCCGGAATATGAGCGCGTCCAACTGCTGCATGAGTTGAGCGGGCTGTACAGCGAAGCCTACGAGAACACGACGCTGTTCTTCGGGGAAGAACCTGTGGAAGTCCGCTTCTTCGGCGTTCCGGGCGGCGACGAGGATGATTTCATGCTCAACGCCGTGACGAGATTGGAGGACGGACGCTGCTTCCTGTTCTCCGCAGACGATGATTTCATGCAGAGCTACGTCAGCAAACAGCGCTTTATGGCGGTGCTGTAAAGGAGCGGATGGAATGAGGTATCTTCTGCATAAGCTGCTTGAGCCAATGTAGAAACAGGCAGCCCGACAGATGAGGATGAGAACATTTTGTTTTTTCGTGTCCATCCGCATATCATCAAACCCTGATTTGACAAATCGTGATTTGATAAGGAGAAATTCAAATTATTGCACAGACATCATCTGCATTATTGAGAAGAAAGCGAAAAAGCGAATAACTGCGGGACAGCTTGAAAAAGGCTGTCCTTATTTTGCATCAGGGAGTGTGTATGAAAAGCAATAAAAGGCAAAGGAAATGTCCCTTTTCTCCGCTTACCCTTCTGGCGGCGCTGCTGCTTATCGGGGGTATGCTCGCTGCTGTCCTGCCTGTGCTGCAATGGGATGCGGAGGTGAGCGCGGAAGCAGGTGAATATGACCAGCTTCGGGAGCAGAACCGGCAGGCGGAAGCGCGCGAAACCGTGGAAGAAGAAACGCTGAATCAGCATGTTGTGCCGCCGCTTTCACTGGCGGAAGAAGGATTGCCCGTTCAGCAGTCCGAAAACGCAGTCGGCGAACGGGCGGCGCAGTCCGCGGTGGACTTGTCCGCATATCTGGCGCAAAATTCCGACTTTATCGCGTGGCTGCGGATTCCGGGGACGAATGTGGATTATCCTGTCGTGCAGACGGATGCTCCCGATGATTATCTGAACCATACGTTCAGCGGAAAGCCGAGCGTGGTCGGAACGCTGTTTTCGTTGGCGGATGCGGATTATGCAGCGCCGGGGCGGAACATCGCCATCTACGGGCATCACCTGCGCAGCAGCGGCGAGAAGATGTTCACGTCGCTCATGCGGTACAAGAACCCGGATTTTTACGAGGACAACCAAACCATTGTACTGGACAGCCTGTACCGCCACAGCGAATATACGATTTTTGCGGTCGTGAACATGAAGACCGGCGATTGGGAACCGTCGAGAACGACGTTTTCCGGGGACGCGGCATTCATGGCGTTTGTCAATCGGGCAAAATCGGAATCCCTGTATGATACGGGCGTGGAGGTCGGCGCGGACGACCATATTCTGACCCTGATTACCTGTGACAGAAGCTATGCGGGCAAGGAAGGACGGCTGGTGATTCTGGCGGTGGAGCGCTGAAAGGAAGGACTATGACAAAAAGAATTTGGGCAGGGCTGCTTGCGCTGGGCATGGCGCTGACGGCGCTGCCTTTTGGCATTTACGCGGAAGAAACGGCGTGGGAGGAAGAAGCTAATGCGAGCGAGGAAACACTGGATGGCGGGCTGGATGAATCGGCAGAAGAATTTGCGGACGGTCTGCCGGACTACATCCCCGAACCGGAGGAAGATGTGGTGGACAGCGCGGCAGACGACGAATCTGCCGATGCGCTTCCAGAGCAGGAAGAAAGCCTGACGAAAGAAGCAATGCTGGACTTGCCGGATTTTATCCCGGAGGAGGAGCCGCTGACCTTGGAGGAGAGCGAACTGCCGCCTGTGCAGGAGGGCGACTTTGTTTGGGTTACGCCGAATACGCGCGTCTATCTGGATATCGACGAAACGGCGGGCGATGAGGACGACGGCGAGCTGTACGACGGCAATTTCGTGAATGAAGCCAACGTATATGTGGAACAGGTTCGGCAGGACGCGCAGGAGCGAACGTGGCTGCTGGTTCGGTATCTGTATGGCGAGGAAGAACCGAACGGAGAGATGGCGTGGACGGACACGGCGACGGTCTGGGTGCTGGCGGATGAAACTCAGCCGTCCGACGCGGCGGATTATGACGTGACGGATTATGCCTTCCCATATCCGCCGGCTGCGCTCTATGCGGCCTCGGATTTTAACCTGCGGGATTACAACGCGGGCGTGCAGACGTTCTATCCCGGTCAGCAGAACCTTTACGGCAGTTCCGGACACGACAGCGAATACAAGCAGATTGCCAAGCTCGACGGCTACGGCACGATCTACGCCACGCCGCATTATCTGGAGGGGCAGACGGTCTATTGTCTGGAACACACCATGAACAGCCCCGGCACGAAGAACAACGCCAGCGGCCCGTTTGAGGTTGTCGGTCTGGACGGGTACGCGGTCAAGCCGGGGTATTCCGGCGATATTTACGGAAGCCGCACCATGCACGCCATCGGCTGGGTGCTGCGGCACACCTATCCGTACATGATCGTGGATACCGGCTATGCGGACAGCGACGTATGGTCGCGCGTCGCGGGGCAGTTCGCCATCCGTGAGGTGGTCAAGCAGCTTGAGGGCGATTGGTATGTGCGCGATTACTGGCGGATGGATGAGTTCTACCGCGCATCCGGTCAAGCGCCGGGCGACTATCTGGAATACGCGCGCTGGCTGGCGGCTTGCGCGATTGAGCGCGCGGGCATCACGGGCGAGATCGGCATCAGCAGCAAATCGGTGAGCATGCAGAACGGCAGCTACGTCGGCACGGTGACCTTGACGACGGACGCGGATCTGATTCGCATCAGCCGCAGCGTCGGCAATCTGACCGGCAACAGCGCCGGTTCGGACGGCGAATATTACTACCTGCACAGCGGTGACACGATTTCCGTCACTTCCACTCAAAGCACCTTCTCGATTGCCGCGCAGTCCGTTTCTTCGCAAGACGAGGAAGCGGCTTTTTTAATCGGTATTCCAAACGCGGATATCCAGAAGGTCATCATCCCGCAGTACGGCCTGCCTGCCAAACTGAAGGAAGTGCGCATCGAGTTTGAACAGCCGTATGGGGCTGTCCGCGTGAGCAAAATCAGTGCGGACAATGGCGCAATGCTTTCGGGCGCGACGTTTGAGCTGATGAACGGCGCGGGGACGGTGCTTGCGACGCAGACCACGGGCGCGGACGGCACAGCGCAATTTGATAATCTCCCGGCTGGCAGTTGTATCGTGCGGGAAGTCGGCGCGCCGACGGGCTACAAGATTGCCGTCAACCCGTCGCAGGCGGTGACGGTGGCGCCGGGCGCGACGAGCGATATTCGTTTTGAAAACGACCGGGTGAACGGCAAAATCCGGATCGTGAAGCGGGATGCGCTGACGAAGGAAGCGCTGGCGGGCGCGGAGTTTACCATCACCAGAATCAGCGGTCTGCCCTCTCATGGCGGCAGTCAGGATGGCGAAGCGGCAGCGGTGATGACGACGGACGCGGAAGGAAAAGCGATTTCGCCGCTGCTGACATATGGCACATACCGCGTGACTGAAACCAGGATGCCGGAGCATTTTATAGATCACTCATTTTTCGTGGATGTGACCATCGACGGGGAGAACATGCAGACCTATACCGTAGAAGCGGAAAACGAGCCGACAAAGGGCTGGATTCGGCTGGTCAAAACGGACAGGCTGAACGGCAATCCCATCGAGGGCGTGGCGTTTGATATCTATGAAAACGACGAATACGGCAATGCGCTGGTCGCCGGCATGACGACGGGAAAGGACGGCACGGCGGTTTCGCCGCCTTTGCGCAAGGGCAGATATATCGTGCGCGAGCGCGGCGCGACGGCGGGCTATGTTATGGAGGAAATCGCGCTGGACGCGACGGTGCGTTCGGACGAAACGACGCAGCTTCGCGCGACGAATCAGCCCGTCATGGTGAAGCTCAAACTCTATAAGCGGGACGGCGACGAGTACGGCGGCGACGACCCGAACAGCAGGCGGCGCGACGAACTGCCCCAGCCCGCGAACATCGACGCGCCAAGCACGCGCGGCGACGGCGAACTGACGGGCGCGGTTTTCCGCGTGCTGGCGGGTGCGGAGATCAGGGACAGGCAGGGCAACGTGCTGTTCAAAAAGGGCGATACGGTTGTGGATGCGCTGACGACGGCGGGCGGCGATGCGAGCGCCGTAACGGGCGAGCTGTGGCCGGGGCTGTATGAAATCGTCGAGGCGTCCCCGCCTGTCGGGTATGAACCCAGCGACGCGCACTTCTTCGTGGATGCGCGGAGTGCGGCGAGCCAGTCCGAAACGGCGGTAGTGACGTATGAGGGATTGAAGCTCAACATCATCAAACAGGGCGTGTACGCCATCGTGAAATTCCTCGGCGACAACGAAATTCACGACGATGCGGGCTTGATTGAAACGCCGGAGGAGGGCGCGGAGTTTGAGCTGTACCTCCAAAAAGCCGGAAGCTACGGCAATGCGCGGGCGTTTGAGCGGGATTATCTCGTGACCAACAGGTATGGCTATGCCAAAACCAAGCTGCTTCCGTATGGCTTGTACGTCCTGAAGCAGGTGAAGGGCAAGGAAGGACATGCGCTCAAAAGCCCCGTGGAAATCTTCATTCGCGGCGACGAGGACGTTGCCAACCCACCAATTCTGACGATCAACAATCAGGCGATTCGATACCGGCTCAAGCTCATCAAGACGGATGCGAAAACGGGCAAAACTGTCAGGCTGGCGAACACGGCGTTCAAGCTGCTGGACAGCGACGGCAACGTGGTGACGCAGACGGTGAGCTATCCGACGCGCAGGGAAATCGACACCTTCTACACCGATGAAAACGGCGAGGTGACGCTGCCGGAAACGGTGACGCGCGGCATGTATTTCATTGAAGAAGTGCAAGCGCCGCAGGGGTACCTCATCCGCACGGAACGGCTCGGTGTGTTCGTGGGCGAAACGGGCGACGCGCCCGGCGAAGCGTACACGCTGGATATTGAAATCCAGAATGAACCCGTCATGGGCAGGGTGATGGTCGAGAAGAAGGGCTTGAAGTTTGTGCGTCTGGCGGAGCAGGCGGACGCTTACGGTAACATCGTGCATCAGCCCGTGTATGAGGAAGGATATCTCGCGGGCGCAGTCTTTGAGCTGCGCGCGGCGGAGGATATCGTCGGAAAAGACGGGACGGTCTGGTTTCATGCGGGCGACGTGGCGGACACGATCACGACGACGGAAGCGGGAAAGGATGCGTCGAAGGAGCTTCCGCTGGGGCGGTATGAGCTGGTCGAGGTGAGCGCGCCGGAAGGATATCTGCTGGATGGCGCGCCGTATGGGGTCGAGCTGCGCTATGCGGACGACCACACGGCGGTGGTCGAAACGAACGTGACGCTCGGCAACGATTACCTGTCCGCGGAAATCACGCTGGAGAAGGAAAAGGAGGATCTGGAAATCATCATGGATGGCGATCATGTGCGGCAGGCGCTTGTGAATATCCCCGGCGAGGGCTTTGTGTTCGGCTTGTTTGCCGATGAAGAACTGCGCGTCGGCGACGTGACGCTGCTGGCGGATACGCTTGTGGCGACGGGCGCGACGGACGCGGCGGGCAGGCTGGCGTTTGTCGGAAACTTCCCGCATGGCGCGTATTACGTCAAAGAGCTGTCCGCGCCGGACAGATGGACACTCAATCCGGCGAAGTTTGCCGTGACGCTTGAGCCGCAAGCGCAGAGCGGCGGCGTGATTCGCGTGAGTCTGCCAGAGCCCGTGCATGACGGGCTGATTTATACCCGCGTGACGCTGACCAAGACGGACATCACCGGGCAAAAGACGCTGCCGGGCGCGACCATCGAGGTCAAAGACGAACAGGGAAAGGTTATTTATCGCGAAACGACCGACGCAAACGGACAGATTCCGCAGATTCCCGTCACGCCGGGAACGTACACGTTCAAAGAGGTATATGCCCCGGACGGTTATGCGCTGAACGAAGCGGAGATGCGGTTTACCGTCGATGCGGATGGAAACGTCACGGGTGACACGATGATTCGCGACGACTACACGCGCTTTTCGCTGCGCAAGGCGGATGAAAATGGTAAGCCGCTTGCGGGCGTGATGTTCGGGCTGAAAAAGGCGGACGGGATGCTGATGATGACCGCCAAAACAGACGCAAAAGGCATGGCGACGTTTGAAAAAGTGCCGTTCGGAACGTATACGCTCGTTGAAACGCGGGCGCTCCCCGGCTATCTCAAGGCGGATACGGAAATCAGGCTCACGGTGGACGGCACGTTCGTCAACCCGAAAGAGCCGATTGCGACCGTCGTCAACGAGCGTCAGAAGATTCGCGGCCTGAAGGTCGATACGGCGGGGCAGGTGCTGCCGGGCGCGGCGTTCAGCCTGATCAACGCTGATACGGGTGAAATCGTGGATGTGGCGGCAAGCGACGAAAAGGGCGAGTTCTATTTGACGGGTTTTGGTTACGGCGACTGGATTATCCGCGAAACCGTTGCGCCGGAGGGCTTTAGCCACGTGGAGGACGTGTTGATTCATGTGGACGAGGACTGGAAGGCGCCGAACACGCTGCTGTTTACGGATATTCCGAATCATTACGAGTTCATCAAGGTGGATGAGGACGGATGCCCGATGGAGGGCGTGAAGTTTGCGCTGGAAGATGAGGATGGAAATGTGCTGCGCGAGCTGGTGTCCGGCGAGGATGGCATTGTCCATGCGGACGACCTGAAGCCCGGCGTGTACGTCATCCGCGAAATCGAAACGCAGGCGGGCTATCGCCTGACGGAGGAAACCATCCGCGTGGTGATCGACGAAAACTACATCGTGGCGGATGAGCTGTTCAGGCTCGTCAATTTCCCGGAGGAGGAGCGTCCCAAGGACGAGATTCAGACGGGTGTGGATGTTCCCGTTACGCCGATGATGCTTTATGGGCTGATTTCGATGGCGCTTGGCGCGGTGTTTATGTTTGCCGAAATCATCCACAGGCGGGATCAGTAAGGAGGGGATGAACCTTGCAGGAGGAGGTCGAGCAGAAAAGCCTGACCCTGACGGTCAACGCGGCGAAGATGACCGCACGTTTGTTTCGCGCGGCAATCGCCAAGTATGTGGCGCACAAGAAAGAGAAGAAGCACGATGCGCAGACGGGTGTGCGCTATGTGGGCAGGCAATCGGTCAAAAAGCTGGTCGGGCAGAATCAGGGCGTGAGCAACGTGGAACTGAGCGGCGAGGATATCAAAGCCTTTGAGCGCGTGGCGCGCAAATACGGCGTGGATTATGCGGTGAAGAAGGTGAAAGGCGATGTGCCCAGGTTCCTGATTTTCTTCAAGGCGCGGGATGCGGACGCGCTGAATGCGGCGCTGTCCGAATACACCAGCCGGAAGATGCACGGCAAAGAACATTCCAAACTGCGGGAGAAACTGCACGCGCCGATTGAGCAGATCATCACGCATAAAAAGCAGCGGGAGCAGAGCCGATGAACATCAAAAAGATTGTGCTGCGCACGATGCCATATGTCTGCATTGCGCTGTACGGAACGAAAATCGGTCAGGCGTGGCGGCTGGCGGGGGGAACGGCGTTCGCCGAGAAGTTTCTGCATTGGGGCGACGGCTTCATGCAGGCGCTCGCGTCGCCGCTGCCGAGTTTTCATCCGCAGGATATGCTGGCAGGCATGGCGATAGCGGCGGCATTTTATGCGGCGGTCTATGTGAAGGGCAAAAACGCAAAGAAGTTCCGACACAACGTCGAATACGGTTCGGCACGCTGGAGTGCATAATTTTAAGTGTAAATGACACATACATGGACGCACA
>UQNN01000030.1 GCA_900542445.1 uncultured Eubacteriales bacterium | reverse complement strand
TATATCCCGTGAAATGCCCGTATTTCCGGGCTTTTTGGAGATAATCAGAGTTGTTATTTTAAGCAATAAATAAAGCGGGAGGTGCAGGAACCTCAGGTTCCTGCCGGAGTTTGAGGCGGAGCCTCAAGCGTTCCCCTCGTTCCCCTCGTTCCCCTCGTTCCCCCCGTTCCCTTCGTCCTCTTCGCAAAACGCCATCAGAAGCGCCATTGCCAATAAGTCTGCGCAGCCGCCGGGGCTGATCCCCGCCGCGCTCATGCGCACATCCCAATCGGCCAGCTGTTCTTTCAGTCGGCCGATTTTTTGTTGAAGCTCGTCTGCTTCCAACGCGCGCACAATTTCGCCGTCCAACGCCTGCGCTTCGCCGCGCATCGCCGCTGCGCCGTCCTCTCCGCCGCGCCGAACGGCGTTCGTATCCTGGGTACTGGCCATCAGCGCGACCAGCGCGCAAAGCGCCGCGTCGTTGAGCGGCAGCCCGGCAGATAGCCCTGCTTCAAGTCTCGGCAAAGCGATTTCGCGCACGCTGGCAAACCCGCCCGCCGCTTCCGCGCGAACGCCGCCAATGCCCGCTTTTTGGTAAATCGTTTCGCCGAAAGTACGCGCCTGTCCGGCCTTCGCCGCCTCCAGCTCTTTGTGCATCTGCGCGCCCGTCATCGCGCCGCAGCGCATCAACGTTTCATGCACATCGAGCGAAGCGCCGTAACCCATGCCCAGCGACGCGCACGCAATGCCCAGCGAAAAGATCGCGCCCTTGTGCGTGTTCACGCCACCCGTCGCGCGGCGCATCGCGTCCTCCGCCAAAAGCCCCGGTACGCGAAGCGCGTCGAAGCACGCCGTCGCGTCCCCGCCCCGGTGCGCAAGGCCAATCCGCGCACAGTTTTCAAAATAGGGCCGAAGCGCGCACGCGCTGTGGATGAAGGTGAACACATCCATATCGTTGTGCGCGCCCGCGTTGTGTCTGTCCACCAGACCGGGTTTGGGCGTAACCGCCACCTCGCAGAGCAGCGCGCGCTGCGCGTTTTCTGCCGTTCGCGCAGCGAACGCCGCCTCAAAATGCGCGTCGATCATCGCGTTTGCCCGCTCAAAGAGCGCGTCCACGCTGTGCGCGCGGCTTCTCGCGCAGACGGGCGCGGGCTTGTCGCAGAGCAGACAGCGCCGTGCAGGCAGGCCGATATCTGTCCGCGAAATCTTGCCGCCGTCCGGCGCGATGACGTCGATATCCAGCAGCCGCCCCAGCTCTTCTCCGTCTTCCAGCGCGCAGAGCCGTTTCTTGACGGCCTTCGCTTCCGCGCGCACGCAGGTCATCGCTTCCGGCCCGGTCTTTTCATGAATGGCCGCGTCAAACAGCGTCTCATACGGCGCAAGCACCGCTTTCACCTGCGCCGCGCCCCACGCGAACGCCCGCTCGATGTTCTCCGTCCGCTTGACAGGCCCGGCGATGTTCATACATAAACACACCACTGCCGCGCCGGGATAACGCGCCAGCAGCGTCCGCTGCGCCTGCGCGCGCGCCTCCCGCGCGTTCATCATATCCGGCACCGTCACCCGTTCGGCCATTGTTTTGCCCTCCAAATGTTTCATTCCTCCGTATTTTATCAGAATTGCTTTCTGCGCGCAAGCCGCCCGCTTCCTCTATCTCTTTTCGGCGTTTCATGGTATAATCCCCTTATCAAGTTGATTTCAGGAGTTACCGCCATGATGGATGAATATTTCGCCGTTCCGATTTCCCCGACGAACAAGCGCGCGCGGGCGCAGATGGACGCGCTGCTTGAGCGCGAGGGCATCGAGCGTGACCGCAATTTAACCTATTCCGCCGCCATTTATGATGACGACGGACAGATGATCGCCACAGGCTCGCTGTTTGAAAACACGCTGCGCTGTCTCGCCGTGGACGGCGCGCACCGCGGCGAAGGGCTGATGGCCGTGATCGTCGCGCATCTGGTTCAGGCGCAGCTTGAACGCGGCAACACGCACCTGTTTCTGTATACCAAAATCGACAGCGCAAAATTCTTTGCGCCGCTGGGCTTTACTGAAATTGCGCGCGTGGACGGCCGTCTCGTGTTCATGGAAAACCGCCGCGACGGTTTCGCCCGCTATCTGAAAAGCCTTGCGCCTTACGCGGGCGAACGTCCCGGCGCGGCGCTGGTGATGAACGCCAATCCCTTTACGCTCGGCCACGCGGCGCTGGCGGAGCGCGCGGCGAGGGAAAACGAGCGCGTTGTGCTGTTTGTGCTCAGCGAAGACCGCTCGCTCGTGCCTTACAAAGACAGGCTGGCGATGGTCAAAGCCGCATGCGCAAAGTATGACAACGTTTCCGTCGTGTCTTCCGGAAGCTACATGATTTCGTCAGCAACGTTTCCTTCGTACTTCTTGAAGGATGCGGATATCGTCACCCGCACCCACGCCGAGCTGGACGCCACGCTGTTTACCCGCATCGCGGCCGCGCTCAACCTGACGCGGCGCTACGTCGGCGAAGAGCCGTTCTCCCACACGACCAGCCTGTACAACGAAGCGCTTGCCGAAGTTTTGCCCAAGGCGGGCATTGAGCTGGCCGTCATCCCCCGCGCACAGGCGCAGGGCGAGGCCATCAGCGCGTCGCACGTCCGCCAGCTCATCCATGACGGACAGATTGAAGCCATTCGGCCGCTTGTGCCGGAAACGACGTATGCCTATCTGACCAGCGACGCGGGACAAAACGCCGTGAAACGGATTCAGGCCTCGGATGATGTGATTCACCACTGAGGAAACGCTTTTGGGGCTTTAACCCGCCCTCCCGCCAAGAACCTGAGGTTCTTGGATTTCCCTTTTCATATTCAATCCATTCAATCCGTTTTAAAAAGGGGAGACCGTTTTTCGCGGTCTCCCTTTCTTATTATGCCGTTCTTTTTCCGCGTGTACGCGTGCCGCATGTTTCAGCAAACTCAGGCGGAAAAGCCGCAGGCATGGCCTGCTTATTTCGCGGGCGTGATGACTTCCTTGCCGCCCATGTACGGACGCAGCGGCGCGGGAATGCGCACGGAGCCATCCTCGTTGAGATTGTTCTCCAGGAACGCAATCAGCATGCGGGGCGGCGCCACACAGGTGTTGTTGAGCGTGTGGGCGAAATACTTGCTGCCGTCCTTGCCCTTGATGCGGATGCCCAGACGGCGCGCCTGCGCGTCGCCCAGCGTGGAGCAGCTGCCCACCTCGAAATACTTCTTCTGGCGCGGGCTCCATGCCTCGACGTCGCAGCTCTTAACTTTCAGGTCGGCCAGATCGCCGGAGCAGCATTCCAGCGTGCGAACCGGAATATCCAGCGAACGGAAGTAATCGACGGTGTTCTGCCAGAGGCGGTTATACCACATCATGGAATCCTCCGGCTTGCAGACGACGATCATCTCCTGCTTCTCAAACTGATGGATGCGGTACACGCCGCGCTCTTCGATGCCGTGCGCGCCGACTTCCTTGCGGAAGCACGGAGAATAGCTGGTCAGCGTCTGCGGCAGCTCGTCCTCGGTGAGGATGGTGTCGATGAATTTGCCGATCATGGAATGCTCGGACGTGCCGATGAGGTAGAGATCCTCGCCCTCGATCTTATACATCATGTTCTCCATCTCGGCGAAGCTCATCACGCCCGTGACCACGCCGCCGCGGATCATGTACGGCGGAATGTAGTAGGTAAAGCCGCGGTCGATCATGAAGTCGCGCGCATAGGACAGGCAGGCGCTGTGCAGGCGCGCGATGTCGCCTTTGAGGTAGTAGAAGCCGTTGCCGGAGGTGCGGCGCGCGGAATCGATGTCGATGCCGTTCAGCTTCTCCATGATATCCACATGATACGGCACCTCAAAATCCGGCACAAACGGCTCGCCGAAGCGCTCGATTTCAACGTTCTCGCTGTCATCCTTGCCGATCGGCACGCTCGGATCGATGATCTGCGGGATGACCTGCATGCGCTTCTTGATCTCGGCGGCATATTCCTCTTCCAGCTGCTCCAGATGCGCCAGCTCGTCGGCCATCTCGTTGACCTTCGCCTTGGTCGCCTCGGCCTCATCCTTCTTTCCCTGCTTCATCAGGCCGCCGATTTCCTTGGAGAGCACTTTGCGCTGGTTGCGCAGGCTGTCGGCCTGCTGCATGGCCTCGCGGTTCTTGCGGTCCAGCTCGATCACCTCGTCAACGAGGGGGAGCTTGCTGTCCTGAAACTTCTTCTTGATGTTTTCGCGCACGACGTCCGGCGTCTTGCGGATCAGATTGATATCAATCACGACAGTTCTTCCTTTCTTCTCTACGGGGCATGCCCCGAAAATTTGCACGCCAAAATAAAAGGAGCGCTCCTTCCGCATGGGACGAAGTGCTCCGCGTTGCCACCCAAATTGCCATTTTCATGGCCTCTCTTGACGGATAAGGGCCGTCTGCCCGCGGGCTCGTCACCCGCGGCATGGAAAGAGCGGATCAACCGTGCCCCGCGCCGTCTCGCACCGCCCGACGGCTCTCTTGAGCGGAAAAACCGGTCTGTTCTCTTTCTGCGCCCGAAGGCGCGCCGATGTATGCGGATATTATAGCCCAAAGCACGGGTTTTTGCAACTAGATTTTTTTACAGCGCAGACATCTTAACCGCCATTGCGGCCATCAGCGCCAGGCCGATCAGCGCAGCGAAACGCCGCGCGCTTCTTTGTCAAGCGATTTGTTTTTCGTGCAAAAAAAACGTCGTTTGTGCAAAATCGCTTGCGTTTTATTTTGCCTTTGCTATAATGGAATTAAATGACATGGTTTTTGCTTATTAGGGGGGGATTGTTTTGAAAAAACATCGTCTGCATCTGATCGCGCTCGTGCTGACACTTGCATTTTGCATGCAGCTGCCCGCTTCTGCGCTGGCCGCGTCTAAAATCACGCTCAAAAGCGGCGCGGCCGCGCCGTCCACCATCTACGCCTTGCACAGCTACCCGCTCAAGGTGGCCGGCACAAGCGTCAAGTGGGTTTCCAGCAACAAAAATATCGCCACCATCGGCCAGGCCACGGGCAAACTGAAGCCCGTCGCCCCCGGCCAAGTGAAGATTACGGCCAAGAGCATCAACTCGGGCAAGGCCGTTGCGACCAAAACGTTCAAGGTGCTGCTGCGCGCCACGGACGTTTCCGTCTCGCCAAGCGAGCTGACGCTTTCCGTCGGCGAAACGGCGACGCTCGCCGCGACGCTCACGCCGGGCAACAGCACAGACGTGGTTCGCTTTTATTCCGACGACAAAGACATCGCCACCGTCGGCCTGAGCAGCGGCAAGGTCACGGGCAAAAAAGCCGGCGAAACGACCATTACCGTCTATGCCAAAGCGACTAAGGCAACGGCCAACAGCAGCAAATACAACAAAGTCGCCAAAGTGAAGGTCACGGTCACGGAAGCCAAGCCCGTGCCGACCCCCACGCCGAATCTGACCGGCGTTTTCGGCGGGCTGCGCGCGTCCGTCTCCACGACGGCCGCGACGATACTGAATGAAGGCGAGAGCTTTTCCGTCGATATTACCCCCGTTGACAAGGCGGGCAACCCCATGTCCATGGGCGATATGACTGTGAATCCCCGTCTTGTTGTCGGCGGAAACGCCACGCTCAACACCGGCTCATTCAACGTGAATGAAACCCTCTCCGGCGGCGGCGCTTCTATCCGCGTCATTCCGACGTCAACGGGCTATCGAATCGATGTGACGGGCGGCAGCGAGAGGTGCGTGTACATCGTAGTGCTGGCCGTCCCCCATCCCACCGAGCCGCGCAACGGCAACATCGCCTCCGTGCGCGTGGCTTTCCAGATGACGGGCAAACCCATCCCCAAGCCGACGCATACGCTGACCGCTGGGGACGGCTTTGGCAACGTCCTTTTCACCCAGACCAACGAGGAAGGCGCGGCGCTGCGTCTGTCCGCCCCGACCCTCGACGGCTACACCTTTACGGGGTGGACTTTCGCCACGGCGGGCGGCACGGACCTCGGTCAGCTCGCCATTATGCCTGCCTGCGACGTGACGGCCACCGCCCAATGGACGCCAATCGTCACGCCAGAACCGGTCTATACCCTCTATATGGATTCTGGCTATGAAGGGGGAACCCTTCGCAGGCGGCGGCTCAAGGCAGGCGCGCGCATCGCGGCTCTGCCAAGGCTGACGCGCGACGGCTACGATTTCCTCGGCTGGACCTATGACGGCGGCCGTGTGCCGCGCTATATGCCAAGCGGCAATATCACGCTGACGGCTCAGTGGGCGCGCAGCGCCGCAACGCCGACTCCTACTCCGACCCTGACGCCGACTCCTACTCCGACCCTGACGCCGACTCCTACTCCGACCCCCACGCCGACGCCTACCCCCACCCCGACGCCTACCCCCACCCCGACGCCGACGGCAACACCCACACCTACGCCGACTCCCACACCTACCGTGAAGCCTACCGAAAAGCCCACGCCCGAACCGACGTTCACGCTTTCCTTTGACTCCGACGGCGGCTCGGCCTGTGACCCAATTTCCTTCAAATTCGGCGAGTCCATTGATTCCACTGCTCTGCCCACGCCCACGCGCGATGGCTACACCTTTGCAGGCTGGAAGGAAGTGCCTTCTACTATGCCTGCAAACGACCTCACGCTGACGGCTCTGTGGCAGGTCAACAGCTACACGATTTTCTTTGACTCCGACGGCGGTTCGGCGTGCAACGCGCTCCCCTTTGAGTATGGTCAGCCGCTCATCGGCCTGCCTACCCCCACCCGCGACGGCTATACCTTTGACGGCTGGAAAGACGTGCCTTTGACCATGCCCGCAAGCGACATCACCCTGACGGCTCTGTGGAAGGTCAACACCTACACCATCACCTTTGATACCAACGGCGGCACTTCTATCCCCGCCATCACGCAGGCCTTCGGCACGACCGTCACCGCCCCGGCTGATCCTACCAAGACGGGCTATACCTTCGTGGGCTGGGATATCAAAATCCCCGCGACCATGCCCGCAAGCAACATCACCCTGACGGCAATGTGGGAGGCCAACAACACGCTTTACACCGTCTCTTACACGTCGGATGTGCCGAATCTGACCTTCGACGACGCGCAGTATAAGGAAAACGAGGTCATCAAACATCCCACACCGTATGCCCGCGGCTACAAATTCACGGGCTGGGTGCAAGCGGATGGCTCGCCCGCGCCGAAAAAAATGCCCGCCCAAAACCTCTCGCTGTCCGCCCGCTGGGAAGAGCTGCCCCTTTGGCAAGCTTCCATCGAGATCGTCGGCGTTGACGGTCTGACCGCCTATCCGGCGCTCCGCCTTTACGAAGGCGAGTTCATCAATCTGCCGACGTTCGCCGATGTCATAATCGGCGGCATGCCGCTGCTGAGTTCTCATACGCTGCTCGGCTGGTCGGTCAAGGACAGCAGCGACCCCGTGCCGCAGACCATGCCCGCAGGCGATATCACGCTTGTGGTCCGGTTCGGCGAGTTCAATTCTCCGACAACGGCAGCGCATACCGTAACCTACAACACGGGTTGCTCGTCTCCCGCCTCCTTTGTTGATAAAACCGTTTACGCCTATGCCCCCCTGCCGCGCCCCGATCCCGGTGCGCGCGACGGCTATCAGTTCGTTGGCTGGTATACGGATACGACCTATGCCACGCCCGCGCCAGCCTTCATGCCGGATACGGATTTGCAGCTCCATGCCCGCTGGATCGACCTGAGCAATCCTTCTGCGGCAGAGGTTCAAATTCTGCTGGCCATGGGCTATGCGTTCCCGGTCGTCGAAACGACGGCCACGCCTACGCCTGAGCCGACAGCCACGCCTACGCTTGAACCCACGGCTACGCCTACGCCTGAACCCACGGCTACGCCTGAGCCGACAGCCACGCCTACGCTTGAACCCACGGCTACGCCTACGCTTGAACCCACGGCTACGCCTACGCCTGAACCCACGGCTACGCCTGAGCCGACAGCTACGCCTACGCCTGAGCTGACAGCCACGCCCAAGCCCGCAACGCCCGACGAATGCGCCTGACAAGGAGGTTCACCATGAAAAAACGTTTCCTGCTTCTCCTCTGCGCGCTGCTTGCGCTCCCCGTGTTCGCCTCGGCTGAGGATGTGCTGATGCTCAGCGGCGCGGCGCTCAACGCAGCGCAGACAATAGCCGCAGACGACAGCCTCATCATCACCGAAACGATCACCGACGAGGAGGGAACGTCCGTCACCGTGCTGTCCCACCGCTTAAACGACCTTCGTCAGGAGGTCTTTACCCTGCTGGATGAGGACGGCACGCTGACCCAACTGCGCCCCGATTACGGCTTCCGCCTTGCCCCAGACAGCGCTAATCCCGAAACGCTCGTCATAATGCCGGATGTTCTGGCTGAAACGCGCGAATCGCTTCGCGGCCAGCTCGCGCTGTTTGACGACGAGGAAACCTATCTCTTCGTCAGACAGCCGGATGGCACGCTGACCGCCGTCACGAGCTATGCGCTTGACGGCGAAACGCTCGCCGAAACCTATCGCATTTCCGCCGAAACGCATACGCTGGTCTATTACGCCGCCGAAGCGGCCGACGAAGACGGCGCGCTCGAAACGTATACCGTGTCCGTTCTGCGCGACGGCATCGATTCTTTCGACGAGCTTTTTCCAAACGCGGGCGAAGGCGAAACGTTCTCCCTTCGTCTGGTTTCCATCGACGGCACGGAAACGACCCTCTCGATTCCGCTGAATCTCGCCGTGGTCTTTTCGGACGGCGTGGAGGATAACGTGATGTTTGAGGATGCGGCGCTGACCGTTCCCGTCAGCCGCTTTGAACCCTGGACGCATGATTCCGGATTCACGCTGTACGAAGGAACGGAAGAATGATTGTCCCCCGGCCGCCGCGTCCACGCGACGGCCTTTTTCGCAATGAAACAAAACACGCTGTTTTGAGGGAGTGATTCTTTTGAAGCACCGCCGCTTTACCCTGCTCTTTGTGATGCTTATCGTTTGGACGATGCTTCCCGCTTTTGCGTCCGCCGCTTCCAAAATCACGCTCAGAGGCGGAACCGACGCGCCGCTCAAGATTTTTGCCGGCCACAGCTATGCCCTTTCCGTAAGCGGCCGCAATGTCAAATGGTACACAAGCAACAAATCCGTCGCGACCATCGGCGTAACCACGGGCCGCCTGTGCCCTTCCGCCCCCGGAACCGTCACCATCACAGCCAAAGACCGAAAAACCGGCGAAACCGTCGCAACCAAAACCTTCAAGGTTCTTCTGCGCGCAAGCCGCATTTCCGTCGAGCCTGAAACGCTGACGCTTTATCTGTATGACTTCTTCACGCTGAACGCCTCCCTCCGTCCGGGCAATTCCACGGACGTCGTCAAGTTTTTTTCTAACGATAAAAACATCGTATCCGTCGGTATGATCAGCGGCAAAGTGACCGCCAGAGCCATCGGCGAAACGACGATCACGGTCTACGCGATGGGCGAAAAAACCTATTCAAAAACGAATAAGAGCAACCGGGTTACGACCGTCAAGGTGATTGTCACGGAGAATCCCGAACCGACGCCCACGCCGGTTCCCGGCCCTGAGCTGACCAATCGGTTCTATCAAATCGAGGTTTCGCCACCCTACATATCCGTCTTTGAAGACGAA
This sequence comes from uncultured Eubacteriales bacterium, assembly GCA_900542445.1. Taxonomy (GTDB): domain Bacteria; phylum Bacillota; class Clostridia; order Christensenellales; family Aristaeellaceae; genus Ventricola. Next base: position 4,915 of record UQNN01000030.1, on the reverse strand, counting down.
CAGGACAGCCTCCAATTCACGTTTTATGATCCGTTCGGCAATCCGGTTCCCCCAGATTCGCTGGAGGTCAGCGCCCAGTCTTTCTTTGCAGATGTCGGCACAGGCCCGGTCGAAATAGGCGTTCCGTTTGAATTTGACGGCGGTTCTCTCCTGTTGACGCCAACCGAGTACGGTTATCAACTGACCGCTCACGGCTGCCGCACGCATGGTTCGCTTAGTCTTTACCTCACGGTGCGCGATCCCTCTCAGCCGGGGGTTGAGATCACCCAACGTGCATGCGTTTTCCTGACCAGGAAGAAAGACCGCCGGCTCTTCATTCCCGACCTCTATGACAGATGGAGTATCTACTATATTCGCGGCGGCGATACCATCACGTTTCCCAAGTTCTATGAATATAACAAATATCCGACGCACGTTCTGACCGGATGGCGTTTTGAAAACAAGGACGGCCAGGATCTGGGGCCGTTGACCGTCATGCCTTCTTTTGACGTATACGCCTTCCCGCAGTGGCAGGCTGTCACGCCGAGCCCTTCGCCGACGCGTGCGCCAACCCCGACGCCTACGCCAACCCCGACGCCTTCGCCAACCCCAACGCCTACGCCAACTCCGACGCCTACACCGACTCCGACGCCCTCTCCAACCCCAACGCCAGCTCCGACTCCGACGCCTACGCCGACTCCGACGCCTACGCCGACTCCGACGCCCTCTCCAACCCCAACGCCAGCTCCGACGGCCACGCCTACGCCGATTCCCACCCCCACAGTTTCTCCCTCGCCTACGCCGGTTCCGCGCTACGCGCTTTCCTTTGACCTCGATGCGGACGGCGACGCCGTGTACGGCATGCCCGACGATCTGCTTTCGTTTGCCGCAGGCGAACCGCTTTCCGCGCCCCTGCCGCGGCCAAATCGGCACGGCTGGCGTTTCTCCCGCTGGACAACGGCGGACGGCAGCGACGTTCCCGCCGTCATGCCCGCAGAAAACCTCACGCTGAAAGCCGTCTGGCAGGCCAAAACGCCTCGCACGCTCACCCTGCTCTACATCATCGACGGCGAGCCGGAAACCTACCCGATTGAGCAAACGACGCTGTTTGAAAACGACTTCATCGTTCTGCCCGATTTGAGCGCCATGCCCCACTTGGCGGATTACACGCTTCGCGCCTGGACGCGCGCCGCCGCAACCGATCTGGACGCTCAGCTGCCCCAGCTCATGCCGGATGAGGATATCACGCTGCTCGCGCACCTGACCCAGGAAAAGCCGGAAGGGGAAACCTACACCGTCACCTACGATACGCAGTGTGCGCTCACCGTTGCGCCGCGCACGGTTGCGCCGTCTCTGCCGATTCCGCGCCCTGATCCCGGCGCACGCGAAGGCTATCGCTTCGTCGGTTGGTATCTGGATTCGGCGTGCACCGTTCCCATGCCTGACCGAATGGATCATGAAAGCCTGACGCTCTACGCCCGCTGGATTGACCTGAACCACCCGTCGCCCGACGAAATCACCCTGCTTGCGGCGCTTGGCCATGTGTGGACGCCGCCCGTCGTTGTCGATCTCCCCACCGAAGCGCCGACAGTTGAACCGACGGAAACCCCTTCCCCCGAACCGACAGTTGCGCCGACGGAATCTCCTTCCCCTGAACCGACGGCTGCGCCAACCGAAACCCCTTCCCCTGAACCGACGGCCGCGCCGACCGAAACCCCTTCTCCTGAACCGACGGCCGCGCCGACCGAATCCCCTTCCCCTGAACCGACGGCCGCGCCGACCGAAACCCCTTCCCCTGAACCGACGGCCGCGCCGACCGAATCCACCTCTCCCGAACCGACAATCGTTCCGACGGAAATGCCCACGCCGGAATCCGCTACGCCGGGCGAAGCGCCTTTCTGATCCGTATTCTCTTTTCGCCGCCGGTTTTTCGGCGGCGTTTCTCATTTTGAGCCGAGAAAAATTGACATTCCCTCCGTCATCGTGTACAATGAAGCCATGCTGATAAAGCCTGTCCTTTCTGGACAAAATAGCCTTAACCATCAGCCAAGGAGGCAATTACATGGGCGCTTCACGCAATCAGGAATCCACGCGTCAGGAAAAAGACGGCGTTGTTTATTATGACCGCGGCATTTTGACCGGCAAAGACGGCCGCCGCTATCAGCGCTATGCCATTCACACGCACTTCGTTCAGCCGGGCGAGGATCAAGCTGAGCTTGTCCGCCGCTATGTGCTGCCGCTGTATCAGCCGGGCGACTGCCTGTCCTTCACCGCGAAGGTGATGGGCATGTGTACCAACAACGTGCGCACGCTGGAAGACACGCACCCCGGCTTCTGGGCCAAAACGCTTGCGCCGTTCGCCGGACACAATTCCACCGGCATCGGCATGCACCAGCCGTATAAAATGCAGCTCGTCATCGAGATCTGCGGCCTGCCGCGCGTGCTCTTCGCGGCTGCGGTTTCCGCAATCACCCGTCCGTTCGGCATTCGCGGCCTGTTCTATAAGATCTGCGGCCACGGCGTGGCGGGCATCGACGGCTTCTATCCGGATTCGTCCTTTGAAGTGTACCACACGATGGGCGTCATCAATCCGGAACACCCGGTCGAGCTGTGCGACGCGCTGGAAGCCGCCACGGGCGTGCCGACCGTCGTCATGGATGCGAACGACTTTGACCAGAATCAGCTCGGCAAGGGCACGCATTTCCCGCTGACCGACGACCAGATTCAGGATGCCATGGCGGATAACCCCTCCGGCCAGGGCGACGAGCTGACCCCGTTCATCCTCATCCGTCCGCTCAGGGATTAAGTTTTCCCCCGGCGTTTTCCTTTCGTGGGAAAACGTCTTTTTTCTGTTTACAAAGGAGCGTTCACCCATGTCCATCGCCTCTCAGGTCGTCATCCTCTTCCTCGTCGTCCTTGTCGGCGCGCTCTGCCGAAAGCTGCGCTTTTTCACCGACGAAACCATTCGCGGCGTGACGCAGCTGGTCGTCAACATCACCCTGCCCGTGCTGACGGTTTATAACATGCAGCGCCCGTTTGAAACGCGCGTGCTGATCAATTTTCTGCTGACGCTGGGGCTGTCCATCGTCGCGATTCTGGCGGCGCTGCTCGGTTCGCTCTTCCTCTTCCGCAACCGGCCGCATGACAAGCGCGCCGTGCTGGCCAATCTGGAAGGGTTTTCCAACAGCGGCTTCATGGGCTATCCGATCATTCTCGCCGTCAACCCGGACTGGATGATTTACGCCGTCGCTTACAACATCGCCTTTGTCTTTGTAACGTGGACGGTCGGCGTGAGCCTGTTTCAGGGGCGGCAGAACATCAGCCTCAAACGCGTGCTGCTCAACCCGAACGTCATTTCGGCGTTCATCGGCTTCGCGGTTTTCTGTCTCAATATCACCCTGCCCAATATTCTCTCGCAGACAATGTCGCTCGTTGGCGGGCTGACCACGCCGCTGTCCATGCTGCTCATCGGCACGCGGGTCTGCGGCATTCGCCCCGGCGATTTGAAGGACAAGGATTATCACATTGCCGCCGCGCTGCGCCTGATTGTGCTGCCGCTGCTGGCGCTCTTCCTCCTTCGTCCGCTGCATCTGGACGACTGCGTATGGCGCACGATTTATCTGCTGACGGCCATGCCTTGCGGCACGCTGACCGCCATGCAGGCCGAGCTTTACGGCGGCGACAGCCGTTTTGCCGCGCGGGCCATCGCCTATTCCACGCTGCTGTCGTTGGCGACCGTGCCGGTTATGAGTCTGTTATTGTGATAAAAGAAGCACAGCAAACAGCGCCCTTCCTTGCGGACGGGCGCTGTTTGCTATAAAGAAGTTGCAGGTGTGGCTGTTTTATTTCGCGGCTTTCTTTTTCCTCATACTCATCACCATCGGGCTGATCAGCATCACAATGCAGACGATAATCAGCACAAAGGCGATGGGATGCTGCGCCGGGTTGAACATCTGGAGGACGTTCGCGCGCGCCATCAGGTAGCCGCGGGAGAAGTTCTGCTCGCACATGCTGCCCAGCACGAGGCCCAGAACGATGGCCGCGCTGTTGAGGTGGCAGGCGCGAACGATCAGACCCAGAATGCCGGAAAGCACCATGATCTGCACGCTCGTGGCGGACATCTGGTCGCCATAGGTGCCGATGAGCGCGAGCATCATGATAATCGGCCCAAGGTAGGAATACGGAATCGCCAGAATCTGCGCGAACACCTTCGCAATCGCCATCGCGACGATAACCATCAGGATGTTCGTGACGATCATGGACATGAAGGTCGCGGAGAGGTAGGTCGGCTGGTTCGTCAGCAGCAGCGGCCCAAGCTGGACGCCCTTGAGCGTCAGCGCAGACATCATAACCGCCGCGGCGTTGCCGCCCGGAATACCGAGGGACAGCAGCGGAACCATCGCGCCGCCGGTCGCGGCGTTGTTCGCCGTTTCGGAAGCGGCAATACCGTCAATGATACCGGTGCCAAACTTTTCCGGATACTTGGAGATCTTCGTTTCCATCGTGTAGCACATAAAGGAAGCGATGGTCGCGCCGGCGCCCGGCAGAATGCCGACGATGGTGCCAACCACGGAGCAGCGAAGCATCGTCCACTTGATCGACCAGATCTCCTTGAGCGTCGGCATCTTGGTGTTGACCTTGCCGCCGGAAATGCCGTCCTCAGCGGAAAGGCGCTTCTTCTTTGGATCGGTCTGCTTGAAGACCTCTGTCACCGCGAACAAGCCGATCAACACCGGGATCATGTCAATGCCGGCCAACAGGTTGCGGCTGCCGAAGGTCAGGCGCTGCACCGCGTACATCTTATCCTGTCCGACGCAGGCCAGCAGCAGACCCAGCAGACCGGAGATGATGCAGGTCAGCACGTGGTCGCTGTCCAAACACGTCAGGATGGACAGACCCATGAAGGTCACGGCGAACAGGTCGCTCGGGCCGAACT
>UQNN01000029.1 GCA_900542445.1 uncultured Eubacteriales bacterium | reverse complement strand
GTTCTGGATGCTGTTCATCCTGCGCACCCATTCCATTTGGTCGCGTGCTTTGAGTTCTTCGTCAACCCCTTCCTGCCGCATCATCTGCGGCAGGAGGGTTTCAAGGCGTTCCCGGCATTCGGCATCCGTGCTGACGAGATGCGCCGTCAGTTTGCCGGAAAGCAGCAGGGTATTGTACACAATGGGCTTATGCGCCTTTAGATATGTTTTGCGCATCCTGCCATACTTTCCAAGCGTTACAGATTCATCCGGAATGGTCAGGGCGGGAAGCAGATAGTCGCCGCAGCGATGATAGGTCAGTTTCATACAAATCTCCTTTCAAACACAAAAAAGCAGTTGTGGAATTGAAGATTTTTTCTTCTTCCATAACTGCTTTTTGTATTCGGTTTTCGCGGAACGACATGCAGTTTAAGGAAGATGGTTAAAACCTTCCTTTACATAATACATGCTGCACATGGCACCGATCAGCGTGGGTGGCTACAACATAGGCATGTTGCCCGTGCGTAAATCGTTTTGCCAGTTCGCAGCCAATTCGATTCGCATCCTCCGGCGTAATCTCACCCGGCTTAAAGGACTGTCTTAAATGATAGGCAAGCACATCGTCTTTGCCGCGCCTTCGCCCTGTAATGGTCAGATACTCCCGCCGCATCAGCATAAACTCCGCTTCCGCCGTCTGCGGTGTGCAACCATAGCTTGTCACCAATATGCCATTTTCAGTTTTCATCGGGTCTTTGACGTAACCGAGCGCGCGTTTAATCGCGTCCCCGGCAGTCTGTCCCTTGCCGATATGTAAAGGCATCAATCGTGTTGTTGCCAATCGTTCCTCCTCTTCAGATCAAAAAAGAAGCCATTCGTTTTTTCAAACGAAACGACCTCTTCCCGTACAAGTTTTCCGCTCTTTCCATCCCGATTATTCTCTGATCCGCCCCTTCACCGCGCAGCACAAATCATCCAACCCAAACACCACACGATCCGCCACCCACGGCAGACCAATCGGGCTAATCAGCCATGCAAACGCCAGCAGCATCAACCCGTTTCGGACAGACAGCAGCATCGCCACAAACGCCATCGGGATGAGAATCCGCAAAAGAATCCCCAGCACCGTCGAAGAAAGCACCATCACCAACTTGAGGACAAATACGACAACCTCCAGAACCAGCCAGATCGGAAAAAGCAAAACCTTGAACATCTTCTTCATATCATCCGCACTCCTTTATGTGTTATATATACCTCATCCTCATTTGTTTGGCAAGGATGCCGCCCTACGAAAAAAACGCGGGAGAAGCTGCCGGTGTTTCGGCGCTCCTCCCGCGTTTCAATTCAGTCCGCTCAGCTTTTCCAAAAGCCGCGCCATCTGTTCGAGCATCCGCTCCTGTCTTTTGCTCACGCCGCGAATGTCCATCTCGTCGATTACGCCGACCTCGTTCGCTCTTTTGGCAATCTGGTTGACATTGTTGCCCATGTAGCGAAGCTGGGAAAGTATCTCTTTTAACTCCGGCAGATCGAGCCGCAGAATGTAGCCGTCCAGCGCCATCTTCCGCAGGTATGCGCCCATGTTCGTCGTGCCCGCTTCCCGCATCTTCCGTTCCAGCAGCGCCCGTTCGTCTGCCGTCACGCGGAATTTGATTTGAATATCCCTCTTTTGCCGCTCGATGCTTCATCGCTCCATTTCATTTTTCGTCGAAGGTACAGGCGCGTTTTTCGCTGCTGCCTTCAGCTTCTCCAGCACCGAAACCTTTTCCGATTCGTAAGCCTTCGCCTGATCGCAGAACAGATTGAGCAATCCCGGATGCGTCTGCCGCACAACCAGCGTCAAATTTCGGTTGCCGCCCCAACTGTCGATGTCCGGCTCAATCGGAAACGCTTGCGCCCATGCTTTATTGGCGGACGAGAATCGTCCGTCATAGAGCTTGTCCCGAATCGTAATCGCCAGCACCGTCATCACGCGCTCTTTGCCAAACTCGTCGATGACCTCTCTGGCTCCCGCTTTGTTCAGACAGTTATCTCTGTAATGCTTCGCAACGGCTTTTTCTATCGCATCCCGACAGGCAACGCCTGCCACCCGGGACATCTTGTATGCTTCCAGCTCGCCATGCTCCACCGCATAGGCGGCGCTATGCCTGTACACGGGAATATTCTTCATCGGTTCCATTCGTTTGTTCCTCCTTTTTCTCCCTGTCTCTGAGCGTCTGCCCGCTCCTGATACGCTTTCAACACATCCTTCATCGGTCGCTTCTCCATCGGCTCCTTCCTTTTTTCGTCAATGTTCAGCGCGGCGTTCAATTCGGCAAGGCGCGCAGCTTTGGCTTCCAGCTCCTTCTCCTGCGCAAACGGTTTGCCCAGCTCCGCCTTGGCCTGTTTCATCTGCCGTTCCAGTTCGGCAATCCGTTCTTCCGCCTTTTCGAGTTTTTGCGGCATATTCGCCAGCGCATTCTCGATGCGCGTCAGATTGCCGTACACATCCGTTCCCATGGTCACGGTATGCGACATCTCACCGCGCAGAACGAGCTTGACCTCCTGCCGATAGCTGTCATAATCCACCGTCATTTTCATGCCGCGGTATTCGCCCAGCTCCATATCATGCGGCGAAAGCCGGCAGGCTTCCAGAAGCATTTTGCCCGCCTCCTCTTTATCGGCAATCCGCTTTTCCTTGATCGCCATGCCGACAAAACCATCCTTGGGCAGCGGATGCGCTTCCAACAGCGCCATATCCGCCCGATAGCCCTTCGCGCGTTCCTGTGCCTGACGGATTTCTTCCGGATACTGCTTCAAAATCTGATCTTCCAGTTTGAACTGGTTGCTCTGGTAATCCGCTTTCATCAAGCGCAGCTTTGCGACCTCGATGTCCAAATCCATCTTTTCCTTGATACGCGGATCGCCTGCGCACAGCGCCTTGATTTCCGCATAAGAGAGTGCGGTTTCGTCTACATCATCGCAGGCGCGGACGGGCGATTTGCTGGACATGATCTGGCTGATAAAGCGCTGCTTGTTCTCGATGGTCTGCCAGAGGTACGAATCGAATGATTTTTCCGTGACATATCGGTATATATGCACGTCCGGATTCATGTTGCCTTGTCGCACAATGCGCCCCGCTCGCTGCTCCAAATCGCCCGGCCGCCATGGCGCATCCAGATCATGCAGAGCGATCAATCTGTCCTGAACATTGGTGCCTGCGCCAAGTTTTTGTGTGCTGCCAAACAAAATCCGCACCTGTCCGCTCCTGACTCTGGCAAACAGCTCCTTCTTTTTGATTTCCGTATCCGCGTCATGGATGAACTGAATCTCCTCTTTCGGAATCCCGCTTGCAACCAGTTTGTCCCGGATATCGTCATAGACGTTAAACGAACCGTCCCCATGCGGCGTGGACAGGTCGCAGAACACGAGCTGCGTCAGCTTTTGCGCATCCCCTTCTTTGTAGATACGCAGGATGTTTTCCATGCAGGCGTTGACTTTACTGCCCGGTTCGTCGGGCAGCAGCGGGTTCATCAGCCGCTGATCCAACCCCAGCTTTCGTCCATCCGACGTAATCCGGAGCATGTTGTCCTCCTTCGGGTCAACCGCGCCCGAATGAACCTTCGAAGCACGCTCGGACAGCGCCTCCACCATCTCCTCCTGATCTACGACTTGGAAGGCATCTGTCTTACGATTCAGGGTGCTATCGTGACTGTGTAGGACATCGAATAAAAAGAAGGCCACCCCGGCGAGGGAGTGACCTTCCATTGCTGTTAAAGTGCGTCTTCGAGTTCTTCTTCGGAATAGCCGAACATGTAATCTTCGTCCTTGCCGTGGGAGACCCAGATGAGTGCAGCATCGTAGACGCTGATGGACTCATTCTCATCATCGTTATCGTTATCGTCATCAAGACCGTAATGACAGTTCTCACAGTACATTCCGCTAAATACATACTTCTTTGTTAGAGGAGTACCACATCTTGGACACGGTGGAGTCTCACCTGTATAGGCATTGCGTTCTTCCCAACTCGGTTCCTCATTGTTTTTCTTACCACCAAACCAATCGAACAGCCCCATATGTCACCTCATACAACCGTCGTTATTTCTTGATACGATGGCCAAGAACACGCTCCAATAGGCTCAGATTCTGAAGTGCGTAGTTGACTCCCTGCTGAAAACCTTCCTGCCGACCAGCCCTACGGCTGTCAATGGTCATCTTTTTCAAGCCTTCAAGCATACCCTTATTGCCGCCATACTCATTGATGCTAGAGGTGATTGCTGCTGCGCCCTTAGGTACCTTTCCCATATAGTTCCTCCTCAATCTTTATCATGTCCAAGGATAGCAATGACAGCTGCGCTTAAGACAACGCCACAGCCGATGAGAAGCGATGGCCATACCTTTGAAACGAACTGCCTTTTTTCAGGCTGCTTCATTATCGAAGGGGCCATGAGTTCTGCTTCTCCCAGAATAGCATTCACATCTTCGCTTGTATACTGATCTGGATGGTCGACCAATACCTCAAGCATCGTACCGAGGATGTGCTGCTTTTTCTTGGCTCCTTCCGCAGGCAGATCCTTGGCAATCTCATCATCAAGCAGTTTCCTTATCGCCAGATATTGCACACGCGATAGCTTGACGCCTTTCTTGCTGTCTTTTCCATCGTAGTTTTCCCATGCACTCACTGTCTGCCGGGAAACTTCAAGGAGTTCAGCAAAGTTCTTTGCCGTCCAGCCTGCGCAGGCACGAAACAGTGGAAGATGCCTTTGCAGGCGAGTTGCTTCATCCATGGTACCACCTCCATATGTATATCATACCACATTATGACACCAGCGTCAAGTTTCTTTACATCATATTTTTACTAATTGAACAGGAGGACAGTATAAAAACCATTTTCCGGCCTATTCCGGACACGGGATAAGCCCCGTGATGCAGTTAGCTCCGCGCCATCGTTCTACTTCGGCACCAACTCCTCTGGTAAGTCTGTCACGCCATCCTCGGCTGTGCAGGCCTCTGCTGTGTATGCCTGCGTCCGCGTGATTGCCGGTACCATCGCCAGTCTGCCGGTGCATGTGTACGAGGTTACCGATAATGGCAGCCGAAAGGCCACAGAGCACCCGCCGTACCGTCTGCTGCATGACGAGCCCAACGAGGAGATGGCCTCCTTCGTCTGGCGCGAGACCATGCTGTCGCACCTGCTGCTGCGGGGCAACATTACCCGTACGAAACCCCATTTTTTCAATCGTGTCACACATAGCGCAAATAACCGTTGACGATGTGTAATGCGCGTTGAGCGTCGAGCTGCGTGCCGCCGCATATTCCTCGTCCGTCAAAAGGCTTTTGAGCTGCTGATATTCCTTTTGCCAACTCGCATTTTCGGCATCAAACGCCTGCGGCAGACCGCCCCAGCCGACATATTTGGAGAGCGTTTCCTGTTCCTGCGGCGTTGCCTGTCTGCCCTCGGCTTCAATCTGCCTGAGTGTTTGGATGGCGGCAATGTTGAACGCATACTTCGTCTTTGCGCCGCCTTCGCCCAGATGGTCATCCGTGATATGAAAGTTCTGCACTTTGTATGAATGATTTTCTTCCAACGGCGGTTGCCGCGGTTCTTCTGTGTCCAATTCAGATACAGCGGTTTCAAAGGACGGCATTTCTTCCCGCTCATAGAACAACGCATCGTTCCGTGTGTCCTCGGCAAGCATCTGCTCAAACACATCCCGCCGCTCCACCCTTGAAATCGGATAAAGCAGCGTCGGGTCGCGCAAATTTACGTGCGTATCTGTAATTTCTTCGATGAGGAACGCCGTATTGCCCAGATAGACCGTATCGCCTACCTGATAGGACGGCTCATCCCGCCTGCCGTCCAGCTCCTTGACGACTTCATATCCGCCTTGTTCGGCAGGCTCGGCAAAATAGATGCCGTGTCCGTTTTCAGTCAACGCTTTTGCCGCAACGCTCCACCGTCCGAAGGGCATCCCCGTAACCGATATCGTCCCCATGCCGGGGATATCCCGCTCAAACAGCCTTGTGTCCATCAGCGGTGCGGCAGTTTGAGCATCTTCCCCATAAAAGAGAAGGGTGTCATCCACTCTTACGCCGACCAGCCGCCGGGGATGTTCATCCTTCAGCCTTTTATACGCTTCCACATCCGGCGTAAAGCTGATTTCCGGCTCTATTCGGTCTGGCGCGTCGGATTTCAAATAATGCCCATCGTGAATAAGCCTGTCAATCCGTTCGGCAACCTGATTCCATTTCAGCAGCACATCGGGACAGCTGCTTTTCCTGAGCTGCATCCCCTTTGCGTCGTGGCTTTCCGAACTCCCATGTTCACCCGATACGCCGGGCATTTTTCCGCCTATCCCGTACTCGTTTTTCAGAAATTCCAGCTTTTCATTGGTGCTGTGAGGTGCTGAAAAGAACTGGTAAATTCGACTGCCCGCGCCCGCAATCGGAGCGCTTTGGGTCAGCACCGCGTCGATTTCATCCTGCGTCATAAAGCCGCGAACATCGGGCAGCAGCATCTCGCCTTCGGGCAGCTCCTTCCGCGCCAATGCCAAATCCCTGAGACGAGGGAGAATGTCCTTCGGCAGAAGAAAACGAAAGCGCATCAGATCGGGCTGTATCGCGACCGCATCCGCAAAGACCTCCATCTGCCGGATCAACCCGTGCAGGAATTCAGGCTGCTCCATCTTCTCGGAAAGATGATTGACGCAATCCGGGAAAATCAGCGGCGTATCTGTCATCAGGGAGAGATACCCGTTTTCTCTTGCGGCGCTGTCGCGGTACATATAGATCAGTCGCTCGGCGGTTTTTCGGCGAATGGTTCCGGGGGCTTCCACGTTTTCGAGCTGTGTGCCGAATTGCCCGGCTTCAATCAGCTCGCCGACGCGCTTTGCGGCATCCGTCCACAATATGACCTGCGCATTGTTGGCATACCGCGCACGATCTCCGGCGGCTATTTGGATTCCGCTTGGGTCGAACCAGACCGAAAAGTGCCGCCCGTCCAATTCAAAGCCGCTGCCGTCGTGGTAAAGGGTCTTCATTCGCAGCGCGATTTCCTCATTCGTTTTGCCGATCATCGCGTCAAACGCCAGCTCCATGCGGGTATCCTCGCCATTGCCGCCGAACCGAAGTGCCGTATCAAGTGCTTTGGGTATAAAAGAAGGAGCGGAAACCGCTTGGTCATCCGCTCCCTCATTGTATTCGGTTATCGTTTCAAAAAGGCTCGTCTGCCCCGGATTTAAGCGTACACCAGCTCGCTCAGTACGATTTCCTCTGCCTGCGCTTTCAGGCTGTTCATCGCGCCGACCCACGCCATCGGGTCGCGTTCCTTCAGCGCTTCGTTCACGCCCTGCGCCGCCGCCATCTCGCTGACCATGCGTTTCACCCGCTCGCCCGCCGTCCGGTCGATTTCCGTCAGATGCGCCGTCAGTTCGCCCGTCAGCAGCAGGCTGTTGAACGTCATCTTTCTGTACTCCTTCAGATACGCCTTGCGCATCCTGCCGTACCTGCCCAGTGTCACTTGTTCGTCCGGGATTTTCAGGTCGGGAATCTGATAACCGTTCACCGTTTTGTAATTCAGCATATGGCCTGCTCCTTTCAACGCTCCGCGCTTCCCGCTCGATGCTTCTCAATACTTCCTCGGAGATTTCGCTGACCGCCGTGCCCAGCGCGCTGAGCGCTCTCGGCGTGTTCCATTCAAGGATGGTCGTGAAATCTTCCGGCTCGAACCGATGTTCTTCCGCCAATCCGCAGCGGCTGAAGAGCATATACTGAACGCCCGTCGTCGCCGTATTTTGGAAAGCCAGTTCGAGGTTGAGTTCATCATACTCCATGAGGAGTGAACCGTCAACGATGTCGCGCAGCTCATCCTGATGCTCCTGCCAATAATCCATCGCTTTCTGCATGGCGATTTCTTCGAGCTGTCCCGCAAGCCCGCGATTGGCAGAAACCTCATATTCCTTTTCCAGCATAGCGGCGATGGACATGCTGTTTTCTTCGCGAATCGTCCATGTAAAAGGCGTTCGGGCGTTTTGCCGGGTACCGGTATCCGATATGTCAAAAACGTAGCGGTAGCGGGGCACGTCGCCGGTCATATCCAGCAGCGCGATGCCTTTTGCGCCGCGTCGGACATACCGCCGCATGGTATTCGTCCACAGCTCAAACGACGCGCAGGCGGTCGCGTCCGGGCGCTGGGCGTAGATCATCATCTGGTCGTAAAAACCATATTTGTACAGGGTGGAAGCCGTTTGCAGAAACGAGCGCCACGTTTCCCCGTCGGCGGAGATCTCGCGTGCGGTCTGCGCGGCAAGCTGTACATAATCATTGATTCTGGGCATTTCATCGCTTCTGTATGTCTTTCCGTTTCGTCGCTGTCATCGTATCTCGTTCATGTTTGGCTTTGAGCCTGTCCGCAATCCGCAGACGCTCTGAATGGAAATACGGATTTCTCCATAAGTGCAGCGGAATATCCGTCGGTTTCATCAGGTTACCGTGATTCTGCGGAAAGACCCGCACCGCGTCTACGCCGATTTCCTTCACGATCTTTTCGATCATCGCCAGCGCGACGCAGTTCGTATTCGCAAAGCTGCTTCGCATGAAATCATCGCACAGCACGTTTTTTCCGTGCCGCACATGCAGCACGTCCAGATCAAACCCGCCGACCCAGCCGACGCCCATCGTCAGATGCGGCTTGTCGGTGATGTCGTCGTTTTCCTGCCGGCCTCGCAGTTCGCAAAAGCGCTGCTTCGCCTGATCGAACCGGTCAAAGCGTTCCAGCGGGCTGGGATTTTCCGAACCTCGAATCCACGAAGATAAATCCTCGATGACGTAATAATTCCACTTGCCCGGATCGCGGCGCTGCGTCACATAGTCCACGCACTCGCCGCGCCGAAAGCTCTCAAAAACCACCTGATCTGCGCCGAAACGTTCGCTGTCCGATACAACCGCAAACCTTCCAGCACCCAATTCCCGGATTCGGAAGTTATACTCCCTATCCGGATTTCGTTCCGCCGTCCATTCCAAAGACATCCCTCCTTTTCTTTTTTGGGAAAACCGTTTTTCGCCAGTTATCCCCAATCCGTCAACAGGTTTTGCCGGGTTTTCAACATGGATGTCCACAGCTTATCCACATTTTTCCCAACAAAAAAACAGCCTGTTTCCAGACTGCTTTCCCTTGATTCCGACATCATTCATCTTCGACACGCTGAATCAAGCCCAAATCCAACAGCGCAATCGCCATCAGGCTGAGCAGACCATAGCCGTCCTTCTGCCTTCTCTGTTCCTCCTGCCAATCATACACCTTTCGATTATTGTCTGCAAACCGATCCAAACTGTTCAGCAATTCATCCGCTTGCGTATTTACGCCCACCGTATTCAGCGCTGTAATCAACGCTTCTACGCTTTTAATCAGCGTTTCCTGCGTAATCTTATTCGCCAACGCTCCATCCTGATTCAACGCCTGCTTGAGCTGATGTCCATTCTGCACGCCTTTATTCCAGCAATATGCCAAGCTGTTGTCAAGCAAATTCATGCCTATAAAGCTCTCGATGCAGGGATACGACAGCAAGAGCATCCCCTGCCGCATCATATCGGGATTCACATCTCTGGCGCTCCCCAGCTTGCCCAGCATTTCTTCAATGAAGGCACTATCCGTATTGGAATCCGGGTCTCGATCAAACAGATAATAAATCGCGGCATTATCCACATCAAAGCCATAGTCTTCAATCAGCAATCGGAACATCTCGTTGAGAAAATCGTTGTCCTTTCGGATAAAGCCGATATTGGATTCTTCTGTGTTAATGACCGTCACCCTTGAAAGCGGATCATCTGTTTTCCTGAACACACGGTACGTCTTATCGCGGTAAATTCGCTCCATCTGATACCCGAAAATCCCGCTGAATACGCGATAAATCAGGTTTGGCTCCGTCTTTTCTCCTTCAACAATAAACAGAACCTGACCGATTCGCTTTCCCTTTTTCAGCTCAAACATCCTTGTACTGCGGGATTCCACTGAACACACCACCCAAATACATCTTCTCGTAGTTCTGCGCCGTCCTCGGCTGTTCCGAAGAGAATCGGACGATATTGCTTCCCTCCTGATCGAAGTTGACCGCATAGAGCTGATCCGGTCTGAACAGGCTCGAACTGAGCAGATTGGTCGAATGGGACACGATAAAAATCTGCGCCTGCCCTGCATGTTTCATAAAATACCGAATCAAAAGCTCTTCCAAATCATTATGCAGTCCGCTGCTGAATTCATCACAGATCAGCATACCGCCATGACGGATAACGCTCAAATACATCGGCAAAAACTGCACCAGAATCTTATTGCCCAAGGATTCAATATCCATCGGAATTTCCGGCATGATTCCATCCCGTTTCACCGTCAGATTGCCAAAGCCTGTTTCACCCGCATTTCTCTCGGGATGATGAATCAGATGAAAAGAAAACCCGCATTCATCAAGGAATTGATTGATTTCGTTAATTCCATGTTCTTCGATGTACTTCTCAATTCTGAGCGACTGATCCTCTCCGAAGGACATCATCAGCCCCGTTTCCATATTGACATATTGGGATGCACGCAAAAAATCAAACCACTTCTGCAAAACCTCATGTCCGCGGAAACGAGTATTAAACCACAAATCACGCAGGAAAAGCCCTTCGTTCGGAATCCCGTTAAAGACTTCCTTTTCTGTGATTTTTGATTTGGCTGTCGCGCCCGTCCGCTCCATCATCACCTTGCCATCCAGCGCCAGCCGTTCAACCAGCAGCTTATCCGTGTTCTGATATCGAACCGTATATTCAATTTCAGCGCCGTCAATCCAAAAACGGTATGTGTTTTCAAACATATCCGCATCGGAAAACAGGCACAAAAAATTCTTCCACTTCATCTCGCGAACGGCAAAAAGCGCCATCAGCAAAAAGCGGAGCGGTTCAATCAGGTTTGTTTTGCCAGAAGCATTGGCTCCTACAAACATACACCCCTTCAAGATTCCATTGCAGACGTTTGTTTTCTCCAATGTCTGAT
The DNA here is from genome assembly GCA_900542445.1 of uncultured Eubacteriales bacterium. GTDB lineage: Bacteria > Bacillota > Clostridia > Christensenellales > Aristaeellaceae > Ventricola. The sequence continues at coordinate 7,082 of UQNN01000029.1, read as the reverse complement.
ATTGGGTTTTCTTCAAATCCACTTCTGTCGCATTTTTGATTGACTTGAAGCCCTGAATACAATAGCTTTGCAGCATAACGGCACCTCCCCGATCTCTTTAAGCTATTATACCACAGGCATCCCCTTACTGTGCATCATTTTTTCATTTTCACTCGTCTAAATCGTAATTTTTTTACGCGATCATTTTTTCCTCTTTTCGATTAAAACGCAAGAAGGCGGACGCTCGCGCATCCGCCCCTCGGCACATCTCCGTTTCTTCCTTTCGTTGTCCTCATATTCCCGCCATGCCGCATCCGCCGCCTTGCTCTGTCCGCACGGCTTTTCCATCATCAGCCGCTCGAACGGGCTGTTCGTGAAGTATCTCACTCCTCCTCGTTGTCCTCCCCGATTTCCTCCTCGTCGTCGTCATCGTCCAGTTCCGTATAGCGCGGCTGCGCGTCTCTCTTCTTCCCCAGCACGACGAACGCCGCAGCGCCGCCCGCAATCAACATCACCAGCAGCACGAGCGCCATCATCGCCGTCGAATCGGTCGCTTTCTCCGTCTCCGGCTTGGGTTCGGCGGTCGGCTTCGGCGTAGGCGTTGCCGTGGGTTCGGGCGTGGGCTGTTCATCCTTGCTCACCACACCGAAAAGGTCGCGGTCATCCACAAGGTTGAGGAAATAGGTTTCGTACTGCTCGCCGTCCTTGTCCAGCGGCTTGTCGTAGTCGATCACGAGGTAATACGTTTCGCCCTTGCGCGTCTGCACCGTGATGAACTGCTTGTTCGTCGCCTTGGAATACAGCAAATCTACCGTTTTCATGTTGCCGCCCATCGAAAAGGGCTTTCCCTCGGTCGGCTCGCCCGTTTCCGCACCGCCCGCAAGCTGTGCCAGCAGCACATAGAGCGCGTCGATATCCGGGGCTGCTGTCGTCTGCGGCTGCATGGTCGCCTGCGGCACGTCCGTGGGCATCGGCGTTGCGGTCGGCTTCGGCGTGGTCTTTGTGCCGCCGGAGGACGGTTTCTTTGTCGCAGAAGGCCTGCTGTCATTGCCGCTCGAACCACTGTCGTCCCTGCCGTAGAAGGGATTTTTCACATACACCTTCTGCGACACGTTGCCCGCCAGATCGACGGCGTAAATGGCAATCTGCTGCCTGCCGTCCGCGTATTCACGGATGTTCGCGTCCAGCGTCGTTCCGCTATATTTGAGCTTATGCCCGTTGACGTACACCGCCGCCACGCCGGAGATAGAATCGGTCGCTTCGATGCAGATCACCTCGCCGCTCACGCCCGCCTTGACGGTCGGCGGCGTGCTGTCAAAGCAGGAAATCGCTTCGCTTTTCGCCTGCACATTGCCCGCACGGTCGGTAATGGACACATGGATCGTCGCGTTTTCCCGCAGCTCCACCGCATAGCCCGCGCTCTGATCGTCGCCGTCCACGACGGTCTGCCAGCCGTTTTCCGTCGCCACGACGATTCGGATGTTCGCCCAGCCCGTGCCGTTCACATCCACGATGTTGATTTTCGCCGTCGCCTTGTCCTTCTGCCACTTTGCCGGGGACACAACCGTGATTTTATACGCACCCTCCGGCATCGGCTCGGCGGTCGGTTCGGTCGCAGGCTGCTGCGTAGGCTCGGTCGTAGGCTCAGCCGTCGGTTCGTCCGTGGGCTGCGCCGTGGGTTCAGTCGTCGGCTGTTCCGTGGGCTTGGTCGTCGGCTGTTCCGTCGGCTCGGCAGTCGGTTCGTCTGTCGGCTCTGTCGTAGGCTCGTTCGAGGGTTCAGCCGTCGGTTCGTCTGTGGGCTGCGCCGTGGATTCTTCCGTCGCTTCTCCCGTTTCCGTCCGCCCATCGGGTTCTTCTGCTTCCTGCGCAGGATGATCAGCATCCCTGCTTTCGCTCATGTTTTCGTCCTGCACAGCTTCCTGTACAACCGTTTCGCCCGCCACACTTTCCGCTTTGACCGCCAGCACCGATCCGCCCAGCACTGCGCAGAGCGCCAGCGTCAAAACGCGCATCCCCATTTTATTCTTCAAAAGATTCATCGTCCCGCTGTTCCTCCTGTTCTTCATGTTCCTCTTTGTCCTGCGGCGGCTTGCCCGCCAGAAAATCTTCCAGTTCCTCCGGGGTCAGCCGCATACTGCGCACGACGTAGAGGATGCCCATGTTCTCCGCTTCCTCCTGCCGCTGTGCCAGCTTCTTCGCCTTTTCCTCGGCGCGCTTGGCGGCGTTGTCCGCCTTTTCTCGGTTGTTGCGAATCTTCTGCAAATCCGCACGCCAGTTCATCTTCTTTGCCATGCTTTATTCGTACATCCTCCCGAATCCATAAAAATGCTCCTGCCAATAGGCGCGGCTCAAATCCGCATACGAAATCGGATTGCCGCAGTTCAAAATGTACCCGTCGCCCACATACAGCGCGACGTGCGTAATGCCGTCGTTGCCCGCCACGCCGTCGCCCAGCGTGCCCTGAAAGAAAATCAGGTCGCCCGGACGCGCTTCTTCCGGCTCAATCGGTGTACACACGCCGTACAAGCTCGTCGCGCCCAGCCTGCCGACGTCCCGCACGCCCGACTCTTTGAATATCCACGAAATGAAGCCCGAACAGTCAAACGATGTTTCCGGGCTGTCGCCGCCCCAGACGTAGGGATAGCCGATATACCGTTCGCCTGCCTCGATGAGCTTGGCAAACTTGGGGTCAGCCTGCTTGTATGCCTCCGGGACTTCGTATTCCATCGGCTCTTTGAGCTGCGATGCGTGCGGCTTGCCCGCGAACAAATCCGGATAATTGCCCAGCGTCGCCATATACAGCGCATACATGCCAACCTTTTCCCTGCTCAGCACGATAAACGGCAGGTGAGAGAGAATCTTGTTGACCAGCTTCACCTTGCAGATCGTATAGGTGTATGCCACTTCGATTTGTACCCAGTTCTCCCGCCATTTCATCTCGCCCGTTTTGGGGTCTTCCATCTGCTTATATTCCTTCTTCCATTCCGTGCGGTATCGCGTTTCCTTTTCGACCGCGGTTGTCAGCTTATACTGCTGCTCAAACAGCAGCTCCAACGTCGGCATCGCCGTGTCCACCGTCCACTCCCCGCCAATACGCGCGCTGATCAGCGCCAGCAGCACATACGGGTCGTGCCAGATTTCCATCTGCTCCACCTGCACCTCGTCGTAGCCGGGATGAATTTCTCCGTACCTGTCCAGCTCGTCTTGCAGCGCATCCTCCATCTCGCAATACGCCCGTTCGGCGGCAATCAGGTCATCTTCCTCAGCGGGATACGTGCCGATGACCAGCGATTCAAGCAGCGACTGCGCAATCGGCATACACCCGGACAGGCTGCTGAGCATATACGTCATCATCACCGCAAAGAGCAGGATAACCAGCTTTCCCCGATTTTTCCGAATGAACATCTCGACTTTCCGCTCCGTCCTTTGAACGGGCGTGAACACGGCTTCGCCAGCGCCCTGCACGACAATCCCTTCCACCTGCCGCCCGGTCTGCGCCGCCGCGTACTGCCGCTGAATCTGCTTTTTCTGCCGCTGCTTGGACATCCGCCGCACGCTGGATTCTGCGCCCTGCCTGCCCGTCCGCACCGCCTGCACCCCGACGTTTTCTTCTTCTTCCGTTTCGTCCGCAGGAAGCACCGCGTCGGCCAGCAGGTCGGAAAGCGCGTCCGCCGCGCTTTCCGTGTGCCGCAGCATAGAGGGCGGCCTGGGCTTTTCCGCCTCGAAGCGCAGGCGGTGCGCCTTACTGCCCGCGAGCCTTTCGTGCTTTCTCATCGCAAAACACCCGCCAGTCATGCTGTGCCATCGCGTCCGCCCGCGCCGCCGCCCTGCACAGGGACAGCATCACCAGCGCCACAAAGCCCACGCCCAGCACCGTCGCCAGAAGTTCCATCATCCGTTTTCCTCCTCCTGACCCGCCGTTTCGCTCAGGCGGGTCGTCATCAGTCGGTAAAGCTCCGTATCCTGCGGGAAGCGATCCACAAACGGCAGAATCGTGTCGCCGTAAAGCAGCAGCCCTTCGCCCGCGTCGGACTGCTTGACATAAGAGAGCTGCCGCGCGGAAATGCCCAGCTTTCTGGACAGAATCTCGCGGTCGCCCGGCGCCTGATTGAGCATCAGGATAAAGTCGCTGTTTTCAAAGATGTTCTCGATCTCCGCGCTCGCCAGCAAGTCCTTCACATTCTGCGTAATCGCAGTCGGGATGCCACCCCACTTACGGAAGCGCTTCCAAATCTCCACGGAGTACGCCGCCGTCTGCGGCTCTTTCAGCAGCAAATGAAACTCATCCATGTAATACCGGGTCGATTTCTTCTGCGCCCGGTTGACCGTCACCCTGTTCCAGACCTGATCCTGCACGATAAGCATCCCCAGCTTTTTAAGCTGCTTGCCCAGTCCCTTGATGTCGTAGCAGACCAGTCGGTTCTTCAGGTTCACGTTCGTGCGATGGTTGAACAGGTTCAGGCTGCCATGCACATAGATTTCAAGCGCCGTCGCAATCCTCTGAGCTTCGGGTTCGGGCTGAATCTTCAGCTCGACGTACAGATCCCCCAGAATCGGCATGGTTTCCGGCTTCGGGTCGGCGAAATACGCCTGATACACCGAACGGACGCACCGGTCGATGACCGTCTTTTCAATGGGCTGCAAGCCCTCCTTGCCACCGACGATCAGCTCGCACATCGACAGCACAAAGTCGGATTTCAGCGTCACGGGGTCTTCCTCATCCGCGTAATTCATGTTGATATCCAGCGGATTGATGTAGTCGCTGCCGACGGGCGAAATGCGGATGATCTGCCCGTGCAGCCGCCTGACCAGCGGCGCATACTCCGCTTCCGGGTCGCAGATGATGATGTCGTCGTCCGTCACCAGAAACACGTTGACCATTTCCCGCTTCGCCGCAAACGACTTGCCGCTGCCCGGCGTACCCAGAATCAGCCCGTTCGGGTTGCTCAGCAGCTTGCGATCCACCAGAATCATGTTGTGGGACAGCGAATTCACGCCGTAATACAGCGCGCCTTCGCTTTTTTGAAACAGCTCCTGCGTCGTAAACGGAATGAAAATGCCCAGCGCGCTGGTCGTCAGCCCGCGCTCGATGCGAATCGGGTTCACGCCCAACGGAAGCGCCGCCTGCATCGCCCGCTCCTGCTGGAAATCCAGCGTCACCAGCGAACAGTTCATCGTCTGCGCGATGCTCCGGCACTGCTGCACATCCGCCTTGAGCTTGCGCTTCGTGTCCGCCGCGTTGACCAGAATAAACGTCAGCATCAGCATGCGTTCGTTGTGGTTTTGCAGGCTTTTGAGCATGTCCTTTGCGCCCGCGTCCAGCGTCGTCAGGTCGCTGGGCAGGATATCCATGTCGTAGCCGGAACGCACGGCGCGCTTTTGCTCCTCGATCTTCGTCCTGTCCAGCTCGGTGATCTTGCGCTTGACCATCTTCACGGCTTCCGTCTGGTCGATGGCGCGGATGTGCATGGACACGATCAGGCTGCTGTCCACCGCCAGAAACGCTTCCAGCGCCCGGTCGGACAGGTCGGCGGCGGTAATCTGCAAGAACGACGCGCTGCAAAATTTCTCCCCGATTCTGAACGTGCGCCCGTCCGGGAACTCGAACGAGGCGGGCGCGATAAAGTCCCGCGTAGACAGCCCGGATGGCGCGAGCCAGTCCCAGTCAAACGCGAACGGCTCTTTCGTGTCCATATGGAAGATGCCGTGCAGCAGCGCCAGCCGCGCTTTGCCGTCCAGCGCCTGCGCGTGAACGCCCATCCGCTTGAAATTGCCCAGCAGCTCCGCTTCGATGCGTTCCAGCCGCGGCTTTGCGTTGCGCACACTGTCCGCCTCGATGGTGAACGTCAGGTATTTCGTCTTGCGCAGACCGTTATTGCCCCGCGCGAGCTGGTTTTGGAGCATCTGCGCATATTCCTCGCGGATGCCGTCAAAATCGTCCTGCCGCGCGGTCATCTCAATGCGGTCGTCTCCTCCGCTCTGTCCGTTTTCCAGATTGAGAAACGAAAACTCGAAGGAAACCGAGCTGTCAAAGTAGTTGATGAACTCGCACCAGCTCCCAAAGATCGCGTCCTTGTCCTCGTTTTCGGAGAGCTGATAATTGATGTCCTGAAACTGGATCGTCTTGTTGTAGCGGTTCACGTCCACCCGGCAGACGCCGTCCGGGTACATCCGCTGATAGGGGATCGTCTGCTGCGCGCTGACGCGGTTTCCGTGCCCGCTCCGCGCGCGGCGGATGACCGCCTTAATCTGCCGCTTTTCGCTTCCTGTGAGCTTTCTTTTTGTTGCCTTGAGCAATGGCTTTCACCTCGTTTTCAAGCTGCGCCTGCTTTTCCAGCAGCGCATAAATGTTCTGGGTCTGATAGATTCTGCGTCTTGGGCGCAGATAGCGGCTCTCGATGATGTGCCGCAGCACGGCTTCCAGCGGTTCGCTGTTCTTTTCATACAGGCCAAGCGCGAAAAACGGCATCATGGCAAAGATCATAAGAAACGTCGCCATGCTGCCGGGCAGCGCGTTTTTCGTCAAAAAGAAAAGCGGTACGCCGATGAGCGCCCCGCCGGAAAAACAGATGACCTGCCGCTTTGTCAGGTTCAGAATCAGCTTCTGCCTGACTTTCGTCAGGTCTTTCGGAATGGGAACGTATGCCAAATCGCACCTCCTTGCAGCTTTCGCCGCTCATACCTTCAATAGAGAAATTCATTTTCCAAAACGGGAAGTCCAGAAACCTCAGGTTTCTGGTAGGGCATGGGGCAAAGCCCCATACGTTCTCCCCATCAGTGCGCATGAAATATGCTTCGCGCTAAGCTGCTTGTCTTAAACAGCGTAAAGCACAGCAGCACCGTGTACCCCATGCATGTCCAAATCGCCGTGGATACGTCGCTCTCCACCGCAATCCCGCGCACCAGTATGGCATAAATCGCCACGCAGATGATGATGAGAAACGCCTGAAACCCCAGCGCAAAAAGACTTCGCAGATAGTTCTGCCCCATCTGTCCCCATTCGCGGTTCGCCATCGTCGCCATCGGGATGGGCGCAACCGAGGTTACAAGTAGGGTAAGAACCCGGCGCCTTACCATATCACTATGGCAGGTTTCCGAGAACT
>UQNN01000028.1 GCA_900542445.1 uncultured Eubacteriales bacterium | reverse complement strand
TCGAACCTGTGACCCTCTGCTTGTAAGGCAGATGCTCTCCCAGCTGAGCTATGCTCCCAAGCTGGCCCGCCGCATCGCTTGATTGTGTCGAGCGCGGCGACGAAATATATAATACACGATCATACGGTTTTTGTCAACCGTTTTTTGAAAATTCTTCCGAATGAATTTGAAGATATGCGGAGGACGTGATGGACAGCGGGGTTGGCGTTTCTTCTTTTTTGGGGGCTATATCGGGCTACCGTCCGGACCCGTTTGGGGAATAATCCCCCAAACCCCTTCTTCGTTTCGCGGCAGTTATTCGCTGCTTAACACAAAAACGGCCGGGACTGCGCCGCCTTTTCGGCGTTTCCCGGCCGCAAATTGCATTTGGCTCCACGCGCGCACCCGCGCACGTCCGAATGAAGGCTTCTATGCGGGGGATGAAGCCTGTCCGTCAGTCAACGGAATCCTCCGCGCCGATATCACTCTGTCTTTCGCCGGATTCCTCTTCCGCGAGCGCCAATTTGGCGATTTCCTCCTCGCTCAGCCCGGCCAGCGCGCCCTCATACATCGTATCTTGCGCGGCGGCATCTCCGCTCTGCGCCGGTTCGGCGGTGGCTTCGGGTTCTTTCTCCGGCTCTGCGGTCTCTTCGGGAACCGCAGTCTCTTCCGGGATCGCGGTCGCTGCCGGGACAGGCTCTCCCGCGCCGCTGCGATTGGTCACAACAATCAAACCGATTACAGCAATCAGCGCGACCACCAGCACGGCGACCACGATTTTCATCTTCGGCTGCATCGGACTCACCCTTTCTCATACCGTTTTCCATGGGACCAACGGCTTTGCTTATTCGTTCAGCTTTTTCGTTTACAGATTTTCCAGTTCGATCAGGCCGCAGCCGCCGTCTTTGCGGCGGTATACCGTCGCTGCCATGCCCGTTTCAATGTTGTTGAACATGTAGAAGGAATGGCCGAGCATGTCCATCTCCAAAATGGCGTCTTCCACGCTCATCGGCTTGGCCGCGTAGCGCTTCACGCGGACAACCGCCGTCTCCTCTTCGTCCTCTCCTGCTTCGGGAGCGGCGTCAACCGCTGTCGGCTTCTTTCTCAAATCGCGTCCCAGACGCGTTCTGAGCTTCTTCATCTGCCGCTCCAGAACATCTATACCTTTATCCAGCGCAGGGAGGGAAATCTCCCGCTCCTGGTTTTCCGTGCGAAGCGTGTGGCCCATGTAGGGCATGGTCATTTCGACCTTGTAGGTGTTCTTCTGTTCGGTAATGCGAACGCCGATCACCGTATCGCCCTCGGCCTCATCCTTGAAATAAGCATCCATGCGCTGATGAATCCGGCGCTCCATCGTTTCAACGACTTCGGCGGGAACATGCGCGTCTTTAAGCACAAAACGTGTAATCATGAAATCGGCCTCCTTTGCCTTGGGATTGCCTTTTTTGTGTTTGTTTGGCCTTTTCGGCTCTTTCTCCTTTCTTCGATTCCAGTATACGAAATTTGTCATCTTTCTTCAAGTCAAATCGCATATTGTTTGTAAGGAATTAACAAACGTTCGTCCTGTTCAGAATCTTTCTGTACGTCGGCAGCATGTCGCGCTCGCTCACATACTCGTCCAGGCGGTCAATACCAATCCAGCCGACCGCGCTGTTTTCGTCCTCCGCGACGCGCAGGGGCAGCGTGTCGTCCGCCTCGAACAGATAGGATACGTTCAAATGCAGATGGCTCCCGACCGCTCTGCCGCGCTTCACGTGCGCCCAAACCGGCAGGATTTCCAGCGAGGCCACGCCGCCGCCTATCAGCCTGAGATGCTCGATGCCCGTTTCTTCTTTGGCTTCGCGCATCGCCACATGCAGCAAATCGGTTTCGCCGTCCGCATGGCCGCCCGTCCAGGCCCAGCTCTGATAGATTTTGTGAAACGCCATCAGCGTTTTCGTGCGCGCGCCGTTCACAATGATCGAGGATGCCGTCATGTGCGCATAGGCGCAGTCCCGCAGCAAAAGCCGCTCTCCTTCGCGGTCAATCAGGGTCAATATCTCCGCCTTCTCTGCCGCCTCGCGTTCGTCCTTCGGGATATAGTCTCGGATTGTCTGCTTCCAGTCCTCCGGAATGTTCGGGTTTTGCATCAGCATACCGATTCTCACATGCCTTTCGTCAAACCGCCGCGAAGCGAAACGGAAAATTCAAAAACCTCAGGTTTCTGGCAGCGTATGGAGCAAAGTCCCATCGTCTCTTCTATTTTACCATAACTCTCCCTCGCCACGCAAGTCAGCCGAATCCCTCCGCCGCGTCGGTAATCTCCCCCTGCGGGGTCATCTCCACGGCAATGCCTTCCTCGTCCTCCTCTGTGCCCGGCTGATACAGCCAAATCTCAAAGCCCGCTTCGCGCGTCTCCGAATTATATCGCAGTGCGACCGTGCACGCCGCGCCCAAAATGCCCTTTCTGGATCGCATCCACGCCTTCGACCACGTTTTTGCGTCCTTCGTCGGCTCGTGATGCAGCACATAGTCCCTCGCTTTTGCCTCGGCTTCGTCAAAACTCAGTTCGCCTTCTACCGGATGCACGAAATAATGCTCCATTCTGCTCGGCTTTCCCAGTTCCGCATCGTCCCCAAGGCGCACAAAACCCGATCGGTTGTCCTCTGTCTCGCCCTTGGCTACGTTCCAATTCAACTGTGCCCAACCGTCCGAGCCGATGCCGATGATGTCGGCGCTTTGGTTCGTCTTGCGCAAAACCTCCGCGTTTTCGTCTGGCGCGGCATAAACTGTCAGTTCGCCCGCATTCGCGTATCGCACCATGTGCGGCACATCGCGCTCCTTTAACGCGGTATAAGCCAAATCCCAGGTGTGCATCCACCCTTCCAGCGCCGCTTCCTCGCTGCCCACGCGCACATGCGCCCATGTCCGCGTGACTTCCGTCACTTCCACAATCGCACCGCTGTAATAGCCAAACAGCATGTCGCTGTCCTCGTTCGGCTCGGCATAGAGCGTCACCGTGTCACTCTCTTCTTCCGGCGCGCAGACCGCTGTTCCGCTTTGCGGCATCCAATTATACACTTTTTGAATTTCGCCCGTCGTGGAGATTTCCGCAAAGAGCGCGGAAAAGGTCGATGTCCGTTCGTTGAAAAGCATCGGGTCCATCATGAACACGCGATACGACGCTTCGCCCCGCCACGGTTCATAGGATACGCCGCTGCAATCCCATTGAATTTCCTCATTCAGCAGCTTTTCGTCGTCATATTCCGCGCAGAGGCCCCATTCTGCCCGCTTTTGGCGCACCTCTTCGCGAAAGATGCGCTTGGCTTCTTCCACGGTGATTTCGCCGTCCAGCGGCAAAACCGGATATGAAACCGAATCCCACTTGTCCGGCCTGTCGTTGACAACGTCATAGGGAATAAAGCCGTTTCTGCCCCAAATGGCGGCCCATTGGCCGTTATAGCCCATGATTTTGATTCCGCACGGCCCTTGCACTGCCTCCACAATGTCCGACTGTTCGTCGCATGCCTGATAAATGATGACGTCGCTTTCAAAGCCCGGCATTGAAGCGTATTGCGTAATCTCCCGCATCGCTTCCGCGCCGTATTTCAGCCGTTCCTGCCGGATATAGCCCTCCAGCGAGTCGCCCTCCATGCCCATGCGCACGTGCGCCCAGCCGTCCGCAAGGTCGAGCACGTGCAGCGGCGCGCCCTGAAAATAGCGCATCAGCGTTTCGCTCCGCCCGTCGGGCGCTTCATGCAGCACGACCGAGCCGTCCGCTTCCTCCGGCGCGCAGACCGCCGCGCCGATTTGCGGCGTATCGAGGTCGGCGGCCAGCGCCGAGGCCGTCAGCATGAACGCCGTCACCAGCAAACCCAGTATTTTTTTCATGGTAAGCATTCCTCCCTTCTACTGATATAGACGAAACAAACAGGCAAAAATTTCAGAAAATTCCAATTTGACGAAAAAAATAGGGACGCACCCTTTAACGGTTCGTCCCTATTTGGGTTTGTGCGTTCCTGTTCAAAGGCCTCCCGCTTCGAGGGCGGCGGCGCGCCGCGGGCGTGACGGAAGGCGTTCGCTTCTCAATTCATCTTCACGGCGTCTTTTTCAAACCGAATCCCGTAGTGAAACAGGAAGCCGAGTATCAGCGCCGCGCCGCAGACCCACGGCGCAAGCAGCACGGCGGCAAGCGCATACAGCGCGGGCACATCCGCCACTTTTTCATTAGGGGATGTGACGATAACCCGCAGCACGGACAGCTGGCGAAACGCGTTCATCGCGTTGTTTTTGATGGTTTCAAAATCCATGCTCATCCCTCCTTACGCCTTGGCCACGCGAACCCGCATGCCGAAGAGCACAACCAGCAGCACGGTCAGCACCGCCAGTCGGACGCTCGCAAGGGACGCCAGCACGGCCAGCCACATAGGCGCTTTGACAAAGGTGCGTCCCGTGCCTTCCACGACGAGCCGACTGCCGAAAATCAGGCTCAGAATCTCTTTGATTTTATCCCACATCGTCTTTTCTCCGTATGTTTACAGGCGGGTGAGCATCAGCTTGCCGCTCATGGTATCCATGTGAATCGGCAGCGCGCACGTACCGTAGCGGTTCGGACCAAACTCGTTGACAATCTTGCCGCTTATGCTGCTGATATCGGCCACAAACCCGCGGATATCGCCGGGCAGAGCCACATGCACATTGGCGCTCATGGAATTGATCTGAATCTTGCGCGTCGGCGCAATGGTGCAGAGCACCTCCACGTCGCCGGAAACGCTGCTGATTTCCCACTCTTCACTCGCGCCCTCAGCGTGAATCTTGCCGGAAACAACATTCAGATCCGCGCGGTTCGCGTCGCAGGAGACGAACTGTTTGCCCGAAACGGTGCTGACCACCACGTCGCCCGCGCAGGCGCTGACCGTCGCGCCGCCGGAGATGGTCGTCACGTCGATTTCCTTGGCGCGGATGCCCGCGTCCGGTTCGACGCGCACGTCGCCGGAGGTCGTGTTGACCTTCACCTTATCCACGTCGATGGCATACAGGCGGATATCGCCGGAGGTCGTGCTGAGCACGTAATCGGCGGCATAGCCGCGCGGCACGCGCACCGTCACCTTGCCGCCCTCCTTTTGAAAGACGGAGAAGAATGTCTTAAACACATCCGGGTTGGCGCGGCGCACGCTCAGCGTGTGCTCCTCCAGCGTCACGGTCGGCTGTTCCACGCCCTCGCACCCGGCTTCCCACTCGATGACCACATCCGTGCCGTCCGCAGACTTCACGGTGATGTCGTCGGAATCCAGACTCACGTTCACCTCGCGCAGCCCCGCCGCCGGATAGCGGCTGACGACGACCACACCCGGCGCGCCCTTGAAGGATTCAGCCTGCTTGGCCGCGTTCTCCGCGTCTCGCACTACGTCGTCCAGATCGATCGGCTCGTTGGGACAGCCCGCGTCCGCCTCCACCTCTGCCGCGTCGGCGTTCAACGCTTCCTGCATCGCGTCCATCTCGTGCTGAAGCGCGTCAAATTCGTCGTCCGAAGCGCTGTCCGTCTGCTCAGGCTGCGCGGCTTTTTCCTTCTCGGCCAGCTCGGCGAGCTTCTTTTCCACGTCGTCGGCCTCGGTTTCCAGCGCGTAAGCCTTCGCGCGCAGTTCCCGCGCGCCCTCCTGATCGCCTGCCGCCTGCTTGAGTTCCGCTTCGGCGCGGATGGTCTTGGCGCGTTCGCGCAGCGCCGCCGGAGCTTTGGGCTTTTCCTTGCCAAAGTCGATGACGATTTCGCCCTTGTCGCCGGAGAGCTTGTCGATGGCCTTGCCCGCCGCCTTCTGCGCGTCGCTCAAGCCCTTGCCGACCGCTTTGCCAATGCCGCCGATCACGCCTCCCGTCAGGTCGTCCACCTGCCGAACCAGCTTCTGCGCCTGCGGCACAATCTGCTTGCCCACGTCGCCCAGCGCGCCGAAAGCCTTGCCCAGCGCTTCGCCGATATCCGGCGTCTTTTCGGTCTTGACCTCAAAATCCGGCTCGTCGGCCCCGGCTTCCTCGCCCCCGGCCGGCTCGTCGCTTTGCGTCTGAGTCTCGGTTTGGGCGGTTTCTTCGGCACTGTCCTCCGGCTTTTCGGCGTTCATTTCGCGCAGCAGGCTCTGCACGTCGCCCAGCGACGCGGCCACCTCGGCGAAAGCTTCTTCCTCCGTCTTGCCCGCGCGGACGGAATCCTCAAACCGCGCCTGGGCGTTGGCCATCAGCTCGTCGCGCAGGGCAAGGTTATCCGCCGTCATCTTCATATCGGCAAAAATTTCATCGATCATTCTTCGAATCTGCTTGTTCATCATTTTGATGCGTCCTCCATTCCAAACAGTTCGGATATCACGGCGCGGTATTTCCGCCAGTCCGCCTGGTTTTCCGCAAAGAGCGCTCTCCCCTTTTCGGTCAGGTGGTAGTAGCGTCTGCGCGCGCCTGCATTTTCGTTGCCCCAATAGGATTCAATCATGCCTGCCGTTTCCAGCCGCCTGAATGTCGTATACAGGGTCGCTTCTTTCAGCTGTAATTCTCCGCGGGTGATCTCCTGCACGTTTTTGCTGATGACGTAGCCGTAGCTGTCGCCGCCCGCAAGCTGCGCAAGGATGATCGTATCGGTATAGCCGCGAAGGATGTCCGATGAATTCAGCATTTCATCACCTCCGACAAGATACAGTATAGCTCTATATACCTCATCTGTCAATGTATCTCGGAAAGTTTTTTTTCAAAATCGTTTGACGGTCAGTCGCCTCTCGCTCATCCGCAGCGGGCCATTTCATCTGCTGACGCGCATGCGCGCCCCGCGTCCGGGCCGCTTTGTTAAATTTATGGTCATATCGTTGACGGTTATCGGCATTTCTTCTATAATGAGGTTATCCGAGGATCGATTCTGCTGTTATTCCCGACCCATTTTGAAGGAGGTTGACCCATGAAGAAAAGCGTTTTCTTCCTCACCCTGCTGTTATGCCTGTCGCTCATTTTCCCCGGCGCGCATGCAGAGGATACCTATGTACCTGGCGAACGGATGCGTTCGCTCGTCTCTTCCGCGCTGGAAGCGGGACAGCTTGTCGGCGGCGAAGCGCACTTTTCGCTGACGCTGCCCGACAGCATGCTCCCCGACGACGAGGAAGGCCGCGCGCAGTTTGACGCGCTGGCCGAGGTCATTCAGGGCGTCAGTCTGGCGGGCGGCATGGGCAGACTGGACGACGGTTACCGCGTGGAACTGGGCGGCGCTTACACCGCGCCATCCGGCGACAACGTCTACGTCACCGGCGCGGCCAACCTGACCGCCGACGGTCTGAGTCTGGAAAGCAGCCTGATCGAGGGCGAACGCCTCAGCATCCGCTGGGAAACCCTGCTGGAAATGCTGGGATTAAGCGAAAACGAAATTGACGCGCTGCTCTCCCTGCCCACCACGGATTGGGACAGCGCGCTGAATGAGCTGAACGACGAGCTGGCACAGGCCGCCGAAACCTTCGGCAAGCTGGCCGACCCGTATCTGGTCACGCTGGCCGATTTCGCCGCCACGCTGAACATTCAGCAGCGCCGCAACGTGGAAGCCGAAAACGGCTATCCGGCCGTGGAAAACGAAATTTCCATCACCTGCACTGCCGAGGAGCTGAGCCGCCTGCTCCATTCGCTGGCCGATCAGGTCGAAAAAGATACGGCGCTGCGCCCCTATCTGGAACAGCTCATCCAAAACTGCGACCTGACCGTCACAGACGACGACAGCGAAACCACACATGTCATGAGCGTTTCCGAGTTCTGCGATGAAACGCGTCAATTCGCCGATGTGCTGGCCGAAACGGACGGTTCGCTCGGCATCCTGCTGGGCTACAACGACGACGGTCTGCCCTTCTATCTGACCCTTGCCCTCTCCGACGGCGAGACGCTAGACGCGCTTGCGTTCCAGATGCTCCCCGGCGAAACCGAGGATACCTGCGTCTTCACCCTCCGCGCGTTGGAATCCGACGGCGACAGTGCCAATACCCTGCTTGATACGGCGCTGACGCTGACGCTCGACCCCGACGACAAGCAAGTATATGCCGCCGAACTAAACGTCCAATCCGAGGGCTTTACCCTGTATTTTGCGATGGACAGCAGCGCCGTCACCACCGAAGACAGCCTGCCCGGCTATCGTCTGTCGCTTTCCATGAACAGCGCAACCGCCGTCGATTCCGGCACGGCGCTGACTGTCTACACGGGCGACGGTCTGTGCGCGCTGACCGCCGCTGGCGGCGAGCAAACCACGTATGCCGCGAACATCGACATCTATGCCGATACGACGGATTCTCTTCTCGGCTCGGCGAAGATCGAAAGCGGCCTGAGCCTTGAGCCGGACGAAAACAGCCTCGTCGGCCGCTTCTATCTGGATGAAGCCTTCACCGCCGACGACGGAACCCTCTCCTTCGGCACGGATGTCGCGCTTTCCTCGTGGAATTATGACGCGGCCGAAACCGACGCGCTCCGCGAAACCATGTTTGAAACCGCAACCGGCGAAGAACTCGCCGCCCTGCAAAACCGCTTCGCTCAGAGCGCCCAGCAAAAGCTGTTTGCCCTTCTCTCGCTCGTTCCGCAAGAAGTTTTGCAGATGCTGAATTAACGCTTCAAACGCTTCGGGCGTCCTTTCCACAGGGAAAGGACGCCCGTTTTTTTAATGATTATACGTTTTCTTCAGGCTCGATCGCTGGAATGCCGCGATGCTCCACCGGCGTGGAAAAGACGATCTGCGTGCGCGTTCTGCCGAAGCGATGAAGCTGATTGATGAATTGATCCAACTCCTGCGTCGTATGGAAGCAGACCTTGATAAACATGGAATAATCGCCCGTCACGCAGTCGCACTCCATCACGTTCGGGCAGCCCTCAATATAGGGATAAAACTCCGGCTTCTGGCTCGGCTCAATCTCCAGATTGATGAACGCCTTGATCTGGTAACCCATCGCCGCGCAGGAAAGCTGCGCCTGATAACCCAGAATATAGCCCGCCGATTCCAGCCGCTCGATGCGCGCGCTGACCGCGGGGGAAGAGAGAAACACCTGCTCGGCAATCACCTTGAGCGGCGTGCGTGCGTTCTGCTGCAAAATGGTCAAAATCTTTCTATCGATATTATCCATGTCCATCGCCCCTTGTACTCTGTTCAGATAATAAAGAGGATATCACGCTCCGCCTTATTTCGCAAGGGGTTTTATCAAAGAAACGAAAGATTTCGCATGTGCCGACAGATTCTGCGCTTTCTTAGGGACCATGGCGGAAACCGCGTCCGCTCAGCCGCTTAACCCAAAATCAGCTTCGCCGCCAGTGAAACCGCGCCGCAGCAGACCATGACCAGAATCGGGTTGCTGTGCCTGATTCTCAGCACAGCCAGCGCAATGATAAACAGCGCAACATAGAGCGCCTGCACCGTGCTCACGCTGATAACGCCGCCCGCGAAGACCACAACCCGCAGAATCGTCAGCGCCGCGGAGGCAATCAGCGCCACGACCGCCGGACGCAGGCAGGCCAAGACCGCCTGCATCGCGTCCATGCTGCGGTATTTTTCATACAGCCATGACAAAAGCGACACGATGATCAGCGACGGCAGAATGCAGCCCATCGTCGCCACGAGCGCGCCGGGGATGCCCGCCATGCGGATGCCGACAAATGTCGCGGAATTAACGGTAATCGGGCCTGGGGTCATCTCCGCGATGGTCATCAGGTCGGTGAACTCGCTCATCGTCAGCCAGTGGTAATACTCGACGGCTTTCGCCTGAATCATGGGCATGGCCGCGTAGCCGCCGCCGATGGAGAACAGCCCCACCTGTACAAAACAGAGGAACAAATCAAGCAGCATGGGCTTTCTTCCCCCTTCCCATGACGGCGCAGATCACGCCGATGACGCCGCTGGTCAGAATGATATAGATGACGTTCACACCGGAAATCGCCGCGACGAATGCCACAACCATGATGACGTTCAACAGCCATCGCCTGGCTTTGAGCACGCCCGCGCCGAGGTTGAGCACCACATCGACGATGACCGCCGCCACGCCTGCCTGCATGCCCGCAAGTACCGCCGCGACATACGGGTTATCGGCAAACAGCGCGTAAAAATATGAGACGAGCGACAAAATGACCATCGGCGGGATAATGGTTGCAATGGTCGCCACAACAATGCCCGCCGCGCCTGCGACACGCTGACCGACGAGAATCGCGCCGTTGACCGCGATTGCGCCGGGGCAGGATTGCGCGATGGCCGTCATATCCAGCATTTCATCCTCATCGAGCCAGTGCAGGTCATCGACGAACCGCCGTTTCATCAGCGTGACGATGACGAATCCGCCGCCGAACGTAAACGTGCTGATGGAGAGCATGGAAAAAAACAGCGTAACCAGCCGCTTTTTCAAGCTCACCTCTTTGATTTTCGTGTCCAAGCAAAAACCTCCTTATTGGGGAAACGATTGGGGTTTCACCCCAAACCCCAGTCAGAACCTGAGGTTCCGACACCTCCCACATTCCGGCTCGCATGCGAGCCGGATAGCAGGGGTGCAGGGGAATGATTCCCCTGCCGGGGCTTGGGGCGGCGCCCCAACCGTCCCCCTCGTTCCCTTTCTTTTCTATCTTATCCCTTGCATTCGCGGGTGTAAAATGCTATTCTTTCATCAGACCCATACCAATTTTGATATGATAGGAGCGTACAAACGTGACCATCCGCCATATGCGCATCTTTTTGGAAGTCTGCCGCACGATGAACGTCACCCGCGCAGCCGAAAATCTCTATATGACCCAGCCCGCCGTGTCGCGCGCCATCCGCGAAATCGAGCAGACATACAGCATCCGTCTGTTCGAGCGGCTCAATCAGCGGCTCTACCTCACCGACAGCGGACGGCGCATGCACGCCTACGCCATGCACATCGTCGATACCTTCGACCGAATGGAACGCGAACTCAGCGACGGTGACGAACGCGGCGTTCTGCGTGTGGGCGCAAGCATCACGCTCGGCAATTACGAACTGCCCGCCGTCGCCCGCCGCATGAAAAAAGAACGCCCGGGCATCCGTTTACAGGCGACCGTCGCCAACGTCGATACGCTCAAAGACATGCTGCTGGATAATCGGCTTGACGCGGCCATGATCGAAGCGCCGATCGATCACCGCGATTTGACGGGCGAAGCCTTTTCCCGCGACGAGCTGGCGCTGATTCTGCCGCCCGGTCACCCGCTGCTGCAAAAAGATCGCCTCACCCTCGCGGATGTGGCGGCCTGTGATTTGCTTCTGCGGGAAAAAGGAAGTTCGGGGCGCGCCTTTCTGGATACGGTCTTCGAGGCACACGGCCTGACTGTGTCCCCTTTGTGGGAGAGCGCCAGCACCCAGGCGCTCGTGCGCGCAGTCGCTTCCGGCATCGGGCTGTCCATCCTGCCGGAAAAACTGGTTCGCCGCGCGCTGGAAGCGGGCGTCGTTCAAACGCGCCCCATCTGCGACGCGCCGCTCTCCCGCCCCTGCCACATCGTCTGGCACCGAAACAAATACCTTTCTCCGTCGCTCAGGCTGCTGATCGGGCTGATGAAGGCAGAATAAGCTTATCGAGGACATCCGTTTTAGCCAGCGGAAGGGTAAACCCATACAAAAAGCCCCCCTCTTTCGAGGGAGGCCGATAGAAAACCGGTTTACATCGTAATCTCTTTCTTGCCGCTCACCTTGAAGAACACCGCCAGCGCGATGATCGTCGAGAACGTCAGAATGGCGGAAATGGCCGAAGCCACGCCGTCGTTGCCGCGGATGATCTGGGAATAGATCTCCAGCGTCATTGTCTTGGTCTTGCTCGTGTAAAGGATGATGGAGGTAGACAATTCGGTGATAATCATGATCCACGAGAGGATCGCGCCGGAAATAACGCCGGACATCATCATCGGCACGGTAACCTTGAAGAACGTCTTGAAATCCGACGCGCCGAGGTTGATGGAAGCCTCCTCGATGCTGGGCGAAATGTTGCGCAGAATAGCCGAAGAAGAACGGATCGTATACGGCATACGGCGGATGGTATACGAAAGGATCATGATGAACGCGCCGCCCGTCAGCAGCAGCGGCTTCTTGTTAAACGTGGTCAGCAGCGCAATACCGAGAATCGAGCCCATGACCGTTTCCGGGAACATGGAAACCACGTCGATGGCCGCGTTAAACACGTTGCGGCGGCGAACCACCACATAGGAGACGAACAACGACACCAGCACGATCACGAAGATCGCCGCGAACGCCAGCGCGTAGGTATGCACGATGGAACTGCCGACGGTGGAGAATGCTTCCTTATAGCTGCCAAGACCGAAGCCCTCGGTGTAGAGCTTGCCGCTCGTGTTGCGGAAGGAGGAATAGATGACGTAGCACTGCGGCATGATGGCCAGGCCGACCAGAATATAGCAGTACGCATGCGCGAGCACATTCTTCACACCGTGGAGCTTCTTCGGCTCGACGGGATGCAGCGCGCTCATGGAGAACACCTTGCGGTTGGCAATGTACTTTTGCAGCAGGAAAACCGCCGTCGTGATGACAATCGCGATAATGGAAATCGCCGCGGCCATGCCGTCGCTCGAACCGATTTCAGAAAGGAACTCCTTGTAGACGACGACCGGCAGGGTGTTGTAGTTTTCGCCAATGAGCATCGGCGTGCCATAGTCGGCAAACGTGCGCATGAACACCATCAGCGCGCCGGAAAGCAGCGTCGGCAGAATCAGCGGCAGCACGACCTTAAAGATTTTGCGGATGCCGGAACAGCCGAGGCTCTCGCTCGCCTCAATCAGCGAGTTATCCATGTTCTTGAACGCGCCGGAGACAAACATGAACACCAGCGAATACAGCTGTAAGCTCATGACGATGACGCAGCCCTTGAAACCGTAAATGTCGCCGAGCTTGATGCCGAATGTATTCAACAAAAAGTTGGTGATGGTTCCGTTGCGGCCGCAGAGCATGATCCACGCGTAAGCGCCGATGAACGGCGCGCTCATCGAGCTGACGAGAATCAGGATTTGCAGCGCGCTGGCAAAGCGGATCTTCACGGTAGACATGATGTAGGCCAACGGCGTGGCCAGCAGCACGGTGATCAGCGTCACGGTCGCGGAAATCTTGAGACTGCCCCAGATCGCGCGTTGATAATATTTCTTATGAAAGACCTTGGCGAAATACTGCCAGGTGAAACCGCCGTCTTCGCCGATGACGCTCTTGCTGAGCATGCTGATGAGCGGATAGAGCAGAAACAGCATGTAGAAGATGCTGACGCCGACGGTGACGATCATCCACAGATCCCAGCGAATCTTTTTGCGGGGCGCTTTAGCGGACATCGTTCACAACCCCTTTCGTCAGGTTGGTCTTGCCGTCGGCGGTAAACACGTTGATCTTATCCTGCTTGAGCGTCAGCTTGACCTTCGTGCCGTTGGGAATGATGCTGGAAATCGAGCTTTCCTCCACGATTTCGGCGTTCGTGCCGTCGTACAGCTCGACGAAATACGTCGTATTCAGGCCGAGGAACACGCTGGACGTGACCGTCGCGTCAATGCCCTGCTGGCCGTCCGCCGCGAGCACAAATTCTTCCGGCCGAACCGCGACCAGCACATCCTCTGCCGGAACGCTGCCGCAGTTGTCATACGGCATCGCATAGCCGTTGTCGAAATGCAGCGCGCCCTGCGCGTAACGCGCCTTGAGCGTGTTGCTGCGGCCGATGAAGTTGGCGACGAACTGATTGGCCGGGCGCTGATAGATGCTCTTCGGCGTGGACACATGCTGAATCACGCCGCCGGACATGACCGCAATGCGGTCGGAAACGGCCATCGCCTCTTCCTGATCGTGGGTGACATAGATCGTCGTAATGCCGACGCTGTTTTGAATCTGGCGGATGGCGTTGCGCATCTCGATGCGCAGCTTCGCGTCGAGGTTGGAAAGCGGCTCGTCCATCAGCAGCACGTCCGGCTTGATGACGATGGCGCGGGCGAGCGCGACGCGCTGCTGCTGGCCGCCGGAAAGGCGCTCCGGCAGACGGTCGGCATACTGCGTGATCTTCACGGTCTCCAGAATCTCGTCCACGCGCTGCTTGATCTCGTTCTTGGGCAGATGGCGGTTTTCAAGGCCGAAAGCGACGTTCTCGCGCACGGTCATATGCGGGAAAACGGCGTAATTCTGGAAAACCATGCCGATGTTGCGCTTGTTCGGCGCAATATCGTTGATGACCTTGCCGTTGAAAGCGATGGTGCCGCCCTCGATGGAGTTGAAGCCCGCAACCATGCGCAGCAGGGTCGTTTTGCCGCAGCCGGAAGGGCCGAGCAGCGTGAAGAACTCGCCCTCCTTGACATCCAGATTCAGATCGGGGATGATGACGTTCTCGCCATATTTCTTGACGATGTGCTCAAAATGAATGCCTACGCTCATATCCGTTGATTCCTTTCGCGTTATTTTCCCGTTTCAGCCGGGCCTTGGGCTCATGCGCCGTCGGGCCGATAGAAGGGGGAGACGTTGAGGGCGCCGCTCTCAAACTCCCGGCAGGGAGAAGATTCCCAACGTCCCCCACAGCTTAAAAAAGCGAAGGCGCGGCCCTTCGGCCAACGCCCTCGCCCGAAGGCATGTAAACATTACATGTCCATCATGATGTCCTGAACCTTTTCCTTCAGCTCGGAGGTGTGGGCGATGACGTAATCGCTGTCCTCATAGATGAGCTTGATGTCGGCGAGCGGGGTCATGACGTCGTTCTTATACTCAACCTCGCGCACGTTGCGGCTGGTGGTGTTCTCAGCCAGGAAGCGCTGCGCATCCTCGGAGAGCATGAAATCGACAAACGCCTTGGCGTTCTCGACGTTCTTCGCGTTCTTGACGATACCGATCTGCGCCGGCAGGAACACGGTGCCCTCGACCGGGTAGACAACCTGAATGTTGGTCGCGCCGTCCTTGATCAGGGTGACGCAGGGATCTTCGTAGGTCAGGCCGACGGCGTATTCGCCGTTGTAAACGCCCTTATACACGGCGGAAGAACCGCTGGTGATGGCGACCTGCTGGCCGACGAACAGATCTTCGACATACTTCCAGGCCGCGTCGTCCTCATAGCCGCCCATGGCCAACAGCATGTTGGTCAGCTGGCAGAACGCGGAGGAAGAGGAAGCCGGATCGGCGGACGCGATCTTGCCTACCAGTTCAGGCTGGAGCAGATCCGCATAGCCGTTCACTTCGACGCCCAGTTCCTTGAGCATATCGGTGTTCACCAGCAGCACAGAGCCGTCGATGGTGTAGTTGGTGCAGTAGCCGCGGGTGTTCTTGTACGCATCCATCAGGTACTGATCCTGCTCGGAAACGTAATCCTGGAACAGACCCGCGTTGGCGACGTAGTTCGCCAGAGAACCGCCGTACATCAGGTCGAAGGTGCTGTATTCCTGCGCGATTTCGCTCTCGATGCGCTTCATGCAGTCGCCCGTGCCGATGGACTCGACGTTGACCTTAATGCCCGTCTGCTCTTCAAACACCGGAATGATGGAAAGCAGGCCGTCGCTGTTCGGGGAGCAGATGTTCAGTTCGCCGTCAGCCGCAGCCAGCGCCGCACCGCCGACGAGCATCACAGACGCCAAAGCGGCAGCAAGGATTTTTTTCATGGAAAGTTTCCTCCTTTTTGTTTTAGGCAGTGGATGGTTCGCTCATTGCCTTTGTGGATATTATATCACTTCACTTTATTAAACACAACCATCATTTTACAGAAATTTTACACAAGTTGCTCAAAATCCGAAAAAATATTCAGCGCTCTGCCCCAATTCCCGGCAGGAACCTGAGGTTCCTGCGCCTCCCGCCTCCTTTTCGCTGCGTGATAAGGTACAAAAAAGCTGCCGTTTTCGTTTTGGAAAACAGCAGCCGAAAAAATCAGATTGCAAACAGCAGAATCGCCAGAACGTGGCAGACGCTGCCCAGAATCACAAACACGTGGAACACACAGTGCATAAACGGCTTGGTCTTGCCCTTGCCATAGAGCACCGCGCCGACGGTATACAGCAGCCCGCCGCCCAAAATCAGCCAGAAACCGCCCCAGCCGATGGCCTGAATCAGCAACGGCAGCTTGAAGACGATGCACCAGCCGATAGCCATATAGCACACCATCGAAAAGACCTTATATTTGTTGAGGTCAATCGCCGTGACGGCAATGCCCACCGCCGCCAGCCCCCAGACAATGCCCAACAGCACCCAGCTGGCCACCGGATCGATCGGCCGCATGGCGCTCAGCAGCAGCGGCGTATACGTGCCCGCAATCAGCACATAGATCGTGCAGTGGTCAAACACCTGCATCACGCGCTTGCCCATGCCGGGCTTGAGTCCGTGATAGACGCTGGACATGGTATACAGCAGGATCATCGACACGCCGAACACAATCGATCCTGCTAGCCCGTATCCGTTATGATGCAGCGCGGAAAAAATGATGCACAGCACCATGCCCGCAATGCCCACCACGCCGCCGACGATGTGGCTGATCATGTTGAACATTTCCTCTTTTTTCGTATAAACCGGCATTTCGCGATCTTTTAACTTGGTGCGCGTCATCACACGCCCCCCTTTCGGGTCACTTATCTAGTATTGAAAACTAGATTGTAGTTTAGCACGTCTGCCGGCGAATGTCAAGCGGTTTGCGAAACTCGGTTTGCGGCACGCAAAAAGCGGCCTCGCTGAGAAGCCGCCTTTTGCGTTGGAGAGAAAAAACGCATGAAGAAATCTATGTCATCAGCGTTATGGCTGTTTCGGTTAAAAGAAGTTGTTACATCGGCATGACGGAAGCGTCCCATCCGGTGATTTCACCCGCGCCGGTGAGGTCGCAGGTCTCGGCGTAGTTGCCGACGGTGACGGTGTACTCGCTGTCGCCCTGCACATAGACGGCGCCGTCCGTGCCGACGACGCTCACCGCGTTGCCCGCCGCGTCTACAATTTCGCCTTCGCAGGCGAGGTTGGTCAGCGTGCTGTCGCCCGTCACGACCCATTTGGAATCCGCGTCAATCGTCACGTTCGCCGTGCCGCTGCCGCCGTTGCCCGCGCAGGACTCGTCATCGACCACCGCGCCGGTAAGCACGCTTCCCTGCGTCACATACAGATCGAGGTTGGAAATGCTGTCCCAAATCACGTCGCCGTCCATCTTCTGGTTGATAGCGGTGAAGGCGCAGTCCGCGCCGTTCGCGCCGGACTGACCCCAGCCGCGCTGATTGGCGTTGCCCGTGCAGCGCAGGAAGTATTCGCTGTTATCCGCGGAAATCTCGACGTTCGAGAGCACGAACTCGCTCTCGGTGTTGGTGGTATAGAAGATGCCGCCGTTGCCGGAGACGAGCGAGCCGCCCTCCATCTCAAAGCGGCCCTCGCCAACCTCGGAGTCGCCGGACATGCTCTGGTAGAGGATGACCGTCCAGGTGTTATCGTTCTGATCAAGGTCGGCCATATTGCCCGTCAGGTCGCAGTCGTACAGGCGGACGGAATTCAGGCCTTCGAGACACAGCGCTTCGGAGCCTGTTGCCGCCAGCGACGCTTCATGAATCGTGATATCCGCCGTCACATACACGGCCGGAGAACCGACGCCCTGGGCGACATACGTGCCGCCGTCCACAACCATCGTGCCGCTGCCGCGGTCGGAACGGATCGCCGCGGAGGATTCGCCCTTCGTTGTCACGGTCAAATCTCTGGCGTAAAGCGTGCCGCCGCCAGCGACGTGAATGCCGCCGGAGGTATCCTGCGTGGTAGAGATGGTCGTATCGCTCACCATCGCCA
The DNA here is from genome assembly GCA_900542445.1 of uncultured Eubacteriales bacterium. Classification (GTDB taxonomy): domain Bacteria; phylum Bacillota; class Clostridia; order Christensenellales; family Aristaeellaceae; genus Ventricola. The sequence continues at coordinate 1,726 of UQNN01000028.1, read as the reverse complement.
CGCCGTCGCCGTAGGCGAACACGCCCGCGCCGCCCTTTGCGTCGGTGGTCATCGTGCTATCCGAAATGGAGATCGTGCCGCCGGTGGTCAGCACCGCCGCGCCGACGCCGTAAAAGCTGGATTGATCGCCGCCCGTGCTCTCGTCGGAATCGCGAACGATGGTTGAATTCGTCACCGTCGTCGTGCCGTCCGTCACGAGCAGCGCATTCTCGTCCTTGCCCGTGGATTCAATCGTCTCGCCGGAAATCTCGGTGTCGGTCGAAACGGTCGTCACCGCGTCATAGCTGTCCGGCTTGCCGCTCTGCCCGCCGGGGCCGCCCATGCCGCCGTCCGGCGGGTTGCCGGGCTTCTGCCCATTCGGCATTTCCGGGGGCTGTCCGTTTTCTCCCTGCGGCATCTGCGGGGGCGTATTCTCGGCCAGCGCCATCGCGCTGGTGGAAAACATAGCCGATGCTAAGATCCAAGCAATCGTCTTTTTCATTGCGGGATTCATCTCCTTCATTTGATGGCGTTATTGTACCGCCCGTTTTTGTCAAAACTTTGAACCCCATAGGAAAAGAAAGCCACATTCTGTGGCGGCAAAATGAATGTTTGCCCTACCAAACATTTTGATTTCATGCTATAATATGGAAAAATCAGGCGGACAGAAATGCAGAACTAACGGGGGAACGACATGGCCGATAAAATTCAAAACGCTTACGAAGCTTCCAAGAACATTTATGACGATGTGCTCACGCAGGGGAACTTTTTCAGCAGAATGTATATCAAACTCTTTTGGAGCGGCACAGATGACAACGCCATCGCCCGGAAGGTCTTATCCTATATTCCCAACGATTTTTCGGGCGCTCTGCTGGATGTTCCGGTCGGAACGGCTGTGTTCACGCAGCGCAAATGGACGGCGCTGAAAAATGCGCGTATCACCTGTCTGGATTACAGCACGGATATGCTTGAGCAGGCCGAAAAAAGGCTGAACGGCCAGGCTCATATCCGGTGCGTTCAGGGCGATGTGGGCAATCTGCCCATGGCGGATGAATCCTTTGATATCGTCGTCAGCATGAACGGCTTCCACGCCTTTCCCGATAAGCAGAAGGCCTTCGCCGAAACGTGGCGCGTTTTAAAGCCCGGCGGCAATTTGATCGCCTGTTTCTACATCCGCGGAAAAAACAAACGGACAGACTGGCTTGTGAAAAACATTCTGGCCAAAAAGGGCTGGTTTACGCCGCCCTTCCAGACCGAAGAAGATCTGCAAGACACACTGAGTAAACTCTATCGCCAAATCGATATCCACGTTGACGGGTCGATGGTCTATTTTTGCTGTGTGAAGTGATTTCGGCGGCAGTTATTGGGCGCATATTGAGTTTGACAGGATGTATTTTGATTTTCGAGGATAATGCCGGCGTGGCGAATTTTGCCCTCCGCCTTGAGCACAAAGGCCGTCCATCGGCAGACGCATGCAACCGAAATTCTTTTTGACGTTTTCCATATCGTACACTCTTTCAAAGCCCTGTTTTCTTTGAACGCCCGTATTTTTGTCATGCAGCTTAAAGCGAAGTTCAATTCAAGACGCTTTTGAAAGAAAATGGAAATTTTCTTCTCCTGTATGGTTAAAAAGCCCGCGCGAATGCTGCTTTCGGCACTCGTGCGGGCTTTATGTTTCTTTGAGTTTATGCTTCGATGGGCTTCATTTCGCCGTTCACGATCTTCATCACATCGTCGTTCGCGCCGC
>UQNN01000027.1 GCA_900542445.1 uncultured Eubacteriales bacterium | reverse complement strand
ATATCCTTGCGTCTCTTGCCAATAAGACAAGTCAGGTTGACGTGGAGCAGATTTTAGGACGGATTCTCCGTCTGCCCCATACGAGCCAGCACACACAGAGCGCACTCAATATGTCCTATGTGCTGACTTCTTCCAACGACTTCAACAATACTGTGGCGCATATCGTCAAGGGCTTGAACAGCGCAGGTTTCAGCGATAAGGACTATCGGATCGGTGAGCCCGTAAAACCGCAAGCACCCGAACAGACAGCAGAGCAAATCACGCTGCCTGACCCGCAAGGAGCTTCCGAACCGGAAACCGCAGAGGACGATTTTGCATGGCTGGACGATAAATCTATTGACACAGAGTTGGAACGGCGCAGAGAACAGGCAAAAACGCCTGAAATCACCCCGAAAGCCGACACCATGCTGGACGCTGCCGCAGAGGTTGAAAAGGCATACACAGACGCTATCCAGCAGACCGGCAATGATCCGGTGATGGACAATCTTCCGTGGGAGGTACGGGATAAAGTGAAATCATTTCAGGTGAATCCGCAGTTCCGGGAGGATATTGAAACGCTGCAAATCCCGCAGTTTTTCCTGAAAGTTGAGCAATCTTTGTTTACGGACGGTTCTTTTGAACTGCTGGACAAGGAAATGCTGGCAGAGGGCTTTACCCTCAAGGGCAAGGCATACGATATTGACTTTGCCGCCGCAGACGATGAAATCCGCGAAATCGACGTGCGGGAGCAGGACGGCGGTTTGCCGAAGGTGTTCAAGATGGAGAGCGCCGAGCAGCGGTACTTCAAGGAGTGGTTCAACAATCTGCCGCCGGAAAGCCGGGTACGTCAATGCAAGGATATGATGTTCAATCAGCTTAACAAGCTGAACATGGTAGACGCTGCCGAACTGAAAGCCTACATAAACCGCATTGTGGACGATATGGATAAGGCGCAGCTTGCCGCTATGGAGAAAGCCCCGCTGGGCTACGCGGCGAAGATCCGCGCCAAGATCGAAACACTGTTGGAAGCCCACTATCGGGAAATTTTTGAAAAGTGGTTGGAAACGGAGCGCATTGTCTGTATGCCCTCGTTCCGTCTGCCCGCGTCCATTCACCCCGCCAGCAATACCGACATATACGCCCGTTCGCTGTATACGGCTGAGGATGGCGACATGAACAAGCTGGAACAGAAGCTGATTGTGGAGTTGACCGCCCTGCCGAATGTCCGCTGGTGGCACAGGAATATTGCCCGTCAGGGTTTTGCAATCAACGGCTTTATCAAGCACTACCCCGATATTCTGATTATGACCCAAAGCGGCAAGCTCATCTGTGCGGAAACCAAGGGCGAACACCTGAAAAATGATGACAGCCGGGAGAAAATCGCACTCGGTCAAGCATGGCGCACAGCAGCGGGCAAGGACTATCGCTATTACATGGTATTTGAGAATGAGGAAAACCTCTTGCCGGGTGCGGTGAGCATGAGCCAGTTTATCGACACGGTTAAGGCGCTGTAAGGGAGGTGCGTGTTTTGAAACTGCCGTATGAAAACGAACTGTATGAGCTGCGAAAGTGGATAGACTTTACAAACAACGCAAACTTGCAGATGCAGTTTCTCCACACACCTCAGGAAATTCAGCGCGTCCACCAATGGATCAATGCAATTACGAGAGGAATACAAGCGGACTATCCTTTTTATGCTGCTACGCTCCCCTGTGTTGCAAATATACTCTTTCAGCAAAATGAGATGGGTGCTATTTTCCTGAATCCTGCGGCATTTGGCGAGTTGGTAGTAATTGTTCGCCATATCGAAGCAGAACCCGTTGTTGTCCAGTTCTGGTCTGCAATTCATCCGCGAATTGTGAATGTCTCCCATGAGTTATATGCAGATGGTCATTGTTCAACCGCAGCAGAAAAGGCGGTCAAAGAAGTGGAATCTCGTTTGCGCGAAAAGTTTTCGGAATTAAAACCCAGCGCAGCAGTTCCCACGAAGATTGGTGATGTGATTGGCGCACTTATGAGCGAGAACGGCGCTTTCAAATTCTGTGAAACAACTACTACCAGCGGCAAGGACTACCGACGCGGAATCCACTCTCTGTTTGAAGGAATCATGGCAGCCTATCGCAACCCTGCGGCTCATGCTAATCTTCAATATGAAAAGCGCGAGGCTATGGAGCAAATTATGCTGGCAAGCCAGCTGATGTATGTGTTGGACAAGCCGCAATTATAAAGAGACTGATTCAAAGGAGAAGCGGATATGGATAAGATGACTCAGATTTTAGACATTCCCTCCATTAAAAATGATACAAACTTCTGGATGGTAAGAGCTAAGCGAGGCTTTTTCTTTGACGAGTTCATAAGGAATGAGTTTATTGCGATAGGTTGGAACTCAGTGACAAAGGCTATGATTAGTCAAAATCTTACTCGAAGTCAGTCAGACAGATTAAAAGCCTCGATAAAAGCTACATATGATGAAAGTAAGCCCGGAACGTCACTCAATAAGTGTATTCGTTTTTGCTATGAACTCAAAGCGGGAGACATTGCAGTTATTGTAGATAACAACAGGGTTGCTTTTGCATACATTGGAGAGTATTACGAAGAACAATCTCCAACCCTCACAGTCGAATTAGAAAAAGAGGTTCATCAGCAGATCGAAAAGGCAAATCCAAATACTGATACATTTATCTGCCCGTATATTAAACGAAGGAAAATCACACCGATTAAGGTGCTGACTGCTGATGATACAATAAGTCCGTATTTACAGAGTGCTATTGCGAGAAACTGGCATAGTTTAAGTGATTTGAACGAATACGCAGAACTGGTGTTGAGCGGATGCTTCGATACAGTTCTATTTAAGGATAAGCTTACTGTTACTTTTCGTGTAAAGCGAAAAGAAGAAATTAACGTTCTTGACCTCGCTAATTTTGTTCTGTGTGCTGCGCGATTATTATCGGACGATAAGCCGGAAACAGTTCAGGTCAAAACCACTCTTCATTCCCCTGGTGACGTAATTCTTCAAATATGGAATTTTGCACAGGAAAATGCGTTTCCTCTTTTAATATGCTATATGGCTATTTTTGGTGGAAAAGTGGGAGATTATGAATTTCATTCTATAATCGGCGTCATCAAAGGAATTATCAATCATAAATATGACGAAGACAAGAAGAAAATCGAACTGAGAAAGCTATCCGCAGAGGCTGATTTGGCAGAGCAACAGGCATTGAAGCAGAAACTCGAAAATATCGAAACTATGCGAAGACTTCAACTTTCCTCTGTGGACGCTTACGCGGAGCCTCTTGCTACTGCTGCAAAAAATCTTGCAGTTCAGCCAAGTTCTGCGACTATTATAGATATAACAAAAATTCTTAAGTCTCAGCAGGAGGATCAGCCGCCGCAGTAATCTATATAATAGCCGCTCAGTCAATGCTTACACAAACTCTTCAAAATCCGGGTTGACATCTGCTCGGATTTTGATTATACTATATTTAACCCGAATTGGAGGTTGAATGACATGAAACAACTGGGTATGCGTCTTCGCGCATTGCGGGAAGGTATTGGCTTATCCCAATCAAAATTCGCCGATGTGATCGGCTCTACACAGTCCAGCATCAACCGCTATGAAAACGGTCAGGCAACGCCGACGGTTGAGCTTCTGCGCAAGTATGCGGACTATTTTGACGTTTCAATGGACTATATCTTCGCCCGCTGCGATGATCCGCATGGCAAGCTGTATGAGGCAAAACCTCCGGTTGACGCGAACAATCCTGAACTGAGGAAGTTCGTTGAGATGTGCTTCGATCCGGAATCACCGATGAACGAAAAACTGAAAGAAGCGATGCTGAAAATGCTGGGGGAGGCGAAGATATGAGCAATGAATTAACCCATAATCCGGGACAGTTCGATGAAGTCATCCATATCATCGACAACGCCCGCAGCCGCGCCATGAAAGCAGTCAATGCAGAGCTTATTCAGATGTACTGGGAAATCGGCTCTTATGTCAGCGGTAGAGTGAAAGATGGCGGCTGGGGAAAAAGCGTGGTTGCAGATTTCTCTGAGTTTCTGCAAGCGCATTATCCGGGAACAAAGGGATTTTCTGCGCAGAACATCTGGCGTATGAAGCAGTTTTATGAGACTTATTGTGACAACGAAAAACTCTCACCACTGGTGAGAGAAATTCCATGGACAAGCAATCTGCTGATTATGACTGGCTGCAAGACCGACGAAGCGCGTGAGTTTTACCTTCGCCTGTGCATTGCAAATCGTTACACAAAACGCGAATTGGATCGTCAGATCGGCAGTATGCTGTATGAGCGGACGATGATCTCTCACGAAAAGCATAAGGACCTGCTTGCTGGGAACGGCGGACTTGCGGCTTTGCGCGATTCCTATGTGTTTGAATTTCTTGACCTTGAAGAACCGTACAAGGAAAAGGATTTGCGGCATCAGATTGTCTCTCATCTGAAAGACTTCATTTTAGAGTTTGGACATGATTTCACTTTTGTTGGCGAAGAATACCGCGTTCAGGTCGGCAACACGGATTTCTTCATTGATTTGCTGTTCTATAACCGTGCATTGTCCTGCCTTGTTGCAATCGAATTGAAAATTGATACTTTCCGTCCTGAGCATCTGGGACAGCTCAATTTTTATTTGGAAGCACTTGACCGTGATGTAAAGAAACCAAATGAAAATCCGAGCGTTGGTTTAGTCCTCTGTACCGGCAAGGATGATACCGTAGTCGAATACGCGCTCAGCAGGTCTATGTCTCCGACAATGGTCGCAGATTACACATTGCATCTGCCTGATAAAGCTATCCTGCAAAACAAGCTGCGTGAACTGACAGAGCTTGCGCTGGAAAGCGGCGAAGGCAACGAGGGTGATGAAGAATGAACGCTGTCATCTATGCCCGCTATTCCTCAGACAGCCAGCGCGAGGAATCCATTGAAGGTCAGCTCCGCGAGTGCCGGGAATATGCTGAACGCAATAATATGACAATCGTTGGAACGTATATTGACCGGGCATTATCTGCAAAAACAGCAGATCGACCGGAGTTCCACCACAAGAAAAACCCTTGATTCTATTAGAATCTTGGGTTCTTTTTTTTTTTTATAGGAAATTGCAAAAAGAAGAGCAGATGCGATAAAATAGAGGATGAAAACATAACGGCATAGCCAAACAGAGCGAATCGGGGGATTCGCGACGACGCAAGTTATGAAGTTGTATTTGGGGAAAAGACTACGCAAGACGGGATTAGAGGAAAGCGCACCACAAGAAGGCAGGGGGAGTTGATGAGGGCATAGCCTGCTTTCTGGTGCGGAATTTGTTTTTGGCTCATTCAGAGTTGAAATATCCGGTTTATTCGCTTGATCGTCCCATTCGGTTACATCGATATTAAGGTTCCGCTAAAAAATAAAGATTATGCGATCTTTCTTTCGGAAAAAAGGCTTTTATATTCTGCCTGTTCTTGATCTGCACTTGCAAATATGATATGATCAAATATGATATAATCAAATTACACTGTATTGAAATCAAATGGAAAGAAGTGTAATAAAAGACCGGTTAAACGACAGGAGCGTGTTGCTATGCAGGGCAGGAAAATCGCCGCGTTTTCCGCGATGCTGGCGTGTGCCGCATTGCTGTTAGGCGGATGCGGCGCGGAAAAAGCCGTAGAAAAAACGGATAAAAGCGTGAAACCCGTGATCGTCGTCGGCAGTGACAATTACCCGCCGTATAATTATGAAGATGTGGACGGACGGCCCACGGGTATCGACGTGGATCTGGCAACGGAAGCCTTTGCGCGCATGGGGTATAAGGCCGTTTTCTCGGTCATCGACTGGGAAGCGAAAAAAGAGCTGGTGGAAAGCGGCGAAATCGACTGCATTTGGGGCAGTTTCTCCATTGACGGCCGCGAAGATCAATACCGCTGGTCCGCGCCGTACATGGTCAGCCGTCAGGTGGTCGCGGTGCGCAGCGACAGCGATATCTATACGCTTGCCGATCTGGCTGGGCGGCGCGTGGCTGTTCAGACCACGACCAAGCCGGAGGATATCTTTCTTTCGCATGACGACCCCAGAATCCCGGCGGTGGGCGAGATTTTTTCGATGCAGAACCGGGAATTGATGTATCCGTTCCTAAGCAAAGGGTATGTGGACGCGGTCGCCGCGCATGAAACGGCAATTTTGCAGTGCATGGCGGATTACGGGCTGGAATACCGCATTCTGGATGAGCCGCTGCTGACGGTGGGGCTGGGCGTCGCGTTTGCGAAGGAAGACGAGCGGGGGCTGGAAAAGGCGCTTTCCGCCGTGTTTGAGGAAATGCGGGAAGATGGGACGATGGAGCGGATCATCGGGCAATATCTGGATGAGCCGCGCGGATATATGGGGGGTGGAGACCGATGAAACGCAAAGCTGACCGGGTTTCCATCCGCATTCTCCATATTGAGGTTCTGCTGGGTCTGGTGCTGGCGGTCGGCGTGTTTCTAACGGCCGCGCACCTGGATATGGAAGCGGCCCATCAGATGATGATGACGACGGCCCAATATGTGAAGGAGCAATGCAACCGATACGACCGCATCGATCTGGCCGACGAAACGAAGAGCCTGATGCGCGTGATCCAGAGCGCCGGACAGATTGCCCATGAGCTGGAGAAAGACGCGGCGGGCGGCGGTCTCCGCACGCCGGAAGTCTATGCCCGTCAGGCCTATGTTTCCGGATTGATGCTCATGGATGAAATGGGGAAGCTTGTAGAGGCATATCACGAGGCCGACGGCGGGCCGGAACGGCTGAGCGAATATCTGGATTCCGCGTCGCTGCTGGATGTGGCGGCGTATCCCGAAAAGCGGTATGCCACCCGCTATATCTGCGAGGACGGAAGCACGGTGGATCTGGCGGCTGTCGGGCGCAGAGACGCGCCGGGCATCGTGGCGGTGTATTACCATACTTCGGCGGAATATATCCGTTCGTTCAGCCTGTCCGTCAGCTCCATGCTTTCCGGTTACGGCACGGAGACCAACGGAACCATCGTCGTCAGCGACGGAAACGCCATCATCGCCAGCAACGATGAGACGCTCATCGGGCGCAGTACGGATGAGCTGTTCATCCTCCGCCGGATCAAGGAAACGCCTGCCAGCGACGTGCTGGTGCATACCAACCGAACGAAGGACGATTGGACACAGTATTTCGGCCTGATGGAACGTGGGCGGAACGTCTACGTCTATGTATACAGCAGCGAGCGGGACGTGTTTGACAGCACCCTTCAAAATGTGTGCTACGCGCTGATTGCGTATGCCGTCGTTCTGGCGGTGATTCAGGTGATTCGCTGGCGGACGGCGCAGAGCTACCGGGAAAAGGAGTATCAGGTTCAGGCGCAGTACGCGGAGAAACTGCGCAGTGCCAACGAAGAGCTGAGTGCCGCCGTGGAACAGGCGGACAGGGCCAACGCCGCGAAAACCAGCTTTCTTTCCCGCATGAGCCACGACATCCGAACGCCGCTCAATGGCATCATCGGCCTGATCGCCATCGACGACGCGCACCCCGGCGATCTGGCGCTCATCACCGCCAACCGCGTCAAGATGAAGATTGCGGCGAATCATCTGCTCAGCCTGATTAACGACGTGCTGCAAATGAGCAAATTGGAGAGCGGCGAAGTGGCGCTCTCGCATGAGCCGCTCGACCTCAATCGGCTTTCGCGCGACATCCTGACCATTGTGGAGCAGCGCGCCGCAGAAGAGGGCGTCACGCTGGAATATGACCGGGAACAGCCGGAACGCGTCAAAATCGGCAGCGTATACGGAAGCCCGCTTCACATTCGACAGATTTTTCTCAACATATACGGCAACTGCATCAAGTATAACAAACCCGGCGGCAGCGTGAAGACGGTCTGCCAGTATTTGGGGAATCAGGACGGCATGGTGACTTACCGCTGGGTGATCCGCGACACGGGCATCGGCATGAGCGAAGCGTTTCTGGCGCACATCTTCGACCCGTTTTCGCAGGAGCACATCGACGCGCGGAGCATGTACCACGGAACGGGGCTGGGCATGTCCATCGTCAAGAGCCTGATTGACAAGATGGGCGGCAGCATCGAGGTATCCAGCCGGGAGGGAGAGGGCTCCGAATTTGTCATCACCCTGCCCTTTGAAATGGCAGACGCTGTGCCCGAAGCCCAAGAACAGGCTGAACCGGAGAAAAAGGCGGATGTACGCGGGCTTCACCTGCTGCTGGCGGAGGACAACGAGCTGAATGCCGATATCATCCGAACGCTGCTGGCAGATTACGGAATCACCACGGACACTGCGCAGGACGGCCGAAAGGCGCTGGAACTGTTTGAAAGCCATGTGCCGGGCACATACGCGGGCATTTTGATGGATATGATGATGCCCAACATGGACGGCGTCAGCGCGACACGGGCGATTCGGGCGCTGGCGCGCGCGGACGCGAAAACAATTCCCATCATCGCGATGACTGCCAACGCGTTTGACGAGGACGCGAAGGCGTGTTTCGAGGCGGGCATGAACGCCCATCTGGCTAAGCCGTTCCAAATGGAAAAAGTCGTCGCCGTAATCGCCCAATTCTGCCGGAAAGCGTAAAACGGAAAAGACCCCAACAAGAAGTGCGGCGCGCCGGAGAGCGGCGGCAGGAAATTCCGCCCGCGCCGCGAAATATACAGACGTAAACCGTAAATTTACTTTGAACGAAAGGAAATCGCTATGAAGTTCTTTATCGATACGGCAAACGTAGATGAAATTCGCAAGGCAAACGATATGGGCGTGATCGCCGGCGTGACGACCAACCCCAGCCTGATTGCCAAGGAAGGCCGCGATTACGCGCAGACGCTCGCGGAAATCGCCTCCATTGTGGACGGCCCGATTTCCGGCGAGGTGAAGGCGACGACGACGGACGCGGAGACCATGGTGAAGGAAGGCCGCGCGATTTATGCGCTCGATCCCAAGCACATGGTCGTCAAGATCCCGATGACGGCGGAGGGCCTCAAGGCCATCAAGACGCTCTCCGGCGAAGGCATTCCGACCAACTGCACGCTGATTTTCTCGGCCAATCAGGCGCTGCTGGCTGCGCGCGCGGGCGCGGCGTATGTCAGCCCGTTTCTGGGCAGGCTGGATGACATCTCCCAGCCGGGCATCGAGCTGGTCCGCACGATTGCGGCGATTTTTGCCAACTATCCGGATATCAGAACCCAGATCATCGCCGCGAGCGTGCGCAACCCGATTCATGTGACGGACTGTGCGCTGGCGGGCGCGGACATCGCGACGGTGCCGTATAAGGTGATCGAGCAGATGACGCACCATCCGCTGACCGATCAGGGCATTGAAAAATTCAGGCAGGATTATGTCAAAGTCTTTGGAGAATAAACGCTGAAAACGACAGAGAAAGTATTACCGTTCCGGCGGTGAAGAAGGCTGTCAACAACTGCATCGCGCAGGCGATGGGCCTGGCCGCGGCGACGGTTGCTCGTTACAACGAGCTGGCCCAAAAGGGCGTCGATGAGGATTACGGCAAGGAAGCTTACCGTCTCCGCCCGATTACCCAGGCGCCATTCTACGGCTACTTCATGGGCGGCTCGCTGCTGTGCACCTGCGATGGTCTGCGCATCAACGACAAATGCCAGGTCTACGACACGAACCACAAGACCATCGGCGGTCTGTATGCCATTGGCAACTGCTCCGGCAGCTTCTTCAGCGGCAACTATCCGGAGTTCTTTGTCGGCGTGGCCGTCGGCCGCACGATGACCCAGGGTCGCTTGGCTGTGAAGGCGATTTTGGAAAACGCGTAAGGACGAACGGAATCTTAAATGGAATCAAAAAAGAGCGCTTCCCGTGCGGAGGCGCTCTTTTCCTATGCAAAAAGTCAGCGGTTCAGTTTCAAATGTCTCGGCAGGCCCTTTTGATACTCCGGCTTGACCTCCTGCGCGATCAGCGGGCGGGCATAGGCGAGAAACGGCTCGTGCAGACGGTAACGCTCCGCGTCGATCCAGTCGAGCGGAATCGTCTTTTCCAGATTGGCGATGTCGTGGATGTCGTGCAGCTCAAAGCCGCAGACATAGGGTTCGTCGCTCACGCGCTTGAGCGCGGCCATCACGCCGGTTTTGCCCTCAAACGCCGCGTCCACGGCGAACGCGCCCACGTCGAACGATTCGGAAACGTCGGTTTCACTGGCGACGTGCGCGGCACAACGCTGAAGGGTGGAAAGCTCGACGGCGCGGGTTTTGCTGTGCAGCCGGGCGGCGATGAGGCCGGAAAGATAATGCGCCGTGCCGCCCAGATAGGTATGGCCGAACGCATCGACGTTGACGGGGTTATGCGCCAGTTCGCAGACGTAGCGCCCCTCGGCTGTGCGCACGCCCTCGGAAACGGCGACGACCAGAGACGGCGTCTGCTGCTGAAGCGCATCCACGCGGGCGATGAAATGCTCCGGATCAAACGGCACTTCCGGCAGGCAGATCATGGCCGCGCCTTCGCAGTCTTCGTCTTCCGCAAGCGCGGCGGCGGCGGTCAGCCAGCCCGCGTTGCGGCCCATGATTTCCACAACGGTTACGGATTTGAGGTCGTAAATCGTGGAATCGCGCACCAGCTCTTTGATCGTCGTGCCGATGTATTTGGCGGCCGAGCCATAGCCCGGCGTGTGATCGGTGTGGGTCAGGTCGTTGTCAATCGTCTTGGGCACGCCGACGAAGCGGATATCGCTGCCGATTTTGGCGGCATAATCGCTCAGTTTGAGGATGGTATCCATGCTGTCGTTGCCGCCTATATAGAAGAAATAGCCGATGTCATAGCGGCGCAGCGCGTCGAAAATCGCCTGATAAACGGCCTCCATCTGGCCGCTTTCCGGCAGTTTGTAGCGGCAGCTGCCCAGATAGGAAGCGGGCGTGTGGCGCAGCAGGGACAGCTTTCCCGGCGCGTCGAGCGCTTCCGTCAGGTCGATCACTTCATCCTTGAGCAGGCCCTGCACGCCGTGGCGCATGCCGAAGACCTTTTGAACGCCGTGCCTGCGGCAGGCGCTGAAAACGCCCGCCAGGCTGGAATTGATGACACAGGTGGGGCCGCCGCTCTGGCCGACAATCGCGTTGATACCCATGCTTGATAATCGCTCGCTTTCCTGTCATTCCCTATGTTTTTGCTCTACGGATAATGCACAAAAACAATCCGCATGCGCAGAATCCGGACGCTTTGCGCGCAGCGGCATACGTGCAGGCGGGCTCAGCCCGCTCGAATCTATCCCGTCCATTATATCATCCGCACCGGGACAAGGGCAAGGGACAAACTTTATTTTGTGGGGAAAATGTGGTATCATACTGCGCAGAGAAAAAGGATGGAGGATGACGATGAAGAGACTGTTTTGGGCGCTGGCGGCGGCACTGATGATGTTTGCGCCTACAGCCCTTGCGCAGACGGCGCAGGAAATCACGGGTACATGCACGCTTTCAGCCGTAGGCAAAAAGACGCTGGGACGCATGACGGATGGGCAGTATCAGACGTATTGGGCCTCTTCGTCGGGCAGTTACGCCTATGTGGAGATCGAAGCGGAGGAATCCGTCGGCGGCCTGTATGTGCAGTTTTATGAAGATATCGCGGCGCTGGAAGTGCAGACCACGGACGACGCGGGCGCATGGCGGACGGTTGCTGTGAGCGGCGGCAGCTTTTTGAACGAGTATATTGCGCTGGACGCAGGGACTGAGACTGTGCGTATCCGTCCGAAGGACGGTAAGGGGCGGCTGTTTATCGCCGAGCTGCACGTCTTTGGCGAGGGCGACGCGCCGGACTGGGTACAGCAATGGGAAGCGCCGCTCGACAAGGCGGATTTGCTGGCGCTGGCGGCGCACCCGGACGATGAATTGCTGTTTTTGGGCGGCACGATTCCCTATTACGCAGGGGAAATGGGCAGGAAGGTGCAGGTGGCCTACCTTGTGCCGACGATGCCATATCGGCGGCTGGAACTGCTGGACGGTCTGTGGCTCTGCGGGGTGAAGAATTACCCGATGATCGGCCATTTCCCGGATAAGTATCAGCTGACGCTCAAGGGGATGTACGCCCAGAAGGGATGGAGCCGGGAGAGCGTCTATCGTTTTGTCGCCGAGACTTACCGCGCGTGCAGGCCGGACGTCGTGGTGACGCAGGACGTGAACGGCGAATACGGCCACGGCGCGCATCGGGCGGCGGCGGACGCGGCTCAAGCGGCCATTGCGCTGGCGGCAGATGAAAACGATCAGGAGAAAATGACGCACAGCGAACCGTGGCAGGTGAAGAAACTGTATCTCCATCTGTACGAGCAGAATCCGGTGAAGATGGATTGGCGCAAACCGCTGGCGGCGTTTGGCGGCCAAACCGCGTTCGATCTCGCCAGCCGGGCGTTTGAATGCCATATTTCCCAGCAGCGGACGGATTATCATGTCGAGGATTTTGGGCCGTATGATAACTCAAAGTTTGGCCTGGCGTATTCGGCGGTCGGGGAAGACGTTCAGAAAGACGATTTCTTTGAAAATCTGGAGTGAGCATCGTCTGTGGACGATACTGAACCGAGAAAACTCAGTTCCCTTGCGGGGTTTGGGGCAGAGCCCCAGGAAAGGAGCAGCTATGAGAATTCGCATGGCCGGGCTGGAGGACGCGGCGGCGCTGCTTGCCATCTATGCGCCGTATGTGCGGGAGACGGCGATCACCTTTGAATACGATGTGCCGAGCGAGAAAGAATTTGCCGGGCGTATCGCGCATACGCTGGAAAAGTTTCCGTATCTGGTTGCGGAAAACGACGGTGAAATCGTCGGCTATGCGTATGCGGGCGCGTTCCATCCGCGCGCGGCCTATCAGTGGTGCGCGGAGATGAGCGTCTATGTGAAGCGGGATGCGCGGCGCATGGGCGTGGGGCGGAAACTCTATGACGCGATGGAAACGATTTTGAGCATGCAGCGGCTGACCAACGTGGAAGCCTGCATCGCCGTGCCGAGCGCGCCGGACGCGCATTTAACCCTGGACAGCGTGCGATTCCATGAAAAAATGGGCTACCGCATGATCGGCGCGTTCCATCAGTGCGGATATAAGTTTGACACATGGTATGACATGGTGTGGATGGAGAAGCATATCGGGGAACATGTGCACCCTCAGCCGCCGATTCTGGGGATTAAGCAGATTGAAAAAGAAGCGGAGGAGATGCTCAGCCCGCTTATTCGCCGAGCCAGCGGTGCATGATTTGGCATTCTTCCTTTGCCATACCGGGAAAAACGCCTTCCCGCAGAGCGCAGAGTGTGTCGTTATGTTCCCGCAGGCGCGGCAGCAGACGCGGCCAATCCATCACGCCCTGGCCGAGCGGACGGTTTTCCCACTTGCCTTCGCCGTTAAACACGCCGTCTTTCACGTGCAGCACGCAGATCTGTTTGCCGAAGCAGGAAAGCGCACGCTCCAAAATCTCCATCTGCGCTTCGGGCGCGGCGGTTTCGGGCGTGACGAGGTTCGCCGTATCGAGGATGACGCGCAGATTGGGACTGCTGACATCCGCAATCAGGCGGCGGGCGATTTCCGGCGTGTTGAGCGTATGCAGCGCGACGGGTTCAATGCCCACGAGCGCATGCACCTGTTCGGCGTGTGCGCAGACCTCGCGGGTAAAATCCAGCAGGCGGGCATAGGCGGCTTCACGCTCGGATTCGGGAAAGGTGAAATGGGTCGTCTCCGTGCCGACGCAGCCCGCGCCGAGGATGACGCTGGCGGACAGGGAACGCTTGAAACGCGCCTTTGCCTCCGCCAACACATCGGGATCGCGATCGCTGGCGCTGACATAGCAGCCCATCACGGGCAGGACAATTCCGGCGAACGCGCTGCGGATTTCACTGAGCGCGCCGGGGGTCATATACTGTTCTGCGGGCGCGGGAAACGCTTTGGCGAAAGCGAGCTGCGTGGCTTCAAACCCGGCCTCGCGGATGGCCAAAGCCAGCGCGCGGGGTTCCATACGGCCAAAATCATGGCCGCGCATGCCGATGATCATCGAAAAAAGACCTCCTGTTCCATTCATATGACATCAGTATACGCCCGATTGCGAAAAAAAGAAAGAACCTGACAGGCGCTTGCTCTGAAGCCGTTCATCGCGTATAATAAAGATAATGAACTTGCAGGAGGAAAACAAGATGGAACTCAGTAAAATGCTTGCGATGGTGGATCACACGCTGCTCAAACCCGAAGCGACCTGGGCGCAGATTCAGCAGATTTGCGACGACGCGATGAAGTACCACACGGCGACAGTGTGCATTCCGGCCAGCTATGTTGCGCGGTGCAAGGCGTATATGCAGGACAGGGCGGACAAGGTGGGCGTGTGTACGGTCATCGGTTTCCCGACGGGCTATTCCACGACGGCGGCGAAGGTTTTTGAAGCGGCCGACGCGGTGAAGAACGGCGCGGACGAGGTGGACATGGTCATCAACATCGGCATGCTCAAGGATGGGCGCGACGACGAGGTGCTCGCCGAAATCAATGCGATCAAGGCGGCCTGCGCGGGCCATCCGCTCAAGGTCATCATTGAAACCTGTCTGCTGACCGAGGAAGAGAAAATTCGCATGTGCGACATCGTCTCCCAATCCGACGCGGATTTCATCAAAACCTCGACGGGCTTCTCCACCGCCGGCGCGACGTTTGACGATGTGGCGCTGATGAAAGCGCATATGAAGCCGGGGAAGGGCATCAAGGCGGCGGGAGGCATCGCTTCGCTGGACGACGCCTACAAGTTTATTGAGCTGGGCGCGACGAGACTGGGCACGAGCCGCATTGTCAAGCTGGTCAAGAATGAAGAAGCGACGGGGTATTGAGCTTCAAGCGCCGAACAATCGGCGCTTTTTCCGTTTTCGGGGCGGATTTGGATGGCAGATTTAGAATCCAATTCTCAATTTGCGGGAAAAACAGCGGAAAGCATGCGAAAATAAAAAATTTCAGCAGGCAAACAACGAAAAATGCGTCAAAATGATTGACACCAGCAGGAAAAACTGCTATCATAGAAAGGCAAGCCGCTCGGGACAGGTCTGCAAATGCCCAAGGGCTACCTAAACCCGGCGAGTATTTATGAGGAGGTGTCACCATAATGTACGCGATTATTGCGACTGGTGGCAAACAGTACCGCGTCAGTGAGGGCGACGTGATCTACATCGAGAAGATCGATGCTCAGGTTGACTCCACGGTTTCTTTTGACGTTCTGCTGATGGGCAACGACGGCGACGTGAAGATCGGCACGCCGGTTGTCGAGGGCGTCAAGGTCGAGGGCAAGGTCGTCGGCCAGATCCGCGGCGAGAAGATCGTCGTCTACAAGTACAAGTCCAAGAAGAACTATCGCCGTAAGCAGGGCCATCGCCAGCCGTACACCAAGGTGGAAATCACCAAGATCGGCTAAGAGATGACCACCATCACGGTCTATACTTCTGCCGACGGCGCGGTTTGCGGCTTTCTGGCCAGCGGACACGCGGGCGGCAAGAAGATACGGGGTTACGATCTGGTCTGCTGCGCGGTTTCCGCGCTGACGCAGACGGGCGTGAACGCGTTGGAAGCCGTCGCGGGGGTGACGCCGTGCGTCGCCGTTCGGGACGGATATCTCAAATGCGAGCTGCCGCGAGAGCTTGAAGCCGGTGCGGCACAGAAAGCGCAGATCGTGCTCCAAACGGTCATGACGGGACTGACAGACATTCAAAAAGTTTATCCGAATCTCATTCGGATACAGAAAGAAGAATGGAGGCAAGCAGATGCTTACGATGAATCTTCAGCTCTTCGCTCATAAGAAGGGCACCGGTTCTTCCCACAACGGCCGCGACAGCGAGTCTAAGCGCCTCGGCGCGAAGCGTGCGGACGGCCAGTTCGTCCTGGCGGGCAACATCCTGTACCGTCAGCGCGGCACCCACATTCATCCCGGCACCAACTGCGGCATCGGCGGCGACGATACCCTGTTCGCTCTGGTGGACGGCGTTGTCCGTTTCGAGCGCATGGGCAAGAAGAAGACCCGCTGCAGCGTGTATCCGGTTGCGCAGTAATTTTTCTACGCAGATTCAGAACGTCTCTTGAAAAAGGGGCGTTCTTTTTTGTACTGGATTCAACCTTCCACCGTTTGAAAAAGCATCAAAAAGAACAGAAAAAAACGCAAAAGTCAGGCGCTTTTTCACCTGTTTTTGCGTGAAAGTCAGTGATATAATATTGGCTTGTAAACGAAGGAAAAAAGTGAAGAACAAAGAGAGGTAATCGTTATGGAAACATTGCTTAGCATTGCCATCGCGCTGTGCGCGGGTCTGCTGGTTTCCCGTTTCGTCAAGCCGCTGAAACTGCCGGCTGTGACGGGCTATCTGATTGCAGGCATTTTGATCGGCCCGTACTGCCTGGGCAAGCTGGGCGTGCAGGGCCTCGGCTTCCCGACGACGACAGATGTAAAAGCGCTGAGTTTGTTTAACGACGTGGCGCTGGGCTTCATCGCGTTTGCCATCGGCAACGAGTTCCGTCTTTCCCAGCTGCGCCAGACGGGCAAGCAGGCGACGGTTATCGGCATTTTTCAGGCGCTGACGGCGACGCTGATGGTCGATCTGGTGCTCATCGGGCTGCACTTCTTTGTGCTCGGCAATTCGATGTCCATTGCGGACGCGATTGTTCTGGGCGCGATTGCGACGGCGACCGCCCCGGCGGCGACGCTGATGGTTGTCCGCCAGTACAAGGCGAAGGGCGAATTGACGGATCTGCTGCTGCCGATCGTTGCGCTCGACGACGCGGTCGGTCTGATTGTATTCGCGGTCAGCTTCGGCGTGGCGAAAGCGATCAACTACGGCAATTACGATATGACGAGCATCCTCGTTGAGCCGCTGCTGGAAATCGTGCTTTCCATCCTGATGGGCTTTGTAATGGGCAGCATCTTCTCCGCGGCGGAGAAATATTTCAAATCGAACAGCAAGCGTTTGTCCCTGTCCATCACGTTTGTCATTTTGACGGTAGCACTCTCGATGATGGAGTTTGAGGTGGGCGGCGTGAAGATCGGCTTCTCCAGCCTGCTGGTGTGCATGATGCTGGGCACGGTATTCTGCAACGTGTGCGATTTCTCGGCGGAGATCATGGAGAAGACCGACCGCTGGACGGCGCCGCTTTACATCCTGTTCTTTGTGCTCAGCGGCGCGGAACTGGAGCTGAACGTATTCGGCAACATGTCGGTGGTCATCATCGGCGCGGCGTATATCCTTGCCCGCGCTTTCGGCAAGTGGTTGGGCGCGAGCATCAGCGCGAAGTTCATGAAGTGCCCGCCGAAGGTGCAGAAGTGGCTGGGCATCACGCTCCTGCCGCAGGCGGGCGTGGCGCTGGGCATGTCTGTCACGGTGGCGCAGACGCTGGGCGCGGACGGCGTGATGGTGCGCAACATTGTTCTGTTCGGCGTGTTGATTTATGAGCTGGTCGGCCCGGCGCTGACGAGAATCGCGCTGACCGAGGCGGGAGACATTCAGCCGAAGGCCGAAGCGGTTGTTTCGGCGGACGACTAAGGGGGACGTTGGGGAGACGTTGGGGCTTCGCCCCAAACCCCACCAAGAACCTGAGGTTCTTGGATTTCCCATATTTAAAGGGCCTTGTACGGATGCTTCCGTACAAGGCCCTTTTGTGTTTTTATGTGAAAGATACGAGCTATAAGCGCGAAGCGAAGAAAGGAGTCTGAGGGATTGAATCCCTCAGATAGGTCTGGGCGACAGCCCAGCGTAACCCTGTTCACATGAAATTAGGAAATCACGTCGATTTCTTCCTGATTCATTGTGGCGTGCGTCTGCATATAAAAATCGTGGATGATCTTCCAGCACTCGTAATGGGTCATCTGGCCGCGCTCGAATGCGCAGCCAACCTGGCTGATGAGCACCTGATACATGTCCGCCGTCCAGTGATCCGGATGAACTTTTTCGGCATAGGCGCGCCCGGTCATCGCGATGAGTTCTTCCCTGAGCGCGGGATCGAAGGGCTTTTTCGGGGTCACCGCGACGGCAAACGCGTCTGTCTCATAGCGGGCGACATAGAGATCCAGCAGGTTGGCGACGCCTTCTTCCTTTTCCCGCAGACGTTCAAACGCGGGGGAGGCCTGAATCTGCTTCATCGCCTGCCAGCATGGATAGCCTTTTTCCGGCGGATAGGTGCCCGGACAGACGCTCGTCATTTCCAGATTGATGAGGGAAACGACGATGGCCTGATGCACAATCGTGCTGTCGATCTCGCCGTAGCGCGGCCAGAGGTCGGCCACCTTTTGGTAGTATTCGATCATCAATCTGTTATAGCATGGCTGACGGCCGCCTTCAACCAATGAAAAAAGGCGGTTGCCTTCTGCGCAACTGCCCCTTTTGGACACGGGAAAAAGTCATTGATGAGCCTGATAGTGTTTTTTAATCGCCTCAAAGGTTTCGTCGCTCAGGTCGTGCTCGATTTTGCACGCGTCGTGGAGCGCCGTCTCCTTGCTGACCCCAAGGCTCATGAACAGCTGGCTGAGAATGGTGTGGCGCTCATAGATATGGGTCGCAATGCGTTTGCCTTCCTCGGTCAGGTGGATATGGTTATCCTCATCGACGTTGACCAGCCCGTTTTCGCGCATCTGGCGCAGAACGATGGAAACCGTCGGGCGGGAATAGGAAAGATAGGAGCAGACGTCGATGGCGTGAACCTCGTTTTGCTGTTGAGAGAGAATGTAAATCGTTTCCAGATAGTTTTCGATGGCTTCGGATACTGCCATAATCAAATCGCCTCCAAGCGTCAGCCGCGCGCCGACGCTGCGAGCGGCAAATCTGGCCGCGCGGGACGCACAGGCACGGCTATACTGGCTTCATTATAACATATTTCGATAAACCAAACAACGCGGATAAAAAAATTTTGGCTTTTTTTTCTTGAGTCAATGCGTTGACAAATTCGTTAGCGAATGCTAATATATTGCCGTTAGAAAAAGCTAATTTGTGTATGCAAACAAAAGAATACACAGATTGAAAGGGAGGATGGATATGCCGCTTACTATGGTGGGCGTCGGCGAGAGCCGCCCGATCATCCGCATCGGAGGCAGCGATAAGGTGCGCACGCATCTGGAAAACCTCGGCTTTGTTGAGGGGGAGATGGTTCGCGTGGTTTCCGATATCTCCGGCAACCTGATTGTGCAGGTGAAGGACGCGCGCGTGGCCATCAGCCGCGAACTGGCGACCAAGATTCTGGTTTAATGCATTTTAAGCCGGAATCAAGAGTATAAAGAGGAGGACAAAACGATGACGCTGAAGGAAGCCAAAATTGGCTCGACCGTGACCGTGACGAAGGTCGGCGGCGAGGGCGCGCTCAAGCGCCGCATCATGGACATGGGCATCACCAAGGGCGTGCAGATCTACGTGCGCAAGGTGGCGCCGCTGGGCGATCCGGTGGAGGTAACCGTTCGCGGCTACGAGCTGAGCCTGCGCAAGGCGGACGCCGATCTCATCGAGGTCAAGTAAGACCTAAAGGTTTTATCGGAAAGCGGGGAACATGACCCGCTTGATTTCAGGATGAAGGTTAGCAGATTCTAACCTAGGAGGAAAGATCATGGAGATCAAGATCGCGCTTGCCGGCAACCCGAACTGCGGCAAGACTACGCTGTTCAACGCGCTCACCGGCGCGAACCAGTTCGTCGGCAACTGGCCGGGCGTTACGGTTGAGAAGAAGGAAGGCCGCCTCAAGGGCGAGAAGGATGTCATCATTACGGATCTTCCGGGCATTTACTCCCTGAGCCCGTACACGATGGAAGAAGTCGTCGCCCGTAACGTGCTGATCGACCAGCGCCCGGACGCGCTGCTCAACATCATCGACGCGACCAACCTGGAGCGCAACCTGTACCTGACCACGCAGCTCGCCGAACTGGGCATCCCGATGGTCGTTGCGCTGAACATGATGGACGTTGTCCGCAAGAACGGCGACCGCATTGACGCGGCCAAGCTCTCCAATCACCTGGGCGTGCCGGTCATCGAGATTTCCGCGCTGAAGGGCGACGGCGTGATGGAAGCGGCTCAGCGTGCCGTGCAGATGGCGCGCAGCGGCAAGAAGACCATCCCGCAGCATCGCTTCGCCGGCAGCATCGAGCATGCGCTGGCCCACATCGAGGAAGTTGTGCTTCACGACATGCCGGAAGAGCAGCAGCGCTGGTTCGCCGTCAAGATCTTTGAGCGCGACGAGCAGCTGATTGAAAAGCTGAACATCCCGAAGGACAAGCTCGCCCACATCGAGCAGGACATCAAGGCCTGCGAAAAGGAAATGGACGACGACAGCCAGTCCATCATCACTTCTGCGCGCTACACCTACATCGCTTCTATCATCGACGGCTGCGTCAAGAAGAGCAACCGCGGCATGAGCACCAGCGACAAGATCGACCGCGTGCTGACCAACCGAATCCTCGGCCTGCCGATTTTCGCGGCCATCATGACGCTGGTTTACTACATTGCGATTTCCACCGTCGGCACGGCGCTGACCGACTGGACCAACGACGTGTTTGTCGGCGAGTGGATTCTTCCGGCGGCGCAGAGCTTCTTCGAGGGCATCGGCTGCGCCGATTGGCTCACCGGCCTGATTGTTGACGGCGTGATCAGCGGCGTCGGCGCGGTTCTCGGCTTTGTGCCGCAGATGCTCGTTCTGTTCCTTGAGCTGTGCATCCTGGAGGACTGCGGCTACATGGCGCGTATCGCGTTCATCATGGACCGTGTTTTCCGCCGCTTCGGCCTCTCCGGCAAGAGCTTCATCCCGATGCTGGTCGGCACCGGCTGCGGCGTGCCTGGCGTTATGGCTTCCCGTACCATCGAGCAGGAGCGTGATCGCCGCATGACGATCATGACCACCACCTTCATCCCCTGCGGCGCAAAGATGCCGATCGTTGGCCTGATGGCCGGCGCGATCTTCGGCGGCGCGTGGTGGGTTGCCCCGAGCGCTTACTTTGTCGGCATCGCGGCAATCATCATCTCCGGTATCATCCTGAAGAAGACCAAGCCCTTTGCGGGCGAACCGGCCCCGTTTGTTATGGAGCTGCCGGCTTACCATGTTCCGACCGTGAAGAACGTGCTGCGCGGCACCTGGGAGCGCGGCTGGAGCTTCATTAAGAAGGCCGGTACGATCATCACCCTGGCCTCTGTGTTCGTCTGGTTCACCAGCTCCTTCGGCTTCGTGGACGGCGCGTTCGGCATGGTGGAGGATATGGATGCTTCCATCCTCGCGGCCATCGGCAATGCGGTCTGCTTCATCTTCGCGCCTCTGGGCTTCGGCAACTGGCAGGCGACCGTCGCGACCCTGCTCGGCCTGGTTGCGAAGGAAGAAGTCGTCGGTGCGTTCGGCACCCTGTTCGCGGTTGCGGGCGACGCGCTGGAGATGGTTGAGGAAGGCGACTTCGCAGGTCTGGTCAACATCGCCGCTCAGTTCACCCAGCTCTCTGCTTACAGCTTCCTGATCTTCAACCTGCTGTGCGCGCCGTGCTTCGCGGCCATCGGCGCCATCAAGCGCGAGATGAACAACGCGAAGTGGACCTGGGCTGCAATCGGCTGGGAGTGCGGCTTCGCTTACGCGGTTGCGCTGATTGTCTACCAGATCGGCGGCCTGTTCACCGGCGACACCACCTTCGGCGTGGGCACCGTGGCGGCTGTGATCGTGCTTGGCGTGCTCATCTACCTGATTGTCCGTCCGTATAAGGAAAGCGAAGAGATGGAAGTCAAGTACACCGGCAAGTAATTTCCCCTCCAAACTTCGTATAGGGCGTGTTCCCTTCCCCGATACTGAGGAAGGGAACATTCCCATATTTTCAGAAAGCGAGGAAATCCCGTGGCAACGATTCTTGTATTGATTGTCCTGGCGGCAGTCCTGTTCTTCCTTGCCCGCAGCCTCGTCCGCGAGAAGAAGAGCGGCGGCTGCTCCGGCTGTCCGGGCTGCGGCAGCGGCAAGAGCTGCCATAGCAAGTAAGGAATTGCAGCGCCTCCGACGGAAGTCGGGGGCGTTTTTGTCTGTCCGGCTCGAACGTCTTTCCCGCTCTGCGCATAGCATGGCAGAGAGGTGAAAGCCGATGAAAATGGTTTTCTGGGCTGGTGCGGGCACGCTCTTCCCGTTCCTGATGACGATATTGGGTGCGGCGCTGGTCTTTTTGATGAAAAAGCAATCGGAGGACGGCCCGTGTATGGGCTTTGCGGCGGGCGTGATGAGCGCGGCGGCGGTTTTCAGCATGATTTTGCCCGCGATGCGGCAGAATGAGGGCGGCTGGCTGATCGTGACGCTGGGATTCATGCTGGGCGCGGCGATGATTGCGGGCGTTGACGCGCTGATGTGCCGCGTTCGACGCATTCAGAATGCGTCTGACAGCGCGAGAAAGCGGCTGATGATGGTCGCGGCCATCACGCTGCACAACATTCCGGAAGGCATGGCCGTCGGGCTGGCGTTCGCGCTGGCGGGCGTACAGGGCGGGCTGGCCGCGGCGGCGGTGCTGGCGCTGGGCATCGGCGTGCAGAACCTGCCGGAAGGGCTGGCTGTGGCGCTGCCCTTTCGCGCGAGCGGCCTGAGCCGGGGAAAGAGCTTTGCTTTGGGTGCGCTCAGCGGCGCGGTCGAGCCGGTTTTCGGCATGCTGGCGGCGCTGATGATGGGCGCGGCGCAGAGCGCCCTGCCGGGGATGATGGCATTCTGTGCGGGCGCGATGATGCAGGTCGTCTTTGCGGAGATGATTCCGCAGGCGGCGAAGACCCGCGCGGGCGTTGCAGGCGTGATGGCGGGCTATACGCTGATGATGGCGCTTGACCTTGCGCTGGGGTGAGCGAGTCAGCCCGCGCCGCTTGCATTTTGGCGGTGCTGCGGGTATAATAAGAGCATCAACACGCGCAAAGCGCGGGCAGGAGGTTTGACTATGACCCCGGAAGAAATGCAGGATCGCGATATTGTGGAATTTACCGATGACAGCGGCAACACGCTGATGCTTGAAGTGATGGATTATTTCTATTATAACGGGCAGGAATTTGCCGCGCTTTGCGACGCGCAGGAGAACCCGTCCGACGATGAACCGGACGACGACCCTGTGTATATCATGCAGGTGAACACCTTCGAGGATGAAAACGGCGAGGAGATGGAGGAGTTTGTGCCTCCGGAAGAAGCGTTGATGGAAAAGCTGATTCAGATTGTCCGCACCCGTTTCACCGACGAAGAGGATGAGGACGACGAAGAATAAGCGCCGGTCTATGCGCGGGGTGAAGCATCGCTTCGCCCCGCTTTTTCTTTTGACGTTGGGGTTTCGAGACGGGAAACTCGCATAGTTGCCTTCGGCGCCTTGCGATTTCCGATTTCCGCCACGCTGAATCCCGCACAGCGGGTGCGTGGCTTCAATCCTCAAACCCCACCAAGAACCTGGGGTTCTTGGATTTCCCGTTTCGCTTCGCGGTACACCGCGAAGCGGTGAGGAGAAAGGTGCAGGGAACGCAGTTCCCTGCCGGGGGATTGAGGGCAGCGCCTCTAAAATACCCCGAAGGGAGCATGACATGAACGATCTGCTGAAACTCAAAATTGAAAAACTGCCTACCTGTCCGGGTTGCTACCTGATGAAAAGCGAGGGGAAAATCATCTACGTCGGCAAGGCGGTCAACCTCAAAAACCGCGTCAGCCAGTATTTTACCCACTCCAAGGCGCACACGGTCAAGGTGCGCGCGATGGTCGCCCGGATTGATGATTTTGATATCGTGCTCTGCGATACGAACCTCGAAGCGCTGATTCTGGAATGCAACCTGATCAAGCTGCATAAGCCGCAGTATAACATCCTTTTGAAGGATGATAAGCATTATCCGTATCTGAAAATCGATCTCGCACAGGATTATCCGCGCGTGGAGCTGGTGCGCCGCGTGGAGAAGGATAAGGCTAAGTATTTTGGCCCGTATATGGGCGCGACGGGCGTGCGGGAGGTGCTCGACGTGCTGCGCGGGCTGTTTCCGCTGCGCACCTGCGCCATGGCGATCAAGCCCGGCATGCACCAGCGCCCGTGCCTGCACCACCAGCTCGGCGAATGCCTTGCGCCGTGCGCGTCTCTGACCACCCCGGAGGAATACGGCAAGGCGGTACAGGAGGTCATCGACTTTCTGAGCGGCAAATCCGACGCGGTCATCGACCGGCTGACTGAGCAGATGAACAAGGCCGCGCGTGAAATGCGCTTTGAACAGGCTGCCCAGCTCCGCGACCGAATCCGCGACGCGCAGAACCTGATGGAGCGGCAGAAGGCGATCAACGTCAACGGCGGCGATCAGGATATCGTCGCCTGCACGAGCGATGATATTGACGCGATGGTGGAGGTCGTCTATGTGCGCGGCGGCCACATGATCGGCGCGGAGAATTACGCGCTCGATGGCGCGGGCGACCAGAGCGCGGCGCAGATTCTCGGCTCGTTCATCATGCAGTTTTACGACGACGGCAGACAGCCGCCCTCCGAAATCCTCTGCATGGAGCTGCCCGAACAGGCGGAAGACATCGCGCTGGCGCTCTCTGAGCGGAAGGGCGCGAAGGTCACGGTGTTTGAGCCGCAGCGTGGCACGAAGCACAAGCTTGTAGAGCTGGCGCTCAAGAACGCGAAGGACGCGCTGGCCAAGCGCAACGCGCACCTTGCCCGCGCGCACGAGCGCACCATCGGCGCATGTGAGGCGTTGGCCAAGGCGGTCGGCATGGATCACACGCCGCGGCGCATCGAAGGTTACGATATTTCCAACACGCAGGGCGTTTTGAGCGTGGCGAGCATGGTTGTCGCCATCGACGGCGAGGCCGCGCGCAAGGAATACCGCATCTTCCGCATCAAGACGGTCGAGGGCGCAAACGACTTTGCTTCCATGAACGAGGTGCTGACCCGCCGCCTGACCCGCGCCAAACAGGAACGGGAGGCGCTGGCCGAGGCGGGCAAATTGCCGGAGGATGGGCGCGGCCTGTCCGGCTTTGCCGATCTGCCGGATTTGATTTTGATCGACGGCGGCCCGCAGCAGCTGAGGTTCGCGCGCGAAGCCATGCTCAAGGTGGGCTACGATATCCCGATTTTCGGCCTCGCCAAAAGGCTGGAAGAGATCTTTCTGCCCGATCAGGAGGAAAGCATCCTGCTTGACCGCAAGTCGCCTGCGCTGCACCTGATTCAGCGCGTCCGCGACGAAGCGCATCGGTTCGGCATCACCCATCACCGCGATCTGCGGCAAAAAGCGGGCATGCACTCGACCCTTGAGGATATTCCCGGCATCGGCGCAACCCGGCGGCGCGCGCTGCTGACGCATTTTAAATCCGTCGCCAACATTGCGAACGCTGCGCCGGAGGAGCTTTGCGAGGTCGAAGGAATCGGCAAGGCGCAGGCGAAAGTGATTTGGGATTATTATCATCGGAAGGAAGAATGAAACAATGCGCGTCTCAAACAGGGACGCGTTTTTTTTTACTGATAAATAACAAAAGGCGTTCAATGCTCGGCCTTGATTTTTGTGTAAACGGCGCAAATCTTACCAATAAAAAGTTCCAATATCAACAAAAAATGTCGTTTTGAGCCTTGACGTCGGGGGGGTTAAGCGTACAATATAAATACCAATGATTTCCATACAGGGGAGGAAAAACAGATGTCTATGCTGAAAAAGACGGCGGCTCTGACCGTGTCCGCCGTGCTGATCTTGCAGCCGATGACGGCCAGCGCAGTCACGTGGAACAACATTGTGAACGGCCTGCGCAACAGCGGCTCGAACCGTTACACTGAGGATGGAACGACTATCGAGAAGGATGGGGAGAACTATACCGTTACGGGCGGAACGATTGAGGATTATGGCAGGATTGACGAGAAGAATTTTGGAAAAAACGCGAATGTGTTTCTGAATGATATGGTCATGAATGACGGCCTTGGTGTTGGTTCAGAGAACGGAAATACAATTCATGTGCGAATTGGCGAAGGAATGTTAATTAAGAGAGGGGTTTATGCAGAGGCAAACGGTGCCGGAAGCGGTTTAAACATCATCAATAACGGTAAAGTGTATCGAGCCGATATCCATTCCGAAGATGGAGGCCATGCGTATATGACCAACAATGGCGACAGCCACCTTATCACGGGAGAAGCAAAAGGCAACGGTTCCGTGACAGAAATTGAAAACGCTCAAAATGCAACGACATCTGACATTGAGCTTATAGGCTATGGCCAGGGAAGCACGGTAAGTGCAGTAAACAATGGTAATGTCGAGACGGTTGTCTTGCTTTCCAAGGGTGAGGTCGACTCGAAAAAGATTCGGG
>UQNN01000026.1 GCA_900542445.1 uncultured Eubacteriales bacterium | reverse complement strand
GCGAAGCACGTACTTGGTTAGGATATCGGCCCCTGCGCCCTGTGGGCGAAACAGGAGGCCGATATCACCTGGGAGAGTAGGACGTTGCCGGATTCCCAAACATCCTCCCTCAACTATTATACGCCATTACTGCTTCTTTTTTTGGAGACAGGATTGCCTATCGCGCTCACTTCATCTCTTGTGCCTGCACTGGCGCGTAGCGGGAACCCTGTTTTAACATATAAATGAAAGACTCACAATAGCGGGATTTTTTAATATCCTCAGCGACTGCGAATCCTTGCAATTATGAGGTTGAATTACCGTGTACAGACCGATTCGCACAGTGGTGTGAGCGTCTGTCTCTCTAATGAAGAAGACTTCTTACTCAATTTTAGACCGTGGCGCGAAACGCGCGCGGCGTGACATGGAATTTGCACCGGGAAAGAATCATTTATACATAATATCTTCTCTCAGGCGATAAATCGTTGCGCCGTATTTCTTGCGGCAAAACGCATCGACAAACCAGTCGATCCCCTTCACTGCGTCGTATTGCACATAGGCATAGCGAATGCCGTTTACGCTTTTGCCTTTCATGTTGGAATCAGCCCAATGCACGCTGTCCGTTTCCGGGTCATAATCCGCAATGAAAAGCATGCTGTGTGCGCCGACTCCGTAATAATAGTTTGCGGCCATTTGAAAATAGTCGCCGCGTTTGACCTGCTTTAAAAATTCGCGGGCTTTTTCGCGGTTTTCTTCTTTAGAAAGTGAATCATTGTATCGGAAGCTTGCAGCAGCGTAAAATGGATTGCCTTCGCTGGCGGGCACATCCTGCCATTCCACCCCGTAGACGTAAGGAGCGCAGTCCGCTTTCTTCTGGTTGTTTGGGATGACCAACGGTACGTCGGGGTATTCGGCCATGCGGAAGTCGCCGCAGGTTTCGCGGAAAAGATGAACCGTGTAGTTTTTGCAGATGTAGATGTCGCCGCTGTATTGCGCGCGCTGGGGTTGACCGTTGGCCTTTGTATAGAGCGTCTGGGCGAGAGAAAGAATGCGGTCGATAAAATCCTCACGTGCGGCTGTTGAGACCGTTTGAACGGTCTCTGGCGCGCTTAAATCGGAAGAGAGGGAAGCTGCATCCTCGGCGGCGGCCATTTCGGCGAGCGAAAGGGATTCGGCCGATGCACAGACAGGCAGAAGGGAAAACAGAAGCAAAAGAAGGACAATGTGATTGCGCAAAACCAAGCACCTCGCTTAAAAGACTGATGATCAGTATAGCAGAATCGCCTGCTAAATACAATCATGCGCCGAAAAAAGCGCGAACTTTTGCTTTGAAAAAGAACAAACTGCCCGATAAACCATTGAAGAAGATACAATTCTCTATTTCTCAAAAAAATATTTTTTCGGTGTTCCATACTTAAATGACACACGAAATGCTCGAATCATGTCGAAAAGAATCAATAAAAACAGATGTTTGTACACGTATATTTGTGTGCAAAAAGAAATATAAACATAAACAACTGTGGAAATGAAAGGGTGTTGACGAAAGGAAAAGAATATGTTACCATAATCCGAGATTCTTTCAATTTAAGGATAGGAAGTGGATTTTATGCCTCCCAAACAGAGAATTACAAGGGAAATGATCCTGGAAAGATCGTTTGCCATGTTTTGCCAGGAAGGAATGGCTGCGGTGAACGCACGTTCTGTTGCAAAAGCGCTCAACTGTTCGACTCAGCCGATCTTCAGCTATTTCTCTGGCATGGACGATTTGAAGAACGCGCTGGATCAAAAGGCGCACGACGTTTTCGAGCAGACCGTCAGCGAAGAAGCGAAGGACTGCCCGGCGCTTGAAGGCAGCAGCAATGCCTATGTGCGTTTTGCGACCGAGCAGCCGCGCCTGTTTGCGCACATGTTCCTGCGCGAGGATGGCGGCATGCAGAGCTTTGGCAGCGAGCTGGCTCGCGAGCCGATGATTACCGCCGAAGCGAGCGAAAAGGGGCTGGACAGCGAAAAGGCCAAGCGCGTCTGCGAAGACGTGATGCTTTATGCGCACGGTTTGGCTGCGATGCAGGCAACGGGCCGCACCAATTTCACTCAGCCGCAGATCGCGCAGCGCGTTCATGAGATGCATGAGATGCTGCTGAAAAAGTAAAACGGAATATTCAAAGGCTGTTCGGCTTGTGAAACCGAACAGCCTTTTTTTGACTCGCGGAAAAATTCATAAAAGACGCCCGCATGCGTGAAACTTTGAGACTTTGCGGGAGATGGTCATGCCGTCCCGGATGGGGCGCATTTGGGAGAAGGTGAAAGGGTTTGGCAAAACAACGAAAAAAACGGCTTGAAACGTTTCAGACAAAGGACTATAATTTGCATGTTTGGTGAACAAAACACGAAATGACTTCCTGAGCCTGCACGGAACGGCCTCAAAGGTCTGCCGCGCAGGCTCAGGAAGGGATGAACGGAGGAAAGCGTATGCCCTGCACAACAATTCTGGTCGGTAAAAAAGCATCTTACGACGGTTCAACCCTGATGGCGCGCAACGAAGATTGCGGCCCGGAGAAGTTTAAACCCAAGAAATTCGTGGTCGTCAATCCGGAGGAACAGCCGCGGCATTATGTAAGCGTGCTTTCCGGCGTGACGATCGATCTGCCGGAAAATCCGATGCGCTACACCGCCATGCCTAACGCGCTGGAGGATGCCGGCATTTGGGGCGAGGCTGGCGTGAACGCCTGCAACGTCGCCATGAGCGAAACGGAGACCATCACCTCCAACCCGCGCGTACAGGGCGCGGATCCGCTTGTGGAAGGCGGTATCGGCGAAGAAGATATGCTGACGATTGTTCTGCCGTATATCCACAGTGCGCGCGAGGGCGTGCAGCGGCTGGGTGAGCTGATCGCGCAATACGGCACATATGAGATGAACGGCATCGGTTTTCAGGATGTTGATGAAATCTGGTGGTTTGAGTCCATCGGCGGCCATCATTTCATCGCGAAGCGGGTGCCGGATGATGCGTATGTCGTCATGCCGAACCAGCAGGGCATTGACACATTCGACTTTGTGGATGCGTTCGGCGCGCAGAAGGAGCACATCTGTTCGCCGGATCTGATTGAGTTCATCGAAAAGAACCATCTGGATTTGACGATGGAGCCGTGTGCGCTGGCTGAAACGACGGACTTTGATGTGCGCGCTGCGTTCGGCAGCCATACGGATTCGGATCATTCCTATAACACGCCGCGCGCGTGGTACATGCTGCGCTATTTGAACCCGCATACCTGTGTGTGGGATGGCGAAAACGCGGATTACACGCCCGAATCGGACGATCTGCCATGGAGCATGGAACCGGAACACAAGGTCACGATTGAGGATGTCAAATATGTGCTCTCCTCTTATTATCAGGGCACGCCGTTTAATCCGTATGCGCGTCACGGCGAGGCGGATAAGCGCGGCATGTATCGGCCTATCGGCATCAACCGCAACTGTTTTATGGCCATCACCCAGCTGCGGCCGTATATGCCCGAAGAGCTGATGAGCGTGGAATGGATTTCTGTCGGTTCCAACGCGTTCAACGAGGCGATTCCGTTCTATACGAATGTGACAACCACGCCGGATTATCTGGCGAATACGGGCGCCGTGCCGACGACTGAGAACTTCTACTGGGCGAACCGCATGATCGGCGCGCTTGCCGACGCGCACTATGCGACCTGCATCGCGCACGTTGAGCGTTATCAGAAAAATCTGGCTGCGAAGAGCCACGAAATTCTGGCGGCGTTTGACGCGGGATGCGCACGGGAGAAGGACGTTCACGCCTATTTGGAAGAAGGCAACCAGCGCATTGCGGACGAGGCAAAGCGCCAGACGGACGATCTGATGAGCAAAGTGCTGCATACGGCCAGCAGCGAAATGAAGAACGCGTTCAGCCGCGCAGACGCATAAACAAAGCATAATACTGCATAAAACTGCATAACACGTATAAATTCAGCGCATGCAACGAATAAAAAACCGTTGTATGCGCTGAATTTTGTTCGTTATGCCGAAAAAATGTATAATTATGAGAAAAACGTTGACAAATTATACATGGCGCGATATAATCCATTTCATCAAATCCAACAGGAAAAAACAAAAAGGAGCGGATGAAAATGAAAAAGCTGTGTGTATGGGCGCTGGCCGCAATGATGACCATAGGCGCGACGGGCGCAATGGCTGACCATCTGGATGATATCAAAGCAAAGGGCAAGCTGGTCGTCGGCTCCGAGGTGAGCTTTGCGCCGTTTGAATTTTACTTTGTGGGTGAAGACGGCAAGGAGTACGAAGCCGGATTTGAAATGGAGCTTGCGCGTCAGATCGCTGCGGATATCGGCGTAGAGCTGGAGGTTTCCGACCAGCAGTTTAACGGCCTGATTCCCGCGCTGCAAAACGGCGATGTGGATCTCGTGCTTTCCGGCATGACTGCCACGGAAGAGCGCAAGAACGCCGTCGATTTCTCCTCGACCTATTACGTCGGCGAACAGCCCATCGTCGTTCGCGAAGCGGATTTGGGTACCTACAAGACCGCTGAGGATTTGAAGGGAAAGACCATCGGCGCGCAGCTGGCGACGATTCAGCAGACCATCGCCGAAGAACAGTTCCCCGACAGCGAATTGCTGCTGCTGCCGACGGTGCCGACCCTGCTGATGGAGCTGCTTAACGGCAATATCGAGGGCGTTGTCTGCTCCAAGATTGTGGCGACGAGCTACATGAATATTTATCCGGGTCTGGCCTTCTCCGAAGTGCCGGTGGAATCCAACAAGAACGGCGTGGGCGTAGCCGTGGCTAAGGGCGACGAGAACGCGACGCTGCTGGCGGCGGTGAACGAGACCGTTGAGCGCGTTGTGGCGGATGGCACGTATGACGGCTGGGTCGAAAAGGCCTGCGCGCAGAATGCCGAGCTGCTCAAGGCGCAGGACGCGGCGCAGTAAGCGCGAAATCATCATCCGTACGGGCGGTCAGGAGAAAGCCGGGCCGCCTGTTTTCCCGTCTTTGGGGTTAAGCAATGAGGGCGGGCGACAGAGAAAGGGTTGAAAGCGATGTTTTCTTTTGAGGCATGGTGGCAGATTTTGACCACCAAGCTGCCCGTCTTTTTTCAGGGCGTCGGCACGACTGTGGAGCTGGCGCTCTGCACGGCGATTTTCGGCACGCTGCTGGGCATTGTGGTGGCCCTGCTGCGCATGAGCCGCGTCAAGCTGCTCAAGGTGCTGGCGGGCGCGTATATCGAATTTCTGCGCGGCACGCCGCTGCTGGTGCAGGTGCTTATCGTTTTCTACGGCCTGCCGCAGATGGGCGTCAAGCTGCCGCGAATGACCGCCGGTACGGTGGCGCTGGTCATCAACAGCGCGGCGTACATGGCCGAGATCGTCCGTTCCGGCATACAGGCCATCGACGGGGGACAGACCGAGGCCAGCCGTTCGCTGGGCATGAACGGCGCGCAGACGATGATTTACATCATTCTGCCGCAGGCGATTAAGAACATTCTGCCCGCCATCGGCAATGAGTTTATCAGCATCATCAAGGAATCTTCGATTTTGTATACCATCGGCATTTACGAATTGACGTATCAGGCCAACAAGCTGGCCTCGACCAATTTCCGCTATCTGGAAACGCTGACGATATCCGCGCTGATTTACTTTGTGCTGACGTTTACCGCGTCCCGCCTGCTGGGGATGCTGGAGAGGAGGATGCGTCGTGGCGACCGCTAATGAAACGCTGATCAGCGTCAAGGGGCTGAAAAAGCACTTTGGCAAATTGCAGGTGCTCAAGGGCGTGGATATCGATATCCACAGCGGAGAAGTGGTTGTGGTCATCGGGCCTTCCGGTTCGGGCAAATCGACGTTCCTGCGCTGCATCAATCTGCTGGAAACGCCGACGGAGGGCGACGTGATCTTCGAGGGGAAGAGCGTCATGAAGGCGGGCAAAGACATCAACGTTCTGCGTGAGCGCATCGGCATGGTCTTTCAGCAGTTCAACCTGTTTCCACATTTGACGGTGCTGGAAAACATCTGCATTGCGCCGATGAAGGTCAAAAAGGTGCCGCGCGCGCAGATCGAGCGCACGGCGATGGAGTTGCTTGCGCGCGTCGGTTTGGCGGAAAAGGCGAAGGCCTATCCGGGGCAGCTTTCCGGCGGACAGAAGCAGCGCGTGGCGATTGTGCGCGCGCTGGCGATGGAGCCGGATGTGATGCTCTTTGACGAGCCGACGAGCGCGCTCGATCCGGAGATGGTCGGCGAGGTGCTGGACGTGATGAAGCGGCTTGCGGCGGACGGCATGACAATGGTCGTCGTCACGCATGAGATGGGCTTTGCCCGCGAGGTGGGCGACCGCGTGCTTTTCATGGACGAGGGCATCATCATGGAACAGGGAACGCCCGCCGAGGTTTTCGGCAACCCACAGAATCCGCGCACGCAGGACTTCCTGAAGAAGGTGCTGTAAGGCGAGGGGAGGCGTTGGGGCTTTTGCCCCAAACCCCGCCAGAAAACGGCGTTCCCCTGACTTTCTGAAATAGAGGGATGGAATCATATGAAGCAAATGGACGCACTCCAAAAACTGGAGCAGTATGTGAATATGCCCAGCGGCAGCGCTGATTTGGAAGGATTGGCGGCGTTTGTGTCCGTTGTGGAAAAGGACATGCAGGCGCTGGGTTTTACGGTCACACGACATCCGATGGCGGGGCGCGGCGACGCGCTGGAATGTGTCTATGGCGACGGCGAAGACACGCTTTTGCTCATCGGCCACATGGACACGGTCTTCGCGCGGGAGGAAAATCAGCCGTTTGCCGTGGATGGGGATCGGCTGACGGGCAGCGGCGTGATGGATATGAAGGGTGGCGTGCTGATCATGCAGGCGGCGCTGGCCGAGGTGCTGCCGGCGATGCCAAAGCGTATGCGCGTGGTTGCGATTCTCAGCGCGGACGAGGAAATCGGCTCCGAGGGTTGCAGCGGGGTCATCACGAAATGGGCCAAACAGGCCTTTGCCTGCCTGAGCTTTGAACCCATGCGGCCGGGCAATACGCTCGTGCGCCAGCGCAAGGGCGTGACGGCGTTTCAAATCGCCTGCACGGGCATTCGCGGCCACGCGGGCGCAAACTATTTGAAATGCGCCAGCGCGATTCAGCAGCTCTGTGCGGTGGTCAATGAGCTGTATATGCTGCGCGACGACGAGAAGCTGCTCAGCATCAACGTCGGCGTGATCCACGGCGGAACGGCGGAGAACGTCGTCTGCGATGAAGCGACGCTTCGCGCAGAGGTGCGCAGCTTTGATCCGGCGGCTATCGATGCGGCTTGGGCGAAAATCGAGGCGATTTGCGCGAAACCGGGGATTCCCGGCACGACGACGACGCTGAAAAAGATCGCGGCGCATCCGCCGTTCCACGCAAATGAAAAGAGCGCAAAGCTGCTTGAGCTGGTTTATGCGCAGGCGCAAGCGCTGGGGATGACCGTTGCGGCGGAAGACACCGGCGGCGCAGGCGACGTGGCTTTTGCCGCGATGGAAGGCCTTGCCGCGCTGGACGGTTTCGGCCTGCTCGGCGAAAATGCGCACACCACGAAGGAGTGCGGCTCGCTGGCCTCTTTTGAACGCAACGTGAAATTGAGCGCTGCGGTGATGCGGGCGTTGTTTGCAAATCCGGAACTTGTGAGATGAAAAAGGGCTGTCAAGCTGAAACCGGGTATGTTGTAAGAAGAAAACATCTGAGCATTTTCAGGTTCTTCTTAAAGCTACCGGGTTGATTCGCTTGACAGCCCTTCAATTTTCGCCCTTACTGCGCGGCCTTACGCCCCGCAATGCGGCCGTAGGTGATGCAGTCCACCAGCGCGTTGCCGCCGACGCGGTTCGCGCCATGGATGCCGCCGGTCACTTCGCCCGCAGCCAGCAGGCCCGGAATGGCGTTGCCGTTTTCATTGAGCACCTGCGTGTCCGCGTTGATGACCACGCCGCCCATCGTGTGATGCACGGAAGGCGTGCGCGGGATGGCGTACCACGGGCCGTTCTCCTGCTTGATGGTGAACAGCGCGCGGCCATATTCGTCCTTCAGCGCGTTCGCGTCCACATTGGCGTTGTATTCGTCGATCTGCGCTTTCACGGTCTCGTAATCCCAGCCGACCTTTTCGCAGAGGGATTCGAGCGTGTCGCCGACGATGATCGCGCCCGCGTTGATGCACTCGCTCATCGGCACGCCCAGCAGGTCGTACTGATTGTCCGGATCGGTAATCACGTTGCTGCTCTCCAGCATGTAGAACAGTGCGTCCGTCTGCGCCAGCGCCGCCAGAGAGATGTCGTCGCGGCGGCCGTCCTCGCCGATGAAGCGATGACCTTCTTTGTTAAAGAAGAGGTAGCCCGCCGCTTCCTTCGGCGCGACGTAGGCATAGACGCAGTTGCCGGTGCCCGGCTGGGTCGTCTGGAGCAGCTGAATCTGATCCATGTCGCGCAGAGCCGCGCCGACGCTCTGCGCCATGCGGATGCCGTCGCCGGTGATGCCCGGCATGTTCGTGCCGGTGATCTTGGTCAGATCAGGCCACTTGCCGGAGGTGTTGTATTCGGCCAGCATCTCCTTGTTGCGGGCAAAGCCGCCGGTAGCCAGAATGACGTTCTTGTTCGCATGGAAGGTGATGGTGTTGCCGTCGCGATCCTCGGCGACGACGCCGACGCACTTGCCGTCCTGCATCACCAGTTCCTTGGCGGTCGTGCTGTACACGATCTGCGCGTCGCGGCCTTCAAGACCGGTGCTCAGCGCGTTGATGAAGCCCACGCCCGCGTGATCCACGGAGGAATGCGTGCGCTGATACAGCGAGCCTGCGCCCTGACGGATGTCGGACTTGTACGTCCAGCCCAGATCGTGCAGCCAGGTCATCGTGTCGTAGGCGTTTTCGCACATGGTGTAGACCAGCTTCAGGTCGGCCACCTTGTCGCCGGCGTTCCACGTCTGAAGCGTGAACCACTCGACGGAATCAAACAGATAGGTCTTGCCCGCCGCGTTGTGCGCGTCGTACTGTTCCTTCACCTTGGCGATGAGCTGCGCGTGCTCTTCGCTGACCGGCGTTTCAGCCAGCGCGCTTTCCACCAGCGCTTTCACGCCGGCGGTCATTTCGACTTCCTTCTGCATGTCCTCGTCCGGGCAGTTGAAGATGCCGCCGGAAACCAGCGTGTTGCCGCCGACATAGCCTTCTTTTTCAATGAGGATGACGCTCGCGCCCTCATCCGTCGCCGCCACGGCTGCGGACAGACCCGCGCCGCCCGCGCCGACGATAATCACGTCCGCGGTATATTCGGTCGTCTCCGGCGCTTTCTTTTCCGGCGCATTCATCAGCGCGGAAACGTCGCAGCCAGCCTGCTCGGCCGCCTGACGCACCGCCGAAATCAGCGCGTTGCTGGCCACCGTCGCGCCCGCAATCGTATCCACCGCGAGGGACTGCTCGTCGAGGATCGCCTGCGGCAGTTCGGTGAAGAGCGCCTTTTCGCAGACGCCCTGGCTCTCGTAATGATTGACGACTTCGATCTTCTCGATCTTATCTTCGGAGAACGTCGTTTCCACCGTCACCGCGCCGTTGTTGCCCTGCGCGGTCGTGGTGTAGGTGCCGGGCACAAAATGCGCCGCGGCCTGCTCTTTGCCGCTCGCCTCGGCGATGGCCTGAGAAACCGCCTGCTTGAGCGCCGTGCTGGAAACCGTCGCGCCCGCAACGCCGTCCACATCCGCGCTCTGCGCGTCGAGCATCGCCTGCGCCACGCTGGTCAGCGCGACGTCGCCCAGACCGGCCGTCTCATTCTGGCTGACCACGTCGATGGCCGTCATCGCGTCCGCATCGAAGGTCACATCCACCACAACGTCGCCGCCCATGCCTTTGGCACTCTGGCGATAGGTTCCCGGCGTATACGCGCCGTCTGCCATACCCGCAACCGCGCCCGTCATGAGCAGGAGCGAGAGAATGGCTGCTGCCGTCTTCTTCATCGTTTTTCCTCCTTTTCCGAATATCCTCGGATTGACTGCATTTTAACATTCACAGTCGCTTGGAGGTCAAGATGCATCTTTGTGTTTATTTTGACGTTTTTCGTCTCCGTGAACCCGCTTTTTTCATGCAAGTCACTTGGGAGTTTTGCCCACTTCCACCGGAAGCATCACGTGATAATAGATTTTACCGCTTGAATTTTCGTTGCTTTCAAACGATATGCAGCGGAAAAGCGCGTCGTCCGCGACGCAGAGGCCAGTCTGTTGGATAAATATCAAAAGCGGTTCAATCGCTTCTTTTGCCATGATGCCGACTTCTTCCCGCTGGGCGACGGTTGTGCAGACGCACAGACGCGCGGGAAGTACGCGCACATTCTCCTCTTCGCGCAGGCCCAGAAAGTCCATGTCGGCCTGCCGCACCATGAAACCCGCTGGGCAGTAGCAGTCCTGACCCACCAGCTCCCGCGGACAGAAGGGCGCAGGCATGACGATCGGCATGCCTTGCAGCCATTGATCCACCTGTCTCCGCAGCTTTTTGTTCGTGCGCAGTTTTTCCGCGCCATAATATTCCAGATAGGCCATCTCGTCCAGCTCGGCAAAATAGACCGTGCCGATTCCGTGGCTGATGATCTCCCGCTGTTCCCGAAGCGCGGCCAGACAGCGGCGTTTCCACTCGATGTCGTGGTTAAGTCTCGCTTCCGCCTGTTCGAGCGTGCGATCTAAATGATCCAGATGATGGTCATGATCCTGAATGATTTCGGCCACGCTGTCCAGTGAAATGCCGTATGTGCCCAATATTTTGGCCGAGCGCATCATCGGCACTTTCATGATGGGGTAGGTGCGATAGCCGTTTTTTTCGTCCTTATCGACCTGCAAAATGCCTTTTCGCTCGTAAAAGCGCAGTCCTTCGCTGCTCATGCCGGTTTCCCGCGCCATATCGATGCTGGAATATCGGTGATTGCGAAAATCAATCGGCTCGTGCTTCTCCTTCATCGTCATCCGCCTCCGAACCTGATTGTATCAGAAACGGCTCCGCCGCGCAATCTGAGGAAAAGAAAAACGCCCGTCTTTTCAGACAGGCGCTTACATGGAGCGGTAGACGAGATTCGGACTCGCGACATCCACCTTGGCAAGGTGGCACTCTACCACTGAGCTACTACCGCATCGCTCACTTGCGAAACGTATTTTAGCACAGCTTTTCATCTCTGTCAACCCTTTTTGCAAAAAAGTGGGCATTTTCGTCCTTTCCATGGAAGGACAGGCGGTTATTGTCAGAATATCGCGATTCGCCGCGCGCCACAATAGGGCTGAACCGATTGGAGGTGAAACGACATGGCGAACAGCAACAGCGGCGGCAACCAGATCAACGTGCCGCAGGCCAAGGACGCGCTGAACAACATGAAATATGAAATCGCGCGTGAGCTTGGGGTCAACCTCAAGCAGGGCTACAACGGCGACCTGACCTCCCGTGAGGCCGGTTACGTCGGCGGTTACATGGTCAAGCGCCTCATCGAGCAGGCCGAGCACCAGATGGCGGGACAGAACTGGTAACGCCTCCGATTGCGCGCCGCAAGTCCGGCGCGCAGTCCCCTTGTCAAAAAAGAAAGGAGCTTTGAATCCTATGTATCAGAACCAGAATAATCAGCCGAACCAGCAGAACGCGCAGCAGGCTTCCGCCAACAGCAGCCGCAGCGGCCGCACCGTCGTGCCGGAGGCTAAGGGCGCGCTGAACCAGATGAAGTATGAAATCGCCAGCGAGCTGGGCATCAATCTCAAGCAGGGCTATAACGGCGATCTGCCCTCCCGTCAGGCGGGCTATATCGGCGGCTATATGACCAAACGCCTCATCGAACAGGCCGAGCGCTCCATGAGCGGGAAGGCGTAAAGTCGCTTCTTCCAATCCATCTGTCAGGGGCTGTCCGCCATACATGGGAGGACGGCCCCTGACTTTATCCGGCAAAACAGGAAAAATATGTAAAGCATGACCCCAAATGGGAAGGAAAACACCCCCTCGTCCGTCAAATAGACAGAATCAGGAAAAAAGCGGGCGAAACCCGCAGAAAGAGGGAAGAACGATGAAGAAAAAGATTTGGGCACTGGGTCTTGTATGGCTGCTGCTGCTGGGCGCGGCGGCGCTGGCGGACGGCGGGGACTGGCACGAGAGCCGCATCTACGGCTCCGTTCAGCTTGCGAACTATGCGGGCTGGTGCGACGGCTATCAGAGCGTGGACGGCTTTGGCGGGATCACGGCGGCGGATTCATTTACGCTGACGGTCATCAGCAAGAGCGCAAGCATTTGGAGCGAGCCCAGCACGGGCAGCAAAAAACTGGGCTCGGTCAGCTATGGAGAATCGTTGACGGGCGTTTCCAGCGACGGCGGAAACAACGTCGCGATGGATCGCAACTTTTACGAGGTGGAGTATAACGGCAGACAGGGCTGGGTCGGCGCGACGTATGTCGTGCGCAACACGCTGGAAATCGTGCTGATGGAGAGCAACGTTCCGGCGTATATCGCGCCGGACGCGCGCAGCAAGAAGGTCGGCTCGCTGAGCAAAATGACCCGCTACCGCGTCATCGGGTTCTACGACGACTATTACATTGTGTCTTTCCGCGGCGCGGCCTGCGCGTATATTCCTAAGGATGCCGCGCACTACGATACGAAATTCATCGGCCTGTACCGACAGGCGGCTGCGCACAGCGGCAGTGTGGAATACGGCACGAAGCTCCGCACCGGCCCGGATGACAGTTATCCCGAAATCAAGACGATGAACGCGGGCGCATCCGTCGAATGTCTGGACGAGATTGACGGCTGGTACATGATCCGCTATTCGGGCAAGGGCGCGGACGGCGAGGTTTTCGCTTTCATCGACTCGGACGCGGTGAGCGTGAACTGGTAAAAAATGAATAAAACACGGACAAAGGAAGAAACGGCAATGCGGAAATTTGAAATCACACGCGCTCGGAAATCGGATGCAGAGGCGCTGGCCGCGTTGGAGGCCGTCTGCTTTCCTCCGGAAGAGGCGGCGACGCTGGCAGGCTTTGAAGCGCGGCTGGATGCGTTCGGCGACTGGTTTTTTGTCGCAAAAACGCCGGACGGGGAGATTATCGGCATGATTGACGGCATGGCGACGGACGAAGCGAGCATCGCAGACGAGATGTTTGAGGATGCGTCGCTGCACAAACCGAATGGGCGGGTGCAGACGGTCTTCGGGCTGGACGTGCTGCCCCAGTGGCGGCACAGAGGCGTTGCAGGCGCGCTGATGGACGCGTTTGTCGAGGCGGCGAAGCAGGCCGGGAGGGAGAAGGTGACGCTGACCTGCAAAAAGCGGCTCATCGGCATGTACGAGCATTTCGGTTTTCGTCTGATCGGCCAGGCGCGCAGTGAGCACGGCGGCGCACAGTGGTTCGACATGGATTTGGATTTACGCTAAAAACCGAACGTTTTTCAAAAGAAGTCGATTTTCTATCGGAAATCAGTTGCTTTCCACGCGCTTTTTTGCTACAATACGGGGCGCAACATGTTTAGGCGTTGTCCTTGTGACGAAAGAAAGGGGAACTTCAACCATGGCTAAGCAGCTTGAAATGATGTACGAAGGCAAGGCGAAGCAGGTCTTTGCAACCGACGATCCCACTCTCGCGGTGATCCACTATAAAGACGACGCGACCGCGTTCAACGGCCTCAAAAAGGGCACGATCGTGGGCAAGGGCGTGGTGAATAACCTCGTCAGCAACCATCTGTTCAAGATGCTGGAGGCTCACGGCATCAAGACCCACCTGGTCGAGCAGCTGAATGAGCGCGACAGCCTTGTGCGCCGCGTGTCCATCGTACCGCTGGAAGTGATTGTGCGCAATATCGCCGCAGGCAGCCTTTCCAAGCGTCTGGGCCTGCCGGAAGGCACGAAGCTCAAGACCACCGTGCTGGAATACTGCTACAAGGACGACGAGCTTGGCGATCCGATGGTCAACGATTACCACATCGCCGCGATGGAACTGGCGACGAAGGAAGAGATGGAACAGATTTCCACGATGGCGCTCAAGATCAACGATCTGCTGACCGCCTATCTCAAAGATCTGGGCATTGAGCTGATCGACTTCAAGCTGGAGTTTGGCCGTTTCAACGGCGAAATCGTGCTGGCGGACGAAATCTCGCCGGATACCTGCCGTTTCTGGGACAGCAAGACCGGCGAAAAGCTGGATAAGGATCGCTTCCGCCGCGATCTGGGCCATGTGGAGGACGCGTATCAGGAAATCCTGCACCGCCTGATGGGAGGACACGAAGCATGATCGACCGCTATACCCGCCCGGAAATGGCGGCGCTGTGGACCAAGCAGAAAAAGTTTGAAACGTGGCTCGAAGTCGAGCTGAACGCCACCGACGCGTGGGTGAAGCTGGGCAAGGTGCCCGCCGAAGCCGCCGCTGCGATGCGCAAAAACGCGAAATTCACGGTGGAACGCGTGGAGGAAATCGAGCAGTCCACCCGTCACGACGTGGTGGCGTTCACCCGCTGCGTGGCGGAGAGCCTGGGCGACGAATCCAAATATCTGCACTTTGGCCTCACCAGCACCGACGTGGTGGATACCGCGCTTTCCAGCATTGTCTCTCAGGCGCTGGATATCATCGAAGCGGATATGCACAAGTTTATCGATGTGCTGGCCGCGCAGGCGGTCAAATACAAGATGACCCCGTGCATGGGCCGCACGCATGGCGTGCATGCCGAGCCGACGACGCTGGGGCTCAAGTTTGCGCTGTGGTATGCCGAAATGCAGCGCAATCTCGAACGCATGGAGCATGCGCACAAGATTACCCGCGTGGGCAAGATCTCCGGCGCGGTGGGCACGTATGCCAACGTCGATCCGTTTGTGGAGCAGTATGTCTGCAAGCAGATGGGGCTTGAACCGTCGCCGATCAGCACGCAGGTGCTCCAGCGTGACCGCTATGCCGAGTTGATGAGCGTTATCGCCATCACCGGATGCAGCCTTGAAAAGTTCGCCACCGAGGTGCGCGGCCTGCAAAAGACCGAATTGCGCGAGGTGGAAGAGCCGTTCCGCGCGGGCCAGAAGGGTTCTTCTGCGATGCCGCACAAGCGCAACCCGATCAACTGCGAAAAAATCTGCGGCCTCTCCCGCGTGCTGCGCGGCTATGCGATGGCGGCGATGGAGGACGTGGCACTCTGGCATGAGCGCGACATCAGCCATTCTTCCGTCGAGCGCATCATTCTGCCGGACGCGACCGAGCTGCTGGATTATATGCTCAGCCTGATGACCCGCATTCTGGGCGACCTGTTCGTCTATCCGGAGAACATGCTTCGCTCGATGAGCATGTCTTACGGCCTGCCGAACTCCCAGCATGTGCTGCTGACCCTGATTGACAAGGGCATGCTGCGCGAGACGGCTTACGACTGCGTGCAGCGCTGCGCCATGCGCGCGTGGCAGGAGCAGAAGCCCTTCCGCGATATGCTGGAGCAGGATGAGACGGTCACGAGCCATCTCACCCCGGCGGAGCTGGACGAGTGCTTTGAGCTTGCCTACCATTACAAGCATGTGGATGAGGTTTTCAAGCGCCTCGGCCTCGAAAAGTAACGATTCGTTCGATAAACATCAACAGAATCACCCAAGAAAGGACACTGTTCTTGGGTGATTCTTCTATTTT
Organism: uncultured Eubacteriales bacterium; assembly: GCA_900542445.1. Classification (GTDB taxonomy): domain Bacteria; phylum Bacillota; class Clostridia; order Christensenellales; family Aristaeellaceae; genus Ventricola. The sequence continues at coordinate 11,080 of UQNN01000026.1, read as the reverse complement.
TTTGAAAAAGAATACGGCGGCCTTGTAACATTTCTCTTTTTAATCTATAATAATACAAACATTGTCCACGGTTTGAGAACGATTTTTTGGCTTTGCCTTGGAGGCGTCATGTACAAATTGCTGCTGGTTTCCGATAAAGAGGAAATCCGTTCGCTGTATCGGCACTATGCCGAGTGGAACACCCTGGGCTTTGAGCAGCCCGCTATCGCGGAAAACGCGCAGCAGGGCATCGATCTGCTTGGCCACAATCGCTATGACGCAATTTCTTCCCTGCTCAGCGTGAGCGAGGGCAAGAAGTTTTTTTCGTATCTTTCCCGCCGCCCGGACATGCTCGGCATGGAGACCGCGCGCGACGAAGAGCGTCTGCGTAAGGAGATCAGCGCCGCGCGCCGCGCCTTGTCCACGCGCGACGCAAGCCGCCAGAATAAGCAGGTGGACGACTATACGAAGGCCTTGCAGGGCGAGTTTTTCTGCGATCTGCTGCGCGGCGCGGCATTTGACCGCGCGAAGATCGACGAGCGCATGCAGTCGCTCAAGATTGAGACGCTCGATGCCCGCCGTCCGGTCGCCACGTCGTCTTTCCGTCTGCCGCAGGGCGACTATTTCCTCGCCGAGGTGTGGCGCTATGGCCGTGAACGGCTGGAAAACGCGCTCAAAAACATCTTTGAAAACGGGGACCCGAAGATGGCGTTTGTGCTGCTCATCATTAACCCGCACCATATGCGCCTGATTGCGCTCCCGCGCGAAGAGATGAGCAAAGAGGATGTTTATGACATGATGCTGGCGCACCTGGCGCGCTGCCAGACCAGCCTTGAACAGTATTTTGAGCTGGATTTGAGCATCAAGCGCGTTGTGCCGTATGACGACCTGTATGCGCTCAGCCGCGAAAACGCGGCGAGAATCGCGCACTGAGCAAACAGAATGAGGCTATTCTCTGACGACGGAGGATAGCCTTTTTTGCGTATTTCTTCGCCCCAAACAACATAGTTTTCCCCAACGGGAGGGGATGGCATGCGGGAAAAGCGCTTTGCGCTGTCGCTCGGTCTGCCGGAGGATTCGACGGGCGACTGCGCGCGCGTGACGCTCGTCGGCCAGAGCGCGGCGCTCGTGGAAGGCCAGCACGGCGTGATCGAGTTGACGGAAAGCCGCGTGCGCCTGAGGACGGGCCGCGGCGTGCTGAGCGTGCTGGGCGAAGGGCTGCGCCTGCGGGAGCTGTCCGTCGATGCCGCACTGATTGAAGGTCATGTGCTGACGGCAACTTACGCCGGGGGAGGGCGAACGCCATGAACCTGACTTTGGAGCTTTCCGGCCTGAATTTGGAACGGCTGCTCCGCACGGCGGGGGAGAACGGCGTGCGGCTGCAAAATGTCCGCCGCGCAGACGAGCGCACCATGCGCGTCACCGTTTCGGCCGCGCAGAAAGGAAAGCTGGCCGCGCTCTGCGGGCGGTATGGCTGGCAGATGACGGAGATTCGCGCGGACTGGCCGCTTCGGCTCATCCGAACGATGAAAAGACGATGGACGCTCGGCGCGGCGATGCTGCTTAGCGTCTTTTGGGTCTTTGTCTCTTCCGAAATGATCTGGCGGGTGGAAATCACGGGCGCGGGGGAAAATATTGCGGAGGTGCGCCGCTGTCTGGCGCGGGAGAACGCGCGCGTCGGGCGGCTGAAAAAGCGTGTCTCGACGGATCGCCTGGCCGCTGAACTGGCGCTGGCTGTGCCGGGACTGTCCCATGCCGCGGCACGGTATGAAGGAAGCACGCTGGTTGTCGCCTGCCAGCAGGCGCGTGAAGGCGAACGCGCGGGCGTGGACGGGACGGGCAGGGATATCGTCGCGGCGCGGGAAGGCATTATCATCCGGATCAGCGCGGAAAGCGGCACGCCGCAGGTGAAGGCCGGTCAGGCTGTGCGCGAAGGACAGACGCTGATTGCCGGGCAGGAGCGGACGGGCGGCGGCAATCTGCGCGCATGCCGGGCGCAGGGAGAGATCATCGCCCGATGCTTCGCCAGGGGAGAGGCGCGCGTACGGCTGAATGTGACCGGCACGGTGGAGACGGGCGAGGTTCGCCGGCGCGTCATTCTCGAAAGCCCGAAGAGCCGGCGCGTCGTGCAGGATGCGGAGGATTTTGACCGGCAGGATGTCAGCGTGGAGCTTCAGCCGATTGTCGGGCTGTATCTGCCCGTCTGGCGGCGCGTGGAGACGCTGGCGCGCACGGTTTTGACGCCGAGAAGCCGAAGCGTCAGCGACGCGCGCAGCCAGGCGCAGGGCGCGGCAGAAAAAAATGCCAAATTAAACTGCCCGCCGGGGGTCGAAATCCTTGACAAATGGGTAGATTATAGTATGATAGATGATGAGTTCGTGTATGCGACCGTGGTGCTTGTTTTTGAAGCGCCCATCGGCGCGCGGCACGGCGCAGATTAGCCCTTCGGGGCGTGGGAGGACTGCTTCTTTGGCAGAGGATCAGAAATTGGCCTCGGCATCCGGGGCTTTGCAAAACCTGTTCGGCACGGGGGACGAAAACGTCCGTCTGCTGGAAAAACTGATGGATGTGCACGTGGCCCTGCGCGGCGGCGACATCGTGGTGGAGGGCGGAGACGAACAGCGCGTGGACGGCGCCCGCGAGATTTTGAAAAAGCTCTGCGCGCTGGCCGAAAAGGGCGAACGCGTGGATACGGCGGTGGTGCAGTACGCCGTCAGCCTGCTGGAAAGGGGCGAGCTGGATCAGCTGGATAACCTGTACGGCGAAATCGTGGCGACGACCTTCCGCGGCCGCCCCATCCGCTGCAAGACGCTGGGCCAGCGGGAATATGTGCGCGCGATTCGCCGCCACACGCTGACTTTCGGCATTGGTCCGGCGGGTACGGGCAAAACCTATCTGGCGATGGCGATGGCCGTTTCCGCGCTCAAGAGCAAGGAGGTTGAGCGCATTGTGCTGACCCGTCCGGCGGTGGAGGCGGGCGAAAAGCTCGGATTCCTGCCCGGCGACCTCAACCAGAAGGTCGATCCCTATCTGCGCCCGCTGTATGACGCGATGTTTGACATGCTCGGCGCGGAGACCTGCCAGCGCATGCAGGAGCGCGGCGTAATTGAGGTTGCGCCGCTGGCGTATATGCGCGGCCGCACGCTCTCCGACGCGTTTATCATTCTCGACGAGGCGCAAAACACCACCACCGAGCAGATGAAGATGTTTTTGACGCGCATGGGCTTCCGCTCACGCATTGTCGTGACGGGCGATCCCTCGCAGATCGACCTGCCGCGCGGCAAGCGAAGCGGCCTGACCGAAGCAGTTGAAGTGCTTGAAGGCGTGGAGGACATCAGCGTGCAGCGGCTGACCCACCATGACGTGGTTCGCCACGAGCTGGTGCAGGCCATTGTGCGCGCCTACGACGAGCACGCCGCCCGCGCAAAGGAGGAATGGAGCGATGGACGTTACGCGCAAGAGCGCCCGCAAATGGATTGACAGCCTGAGCCTTCGCGTGCAGCAGGGTCTGTTTGCGGCGGCGACGTACCTCATTTTGCTGGCGATCTGTCTGCTGGCCATTTCGCCGGAGCAGTATGATTTGAGCGTGGGCGACGTTGCGCCCAAGACAATCACCGCCAGCAAGGATATCGTCGATGAAATCACGACTGAGCGGCGCAGACAGGCTGCGGCGGACGCGGTTTCCCCGGTCTATTACAAGGATGACACGGTTTCCGACACCGTGCTTTCCGATATGGACGCGGTGTTTTCCGAGCTGCGCGCCGTCCGCGAGCTGGGCGAACAGATTCGCACCTCATGGGGCGAAGAGGGCGGCTCGTTTACGGATTCGGATTACACGCAGGCTTCCGGTCTGGTTACGCGGCTGTCGCTGAGCAATTATCAGCTTCGCACGCTGATGAATACGACCGAGAGTGACTTTGAAAGCCTGTATCAGTCGCTCGTTTCCGCGACGCGCACGACGCTGGTTTCCACCATCACCGAGGGTCAGATCAACGACGCGATCAACAACATTCAGCAGATCGTTTCCTACAATACGCGGACAGATCTGTGGTATAATGTGGCGATTCCGACGCTGCGCGCCTGCCTGAAGGCTAACATGCTGATCGATCAGGCGGCGACGGAGGAAAACCGCCAGAAGGCCAGCGACGCGGTTGAACCGACGGTCTATAAGCAGGATCAGAACATCGTCGTCAAGGGCGACCGGGTGACGGCCGAACAGATTGCGGTGCTCGATTCTCTCGGCCTGCTGGAAGGCAACAGCTTTGACTATCCGCTTTATATCGGCACGGCGGTCACACTGGCGCTGATTCTGGCCGGCACGTATCTCTACGCTTATCTGTTTGCGGGGTCAATGCTGAAAATGGGATCGAGCGCGCTGGTGCTGCTGATTGCGGGCGTGCTGACCGTGCTGCTGTGCCTGCTGATGGGCGAATACCTCAACGTCAACGCGATGCCCGTCGCGCTGGGCGCGATGCTGGTGGTCAATCTGCTGGGCACGCGCCCGGCTTACGTGGCCAACATGGCGCTGACCTTGATTATCACGCTGCTGACGGCAAAGGGGACGGGGCTGGTCACTTCGCAGACGCTCAGCGTGCTGCTGACCTGCTCGCTGGGCGGGCTGGCCGCCATCTGCATGCTGCGCAAAAACACGACCCGCGTGATGGTCGTGGTCAGCGGTCTGGTCGTCGGTCTGGTGAACTTTGGCATCCTCGTCTGCGTCCGCGCGCTGACTTCGAGCGACATGAGCGGCGTATGGATGGATTTGGCGTATGCCGTCGGCGGCGCGGTGGTCTCCGCCGTACTCTGCGTCGGCTTGCAGCCGATTTTGGAGACGGCGTTTAACCTGGTTACGCCGTCCAAGCTCATCGAGCTTTCCAACCCGAATCAGCCGCTTCTGCGCCGACTGATGATCGAAACGCCGGGCACGTATCATCATTCCATGGTCGTCGCCAATCTGGCGGAAGCGGCGGCGGAAGCCGTCGGCGCGAACGCGCTGCTGGCCCGCGTCGGCGCGTATTACCACGATATCGGCAAGCTCATCCGCCCGATGTATTTCAAGGAAAATCAGATGGGCGAAAATCCGCATGACAAAACTGATCCGCGCGTATCCACCGCGATCCTGACCGAGCATACCCGCGACGGCGTGGAGCTGGCGCGCAAGCACCGCCTGCCCGAACCGATCATCGACATGATCCGCCAGCACCACGGCGATACGCCCGTCATGTATTTCTACGCCAAGGCAGTCAAAATGCTGGGCGAAGAAAATGTGGATATCCGCGATTTCCGTTACGACGGCCCCAAGCCGCAGACCGCCGAAGCCGCGATTCTGATGCTCAGCGACACGGTGGAGGCGGCCGTGCGCTCCATGTCCGAGCCGACGCAGGAGAAGATTTCCGCGCTGATTCGCAAACTGGTGCGCGGCAAGATGGAGGACGGTCAGCTGGACGAATGCACGCTGACCTTCCGCGATATCGGCAAAATCTGTTCGGCGTTTGAAACGGTGCTGCAAGGCGTTTTCCACGAGCGCATTGAATACCCCAGCGTGGATTTGAGCCGCGCGCAGCATCACAGCGAAAAGAAGCAGGCGGAACAAAAGACGGAGGCAAAAGCATGATTCTCGAATTTGAAGATGAAAAGCGTCTGCTCGACGACGCGACCCGCGAACTGATGCAGACCTGTTCACAGGCCGCGCAGAAGGCGGAAGGCGTGACGCTGCCGCTGTCCGTGTTCATCCGCGTGGTGGACGACGACGAGATCCGCGCCATCAACCGCGAGCAGCGGGGCAAGGACGCTTCCACCGACGTGCTTTCTTTCCCGACGGTGAATTATCCCAAGGGCAAAACGGCGGGGGCGTGCGAAGGGTTGCTGCGCGAAGAATTTGACCCCGACGTGGACGCGTGCGCCATCGGCGACATTGTGATTTCGATGGATCACGTGCGCGCACAGGCGGCGGAATATGGCCACAGCGAGCGGCGAGAATGCGGCTATCTGCTCACACACGGGCTGTTTCACCTGATGGGGTACGATCATATGACCGACGAGGACAAGCCCGTGATGCGCGCGATGGAAGAAAAAGCGCTTGCCTCCATTGGGCTGACCAGAGAGGAGTAACGAACATGACGGATGAAAAGCTGCTTGAGCTGGCGCTGGATGCGCGCAAAAACGCCTATGTGCCGTATTCTGGCTATGCCGTCGGCGCGGCGCTGCTGACGGAGGACGGGAAAGTGTTCGCCGGCTGCAACATCGAGAATGCGGCCTACGGCAACACGCTCTGCGCCGAGCGCACCGCGCTGGTGAAAGCCGTGAGCGAGGGCTATCGCAAGTTCACGAAAATCGCGATTGCGTCCAGCGGGTCTGCGCCGTATCCGTGCGGCGCGTGCCGTCAGTCGCTCTATGAGTTTGCGCCGGGACTGGAGGTTCTGGTCACGTGGGACGGCCATGTGGAGCGCGCGCCGCTCTCCGAGCTGCTGCCGCACGGCTTCGGCCCGTCGTCGCTGGGAAAGTAAACTCCCTCAGTCACGACTTCGTCGTGCCAGCTCCCTCGGAGAGGGAGCCTTGATTCTGCCGCGATTTGGCAGAGGAAAGCCTCCATCTTTGGGGAACGTTCCATCCGTCGCTGTCTGTGACAGATGAAACGCCGAAGGTTGGCTGCCGAAGGCAGACGGAAGGAGTAAAAAGGATAAAAGGAATTAAGACAGTGAAAAACGAAAATACCGCGAAATTTCTTTCGGGCTTCGCCGCGATCGTCGGCCGTCCGAACGTCGGCAAATCCACGATGATGAACGCGATGGTCGGCGAAAAGGTCGCCATCGTTTCCAACCGTCCGCAGACGACACGCAACCGCATCATGGGCGTGGCGACGGACAAGGACTGGCAGATCGTCTTCCTCGATACGCCGGGTCTGCATAAACCGCGCACGCGTCTGGGCGAATACATGGTTAAGAGCGTGCAGGACGCGATGGACGGCATCGACGTGCTGTTGGTGCTGGTGGACGCAAACGAAATCGGCCCGCAGGATCGCGCGATTGTCGAAGAGATGAGCGCCCGCAAGGTGAAGAAGATTCTGGTGCTCAACAAGACGGATATCGTGGAGGAAGCGCGGCTGATGGCAGCGATTCAATCCTTCGCCGAGGCGGGCTATGACGCGATCGTGCCCATCAGCGCGCGCACGGGCAAGGGCGTGGACGAGCTGAAAAAGCTGATCGTTTCCTATCTGCCGGAAGGGCCGAAATATTTTCCGGATGATATGATGACCGACCAGCCCGAACGCCAGATCTGCGCGGAGATTATCCGCGAAAAGGCGCTGCTGCATTTGCGCGAGGAAGTGCCGCACGGCATCGGCGTGGAGATGATGGCCATCAACAAGCTGTGCGACAACCTGACCGAGATTCACGCGACGATCTACTGTGAGCGCGCGAGCCACAAGGGCATCATCATCGGCAAGCAGGGCGCGATGCTGCGCACCATCGGCGCGGAGGCGCGGCGCGACATTGAGAATCTGCTTGGCACGAAGGTGAACCTCCAGCTCTGGGTCAAGGTTCGCGAAGACTGGCGCAACCGCATGGACGATCTGCGCACGCTGGGCTACGAGAGCAACTAAGGGGGAACGATGGGGCGCCGCCCCATACCCTGGCAGGGGATTTAATCCCCTGCACCCCTTTTTCGCTTCGCGGCGGTTTCATAGATCATTCATTTACCGCAAAGCGATAAATGAAGTGGGAAATCCGAGAACCTCAGGTTCTTGGTGGGGTTTGGGGCAAAGCCCCAATACGCATGGACGCGCACAGTCCACGAAACGTGGATTGCCCGGCGCGTCCTTTTTTGTTATCATACCCCATGGGAGGAGGCGAAAAAGAAATGGATTTGCAGAAAGCGGGCGAGCTCATCTGAAAACTGCGCCTTGAAAAGCAGATGACCCAAAGACAGCTGGCGGAAAAAATGGGTGTTGCGCCCAAAACGATTTCAAAATGGGAATGCGCGCAGGGCTTTCCGGATGTGTCGCTTCTGCCCGATTTATCTGACGCGCTCGGCACGGATATGACCAGCCTCCTCAGCGGACAGCGAAACGAGAAGGAAAAAGACGGAGGCAATATGAAAAGAATTCAATTTTACACCTGCCCGGCGTGCGGCAATATTTTGATCGCGACGGGCGGCGCGGAAATCGCCTGCTGCGGCAGAAAGCTTGGCGCCATGAAGGCGCGGGCATGCGACGAAACGCACGCGCTTCATGTCGAGGAGATGGACGGCGAATGGTATGTGACGCTGAATCACCCGATGACAAAAGCGCATTTCATCCGCTTTATCGCGTGCGTCGGCATGGAACGCGTGCTGCTCGTGCGGCTGTATCCCGAACAGAATGCCGAGGTGCGCATGCCGAAAATGCCGCATGCGACGTGGTATATCGGATGCAGCGAAGACGGCCTGTACACATGCAGGCTGAAATAAAGAAAAATTGGAAAAAACTGAAACAAACGCCGCGCTTGGCTCGTCTTATAGACAGAAAGAAGCGCGGCGTTTTTGCGCGCAGAAAGAGGGAAAAGCATGAAAAGGTGGGGAATCATGCTGGCGGCGCTTTTGCTGATTGCGGCGGGCGCGCTGGCGGATGGCGGCGACAGCACGGGGCTGGACGGCATGCGGGCGCAGGCAATCTACTGGTCATATCCGGAAGCGCTCATTGAGGATTACAGCGAAATGACACTGAACGGCCGGGTATACGCTCTGATTCTGTTTCGGCATGAGGGAAAACAGAAATTGCAAATCAGTTATCGGGATGATGAAGAAGGTGAAGAAAGCGACTGGACGGACTGGTTCACGACGGAGGGTGCCTTGCCGCAGGGCGAACGCGCACAGCTTGAAACGGATGGGGAATCCGTCACGATTTCAGCGACGGACGGGAACGGGGAGCGGCAGTCCGTCACCTACACATGGTATACCTATATGCCGAAGACGTGGATTGGACAGCCGTGTTATGATGAAAATGAATGGAAGAACGGTTTCAGGCTGACGGCCTACGATGGGGTGAAGCTGGAGTGGGTGCATTACACCAGGCTGCTGCGCTTTGCCGACGGCGACGCGGACATGACTTTGCTGGAGGATATGCGCTATGTCTGCTATGAAAATCTGCCCAAGACGCTGGAGGAGGCGAGGGAAAACGGAAACGTGCCGCCCGGATTCTGTTATTACAGGCCGCAGTGGAATACACTGAGCGCACAGGTGGCGCCGCTTTTGCCGGATCAAAGCCGAAAGGTTTATCTGGGGCCGGGGAACAATTATCCGCGTGCGGGAAAAGGCAAGGCGACGGTCAGCACGAACGACTGGGTGCAGGTGTTCGGCCAATACAAAGGCTGGCTGCTGATTCAATATCATATTGATGTCAATCAGTATCGCATTGGCTGGATCAACGACGACGTGCTGCCGGCAGGCGCGACGGTTCCCGAATTAAAAATTGACGATTATTGGGCGGAGGATATGCCCGAAGAGGAAATCACGGCAGATTGCGCGCTGACGGATGACCCGATGGGGAGCCGCGAACCGATTGCGCAGCTCAAGGCGGGGCAGAAAGTCAACCACCGTGCTTTTCTCTGCGAGGAGTGGGAATTCGTTACCGTGAAGATTGGCGGAAAGTATTATTGGGGCTTTGTGCCGAATAACTGCATGTCGCATGGATAAGGGGGATGCGGAATGAAAAAAATCGTTTTATGGATTTGCACAGTCGTCATGACGCTGATCGCGTCGACCTGCATCGCGGGCGCGTATTCACCATATTTTGAGGCCGAGCCGCCGCGGGAGGTGCGCGAGCATACAGCGAACCGCTGGCCGGATTATGAACTTGAAGATTACTGTGAGGTGCGCGGCACGCCCAAAGGCGACTACGGCTTTGCGTTGGTGCATCGCCAAAGCGAGCGGATTCTCGTCGGCTATCATCGAGTGGACGGCGAGATGAAATATTGGCTCAAGAATGCGGGCGCTGTGCCGCAGGGAAAGGAGGAAGCGTGGTTTGACGTTGGCACGGCAGGCTGGAAAGACGAAACGGATTGGGTCGGAAATTCCACGGGCAGACAGGTTTACGACGACGGCCTGTGTTTTTTCGTGACCCAACTGGATGCATCGGGCGAAAGCTATGAAAAAATGGTCGTGTATCGCTGGGAAAATGGTATGTTCCGCCTGAACAGCTACCACAAGTCGGAGGGCGGAAGCATACGCGTTTCGGATGATAAGCTGGATTTTATCGACTGGTCGAACGGTGTTTACCGCGGCGCGGTGAAGGGCGCTGTTCAGCGCGACATCCGCTATGTGTCTTTCAACGCGCTGCCGGTTTGGATTGACGATGCGAAAGAGAAACTGACCACTGCGCCGAACCTGAAATCCGGCGACTTCGTGGCGCAGAAGGTCAAGTTCACCGGCGGACAGAAATACCCGGTCTATACCGGTCCGGGCGAGAACTATGCGCGCAGCGGCAACGGAAAGGGTTTGGTCAGCTCGAACGGGTGGATCGAGGTCTATGGGCAGAAGGACGGCTGGATTTTGATTCAATACAGCATTTCCGCCGATCACTATCGTTTTGGCTGGATTGAAAAAGATGCTTTGCCCAAAGGCGTGACTGTGCCGGAGTTAAATTTCCGCGTCGCGCCGGGCGATCAATCCGTTGGGTTTGATCGGGATTCCTACTTGACCGACGACCCGCTGATCAGCCGCGCGAAGCTCTGCACGGTCAAGGCCGAGACGGAAATTTACTATCTGGGTAGTCTGAATGACGAATGGGCGTATGTGATGGTGCAGACGGAGGACGGCCAATGGATGTGCGGATTTATGCCGCATTACGACATTTCAAACGGCTGATGAACGGCGGTTGAATTGCTGCGTCCGCGGGTTGAAAACGCTTCCATTGCGAAGGACGCGCCGCTTTGATATAATGCTTGCAGGGAGGCGGGAGAGATGGAGAATCAACTCGGCGCGCGAATCGCGAAACTGCGCCGCGCGTGCGGCCTGACGCAGGAAACGCTCGGCGGTCAGATTGGCGTGAGCGCGGCGGCGGTCAGCAAATGGGAGACGGGAGTTTCCCATAGTTAAAGATACCACACCAAATATGATGAACCCACGC
>UQNN01000025.1 GCA_900542445.1 uncultured Eubacteriales bacterium | reverse complement strand
TGAAAATCACGGTTCGCGTTCTTCTTGATTCTGTATCGTTTTCAAGGATCATCGCTGTCTCGCTCGCTTTAGCAGCTCGCGCTGACAGCTCGATTATTATATCGCAGTTCCGGCTCCCTGTCAATACCTTTTCTAAACTTTTTTTGACAGTTTTTGAATCTTTGTGTCTGAAAAGTGCATTTTCCCTGGTATTTCCTGCTTTTTCCGTCTTACAGCACCTTTGATCCGTTTGCCTTGAGCTTAAAGCTGCACCCCAGCATCTCCGCCGCACGGCGGCACATCAGCATGCGTTCCAGAAAAATCTCGAAGTAATCCAGCACGGAACAGATTTCGTCGTCCAGCTGAATATCCAGCGTGATCTGCCGTTTATCTCTGTCCATATGTAAAACTGAGCTAATGGCCGCAAAGTTCACGCGGTCATGAATGTCGAATTTGGTTTGGTCACGTCCGCGCACGCGGTTGCGGCGCACATCCGTCTTGTCTGCCAGAATCAGCGCGGCCGAAACCGCATCCACCGCCGTTCCCGTCTTCTCATCGTGATTGCCGATCGCCGCAATCACGGTCGCGATCTCTTTCGGTTCCATGCCCAAATCCCGAAGAATCGTCATCGCCATGATCGCGCCGCTGTGCGCGTGGTCAGTGCGGTTGACGCAGTTGCCGATATCGTGCATATAGCCCGCAATGCGCGCCAACTCCACCGTTCTCGCGTCATAATCCAATTCTTCCAGAATCTTCGCCGCCGTGTCGGATACTTTCGTCGCATGTCCGACAGAGTGCTTGGTAAAGCCGAGCACACCCAGATTTTCATTGTCTTTCTCGATATATGTACGAATTTCCGCGTTGTTTCGGATATCCTCAAACGTAACCACGCCGTTTACCTCCCCGATCATGCCTTAAAGCATCGATCAAAAATCACCGAGATCTTCGTGCCGCGTCCCAGTTCGCTTTCCAGCTCAATCTGCGCGTTGTGCTTCACCGCAATATGTTTGACGATCGCCAGTCCAAGACCCGTTCCGCCCGTCGCCTTCGAGCGGCTCTTGTCTACGCGATAAAAACGCTCAAAGACATGCTCCTGGTTCTCCGGCGAAATACCGATACCCGTGTCCTGCACGCAGACAATCACCTTGTCCCGAACCGGCCGCACTTCCAGCTTCACGCTGCCGCCGCGCACGTTGTAGCGAATCGCGTTGTCGCACAGGTTATACAGCAACTCGTCCATCATTTGTCTGTCGGCTTCCACAACGGCCTGCTTCGCATCCAGCTGGAGCGTTACATCGACCTTGCGCGCGCTCATCTCCAGCTGCTCAAAGGTGTTGGTCGCAATCTGCGCCAAATCCACCGGTTCAAACTTGAGATCCGGCATCGGCGCATCCATCTGCGAAAGCCGAATGATATCGTTGATCAGCGTCAGCAACCGATTGGCGCTCTTGTGGATTTCCCCCGCAAAGGTCTTCGCCTGCTCGCCCTGCGCCATTCCGCTTTCAATCAATTCCGCATAACCCGAAATGCTCGTGAGCGGCGTTTTCAATTCATGGGAGACATTTGCCGTAAATTCCACGCGCATATTGGCGCTGCGCAGAATTTCCTCGTGCTGCTGCTCGATCATATCCATGAACGGCTCAAGTTCGGGATAGCGCGCTACGCCGCTCACATTGTTCAGGTGCGCGGTCATCTGCTCGATGGGCTGCACCAGCCTCGCCGTCAGCAGATGCGCCAAATACAGGCTGACCCCCGCCATGCCCGCCGCAAGCAGCAGAATCAGCGGCACGGAGCGGAAATAAACGCTCCATATGTTGGAAGCCTCCTGAGCCAGCCGCAGCACGTCGCCGTTTTCCAGTTTGACCGCATAATAGAATGTGCTCTGGTCAACGGTGCTGGAATTGCGGATATCGGTTCCCTCTCCGGTTTCAAGCGCCTGCCGGATTTCCGGACGGTCGGCATGGTTTTCCATCGTCTGCGGATCGGCAAAGTTATCGTAATCCACTTCGCCATCCGCGCGCACAAGCGTTACGCGGATCTTTTCCCGCGTCAGGCTTTCCAGCGCGTCTCTCTCTCCGCCGCTGCCGGACAGCACGACGGCAAACACGCGTCCGTAAGCTTCCAGATCGCTCATGACGCGCCCCTTGAACATTTCATAATTCACCCATGACAGCAGCAGCGTCGTCGCCAGAATCGCCACGGTAATCATGCAGGCGAAATATTTGAAAATCTTTTTCTTCATGGCTTTCCTCATTCCATCCAGTGGAAAACGCTTGCGCGGCCGCCCGCCGCAGCGCCGTTTACACGTTTACAAAAAGGGGCCGTCGCAGTCTGCGTCGGCCCCCTTCGCTCGTTTATTTCGCCTCGGCCATATAGCCGACGTTGCGGATGGTCTTAATCAGCGCGCCGCCGTCGCCAAGCTTTTGACGAAGGGTGCGCACATGCACGTCGATGGTGCGGCTCTCGCCCTCGAAACTGGAATCCCACACGCGCTCCATGATCACATCTCTGGAAATCACAATGCCGTGGTTCTTCATCAGCAGCTTGAGCAGTTCAAACTCCTTATAGGTCAGCTCGATGGCCTTTCCGTCCACATAGACCATGCGCTTTTCGCTGTCGAGGGTCACATTGCCGCAGGTCATCAGGCTTTCCTCCGCCCCGCCGGAACGGCGCAGAAGCGCCTTTACCCGCGCGATCATCTCCATCACGCCGAACGGTTTGGCGATATAGTCGTCCGCGCCGCCGTCAAGCCCTTTCACCTTATCGATTTCGGTGGATTTCGCCGTCACCAGAATAACGGGAATCTTCTGCGTGTCCGCGCGCGTGCGCAGCCGCTTGAGGATGGAAAGTCCGTCCTCATCCGGCAGCATGATATCCAGCAGAATCAGTTCCGGCAGTTTTTCGGAAAGCGCGCCGTAAAACTCCTTCGCCGTCTCAAATCCGACGGCCTGATAGCCGCTGTTTTTGAGCGCAAAAATCTCGATTTCCTGAATGTTGCGGTCATCCTCGACAATGTAAATCATGCTTTTTATCCCCCGGCCTTGGCCGTCTGCACTCTGGCCACGTCCGGCAGGCGGTACTGCTTTTCGTAGGCCATCTCTTCGCGGTCAAATTCCGCATGTTCCTGATGCTTGACGTTTTGCAGGTATTCGTGCGCGTCGTATTCGTCCTTCGGCACTTGAATCTGATACACCGCAATGTTGGAGCAGTGGTCGGATACGCGCTCGAAGTTGGTGGAAATATCGGTCAGCACGAAGCCCAGCTCGATGGTGCACTGACCGGTGGTCAGCCGCTCGATGTGACGGGATTTGACGTTCACGTTGATGTCGTCGATGCACGCCTCCAGCGGTTCCACCGTCTTAGCCAATTCTACATCATCTTGCAGGAAGCTGTCAAATGAACGATTGATAATATCGCGCACCGCACCCGCAAAAACGTGCAGCTCGCTCGCCGCCGCCTTGGAAAAAACCATCTTTTTTTCGTTCATCTCGCGCGCGGAATCCAGCAGGTTCACCGCGTGGTCGCTGATGCGTTCAAAATCGCTGATGCTGTGCAGCAGCAGGGAGAGCGTGTGGCCGTCCTTCTGGGAGAGTTTGGCGCGGGAGAGCTTGACCATGTACGTGCCCAGCTTATCCTCATAGTGGTCGATCTTCGTTTCCAGCGCCTCGATGCGATCCGCCATATCCGGCGTATACGTGCCGCCGTCGAAAAGACCGATCGCGTCGAAAATCGCCTCGCGGGTCAGCTCGGCCATCCGGTCGGTGACCACCTTGCACTGTTCCACCGCGAACGCCGGGTTGGAGAGGAAGCGCTCATCCAGCAGCTGGAAATCGTCGATGCGCTCCACCGTGTCGTTGTCGCGGATGGTGAGCGTCGCCAGCTTTTCCAGCGTACCGGAGAACGGAAGCAGCACCGCCGTCGCAATGATATTGAACGTCGTATGAATCACGGCGATGCCAGCCGCGTTCGCCGCATCCTCCATAAACGCAAACGGGAAAACCGCGTCGATGGCGTAAAACACCGCCATGAACAGCACCGTGCCGATGATGTTGAAATACAGGTGAATCAGCGCCGCGCGCCTGGCGTTTTTGCTTGCGCCGATGGAAGAAATCAGCGCCGTGACGCACGTGCCGATGTTCTGGCCCATGATAATCGGCAGGGCCGCGCTGTATTTCACCGCGCCCGTCACGCAGAGCGCCTGCAAAATACCGACCGAAGCGGACGAAGACTGGATGATCGCCGTCAGCACCGCGCCCGCAATCACGCCCAGAATCGGGTTGGTGAACATCAACAGGATGTTCGTAAACTCCGGCACATCCGCCAGCGGCTTGACCGCGCCGCTCATCATCTCCATGCCGGTCATCAGCACGGCAAAGCCGATCATGATGCTGCCCGCGTCGTGCTTCTTGTCGCCCTTGGCAAAGAGCAGCAGACAGACGCCGATAAACGCCAGAACGGGCGTGAATGTCGCCGGTTTGCACAACGTCAGCAGCAGGCTGTCGCCCTGCAAGCCCGTCAGCGACAGAATCCAGCTGGTGACCGTCGTGCCGATGTTCGCGCCCATGATGACGCCCGCCGCCTGCGAGAGCCGCATGATGCCGGAGTTGACGAAGCCGACCACCATCACCGTCGTCGCAGACGAAGACTGGATAATCGCCGTCACGCCCGCGCCGAGCAGCACGGCTTTAATCTTGCTTTTGGTCAGGCTTTCCAGAATGCTCTCCAGCTTGCCGCCGGAAGCGCGGGTCAACCCTTCCCCCATCACGTGCATGCCGTATAAAAACAGCGCCAGACCGCAGAGCAAATTGAGCGCGTTTGTCATTCCCATCCGCTTTCTCTCCTCTTATCACAACTTTGTGGTTATTCCCATCTTAACAATCCATTGTAAAACGGCAAACAACACTGTGTAAAATTTGAGTTAAGCGGGGAATTTGCGTCCGCTTCTTTAGAATGATCATTTAGAAAAGTAAAGGTTCTTAGGGCAAAGCGCCCCTCTTTGAGAGCGCTGTCAGCGAAGCTGACTCAAGAAATCAGTCCTTCGGCATTTCTCCCGTGATGGAGAAGATCGCCCACTGCGCGATGTTGGTCGCATGGTCGCCGATGCGTTCAAAATACTTCGCCGCCATCAGCAAATCCGTCGCCGCCTCGCCGTTATCCGCATTTTGGCGGATGGCCTCGATCAGCTCGCTCTTCACCGTGTCAAACAGATCGTCCACCACGTCGTCGCGGTCGATGACCCAGTTTGCCTTTTCTTCGTCGCGCTGGGCAAACGCTTCCAGGCTCTTGATGAGCATCACGCTCGTCTCCGTCGCCATCTGGCGAATCGGCGCGCAGCTGAGCGTCGGCAGATTTTCCAGCATCAGCTCGATTTCGGAAATATCCGCCGCGTGGTCGCCGATCCGCTCCATGTCCGTCGTCATTTTCAGCGCCGCCGAAACCATGCGCAGATCCCCGGCCACCGGCTGCTGGGATAAGAGCAGGGTATAGCATTGCTGCTCGATTTCGCGGTTCTGCCTGTCAATCTGCTCGTCGTAGGCGATGATCTCCCGCGCCTTGTCATGGTCAAACTCCAGCAGCGCCGTCACCGCCCCGCCAATGGCCATGCGGATCATTTCGCCCATTTCCAGCAGCGACACATTCAGCTTTTGCAGCTCCATCTCATAATATTTGCGGCTTGTCACTTTCTGACCCTCCATTTTGGGGCTGCCGCCCAAATCCATTTCCGCTTTGCGGCAGCTTTAAGCATCATTTTCATGCGCCGCGAATACGCGGCGCATAGGTGGGAGGTACAGGAACCTCAGGTTCCTGTCGGGGTATGGGGCAGCGCCCCATCGTATCTTTTTTAACCGAACCGGCCGGTGATGTAATCCTCCGTGCGCTTGTCCTTCGGCATGGAAAACATCTGCCCCGTCGCTCCGCTCTCAACGATTTCGCCGAGCAGGAAAAACACGGTCGTATCCGATACGCGCACGGCCTGCTGCATGTTGTGCGTCACCATCACGATGGTGTAATCCTTCTTGATATCCATCACCAGATCTTCAATTTTGGAGGTGGAAATCGGATCGAGCGCGCTCGTCGGCTCGTCCATCAGAATGACCTCCGGCTTCACCGCCAGCGCGCGCGCGATGCAGAGCCGCTGCTGCTGGCCGCCGGAAAGGCCGAGCGCGCTCTTTTTCAGCCGGTCTTTCAGCTCGTCCCAAATGGCCGCGTCGCGCAGGCTCTTTTCCACAATCTCGTCCAGCTCCGCTTTCTTCCTCATGCCGTGCGTCCGGGGGCCGTAGGCGATGTTGTCGTATACGCTCATCGGGAACGGATTGGGCTTTTGAAAAACCATGCCCACGCGGCGGCGCAGCAGGCTGACGTCCATGCGCTTATCATAGATGTCTTCGCCCATCAGCCGGATGTCGCCCGTGATTTTGCAGCCCTCCACCAGATCGTTCATCCGGTTCAGACTCTTTAAAAACGTGGATTTTCCGCAGCCGGAGGGACCGATGAACGCGGTGATCTCCCCCGATGCAAGATTCAGATTGACGTTTTTAAGCGCATGGAAGCTGCCGTAATACAGATCCATGTTTTGAACGGTAAATGCGTCGGCCATCGCTTGTCATTCCCTGCCTTTCATCATCAGTTTGGCAATTCGAGAGGAACAGAAATTGATGAGCAGCACCAGCGCCAGCAGAATAACGCTCGTCGCATACGCCTGCTCGGTGTAAAGGCCCTCAGAGGCCTGCTTATACATGTGCAGCGCCAGCGTGCTGCCCGAATCCATCAACCCGGCGACCTTTTCCACCGTGCCGGAGGTATACATCAGCGCCGCCGTCTCGCCGACAATGCGCCCGATGGCCAGAATAATGCCCGACAGAATGCCCGGTATGGCCGTCGGCAGCACGATATGCGTCACCGTTCGCAGCCGCCCCGCGCCCAGGCCGAAACTGCCCTCGCGGTACATATCCGGCACGGAGAGCAGCGCTTCCTCCGTCGTGCGCATAATCAGCGGCAGAATCATAATCGCCAGCGTCAGCGCGCCGGAGAGCATCGAGTAGCCGAAACGCAGCTTGCCCGAAAAGAACAGCATGCCGAACAGGCCGTAGACAATCGAGGGAATGCCGGAAAGCGTCTCTGTCGTCACCCGAATCAGCGCGACGATTTTGCTTCCCTTTTTCGCGTATTCCGCCAGATAAATGGCCGACGCAATGCCGAACGGAACGGCCGCCAGCAGCGCCAGCAGCGTCATCGTGCAGGTGTTGAGAATGGCGGGCAGCATCGACTGATTATCGGAGGTATACGCGAGCGAAAACATGTCCGCATTCAGATTCGGCACGCCGCGGATGAGCACATAGCCCACCAGAAAACCCAGCGCCAGCACCGTAACCGCCGCCGCCAGATGCGTCAGCAGCGCCAGCGCCAGCGAACCGATATGGTTTCGATATCGTCTCATGCCTTCTTCCCCCTCTTGAGCACAGAGAAGCACAGGTTCATCAGCAGGATGAACACAAACAGCACCACGCCCGTCGCGATCAGCGCCTCGCGGTGCAGCCCGGCGGCATAGCCCATCTCAATGACGATGTTGCCCGTCAGCGTGCGCACGCCCTGCAAAATGCCTTTCGGCATGCGCGGCTGATTGCCCGCCACCATGATGACGGCCATCGTCTCGCCCATCGCGCGGCCCACGCCCAGCACAACGCCCGCCAGAATGCCGCTCCTGGCCGCGGGCACAACGGCGGTGTACACACTGCGCTCATGCGTCGCGCCCAGCGCCAGCGCGCCCTCGTAATCGCTCCTCGGCACGGCGCGCAGCGCAGGCTCGACCACGCCGATGATCGTCGGCAGAATCATGATCGCCAGCAGGATGGACGCGGTGAGCATCGAGTTGCCGCTTCCGTCCCATTTTTCGCCCAGCGCGCGCACCATCGGCACAAGCACCACAATGCCGAAAAAACCGTAGACGACCGACGGAATGCCCGCCAGCAGCTCCACCGCCGGTTTGAGCACGCGGTAGAGTTTTTTGGGGCAGAAGAACGCGAGATAAATCGCCGTCAGCAGCGCAACCGGCACGCCCATCAGCAGCGCGCCCGCCGTCACGTAGATGCTGCCCAGAATCATCGGAAAAATGCCGTAGATATCCGCGCCGGGCTTCCACCTCGTGCCGGAAAGGAAGTTCAGCACGCCGATTTCGCCCATCGCAGGCAGGCCGTTTGCAAACAGGAAGATGCAGATCAGCGCCACGCACAGCACGGACATGCACGCCGCCGCCAGAAAGACGATTTTCATGACGATTTCCAGCAAGGCGCGTTTTTTATAGCTTCGCTCCATACTTTTCCCTCGCAAAATACCCTTCCGCCTGCTGCGGATAATCCCCCTCTCCTTTTCAAAAGAAGAGGTCTTGGGAAAGAGCGCGTTTCTTTGAAAGCAACCGTTTCTCTGCGCATATCGCAAAGCGTCGATCCGTTCTCAAAGCCGCTTCTCTAAACCCCCAAACCTCCCCCTTTAAGGGGGAGGGGTAACCGCCGCAGCGGTGGAAGGGTATTTTTTTACTTCACAATCTCATTCCACTTGGTCACGTCGCCCAGGAAGATGGAGGCAACCTGCTCGACGGTCAGGTCGTCCGCCGGATTCGCGGTGTTGACGATCACGGCGATGCCGTCCATCGCGATGGCCTGATGCTCAAGCGCCGCCGCTTCGTCGTCCTTGAGTTCGCGGGATGCCATGCCGATGTCATACGTGCCCTCGATGGCAGAGGTCATGCCCGTGGTGGAATCGGTGGTCTGCAATTCGATATCCGCGTTCGCGTTGACGGCCTTGTACGCCTCGATCAGCTTCTCCATCACCGGAGACACGGAGGAAGAACCGCCGACGACCAGCTTGCCTTCGGCGCCATTGCCCGCGTAAGCCGCCGCGTCGTTGCTGCCGACATAGCCGTGCTCGTTGATGATGGCCTGGCCCTCGGCGCTCATGATGTAGGCGACGAAGTCCTTGGAAAGATCGCTCTGTCCGTCCGCCTTATAGGCGATGTTGAACGGGCGCGCGATTTTGTAGCTGCCGTCCGCGACGTTCTCCGCCGTCGCCTCAACGCCTTCCACCTTCACGGCCTTCACGGTGTCGTTCAGCGAACCGAGGGAGACATAGCCGATCGCCTGCTCGTCGCCCGCGACGGTCATCAGCATGGCGGCGGTGTTATTGGTGATCTGCGCGTCGTCGGTGGTCATATCGACCTTTTTGCCGTCGATCTTCTGCTCCACGCCCGTCAGCTCGACGAACGCGCCGCGCGTGCCGGAGCCTTCCTCGCGGGAAATCACGGTGATGGACTTATCCGCGTTGAAATCGGCGCAGGCGGTCGAGGCAACGCAGGTCAGGGCAAGCGCGGCCAGTGCCGCGATTTTGGCGATTTTGTTCATGATGTTTTCTCCTCTTTCTACACGTTTTTTCAGTAGTTTCGGAATGTTTCCGTTCTCATCTGAGAACGGGGTTATTGTAATTCCGCCGTGTAAAATCAAAAAGCGCGGGCGTGTAAAAAGGAGGAAAAGATAAAGAAAAACGTTGGGGTTCCACCCCAAACCCCGCCAAGAACCTGAGGTTCTTGGATTTCCCTCCACTGGGGCACGAATGTGTCCCAGAAGTGGAAGGTGAAGGGAACTCAGTTCCCTTCCGGGGTTTGGGGCAGCGCCCCAACGTCTCCTCTTTTACTTCAGCAGCTCGGCCAGACCCGCCATTGCTTCGGCCTCGGCCTGAGCCTTTGCGGCCAGTTTCGCTTTTTCGGTTTCAATCGCCTTTTCGTAAATCGCAATCTCTTCGGTAAAGTCGCCGCCCTTGTCGTCGTAACGGACATACAGGCTGCGCGTGGCGGCGTCCACGTCGGCCTTGTCAAAGTTGATGTCCGTTCCCCAGTAGAGATTATCCTGATTGTCCGCGCCCCAGTTCATGTCGTCCTGAACGGCGATGACCTCCGGGGAGAAATACATCGCATACCATTCCAGCACGTTGTTGACCGTCCACGCGTATTCGTCCACCGCCGTCGCCGGATCGCCGTCCTTCAGGCAGTCGATGATCGCCTCGCACAGGGTAATCGTCTCCTGCGGCGCTTCGTGCGGCACAATCGGGCGCTCATACATCAGCCCCAGCAGGTACTTCTGCGCATAGCGGAACGCTTCCAGGTTCCGGCTCGTCAGCGTCCTGCCCGTCTCGCGCAGCTGCGCCATCGCCGCTTCGTCGCCCGCCTCGCGCGCCGCTTCATACGCGCGGTTCACCTCAACGACCTTTGCGCGCATCGTCGTCGCGGCCTCGTCCAGTTCCGCCAGCGCCGCCTGATAGGCTTCCACGTCCGCGCCTGCCTGCGCCATCACGTCCTTATCCATCGCCGCGGTCAGGCGCGCCGTCTGCGCCGTGAAATCCAAATCCGCCGCGGGCATCTGGTCGATATACATCGCCAGCGCGCCGTAATAGGCGATGTTGAAGCGCATCACCGCTTCGTTGTAGGTATCCGGAGTGTCGTACTGTGTGTGATAATAATCGATGTAGAACGGGAACACCGTCTCCATATCCTTTTGCAGCAGGAAACCGTTGACCGTGGAAGGCACGCCCGCAGCATAATACGAGAAGTCATCCGAATAGGTGTAGGTCTGATAGCCCTCGGTCAGCACGCCGTCGGCAAAGCAGCCTTCCGGCTCCGGCGAATAGGCGTAATCGTTTGCAAAATAATCCAGCATGGCGAACATTTCCGGCGCGGAATACGTCGTCGTGTACGTGTCGAACTCATACGCCGGAAGCTCGAAGTTGATGAACGCCAGCGTTTTGCCGACCCACTCCGGATGCACGTGGTTGATCATCTCCCACGCGCCGACCGTCCAGTCAAACTGCGAATAGGAAGCGCCCCACTCCTCCGCGCCGTGCAGACAGAACACGATGTCGTTTTCAGGCTGATAGCCGGAATCCTTCATCGCCTTGGCCATCGCCAGCACGAGGCCGACGGCGCAGTTGTCATCCTGAAAGCCGAAGAAGTGCATATCGTAATGCCCGCCGACCAGAATCTGATAATCCGAGGATTTGCCGCGGATTTTGCCCATGATGTTGTAGGTCACGCCCGTGCCGATTTCCACCTCGTTATCCACGATCAGCGTGCCGACGACCGGGCCGTTTTCCAGCTTTTCCCGGATTTTCTGCGAATCGGCCACGCCGATGGAACAGGTCGGGATGGCCGTCGGGCCGCAGATATCCTGGCTGTTCAGCGCGTCGTCCGCCGCCTGCGCGAAGCCGCCGACGTTCGCCGCCAGAATCGCCGCCGCGCCCTGGTGCTGCGCCTCCAGCATCGGATAGGTGATCCACCAGTCGTCGCGCTGGTTGATATCCACGAGCACAATTTTGCCCGTCACGTCCAGCCCTTCGTAATCCCACATCGTGCCCTGGCCGACGTAGACGATTTCCGCCGTCAGGCCGTCCGCAGGCGTGGCCGCCGTGGCGTAGGTATACACCGGATAATCCTCGCCGTCCACCGTGAAACTCGCGCCGTTGAACTGCCATCTGTCGCAGTCCGCCGCCACCTTTTCCACATCTTCAAGACCGAGAGAGAGCATTTCCTGATAGAGGTATTCCGCCGCGGCGTGCTCCGCGTCGCTGCCCGCCTGACGGCCGCCAAAACGCTCGCTGTTGACATAAGCCGGATTCGTGCTCAATTCGTAGGCAATTTGGTAGCCGTATTCCGGCGACACGGCCTGCATCCAGCGATCATAGGTTTCCTTCGGCGTTTCGGCCAGCGCGCTCACGCCAAACGTCAGCAGCACAGCCAGCAAGGCCAACACTTTGTTCATTCCTTTTTCCTCCTGTACATGGGCAAAATACAAAAAGCGGCGCGGTCGTTCCGCGTCGCTTCGATATTAACGGTTTCTGCGCCCATACACTCCAAAAGATCCGCAGGGCTGCGCCCTTCAGCCGCGTTCATCCCAAAGATGTTTCACTACGCTTATTGACCGTTTCACGAAGTCGGTGCGAAAACGACTCAGAGAAATGAGAGCGATGACGCTCAATCAATAAGGCAACAAAGTTGCCACCCCGCACCCGCGGTGCGGTCCCCGGCTCTTCGACGGGTTTTCGGCATCTGACCCGGCCGTCCGTGTAGCCTCAGCCCCCAGCGGGAGCGGTCAACATCTTCAGGGGTTCGCCTGAATGACAGGCGTTAATATACCATAACTTGCCCCGATGTGCAAGCATTTCGATTCATTTTTTCTGCATCAAATGATGCGAACGTTCGCTTTTACGGCGTCAAGCGGTTCGGGCCGCGGAAGATGAACATCGCTTCCTTGATCGTCAGGCCGAGCAGCAGCATGGTCAGGCGGTCGATGCCCAGACCGAAGCCGCCGTGCGGCGGGCAGCCGTACTTGAAGAACTCAAGATAGAACTTCACATCCTCGTCGAGGCCCTTCTCCTGAGCCTGCGCCTTGAGCACGTCATAGCGATGCTCACGCTGCGCACCGGTGGTGATTTCCACGCCGCGCCAGATCAGGTCGTAACCCTGCGGCACGCCGTTCTCGTCGCGCATGTGGTAGAACGCGCGCTTCTCGGCGGAATAATCCGTGATGAACAGGAACTCGTGGCCGTACTTCTTCTTGACCCACTCGTAGGAGAGATGTTCCGCCTCGGTGGTCAGATCGCCTTCTTCGCCCGCCGGGCACTTGTAGCCGAATTCCTTTTCCAGCTCGACATACAGGTCGGCCAGCTTGATCACCGGGAACGGCGTCGTCGGCACGACGACCGGCACGCCGAACACGCGCTCGATGTCCTCGCCGTAAGCTTCCTTGACCTTCGCGAGCGCGTAGGTCAGCAGCTCCTCTTCCATCTTCATCACGTCGCGGAAGGACTCGATGTAGCTGAATTCCAGATCGAAACCGGAGAACTCGGTGGTGTGCTTGCTGGTGAAGGACTTCTCCGCGCGGAACACCGGCCCGACCTCAAAGATGCGCTCAAAGCCGGAGGCCATTGCCATCTGCTTGTAGAACTGCGGACTCTGCGCCAGATACGCCTTGCGATCGAAATACTTGACCTCGAACACATCCGCGCCGGATTCGCTCGCCGCGCCGATGAGCTTCGGGGTGTGAATCTCCATGAACTTGCGCTCCAGCAGGAACTGACGCATGGCGTTAATCATGACGGTCTGCGCCTTGAACATCAACTGATTCGCGTCGGTGCGCAGGTCAATCCAGCGATAGTCGATGCGCTGATCGATGGAAGAGCGCTCGTGGCCTTTGCGCGCTTCGCGGTCGATCGGCAGCGGCGCAGCCAGAGACTCGATGATGATCTGCTTGGGATAAATCTCAACGCCGCCGAGCTTGACATACTCGCTCTCCACGGCCTTGCCGATAACGGTAATAACGGAATCGAGCGTAATCTGGTTGACAGCGTTATCCAGCGCCTCATCCTCGCCCTTTTCCACGGTGATCTGCACCTTGCCGGTAATATCCTTGAGCACGATGAAAGCCATCTTGCTCTTGTTTCGGATGTTCTCCACGAAGCCGCAGACCTTGATTTCGTCCGCGCCGCGCACCTGAGCCGCATACGTTCTTTCCATAACGATATCCTCCGATTTGTTGGTTCATACGGATTTTATTATACCTGCATTTTCCGGCAAATCAAGCCCCAAATGCGTTTGGCGCGCATTTTTTCGCCCAGCGGTTGACATTTTTTCGCTTCGGCGGTATAATACTTTTTACAAATGCACTCGTAGCTCAGTTGGATAGAGCGTCAGACTCCGACTCTGAAGGCCACAGGTTCGACTCCTGCCGGGTGCACCAAATCTCAAAAACCGTCCTGTGCAGCCGTTTGGCTCTGCACAGGACGGTTTTTTATCAAAATTTTACCAGGCAATCCGCCGATCCTTTCCCAACTCGGCATTTTTATTTTTCCACCACATCTGGAAGGCAGAATCTCCACGCGGCTGAGGCGGATTTTTCTTGGCAATATCGAGCCACTTATCGATAAAGC
Organism: uncultured Eubacteriales bacterium; assembly: GCA_900542445.1. Lineage (GTDB taxonomy): Bacteria > Bacillota > Clostridia > Christensenellales > Aristaeellaceae > Ventricola. Next base: position 13,990 of record UQNN01000025.1, on the reverse strand, counting down.
GCTCAGCCTGCAATGCGTTTTCGTTGACAAATATCTGCCTGTCCGAACGCGAAATCGTTTGGGCACGGTTGATCCATGCCCTCTCCATTTCCTTCATCTCCGCCCGATATTCCTCGACCGGAATCCGTCCATCGATTGCCGCGCGATTGATTTCTTCCCGACGAATCCACGAAGCAATCGCCGTCTCCTGTCGGTCGATATGAAAAACCTGGTTAGGACTGAAAGCATCGAACCAGAACGGCTGAAACGGCGCCATGCAGGTCGTGCTCATCCCCGGCGAAAGAATAAAGCTGTCTCCGGGCTTTAAAACCGCAATCATCGAATTGGTCGTCTCACAGTCAATCGACTGACGTGGGTTAATCGGCGGCGTCGGATTTTTCGCGTGCATGCAGGCACAGCCCGCAGCGCCGGTCCATTCGTCATTGCAGCTATGATCGCGAAGCGCTATGAGCGTATGGTCGCTCGTGATCAGCAGAATCCTCTCAGCCGTTTGGGACAGTGTCGAAAGACAAGCGGAATCAATCGGCGCAGAAATTGCTCTGCGAACAATTTCCGTCTCTTCGCCCGCTTTCGGCATCGTTTCCGGCATCAAAACGCCGGTCAGACGATGATCCTCAATATGGAAAATCTGCCTGCCTCTTCCGTAGGGAATCTCTATACTCCGCAAAACCTTCCCCCCTTTCAGGCAAAAATCCGGCACTGCAAACCGCTTTCAGACATTTTCTCTGTCCGAAACGAAAAGGCTTGCACTGTCGGATTTCTTTTATGTTGGTACCACATCGATTAAAAGTACGGTCAAATCATTGACATTGGTTCCAGTCGGTCCGGTCATAATCAAACCGTCCGCCGCCTTCAGCGCGTAATACGCATTGTTATCATGCAGTATATCCGCGATGCAGATTCCCTGCTCGGCCAGTCGCTCTGCGGTTGTTCCGTCTACATAGCCCCCTGCCGCGTCCGTCGGGCCATCCGTTCCATCAGACCCCACGGAAAACAGCGCAACATTTTTCAGCCCGTTGATTCCGGCGGCGGCGCTCAGCGCCAATTCCTGATTCCGTCCGCCTTTCCCCTTGCCAGTCAGATAGACGACCGTTTCTCCGCCCAGAATATAGGCCTGAGGCTTTTGATCCTTCGCATGGTATCGGGCAATCGCTGCAAGAAAACTTCCGGCTTCCTTCGCCACACAGGTCAGGCTGTCCGTCAGCACATGCGGTTCATACCCCAAACGCAGACATTCCTGCGTCGCCGTTCTGCACAGCTGCTTAACGCTTCCGGTAACCACCGTCTGAACATTATCCAACTCTTTTGGCGTCGATTGAAGAAGCAGCTCTTTGGCCTGTTCTGATAAGGTTAAACCGTACTTTAAAATGATTTCCTGCGCCTGTTCCGCCGTAGATACATCCGGGCAAGCCGGTCCGGACGCGATCATATCCAGCGGGTCGCCGATGATATCCGACAACACAACCGCGAATACTCTGGCCGGCTTACAGAGTTCGCCAAACCTGCCGCCCTTTACTGCCGAAAGTCGTTTGCGGATGGTATTGATCTCCGTGATATCCGCTCCGCAAGACAACAGCTGCGTCGTAATGTTTTCAAGTTCTGCCAAAGGAATCAACGGCTTTTCAAACAATGCCGATCCTCCGCCCGAAACCAGGAACAACACAACGTCTTCTTCTCCCAGAACGCTGACCATCTGGATAACCTGTTCGGTCGCCCGGCAGGAGTTTTCATCCGGCACCGGATGCCCTGCTTCAAAAAGCCGCAATCCAGGTATTTCTTTCTTAATGTGACCATATTTGGTAATCACAATTCCATCCTGAATTTGGCTTCCGATGCAGTCAACTGCCGCTCTGGCCATTTGCCACGCAGCTTTTCCAATCGCAACCAGATGGACCTTTTTTTCAAAGCGACAGTTTTTCAGCGTCCTTTTGACCGCTTCGTCAGGCAGCGAGGATCGTATCGCGGAATCGATGATGGTTTGAGCCACATCGCGCAAAACCATATCTTGCCTCCTTACGCGATCAGCTTCCACGTATAAACAAAAGTTGATCGCCCTAAATTTCCATCCTTTCTCCTTTCAAGAGAAAGAATAGGCAGCAGCCGCCAAATAGACGGCGGCTGTCCATTTTTACTTCAAAGATCCATGCGCATGACCGGTTCGTCATCCGCAATCAAAACCGTCTTCACCGTTCCGTCTCCCTTCCTGCTCTTTGCTCCATTATAACATATCAAAAGCGGCAACCCCACCCGTTTTTCCGAAGGATCCCTTCTTTTTCTTCCACCTTGGCGCCGAAAAACTGCGGCAAAAAAACAACGCCCAGCGATCCGCCATAACGAACGGATGATTGAGCGTCGTTTTCTTCATTCAGAATACGCTTTTTGCAGCTTTCCAAACCGTATTTCTTACCCCAGCAGCATTCTATCGTTTTCGATCTCCTGCCCGGCGGCCTTTTCAAACAGCTGCATCAGGTCTTCGCGGGTGAGTTTCTTTTTTTCTTCTCCGCGCACATCGACGACAATGCGCCCCGCGTTCATCATGATGAGACGGTTGCCCATCGCGATGGCGTCCTTCATGTTATGGGTGACCATCATCGCGGTAAGCTTTTGTTCGTCCACAATTTTCTCGGTCAGTTCCAGCACCTTTGCGGCCGTTTTCGGGTCGAGCGCGGCAGTATGCTCGTCGAGCAGCAGCAGCTTCGGCGTGCGAAGCGCAGCCATCAGCAGCGTCAGCGCCTGCCGCTGGCCGCCGGAGAGCAGACCCACCTTGCTGCTCATGCGATCCTCCAGCCCCAGGCCGAGCGTGCGGAGCTGTTCGCGATACATATCGCGCTCCATGTTGGAGATGCCCCAGCGCAGCGTCCGCTTTTCGCCGCGGCGCATGGCCAGCGCCATATTTTCTTCAATGTTCATGGTCGCGGCCGTGCCGGTCATCGGGTCCTGAAACACGCGGCCGAGGTACTTGGCGCGCTTGTATTCCGGCAGGCGGGTCACATCCACACCCGCGATTTCAATCGTGCCCTGATCGACGGTGAATACGCCCGCCACCGCGTTGAGGGTGGTGGATTTGCCCGCGCCGTTGCCGCCGATGATCGTGACGAAATCGCCTTCGTTGAGCTTGAGATCCACGTCCGTCAGCGCGCGCTTTTCGGTGATCGTGCCGGGGTTAAACGTCTTGGCGATGTGGTTGATATTCAGCATGATGCGCTCAGCCATGGTTCGCGTCCCCCTTCTTCTTGAAGTAGCGGTTCTTCCAATACGGCACGGCGAGGAACATGGCGACAACCAGCGCCTGAAGCATCTTCAAATCGTTGGTGTTAAGGCCCAGCCAGAGCACCACCTGAATGACGATGTAATACAAAATCGCGCCGATGACCACAGCCAGCAGCTTGAGCGCAAAATTATGGAAGATTTTGGAAAACGCAACTTCGCCGATGATCACGGCAGCCAGACCGATGACGATCGCGCCGCGTCCCATGCCAACGTCTACAAAGCCCTGATACTGCGCCAGCAGCGCGCCGGAGAAGGACACCAGACCGTTGGAGAGCATCAGCCCCAGCACCTTATCGGCATTGGTATTGATGCCCTGTGCGCGCGCCATGTTGGCGTTCGCGCCCGTTGCGCGCAGCGAGCAGCCACGCTCCGTGCCAAAGAACCAATACAGCAGCGCGATCACCGCCACGGCAAGCGCCGCGAGGATGATAAACGGATTGGAAAGCGACATTGCGCGCGCGTTTCGGGCGGAGACAATCAGCGGATAGTTATTGACGCTGACGGCCATGTTCGCCTTGCCGCCGAGAATGCGCAGATTGATGGAATACAGCGAGAGCTGGGTCAGGATGCCCGCCAGAATCGCCGGAATGCCCATGAACGTATGGAACAGACCCGTTGCAAGCCCGGCCAGCATGCCGACCAGAAACGCCGCAATCATCGCGACCCACACGTTGCAGCCGCCGATAATCAGCACGGCGGCCACCGCGCCGCCCGTTGCGATGCTGCCGTCCACCGTCAGATCGGCCACATCCAGAATGCGATAGGTGATATACACGCCAATCGCCATAATGCCCCAAATCACGCCCTGCGAAACGGCGCTGGGGAGCGCGTTAAACAGCTTGGCAATCTCCACCGGATTGTCCTCCTTTTTTCTTTCCGCTTATACGCATGAAGCCAAGGGAGCGCATGCCGCTTCCTTGGCTCATGAAAGACGTTGAAGTCCGTTACTCGATGGCCACGTAATCCGCCGGGATGGTCAGGCCGAGCGCCTCGACGTTCGCGGCGTTGTACTTCTTGGTGAAGTTCGGGGCGGAAGCCACTTCCATGGTGCTCACGTCCGCGCCGTTGGCAAGGATGTCATACGCCATTTCACCGGTCTTGTAGCCCAGGTCATAGTAGCTGATGGTCAGCGTCGCCACGCCGCAGCCCTTGCAGATGCCTTCCTCGCCCGCGACAACCGGAACCTTCGCCGGGATGACGACGTTGGCGATCGTCTCGGTGTACGCGGCAGCGGTGTTATCCGTCGGGATATAGATCACATCGCTCGCATCCGCAGCGGACTGCGTGACGGAAGCAACGTCGTTGGAATCGGTGAAGGCGAACTCGGTGCAGGTGTAACCCATCTCTTCGAGGTAGCCTTTAATCACGGTAATCTGATAAATGGAATTCGCTTCGGCGGAGCAGTAGATCAGACCGACGTTCTTCGCATCCGGGAACAGCTCCTGGATCATCGCAGCCTGTCCGTCCAGCGGCGCAAGATCGCTCGTGCCGGAGACGTTGATGCCCGTCGTGCCGTTCCATTCCTTCATGCCCAGCGCAGTCGCGTAGTCGGTGATGGACGTGCCGAGAATCGGAATATCGCCCGTCGCGGAAACGGCGGCCTGAAGCGGCGCGGTCGCGTTGGCGAGAATCAAATCCACGCCGTCGGCGGCAAACTTGCTGGTGATGGTGACACAGGTCGCCGCGTCGCCCGCGGCGTTCTGCTCGTCGAACTTGACGTCCGGCATTTTCTCGGTCAGCGCGTCCTTAAAGCCCTGCGTCGCGGCATCCAGCGCCTCATGCTGAACGAGCTGGCAGATACCCACGGTGGTCGCGCTCGCACAGGCCGCAGTCGCGGCCATCGCCAGCGTTAAAGCAATTGTAGCGAACTTTTTCATGGTCGATGTCCTCCCCAATTCTTTCAATTCGGCTTTTCGCCTAGCATTTACGATTTGATTTTCAAAAATGTAACGCCATTATATAGCCGTTTACAAAGTTTTGTCAAGATGATTTTTGGATTTTTCAGTATTTCATGATGATTTATCCGTTTTTTTGCAGATCATCGCTCTCTAAAGTTGACAAATCGTCTTTTTATTTCATTGTCGTTTTGTCAACTTTATTCGTAAAAATATAACCGCAAGCGCTTGAAAACACAACAAAAAAACGGACAACCGAAGCCATCCGTTTTCCGTTTCCTATTTTGAAGATCAATACCAGCTCTGGGTCAGGGCGTCTTCCCGCGCGCCGTAATTCTTCTTAAACTCGACGCGGTAAAAATCGTCCATCTGGCGTGCGGCTTCCTCGCTGCGCCCATCATAGATGCAATACACGGCATTCACAACGATCAACGCGGCAAACACGAAAACAGCAGTCATATCCAGCACTCCTTCTGATCGAAAAAATCACTTGTTTTTCTGGGAACGGCTTGTCTTTTGCCCGTTCCTCTTTACGCCTATATTATAGCACCGGCCTTGTTTTTTTGCACCTTTTTTCTTTTCGGAAGACAAATAACCCAACGCATTTTCTCCCCTGCAAACCGCCCGTTTCAAACGACTGACCCGCCGCCAATTCACCTCATATTTGAATAATCGACTTGCTTTTTTTGCATTTTCCGTCTTTTTAGACCGATTTTTTGCAAGATGATTTTAAAAAAGTTTTTTGACCTTTCCTGACCATGAGTTCTGTTCACTTCACGCTTGCCACGCATTCAGGAATACGCCATACTGTTCATGTCGTCAAGAGGAGGTGATGCACATGAGCCATACAGAACTGCCTTCCATTCTGCTTGCCATCGCATCCCTGCTTTTCACGTTGTACTTCGGTTTGCGTTAAAAGAAAGGCGCGAGGCCTTTTTCTATCTTTTTCCATTCCCAATTTTTAAGAACACTTGTTCCCATTTTATTTCTATGGTATAATAGAATCCATCCAATATGGGCGCTGTCCCGCCAATCAGGAGGTCACGATGCAGGAAGGACGCTTCGTTCTCAAATCTCCGTTCAAGCCGCAGGGCGATCAGCCGCAAGCCATCGAGGCGCTGACACAGGGCGTGCAGAGCGGCATGCCCTGCCAGGTGCTGCTGGGTGTCACCGGTTCGGGCAAAACCTACACGATGGCTTCCGTCATCGAGCGCGTGCAGCGCCCCACGCTGGTCATCGCCCACAACAAGACGCTGGCCGCGCAGCTGTGCGCCGAGTTCCGCGAGTTTTTTCCGGACAGCGCGGTGGAGTATTTCGTCTCTTACTATGATTATTATCAGCCGGAAGCCTACATCGCCTCGACCGACACCTATATCGAAAAGGATTCCGCCGTCAACGAGGAGATCGAGCGTCTGCGCCACAGCGCGACGGCGGCGCTGCGCGAGCGGCGGGATGTGATCGTCGTCGCTTCGGTCTCGTGCATCTATTCCATGGGCGATCCCTCCGAATACGAGGGCATGATGATCTCCCTCCGCCCCGGCATGGCGATGGAGCGCGACGAGCTGGTGCGCCAGTTGGTCGAAATTCAATACGACCGAAGCGACATCGAGTTTGAGCGCGGCTCCTTCCGCGTGCGCGGCGACGTGGTGGAAATCTTCCCCGCCGGATACGACAAGAGCGCGCTCCGCGTGGAATTTTTCGGGGACGAAATCGACCGCATCAGCGCCATCGACGTAGTCAGCGGCCACACCCTGATGGTTCTCGAACACGTCGCCGTCTACCCCGCGACGCACTATGCCACGCCGCGCGAGGCCATCGACCGCGCCATCGGCGATATCGAGCACGACCTCGACGTGCGCATCCGGGAATTTAAGGAAAAAGGCGACCTGATCGAAGCCCAGCGCATCGCTCAGCGCACGCAGTACGACATCGAAATGCTCCGTGAGCTGGGCTACTGCACGGGCATCGAAAACTATTCCCGCTATTTTGACGGCCGCAAGCCCGGCGACGCGCCGTATACCCTGCTGGATTACTTTCCGGAGGATTACGTCGTCTTTGTCGATGAAAGCCACGTCACCCTGCCGCAGATCCGCGCGATGTACAACGGCGACCGCGCGCGCAAGGAAGCGCTGGTCTCCTACGGCTTCCGCCTGCCCAGCGCGTTTGACAACCGCCCGCTGCGTTTCGAGGAATTTGAGCAGCGCATCGGTCAGCTCATCTGCGTCAGCGCGACGCCCGCGCCCTACGAGCTGGAACACGCGGGGCAGGTCGTCGAGCAGATCATCCGCCCGACCGGCCTGCTCGATCCCGAAATCGACGTTCGCCCCGCCACCGGACAGGTGGACGATCTCTACGCCGAGATCGTCAAGACCACGGGCGAAGGCTATCGCGTGCTGGTCACGACGCTGACCAAAAAGATGGCCGAGAGCCTGACCACCTATCTGGGCGAAATGAACGTCAAAGTGCGCTATCTGCATTCCGACGTGCAGACGATGGAACGGCAGGAGATCATCCGCGATCTGCGGCTGGGCGTGTTCGACGTGCTGGTGGGCATCAACCTGCTGCGCGAAGGTCTGGATTTGCCGGAAGTCGCGCTCGTCGCCATCCTCGACGCGGACAAAGAAGGCTTTCTGCGCAGCGAAGTCAGCATGATTCAGACCATCGGCCGCGCCGCGCGAAACGCCAACGGCCGCGTGATCATGTACGCCGATGTGATGACCGAAAGCATGAACAAGGCCATTTTTGAAACCCAGCGCCGCCGCCAACTTCAGCAGGCCTACAACGAAGCGCACGGCATCGTGCCCAAGACGGTCATGAAATCCGTCCGCGACGTGCTGCAAATCGGCCACGCGGCGGACGAGAGCGACAAAAAACGCGCCGTAAAGCGCGTAAAGGGATTGAGCGAAGACGAGCTGCACCTGCTCATCTGTTCCACGGAGGAAAAGATGCTGCAAGCCGCCGCAAACCTCGATTTCGAGCTGGCCGCCAAACTGCGCGACAAGCTCTTTGAATTGCAGGGCAAAAAACCCGAAGAACTGCCGGAGGAAACCGTCGCCCTGCCCCAGCGCAAGCGGCGGCGGCAGCGGAAACCGGGCAAGTACCTCAAAGCTTAATGCACCCAGTAGACGTGATATTGATGCTCGAAGAGGAGTTCCGCGCTTTCCAGCCCGGTTTCGCGCAGAACGGTTTCCACGTTCGCTTCGTCGTGATAGCGTTCAAAGAGAATGAAGCCGTCCGGCTTTTCATCCAGCGCCTCCAATGCGGGCGCTACGCCCTGCGCGTCGTCCGCATTCAGCATGTAAACGCGCTCAAACGCCGCGAGTTCCAGCGTGTTCTGCGTCATATCGTTGGTGCCGAGCAGGATGCACGGCAGCGCGGCGTTCTCTTCGCAGGCTGCGACATAGGCGCTGTCACCCGGATAGAGATAATGCACCTGCTGATCGCGGTTCACGCGCGCGCCGCAGGCCGCCAGCACCGCACAGGCCAGCAGGCACGCCGAACTGCGGCGCGAACCAAACCGGCAACCGCCGCGCGCAAAGAGCATGAACAGCGCAACCGTCACCAGCGGATAGACGCAGAAGATGTATCGATCCACCTTATACGGCGAAATAACCGAGATCACCAGCACATACGCGCCGCAGGCCAGAAGCGCCCAGAGGGAAAACGCCGCGCCGCGTTTCAGCCCCTGCCCCGCTTTTTTGAGCGGCCAAAAGGCCAGCGCCGCGCCAATCAGCACCAACGCCAGCAGAAAACCGCCGAATTGCTGCGCGTCGAGCGTCTGCCAGAGGATTTTGAACCAGCGGATCATGTCGTTCAGCCGAACGCCCGCCGCGCTCTCGATGGCGCCCCGGCCGCGATAGCCCCCGAAAATGTGATTCAGGCACCACGGGAACAGCCCGACCGCCAGCGCCAGCGCAAAAAAGCACCAGAGCGCGAAGCGGCCCGCCGTTTCAAACTCACGCCGCGCAAGCCGCGCGAAGAAATACACGCCGCATAGCATGCAGGCCAGAATGACAAAATAATACTGCGTCAAAAAGCCCGCGATCAACACGGCGGCCAGCGCGCGCATGCGCCAGACCGTCTGGCCATGGATAAACAGCTCAACCAGCGCAAGCGCCAGCCAGACCGCCCACATCGTCATCATCGCATACATGCGGATGAATACGACGCCGGAAGCCGCGCCCGCGCTCAGGCCATACAGCAGCCCCGGCAGAAGCGCCGGGGGCGTAAGTTCCAGCTTCTCCCCGTCGGAGAGCAGGCGCGCGGAAAGCAGCAGCAGGCCAAACTGCGTCAGGCTGAAAAAGAAAAGGTTCAGCCCGATGCCCGTCCACTTTGTAAACGGCGGATTTTGAAACGCCGAACAGACCGCGTGCATGAACAGGTAATACAGCGGCGGATGGACGTCGGCGATCTGATTTTCATAGACGTTCAGATATTCGTGCGCATGGCCTTTCGCCGTGAGATAATCCGAAAACGCCTTGCCGCTGATCCACGACCCGGTTTGGGTGCTCAAAAAGGGCTGCTGATACGAGTTCGCCAACCCATAGGTAAAGAACTCGTCGATATCAAATCCGTCTTTCCCCGCGCCGATGCTCACCATCAGCGCCAGCAGCGCCGCCAGCATCACCGCAAACCCGACAAGCGTGAGCGCCGTCTTTCCGCGCTTTTGCATATTTCATCCTCCAACACCATGTTCTGTTTTTGATTATAGCATTCTTTGACGCCTTGCGCCAGTATCAAGAAGGAGTTCACCATGCAGGAAAACATCGTCATCCGCGGCGTCCGCCAAAACAACCTCAAGGGATTTGATTTGACCCTGCCGCGCAACAAGCTCATCGTGTTTACCGGCCTTTCCGGCTGCGGCAAATCGTCGCTGGCGTTTGACACGCTCTACGCCGAGGGACAGCGGCGCTATGTCGAATCGCTTTCCTCCTACGCGCGTCAGTTTTTGGGGCAGATGGAAAAGCCGGACGTGGATTCCATCGACGGCCTTTCCCCCGCCATCTCCATCGACCAGAAGACGACGAGCAAAAACCCGCGTTCCACAGTCGGCACGGTGACGGAAATTCACGACTATCTGCGTCTGCTCTATGCCCGCGTCGGTGTGGCGCACTGCCCCAGGTGCGGACGGGAAATCAGCAAACAGACGGTCGACCAGATGGTTGATCGGCTGCTCGCCCTGCCGGAGCGCACGCGCATGCAGCTGCTCGCGCCGATCGTGCGCGGCAAAAAGGGCGAACACGTCAAGATTCTGGAAAACGTGGTCAAGCAGGGCTTTGTCCGCGTCCGGATCGACGGGGAAATCTGCGACGCAGTGGAAGCGCCCGCGCTGGCCAAACAGAAAAAGCACAACATCGAGGTCGTCGTAGACCGCCTGATTCTGCGCGAAGATATCCGCGCCCGCCTGACGGATTCGCTGGAAACGGCGCTCTCCCTCTCCGGCGGCATCGTCATCGCGGATATCGGGCCGGGCGAGAGCGAAATGCTCTTTTCCCAAAACCTCGCCTGCCCGGAGTGCGGCATCTCCATGGAAGAGCTTGCGCCGCGCTCTTTTTCCTTCAACAGCCCGTTCGGCGCGTGCCCGACGTGCGCGGGGCTGGGCGTGCTGCAAAAGATCGATCCCGACCTGATTGTGCCGGACTGGGGCAAGAGCCTGAACGAAAACCCCTTCAACGTCATGGGATGGAGCAACCTTGAGCCCGGCACGCAGGCGGGCATGTTCTTTCAGGCGCTGAGCGAGAAATACGGCTTTTCGATGGATACGCCGCTGAACCGGCTTCCCAAAGAAGCGCTGGATGTGATTCTCTACGGCAGCGGGGGCGAGCCGCTGAACATCCACTACACGCGCCCCAACGGCGATTCGCACACCTTCTCCGCGCCGTTTGAAGGCGTCATTCCCACCACGGAGCGACGCGCCGCCGAAACGCAGAGCGACGCCACCAAAGCCTATTACGACGATCTGATGAGCCAGACGCCCTGCCCGGACTGCCGCGGCAAACGCCTCCGCCCGGAGATTCTGGCGGTGACGGTCGGCGGCAAATCCATCGCCGACGCCTCCGATCTGTCCGTCATCGACGCGCAGGCGTTCTTCACTTCGCTGACCTTCGGCGAAAAGGACGGCATGATTGCCGCGCCGATTCTCAAGGAAATCAACGCCCGTCTGCGCTTCCTCATCGACGTGGGTCTGGGCTATCTGACGCTCTCCCGCGCGGCGGGCACGCTCTCCGGCGGCGAGGCCCAGCGCATTCGGCTGGCGACGCAGATCGGTTCCAGCCTTGTCGGCGTGCTCTACATTCTGGATGAGCCGTCCATCGGCCTGCACCAGCGCGACAACGCGCGGCTCATCGGGACGCTCAAGCATCTGCGCGACATCGGCAACACGCTGATCGTCGTCGAGCATGACGAGGACACCATGCTGGCCGCGGATCAAATCGTGGATATCGGCCCGGGCGCGGGCGAACACGGCGGCCAGCTCATCGCGCAGGGCACGGCGCAGGAAATCATGGCCTGCCCGGAATCGATCACGGGCGCGTATCTCTCCGGCCGCCGCAGCATCCCCGTGCCGCTGCACCGCAAGACCCCCGCGGGCTGGCTGACGGTGCGCGGCGCGCGCGCCAATAACCTGAAAAACATCGACGTCAACATTCCGCTGGGCGTGATGGCGGTCGTCACCGGCGTATCCGGCAGCGGCAAATCCTCGCTCGTCAACGAAATCATCTACAAGACCCTCCAGCGCGACCTCAACCGCGCGCACACGCGCCCCGGCGCATGCGACGGCATCGACGGGCTTGAGCAGCTGGACAAGGTCATCGCCATCGATCAAAGCCCCATCGGCCGCACCCCGCGCAGCAACCCGGCCACCTACACCGGCCTGTTTGACATGATCCGCAAGGTCTTCGCCGCCACGCCGGAAGCCAAGGCGCGCGGCTACAAGGAAAACCGCTTCTCCTTCAACGTGCGCGGCGGGCGCTGCGAAGCCTGTTCCGGCGACGGCATTCTGCGCATCGAGATGCACTTTCTGGCGGATATCTACGTGCCGTGCGAGGTCTGCAAGGGCAAGCGCTATAACCGCGAAACGCTGGAAGTGCTCTATAAGGGCAAATCCATCGCCGACGTGCTCAATATGACCGTCGAGGAAGCGCTGGACTTCTTCTCCGCCTATCCGCGCATCACGCGCAAGCTGCAAACCCTCTACGACGTGGGGCTGGGCTACATCCGGCTGGGGCAGTCCTCCACGACGCTCTCCGGCGGCGAGGCCCAGCGCGTCAAACTGGCGACCGAGCTTTCCCGCACATCGACCGGCAAGACGTTCTACGTGCTGGATGAGCCGACGACCGGCCTGCACATCGCCGACTGCGAACGGCTCGTGCGCGTGCTTCGCCAGCTTGCCCACGGCGGCAACTCCGTGCTGATTATCGAGCACAACCTCGACGTGATCAAAGCCTGCGATTACGTCATCGACCTCGGCCCTGAGGGCGGCAGCGGCGGCGGCACGCTCGTCTGCGAAGGCACGCCGGAGGACATCTGCCAATGCAAAAAGAGCTATACCGGACAGTATCTCGCGCCCGTGCTGAAAAAGAGCCGAAGAATTGAATCGGAAGATTAAAGAAAAGCCGTTTCAGAGCAGAATGCGAAGCATTCTACGACTGAAACGGCGGCGTTCTGAAAACATATATTTTTAGACATAAAATCGCATTCCACAGAAAAACCCGCGCAAATGCTGTTTTCCGGCATTCGTGCGGGTTTTATATGCTTCTTTTATTCCTCGATGGGCTTCATTTCGCCGTTCACGATCTTCATCACATCGTCGTTCGCGCCGCCGACGACCATCTGATCGTCGCCGCTCAGGCCGTACTGGTCATAAACGCTGCGCAGATCGGACAGGCTGTACTGCATGACGGCGTTGCCGCTCTTATCCAGCAGCGTGATAACGCTGAACTCCGTGCGTTCGAGGGTTTCCAGCGCCTTTTCATCCAGACGCATGGTCAGCTTTTCGGGCGCGTCGGTGTTCACGCGCAGGGTGAGCTGCTTGGTGCTGTCCGGCATCCAGCTGAGGCTCTGCTTGAAGTTGCTCTGCTGATCGCCGACAAACAGGCGCAGATTCAGGCTGTGATAGCCCAGATAGAGCTGTTTGACCCAGTACGGGCTGCCATAAACGCCGCCGATGGCTTCTTCCTTGCGCTTTTCCTCCATCTCGTGGCGCTCCTGATCGTATTTGGAAACCTCGAAAGTCGGCTGCTGGGTTGCTTCCGGCTGTTCCGGGTTCTCCGGCTCGTCCGGGTCTTCGCTCCCATCCTTTAAGGAATATTCATTTACAACTTTCCAACCTCCATATTCATACTGTTCCAGCTCGTAAACAGCAATATCTTTAGCGTCCGCCATGGCTCCCAGCTGTCGAATAATCTCTTCAGCCGATGTTCCTTTTTCTACATTAACTGTCAGAAGAACAGATTCCATTTTATCATCTGTTACATTTATTGTTGCGTCATTTAACCAGGTATCTATCCAATCGCTTTCTATCGATCCATTATTGATAAATTCCACCGTATATCCACCATTTTGAGATTCAAAACCGAACGGACTTCCAATAGTCACGCACCTTTCGACAGTTGTTTCAGTTTCCAAGGGAAGTTCTTTCACTTCCTCACCATCAACAGGCACAGGAAAATTGAATACGATCTTCTTTATCCAGCTTCCGTCTTTCCTTTTCTCCGGGAACATCTCAATTCGCTCGATAAAGGCTTTCATAAACTCTTTCTGTTCCGCTTCTGTTGCGGAATGGTAGACTTCATCAAATGCCAGTAAGAGCCGATAAATGTTATCGC
>UQNN01000024.1 GCA_900542445.1 uncultured Eubacteriales bacterium | reverse complement strand
CATTCCATGTCACAAAGGGGCGTATACGGGAAGGAACGGGATAACGCGGGATAGGACGGGAAAACCGTGGTATTATCGGAACTTAAAGAGATAAATATAAAATAAATATATAAAAACAACCATGCGCGCGTTCTGTGTCACATGGGAGCGGAGAGCAGTCGGAAACGGCTGCTTTTTTTCTGTTTTGGTGGGTTTTGAACGCCGAGCGTCAAACGGCGTTAAACGCGCGTTTTTTGTTGTACAGGTAAAGGAAAAGCGGCAGGCAGTATCAAGCGGGCGTTTGAACGGAGGGGTGGGTGCGTGGGCGCAGGCTGGGTGCAGCGATGAAAACGACGAAAAATTAAGGAATAATTAAAAAAACGCGCCATAAAGCGCGAAAAGATTGATTGGAAATCGAGGAATGAATAAATATGCACGGATGCAAGAAATTATTCATTTCTTGATTGGTGGATGATATAAACAATTTTCTGGGCAGCTTTTATCTCGCTGAGAGGGTAGAACATAGGGCTGTAATTCGTATTGATAGAGTGAAGTTCCACTTCATCATCATACCGATAGAATTTCTTAATGGTATATTCATCTTCATATCCAGAGCTTTCGACCCGAACAAGTGAAAGCTCGCCCTGACAAGGTGTGCTATCTATTTCTGCAATGACATAATCGCCATTCTGGATCAGCGGCACCATGCTGTCGCCCTTTGCTTTAATGATGATATACCGCTGAGAATCAATATACTTTTGCGGGACAGTAACACTTTCGTCATCGACGGTCGAATAAAGCGGAGAACCAGCAGCTGCAAGACCGTTGACTTCTCGCTTATAGGAGTTGGAGCTTTGCTGCTGCTGGACGGAATGATGCCCAGCGCGCAACGATCCCGTTAGTGCAGAAACAGCTTGCCGTTCGTAATCTTCTAGGCGACGGTAATCGCAAAGAAGGGAATATTCGTTGTCAGATAAAGTTGTGGAGTGTGTGCTATTTGGCTCTGAAAAGAACTCTGAAAACGACATACCGAGAATCGTGCAGATTTTTTCTAGTGCATCAAGAGAAGGACGCCTTTTATTTAAGCAAATCGTGCTTATATGTTCTTTCGTCATACCTAAAGCATCGGCAAGTTCCTTCTGAGTCATGCCTCGCTGTTTCAGCGCCGCTCGAAGGTAGGAGCCTATTTCGTACATATTTACCTCCACAAAATAGAACTGTCAGGATTATTATGAACCCCCTTAGACCAAAAATCAAGAGCAAAAAATAGAGCTATGAGCTTTTATTTTTTTATTGACAAGTAGAACTGGAACAGCTATAATTGTGTCAGAAAATAAAACTGACTGTTTTATTCGGGGAGGCGATGAAATGAAACTCCGAGATTTGCGAAAAGCAAAGCGCCTTACTCAAGCGGAACTTGCTTCTCGTGCGGGAGTTACACAGCCTTACATTGGGGCTTTGGAACGCGGCGAAAAGAAGAATCCGAGCGTAGTCGTCGTAAAGGGATTGGCTAAAGGGTTAGGCGTTAGCATAGCCAGAGTGCTTGAAGCACTTGATGAGGCGGTGTGACGATGGAACAACGCATTAGTACAACAACAGCTTCAAGACTGTTGAGGGTTAGTAAATCAACAATTCAGCGCCAGATTAAGGCTGGAAACCTCAAAGCAGAAATGCAAAAGGTTAGTCAGGGCGGCGGTAACTGCGGCATGAGCAACATGATTCCCGTCAGCGAAGTGCTTCAGCAGCTCGACACCCAAGGACGGCTCCTCTGGTACGAAAGCCAGAGCGGGCTATCCACCCAAGTTTCTGCTGCGGACCTTGCGACATACAAGGAAGTCTTCGGCGAGGAAGGACTGACCGAGCTGGCAAATCGCCAGCAGGCGGTCATGGCACTGGACGGCATCCTGAACAGCGGCGAGCGGGGCAGGACGGCGGCGATGGACGCGCTGGCGGGGACGCTGGGCGTGACGAGCCGGACGCTGCGGCGTTGGCACGCGGCATACAAGGAGCGCGGGCTGGCGGCGATCATGGACAGGGTGGAGCGCAGGGACAAGGGGCAGAGCCGGACGTGCTGCCAGTTGGCGCGGGACTTCATCGAGGCGCAGATGTGCGACAATCGGAAGTTTCCGCAGACGCTGGTGCTGGAGCGCCTGCGGGAACGGGCTGCGGAATACGGCGAAAACGCCTGCAACTGCTGCGTGTACTGCGACGGATCGGACGCGCGGCGGGCGCTCAAAACGGCAGACAGGGAGAAATACCCGATCTGCACCATGGCAAGCGGCTCGATGATGATTCCGGCGAATCGCCACGCGGTCAACCGCATCGTGGAAACGATGGATAAGGCGCAGATGACCTTTGCCCGTTACGGCAAGCGGGCTTGGGAAGCGGCGTACATGCAGAAAACCAAGCGAAGCAAACCGACGATGACCAACGAAGTCTGGTTCGGCGACCATCACAAGATCGACCTGTTTGTGCTGGACGAGAACGACAATCTGGTGCGCCCGTGGATGACGGCTTGGATGGACGCTTGTTCCAAGAAATTCGTCGGCTGGGAGCTGACGTTGGAGCCGAACAGCGACACGGTTGCCGACAGCTTCTGCCGGGCGGCGGTGTATACGAAGGGCAGCGATGTTCACGGTCTGCCGCGCTACATCTACATCGACAACGGCAAGGATTACCGCAGCCATCGGTTCGAGGGTGAAACGCTGGTGGAAACCGATCTGGGCTGCCTGAACGCTGAATTTTCCGAAAAGGAAGGCTTGCTTCGGGCGCTGGGCGTGGGCGTACACCATGCGCTGCCGTATCGCGGCTGGTCGAAGGACGTGGAACGCGCCTTCGGCACACTGGAAGATTTTGTCCGCGAGTTCCCCGGCTGGTGCGGTGATTCGCCGGAGGAAAGACCCGAAGATAACGGGCGCATCCTCCGCAGGATGAAGGAACGCGGCGAGCTGATGACCTTTGAAACCTTTGCCAAGTGCTTCGCGGAGAAGCTGCTGCCCAAGTACGAAAACCACATCGGCGAGGACGGGCTTTCCCCTGACCAGCGGTATCGCCAAGCGGAAAAGGCGCGCAGCGATACGCCGGATTGGGCGACGATGGCGATCTTCAAGAGCCAGAGCGTGAAGCGCGTGGTCACGACGCAGGGCGTGCGGCTCAACAACCAGCTTTTCTGGCATCCCGAAATGGCGGATATCATCAAGGAACAGGTCACGATCTACTACAACCGGGGATACAACCCCAGCGTGTCGGTTTTTGCTGGCGGACACTTCGTCTGTGAGGCGGAGCCGGTCGAGCTGATGGCGCTGATCGACCCGGACGAGGAAAGGGTGGCGGCGCACATGGCAGACCAGAAGCGGCAGCAGCGGAAGGTCACGGACAGGCTGGCGTACATCCGGCAGTCCACGAAGCGGATTACCAGAGAGGCATACGCCGAGGAGATCGACGAACAGCGTCAGCGCATGGCGACGGTCACGTCGCTAGAAGCGGCGCGGGCGGGCAAAGCCAAGCAGCAGGTCGCGGACAAGGCGGCAGGACGGCGCAAGGCTGCATCCGTAGGCGAAAACGCGGTGCGCAGCATGATTGCCGCGAACGGCGAAAAGCTGCTCAAACAAAGCGCGCGTTAAATGTCACAAAACGGGAGGAAGCATGGAAAAGAAGAAAACAGCGAAACCGATGACGGCAAGAGAGAAAAAGAAACGCGCGAAAATTCGGAAGGACTTGCGCGAACGGGGAATTTTGCCGCCGAAGAAAAAGCCGTTGAACCGCAAAGTGTTTGCGGAGCGGGCAAAAGAAGCCCTCAAAAAACAGGCTGGCTACACTTTGAACCTGTACCTGCACTGGGCGCTGCTGGAAATGCTGGAAAAACAGGATTACAGCAGACCGGGGGCAATCGTGTACAGCCAAGAAGCGGTTGGAGCGGCGAAAGTTGTGCTGCTGGCGGTCAGACGCATGGAGTTCGAGGAGGAGAAAGCCGGGCAGCGTTTCGCAAACGGAGAGCTGTACGAGGCAATCAAAGATATCTACGAGGCGTAAAGCCCAAGGTCCAATCCCGTGAAAGCCGGGATCGTCCCCGAAAGGGGGCGCGACGCTCACAGCTTTAGCTGAACAAAGGAGGTTTTCAAATGGATGCGTTGATGGGGCTTGCACTGTTTGGCGCAGGCATGACGGCGGGCGGCGGCTTGATCGTCAGCTACTATAAATCGCTCAAGGGCGTACAGGACAGCGAGCGCAAAATTGCGGCGCGGAACATGGACGAGGCGCGGCGTTATAACGAAGCGATGCGCCTTGAGCTGGACAACAAGACGGACTGCCTGAATCGCCTTGAATTGAAGCGCCAGCTTGAAGCAAGCTGGTGCGACGGGTACGAAGCCGGGATGCGCGAGGGTATGCGCGGCGTAACGGTCGGCGATGTGGTGACATTTACCCGCCTGCGCAGAGCGCGGGACAATCGGGCATCCAACGAGTAAGCAAGGAGGAAACACAGATGGAAGCAAGAGAGATTATGGCACGGCGCGCGCCGTCGCTGGAAGAACGCATTAACGCCCTGCGGGATAAGGGTGTGGTCATCGGCGGGACGACCTACCGCTACAACTTCGCGCAGATCAGCGCGGCGACTGGCGTAAGCCGCAGCATGATTAGCATGTTCGCCAACGGCAACATCCGCATCAAGCCGGAGCAGCAGAAGATTCTGGAGGATTGGGTCAGCGACATCGAGCGTCAGGCACAGGAAGAAGCCATCGAAACGGGCGCGGTTGAGGAAACGCCCGCTCCCGCGCCGCAGACCTTCAAGCGCAGTATCGAGCTGTACCAGACCCACGAGTTCACCGAGGCGCTTGGCTTGCTGGAATGGACGCGGGACAACCGGAAGATGTGCGTCATGGTCGGATATCCGGGTATCGGCAAAACGACGGTCATCCGCGAGTTCGCCAAGCGCGTGCCGGATGTGCATGTCATCGTCTGCCGCTCTACGATGCGGATGCGCGACCTGCTGGACAGCATCGCGGAAAGCATCGGCGTGAGCGCCAGCGGGAGCAACGACGAGCGGGTGCGCCGCATCCAGCGCGAGCTGGCGGCGAACCGCGACACGATGCTGATTTTCGACGAAGCCGATCACCTGTACGGCTGGGACGTGAAGAAATTCGAGATTATCCGCCAGCTCTGGGACGAAACGAACACGCCCATCGTGCTGGTCGGACCGCCGAGACTGGAGGAAATCCTGACCCACGGAAGCGGACGGTCGAACCTGTCCCAGCTTTACCGGCGCAAATACGAAATCAAGCTGACCGGCATCAAGCCCGACGAAGTGCGCGCCATCCTCGCGCAGTACGACGTGGAGCCGCGTGTGGCGGCGGAGCTGACGCTGATCGCGACCGATACCAGACACGGCGGCATGGGCAACTTCATCGAAATCTTTGGCATGTGCCTTGAAGCGGCGGCGGGCGGTACGGTCACGCAGGAGATTCTCGCGGGCGCAAAGTGCTACAAATTGCAGGGCTAAGAAGGGGGTGTAAGGATGCTAACGGTCAAGCAAAACGGCGGGCTGCTCATCGTCCGCGACAGCGAGGGGCGCATGGTGCGCAAGCTCAACGCCGTAGCGGCGGCGAAGGATTGGCTCAAGCTGGGAGCCGCCGAGTTTTACAAGAAATACGGCTTCCGCTTCCAGCCGCACGGCAGCACGTTGGCGGAAGCGACGAGGCAGATGGGACAATGAACGACAGACCGCCAGACCCGGCTTATCGCAAGATAAGCTATGACCCGTGCAAGCCGGGTGCGCCTCCCGCGTGGAGGCGCGGCGCTTATGGTCAAGGAGGTGAACATGGATACATTGAGCACAATCAAGCGTCTGCTGGGCGAGTATGAGAAGATCCGAACGGAGAACCAGCGGGAAGGACAGCGGCGCGAGCGGGAGATTCGTCAGGGTTTCCCGGCTATCGCGGCGCTGCTGGACGAGCGGCGCGACCGTCTGACCGGCTCCATCCGCACGGCGCTGCAAGGGCGCGCCGTGGACGCGGAGAACCTGCAAACCGGAATGCGAGAGCTGAACGGCAGGATTCGCGCCGAGCTGACGAAAGCCGGATACCCGGAGGATTATTTGCAGCCCATCTACCGCTGCCCGATCTGCCGGGATACCGGGTATGTCGGCGAACCGGTACATGAGCTTTGCGCCTGCATGAAGCAGCGCATCATGGACGCGGAGAACGCCGGAGAACACAAGGGCGGGCTGGGCAGGCACAGCTTTGCGCAGTTCGACCTGAATGTTTTCCCGGATATTCCGATTCCCGGCGAAAAGCGCAGCCAGCGCGACCACATGCGGCTGATCCTGCGGGCGGCGCAGAGATACGCGGAGGATTTCCCGGACAACGAAAAGCCGAATCTGATTTTCTTCGGCGCGGCGGGGCTTGGCAAGACCTTCGTTGCCGACTGCATTGCGCAGCGCATCATGGAGCGCGCCTATCTGGTGCGCCGGGTGACGGCGTACAGGCTTTGCGAAATCATGCGTAAGAATCAGTTCGACGGCAGCGAAGCGCGCGCCGTGGAGGGCGTGATGGACTGCGACCTGCTCTTTATTGATGACTTGGGAACGGAGCCGCAGACGAGGAACACGAGCGGCTATCTGTTTCAGGTTATCAACGAGCGGAACACGAACGACCGACACACCATTATCAGCACAAACCTGAACCCGGAAAGGATGGAGGGCATGTACGAGCAGCGCGTCGCATCCCGATTGATGGACGTATCCCGCACGACAGCAATCCGCTTTTACGGGGAGGACTTACGACTTAGAAAGTGAGGCACAACATGGCAAGAAGGAAAGTGATCTGCGCGCTCCAGCTGGAAAACTGGCAGCAGGCGGACGACGCGCTGCGGCAGATTGGCGAGGACCGACGCGATTTGGCAGCCATCGAAACCGTGATGAACGAGCGCATCGCCGATGCCAAGGCGGACGCGGAAGCGAAGGGCAGACCCATCAAGGATCACATTGCGATGCTCGAACAGGCGCTGCGCGAGTTCGCGATGCTGCACCGGGCAGACCTCGGCAAAGCCAAGAGCCGGACGCTCACGTTTGGCAAGGTCGGGTTCAGACAGAGCACCCGCCTGACCCTGCCGCGCGGCGTGGAGAAGATCAAGACCATCATCGAAGAACTGCTGCGGCGAGGGATGAAGGAGTGCGTGGTCTACCCGGAGCCGAAGATCGACAAGGACGCGCTGAAAAAGTACAGCGCGGGCGAGATTGCCGAGGTCGGCGCGAAGCTGGAGGTCGAGGATGTTTTCGGCTATGACGTGGATGAAGAAGCGCTGGGGCAGCAATAAGGAGGCGGCGAGTATGGCGCTGAAAGTAACGAGTGCCCAGCTTAAAGCCATCTTCGCGTTGAGCCGGAAGCTGGGGATGGACATGGAGGATTTGCACGGCATGGCGTACCGTATCAGCGGCACGGACAGCCTGCGCACCCTGTCCGGCAGGGAAGCCGGGCGGATGATTGAGGAGCTGAAAACGCGCTGCGGTCAACCTGCAATCAAGGTGGGCGGCGGCGCGGGGCGGGCGACGGAAGCCCAGCAGCGGAAGATATTCCGGCTGACCTGCGAATTGGGCTGGAACGACCAGCCGGAACGACTGCGCGGGTATATCCGGCGCATGTGCAAGGCGGACGACGTGCGATTCCTGACTCCGCAGCAGGCGAGCGTCGTCATCGACGGGCTGACTGCGATGCGCGACGGCGACCGGGCGGAACGCAAGGCGTAAAGGAGGGCGGCGGATGATTCCAAGCTGGGCGCACGACGTGAAGCCGGAGGACATTACAAACGCGACGATGCTCGATCTGGCGGAGCTGCTGGGAACGGAGAACATGCTGACACTGGTCGAATCATACAGCGGCATGATTATCTATGTTCCCAAGCTGGACAGCCTGCTGCGAAACATCCGCGACCGCCGCATCCGACAGGAATATGACGGAACGAATACGCGGGCGCTGGCGCTCAAATACGACGTCAGCGAAAGCTGGGTCAAACGCATCGCGTCGATTGACGAACGCGGAGAAATCCGAGGGCAGACCAGCCTTTTTGACGGCTGAACCCCAAAATCTCTAACACGTGCGTGTAATAAGTACGTCAAAGGACTGGCGCAGAAAACTATGCTACAATGGCTGCAACCGAAAGGCTGCGGCTTTTTTGATTGGGGTGGAAAGAGTGGAGGAATATGTTTTCTGGGCGGTTACGGGAGCCATCGGTTTGCTGATTAGTGCGCTCACGTTTTTCGTCAAACGCGGGATGGATAAGAAGGATGCACGGGACAAGGAACAGGATAAGCGTATCACCGAGGTGGAGGATAAGCTGAACAACGCGATTAACCAGATGCCGTTCCTGTATACGCTGCGCGAGGACTTCATCCGCTCGAACGCACAGCAGAACCAGAAGCTGGACCAGATTATTACACTGCTCATGGAAAAGGAGGGAAGGTAAGATGGATAAGATGGCAATCGCCAGACGTAAGTGTGCGCGCGGCGCGGTGCTGACGCTGCTGTTCGGGAACCCGCGTGCGGCGGTCATGCAGAGGACGCTGGAATATGCACTCATGCAGGACGATCCGCAGGCGGCGAACGAGATCGGCTCGCACATTTACTATCTGGCGGATAAGGGCTATGTCAAATGCTATTTGGGCGACGAGGTTCTCAGCCTCGTACAGGACCCGCCGAGGGAGGCGCTCGTCCGCCTGACCGCTAAGGGCATTGACCTGATGGAAGGCACGCTCGACGACGAGGGCGTGGCTTTCGGCGACCCGATGCGCCAGTAAGAGATGGGACGCAAGCGGGAGCGCACGCGGATCGTCAGCCGCATGGACGAGCTGCCGGACGACATCCGTGTTCAGGTAGAAAGCATGCTGCTGGATAAGACTGTCAGCTACAAGGAGATTGCGGACTGGGCGACGGACAGCGGCTACCCCATCAGCAAAAGCGCCATCGGGCGATATGCCCAGCGCACAGGGCGGGCGGCGATGCGGCTGCAATATGCTCGCGAAAATGCGAACGCGATCATCACGGCGATGCAGGAACATCGGGGACTTGAGCTTTCCGATGCGGCGAACGCACTGGTCATGGACAACCTGATTCAGGTGCTTTCCGATGCGTCGGCAGAGGATTATGGGGAAATCCCCCTGCCCAAGCTGATCGAGCTGGTGCTCAAGAACCAGCGCAACGCCGTCTATAAAGAGCGCATGGTGCGTGCCTACGCGAAGGACGTGGAAACCGTGCGTCGTGCGCTGATGGCGGAGCTGACCGAGCAGGTGCGGCATAACCCGGAACTGCTGGGGCAGCTTGAAAAAGCCAGCCTGACGGCGGCGGAAAAGGTGGTGGAAGCCAGTGAAACGTGAATACAGAGATCATCAGGGGCGCGAGTGGTTCGCACTGCATGTGCGCACCGGCGAGGAGCGCGGCGTGGCACTGGCGGTCTACGGACTGGGCGACGCGGACAGCCTGCTGCCGGTCGAGCATTACACGACACGCGGACAGGAGCGCGAGCGCATCCTCATGCCGGGCTATGTGTTCGTCGGCTGCGTTATGAACGCCGACATGTGGCAGAGGCTGCGGCATTTGCGCGGCGTGCTGCGCATCCTCGGCGAACCTTACGAGGCAATCCCGGAGGAGCAGATGACGGCGGTCATGGCGCTATACTGGCACGGCGTACAGGGGACGCAGGTAGTCCGGCAAAACGGCGTGACCGAAGTGGTCGGCGGACCGCTGCTGGAAGTGACGCATACGATCACCTGCGCGGACGCAAGGCAGGGCGTGATTACGGTCGCGCTCGACCTGCCGGGCGGCATGCGCGAAGTGACGATGCACGCGGTATTCCGGCCTGAGGCCGGAGGCACATCCGAAGAAAATTTTATTTGAATTGAAAGTTTTCGGCACGAGGCCGAAAGCGAACAGGCAGGGCTGAAAGGCGGCGGGTCGAGGATTCCCCACGCCGGAAAGCCCGAACAGACGAATCGGACGGTACTCCGACAACGCCAGCCAGCCTCGATTCGAGAGCCGGAGGGCGAAGCTATGCCCGAAAGGGATATGGAGGGGAAACCGTTTCCCCTCCATGACCACCCCTCTCGTTTTTGAACCGCGCCCTGCGGGCACAATTCAAAAACGCAATGAAACGATTCCCTCTACGGGAAATGGGATTTCCCTGCGCGGGAATCGTCCCGTCCTCGGCGCGCATGTCGCCGAGTACGATTGTATCCGCCAAGCGGGGCATGACCCGCGCGGCGGTCTGGAAAACCTCCTTTTTTTTCGGTCCCTCCCGCCGAAGGCGTGAGGGGCTGCGCTTGCCATTGCGAGCAATGGCTGCGCTTGTCAGCCTGTGGCTGACCTTACACATGGCAGTACGCAGGACGCGGCGTACTGCCTCTTTTCTTTGCCAAATATCGGTCGCGTGCGCTTAAACGGCAATGTGCGCGGACGTTTGGCGGAGGTGAAAACGGGCTCAGCCCGTGCGCGCGTTCAATGTCACAAAACGAAAGGCGGTGAGAAGATGGCGAAGCGGGAAAACGTGCTGGAGAAGCTGATTGGCAAGACCAAGCGCCCGGAAGGGGAGCTGGAAGCCATCGACCGCCGTCTGCATGAGAATACCGCGCGGTGCTTTGACGGGGTTCTAAGACTTTTGCTCGACAACACCGGCGAATATACCAAGGCGCTATTGGGCGGCGGACGCGGCAGCATGAAGTCCTCGACGGCAAGCCTCGGCATCAGCGCGGGACTGGAGCATGACGAGGATGCCTGCGCGCTGGTGCTGCGCAAGGTTGGAGATACATTGCGCGGCAGTGTCTTTGAGCAGATGCAGTGGGCGATTGACGTGCTGGGGCTGGGCGAACACTGGAGAGTGACCGTCAGCCCGATGGAGATCGTCAACGAGCGGACGGGGCAGAAGATTGTTTTCAAGGGCTTGGACGAGCCGAAGAAAATCAAATCCATCAAGCTGCCGTTCGGAAAATATTTCAAATACGTCTGGTTTGAAGAACTCGACGAGTTTGCAGGCGAGGGCGAAATTGAGAATGTGCTGGATTCCGCGATTCGCGGCGGCAAGGCTGCGCTCTGCGTCTGCACCTATAACCCGCCGAAAAGCGCAAATAACTGGGTGAACAAGTGGGCAATAGATCCCGGCAAGAGCGTTTTTGTTCATCACAGCGACTATACGATGGTCCCTGCCGCATGGCTCGGACCGACATTCATCAAGCGCGCGGAGGAGCTGAAAGTGCGCAACCCGCGCGCATATGAGCATACCTATCTGGGCATTGCGACCGGCGAGGGCGGCGCGGTTTTCAAGGCGCTGCGCATCAAGCCGATTGCCAAGGAGGACCGGCTGCGGTTCGAGCTGAAGCCGAACATCGGCATGGACTTCGGCTATGTTGACCCGAACGCCATCGAAAAGACCTACTACGAGGCGGGCGAGCTGCGGACGCTGTACATCTATGAGGAAGTCTATCAAAACGAGATGACGACCAAGCAGATCGCGGCGGCATGTAAAAAGATTGCGCGCCACGGCGAGCTGATCCGCGCGGATAACGCGGCAAAGCAGGTCATCGTCGATTTGCGGACGGACTACGGCATCAACATTACCGGCGTAACGAAGGGCAAGAATTCGCGGCAGGCGGGCTATGACTGGCTGCGCGACCTCGACCAGATCGTCATCGACCCGATAACATGTCCGAATGCGGCGCGCGAGTTTGCTGCGTATGAGTACGCACGGGACAAGAGCGGCGCGCTGGTCGAGCGATACCCGGACGGCGACGACCACAGCATCGACGCAGTGGCGTATGGCAACCGCGAACACATTTACAGGAGCAGGCGCACGAGCAACGTGAGCGGAAAGGGGGCGAGACGCTGATGCAGCCTTATCAACTTAACAGCACAGACTGGATCAAGCAGGAACTTGCCGGACTGCTCGGCGAGCAGGTGACGCGGGATATCGACGAGATCATCCGGCTTTACAGCCTGTACGACGGCGATGGGCAGCGGTGGCAGGTCAATACCAATGGGCTGGACTACACGCCGACCGTCAAGGTGACGAACATCATCGCGGAGCTGATCGGCAAGGAAGCACGCTATATGATGGGCGTGGAGCCTGAGCTGCACATCGTCCCCAAGGAAAAGGACAATCAGGCGGCGCAGGCGAACGCAGACGTCATCGGCAGTTGGCTGACCGCGCTGCTGGAAGAGCAGAAGTGGAGCAAGAAGCTGCTGGATGCGGCGAAGGACTGCTTCATCGGCAAGCGCGTTGCGCTCAAGCTCACGGGCAGGCGCGGCGGCAGGCTGGGGATTCAGTTTCGCCCCAGTTTGGAGTTTGTTTTCGACACCGACCCGGAGGACGTGGACAGGCTGACGAAGGTCATCTTCTTCTACCACACGAATGAAAGCACGGACAGGCTCAAGCAGCGCATCTGGCGGCAGAAGTACGAGCTGCGGGATGGGCGCTGCTATCTGACCGAGGGGTTGTATGACGGCACGGGACGGACAATCAGCGAGACCCACAGCGACGAGAACACGGGGCTTGACTTCATCCCGGTCTATGTCATCATCAACGACGGTTTGACCGGCGACATGACGGGAAAGAGCGACGTGGAGCGCCTCTGGGACAATCAGGACGACTATAACCGGCTGAAAAGCGACGACCGCGACGCGCTCAAATTCAATATGTTCCCGCAGCGGGTTTTCCGCGATGCGAATCAGGAAACGATGGACAGGGTGAAGATCGCGCCGGGCGCAATCATCGACGCACAGACAGACCCCAGCAGCGACCATCAGGTCGATGCGAAAATCCTTGAAGCGCAGTTTTCCTATAATGAACGCATCGAGAATGCGCTGAACCGGGACAAGAACGACATGTACAGCCTGCTGTCCGTGCCGAACGTATCTCTTGAACAGCTCAAGGGCTTTGCGGCATCTGGCAAGGCAATGAAAGCCTTGTACTGGGAGCTGACGACGAGGTGCGAGGAAAAGTGGAACGAGTGGGACGCGGCGCTTAGGTGGATGGTGCAGGCGCTGGTGAAGATGGCGGGCGTTTACGGCGCGGGCAGCCTGCCCGCGCTTGACTTTACCGTGAGCATCGACCATCGCTATCCCATCGCCGACGACGAGGACGCGGAACGGACGCTTGACCTGCAGGAGGTCAGCCAGCAGGCGCGCAGCCGGAAGTGCTATATGCGCAAGTGGCATCCCAATGAGGACAGCGATTCCGAACTTGCGCAGATTGTCAGCGAGCAGAAAATGCTGGACGATGGGTTTGAAGATGGAATCCGCGCGGAAATGGTTGAATCTAAATTGGAATGATGATATACTGTTGGTAATAAAATGCGTTCCAAGGAGGGTAAAGATCATGCGGAAGATTGCGATTGCGGCCGGGGTAGCCGCACTGTTGTGTGTGGGGAGTGTGGCGATGGCCGAACCGGCTCAGGTGGATTATGAGAGCATGACCCTTGAGGAAGTCAAGGCGCTTGCAGACGAGGCCAACGCCTACTACAAGGAGCAAACGACGACCGGATCGGAGAAAGCCAAGGAAGCGAAAGGCTTGTTGAGCAGCGCGCTGGAAGAAATGTATCCGGGGCAGACCATCAGCGGGCCGCTTTTCGGTTTTGACGTGAAACGCGAGCGCACGGTTTACACGATTGACGGCTCGTTTACAGCCAAGCTGGAAAAACAGAAAACCACGCATACGGTACACGCCGTGTTTGAGGATGCGGAGGGGCTGAGCTTTACAGAGCTTGTGGTGGACGGCAACACGGCGGACGCGCCGGAAAGGGCGGAGGTCGAACCGACGCAAATGCCGGAAGCAACGGCTGAACCAACCGCTGAGCCGGGAAACAAGAAAGGCTTCAATGACTATGGCGAGCTGCTGGATTTGACGGAGACGGACGGTATCTGCGTGCTCAAGTACAAGATTACGTCGAGCGCAACCAAGAAGATGACGGTTAATCAGAACTATTACACGGTCGTCAATTTCATCAAGGATGGCGGCGGAGACCAGTACGACGAGATTCAATATTGGGCGGTTGCAGATATGCAGGATGGCAGCGAGAGCAAGGTCATCAGCTTTACGGTGTCCAAAGACCTTATCGAAAAGATTAAAGCCGGAACAGTTTTGCCTACGAAAATGGGCGATTATGTGGATGAACTCTGGCTTTTGCCGAGTCTCCGCTAAAAGACAATCAAATCGCAGAAACGCTCCAAACGGGGCGTTTTTTGATTGCTCGAAAAAACGCCCTGTAACGCCCGACGGCGCGCGGGGCTAAAATCCCACGCGGAAAGCCGCGGACGCGCTGAAAACGCGCGTTAAACGCGACAAACGCGCAAAAGGAAAGGAGCGAGCGGCGGCATGGCGCAGGGAATGACCTACAAGGACTTTGAAGCGCGCATGGCTGCCGCCCGCGCGGCGCACCTGAAGAACATCGACATCACCGGCAAGAAGATTCGGGGCATCTACACGCAGGCGGCGCGCGATTTGGCAAAGCGGGCGGAAACGACCAAGGCGGGAACGCTGACTGAGCGCTGGGTGACGGATTACCAGAAAGCCCTCGAAAAGCGCATCGAGCAGATGCGCGGCGAACTGGGCGGCACAATTCTCTCCGGCATGCGAAAGTCGGCAGGGCTGCCGGGTGATACGGTGGAAGGGTGGCTGAACGACGCGCTGGCAATGATCGGCGTGGACGGGAGCTTTACCGGCACATTTTCCCGAACGCCGGACGCGGCGCTGCGGATGCTGATCGACGGGCGGATGTACCGCGACGGAAAAAGCCTGTCGCGCCGGATATGGAACCGCACCGACCAGCTGCAAGGCAGCATTGAAGATATCCTCACGCAGGGGATAGCCCAGCATCGCAGCGCGCTGCAAATCGCGCAGGACTTGGAGGCGTATGTCAGCCCGAAAGCGAAAATGCCGGTCAGCTGGCTGACGCTTTACCCGGATATTCCCTTTGATCGGCAGATTGACTACAACGCGCAGCGGCTGGCACGCACGGCGATTAACCACGCATACTGGGCGGCGAACATGGCGGCGGCGAAGGCAAACCCGTTTTGTAAAGCGATGCACTGGCAGCTCAGCCCCAGTCACTACGAGCGGCAGGTCACCCGATTCGGCGAGGATATCTGCGACGCATACGCCAGCCACGACGAAGGACTGGGGCGCGGAAACTTTCCGATTGACGACGTACCCATGCCGCATGCGCAGTGCCTTTGCGCGACGTGGCAGGTCGTGCCGGAGCTTTCGGACGTGGCGGATCGGCTCGGCGCGTGGGTGGACGGCGGCGAGGATGCGGAGCTGGATGCGGCGTTCGGCGAATGGAAAGCCGGAAAACCTGCCTTGACCCGCATTGAGATGAAAGCGGCGGCGAACGAAGAAACGTCGGTTAAAATCAGAAAGCTGGCGGATATTAACCTGAATCTGCTTGAGGAAAAGTTTGGAAAGATTCGGACGAGCGAAACCATCCTGACCGAAGAACGAGCGGCGCACATCCAAGAACGACATCCCGAAGATTATGCGCTGTTTGAAAAGTACGGCGTTCAGACGATTCGGGAACCCGATTTGATTCTGGTGGACGAAAAGCACGAAGGAACGGTCCTTATGATTCGGAAAACGAAGGACACGAATTTGAACGCCATTGTGCGGCTCGTGCTGCCGGGTGAGGATGAAAAGAGGAAAAACTCCGTCATGACGTTCTACCGAATCCGGGATAAGAACGTGGAGAAACTGAAAAAGAAAAGCGAGATTCTTTACAGCAAAGAATAGAAATGATATAATAGACATAGGATAGCCGAGCATTTGAAGTAGAGATTGTGCTGCTACACACCCTCTGGGTCAAAAGAAATGCGGGAAGGGGCACACCCGCCGGATGCAAGGCTAAGGGGATGGGCGAAAGCCCGCCCCTTTCCTTTTATATCAAATATTCTGAGCGCACCCGCAAGGGCGCGCTTTTTACATACCAAAAATTTTGACAGGAGGACGAAAAAATGTTTAACCCCTTTCGCATGTTTTGTTTTGCCCCTGACGGTGTGCCGGATGGCGCGCCTGCTGCCGATGCTGAAAACGAGCAGGAGCAGCATGACAACCAGCAGCCTGAAACGACCGAGCAGACCGGGGACGCTGCGGCGAAAGCAGCGCAGACGGCTGCACCCGCTGGCAAGGAGCAGCCTGTCCCGAAGGATGAACCCAAGAAGGACGACAAGGCGGACGACCTCGCGGCGCGCGTTGTGACAGCGAACGCGCGCGCGATGCAGGCGGAATTGCGAACGGCTGCGGCGCTGGCGGGCGTGCCGAAGGAACGCATCCCGTATGTGCTGCGCATGTGCGATACGGAGGGCATCGATCTCGACGCGGCGGATGCGCAGGACAAGCTCGACGCGGCGGTCGCCAAGGTACTGGAAGCCGTGCCGGAGCTGTGCGGCGGCGCGGGTACGGGCAGCACGGGCAATTTTGCCCGCAGAAGCGGCAATGCAGAGGACGCGCTCGACGCAAAGATTCGGGAGAACATTATGGGCGCTTATTAAGAGCAGGAAAGAGAGGAAAAGAAGATGGCGAACAACATTGAAAAGGTTGACCTGATTCAGAAAATGCTGGACAAGGCGATGGTTCAGGGCGCTGTGACCGGCTTCATGGAAGCAAACGCCGGTCCCGTTAAGTACAGCGGCGGCGATGAAATCAAGATTCCGTCTATTGCTATGGATGGGCTCAAGGACTACGACCGACAGCTCGGCTTCGCGGAGGGCGACGTGACGCTGGTCTATCAGACCGAGAGGCTGACGCAGGACCGAGGCACCGGCTTTACCGTGGATGAAATGGAAGTGGACGAAAGCGGCGTTCTCGACCTGATGAGCCTGCTGGCGGGCGAGTTCCAGCGCACGCGGGTCGTGCCGGAGGTGGACAGCTACCGCCTGAGCAAGATTGCGAAGCTGGTCGGCAAGGATCGTCGAAGCGCATATACAGCGGCGGCTAATTCGGTCTACAAGGAATTGCAGAACGATATCGGCGGTGTGCGTGACGCAGTGGGCAGCGACGTTCCGCTGGTTGTGATTCTTTCCAGCACGATTGCCACGATGCTTTCCACGAGCACGGAGATCTCCAAGAAGCTCGACGTGACCAACTTCAAGCGCGGCGAAATTGAAACCCGCGTGAAGGTGATCGACGAGGTGCCGATCCTGCCCGCGCCGACCGCGCGCATGAACAGCCGCATCACCATCAACAAGGCGGATAAGGGCGGCTATGCCAAGGCGGAGGGCGCGCAGGCAATCAACTGGATTATCTGCCCGCGTTCCGCGCCGATTGCGGTTTCCAAGACCGATAAGATGCGCCTGTTCGACCCGGAGACGTGGCAGAAGGCGCGCGCGTGGCACCTTGACTATCGCAAGTTCCATGAACTTTGGATTCCGAAGAATAAGCTCGACGGCTTCCGCGTGAGCCTTGCGGCGAAGGATACGACGCTGGATGGGGAGGGTTAAGCGATGCTGACGACGAGGGAAAGTTTCAGTTTGAACGCGGATATCCGCGACGCGGCGAATAACCAGAAGGTGATGCTGCACGCGACGTATAGCACCACGTCGCTCAGCCTGAACCTTGACGTGCTGGACGCGGGTTATGTCTCTGAAAACGACGAGGGCGTGCAGGCGGACGTGAAAGCATTCCTGCTGGAAGCCTGCAAGCGGGCTGCCTGCGTCGGGCTTCCGTGCAGGACGGTGGCGGGCAATGACTGACCTTGAACGGCTCAAGCTGCTGACCGAAGAGCTTGACGCGCCGGGCGGGAACACGGAAACGGGCTGCGGCTGTATGTCGCCGCCCGCATCCGCCCGGATGTATACGGACGCGCAGCTTGCGATGCTGCTGGAGCTGCACGAGGGCGACGTGCGCCGCGCGGCGTATGACGTGCTGATCCGCAAGGCGGAAAACTCGGCGGTGCGGCTGTCGGGCGGCACGGAGCTGCCGGATCAGCGCGCCTACTGGCTGGGCAGAGCGCGGAGCGTGCGCCCGAACGGGACGAAACCGGCAGGAAGGGCGGACGGCACATGATGAGCGGCTTTGCAATGCGGCAGGCGGAAGCGACGTTCCGGCGCGCGCTGGCGGCGTATGGCGCGGTCTGCGTGCCGGTTTGGCGCGTGCAGCGGGACGCGAACGGCGTGCCGATAGGCGGCGCGCAGAAGATCGGCTGCGTGTACGGCGTGCGCTATGAGCGCGGTCAGACCGCCAATGTGCTAGTGGATATTCCCGGCGTAATCGCCCGGATGGACGCGCCGAGGTTGTGCTGTGCCCTCGGCGATACGGCGCGGAGCTTGCAGGAGGGCGACGGGCTGAACATCACGGGCAGATGGTACACGGTGCTGCACGCCGACGTGCAGATGGGCATCCTCTGCGACGTGGTGCTGAAAGAGGGCGAGCCGGATGGGATTGAAAATTGACGCGAAGGATTTTCTCACGAATATGTCTGCCATCAAGCAGCGCAGCATGTTCGCCGCTGAGAAGGTCGGGCAGAACGCGGCGGCGCGCATGGAGGGAGAAGCCAAGCGCAACGCCGGATGGACAGACAGGACGGGGCTTGCGCGCCAGACCATCACCGGATACTCCGGCTGGCAGGGCAAAAAGCTGCGCATTGGCATATCCGGCAACATGGAATACAGCGCGTATCTGGAGCTGGGGCATGAAGGCAGGTTCGCGATTCTCTGGGCGACCGTGCAGGCGAACGTGCAGAAAATCATGGACGACTCGCGGAAGGTGGTCAGATAGATGGATGCATGCCAGCGGACGATGGAACATTTAACTGCATCCGGTATTTTGACCTATAAGCCCGGCGTGGCGACCGGCAAGTGCCGCGCGCCGTATGTGGTCGTTCGAGGAGGCGGCGCATACGCGCGCGGTATGTCCGGCGCGGCGGGAATCGGTTATCGGACGGTGACGCTCTATTGCTTTGTGCCGCGCGTGGGCGGCGACCTGCCCGCTTTCGTGGCGGAGGTCAGGCGGATCATGCGCGGGCTGAAAAGTCAGCTTCGACCGACAGGCAACGAGGGCATCGAGATGCTGGAAGAAGATTTTGACGCACGCAGCCAATCGCTGGAGTATCAGGCGCTGCGCGCGATTTTATCGTAGGAAATCGTACAAAGTCTGCCCGCGTGCGCAAAACTTTTTGAGTTAGTAAGCTGCGGCGGAAGTGAACGCGGTCTCAGACCGCTAGGAGGAAGTATGGCAAACGAGAAAATTGTGCAGATTCCGCTGGCAAATGTCGCCCGCGTGGAGCTGGTGACGGAGGAAACCACGCCCAAGACCTATGTGGTCGATACCGCCAACGAGATGAAGCTGGAAGCCTTTGTCTCGGAGGGCGAAGAAAAAGAGCTGCGCAAGCTGAACCGACTGCTGGCGCAGCTCAAGACGGAGGACCTGACGAAGGGCTATGACCTGACCATGAAGGATATGGTCATGAGTCCGCCCGTGTTTGCGCTGGTGGACGGCGGCGTGAGTACGGTTGGCACAGAGGGCAAGTTTGAAGGATACACGGGTCCGAAGATGGGCGAGGTGGTGAACCGAACGCCGTTCACGGTCAACATCTATACCGAGGAGAAGGACGGCGACGGAGAGACGACGGGCTACCTGAAATTCACCTGCAAACACTGCAAGGGAACGCCCGCCGATATCGAGATCAAGGACGGCGACTTTTTCGCGCCGGAGTATAAGCTCAAGAGCCGCCCGAAGATCGGCGAATCGCCCATTGCCATCACGCCGCTGGACGAACTGCCGACCTAAGAACTGCGTCAAAGGACAGCAAGCGAATAAAGCCCTATAATGGGGCTAACCAACAAAAGGAGGTTTTCACAGTATGGCATCTACAAAAAAGGACACGCACATCACCAACCTCGCCGCGCTGGAAAAGGCGGCGAACGGCGAGATCGTCACGCTGCCGGGCTGGACGGAGGAGCAGCCGTTTGTGGCAAGGCTCAAGCGCGCCAGCCTGACGGGTATGATTCGCGCGGGCAAGATTCCCAATCCGCTGATCGCGGCGGCGCAGAAGCTCTACGAAGGCAGCGGCAAGAGCCGCGCAAACGCGACCTTTGAGGAAACGGCAAAGGTTATGCGCCTTGTCGTTGAAGAAGCACTCGCCGAGCCGACGATGGAGCAGCTGAAAGCGGCAGGACTTGACCTGACCGAAGAACAGGCGGATCAAATTTATCTGTACGCCATCAAGGGCGCGAAAGTGCTGGAAGCCTTTCGTTCTCAGTCCGCAAATCGTCAGCCTGATCCATCTGGCGACGACGTACAAGCAGCGCCCCAGCAGCCTGATGGGGATTGAGGACGAGTACGCGGCGTTCTGCCTCGACGAAACCTGTCTTTTTATGATTCAGCAGGCGCGGGAAAAGCGCGAGCCAGACTTTGGCAGACCGGCGCGGCTGGAAAAGCAGAAGGGCAGGCAGAACGCGACGACCAACGCCGAGGCGGCGGAGATGATTCGTCGGCTGATGGGCTGACACACTGGCGGAGCGGGTGCTCCGTCAGCTTTTTCTTTTCGAGGTTTTGAGGTTTTTGGAGATGACCGAACACCAAAACGGTCATTTCCAAAGACCTTTTTTAGTTTGCGCAGAAGGGAGGCGAGCCGGATGAGCACGGGCATGAATATCAGCGCGGGTACGATCATGGCGTACATGGATTTGGACATGTCCAGCTTCAACAGCGCCATCGACATGGCGGGCGAGCAGCTCTCCGGCTTCGCCTCCGGCGGCGTGGCGGACGCGCTGGGTTCCATCGGCGCGGCGGCAGAAACGGCAGGGCGCGCGCTGACCATGCACATCACGGGCAAGCTGCTCGACGTAGGGCAGGCGGCTTTGCAGGTCGGCATGGACTTCGACGCGAGCATGTCGAACGTCTACGGCTTGATGTCGTCGCTGAATCTGTCGCAGGCACAGATGGACGCGCTGCGCGATACGGCGCGCGAGATGGGCGCGACGACCAAATTCAGCGCCAGCGAAGCTGCCGACGCGATGGGTTATATGGCGCTGGCAGGCTGGGACGATGCGCAGGTCATTGCCGGTATTCCGGGCGTATTGAATCTGGCGGCTGCCGCCAACATGGATCTGGCGAAAGCCTCGGATATCGTGACCGATACGATGACTCCGTTCGGCATGGCGGCGGAGCGTGCGGGCGAGGCTGCCGATGTTTTTGCCTATGCGCAGGCGAACAGCAACACAACGGTCGAGGCACTGGGCGAGGCGATGAAATACGCCGCGCCGACTGCGGACGCTTTCGGCATGACCTTGCAGGATACCGCAGCAGCGATGGGCGTGCTGGCGAACGCGGGCATCAAGGGCAGTCAGGGCGGTACGACGCTCAACGCCATGCTGCGCGATATGAAGAACAACGCCAAGAACGGCGCAATCGCCATCGGCAAAACCAAAGTCGCGCTGACCAACGCAGACGGAAGCTATCGCTCGTATGCCGCTATCATCCGCGATATCGACAAGGCGACCAGCAGCATGACCGCCAGCCAGCGCGACGCGGCACTGGGCGCAATCTTCGGCGACGAGTCACTCAAGGGTATTCTGGCGACGCTCAAGCAGGGACCCGACGCGCTGGACGCGATGACCGAGGGCATGTATGCCTGCGGCGGCGCGGCAGAAGATATGGCTGCCACGATGGGCGACAACCTCAAGGGCGATCTGGCGATCCTTGAAAGCGGCGCGCAGGACATGGCGATTGCGCTGTCCGACTGGCTGATGCCTGCCGCGCGCGGCGTGGTGCAAGGCATTACCGATATGATCGGCAAGTTCAACGCGCTGGACGACGGCACGAAGAATACCATTTTCCGCATCGGCGCGATGGCGGCTGCGGCGGGTCCTCTGCTGCTGAACGGCGGCAAGGTTCTGACGCTGCTCTCCGGCGTGAACCCGCTCGTGGTCGGGCTAGGTGCGGCGGCTGTGCTGGCGTATACGCACAGCGACGCTTTGCAGGGCATGGTCGCCAAGCTGGGCGACGGCGTGACGGCGTTCGGCGCGGCGTTGGAAAGCGGCGCAGGATTCACGGCGGCGTTCTCTGCGGGGCTGACGGCTGCCTTTGGCGAGGAAGCGGCGGGCAAGGTACTCGGCGCGATTGAAGGCATCAAAACTGCCATTTCGACAGTGGGTGACGTACTGACCACGGTCACGGATGCGGTCGGTACGTTCTTCGGGTCGCTGTTCGACGGAGAAGGGCTGAAACAGAGCTGGGAAAACGCGGCGGCGGTCATTTCCGGCTATGACTGGACGGCGCTGGGAACGTCGATCCTTTCCGGCGTAACGGGCGCGCTCGACGCGGCGGGCGAATGGCTCAAGAACATCTTCACGGCAGGCTTGACGGCGGCGAAGGGCGTGAACTGGTTCGAGCTGGGTACATCCATCCACGACGGCATCCAGACGATTCTGGATACCGCAGGCGGCTGGCTGAAAAGCCTGTTTGAAGCGGGCAAGACGGCGGCGGGCGAAATCAGCTGGGCGGATATCGGCACGGCGATTTGGAACGGCGTGACCAGCGTGCTGGATATGGCGGGCAGTTTCCTGTCCGGGCTGTTCGGGCTGGGTAAGGATTCGGCGATTGCCAATGTGGACTGGAGCGCCATCGGCACGGCGATTTGGAATGGCGTGACCGGCGTGATCGACGCGGCGGGCAGCTGGCTTTCGAGCCTGTTCGGATTCGGCAAGAGTGCCGCCGAAGGGCTGTCATGGGACGAGGTCGGAACAGCCATCCAGACGGGCGTTGGAACCGTGCTGGATATGGCGGGCAGTTGGCTGTCAGCCGGATTCGATGCAGCCAAGACCTATGTAGCAGGGATTCCGTGGAACGAGGTCGGAACCGCCATCAAGGGCGGCGTTGAAACCGTTCTGGATACGGCGGGCGCGTGGCTGTCAGCCGGCTTTGAAGCCGCCAAGACGGCAATCTCTGGCATTGACTGGGGCGGCGTCGGCAGCACGATTTCCAGCGGCATCAGCGGCGCGATAGACGGACTGGCGAAGCTCGGAAGCGGTATTTGGGATACCATCACCGGCTGGTTTGGCGGCGGCGACGAGGAAAAGGCGAAGGGCGACGCCAAGACCAGCGGCGGCAATCTGACGACCGGCATGGAAACCGGCATCACTGAGGGCAGCGCGGCGGTCACGACGGCGGCGACCAATGCGGCAAGCTCGGCGATGACGGCAGCGGCGCAGACGCTGACGGCGGAGAGCGGCACGACCATTACGGAAACGTGGGTCGGCGGCATGGTGACGGGAATCGCCAATCAAAACCCGATTCTGACGCTGGGCGTGCAGACGCTCGGCGATAATGCGGTGACGACAGCGACCGATACCCTGACGGCGGACGCGGGCAAGACCATCGCCAACAGCTTTGTCGGCGGTATCTGCTCGGCGGTCGCCGTGGCGGGTCCCATCCTGAACGTGCAGATGCAGACGACGGCGGGCGATGCAGCCGCCAAGGCGAGCGCGGCGCTGTCGTATACCCAAGGCTATGACATCGGCGTGAACATGGTGCGCGGCATCACTGCGGGCGTGCGAAGCATGTCGGGCGAGCTGTACAGCCAGATGGTGCAGATGGCGCGCACGGCGGTCAGCCGGACGAAGAACGCGCTGCGCATCCATTCGCCCTCCGGCGTGTTTGCCGATGAGGTCGGCGCGTGGATTCCGGGAGGCATAGGAGAGGGCGTACTCAGCCACGAGGACGACGCGCTGGGTCCGCTGGAAGAAGTGCGCGCGAGCATGGTGGATACCATGACGGGCGCGCTTTCCGGCGTGGATACCGGCTGGTCGGATGCGCCGTGGAATCAGGGCGGAGGCGGCGGGCGAGCTGTGACGGTGACTATCAACGTGACGGGCGACTGGCACGTCAGGAGCGAACAGGAGAAACAGGAGATTATTTCCGAGCTGGGCGAACGGGTCAGAGAGGAGCTGAGGGGGTTGTGATTGCACAGGGAGAAAGTCCGCTGTTTTCCTTCAACGGGAAACACTGCGACGATTTTGATGTGACGTTTCTGCCGTCCGCCTATCCGTTCATTCCGATGCAGAGCATTCCGCAGACAAGCGTCGGCGGGCGGCACGGCACGCTGCGCTGGAAGGGGCGGACGTTCAGCCCCAAGCGGCTCAAGGGCAAACTCTATTTCCTGAATACATCGGGCGACGATACGCCCATCCCGACCGACGAGCTGCTCCGGCGCGCGAGCGATGTGACGGCGTGGCTCTGCGGGACGGACGGGCGCGGCAAGCTGATTCTGGACGCACTGCCGGATCGGTATTTCATCGCGGAGGTCAGCGACGAAGCGGCGCTGATGGACGACGACTGGGCAAGCGGTGAGGCGGCAATCGCGTTCACCTGCCAGCCGTTCGCCTACGCCGTCAGCGAGGACGGCGTGACGGTTCAGACGAGCGCCAACGCGGCGAAAAGCGCGGCGCTCGGCGTTCAGGGAAACGCCGAAACCGTGCTCGCGTTCCGTGTCACATGCGCATCCGCGATGAACGCGGCGACGGTGGAAACGCCGACCCGCCGGTTTGACTTTACGGGGCTGGGAATGACGGCGGGCGAAACGCTGGTCGCGCGGTATGTGCAGGAGGATATCCTGCTGCTTGAGATTGAGGGCGTGGACGGCGGCACACGCTCGGCGATGGCGATGCGGACGACGGACAGCGACGACGACCTGCTGCTGTCGCCGGGCAAGAATACGGTGACGATCAAAACGGAAAAGGCGTGCAGCGTCGAGCTGACGGCAAGGGGCAGATACCTATGAGATACCCAAGAATCTATGACCTGAATCTGAGACGCACGGGCGAACTGCGGACGGCGGAGATCACCGACCTGAAGCTCAAGGACACGCCGCTTTCCTGCGTGACCGTGACCGTGCCGACGAAAGATATCGGCTCGTTCGGCTATCGTCAGTTCGTGGAAATCTTCGACGCGGCAGGCAAACGAATTGACCTGTTCCGCGTGACGGAGATTCCCAAGGGCGTATACGGCAGGGCAGGCACGAAGAAGCTCAAATGCGATCAGGTGCTTTGCACGCTTTCGGACGATATCACGCCGACCTACATGCAGATCGGCGGCAACGGGCAGCCATTGGAAAGCTGTATCCGGCAGGTGCTGGCGTGCCAGAAGACAGCGCGCTGGAAGCTGGGGCGCTGCGACTTTGCGACGCTCTACGAGTACAGCTTTGCGAGCGAAGGACTGCTTTCGGCGCTGCTCAAGCTGATTGAGCCGATCCCAGATGCACTGATGACGACGGACACATCGAGCTACCCGTGGACGCTGAACGTCGTGCGGGCGGACGATACCGACGCGACGGAGCTGCGGTACAGCCGAAACATGGAGGAGATCAGCGAGGAGGTCCTCGACACGGACTTTGCGACGCGCCTTTATCCGCTGGGCTATGGCGAGGGCGTGAACCAGCTGAACATCAAGAGCGTCAACGGCGGCACGGCATACATCGACAGCCCGACGCAGGCGCTCTGGGGCGTGGTCAGCAAGCCGTATGTGGATACGACCATCACCGACGCGGCGACGCTGCTGGCGCAGGGACGCGCGGCGCTTGAGCTGTGCTGCAATCCTCATGTCAGTTACGGAGTGACCTGTAAAGATATATCTATCCTTACAGGAGAACCGCTGGATGCTTTCTATACAGGACGCATGGCGCGGATTGTCTATCGCGACTACGGGCTGACGATTCGGGCGCGGGTGAGGGAGATCCACTATCCCAAGCCCATCACGGAGCCGTGGAACGCGAAGCTGACCATCGCCAACCGCAGCGCGGACGTGGCTTCTGTCATCGCTCAGCTTCAAAGGACCTCGCGCATCGAGCAGCTCTACGGGCAGGGCAGCACGACGTTCTACTCCGGCGGCATCGAGCAGAACGCCGACAAGGACACGCCCGCCGAGGGGGATATCTACATTCCGGACGATATGGTGCATATCAACGCCATCATGCTGAAGGTCACGCTGTCCGCTTTTCGTGCGGACAGCAAGGGCGCGAAGGGCGGCGGCGGAACGGTAACGACGACGCGGGCCAGCGGAGGCGGCACACAGACCAGCGAGGCGGGCGGCGGAGCAACGCTGACCGTCGAAAAGCGCACGGTGTCCGAGGTCAAGATGACGGGCATGCCGATGCAGGAACAGGCCGTCAACGCCAACACGGGTTTTGCGAAAAATTTTGACGGCGACAACATGTCAGACACCGGAGCGGCCAGCGGAGAAACGGGATCGGGCGGCGGATGCGATACGGGAATCAGCCGCGACGAAAACGGGCCGAAACTGAAAACGGAAGCGGCTGAAGGCAGCACGGGCGAAGGAGGCGGAGGCAACACCGGAATCAGCCGGAACGAAGACGGCGCGATGACCGAGACGGGGGACGCCGGTCAGCATTCGCACGGTTCAAACAATACCCATCGGCATACCTTTGACGGCGTATCGGTCGGCAAAACGGGCTACACAAGTTACAACGGGGCGGGCGGCACGACCAGCACGGGCGAGCACAGCCACGGAATGAGCCATTGGCACAGCGTTGACGGACACACGCACAGCCTCGGCGGCCATTCGCATGCGATGACGCACTGGCATGCGATTGATCCCCATACGCACAGCCTCGGCAACCATACGCACGATATGACGCATCGGCACGAGTTTCAGCATTATCACCAGATGAATATCAGCCTGCTGGTTCCATCTCAGACGCTCAATTTGCCGGAACATCGGCACAGCGTAAACATTCCGGCGCATACGCATGAGGTGAATGTGCCCGAACACGTACATGGGATTGAATACGGTATGTATTCCGGCCCGACAGCGGAAGAATACATCGTCGAAGTGGACGGGAAGGAACTGCCGACGGATGCTTTTACAGGCGGCGTAGGCGACATTGCGCCGTATCTTTCGGCAGACGGCGACGGAAAAATTAGACGCGGAACATTTCATACATTTGCGGTTCGGCCTAAGGGGAAAAGCGGCAATGAGCAGGGGCTGGCGCATATTCGCGCAAGCTGGAGCGCGCAGGTTTTCATTTCCTGTCAGACCGGCAGACAGTATTAGGAGGAAAACATGGACGGATGGAAAATTCGCCGCGCGGTCGATCTGCAGGAGGATTCGCCGCCGGTGGAACGGCTGAGGGCGCTGGCGACGCTTTCGAGCCGTCAGGCGCACGATTTTGTGATCGTGGTTCTGGACGGCGACAAGCCCGCCGATCTGACCGGGATGCAGCCGTGGCTGAGCATGATCCTGCCGGGACGCGCAAGCCTGCAAAAGCAGGTGGGCAAGGTGCAGGCCAACGTGGTATCTGTGACGCTGCCGAAGATCGGTTACGCAGAGCGGGGCGACGTGTCGATTATCCTGTCGCTGATGGATAAGGACGGGCAAACGCAAATCCCGCTTTATGGCTGCGTGATGCGGGTGATGGAGGACAGCACGGACACGATTATCGACGAGGGGAATGTGATTCCGTCGCTTGCCGAGCTTTTGGCGCAGTTTGACGCTTGCAAGGCGGCGGCAGGCGCGGCGAACACGGCTGCCGGAAAGGCCATTTCCGCTGCGAGCGCGGCGGACGTGGCGGCCAAAGCAGCCAATACGCAGGCGAGTGCGGCACAGAATGCTGCGTCGTTGGCCGGAAGGGCAGCGACAAATGCGCAAAATGCCGCTGACCGAATCGACGGTATGACAGCGACCGCTGCGAGTTTGAGCGCAGACGAAACGCCGACGGCGAATCTGGTCAAAGCGGGGGATCACTACGAGCTGGAACTGGGCATTCCGCAGGGGAGGAAGGGCGATACCGGGGCAACGCCCAAGATCAAGCTGAGCGTCGTGACGGGCGAACCGGGAACGGATGCGAGGGTGGAGCAGAGCGGCACAGCGGAAAACCCGATGGTGGAATTTACGATTCCGCGCGGCGACACGGGCAGCCTTGGAAACCTGATGATCAACGGCAAAGCGCCGGACGCGGCGGGGAAAGTGACGCTGACAGCAGCGGATTTGGGCGCAATGGATAAGGATGTGCATATGTACAACCTGCTGGACAACAGCGATTTCGTCCACCCGGTTGCGCAGGCGGGCGTGAATGGGGCGCACGGCGCGACCGGGTATGCTGTGGATCGCTGGATGCGGACGAGCGGCG
>UQNN01000023.1 GCA_900542445.1 uncultured Eubacteriales bacterium | reverse complement strand
TTACACATTGATGATTATGTTTTCCCAGATTTGTTGCTCAATTTGTATTCAAATTATACCATAAAACTTGTGAACAGTTCTACCGTCATTTTGGAATATATGAGAAAAGTCCGAACAGTTTTCTGCCCGGACTTTCTCGCTCAATCATACTCTGTCCCGCTCAGCCGTCCGCGCTCGTCCCGTTTTCGATTTCGGATCACATAGCCCGAACGCTCCAATTCCTTGACGGCTTCGCTGATCGCGTCCACGCCCTCTTTGCTGATTGCCGACAGCCCACGCAGCGTATAATCCCAGTTCTCCGGCAGGGACAGCATCACCGACATCAACCCTTTTGCTTTGAGTGTCAGGCGTTTATCCTCAATCGTCAGCTTGGAGTTAATCTGCCTGCGCACCTTCGCAATCGTGCCAAGCAGCTGCTCCAAGCCTTTCGCAGAAAGATATTGAGCCTGAACGGGAATCACAACGCTGTTTGCTGCTGCCAGCGCATTGACCGTGAGCATACTCAGTGACGGCATGCAATCCAGCAGGATATGGTCATACTTTTCTTTGAGCGGTTCAAGCGTCTGTTTGAGAATTTTCTCCCGACTCATCGCATTGACCATCGTCACCTCCACGCCGGACAATTCAATATTGGCAGGCAGAATATCCACGCCTTCACCGTGACGCAGGATTGCCCGGCTCACATCATACGGCGTATCCATCATCTTCGCAAGCATCGCAGTAGAGAGCGTGTCTTGCAGGCTGTCAGGCTGCGCACAACCTGTGCTGATCGTCAAACTTCCCTGTGGGTCGCAATCAACGAGCAGCACTTTCTTTCCCTCCTGCGCAAGCCCTACCCCGAGATTCAGGCAGGATGTGGTTTTACCTACGCCGCCTTTCTGGTTGCAGAGGGCAGTAATTGTTGTTTTCATTTTCTCATTCTCCTTTTAGGTATGCAAAAAGCGCAGCCTTTTCAAGCCGCGCTCTCTCGTCTATACTGTTATCGTTTCAAAGCAATTCACGTTTCTGCAATCCATTTTCACTGAAACGCAGATTCTACGATTTCCAGCCCCGATATGTCGCTTCAAGCGTCCGCGTCTTTTCCCAAATCTCCTCAACAATCTTCTTGCAGTTCTTCGCGTTCATTCCCGCCGCTTTTCCAACTGCCAGCAGCTCTTTCATCCCCGGATTTCTGCCGTTTCCATCCACCGTCGTGCTATGCTCTCCGAAGTAGTTCGTGCTCCACGTCAAATCATACGCCGGCGACGGATGCCAGCAATCCATCTGTTCGTCATAG
Organism: uncultured Eubacteriales bacterium; assembly: GCA_900542445.1. GTDB lineage: Bacteria > Bacillota > Clostridia > Christensenellales > Aristaeellaceae > Ventricola. The sequence goes on along the minus strand of UQNN01000023.1, from coordinate 30,940 downwards.
ATCCAGCTGAAATTCTTCGCATGGTCATCGCGATTATGCGCAAAGACATTGAAACACATCCGTCTGTACATCTGCTCCAAATCTTCCCGATTATCCAGCGACAGAATCTTCGTCAGTTTCATCAGCGTATGATAGTCCATTGCGGCGGTGCGCCAATCCACTTCGAGAATCGCCGCCGCAGTCAGCATGTGCCGCCGCTCGATATGCCCATCCGTCTTTCTTCGGTCAAACCGCTTTACAGCAAAGTAACCCGCACACACACTGGACGGCATCAGTTTGGTTTCCGGCACGATGATTCCGCAGTCCGCGGCGCAATCCATATAGGCTTTTTCCATCGTGCCGCTATCCTTCATCTCATCGGAAGCCGGAAACTTGATGATCCACTCATCCGTCATGATCTTCGGTCTTGCGCCGCCGGAACTGCCGCCCATTTGGAATAGTTCATCCAGATCACCCGCATCCTCGTGATTCAATATCGCATGACATTGAGCGGAAAGCTCGTCCAGATCATCAATCGCAGCATCCTGCTGGATATTCCAAGCCGGACGATACGCCAACGCGCCCATTCCCGAATCGCCGACGATCGCCAAACGCTCCAACTGCGTCATATCCGCAGAAAGAATTCCCCGCGCCTTTAACATCCGATCGACCAGCAGCTGCCCCCACGCATCCGGCAGACTATCGGCAAACACGCCCCACAATCCGGAAAACGCTTGGCTCGTCGGAACAAAGACCTTTTGCTCCACCGGCAGCGAAAACGGACTGATTGCAAAGCCGTTGTCCAGCCATTCTTCCGAATAAGCGAACGCTACCCGCCGATCCGCGGTCTGCGCCATCGTTCCGACAAATCGCTCGCCGAGGTAGACTTCGAGCTTACGTTCTTTCACGGATAACCTCCTCAATGCTGCCGTATTCCACATTCGTGAACAGATTTTTGATTTCATCCGCGCAGTCCAGTGCAACACACAACTTTGTCAGCGAGTTCAACGAAATCTGCCCCGTCGTTTCAAAGCGCTTGATGCTGCCATAGCTTACGTTGCTCTTTTCGCTCAGCGCCTGCTGTGAAAGATTGCGGCGCTTGCGGATGCGGCTTAAACGCTGCGCCAACGCTTTGTCGATTTCTTCCGGCGTTTCCCAAACGAACTTCATGTCATCCTCCAACGGATCATTTTTGATACAAATCTCTAGAAACCACGTTTAATAGACCATATTTTATCCATTTCAGTATACCACAATGCGTTTTTGTTTTCAAGACGATACCCTATCAAATCATGTCCGACAGGAAAACACAATCATACCATAACTTCTTATGCCTTATTCCACTTTCCCTCTGCGAAAAAACGAGCGAATATTTCTCCAAATCCAACATTTCATGAGGGAATATTCAGTCTTCGCCCACATTTCATGGAGGAATCCGCTTCGTTTTCTTTATCCCATTGAAAAAGCGCAGCTTCTGTAAGCCGCGCTCGATCATTCGCTTTTCCGCTTTCACGCATATTTCTTTCTCTGCTCGATCACGCCCGCCAGCAGCGCCAGAAGCATCTGCGCGTCCTCCTGCGCATCGCCTTCCAATGCCATCTGTTGCGGGTCGCCCTCGCGAATTCTCAGCGTTCTGCGAATCTCCTTGGGAATAACCACTCGTCCCAATTCGTCGATTCTCCGCACTATGCCCGTTGCTCGCACAAATATGCTGCCTCCTTCTACTCTGCTTTCTGTCCGCTCTCCCAGTATGGGTTCAAGCCGGCTGGATTATTCGCTCATAAAAGATGGCAAAGGTTGACAAATCATGTTTCATTCGCCCAATGAAACATCCATAGTTGGAAAAAGTATACGCCTGTGCAGGACAGCTTTCGATTAACGACCCGGTCGGATTTTCGTTTCGTCTTTCCTTAAAACAAATCCAGCGTATTATCCAGATATATTTCTTCCCGAACGCGCAGTTGATATGCCGGTTTCGTCATGTAATAAAGCAAAAATTCCAGAATCAGCGCGCTTCCCAATCCGCGTCCCTCGATTTTGAAATTGGAAAATCCCATCGGCAAATACAGCCTTTGAATCTCGTCGATACCGATAAATCCCGGGTTCATCATTGCCTTTGAAAATCGATAGCCGCCTTCCGCATCCGGCGCGCCGCAGCGATGTTCCGGGGTATTCTCGCCCAAATTCTTTCTGCTGACTGCCTCGTAACAGCGTTTTCTGTCTTTACATCCGAACCAGCAGCACTCGTTGCAGAGAAACTCCACCTTTTCTTTTTCCCTGACTCTGTTCAATTTGTCAAACGCCTTGTTCAATCGAAAATCCGGCACAACATAGAGGAAATCTTCCCGCTCCAACTCGCGCTTAAACAGCCCAAAATCTGTCAATACTTTGGTCGTTGATGAAACAAAATAGAGGTTTGGATATGCTTTTTTCAAAGCATCGAGCAGCAAATCCGAATGAAGAATCACACCATTGCGCGGCGATTCGCTTTGGGCAAACAAGCTGCAAAGCGCATTACATCTCTTATCCGAAAGATGTTCTTCTTTCAGCAAGGAGTTGCTGAACGTCAATCGTGCGGAAATTCCGTATTCCTGCATCAGCGCCAGCACGTCGCGCGGATCATGGTCGCCGCCGCCGACACGCCCGCCTCCCCAAATGCAGTCTGCCGGAGCGCCATAAATCGAGCCGATATCGCACCAGTCGTAAAAAAACTCTCTGTGCTCACGGAACAATGGCAGAAATGCAGCATATAACTCGTAGAATTCAAATAGTCCGGGTAAATGATAATGTGCCATCTTCTTTTCGGAATGATTCACGCTTTGTCTCGCCCCATTCATTCTCAACGTCATCACTTGTTCTGCATTATACCACAAGCTTCCCCCTGTTTTCCATCTTGTGCATCGCCGCATCTCACAAAACGGCAGAAGAACTGAATCCGCTCAACACAGCCGTGCATGGTCAACACATCAAAAGGCGGCAGACTGCCTTTTTTAACAATCTGCCGTCTTTGGGCGATGTCATCCCACCTATGTTCCCAATATCATTCAATTATCGCTGTGTGCAAGATGCTCCTGACCGCTATCTGGAACATCCTATCCAAGCTCGTTCCGTATACGCCCGTTGGTTTTCTTGCTACGCCTCATGCCGCTGCGCCATCCAGGACGCTGACGATTTCACAGGGTTTTTTCTCTCCTGCGGCATCGTGGCTATATTCTTGTAGACGATCCTGCACTTCCTGTACCTTAAACTCTGATCCTGTTTTTCGCCGTTTACCAGACGGCTTATTTCCTATGCCATATTTGGGCCTTGCTGTTCACACGATTGTTTCAAACTTATGCCCCTTCCTTTTTGTCGTTTTACAGTTCTAATCGGCTGCCATGTCGTTCCGGCACATCCAAACTGTAATTCACGCACCCGTTATATATATTTTATACTTTCCTTTCGTTTTTCCTGCTATTTTTCCCAATAAAACCCGCTTCTCCCAAGTTTTATAGGAAAAATCATTCAAATTCTCATCTTTTTTGATGTGTAACTCGTAGAGCGCGCTGAAAAATGGTCTCCATCCGAAATCTTTAAAATGAATTGACTTTTCCCTTCTTCTCCCTTATAATGATGGACGGATATTTTTTGCAATCCCCGTATGTCGTATGCATCCATAGCTCAGCAGGATAGAGCGTTCGCCTCCTAAGCGCAAGGAGTTCGCAGGCCCTGACGAGGGTTAAAACGTGTATGCATCCGTAGCTCAGCTGGATAGAGCACTCGCCTCCTAAGCGAGGGGCCGTGGGTTCAAATCCCGCCGGATGCGCCAAAAACATCGTAAACTCAAGGGTTTGCGGTGTTTTTTGTTGCGCTTTTGATCACATTCCTCCCTTCTTCCGGCGCAGCGCCCTGCCGGATGATCTGCTAAATGGAAACGAACCGTTTGCAGGCACTGCGGGCCATCTGCTAAGAAAACTGCTAATCGGCACGCCTAGCCGCGAATCAGCGCCGCCAGGGAGCTGACGAGCTCCGGCTTTTTCTGGAGCTGAAGCAGCAGGGTGACGAAGTCGCTGACATCCTGCGCCGGCTGGGGCTGTGAAAAATTGTTCTGCTCCTGCGGCGCTCTCACCGATCGCAAATCCGGGTTGGCATAGAACGAGGCCTCAAATTTCTGCGCGTTGATCTTGCGATCCTCGTCGAGGATATGCGCGTAGATTTTCGTGATCATGTCTGTCTCCGTATGGCCCGTATCGCCCTGCGTGGCCTTCAGATCGCCGTGATTCAGCTTCAGCTTGTAGGTGGTGCTGGAGTGGCGCAGCGAGTGGAAGACCACGTTGGGCAGCCCCGCCTCCCGCTTCAGGTCGCTGAACGCCTTTTCAATCATCCGGGCATCGCAGGGACGCCCATTTTTGTAGGAGATGACCAGGTTGAAATCCTCGTATTCGCCGCCGAGAAATTCCTTCATCTCCGTCTGCGCCTTCTGCCATTCCCGCAGGATGTAGGCGACCGTCTTGGGCAGCCAGACCTTGCGAACGCTGCTCTCCGTCTTGGGGCGCTTGAGAATCAGGCGCGTTGCCGTGTTTTTCATGATCGGCTCAAAGATATAGAAGACATCCTTTTCACCGAGCATGTCGATGGCGCGCTGCGTCGCGCGGGTCAGCTCCTTGTCGATATAGATCCACGCATCGTCGGCGGCAATGTCGGCGTCGCTGATGTGAACATTGTCCCAGGTCAGGCCGAGGATTTCTCCGAGACGGAGCGAGCAGGCAAACGACAGGTTCATGGCGATGTACAGCTTGCTTTCCGTGCAGGCGTCCAGCGCCTGACGAATGGTGTCTGCGTTCCAGATTTCCCGCTTCTTGTAGTGCGTCCGGGGCAGGATCGCGTTGTCGAAGGGATTTCTCCCGATGATCTCCCAGCGCACTGCCTGCTTGAACGCGCAGCGCATCAGCTTGAAAATTTTCTCGATGTTGCTGTCAGTCAGGTACTTGCTGGTCGCCTTGTGCGTCCGGGTGGTCACGGACGGCGTGGTGCGCAGCTTCTGAATGAACTCGTCAACCGCGCGCGGGTTGAACTCCTGCATCTGCTTCTGCCCGATCAGGGGAATGATGTAGTTGACGATCAGCGCGCAGCTGGCGTTGTACATGGACACGCCCCACTTCTTTTCTCCGTAGAGCTTCACGAAGTCTCACAGGAACTCCTCGACCGTCTGCTTGCGCGGCTCGATGAACGTGCCCTTGAGCATTTCCGATTCGACGGTTACCTTGCGGGCCTGCGCCTCCTTATAGGTTTTGCAGGATTCCCACTTCTGTTTGGTTTCACCCCGTTCGTCCGTATAGTTGTAAACGACGTTGTACCGTTTTCCACGTTTCACGATAGATGCCATTGCAAAGCCTCCTGTGTGGTCACATGTTCTGCGATTCCAACCACTCATCGAAGGACTTCCGTGAAATGCGAATTGCCGAGCCGATTCTGACCGTCTTGAAATGCCCCTGGCGAACGAGATTGTAGGCGGACGAGCGGCCAATATCCAGAATCCGCGCAATGTCCTCCACGCGATAGGTCATGGAGGAGGGCGGCGTGCTCGTGCAGGAGCTTGTCGAAGGATACCTCATGATTGCCTCCTTTCTGAACCGGCATGATGCCGGCTGCATTTCCGACCAAGTGCTGTAAGTCCCGCTGCTTTGCAGAAGGACACTCAGAGTAAATCTGTCATGGTGCATCGGATATCTTGCACAGGCATTGTAATCCAGATGCACAAGGAAACACAAGGATACGGAAAAGCAGACGCTTCGAATCTCCCAAAAGGGGATACACGCCGCCTGCTTTTCCGAAAGTGATGTTTTTGCCAGTTGGTCATACCTCCCGGCATGCGTGAAAACAAAGCGGAAACGCCTCGGGCTGCGAACGGCTCATCCGCATCATAGCTCCTCCTGTGCCGCCGTCCCTCGGACATGCGCGCACCGCAGGACTCCCCTCCAGTCTATAAGGGGCCGTGAGGAAGTCTCATTGTGCCTGTGCAGCCTCGTCGCGCCCTGCCTGCCGCAGCAGGGTCAATGGAATGCGTGAATCGCTCCGGCCTGTGCCATCACCGCGCCGCTCCATTCGTCGCTCCGCCGCACGGGAAGCTGTACCCGTAGCGTCTGTATGTGGTTGTCAAGGTGCGTCAGAGAAATAAGTCCCTTCACTAACCGTTAGGTTTTGGGGCCAAAAGTTAATGGGGTTTTGAAGTTTTTCGGAAGATTTTATGTTTCGGGATCATCCACGCATCCCTCGTTGCTGGGAACATGTGATAGCAATGAAAAAAGACCGAGGCGTCGTCATGACACTCCAGCCTTTGTTGAATGGTTTCCGTTGGATCACAGGAAACGGTTCGTATTGGTTTTCACCTAAAATCTTGCTTTGCAAAATCATCCCTTTTCAATTGTAGAATCCCTTGCATCCTAGTAGTTAGTCATTTTATAAAAGAAGGTTTCCCTTACTACTATCGCGATGATATACTTATACTGTAAATCCACGAGGACGTCAAGCAGTTATGGTTTGAAGGAAAGCCTTCAGGACCAGGTCTTCTTTCCTTAAGCCAATTTATGTTGTGATTACTAGAATTTTCAGCTATAATAATATACTGACCTTCCGATTCTATGGATTTCAGCAAGCTATTCTCGAGAAGGTGAGACCATGTTCGATTGCAAATCCGTTACGTTTTCCCCCTACACATCTAGTTTCCAAGCAAAAGCGTGTAGTTATATATTGCTGTGCCGGTACGCACACAAAATGCTGTTACACAGCGTTTCTACCCAGATATCTCACCTGACGCGATTCGTAGTAAACAGATTTGATTGGCATCTGGATGATGCATATATCGATTTCGAGGCGATTCGGACAATGTCGGAAGAGCAGAGTTTCAGTGTCTGGTTGAGTATGATTGCAACAGGAGGTATGACATAATTATCTGTAAAAGTTGATAGTCTTTAGGGTCAAAATACAGATCCACTTACTGCTATCTGTATAGTGTTGAGGTGATCTGCGAATTGGAGAATCTCGACAGCAACAATCCTAATCATGAATCTCAATCTCTCTTGCCAGTTCCGTCGCAGAGGAAGACAATCAGAACCGGCGTCAGAATATCAATTTGGGTATACAGCGCGAACTGAAAAATGGCTCGTCAGGCAGCTATACTCGCCCGTACTATGACCATAAAAAAGATATAAATGGCAACTGATTGTTGACGATGAACAAGCAAGGAACGTTAAGCTGATTTCCCGTTTGTTTCTCGGAGGTGAGAGTGTTATCGGTATCATTGCAAAGCTGAATCCCAGGGCGTTCCATATCCGACCGGAAAGAGTTCTTGGCTCAAGGCCATCATTGATGCGATGCTCAGCAATGAAAAGTATACTCGTTCTGTCATTGTCTTAACCCCTACAGCATCAGAACGCCTTAGGCTATGCAAATCATTAACAAATGTGAACATCCTGAGTATGCTATTGTCAATGCTTATCTGATTATCATTCCCAAAGAAGCATTCTATCGGATACAGCAAGAGAAGGCTTGATATAGCAACGTTGTCATAGATAACGCTGGAATCAAACGGCGCGAGAATAAACACTGTTCGAAAGTCCGTCAACTGGACGATTAATAACAATTAAAAGGAGGAGGCTGTATGACAACATTTGAAGCATCGCTTTTGTCCGATATGCAAGATGGAATCTGCAAAGCGGGGGGTGTGTTTTATCAATACAGGCCTTGCAGAAGAAATGCAGAAACCATATATGATATAGAAAACATCCGCCATGGTGTTGTTTATGCTCAGACTCCACTGAACATGAACGATCCCTTTGACTCCATGATCGGTTTCTCTGCCGAAGAATTCTATGAGGACTGTATCGATCAACTTGTAAATGCAATTAATCTGACTGATCCTGTACAAAGAGCTGTCATTACAATGCTTTTACGATACAAAGCATTAGGGAAAATGGCCGAAACAATACAGTTTCTGGATAATATTGCGAACTACTTGTTTACCAGAAAAAAAGCGATGCATCTTACACATCTCTCTTCGGAAGAATTCATCAATCGGCATCTATCGACATTGTACTCAAAATGCCCCAAGGATATAAAGAAGCAGTTTTCAATTCAGGAATTCTACATCTATGCCCAAATCGTTAGTAGGATGGATCGGGTTCCGATCACTGCTAAAAACCTCTCAAATATGTATAGTCTGGATTCGGCACTTGAGCAACTCTATAAACAGACTATCGAACTCCGTGACACTAAATATATTCCAAATATCCGCAAGGTATTATCACAATTAACAGTTTCTTGCTTTAGTGCAAGTGGATGGGATAATCAACTGATGTGGTCTCACTATGCAAACTCCTATTCCGGAATATGCATTGAATATGATTTTTCCAAAATTCAAGGTTTTAAAGGCTTCATCTATCCGGTGGAGTACAGTAGTCATCGCCCCACACTCAAAATGCGTGATTTAGGAATAGACTTAATAAATAGGGATGGCCAAGTCAGAGTCGATCACCGAGACATAGATATTCGCGCCATTTTGTCGTATATGTTAGTTAAGAATAATTGTTGGTCATATGAGGATGAATGGCGCATTATCAACATCGGCGAAGAGGAAAAACCGATGTTCATTGATCTACCACATATAAAGTCAATAACTTTGGGTTTGGGGATCGAAAGTATATGCAAACAGCTTCTTTGGGATGTATGCAAAGAAAGGGGAATCCCTTGCTATCAGCTGCAAATTAGTACAGACAGTTATCAGCTTAATCGGTATCAGCTTACCGAAACAGACTTTGAGTATAACGGCGAACAAGAAGTTGCTTATCTCCAACTTCTTTGCCAGCACTTCAACAATACCTCAAGCCATGTTGCAGAAATATCAGAACTAATTCCTAATCCGACAAAAGATACAGAACACCATGATTTCTCTGCAATGCCCGCAGTTCTATCAGATGCATTGGATTTGATTGCTGATTCGCATTACATCAAACTCTCCCTAAATAGAGTGTGTACGCATTCGGAGGATGAAATATCTTCAACTGGAATACCGGATAACATTATCGGGATGGTTACTGCAATTAATGGCTTTATTCAAAACATGACCACATCTGTCGAACAGATCAAGGAATCCATACCTAACCTGTTGTTGGGTGGTCTCATATCGAGAACAGATTATTGGTCGGCCAAGAAACTACTATTCAATATAAATGAATCGATAGAGAGATTCAAAACTATTGAATGGAACACTCATTTGTTTGTCCCCATCAACCAAACAAACCCTCCAAAGCTGTCTGCTTGTCCAGATGAGGATCGGTAGAGAATTGATCGCCCTATTAATGCGTGTACAACGACACCGTAGAGGAAGCCCTGTGCTTTGGCTGGATTGACAGCACCATCAAGCACATCGATCCGCTTCACAGGGCGCAGCGATTCACGCCGAGAAATCCGTCGAGCGTCTATTCACGCCCAAACATCGAGCGGCTGAGCTGGCTCAATGACCGCGGTCTGCTTCATCCCGCCGTCCGGGAAAACGTGCTCCCGCTGATCACCGCGCCCTATGTGTTTCCCGAGGACATCCTGAGCAGGCTCAGGGCAGACCCCGTCGCGTGGGAAAACTACAACGCCTTTCCCGATGCCTACCGCAGAATACGGGTTGCCTATATCGATACCGCAAGAAAACGCCCGGAAGAGTTTGAAAAGCGCATGAAAAGCTTTCTCGAAAAGACAAGGCAGAACCGGCGGATTCCTGGCTTTGGGGGCATCGACAAATACTACGAGCAAAGCAGCAGAGAGGAAGGAACAACATGATTCGTGAGATATGCAGAGATCCATTCTTTCTTGCGCGCAAATCCGAGCCCGCCACGGCGGACGATCTCGGCGTTGCGCAGGATCTGCTGGATACGCTGGCGGCCCACAGAGAGGGCTGCGTGGGGATGGCAGCCAATATGATCGGCGTCGGCAAGCGGATCATCGCCTTTGAGAGTGACGGCGCATACATGGTCATGTTCAACCCTGTCATTGTCAGGCAGTCCGGGCCCTACGAGGCGGAGGAGGGCTGCCTGTCTCTCGCCGGTATCCGCAAGACGAAGCGATTCCGGACCATCAAGGTGCAGTGGCAGAACGAGAAGTTCCAGAGCCGCATCAGGACCTTCTCCGGCTTTACGGCACAGATCATACAGCACGAGATCGACCACTGCGAGGGCATCCTCATCTGACCACGCTTTAGCGCACAGACGACAGCCTGAGGATGCGCAAGGACTGAGGAATTCCAGATCAACCCGAATGAAATAGCAAAAACGGCAGGTACGAGCCGATCAGAGGATCGGACAGCGTATCTGCCGTTTAGCGTTTATTGCCTTGCGGCAAATCGTCATCTCTTTCCATGCAGAGAAGGAGCCTGACACGTCAGCCGAAGCTGTGGACGCCGCCAAAGGCTCTCATCAAATTGTTCAGAATCCCCTTATTTTGCGGGAAAGCACTCGCATCCCCCGTTGAATGGAGTATGTAACAGCAACCTTGCTGACCCCTTCTGCCTTTGCAATTTCAGCTCTGCTGATGCCAAGGATGTAGTGTGCGTAGATACGCTTGGCCTGCTTGTCCGGGAGTGACGAAATCGCCGCATGCAGCTGCTCCCGCGTCAGCTTCCGCTTGTAGATTTCCTCCGGCGTAAGCGAACGGAACACGACGCTCTGCTCAATGCCATCGGAGCAGTCGAGCGTGTAAAATGCCCTGTGGTAATAGGTGCGCTGCTTATAGGCGTTCTCCATGCGCTCAAAGGTGATAAAAACCTCTGCAACTTCATCCGGCACCTCAACAAAATAATCCGACATATAGGCATCGGGATACAGCTCCCGAAGGTTGATCGTTTTCATGCGTTCTTCCTCCATTCGATTCGTTGGTAAACTGCGAATCGAACAGAGGGAGGTGAACGGCAATGGAGGAAAAATAAGCCAAAGAAAAGGAAGGTGAACTGCAGTTCACCCTCCAGGGTATGCTTTTCCCTTACGCCGCATTGAAATTCACATGCGCATTATGGATTTCGTTCAGAGAGGCTCGTATCACAATTCCGTCTCCATTCATTACAATACATATATACGTTCAATTAGCAGAACTGCAATGAATTCAAACGAAACACAGGGTATTGTAGAATTCACCCGAGGTGAAATACAATGCAAGATTATGCCAGACCCTTGGGCGATGCCGTGAAGGTAGCCCGAAATGATCTGAAGCTCACACAGGAGCAGGTTGCCAGTCAGACCAATACCGATCCCCGGACGATCATGAACATCGAAAACTATAGGGGGAATCCGAAGATGGGGACGCTTTTCCCCTGATCCGTCTGCTCAAGATCGACGCGCGGGACGTTTTCACACCTGAGTTGAGCCATGAAAGCTCCACCAAGCGAGCGCTGCGCGTTCAAATGGAGAGCTCATTATGGTCGTGCCGATCCGTTTCATATCGCTCATCGTCAAGGAGCGTATCCATGTTCGACTTGATATGCCGGAGGTTCTTCAGTTCTTCGTTCAGCCGAGACATTTCTTCACCAGTTTCTCTCTTTTGGCTGAGCAGGAGATCGTATTCCTCTGACAGCTCAGCGAGCGTAGGGAGCTTTCCACCGGCAGCACTGTACACCGCCTGCGCCTCCTTGTGGGCTTCAATGTCCGCCTTATGCTCCCGATAGAACGTCGGCGACCATCCCGACTCACGGTACTTCGCATAGACCTCCTTCGTTCTTCTGTAAACCAGAATGGCTTTCTTCTGCCCGCTGATCTCCTCCATCCGCGCTTGTGCTGCCCGGATTCTGCTTTTCAGCACGCCTCTCTCACCGAGCGCAGCCTGAATTCTGCTCTCAAGCTCGGCATAGGAGCCAACATGATTCTCTTTCAGGTAGATCATCGAGCTTGCCAGCGCACAGGTGTTGCGTCTTTCCGCCCAGCGTTCATAGCCTTTGCCCTTGCCGGATCGCAGCTTTACTTCAATGTCAATCAGGCGCTCGACCTGGCTTTTCGTCATCCGGCCTCTGGAGCGTTTGGGGATATGCACATGCTTTCCGGCAAGCAACATGCGCAATGCTTCTTCCGTGTGCTCTGCGCCAACCGTATCCAGCCGGATAAAGCGCTTTGCGCTGGGCGGCTTGATGCTGATCTGCGCGCCGCACTTAATCCTGCAGCCTGCTTCCTCCAGCAGCTGCATCAGCGTATCGAAGCCCTCCGGCTGCATCCGAAGCGCGGCGTCAATCGTCATCCGCAGCATGTCTCGTTGGGATGCTTTGGCGTTCTCATCAAGCCATTTGTCATAGGTGACCGTTTGGTTTTCCGGTTCCCGGATGACGGAGAGCTGATGCTCCTCACAAATCTGGTCGCTTAGCTCAGCCAGCACCTTGCCGGAACGCAGGATGTCTCTGAATTTGCGTGTGCAATCCAGCGCAGTCGCGCAAAAGACAATGTGATTATGAAAAGAATTTTGTCAAGGAATATTTTACCATTATCTCAATTTCATGTAAGTCTGGTTATTTCGTCCATAAACAATAGATTAAGAGATAGGGAAGATTATTAACAATTTCCTTAATCAAAGACATTCACTCACTCCTTGATATCTGTACTAATAATTGGCGGATTTCCTCCATCACCTTTACCGCCAGGGCCTTCTTCATATACAGTTGTGTATCTGTTCCTAATACGAGACTTCTTATTCACTCGTTTGAGGTATAGCACAGATCTCCTATATTTATATTTTGTACTTTTACTTATGTGTAAAGATCTCAATTTGTTTTGCCGAAGAGCAATATCATCGCCTGCTACAGTAACTGTTTTTGTCAAGGAATATTTTTGGTGTTTTGCGCTCTTATCCTTCTGTTCAAAAAATTTTTTGTATATATTCATCGAGCATATCGCCTTGACAACCGCCTCAAATCCCCCTATAATTCCTTATGGTGTAAGCCTCAAACTGCATAGCGTAGCGAAAAGCATCATGCCTTTGCGCATGGGAAGCCGGGTGAGAATCCCGCACAGGACCGCTGCTGTATTGGCTGAGCGGCTCTCACGACCCTTTGGGTCAGTCACTGGGGTGTAAGCTCTGGGAAGGCGAGAGCGTCTGCTATGAAGCCTGAGTCAGAATACATACTTTTTGCGACAATCAAGGGTCTTCCCGGTCTCGGAAGAGCTGTTTTTTCTGTACCCAAATATCCCGTTTCTCCTGACGGCGGCGGGTTTGTTTGGCGCGCTCAAAGCACTGTGCCGACCGAAAAAGATTGTCGATGCAGTGCTTTTTGTCGTCTTGCGCACCAAATAAAAGGAGGAATAATCCGAATGAAGAAACTTGTCTCCCTGCTGCTTATGCTGGTGTTTGTGTTCTCGCTCTCCTGCGCCATGGCCGAGGGCAAAAAGCACGTCGAAAACCTCATCGTCGGCACGACGGCAGCCAACAACACCTTCAACATGACCACCCAAAGCGACGCATTCGGTCGCATGAATTACAACGGTCTGACGCAGGGCAACTACGTCTATCGCGACGCGAACGGCGATTTGCAGCCCTATTTTTTCACCAGCTACGAGATTTCGGAAGACGGTAAGGTGCTGGATTTCACCTGGCATAAGGGCGCGATCTGGCATGATGGTCAGCCCGTGACCGACGAGGATATCATCTTCACCTTCGAATTCCAGCGCGACGTGAAGAAGGTCGGCGGTCTGTCCAATCTGGTCAGCGTGGAGATCACCGGCGAAAACGCGGCGCGCCTGACCTTCTCCCAGCCGGACGTGTATTATTACCTCAACACCTCCTGCATGAACACGGCATGCATCTATGCCAAGCACATCTGGGAAGGCATCGAGGATTATTCCCACTACACCGGCGAGGACGCTGCCATTGGCTGCGGCCCGTACAAGCTGGTGGGCTACGATGTGGATTCCCAGACCTCTTACTATGAGGCCGTGCCGGAGAACGCATTCCTCGGCGAAATCACCGTGGACAAGGTGACCGTGCAGACCTACGCGGATCAGGCGAGCCTGATGATGGCGCTGGCAAGCGGCGAGTGCGACGCGTATTACAACTACGCCAACCCGATTGAAGCGACACTGATCGACAGCTTCACCGGTATGGACGGACTCGACATGGGCGAAAGCCCGTTCGCTGGCAGCTATCAGATGCTGTTCGGATGCAGCCGCACACCGGGCGACGACGTGAATTTCCGTCAGGCGATTGCCTACGCCATCGACTACCCGACCGCGGCGACCGCCATCAACGGCGAATACGGCAAGCCTGCCAACCGCGGCGTGCTTGGTCCGTCCTTCAAGGGCTTTGACGATTCCATCGCGATGCTGGCGTACAACGCGGAGACCGCGAAATCCATGCTGGATACGGCGGGCTATGTCGATGCGGACGGCGACGGCTGGCGCGAACTGCCGGACGGCGGCAAGATGGATCTGTCCGTCATTCCGCAGTATTCCCGCAGCATGGAAGTCCGCTCCCGTCTGGGCGAAATCGTCTGCAAGTCCCTCCAGAATGTCGGCGTGAACTGCCACATCGACGAGGAAGCCATCGCCAACAGCGAGATTTGGGAAGATAAGGTGACCAAGGAGGAATACGACATCTCCATCACCTTTACCACTTCTGGCATGCTCTATTCCACGCCGTTCCGCTACATGCTCGCCGAGCTGCGCGACGGCGATTCCGGCTGGCACTGGGGCAGCTGCCATGATCCGCGTCTGAAGGAATACTACTACGCGATGACCGAGGCCATCAACGACGAGCAGTATATCGAAAACAGCCGCAACCTCCAGCACCTCGCCGACGAGGAGATGTTCGGTCTGACCTTCGCGTGGCAGACGGGCTTCTTCCCGTATCGCACCGACAAGATTGAAGGCTGGGATAACTGGCAGAGCTGGGGCGTCATCAACGCCAGAACCTGGTTTGACCTGACGGCGAAGTAAGCATATCTGAATTTGGGGACTGACAAATCCTTGATCTTGGGGCTTGTCAGCCCTTTTCTGCTATAACGGGAGTGATTTCCTTTTGTTCAAACACATCCTCAAGAAAACCCTCATCGCCATTGCGACGATCTGGCTGATTATCACCATCAGCTTCACGCTGGTGCATACCATGCCGGGCGACCCGATCATCTTTCTGATTGGCGAAGAGGAATACTATTACCTGCTGGATAACAACCCTGCCTATCTGGAACAGGTCACGGAGAAATTCGGTCTGAACGACGATCTGCCGACGCAGTACGCGCGCTACATGAAAAGCGTGCTGACGCTGGATTTCGGTCTTTCCTATACCAACCAGAAGCCCGTCATCGAAAATTTCCGTTCCGCCGCGTATTGGACGCTGCTGCTCTCCGTTCCGACGCTCATCATCTCCTGCATTCTCGGCGCGGTGCTCGGCATTCACGCGGGCATCCGCCCCGGCGGTCTGTTTGACCGCATCGCCACGCCGTTTTTCCTGTTTCTGAATACCATTCCTTCAAACTGCCTGAGTCTGCTGCTGCTCATCGCGTTCGCCTACAAGCTCAAGTGGGTGCCGATCAACGGCATGGTTTCGCCCGGCCTTTCCGGCGCGGCGCGGACGGCGAGCATCGTCCAGCACATGATTCTGCCGCTGTGCATTTTGATTCTGTTCCGCACGTCGGGTGATTTCATGCTGATGAAAAGCACCGTCTCCCAGATTCGGCAGGAGGAATACATCCTCACCGCACGCGCCAAGGGCATCGGTCAAAACAAGGTGCTCTTTCGCCATGTGCTTAAAAACGCGCTCGTGCCGTATTCCACATCGCTGTGCATGCAGCTGGGCGGGCTGCTCTCCGGCGCGATGGTGGTCGAGGTCGTCTTCGGCTGGAAGGGCATGGGACAGATGATGTACAACGCCGTATCCTGCCGCGACTTTGCGACCGCGCAGTTCTGCTTCCTGCTTTCGGCGCTCTGCGTCGTGCTCAGCAACCTGCTGGGCGATATCGTCGCCGCGGCGATCGACCCGCGCATTCGGGAGGAGGCGGCAGAGCGTGCGTAAAAAGCATAACCCCGCCGCTATCGCAGGCTGGTGCATCATTTTGGCGTTCTGCCTGATTGCGATTTTCGCGGATTTCATCGCGCCGTATGACCCCTCTGAACTGGGCACGGCGTATCTCAAGCCCAGCGCGGAGCATCTGCTGGGGACGAACGATTTGGGGCAGGATATTTTCAGCGAGATGGTTTACGGCACACGCGTGTCGCTGCTGCTCGGCGTGTTTTCCGCACTGCTGGTTTCGCTGATCGGCACAGCTTTGGCACTTATCGCCGGATACTTCGGCGGTACGGCGGATAAAACCATCTGCGCTGTGATCGACGTTGCGATGGCAGTTCCGTCCCTGCCGCTGACGATGCTGCTGATTGCCTACCTCAAGAGCGGCATGTTCAGCTTGATTCTGGCGATCAGCATCACCGCATGGACGGGCACGGCACGCATCCTGCGCACGCGCGTCAAGCAGATCTGCGAACTGCCCTATATCAAGATTGAAAAGGCGATGGGCGTTTCCGCGCCGGTCATCATGGTGCGCCACATTTTGCCCAACCTCAAGGATATCCTGCTCACGCGCATGGCGCTTTCCGTCTCCGGCGCGATGACGACGGAATCCGGATTGAGCTTTCTCGGTCTGGGAACATACGGTCAAAAGAGCTGGGGCAACATCCTGCATTTTGCCTTCTTCCGCAACAGCATTCTGCGCAAACAGATCTGGTGGTATCTGCCGCCGATCATCTGCATCAGCGTCGCGGTGATGGGCTTCATGCTCGTGGGCTACTATGGCCGGCAGAGAAGGGAGTGATTCCTGTGGAAAATGCGATTTTGGATATTCAAAACGTTTCCGTCCGCTTTGCCAACGGCAGTGCCGTACAGGCGGTTGAACAGGTCTCCCTCTCTGTCTTTCCCGGCGATAAACTCTGCATCATCGGCGAAACGGGAAGCGGCAAGAGCATCCTTTTGCTCTCCGTGCTGCGCCTGCTTCCGGCAAGTGCTGTCGTCAGCGGCGACGTGTGCTTTCACGGGCAAAGCCTGTTCGCCCTTTCGCCCAAGCAGATGGATGGCGTTCGCGGCGGTCAAATCTCCTATGTGCCGCAGGGAAGCGGCAACGGCATGAACCCGCTGCTTTCCGTTGGATTTCAGGTTGGCGAACCGCTGATAGCGCATCGCGGCATGAATAAAAAACGGGCGATTGCCCGTGCGGTGGAGCTGATGCGCCGCTTTCATCTGGGGCGTGAAGAAGAACTGGCGCGGCAGTACCCCTACACCCTGAGCGGCGGCATGCGCCAGCGTGCGCTGATTGCGATGGGCATCAGTGCCGACGCGGAGCTTCTGCTCTTTGACGAGCCGACCAAAGGGCTGGACGAAGCACGCATCCGTCTGGTCGCTGACACGCTGAACGAGCTGGACGGGCAGACGATGGTCTGCGTCACGCACGACCTGAGCTTTGCGCGTGACGTCGCCAATCGCATCGGTGTGATGTATGCGGCGAATCTCATCGAGGTCGCCGACGCGGACGAGCTGTACGCCCATCCGCTGCATCCCTATACGCGCGATATGCTCGCCGCCATGCCGGAAAACGGGCTGCATTTCCGCCCCGGCTATGCCCCCGCGCACGACGATACGCGCGTGACCGGCTGCAAATATCGAATGCGCTGCCCGAATTGCAGCGAAAAATGTGCCGAAATGCCGCCGATGGCGGACGTGGACGGCCACAAAGTGAGGTGTTGGCAGTATGTGTGAAACCATCATGGAGGCTGTTTCGCTGACCAAGCACTTCCGCAGCGCGGATAAGACGTGGTTCACCGCGGTGGACGGCGCGTCGATTTCCCTGCAAAAGGGCAAAACGCTCGGTCTGCTTGGGCAGAGCGGCAGCGGCAAATCCACGCTGGGACAAATGATGGTCGGCTTGCTCAAGCCCGATTCCGGCGAGCTGTTTTTCCATGGCAAGCTGCTTAGCTATCCCATTCGAGGGCAGGCACGCCGCAGGATTCAGATTCTCTTTCAGCACCCGGAGGTTTCGTTCAATCCCCAGCTCACGCTTCGACAGAGCCTGGTTGAACCATTTAAGTTGATGGGCAAACCGTTTGACGACGGGGCGATTCTCTCCGTTATCGAGCCGTTCGGCCTACACGCCGAGCATCTTGCCCGCTATCCCGGCGAACTTTCCGGCGGCGAATTGCAGCGTGCTGCGCTGGCACGTGTCACCGTGCTTGAGCCGGAGATGATCCTGCTCGACGAGCCGACCAGCATGCTGGACGTGATTACGCAGGCGCAGATGATCGACTTCCTGCGCCGCTATCAGCAGCATCATCAGACCGCCTATCTGTTCATCACGCACAGCACGGCGCTTGCCGAGCAATTCTGCGACGAGATTGTGAACATGGAGGACGGGCGGCTGGGTACGCTTGAGGCTCCGCCTCAAACTCCGGTCGGAACCTGAGGTTCCGACACCTCCCGCTAATCGACCGCTTTGCGGTCGATAGGAAAAACGATAGATATAGGTTTAGAGAAGGTATTGAATTATGAAACGAATTGCGATTGTGGCCTGCGAAAATTCCAACACGGTCTGCGCGGGCTGTGCCTGTTTGAACGCCTTTTACGACCGCCGCAAGTCCTTTGAGCGTTACGCAGGCGAGGAGCTTCGGCTGATGGCGTTCATGCGCTGTTCCCACTGCGTCAAGGACGGCGACCCGATGCAGGATGCGGGCTTCGTGGAGAAGCTGGAGCGCTTTGTCAGCGAGAGCGTGGAGATCGTCCATATCGGTCTGTGCGGCGGACGCACGGAGGAAACCGCATGCCCCGGCATGGCGAAAATGGCGGCAGCCTTCCGTGAAAAGGGTTTGACCGTCGTTTGGGGGACGCACTAACTCCTTCCGTCGCGCTAACGCGCGCCAGCTCCCTCTTAGAGGGAGCCTTTTACGCCGAAATAACGTCATATATAAATAAAACCTCCCTCATCGAGGGAGGTGGCACGACGAAGTCGTGACGGAAGGAGTTCACCACGCATTCCCCGTTCATCATGCAGGAAGTGCGTGGTTTTTCTTATTGTTTTATTTCAGTTCCGCCTTCAAATGCTCCACATACAGCCTCTGCACATCTTCCAGCTCGCCCAGCCCTTCCACCGTGCAATGCACGTCGAATCCGGCGGCGGTCAGATGGCTTTTCCAGCTATCCGCATCATCGCCCGCCATATCGTTTTGTGCGTGGTCGCCCGCAACAAGCATCATCGGGCGCAGCTCGATGTGCTTTGCGCCCAGCGCACGCAGCTCGTCGATGGCGTTTTCCAGCGTCGGCCAGCCCTCGACCGTTCCGACGACGACATTGGGATGGCCTTGCAGCCGAAGTGCCGTCTGCATCGCGGGATAGACCATGTTTGCGAAATGCGTCGTGCCGTGCCCCATGAGCAGAAGCGCGTCCGCATCATCAGGCTTGAGAGCCGCCAAAATCTCAGCCAGCTTAAGCAGGTCATCGTTATTCGCAATCAGCGGTTTACCGATGCCGCCACGCAGGAATCGCCCCGCATAGCGCATATACGATGCGCGGATTTTTTCGTCGTATTCGTTGCCGCAGAGCAGGTGCGTCGGCTGAACAAACACCGTGTCATAGCTTTCGTTCGCCAGTTTTTCCAATGCTTCCTCAAGCGACGGCACAATTTCGCCGCGCGATTTCAACACCTTGCGGACGATGCTGCTCGTATACGCGCGGAAAACGTCATAGCCCTCCGCAGCCTGCGCCAGTGCGCGCTCCACCGCGTCGATGCTCCGCCGTGCCCTTTCATACGTCGTGCCAAAACTCACAATGACCAACGCTTTTTTCATCGTTTATCCTCCTTCGGTCGTTCAATCATCACCACGTCGATCCCGCGTTCCAGCGCGGGCAGAACCTTATCCGCCACGCCCCCCGGCTGCCCGGAATCCTTTGACACCATCGTGCGGATGCGGAGCTGATCGTAGAGCGCCGCGTTGAAATCCCGCGAAAACGGCCCCTGCATCGCGATGACGTGGCTCTGCACCATGCCCGCCGCCGCGCAGAGATCGAGTGCCTGATGCGTCGGCAGGACGCGGACGAACAGCCTTTCCGGCTCAATGACCTTGGCATAGACGCTCAGGGTGTGGCTTCCCGTCGTCAGCAGGATGTTTCCCGCGCAGAGCGCGGCCAGCGCCGCCGCCTCCTCAGAATTGCCTGCCCACGTCACCGCGTCGCGCCAATCCTCGCGCCTGTCCGCCGCGCGCTCGATGCGCACGTAGGGGATATGCAGCGCGTCGGCGCAGGCGCGGATGGTCTGTGTCGCACGGACGGCAAAGGGATGCGTCGCGTCGATGACGCGCTCCGGCCTTTCCGCCGCGATCCACGCCTTCATGGCCGCTTCATCCAGCGCGCCGATGTGACAAGCTGCGCCTTCCGGCAGAAACTGCCGCGCGTATTCGCTCGTCACGCTGACCAGTACGCTTTCCCCGCGCGCAAGTGCCAGCGCGGCCTGCTCGCGGCCTTCGGTCGTGCCGCCGAAGATGATCGTTTTCATCGCCACAGCCTCTCCATCCATTCGGGGTGCGACAGAAAATGCAGATGCGCAAACCCTGCCGTCGTGTTCCCCTTGTGCATCCCGCCCGGCCAGCACAATTCCGGTCGGCTCGCCTTGCGGATTTCAAAATCATACGCCGCTTCGCCTGCCGCTTCCATCGCCGCATGGTGAAACTCATGGGCGGGATACGTCCTTCCCGTCTTCAAATCCGCGACGAGCACATAGCCGAAGCGCTGCAATCTATCCGTCATGCGGCAAACCTGCGGCAGAAAGCCGACCATCTCCGCGCTGTCGATGCTTTCGGATAAATACATCATGCCGCCGCACTCCGCATAGCAGGGCAGGCCGCTTTCCAGTGCCGTGCGGATGCTTTGGCGCATGGACATATTGGCCGACAGCCGCACCTTGAATACCTCCGGAAATCCGCCGCCCAGATACAGCCCGTCCAGCCCCTTCGGCAGTTCGCCGTCCTCAAGCGGGGAAAACGGCACAAGCTCCACGCCCGCCCCTTCCAGCGCATCGAGATTGGCGCGGTAGTAAAAGCTGAACGCCTTATCCCGCGCAAGCCCCATGCGAAAGCCGTCCATCCGGGGATATTTCCTCGGCGCGACGGGCAGAACCGGCGCGCGCCTTGCCAATTCCAGAATCATCGGAAGATCAAGCGTGTCCGCGACCTGCCGCGCCGCCTCCTGAATCCGGGGCAGCGCGTCCTCGACCTCCTCGGCGGGCACAAGCCCCAGATGGCGGCTCTTGAGCGCCAGATTCACATGCTTTTCGATGTAGCCCACGCACGGCAGGCCGGTGTAATGCGCCACCGCGTCGCGCACCAATTCGTAGTGATGCGCGCCGGAAACCCGGTTGACCAGCACGCCCGCGATGCCGCTGTCTTCCCGGAGCGTCATAAAGCCCTTGACCGTCGCCGCCGCGCTTGCCGCCGAACCGGAAGCGTCCACCACCAGCAGCACGGGCGTCCGCGTCAGCCGCGCCATCTCCCATGTGGATTGGCGGCAGCTCGTCGCATCCATGCCGTCGTAATAGCCCATCACGCCCTCGATGACCGTGATATCCGCCGGGCGGCTGAGCAGTGTCGGCAGATCCCTCGGCTCGATCAAAAAGCTGTCGAGGTTGTGGCTCGGCCTGCCGCAGACCAGCTCGTGAAAGCCCGTGTCGATGTAATCCGGCCCGACCTTGCAGGGCGCGACGTCCAGCCCGCGCTCCCTGAGTGCCGCCATCAGCAAAAGGCTCGCCGTCGTCTTGCCGCAGCCGCTGCTCGTGCCCGCCAACAGGATTCTCATGCCCGAACGCCCTCCATGCCGTAGAGCAGCGCGTTGACGATTGCCGCCGCCACGTTGCTGCCGCCGCGCCGCCCGCGCGCCACAATGCAAGGCAGGCCAGTTTTAAGCAGCATCTCCTTCGCCTCCACCACATGCACAAAGCCGACCGGCACGCCGATGACGACCGTATTCTTCAAATCCGCGTGGTTTTCCAGCGGCTCCAAAAACGTCGGCGCATTGCCGCAGACCAGCAGCTTCGAGCCGGGAATGGCCAGCGCGCGCTCCATCGAAACGCGCGCCCGCGTCGTCTCCCGCGCCTTCGCCTCCCGCGCGATATCTTCATCCGCCATGAAGCAGACCACCTGACAGCCCAGCTTCTTGAGCGCCGGTTTGCTGATACCGGAAAGCGCCATCTGCGTGTCGGTGACGATCATTGCGCCGCGCGCCAGCAGTTCCCGCGCATAGGGGACAACCCCCGGCGTGAAGACCATCGATTCCGCAAAGGAAAAATCCGCCGTCGCGTGAATCACGCGCTTGACAATGGGCTTGATCTCCGGGTCAAGCGCCACCTGCAACTCGCGCTCGATGATCGCCATGCTCGCCTGCTCGATCTCCATTGGTTTCATAGGCTTGTACTCCTTCCCAAAATCTGCCCCTTCGCATCCAGCATCACCGCGTCCACGCGCATTTCCCCGTGAATGCGCGCTGCCGCATAAGCCGCCGCCGCGTCGGCCAGATGCGTCCAAACCGCGTCAAACCCCGCGTCGTAAATCGGGGAGATGCATCCGTCGAGCGTCACACTCTGACGCACGAATTCCAGCAGCTCAACCGGCGCGCCCATCAGCGCCAGATGCGCGATCAGCGTTTCGCGCCGTCCGTCGCCGTATTGGCTGTGCGTCTGCATGCTGCCGCCGGAAACCTTGACCAGCTTCCCCGGCTGCCCCAGCAGCGTGGCGCGCGCAAAGCCCAATTCCGCCGCGCAATCCAGCGCAAAGCCGACAAAGTTGCTCATCTGCACCGCCTGCATGCAGGGAAAGAGCGCGTTGGCCGCGCGCTCGCCCTGACTGCCGAAAACCAGCCCGATTTCTTCCGCGCCCTGACTTTTGCGGACGGATAATTCCAGCCGGATCGTCTCCTTCAGTGCTTCCTCGCTCATCGGGCGCACAACGCCCGTCGTCCCCAGCACGGACAGCCCTCCGACCACGCCCAGCCGGGGGTTAAACGTCCTTTTCGCCAGTTCCTCGCCGCCGGGGATGCTGACTGTCACCTCCGCCGCGCGCGCGGGGAAAACCTGCCGAACCGCCTGCTCGATCATCCGCCGCGGCACGGGGTTGATCGCCGCCTCGCCGACGGGCAGCTTCATGCCCGGCAGGGTGATCGTCCCCACGCCGTCGCCCGCCAGAAAGCGGATGCCGCCGTCGCTCTCCATCAGCCGAACGCGTGCGCGGACCTCACTCCCGGTGGTGATATCCGGGTCGTCGCCGCCGTCCTTGATGACCCCGCAGACATAGCCGCCGTGCGCGATGATCTCCGGCGCAAACGTTTTGCCCGCCGGAACGACGATCCCTACGCGCTCGGGGCATGCGCCGTCCCTCTGCCAGAGACAGCTCGCCAGCGCTGCCGCCGCCGCGCAGCTCCCCGTCGTGAAGCCCTCGCGAAGCGCCTTCACAGGCGATACCCCCGCGGCGTGAGCATCCGCCCAAAGCGCTCCTGTGTTTCCGCGTTACCGATGAGCACCGTCGTGAACATATCCAGCGGCTCATGCACCAGTTCGCCCAGCGTCAGCACACGGCTCTTCTGCCCGTCGCGCCCGATGTTCTGCACATAGCCGCAGACGGTCGAAGCGGGCAGCGTCTCCATCAGAATCGCGCAGGCGCGGGCGAGGTGATCCGGCCTGTGGCGACTGCACGGGTTATACAGCGCAATCGGAAAGCCACCCGCCGCCGCCGCGCGAAGCCGCCGTTCAATCGTCGCCCACGGAGTCAGTTGATCGGAGAGGCTGACGACGGCAAAATCCCCGCAGAGGGGCGAGCCGAGCACCGCCGCCGCGCTGAGCGCCGCCGTCACCCCCGGCACAACCTCGATCTCGTCGCCCTCTTCCGCCATGCCCAGCAGGAGCGACGCCATGCCGTAAACCTGCGCGTCGCCCGAGCAGATCAGCGCCACGCGCCTGCCTTCCCGCGAAAGCAAAAGAGCCTGTACACACCGTTCCTTTTCGCCGCGCATGCCCGTCGTCACAAACCGCTTTTCGGCAAACTCGTCCCGAACCAGCTCGACATACGTCGTGTAGCCCACGATCACCTCCGCACGGCGCAATGCGTCGTCCGCTGCAATCGTGCGCCCCTCGCGTCTCCCCGGCCCGATGCCCACAACCTGAATCATACGTTTTCCTCCCCGGCCAGCGCGAGCGTCACGCCCTGCATCGCCGTTTTGCCCACGAGCAGCCGCCCGCCGGTCATCACCGCCGCGCGCTCGCACACGCAGCCGCAGCCCACCGTTTTCATTACAAAATCCGAATGGGCAAACACACCCGGCACGGCGTTCAGCTCCGCCGCCGAATACGTTTGCAGCGGAAAGCGGTATTTTTCGCAGAGCGCGAGAATCGCCGCCTCGTCCTTTTTCACGTCAATCGTCGCAACCGCCCGGACGGACAGCGGCGACACGCCGTTTTCATGCAGAAACGCGCGGAAGCAGTCCTCCAGATGTGCCGCGTCCGTGCCGCGCTTGCAGCCCACGCCCAGTGTCAGCGTCCGCGGCCTTAAAAAGAGCGTCACGGGAAACGGCGGGCGGATCTCCCGTTCCGTAATCGCCACGCCGACCGATTTTCCCGCCAGCGCGGCAGCGGAAACCGCCTGAATCGCCGCCTTGTTTTCAATCGCGCAGTCGTTTTTCATCGCCCAACTGTCGATGGCCGGAACACCGCGCACATCCGTCGCAGTCGTCAGCACAGGCTCCGCGCCCGTCCGTTCCGCCAGCAGCAGCGCGAGGTCGTTTGCGCCGCCGATGTGGCCGGATAGGATGGGGATGATGTGCCTTCCCATTTCATCCATGACAAGCACGGCGGGGTCGGCCGCCTTATCCCGGCAGAGCGGCGCAATCGCACGCACCGCAATGCCGCATGCGCCGATGAACAGCAGCGCGTCCGCATCGGCAAACGCCTCCCGCGCCCACTGCATCACAGGCACGCCGCGCGTCACGGGGAAGCCGAGCTTTTCCTGCCAGCCCTGCCCCTTTTCAGTAAAAGCAATGGCGCGGATGTTCATGGCGTTTCGGCCTCCCGACAGGCGTGGGCGAACGCCGGATCGTAGAGCTTGGAGCGCTTGTCGCTCTCCCGCAGAAAATCGCCGACGAGAATCAGCGCGGTCTTTTTGATGTGCGCCGCCTTTTCCGCGATATCCGCAAGCGTGCCGCGCACGACCTCCTGCTCCGGCCACGTCGCTTTGTAGACGACGGCGACGGGCGTATCTTCCGGGTAGCCGCCCGCCGTCAATTCGGCGCATACGTCCTTGAGCATCGAGACGCTCAGGAACAGCGTCATGCTCGCCCGATGCGACGCCAGCACGCGCAGGTTCTCCTGCTCGGGCACGGGCGTTCTGCCCGCCATGCGCGTGATGATGAGCGTCTGGCTGACCTCGGCGGGGGTGTACTCCGCCGGGATGGCCGCCGCCGCGCCGCAGAACGAGCTGACGCCGGGCACGACCTCATAGGCCAACCCAAGTTTATCTAATTCGCGCATCTGCTCGGCAATCGCACCGTACAGGCACGGGTCACCCGTGTGCAGCCGCACGACGGTTGCCCCCTCGGGCGCATCCCGCATCGCCGCGACGGTCTGCTCCAGCGTCATGGACGCGCTGTTATAAATGGTCGTTTCGGGGCTGCAATCATCCAG
This sequence comes from uncultured Eubacteriales bacterium, assembly GCA_900542445.1. Lineage (GTDB taxonomy): Bacteria > Bacillota > Clostridia > Christensenellales > Aristaeellaceae > Ventricola. The sequence goes on along the minus strand of UQNN01000023.1, from coordinate 5,283 downwards.
AAGTTCGGGGTTGACGAGCGAACCCGCGTAGATCACCACGTCCGCCTTTTGCAGCAGGCGCATGCCGCGCACAGTGATGAGGTCGGTTGCGCCCGGCCCCGCGCCGATAAAATAAATCATAGGAACTCCTTTTTGGGGCGCCGCCCCAAACCCTGCTCGGAACCTCCCGTTTCGCTTCGCGCTGTTTTTAAGTGACGTTAGCGCTGAAAATGAAAACCGGGTTTTCCGCTTTGAACATCGTATAGCGCCCAACCGATTCGAGCGCCGAAACGGCGACCTGCCGCGCCTCAAAATCCACCATCGGCCGCATCAGGCGCAGAAGCGCCTGCGCGCTTTCCATCGTGACGGCGGTTGCGACCAGCCGAATCGGGCGTTGAAGTCCGCGCAAAAGCTCCACGATAGCTTCTGCCTCGCCGGTCGTCCCGCCGAGGAAAACCGCGTCCGGCGCGGGCAGCGCCGACAGCACCTCCAGCGCGCGGCCGGGAACGACGCGCAGGTTGAGCGCGTGAAATCTTTCGGCGTTCCGGCGGATGAGGTCGAGCGCTTCGTCCTTCATTTCAACGGCATAAACCTCGCCCAGCGGGCACTGACGTGCGCATTCGACGCTGACGCTGCCCGTCCCCGCGCCAATATCCCAAACGACGCCGTTCGGTTTCAAATGCAGCGCCGACACGACGAGCGCACGCACATCCCGCTTAGTCATCGGGGTTTTGCCGCGAATGAACGCCTCATCCGACAGACCAACAGGCGGCAGGCCGCTCTCCGGCGCGTCGTTTTCGATATAAGCCATGCAGAGCGGGTCATACGTCGCATCCGGGTCATAGGCCTCCGTCCGCTCGTCGGGATAGGAGAGCCGTTCGCCGACAAACAGCCGCACATTTTCCAGCCCGCCGAGGGTCAGGCTCTCCCGCACCCACGCAGGATTGTGCGCCGCGTCGAGAAAGCAAAACGTCTGCCGATGCGTCCGCACGGCGTGGCACAGCGCGCTTTCCGAAAGTGCTCGGCCATGCGCGGAGAGGATTTTCGCGTCCTGCCACGAAACGCCCAGCCGCGCGGCAAAGAGCTGCAAGGCGCTGATGCCCGGATGCACACGCAGATATTCGCCGCCGATTTTCCGTTTGAGCATTTCCAGCAGGCTGTACAGTCCCGCGTCGCCGGAAACCAGCACGGCGGCACTCTGTCCTGCGTCGCTGGATAGACGCATCTGTTCAATTGCACCTTCCAGCGGCGAAAGCGGCCTTGCCTTTTCGGGCGGCACGAGCACGGCATGGCGTGCCGCGCACCAGACCGCATCCGCACGATCAATCGCCTGCTTCGCGTCGTCGGTGAGCAGAACGGCCTCACCCGGACCGACGCTGATGATATCAAGCATGGCGCACCTCCACACAATGTTCTTGAGCAAAACAAATCAGTTCATCGTCCCATGCATGGGCTTCCAATCCATCGGGAATAAGCAGCGCGCCGCAATTCAGCAGCGTTTGCCGGGCTTCCGTCAACACGGCTTCACTCGGCGGCGCGAACGGCGCTGTCGTCAGTATGCGGGCGGCCAGATGGCGCGCGGCAGGGATATCCATATCGTTTTCCGCCAGAATACCCGTTGCAAACGGTGTTCCTTCCCGCGTCAGGCGGCGGTAGACGGTTGTCGCCTTCCCCATGCCGCCGAGGACAAACGCGTATGGCGCACCTTCCGCACGGGGAAGCTCCATTGATCCGGAAAGCGCGTCATAAACACCAGACGAAATGCCGTACAGCTGCGTGATGTTTTCTTCCGTAAAGACTGCTTCGGGCGCGCCGAACATCTCCACGCCGTGCGTGCCGATGCCCATCACGAGGTCGGATACCCGTGCAGCGAGGTCGATTTCGTGCAGGCTCATCACGATGGTCACGCCCTGCTCCCGCGCGAGATGAAGCAGAATGGCGGACAATTCGATTTTATATCGAATATCCAGAAAGGAGGTCGGCTCGTCGAGCACCAGAACGCGCGGCTGCTGGCAGAGCGCACGGGCAATCATCACCCGCTGACGCTGACCGTCGCTGACGCGGGCGAACGGCTTGTCCGCCAGTTCTTTGACACGCACCAATGCGAGACTCTGCGCAATCACGTCTCTGTCCAGCGCAGTCAGCATCCCGAAACGGCCGGTATAGGGATAACGCCCGGAAGCCGCCACGTCGTAACAGGTCATCAGTTCCGGACGGACGCGCTCGGTCAGCACGACGGAAAGCCGCTTTGCCAGCTCGTAGCTGTCCATCCGCTCGATATTTTCACCGCCGATGCGCACCACGCCGCCCATACACGCGAGGTGATGCGAAATCGTCTTGAGAATGGTCGATTTACCCGCGCCGTTTGGACCGATGAGCGTCAAAATCTGCCCCGGCAGAATCGACGCGCAGAGGTCTTTCAACAATACACGTCTGCCGTAACCGACCGAAAGGTTGTCCAGCTCCAAAGTCGGTTTCACCGGTGTCCGCCTCCCCGCTTGAGTGCCATCACGATAACGACCGGCGCGCCGAAAAACGCCGTTACCGTGCTGATGGCCAGCTCCGTTGGCGAAAACGCCGTTCGGGCGATCCAGTCGCATGCCATACAGAATACGCCGCCCAGCAGGAAACAGCCGGGCAGAACAGCCATCGGTTTGGCCGTGCCGAGCAGCTTTTTTGTCATATACGGCACGGCAATGCCGACAAAGGAAATCGGACCGACAAGCGCCGTCACGCACGCGGCCAGCAGACAGGAAAGTCCGATCAGCGCCGCACGGAAACGGCGGACGTTCACACCCATGCTCGCCGCGTAATGTTCGCCGAACTGATATGCGCCGATGGGCTTCGCCAGCAGCAGGCACAGCAGCAGGCAGACGGCAATCACCGCCAAGCAGATGCGCAGATTTCCCCACGACACGGCAGAAAAGCTGCCCATCGACCAGCTGGTGAGGTTCGCAATATCGCTTTCTTTGGCGAAGGTGACGAAGAAATCCGTCGCCGCCGAACAGACGTTGCCAATCATCATGCCGACGACCAGCAGCATCGCCATGCTGTGAATCTTTCGGGAGACGATCATCACAAAGCTCGCGCAGAGCATTGCCCCGACAAATGCCGCGGTCATCACCGCGCCGAACGGCACGCGACCCCAGAGCTTCATGCCGAAGATCATCACCGCACCGACAGCCAACTTTGCGCCGGAGGACACGCCCAGCACATACGGCCCGGCAATCGGATTGCGGAAAAACGTTTGCAGCAGAAATCCCGACACGCTCAGCGTGCCGCCCATCACCGCCGCCGCCAGCACGCGCGGCAGGCGGATTTTGAGCAGCACGTTGTAGGCCGCTGTGCCCGCGCCCTCTCTCAGCAGCAGAATCCGCAGGATTTCATGCGGGGACAGTGCCGCGCTGCCCGTGCCCACACTGACCGCCAACAGCAGCGCAAAGCAGACTGCGAGCACCGCATAGCACAGCGCGCACCGCGTTTTTTTCACCCGTTCCTCACTCCAGCTTCATGATATGGTTTAGTGCCGCGTCGTCACCCGAAAGCATGCGGTTCATGTCCTCGATGAGGTCGCCCAGCCGTCCGGCCTGCTGAAAATAATCTGCGCCGGTGCAATAGACGCGTCCATTTTGCACCGCTTTGAAATCGGCCAGCAGCGTGTTTCGCTCAATCAGCTGCGAAAGTGTCTTCGGCTTGCCGCCGAGCTGACCCATATAGAGGATGCAGTCCGCATCGCCCGCCACGAGATAAAAGGCTTCCATCTCCATCTGCCGCGTGCCGGATTCGCCGGTACCCAGTCCTTCCGGCGCATACCGCCCGCCAGCCAGCTCAAGCATTTTGACCATATAATCACCATTGTTGCGCACATACAGCGCGCCCTTGGAGGTGATGTAGAACATGGCGACGGTCACGTTCTCCTGCATCGGCTCAAGCGATTCGATTTTCTGCTTCTGCGCGTCAAACGCGGTGCTCGCCTCGTTCTCACGCCCCAGCAGCACGCCGTAGAGCTTCATCCACTCCATGCGCCCCAGCGGAGTTTCCTCCAATGCAGAGCTGTCCACCAGCAAAGGAATGCCTAGCTCGTCCAGCTTTTCCCGCACATCCGGCGTGCCCTCGATCATCGTGGAGAAAACGGCCAGCTTCGGCGGGTTCAAGGCAATACGCTCGAAATCCGGCTGCTTATAGTGACCGATGTATGCGATTTGTCCATCCTGAACCGCTTGTTTCACGCTTGGCAGATACCAGTCTTCCACGTCATAGGTCGTCTGCGTCACGGCGGAGAGCGCGCCGATTTCATCCATCAGTGCCACCGTCGAGGTGGAAGCCACGAACAGGTTGTCAAGCGGCATGTACAGCAGCATGATGTCCGCATCCAGACCATCCGGTGCATCCATACCCGCCGGAATCAGCAGAAAGCGCCCGCCGTTCTGCACGGTAATCAGTGAATAACCACCTTCCAGCCTGTCCACGGCAAAGTTTTTCGCGGCTTCCAGATCAAGCTTTTCTGTGACGACGGGCAGCTCCGCTAACGCGGTTTGAACAACAAAAAGGCTCAAAAGCAGCGCAATCATCTTTTTCATAAACTTCCTCGCAGTTTTTCTCAAAATAAATGAAAAGCGCCCATCTCGGACAAAGATGGACGCATAGCAAACAAACGCTTGACCTGCCTTCTCCAACTGCCCGAGAATCGGTTTCATCTCCGCAGGGCAGGTCTCCTGGCTGACGGCTTCACGTGCGCCGCCTTCTCGAAATCGCTTTCAATGGCTCATGGCACACGCATACCGAATACAGTAATGGCTGTTGCGCCGGATTTGAACCGGCTTCCCTTTTCATTTGAATGGCTTCAAACACCCTGCGCGGTATAGATTTTTCTCGTTTATTATACGGGGTTTGAGGGAGGGAGTCAAGATGAGAGAGGAATGGATTTTTCTTAAATCGCCAGGAAATGAATTGGTGCAGATTGATTTGTTTGAAGTGGATCATCCGATTGTCGGAGGGCGTTCTTTTCAGCATCATTTATAGCCTGCTCCAACTCCTTCCGATTGCCCGCCGTTTCCACCGCATCCTCAACCGAAACCCTCCCATCCGACACGCGCGGCAGTGCGTCGGGAATGACCTTGCGTGTCCAGTATCGGATGCGGTTCAGTTCCGCCAATTCAGCTTTGACTTCTTCAAGTTTGGGAAGAAGGGCTTCGCGTTCCGCTTCTAGCTGCATACGCTCTGTTTTCAGCGCCGCGCGCTGCTCCTTATCGAGAGGAGACGCAAGCCCCAGCGACTTCACGAGCTTTTCGCGCAGCCAGATCG
>UQNN01000022.1 GCA_900542445.1 uncultured Eubacteriales bacterium | reverse complement strand
CGAGCCGCCATAACTGCGCAAACTATTTTGTTGAATCTGCTTTGATTCCGAGTTTTTTCATCAAATCCACGGCATACCAGATGAGCGCAACCATCGACAGCGCGACGGAAATCCACAAAAGCGTATCCGCAATCTGCGTCCAGCTCAGAAAACGGGCGACAATGGAAAGCACAAAGACGACTGTCGTCACCTTGCCGATGGGCAGCGCATAGACGACGATGCCGCGCTTTAGAGCCACGCCGCCGCCGATGACCATCGCCGCTTCCTTGAGCAGAATGATAGCCAGCACCCAGAGCGGAATCTGTCCGTCGGAGACGAACAATCCCAGCAGCGTCACCAAAGACAGTTTATCGGCCAGCGGATCAAGCAGCTTGCCCAGCGCCGTAATCTGGTTGAACTTTCGGGCGATGATGCCGTCGAGCGCGTCGGTCAGCATTGCGGCCAGATAGGCAATCAGCGCGCCCGTTGCGTCGCCAACGACAAAGCGCCAAACGACGACGGGCAGAAGCAAAATCCGAATCACCGTCAAGGTGTTGGGAATATTGATGATTTGATCTTGTTTGATATGCTCCACGGCATGTCCCCTCTTCCTGTTGTCCCAGTATATCACAAAAACGGTGCCGTGTGCCGTTGACCGGGCAACTTTTTCTCTGGCCGGGCCTTACGCCTGCATAAGCGCGGCGCGCTGCTGCGCGGCGATCTCACTTTCGATATAGTCGTCATAGCTCTCGCGACGATCGACAAGACCGCCCGGCAGAATTTCCATGATGCGGTTGGCAACTGTCTGAATGCACTCGTGATCCTGCGTTGCAAAGAGCATGGAACCGGTAAACTCGATCATGCCCTTGTTCAGCGCGGTGATCGATTCCAGATCGAGATGGTTGGTCGGCTCGTCGAGAATCAGCACATTCGCGCCGGAGAGCATCGTGCGGGCCAACATGCAGCGCACCTTCTCGCCGCCGGAAAGCACGCGCGCGGGCTTGAGCGCTTCCTCGCCGGAGAAAAGCATGCGGCCCAGCCAGCCGCGGATATCGCTTTCATACTGGCTCTGGGAGAACTGACGCAGCCAGTCAATCAGATTATATTCGCAATGATCAAAGTATTTGCCGTTGTCCTTGGGGAAATAGCTCTGGCTGGTGGTCACGCCCCACTTGAAGCTGCCCTCGTCCGGCTCCATCTCGCCCATCAGAATCTGGAACAGCGTGGTGCGCGCCAGCTCGTCCGTACCGACAAAAGCAACCTTGTCGCCCGGCGTCAGCACGAAGGAAATGTTGTTGAGCACCTTGCGGCCGTTGACCGTTTTGGAAAGGTTAGTCACGGTCAGCAGATCGTTGCCGATATCGCGATCCGGCTTCCACGCAATATACGGGTAGCGGCGGGAGGACGGCGTAAAGTTCTCCATTTGCAGGTTATCCAGCAGCTTTTTGCGGCTGGTCGCCTGTTTATGCTTGCTGGCATTGGCCGAGAAGCGCTGAATAAACGCCTGCAATTCCTTGATCTTCTGCTCGTTCTTCTTGTTGATATCCTTCTGCTGGCGCGCCGCCATCTGGGTATATTCATACCAGAAGTCGTAGTTACCGACATACATCTGAATCTTGCCGAAGTCGATATCGCAGATGTGCGTGCAGACCTTATTGAGGAAGTGACGGTCGTGGCTGACCACGATGACCGTATTCGGGAAATCCAGCAGGAAGTTTTCCAGCCAGCGGACGGACTGGATATCCAGATAGTTGGTCGGCTCGTCCAGCAGCAGGATATCCGGGTTTCCAAACAACGCCTGTGCCAGCAGCACCTTGACTTTCTGACTGCCGTCCAGTTCGCTCATCAGCTTATGCTCCAAATCAAGGCTGATGCCCAGACCGGTGAGGATCATTTCAGCGTTGCTCTCGGCGTTCCAGCCGTCCAGTTCGGCAAATTCGCCCTCCAGCTCGCTGGCGCGCTCGCCGTCCGCATCGGTGAAATCCTCTTTAGCGTAAAGCTCGTCCTTCTCCTTCATGATCTCATAAAGGCGCTTATGGCCCATGATGACCGTTTGCAGCACCTCATAGCTGTCAAACTCGAAGTGATTCTGGCGCAGCACGGCCATGCGTTCGCCGGGGGTGATGACCACCTCGCCCGTGGTCGGCTCCAGCTCACCGGAAAGCACCTTGAGGAACGTCGATTTGCCCGTTCCGTTTGCGCCGATGATGCCGTAGCAGTTGCCGGCGGTGAATTTGATGTTGACGTTCTTAAAGAGCGGCTTACCGCTGTAAGAAAGCGAAATATTCTGGGTTGCGATCATGTGATCAGGTTCTCCTTTTTCTGCTCCACATTCCAAAGTTTGCATACGATTTCTATTATCGCATAAAAGCAGCTTTTCTTCAAGCCCTTATTCTGCCAAATTCCGGGTCGCACGCATCACGCGGCACACAAGCCCCACGCGCTGGAACGGGGTCATGATGTAATAGCCGTCCGTAAACGGCGCAATCCGCTTTGCCGCTGCTTCGCACAGCCGAACGGCCAGCGCTTCGCCCTGCTCGCGGTCAAGTCCCGCATAAGCGCGCACAACGACGTCGTCCACCGTGATGCCATGCACTTCGCTTTGTAGAAAACGGGCGTTTTTCTCGCTGACCACCGGAAACAGACCGCCAATAAGCTTTGCGCCGCCGAGCGTTTTCCTCGCCTGTTCCAGATTGAGCGCCGCGCGCTCGCTGAGCACCGGCTGAGTCAAAAACGCCGATACGCCGCAATCCATCTTCTCTTTCGCGCGTTCCAGCTCCAAATCAAAACGCACCGCGTTGATATTCAACCCGCCGCAGACAAAAAACGGATCGGTTTCATCGCTTTCGCTCAAACCTCGAATGAACTTCGCCAGCACGCGGGAATTAAATTGATATACGCTTTTGACGCTGCCCCGGTCGCTGGTCGGAATCGGATCGCCCGTCACCACCAGCACGTTATGCACGTTTTCCATCGAAAGGCCAAGCAACAGGGCCTTCGTTGCGTTCACATTGCGGTCGCGGCAGGTCATATGCGGAAGCGCTTCGATCCCAAGTTCCCGCGAAAGCTTGCAGGCCAGCAGGCTGGAATCCATTCTTGCGCGGCCGATTGGGCAGTCCGCGATGGTAATCGCATCTGCGCCCTCCTGTTCAAGCTGACGCGCTCCCTCCATAAAGCCGCCGATATCCGCGCTTCGCGGCGGGTCCAGCTCGACGAGCGTCACGCGCCTCCCCTGCTCAAGCCGACTTAAAATTCGACTTTGACATGTTTTTTCATGCGTCGAATCCGTTTTTCCTCCAGCCGCTGGCACGCGCGGCGGCATGTTCACGCCGAGCAGGCGGGCAATCTGTCGAATATGTTCCGGCGTCGTGCCGCAGCAACCACCGATAATCCGCGCGCCCTCCTTGACGCAGCCCATCACCTGTTGGGCATAATACGCCGGGTCGCTGTCGTAATATGTCCGTCCTTCCTCGACGTGCGGATAGCCCGCGTTGGGCATGGCACTGAGCGGCTTATCCCCAACATCCAGCGTCGCCAACAGGCGGCGAATATGATATGCGCCGCAGATGCAGTTCAAACCGATGGCATCCACCGCGCCGCACAGGCTCATACGGTGCGCCAGCACGGCGGCCTGTTCGCCCGATCGAGTGAAACCGTCCGCATCCGCCGCAAAAGAAACCATGACGAACGCCTCCGGACAGCGCGTCTTAATATGTTCGGCGGCTTCCGCAAGCCCTTTATCGCCGGGCATCGTTTCAAAAAGAAAGCACGTCAGGCCTGCACTTAAAAAAAGATCTGCCATCCCGATGTAACACGCAGACGCGTTTTGCGCTTCCACCGGCGCAGGGCCGATATCCGCAAATACGACGGCGTTGTAGCCCTCGCTCGCGCGCTGCGCCAGCCGACAGGCCGCCAGAATCAGTCCACGCTGATCCTCTTCATTTTCGCAGGCCATTGACACGTGTGCCGCAAACGTATTGGTCTTAATCGCCCGGCAGCCCGCCGCCAGATAGCCCCGGTGCAGTGCCGAAACGCGCTGTGGCTGGGTCAGGCAGAGCCGCTCTACCGCCTCGCCTTCTTCCGCCTGCGCGCGGAGCGCCGTTCCGGTTGCGCCGTCAAAAAGCAGTACGCCCTGCTCAAGCCACGCCCGAACGCATGCCGAATCCTGATTGTTCATGTTTTTCTCCATTTGCATCAGCCGAGAATCGATTTGGCAATATCCGCTGACTGCTTTGCATCTCTGGCGTAATAATCCGCACCGATTTTCTTCGCGTAATCCGGCGTAAGCACTGCGCCGCCAACGATCACCGGCACGAAAAGACCGTTTTCATGCAGGCGCGCAATCGTCTTTTCCATGCTGGGCACGGTTGTGGTCATCAGTGCGGAAAGGCCGACAACCTTCGCGCCGTATTGCTTCACTGCTTCCACCACGCGGTCCGCAGGCACGTCGCGCCCCAAATCAATGACATGGAAGCCATAGTTTTCCAGCACGGTTTTGACGATATTTTTGCCGATATCGTGGATATCGCCTTCAACCGTCGCCAGCACAATCGGCCCTTTGCCTTCGCCCGCCGCGCCGCTCCGCTCGATAACGCGGCGTACCTCGTCAAACGCCGCGCCGGAAGCCGCCGCAGCATTCATCAGCTGCGGCAGAAAGATGATCTGCTTTTCATATTGCTCGCCCACCGCATCAAGCGCCGGAATCAGCTTCTGTTCCACCACGTCAAGCGGAGGCATAACGGCCAGCAACTCGCGCGCAGCCGCCGCCGATTCATCGCGAAGCCCCTTGGCAATCGCCTCTTCAATCGAGAGTTTTGCGCCCGTTTGAATGCCCGTCTGGGGCTTGATCTGCGCCGCGTGCCGCTCAATATAGGCCGCGCAATGCACATCTTCGCCGCTGAGCACCCGGCACGCATCCACCGCATCCATCATGTCCTTTTGATTGGGATTGATGATCGGCAGGGTCAGCCCGCTTTGAATGGCCTGCGTCAAAAACGCCTGCGTGACAAGCGTTCTCTGCGGCAGGCCGAAGGAAATGTTGGACACGCCCAGCACCGTTTCCAGCCCCATTTCGTTGCGCACACGGGCAACCGCTTCAAGCGTCTGTTTCACCTGATCCTGCTGAGCGGAAACCGTCAGCGTCAGGCAGTCAATCGCCACATCTTCCCGCGCAATGCCCGCTCCCAGCGCCGCGTTTAAAATGGTGCGCGCAAAGCCCAGACGCTCTTCGCTGGTTGTCGGCAGGCCGTTTTCGCCCAGCGCCAGGCCGACAATCGCCGCGCCATACTTTTTCGCAATCGGGAGCACGGTTTCCAGCGATGTGCGCGACGCGTTCACGCTGTTGACCAGACACTTGCCTGGCGCGGCGCGCAAACCCGCCTCGATCGCTTTCGGATTGGAGGAATCGATTTGCAGCGGCAGGCTTACCGCGCCGCCGATAGCCGTTACCACGCGGCGCATAGTCTCCGGCTCATCGATATCCGGCAGACCGACGTTCACATCCAGAATCTGCGCGCCCGCCTCAGCCTGCTCGACCGCCTGCGCGACGATATAATTCATATCGTTTTCACGAAGCGCCTGCTGAAAACGCTTTTTGCCTGTCGGATTGATCCTCTCGCCGATGACGCGCACGCCTTTGCCAAATTCGCAGATTTCGCCCGCCGAACAGATGCCGCGCACGGTCTTTTCGTTCCAGCTCGCCGTTCTTCCCGCAAGCGCCGCGTTCAGCGCCTCAATGAATGCGGGCGTCGTGCCGCAGCAACCGCCGATATACGCCGCGCCAACGTCCGTCAGCGCCGCGCAGTCCTGCGCAAACTCTTCAGGCGTGGTGCGATAAACGCCTGTTTCCGGATCGGGCAGACCGGCATTCGGTTTGAGAATCAGCGGAAGATTGGTGCAGGCGCGCATCGCCTTGAGAATGGGCGCGATTTCCTTCGGTCCAAGCGAACAGTTCACGCCCAGCGCATCCACGCCCAGCGCGTCAAGCGCCATCGCCGCCGCATCCGCCCGGCAGCCCAGAAACGTGCGGCCGGAAGCTTCAAACGTCATAGAAGCAAAAACCGGCAGATCTGAGCATTCCTTCGCCGCCAGAACGCCCGCGCGAAGCTCGTTTAAATCCGAAAACGTTTCAAAGAAGACGCCTTCCGCGCCCGCTTCGGCGCCTGCGCGGATCATCTGCGCATAAAGCGCATAGGCTTCGTCAAATTTGAGCGTACCCAGCGGTTCAAGCAGCTCGCCGATAGGCCCGACATCCAGCAATACCTTCGCGTCCGTGCCCGAACAGGCACGCTTCGCTACGGCAACCGACGCGCGGATCACTTCTTCCACGTCAAATCCTGTTCCGGCCAGCTTATGCGCGTTGGCGCAGAAGGTGTTGGCCAGCAGCATACGTGTTCCCGCCTGTACATACTGCCGCTGGATCTTCTCCACCACATCCGCCGCCGTGATGGAAAGCGTCTCCGGCCTGTCGCCGAGTTTCAGCCCCGCTCTCTGGAGCATCGTGCCCATCGCGCCATCCAGCAGCGTAATCGCTTTCGTATATGTCATTGCCATTCCTCCATCTGTTTTCTGTACCGCGCAAACGCGCAGGTTTGCCGCGCCGAGCACCCTTCACAACCCTTTTTTCTAAGTTGAACCGCCGTTCGGCTGACGCCCATCACAGCCGTCACTGATTTTCGAGGCATCAAAATACCGCTTTGGCTGACCGTCAAGCCGATTGCCCGCCCCGTATTTAAAACTTCGCAGATTTCCCTGGACTGCGCTATCGGCATGTCTCCGTATCCGGGACTGAATCGATCCGTTAAAAACAAGCTCCGTTCTGCAAATTCGCCGCGCAAGCGCTCTTCCTGTTCATCGCAGACCGCTTCAACCGCCGCGCTGAGCACCGCATCGAGAATCAATGCATCCGCCGCGCTTCGTGACTGTTCCCGAAGGAGCATGCGTTCGCTCTCCGCGCCCAGCGTTGCCGCCAGCAAAACAGCCGACCGACAGTCGGACAGCATGGCGGGAACATCCTTTCCCAGCGGCAAAAAATGGGTATGAGCCAGCGTTCCGTCAGGCAAAAGCTCAAATTCCCGCACAACAACGCGCGGCTCGATCTTGCGAATCACTTTCTCTTGAAACCGTTTGATGGTTTCCATCAGTCCCGGCTCAACCGGCGTGCCGTGCCAACCGAGAAAATGCAGAATTTCGCGTGTGGGAATCTGCGTCAGCGTCACTTGCACAACATTCGTCTTCTTTCTCTGTCTTTTATACCCAGCTGTCGTCTCATGCTTTTTTCAAGATCAAACGGTTTGGCATGATGTTCCGTGATCAAAGCGCGGTTTCCTTCGTAGTCTCGCCCTGTTTCATCAATCGCATAAACCGGCGAAAAGCCGTCTCGCAAACAATCTGTTGCGCCATGCCAGCTTCCGCCCACGTTCTTTCTTGACGCAACAACGATTGCCGCCCGTCCCATTGCATAGATTGTGTGATTGCGCATAAGCGCTTTCTGCGCAGAGAAAGGCGCATCCGGCAATGTCTCGCAAACCAGGAGCAATCGTCTCTTTTTTAGAGCTTCCGCTTCCCTTTTTCTGCGGCAGATCTGGTCCGCTTCAACCGCTGGAATCAGGATTAAAACGCCGCCTGCATCCAGAAGAGCATCCTGCGCGATTTGGTCTACGCCAGAGGCGCCGCCACACACCATGGCCAGCTTTTCAGCCGCCATTTTTTCGCCTAATCGCGCTGCAACGCCTGCCGTCCGATATTCGATTTTTCGACTGCCCGCTACCGCAACCTTTTTCCGATTGAATATTTCTCTCGTTCCTTTTGTAAAAAGGAATAAAGGTTCCTGATTGCCCAATTTGTGCAGCGCTGTCGGCCAATGCTTTTCTTCTGGCAGAAGCAGACGATACCCGCGTTTCTCATAGTTTTTTATCTCTAAAGAAGCGTTTTTCGCACGTGTAAGCAGCATTTGAGCGCGATCATATGTCGCTTTTGATATGCTTGGCGTTTCACGAAGAACCAGTCCGGATAATGCGCCGCTCTCTATTAAGCGATGTACGGCTGGACGCGAAAGGGGCGGCGGCAGGCTCGAATCCCACGCGATATGCGTAAGCAGGCACAATCTGGCGCATGCAGTTTCCATCAGCTTTTCCGTCATGCCGTTTCACGCTCCTTTTTCCGCATAATGAAATTATTATACCGCATTTTATCCCGTATGCGCAATATGCAGCGGCATGGCATCATGCAAACCCACGTTCAAAGTTTAAGAACAGACCGGGGGGTTTGTTTCGTTCTCCGGTCTGTTCTTGATCAGCTTTTCATTTTCGGTTTAAAAAGAATCGCCGCCAGGTACCCAAACAGCACTGCCGCCGAAATGCCGCCCGCCGCAGCTGTCACGCCGCCGGTGAACGCACCGAGAATGCCTGTTTCCTTCACGCCTTCCATCGCGCCATGCGCTAAGGCATAACCAAATCCCATCAGTGGAACGGTTGCGCCGGCGCCTGCAAACTCAATGATCGGCTTGTAGAGCCCCAGTGCGCCCAGAATCACGCCCGCCGTCACATAGCCCACCAGAATCCGCGCGCTCGTCAGCTGGGTTTTGAGGATCAACACCTGTCCGATGGCACAAAGCAGGCCGCCGATAAAAAAAGCCTTAATCAGCATCAGGATCATCTCCGTCATATGTCTTTCCCTCCCCGATGCTCGATGACGACGGCGTGCGCCACGCTCGGCACGCTTTCGCCCTGCATGCTCGTTGTCGTGCTGAGCAGCGCCCCGGTCGCCATGAACACAATGCGCCTCAGTCGTCCTGCTGCGATTTCCGGCAGGAGATGGGCGCAAAGCATACTCGCCGCACACCCGCAGCCGCTTCCACCGGAATGCGTATCCTGTCTTTCCGAAAAGATTTCGCATCCGCAGTCAAAAAGTTTGTTTTCGTCCACGTCGATCTTCTTTGCGTGCAGCAACTCAATCAGCAGCTCACGCCCCAGATGTCCCAAATCGCCCGTAACGATCAAATCATAGTCCGCAAATCCGCGGCCCATATCGCAAAAATGCGTCGCAAGCGTTTCACAAGCGGCAGGCGCCATCGCCGCGCCCATGTTGTTCGCATCCGTAATTCCCAAATCGATCACGCGCCCGCAGGTCGTATGGGTCAAAACAGCTTTGGCCTGACCGGCGCTGTCGCCGCTCGCAACCATCACCGCTCCCGCGCCTGTGACCGTCCATTGCGCGGTCGGGGGGCGCTGGTTGCCAAGTTCCAGCGGCGCGCGGTACTGTCTCTCAGCTGTGCAAAAGTGGCTGCATGTCGCGCAAATCAGGCGGTCAGCAAAGCCGCCGTCTGCCAGCATGCCGCCGATGGACAACGATTCAGACATGGTAGAGCATGCGCCATACAGCCCGTAAAACGGAATGCCGAGGCTGCGCGCCGCAAATCCTGCCGAAACGATTTGATTCAGCAAATCGCCGGAAAGCAGCATCTGTACTTCATCGAGCCGCTTTCCCGCCTTCCGCGCGCAAAGCGTAATCGCCTGCTCAAGCATGGCGCGTTCCGCGCTTTCAAAAGACTGCTGTCCGTTCAGCTCATCCGGGATGATCTGATCAAATTTCGCGCCGTAAGGCCCTTCTTTTTCTTTCTGACCCGCTATGCCTGCCCAGCCAATCAGGCCGGGTTTTGATGGAAGCGCCACCGTCTGTGCTCCGATTCTTTTGCTCATTGTTCCACCTCCGCTGCGCCTGAGGCCAAATTTCGCTTCCCGCTGTTCATGCTCATGCGAATGCCCCCGTTCCTTTTGCGGTTATTTTGAGCGAAAGCATTCCTTCCTATTCTTTTCATCCCAATAAAAAGAACGCCGCACCGTTTGATGCAGCGTTCCTTATCCGTATGAAATATTACTTCATGACCTTCGAGTTCGTCGTGACTTTCGCCTCGGAAACCCACTGCGTCACAGCAGCCTCATAGGCGGCATCCTTCGCGTCGGAGAGCAGCGTATCGTAGATATTGCTCTTGATCTCGTCGGTGTATTCGACCTCGCCCGCAGCAATGTCCGTCGCGTACTGGAGGATGTGATAGCCGTAGCTCGTCTTCACCAGTTCGGCAGACACGTCGCCAACCTTTTCAAGCGCCATCGCGGCATCCTGGAAGCTCTGCTCATAGATGGACAGACCGTCGCAGACCAGATAACCGCGGCTCTTGTTCGGCTCGTTGTTCATGCCGGTGTCCTGGCCATAGGTCTCGATCATGCTGTCAAAGTCTTCGCCAGCCTGCGCACGGGCAAGCACATCCTCAGCCGTCGCCAGAATCTCGTCATACGCCTCGGCGGTCACAGTCTCCAGCTTCGCGCTGGACTCGTCAAGCGTCGTCTGCGCAGTCGCAAGGGTTTCCTCCAGCGCCGCAACCTGCTCGTCATAGCTGGCCTTAGTCTCTTCATCATAGGAAGACGTATCCTCAGCCTTGAGATCGTCGAGCTGGCTCTGCGCATCGCTGATGGTGGTGTTGGCCGTGGAAATCGCGCTGTTCAGATCGCTGATTTCGCTCTGCTTCTCGTCGCTGAAACGAATCAGCAGGTTCTTCACGCCGCGGTAGCCTTCCGGCACATAGTAATTCGTCGTGCCGTTATTCTCGGCGGTCACATAACCGGCCGGATTCGCATCATAGCTCTCCTTCTGAGAAGCTACGCGCTTGTCAAACTCTTCCTTCACCTGATCGTCGGTCACTTCGACATCCTTAGCCGCGTATTCGCGAATCTTCTCACGCTGCACGCTGGCCGTCTGGTTCTGCACGAAGTACTCGCGGGTATAGCCGACGGTATTCAGATCATTGGTCAGCATCTCGTCGAGCTGATCGTTGGTCACGGTCGCCTTGCGCTCGATTTCCTCCGCCTCAGCTCCGGTGGCCTCGTCGGCGGTTGCCGCAACAATGCGCGCTTCCTCTTCCTCGACGGTTTCCAGATCCGGATAGTTCTGATGACGGATCATCAGCTTATAGAAGCTGAACATGCTGTCGGCGTAGCTCTCCACGTCGGCGGCATCCTCTTCCGGCAGGGGCTCAAAGCCCAGTTCCTTCATCTTATCCTGAAGCACGACGCTCTCAATCATCTGCTCGACAGCCGCGTCGCCATAGGCCTTCACGTCGTCGTCGGTCAGCTGCATGGTCACGCCAAAGTACTGCTGATAATACTGCTGATAGTAGCTGGCCAGATAATCCCGGTAAGCTTCCCATTCCGCCTTGGTGATTTCGGTGCTGCCCTGATTGGTCTCCACCGTCGCCACAACCTGCGCACCGTCGAGTTCGTCGTCGTGGCCGATCAGGTTGCAGCCAGAAAGCAGCATCACAGCCGCAAGCAGCAACGCAATCAGCGCGAATCTCTTATTCATGTTCGTTCTCTCTTCCTTTCAGCCTCTACTCGGCAATATACGACTAATTATAATGAGCTGTCAGCTTCTTGTCAAGCTTGCGAAAGCCGACAACGTCTTTTCCGGGGCATAAAACCTGTCTTTTTGCTCAATTTCACAATAAGAACACATTTCATTCGCCATATACGGCCACGCCGAACCATTTGGACAGCGTGCTGTTGGGCCACGCCTGCGCATCCGGTTCAACCTGAATCGACATGGTGAATCGCGAACGGCTTTCCACCGACTCGATTTTCACGCTCGCCTCGCCGCAGCCTACAGCCTGCTCGATTTTGGAAAGCTGCGCGTTCCATGCCGCTTCATGCGCGCTGACGTCCCGCACCGCCTGATGGCCGCCGTATATCAATAGAAAAACGACAAACGGAAGCGCGCAGAGTTTCGCCGCATCCAGCGCGCGCACATGCGTATCGATATCGCCGACAAGCGTCGCCAGCGCGGCAAGAACCAACACAATCACACAGGTATACGAGCGATCCGACAGTTCCGGCGAAGCGGCCATTGCATACGCGCTCAGCAGTGCCGCCAGCAACAGCCATGCGGCCCTTCTGCCGCGCATCGGCGCTCCAAGCGCCCGCCCCATCCCGTAGGTTAGCTGCAGCATGGCCAGCAGCGCGCCCGCATAAACCGCCGTATACGCCGTGATCCGAATCAGCCTTTTGATGATTTCCAACAGCATCGAATCATACGCATAGGCCGACGCGCGCGCAAAATTGCCCGGCGCAAGGATCATCACCGCCGTGCCTGCCGCCTGTGCCGCCAGACAGAGCCACGCCGCAAGCGGCACTTTTTCTTTTCGACGGTATCGATCCGCCAGCATGCAAAACACCGCCGCCAGCACGCCGCACGCCGCATTTTCGTTTGTCCATCCGCTTAAAAAACAAATCGGAACGGCCATGACGCTCAGCGCCGTATGCTTTTTCTCCATTAGCCTTGGCACAAGCAGAAGCGGCAGAATCGCCAGCGCCGTACCCCAGAGGTAATTACACGCGCCGTCCAGCCAAAGAAAAACGGTTCCGAAAAACGGGACGAGCGCAAACAACGCTGTGTGAATCACAAGCAGTACCGGCCAACAGAACCGCCTGCCCTTCGGCCTGACCAGCGCATACAATTCCAGCACCAGCAGCACATACATCGCTGTGTTGGCGACATTAAACGCGCCTTTGCCAGCATACAAAAACAGCTGTGTCAGCGTATGCACAACGCTGCGCCCGCCCCACAGACGGTAATGCGCCGCCTGCGAAGCCAGCACGTCAGCCACGCCTGAAAGCGGTTTGCCGGTGCTCCAGCTGAATGCATAATCATAATCATCCATTTGAAGCGGCGTATGCGCATTCAGTAAAAACATCGTACCCGCTATCAGCATGAGCAACGCAGCAAAAACGCATGCGCGGAAAACCATTTTTTCCTCCAGCCGCGCGAAGAAGCGTTTCACCCTGTTCATACCTTCGCTCCAAGCGGCTCGACAGCCAGAACCACTTTGTCGTGGCTCGTCACCGCAACGTCCCGTCCAATCAGCGCCGTGTCAAGCGGCAT
This sequence comes from uncultured Eubacteriales bacterium, assembly GCA_900542445.1. Taxonomy (GTDB): domain Bacteria; phylum Bacillota; class Clostridia; order Christensenellales; family Aristaeellaceae; genus Ventricola. The sequence goes on along the minus strand of UQNN01000022.1, from coordinate 21,912 downwards.
AGCCGGCTCAATCAAAAAGCGTCGCTCGCCCTCCGGCGTCATATCCTCATAGATATTGACGATCATCTCATGAAAAATCACGCCGTTTTCGTAAATATCGTCTTCGCCGACGCGCACCAGCGTGCCCGCCGTCTTCCGCGTCAACCCGCTGAATAGATCGCGCAAAAATTTCCCGTATCGCACGACAGGCGCGACAAACAGATCGCCGACAAAAATCACCGCCGCACAGGCCAGAACCAGCCCTATCGTGCAGACGGTCTGATTGCGCGCAGCGAAACCGACAACGCACACCGCCAGAAACGGCAGCGCTGCCAACAGCATTTTGATGATTTCACGCCGCAGGCAAATTTGGTTGTCTTCCAGCTTCTTTTCCGTATAAAACATGAACGTCGCTCCTTTATCGTTCTCCGGGAGAAAACCGGATCTGCCCAGCGTCATAATGAATCGTGCCCGTCGAACCGCGCACGTCCTTTTTCTCCATGCACAGCTTGAGCAGTTTTGCATTCAGCATCGGGCCGCCCACGCGGGTCAGCGCATCTTTCCAGATGGTGAATTTGCAGCCTTCGCGGAAGCGCGTACAGTAAAAGCCCTTGCTGTTTTCCGCCACCTTGCCCTGACCGCAGACGGGACAGGCTACGCCGAGCGTCGGAACGCGTTTTTTGCCGCGCCGTTCTTCCTTTGCAAACGCTACGTCTGGCGCGCCGGACGCATTCTGCACCAGAAACGCCGCCAGCCGCGCAATGCCCTGACGGAAACGCGCTTCGCCGTCGCTTCCCCTTGCGATTTCCGCCAGGGCGCGTTCCCATCGCCCCGTCGTTTCCGGCGAAGCGATTTCAGGCGGCACCGCTTCAATCAGATGCACGCCTTTTTCCGTCGCGACAAGCGTTTTGCCGCTCCGCTGCACATAGCCCACGTCGATGAGCCGCTCGATGATGGCCGCGCGCGTCGCCGGCGTGCCAAGCGCGCAATCCTTCATCTGTTCACGGATTTCTTCATCCTCAATCTGCCGCCCTGCATACTCCATGTCCAGCAGAATGCTGGCGTCGTTATATTCTTTCGGCGGCTTGGTCTGGTCGCGCATAACCTGCGCATTTTCGCAGCGCCGCTCATCGCCGACAGCCAGCGCGGGCAGCCGCCGTTCGTCGTCATCCGTTTTCTTTTTGCGGCGTTCCCTGGTTTCGTCCCCGCCGTAAACGGCCTTCCAGCCCTCCTGGGTGACAGCCTTGCCCGTGCTCAGAAAATCGTCTTCACCGCAGGTCGTAACCACGCGCAGCGCGTCATATTCGTAATTGGGATAAAACACCGCCGCCAGCCGCCTGGCCACCATTTCATACAGCTTTCGCTCGTCAGCAGTCAGATTCACGTTTTCCGCGCGCTTGCCCGTTGGAATAATCGCATGGTGATCGGTGAGTTTCGCGTCGTCAAACACGCGTTTGGTCATCCGCACGCCGTAGGCAAGCGCCTGTTCGCCGATGGGCTTCAACGCGCCGTCGTATCTTTCCAGCGTCGATTGTACCTTGCCGAGCATATCGTGGGAAAGATAGCGGCTGTCCGTTCTCGGATAGGTGAGCAGCTTGTGCTGTTCATAGAGCTTCTGCGCAGTGGCCAGCGTCTTCTTCGCCGTGAATCCCAGCTGAGCGTTGGCCTCGCGCTGGAGCGTCGTCAGGTCATAGAGCAGCGGCGGCCACACGCTCTTGTGTTCTTTGGTCGATTGCGTCACCTGCGCCGTTTGGCCGGAAACGCGCCGCGCGATTTGCTGCGCCGCCTCTTCGGTTTCCAGCTTGCGTTCGCCCTTTTTATCGATGTAAACGCCCTGATAGTCGCCGAAATCCGCCCGAACAGTGTAAAACAGCTTGGGCACAAACGCATCGATTTCCTTTCGGCGCTTGACGATCATGCTCAGCGTCGGGGTCTGCACGCGGCCAATGGAAAGCAGAACGCCGTAACGAATGGTATAAGCGCGCGTCGCGTTCATGCCGATGAGCCAGTCCGCATCCGCGCGGCAGCGCGCACTGGCATAAAGCGCATCGTAATCCGCCGATGGACGCAGACTGTCAAACCCTGCGCGGATGGCCTCGTCGGTCATCGAAGATATCCACAGGCGGCGCACGGGCTTTTTACACCCCGCCTGCTCATAGATATAACGGAAAATCAGCTCGCCTTCACGCCCGGAGTCCGTCGCACAGATGATATCCTGCGTCTCTTTATCGTTCATCAGCTTTTTGACGGCCAGAAACTGGCTTTTCGTCTTTTTGATGACCTTTGTTTCCATCTTTTCCGGCAGAATCGGCAGATCTTCCGCCCGCCAGCGGGTATAGCGTTCATCCAGCTCCTGCGGTTCCTTGAGCGTAACCAGATGACCAAGCGACCACGTCACCGCATAACCGCCGCCAATCAGGCAGTTTTCACCCTTGTCCTTTGCGCCAAGCACGCGGGCAATATCCCGCGCAACGGATGGTTTTTCGGCAACGACGAGCGTCTGCATGATTTCACCTCATGAATTATTGTGCCGCTCCGCCCTGCTGAAGGCTGGCAAAGCGTGTATACTGTCCCAGCCATGCCAGTTTTACCGTGCCCAGCGGGCCGTTACGCTGTTTGGCGACGATCACCTCGGCGATGTTTTTATCCTCGGTGTTGGGGTCGTAATATTCCTCGCGATGCAGAAACATGATCACGTCCGCATCCTGTTCGATAGCGCCGGAATCGCGCAGATCGGAGAGAATCGGCCGCTTATCACTCCGCTGCGCGCCCGCGCGGGAGAGCTGCGCCAGCGCGACGAGCGGAACATTCAGTTCTTTTGCGATGCTCTTGAGGTTGCGCGAAATTTCACTGACCTCGTTCTGGCGGTTTTCGACATGGCCGTCCGCGCTCATCAACTGCAAATAATCAACCATAATCATATCCAACCCGTGCTCCATCTTCAGGCGGCGGCAGCGAGAGCGCAGCTGCGACGGCGTGATGCCGGATGTATCGTCAATGTAAATGTTGGAAGCAGCCAGCGGGCCAAGCGTGGAAGACAGCGAAATCCAGTCTTCATCGCGCAGAGAACCGTGGCGAACCGCCTGCATATCCACGCGCGCATCCGCGCAAAGAAGGCGCATGGCCAGTTGATCCTTCGGCATTTCCAGCGAAAACATGGCGGTTGTCTTTCCCGCCATCGTCGCCGCATAGCCGATAATATTCATAGCGAAACTGGTTTTGCCCATCGAGGGCCGGGCGCCAACGATGACCAGCTCGCCGCCGTGCAGGCCGGTCAGCAGGTTATCCAGATCGACAAAGCCCGTCGGCACGCCGTCAATGCCACCTTTAAGCTCAGTGAGCTGCTCGATGCGCAGATACGTATCCGGCAAAACGTCCGCAATATGCGTCAGCGTGCTGCCCTCGTGGCGGCGCATGATGATATCGAAGATGGACTTTTCCGCCACGCCCAGGATATCGCTCACCGCTTCGGTCTGCTCATAGCATGCAGAAGCAATATCGCTCGTCGCCTTGATCATCCGGCGCAGGGTTGCCTTCTCATCCACAATCTGCACATAGGCACGCGCATTGACCGTAGACGGCATGCTCTGACTCAGCTCAACCAGATAATTCGAGCCGCCCACGCCTTCCAGCGTGCCGCGCCGGGTCAACTCGTCATCCACCGTCACCAGATCGATGGGCATGCCCTGCGTATTGAGCGCGTGCATCGCATCGAAAATCTCGCGATTAGCAGGTTGATAGAAGTCGTCCGCCGTAAGCAGTTCAAAGGCCAGCGACAGCGCTTCTCTGTCCTGCATCATACAGCCGAGAACGCTTTTTTCCGCGTCGGCATTGTTGGGCGGCACGCGCATGACTGCCTCGTCCACGTTGTTCTCCCCTTTTAACAAAAGATAGGGCTTTCCCCCGTTTGCGAAGGAAAACCCACTGCGTTTTTATGGATCAGCCGATTTCGACCTTTGCGGTCATTTCCGCCGTGATGCCCACATAGAGCCACACGCTGACGGTGAAATCGCCCGCGTTGCGGATGTTGGCCACATCAATGCGGCGCTTCTCCACCTTTACGCCGTACTGCTTGAACAGTTCGTCGGCAATCTCCTGCGCGGTGACAGATCCGTAGAGCTTGCCGCCTTCCGCGCCGCGCGCCACGATTTTGATGGCCTTTCCGGCCAGCGCCTTGCGGGTCTCCTCCGCCTTGGCGCGCTCAACATCCTCACGATGCTTCTGAGCGGCCTTTGCGTTCTCAATAGCATTCAGATTCGTGGCGCTCGCCTCTCGCGCCAGCCCCTTGGGAAAGAGAAAATTGCGGGCAAATCCGTCGGAAGCCTCAATAATCTGGTCTTTCTTGCCGGTTCCCTTGATATCCTTGAGCAAAATGACTTTCATAGCTGTATCCTCCTGAAAACTTATTGTTCATCATGCGTGCGCGGGTCAAACGGGTTCGGTCTTTCCTCCTCCATTTTCTCGCGGCGATGGACGACGTCGAACGTCTGATCTGCAATGCCGATCAGAAGTGCAGCCGGCTGAACCAGGAAATAGCCCAACACGAAGACCACACCCTGCGCCACGCGCCCTCTGCCTTTTCCATGCAGATAATAGCACACGGCGGCGATGCCCTGCAAGGCAAAAATCTGCTCAAATACGCCGCTGAACACATAAAACATGCTGCTCGTCATGCTCGGCACAACCAGCGTCAGCACATACAGCGCCGCCAGTGTCGCGCCCAGCACACGTCCCCAGCCCTTGGGCACGGACCACGTGCGAAGCGGCGGGTAATCCACCTTGTCGCCGCGCGAAAGCACGCCTTTGCGAAGCGCAGCCTGTCCCAGCACGCCCGCCGCCACAGAGCCCGTCGCCATCTGCATCGGGATTTCCAGCCGCATCACGGTGTCCACCGCCAGCACCAGCTGCGCGATCAACTGTTCGCGCGTCGTCGCATCAAGCATCGTCATGCTAGCCGCGGAGCCGTCCGCCGCGGTAATAAGACCGAACTGCATCATCGCCGTCAGCGCCGTGTCGCCGATCGTGCCGGAGGACGCGAACGCCTGACGCATCATGTCGGACATGGCTGTGACCACATCCGTTCCAGCCAGCGTGCTGATGAGCAGCATAACCGCGCCAATGGAAGCGAACATCGTCACCCCTGACCCGGCGGCGCTCTGCCAGAAACCGCGCCCGCGCTCAACCATGCAGCCCGAAACAACCAGCACCGGCACAAGCAGCAACGCGGAAAGCGCCGCGCCCCAGAAGCCGAAAAGCGTCGTGCTCAGTCCGAAAAGGATCGCCGTGCATGTCGCCGCACTCACCGGCCCAACGTAGCCCAGAAGCAGAAGCAGCGCAATCGGCACAAGCGTCATCGCCTGCGGCAGAAACGCCGAAATCGCCATCAGCGGAGACAGAAGCAGACACAAAACAATGCTCAGCACCGTCAATCCCCATCGGTTTTTGCGGCGAAGCAAAGATATATTCTTGTTTTCCAATGTGAATCCCTTCTTTATTTGCTTACAGAAAATCGCGCGGACATGCCCGGCAGATCAGAAAATCGCGCAATATGTCCGATATTCTGTTTTATTATACAGCACTTTTTGATTTTTGTATAGCAAAAAAATCGGCGGGTCGATACTTCCCGCCGAAGAGCTGCCGCCCCGCGCCGTCCATCGCCAGACACAGCAGCGTCATCATCCCCTGTAAGCAGGCGATATACGCGCCGTATCCCGCACTGCCGATCCACACAAGCGGCGTTCCTATCGGCGGCGCAGACAGGAATAGAAAATCCGTTCCAAGCGCACGATTGACAAAGAACGCCGTCAAAGCAAGCGCCTGCAAAAAGATCAGCGCCATCGGCGCTTTTCCTGCGCGCGGGCATTCGCCCATCGCCATTGCGCTCAGGCCAATGAGCACAATCAGCGCGTGCGTGAGCATGTAACAGGCCGTGAAGAGCGTCTGCCAACGGCTGACGGCGGGTGCGGGAAACACGAGCGCCAGAATTGCGCCCGGCATGCCGAGCAGCCACAGATAATCCACAATCGGTTGAACGGGCATGAACGCCAGCACCGCCGCCGCAAGCGCCGACACGCTGCACAGATGCAGCGGAATGGCTTCCCGGATTCGTCCCTGCACCGCCAACATGATCGTCGTACATGCCATCGAACACAGAATCATTCCGCCCATTCGCCGCCGCCACATTTTCGTCATGCGCTTCGCCTCCCCGGTTTTATCCTTTCCCGAAAAGAAACCGCATATCCCGTGCATGCTCGCAAAACAGGCTCCATTGTCCGCCGCCGTTCCGCGCAAAAATGCATTCGCTCAGCGCGTCGCACAAGAGCAGCGTTTCGCCAGCCGTCAGCCAGATCGACGCGCGTCCCGAAACGCGCCGCGTGTCAAGCAGACGCATGCCGTCCATGGAAACCGTATGCAGAAAGCCCTCCGTCGCGCAAATCACGTCTCCGCGTTCACAGGCAATCCGCCCCGGCATGCCCGAAAGCGAAAGAATCTGCCGCGCCCCGGCGCGTGGGATCGTGACCAGCGTGCTATTCAGCGTCTCATTCAGGCAGAGCGCATATACCGTGCCCGCGCGCAGCGCCACATCGAGCACAATTCCCGGCATGGGCAGTCGGCGAAGCAACGCCAGCGACCGCGCGCTCAGCAGCAGCACCTCGCCGCTTTCGCCTGCCGCGACGGCCAGCACTTCGCCGCTTTCATCGAGCAACATATGCTGCGGATTGACGCCTGCGCGGGCCAGCACCATCGGCGCGCCGCAGACCGCATCCAGCAAAAGCACACTGTCCGCTTCCGCGCATAGAATCATCAGCCGCTCGCCATCCGGAGAAATCAGCATGTTCCGCATATCCGGCCCGCCTGCAAAAAGCCCGGTCGGCACAAGCTTTTGCGCGTCCAGCCGCCAAACCATATCGCCCCAGTTACTTGCGCAAAACACATGTTCCCCGCATGCGCACAGCGTGCCCGCGCCTTCCAGCCGAATATGTTCTAAGACTCCTCGCCCCGGCGGCGCAAACACGCGCACCTCGTCGCCGCCTGAGACGATGATTCGCTTTCCCATCGCCGCCACACCCCTTCTCCTCAAGCTTATGAATCGAAAGGGGCGCGCGTCACAGGCAGGAAAAACGCGATTCGCGTCGAATCATAATATCGGCGTTCATTTTTACGCATGACAGGAGGAAACAGCATGAATACCTATAAAACGCATAATGTTTGCAGCCGCTCCATCGAGTTCGAGGTGGAAAACAATATCATTACCGCCTGCAAATTTAACGGCGGCTGCGCGGGCAACACGCAGGGCGTCGCCGCGCTGGTCATCGGCATGACCGTGGATGAGGCCATCCGCCGCCTGAAGGGCATTCAGTGCCGCAACGGCACGAGCTGCCCGGACCAGCTGGCCACCGCGCTGGAGGAATATAAGGCGAATCACGCGGCGTAACGCTGCTTGTTTTCTCATCAAAAAAACGGACTGTTTCATGCAGTCCGTTTTTTTGATGAATCGTTTTTCTTTCTTACGCCTTGGCAAACGTGCCGCGCTCACCCTTGACAATGTGCCGCGCTTTCACCACGCCGCGCACGCAGGACAGCGGATAGACCTGGCTGTCCCTGCCGATAATCGTGCCAGGATTGAGCACGCTGTTGCAGCCGATTTCGGCAAAATCGCCGAGCATCGCGCCGAACTTCTTGCGCCCGGTTTCGTAATCCGCCTCGCCGTGGACAACGACGTTCTTTTTATCGCCTTTGACGTTGCTGGTTACGGCTCCCGCGCCCATATGCGCTTTATAGCCCAGAATGGAATCGCCGACGTAATTATAGTGCGGGGTCTGCACGCCGTCGAAAAGGATGCAGTTTTTCAGCTCGCAGGAATTGCCGACCACCGCGCCGTCGCCGACGAGCACGTTGCCGCGGATAAACGCGCCGGGGCGCACCTCGGTCTTTTCGCCAATCACGCACGGGCCTGTGATGCTGGCCGTCGCCGCAACCGTCGCAGACTTGGCGATCCACACATCCGCCGCCGGATGATCGTAAGCGCCCAAATCGAGCGTTCTGCCGATTTCGAGCACCGTTTCGCCGATTTGGGAAAGCGCTTCCCACGGATATTCGCACGCGGCAAGCATCTTTTCCGCGCGGGTATGCGTTAAATCAAACAAATCATGGATTTTGATCGCGTCCATCTTATGCCAGCCCTTCCGCCTTAATCGCGTCGATCATTTCGTTCACGCATGCCTCAGCCACGCGCTGCTCCTGCGCTTCCGCCATCACGCGGATCACCGGCTCCGTGCCGCTCTCGCGCAGCAGCACGCGCCCCGTGTCGCCCAGCTTTTCGCCCACGGCCTTGACGACCGCCTGAACATGCGCGTTATTCCGAACGGCGGCCTTATCGCTCACGCGCACATTTTTGAGCACCTGCGGATAGACCGTCACCGGCGCGGCCAAACGGGAAAGCGTCTGCTTGGTATCCAGCATCGCTTCCATCAGTTCGATGGAGGTCAGAATGCCGTCGCCCGTCGTCGCGTATTTGCTCAAAATGATGTGGCCGGACTGCTCGCCGCCGACGCAATAGCCATTCTGGGACATGTTTTCATACACAAAGCGGTCGCCGACGGCGGTTTTTTCATAACCGATACCCGCCTCATCCAGCGCTTTATACAGACCGAAATTGCTCATCACGGTGGTAACGACCTTGTTGCCCGCCAGCTTGCCTTCGCGCTTCATCTGGCAGCCAAAGATGTAGATGATCTTATCGCCATCCACCACCTCGCCGTTTTCATCCACTGCAAGGCAGCGATCTGCGTCACCGTCATAGGCAAAGCCCACATCCAAGTGGTTTTCCACCACAAAGCGGCGCAGACCGTCGATATGCGTGGAACCCGCGCCGCGGTTGATGTTCACACCGTCCGGCTCCGCGTTGATGACAAACGTCTTCGCCCCCAGCGCCTCAAAAACGGTCTTGGCAATGTTCCACGAACTGCCGTTGGCACAGTCCAAACCGACGCGCATATTCTTATAGGAATGCGCGGCCAGCGAAATCAGATAGCCGACATAGCGGTTGCGGCCGGAAACATAATCCACGATTTCGCCCAGCTCTTCGCGTCTGGCTGCCGGCACATCGCCCTCCAGCCCCAGCGCAGCCAGATTGCCGTCCAGATACGCCTCAATATCTGCGATCGTCTGGTCGTCCATCTTCTCACCGCGGCCATTGATAAGCTTGATGCCGTTGTCGTAAAACGGATTATGTGATGCGGAAATCATCACGCCGCAGTCAAAGCTGTCCACGCGGGTGACATAGGCAACGCTCGGCGTCGTGGTGACGTGGAGCATATAGGCATCCGCGCCGGTCGCCGTCAGGCCCGCCACAATCGCATATTCAAACATATAGCTGGAACGGCGGGTATCTTTGCCGATCACCACGCGGGCCTTTCTGCCCTTGCGCGCGCCGTAGTACCAACCGATGAACTTGCCGATTTGATAAGCGTGTTCGCTGGTCAAATCTACATTGGCTTCACCGCGAAACCCGTCTGTTCCAAAGTATTTACCCATAAAAACTGCACCTTTCCCAGCCATGCGGCCGACTGCTTTTTTCAGTTTTATCCCGGTATTTTATGAACCAACCAATGTTTCTATTATGAACTAAAAGAAGCTTTTTGTCAACACTTCCCGTTATTCAAAGTTCTTTGCAAAACAAAAAGCGGGCCCACGCCCGCTCAGCCATTGAGCAAATGATCCGCCCGTTTACGCAGCCTTTCCCTGAAAACACGCTGCACCAACACTTGCAGATTTCTGCTTTCAATCAACACGATGGAACCATACGGCGCAAACAGCAGCCGCTCGATTGCCGTGCGATATGCCCGCATTTTTTCAATCGCTTTATCGCAAAGCTGAAGCTCGTTTTCCTCGCCGGCCAGCAGAAAAGCAATCTCATCCGTGAACTGCATGTACAGCCGCAGCACCAACCCCGCCGTCGTTTTCACGTCGTCAACAAAAAAATCACCGCTTTCCACGCCTTCGCGCAACACGCCTTCGAGCGCCGTCTGCATGCTCAAAAGCTGGCAGGTTTTCATTTTTTCCCGCATCAGCGCGCCGTTTTCACAATAGGCGGCTTGAATGAGCAGCATGACGAAACCCGGATTTTCGCTCTGCCACAACGTGGAAGAAGCCAGAAGCGCATTGAGTTTTTCGCAGGCAGTCAGATTCGGTTGCCCAGCGGCCTGCATGGCGCTTTGGCTGAGTTCTTCCGCCCGCTGCTGGCAAATCGCTTCCAGCACGGCCAATTTACTGTCAAAATGATGGTAAAAGCCGCCTTTGGAAAAACCAACGGCATCCAGAATGTCCTGAACGGAGGTATTCTCATAGCCCTTCGTATAGAACAGCTTTTCAGCTGCGGCGAGCAATTCGCCGCGCCGCGCGTCCCCCTTTTTCAAGTCCATTCCCCTCGTTTCTCTTTGGTTTATTCCTTCGCCGCGCCGGAACCGTCGTTATACAGAATTTCATCCTGCATGGCGCGGTAAGTCGTCGTCCAGAGTTTTTGGCGTTCGGCCACATTGCCATCCGCGTCTTTGTATACCTTGTAGGTATCCACAACGTAACCCGTCCGTTTTTTGCGCCCGGCTTTTCTCGTACCGACAGGCAGAGACGTATCCAACGTGTAGAGCACCGCATCGTCCGGCTTAATGGTCTTCACGACCTCCGATTCCAAATCGATCGTCTGCCCATTCGGCAGCAGCTTGCCGTAAATCTGTACCGTCACCGTCTGCTCTTCATACCATGCGATGACAAACACCGGATAATCCCCGTTGTTGCGGAAAACAAAATCCAGCGACGGCCAGTTGACCGTTGCGTCTTCACCTTTGTTGACATAAGACGACGGCCAGCTGTGCGCGCTGCGTTTGACGATTTCAAGATCTGCGCGCACAACGGCGTTGAACAGCGTAGAAGACGTCTGGCACACGCCGCCGCCCGTATCATCCACCAGCATGCCGCCCGCAATCGCGCCTGCTTCGCGGTAACCCTTTTCGCCGGTGCGCTGGCCCGTACAGTCGTTGAAAGACATCGTATCTCCCGGCTTGACCATGCGCCCGTTGAGCGCCGCAGCGGAAATCTCGATGTTGTTATTGCGGTCTTTGTCCTTGGTCGTCGTCGTCGTAAACGAGGAAATCAGGCCAAACTGGCCCACGAGCTGATCTTTTGTAACCGTCGGTTCTACGCTTTCGCCCTTCGGCGTAATCACACGATCATACGCGCCTTCATCCAGCGCGGCAAGGATTTCCTCCTGAAGCGCCGTCCGATTCACGCGATAACCGGGCTTTGCATCCGAAAACGTAAATGTGCGCGTCTGCACGTCAAACGCCGCAAGCGTCGCATCCGTCGCGTCGTATTCAAGACTATCCGCAATGATATCGACCAGCTTATCAATCGCCGCACGGTCATACGAAAAGCCCGTTGTAAACGAAACGCCGTTTTGAGCCGCATCGTCAATCGCAGCAAGCCGCTCTTCCAGTGTGCCGTAGCGGCCGACGTTATAGGCCGCCTCCAGCACGGTTTGTGCGTCAAAGGTCATCGGCACTTCGCCGGACGTAATGCGCCACTTCCGTTCGCCAGATTGCACAACCAGCGAAAACGCGTCGCTGGTCTGCTGCTGCCTGTCGCCGAACAGGGCGATCGCTTCCTCGCGGGTCATGCCGCCCAAATCGATTCCATCCACGAATACGCCCGGATAATAGGTATTTTGTGCCGCATTTTGAGTGATGGCGGCATATGATCGATATGCCGCCATGCTTTCCTGATAAATTTTCGCACCGAAAACCCACAAGGCTGCACACCCTGCGATGACGATCAGCGTCCAAAATGGGAACAGCTTTCTTTCCTCTTTGGTGCGCGGATCAAAAGCCATAAACGCGCTCTCCTTTTAGGTTGATTAGTCGCGCTGCTGTTTGCCCGCATCGATGGCGGCAAACAGTTCCTTCTCGTTCATGCGATAAGAAAGAATGTGCAGGCTGTCGGACAGATGGACGTTGTTGACGGCTACGCCTTCCGGCAGCACCAGATCGACCGGCGCAAAATTCCAGATCGCGCGAACACCGCCGCGAACCAACACGTCGCAGGTCGCCTGCGCATGCGCAGACGGAACGGCCAGCACCGCAATATCCACCTGATGAGCCGCCATCCACGCGTCAAGCTTCTCCATCGGCTGCACGAGAATGCCGTGCACATCGATGCCGACCAGCGCGGGCGACACATCAAACATCGCCTGCACATTGAAGCCTTCCTTCGCGAAACCGGTATAATTCGCCACCGCGCGGCCGATATTGCCCGCGCCGATGATGATGACATGATATTCGTGATTTAAGCCGAGAATTTCGCCGATACGTTCCTTCAGATTGGCCACGTGATAGCCGTAGCCCTGCTGGCCGAAGCCGCCAAAGCAGTTGATGTCCTGCCGAATCTGCGAAGCGGTCAAATTCATGCGTTCGCCCAGCTCCTGGGAAGAAATCCGCACGACGCCCGCCTTTTCAAGCTCACGCAGATGACGATAATACATAGGAAGCCTGCGCACAACAGCGTCGGAAACCCTCGATTTGTAAGCCATGTGTACTCACCTCTTCAAAGCAATCAAAAAACAGAAACCTCTACCGTCAAGTATATCAGCAACGCGCGTCTTGTGCAAGGGGAAGTTGCGCGCAATCCGCATTTTTCCGCCGGTTTTTAACAATGTTTCCGGACAGAATATGCCTTTTTTCGATTTTCATTCACTTTTTCAGCCGTCAAATTCGCGTTTGAGACTGCGGGTAAACAGAAGGTTCATCTGCTCTTTGGGCTGTGCGCCGTCGTAAAGCACCGCGTAAATCGCGCGGCAGATCGGCATATCCACATTGTGCCTGTCCGCCAGCGCACAAAGCGCCTTTACCGTATCATAGCCTTCGGCCAGCTCGGTATACGGCTCGCCACGCACAAAAAGTTCGCCAAAACGCCGATTATGGCTGTATTGCGAAAACACTGTCGCCTCATAATCGCCCAGATGGCACAAACCATAGGCCGAAAAGCCGTTGCCTCCCATCGCTGCGATCAATCGGGAAACTTCCCTCGTGCCGCGGCTCATCAGCGCGCCCTTGAGCGAAGAAAGCCCCATGCCGTCCAGCATGCCCGCCGCAATGCCGATGACATTTTTGGCCGCCGCGCCGATTTCGTTGCCGATCAAATCCGTTCCATAATAGAAGCGAATCAGCCCCCCGGAGAGCCATGCGATCAGCCGTTCTTTGACCGCTTCACTGCGAGAATCAATGACCATGCAGTTTGGGACCCCGTTTACAAACTCCTGCACGTGACCCGGCCCAAGCCAGACGGCTACGTCGTTGCAATCGCCAACAGCCTCTTCCGCAATTTCAGAAAGGCGGCGCAACGTCGTTACCTCTATGCCCTTCATGCACAGCGCAAACGTTTTTCCGCTCACGTTTTGGGCGGCAATCTGCGCCATCAAATCCGGCAGATTCTGCGAGCGAATGGAAATGCAGATCAGTTCGCTTTCAAGCGCCTCGCGCAAATTCGTCGTAATGCGTACATCGTCTTCCAACGTCACCAGACCATTGGTGCGCGTCCGGCAAAACTGCTCGATGTGCCTTGAGCCTTCCCGCCCGTACAGCGTCACCTCATGCCCGATTTTGCGCAGATACCACGCGATAAACGAACCCCAGCGCCCGCAGCCGATGACCGTTGCCTTCATGAACCCAGTTCCTTTCTTTTTGCACAGTAGATGGATTATACCATGCGAACCGCCCGGATGCAACCTTGCCTTACCGATTAAACCCGCGCATGCGGTCGCGCTCGCGCTTTCTGTCGGACGTCTGGCCGCCTGCCGTGCGCCCTTTAAGCGGGGTGAGCAGCGTTAAATCAATGTTGCACTGGGTCAATTCAACGTTCTGTACTTTCACACGCACAGGCTGACCAAGCGAAAACACCGTGCCGGTGCGTTCGCCGCGAAGCAGCATGCGGCGCTCGTCAAAGCCGAACCAATCTTCCAGCGTGCGCACGGGCACAAAGCCCTCCGCGCCGTTGGACAGCGTGATATACATGCCGTATTCGCTCACGCCGTTGATGGTTCCATCATAATCCTCGCCGACGTGGTGCGCCATCAGGCGGGCCATCATCAGCTTATCGGCAGCACGTTCCGCGTCGATCGCGGCGCGCTCCCGTTCACTGGAACGAACGGCCGCATCGGCCAATTCCTCGCCCATCATCGGAATCGGCTGTCCGGTCAATTTGGCTGTCAGCGCGCGGCTGACCACCAGATCCGGATAGCGGCGAATCGGCGAGGTAAAGTGACAGTAGTCCGCCATCGCAAGGCCGTAATGCCCCAGCGGCGCAACATCATAGCGCGCCTTTTGCATGCTGCGCAGGGCCAACGCGGTAATCACAGAGCATTCCGGGCGATCCTTCGTCTTTTCCAGAATCGCACGTATATCACCCGGCGCGGCGTCGTGGCGGATGTTCTTCGCATTTACGCCAATGCCATCGAGAAAATCGGCAAACATCGCCAACTTCTCCGGATCCGGCTTTTCATGCACGCGGTAGAGCAGCGGCAGGCGGTTTTCGCGGGCAAAGCGCGCCACACATTCGTTAGCCGCCAGCATAAAATCCTCGATCATCATTTCCGCTTCGCCGCGCTCACGGGTGATGATTTCCACCGGCTCGCCGTTTTCATCCAGCACAAAATTCGGCTCTTCAATTTCAAAATCGATGCAGCCCTTCGCCTGTCTGCGCGCGCGCAGCTTTCCAGCCAGCGCGCGCATCTGGCGAAGCGCGTTGGCCACCGGAGCCATCGCGGCCTGCTGCTGCTCGCTGCCGTTGAACAGCGCATTCACGTCGTCGTACACCAGCCGCGCTTTGCTGCGGGTGATGGTTCGGGCAATGCGCTCATTCACAACGCGCCCTGCGTCGTCAATTTCCATCAGCGCAGTCATGGTGAATTTATCCTCGTTCGGGCGCAGCGAACAGACGCCGTTGCATAGCTGCTCCGGCAGCATCGGCAGCACGCGGCCCGGCAGATAAACGCTTGTGCCGCGGGCAAAAGCCTCGCGATCCAGCGCCGTGCCCGGTTTAACATAGTGGCCGACATCTGCAATGTGCACGCCGAGAAGAACATTGCCGTTTTCCAGCTGCTCAAGGCTCACGGAATCGTCGAAATCCTTCGCGTCGCGCCCGTCGATGGTGAAGGACAACAGATGGCGCATATCCTCACGCGTCGGATCATCCGCCAAGTCAGCCGGACGGCATGCATCCGCTTCACGCAATACATCCTCCGGGAAATCGGTGCGCAGACGCATGCTCATCACCAGTGCATCAAGCGCGCAGGTTGCCTGCTCAAAACTGCCGATTCGATCTTCGACGCTGACACATAAGCCGCCTTCATCTTCCCAGCGGGTAACATGCGTGCGGACGATTTCGCCGTCTTCTGCCTCGGCGTGCATATCTGCAACGGCAATTTCAGCAGGCAGACGGCGCTCAAGCGGTTGAATCACGCGCACACCGTCGTGCACACGCAACACGCCCATGATGTTTTCATGCGCATGCGTCACCACTTTCGCAACGACCACGCGGTCGCGGCCGATGCGCTCAGCAAGCACCGTGTCACCGAAAAGCGCGCCGCGCGCGTTATCCTTCGCGCAGGTATAAATCGTGCCATCCTCGGCTTCCATGCGGATTGCGCCGCGGGCCATGCCGCGGACGGTCAGCTGCACTTTCTGTTCTTTTTGCGTGCGCTGGGCGCGCATATCCCGCACGGGGCGCTCTGTCTTTACGCCCGGTTTGCGGTTCGAGTAGCGTGTGTCGCTTTTCATAATTCTGTTTCTCTCCTGCTCTATCTTGCCTGTTTCAGTCGCAAATCAATCATCTAAAACCATTCAAACTTCAAAAAAGAGGCCAAAGCATCTGCTTCAGCCTCTTTCGCTTTCACTTAGCCGATCATCGCAACGATGAGCGCGCAAATGATAAACACACCTGCGGAAATCTTCGTCGCCAGAGCGAGCTTACCCTCCATCGACTTCGCCTTGTTCTTACCAAAGAACGTTTCGGCACCGCCCGCAATCGCACCCAGGCCATTGGACTCGCCCGGCTGAAGCAGAACGGTAGCGATGAGGATCAGCGCGGTGATCACAAGCAGGACGGTGACAATACCGTTAAGGATCGCCATATATCTTCGCCTCCTCGACTCGTTAAGCGAATTAACGCTTGGAGAACTGCGGCGCGCGGCGTGCAGCCTTGAGGCCGTACTTCTTGCGCTCCTTCATGCGCGGATCGCGCGTGAGGAAGCCAGCCTTCTTCACCGCCGGACGGAGCTCCGGATCAGCCTTCACGAGCGCGCGGGAAATGCCGTGGCGGATCGCGCCGGCCTGACCGGAAAGACCGCCGCCGTACACATTCACCAGCACGTCATAGCGGCCCTCCAGATTGGTGAGCGCCAGCGGCTGACGAACGGTCATCTTCAGGGTCTCCAGACCGAAGTAGTTGTCGATATCGCGGCCATTGATGACCACCTTGCCGTCGCCCGGAACGAGGCGAACACGAGCAATGGCCTTTTTGCGGCGGCCAACCGCCTGATACTGAACCTGTGCCATGTTACAAACTCTCCTTCCTGCTCATTACTTAACCAGCTCAAGCACTTCCGGCTTCTGAGCCTCGTGCTCGTGCTCGGCGCCGGCATACACGCGCAGCTTGCGCGCCATCTGACGGCCCAGCGGGCCCTTGGGCATCATGCCGATGATCGCGTGCTTCACAGCGAACTCCGGCTTCTCAGCCATCAGCTTACGATACTTGGTCTCCTTAAGGCCGCCGGCATAACCGGAATGATGGTAGTACACCTTCTGATCGAGCTTCTTGCCGGTCAGAACCACCTTGGCGGCGTTGATGACGATCACATGATCGCCGGTGTCGCAGTGGGGAGTATAGGTGGGCTTATTCTTACCGCGCAGAATCGCGGCAACCTGGCTGGCCAGGCGGCCGAGCGTCATGCCGTCGGCGTCCACAACATACCACTTGCGCTCGACGGTCTGGGCATTTGCCATAAACGTTTTCACGTGAATTCCTCCATTATCCTGAAAATCAGAATCTAAGGTGCATCGCGCTGGTCAGACGCTTTGCTAAAGCGCGCGCAGATTCTCCCGGGGCTAATCAGTCGAACATACGCATTGGCTATTTTAACCGCTTTCTATCCCTTTTGTCAAGGCTTTTTGCTGATTTTATCAAAGAAATTTGGCTTCTTTCCCCGCGTGGCGCTTTGATGCGACATTTTTTTCAAATCGTCTTGACAAACATGCGCAACCCGGCTAGAATAAATGTCAAGTTCATACAAAACGAACCCCAAAGATGATGATGGGAAATAATCGAAAGGCTTCTTCCGTTCAAGAGAGCCGGCGGCTGGTGCAAGCCGGACGGGCGCCTTTTTGAAAGCTCCTCCCGGAATCGCGCGGATGAAACTTCAGTAGTCCGCGACGGATGACCCCGTGATCGGTCAGGCCTTGACTGAGGCCGTGAGGGCTGAGCAATCAGCTGAATTAGGGTGGTACCGCGCACGAAGCAGTGTATTCAAGCGCCCCTATGTCGCTTTTATAGCGGCTGGGGGCGTTTTTTCGTCCCCGGCCCGTCATCCTGTTTCAGATTGAAAGGAGAAACACCAACATGTATCAGGGCTGCAAAAAGTATATTCCGTTCGTCCCCGTCTCTCTGCCGAATCGCACCTGGCCGAACAACCGCATTGAAAAAGCGCCGACCTGGTGCTCCGTCGATCTGCGTGACGGCAACCAGGCGCTTGTCACGCCGATGAACCTTCAGGAAAAGCTCGATTTCTTCAAACTGCTGGTCGATATCGGCTTCAAGGAAATCGAAGTCGGCTTTCCCTCCGCTTCCGAAACGGAATATGAAATTCTGCGCGCGCTGATCGACGGGCATTATATTCCGGACGACGTGACCATTCAGGTGTTGGTGCAGGCGCGCGAGCATCTGATCCGCAAGACGTTCGAAGCTGTGCGCGGCGCAAAAAACGTCATCATCCATTTCTATAATTCCACCTCCACCCTCCAGCGCAAAGTCGTCTTCAAAAAGGACATGCAGGGCATCATCGACATCGCCGTTGCAGGCGCAAAGCTGGTTCGCGAGCTGACCGAAGCCGATCAATCCGGCACAAACTTCCGCTATGAATATTCGCCGGAGTCCTTCTCCGGCACGGAAATGGATTTTGCCGTGGATATCTGCCATCAGGTCATGGAGACGCTCGGCGCGACGAAAGAAAATCCCGTCATTCTCAACCTGCCCAACACGGTGGAAATGTGCACGCCCAACACCTATGCCGACCAGATTGAGTACTTCATCCGTCATCTGCCCAACCGTGACGCGGCGATCATCTCCGTTCATCCGCACAACGACCGCGGCACGGGCGTGGCTTGCGCGGAACTCTCCATGCTGGCGGGCGCCGACCGGGTCGAGGGCACGCTGTTCGGCAACGGCGAACGCACAGGCAACCTCGATATCGTCACCGTCGCGCTGAATATGTACACTCAGGGCGTTGACCCGATGCTCGATTTCTCTCATATCGATCATATCCGCGAGATTTACGAGCGCTGCACCAAGATGCACGTGCCGGAGCGCTGGCCATATGCGGGCAAGCTGGCCTTCACCGCTTTCTCCGGTTCGCATCAGGACGCGATTAACAAAGGCCACGAGTACATGCGCGAGTCCAAGTCTCCG
Organism: uncultured Eubacteriales bacterium; assembly: GCA_900542445.1. Classification (GTDB taxonomy): domain Bacteria; phylum Bacillota; class Clostridia; order Christensenellales; family Aristaeellaceae; genus Ventricola. The sequence continues at coordinate 3,204 of UQNN01000022.1, read as the reverse complement.
TATTGGGAGATTCCGTATCTGCCGATCGATCCCGCCGACGTGGGCCGCGAATATGAGCCGATCATCCGCATCAACAGCCAGTCCGGCAAGGGCGGCGCTGCGTTCATCATGGATCACAACTACGGCTATCACATGCCCAAGGCGATGCATCCTGAATTCGGCGCAGTCGTTCAGGCCGAATGCGACAAGACGGGCCGCGAGCTGACGGCAAACGAGGTCTACGAACTGTTCCACCGCGAGTTCCTCAACATCAGCGAACCGTATGCGCTCTCCCGCGCAAAGTTCTATGAAGAAGCCATTGCGGGCAGCGCGGCAAACGTCACCCATTTCTCCGGCGTGCTGAGCGTGCGCGGCCAGTTCATACAGCTTGAGTCCCGCGGCAACGGCCCGATCGACGCTTTCTTCAACGCGCTGGGACAAGCGGGCATCGAGGGTTATTCCTTCATTTCCTATTCCGAGCATGCCATCTCGATGGGCTCGGATTCTCAAGCCGTCGCCTATATCGAACTGCGCGTGCCGGGCGGCCGTCGCATCTTCGGCGTGGGTACGGAACACAACATCAACTTTGCTTCCGTCAAGGGTATTTTGAGCGCCATCAACCGTTTTGAAAGCGGCATGGCGTAAAGGATGAACGTGGAGCTTTGCCCTCACCCTCCACCGGAAGCCTGAGGTTTTCGGTCTTCTCCCACAAAAAATCTCCGATGATTCTGCATCGGAGATTTTTTGAACCCTCTGTTCTCATTGATTGAAACGGATTTGAATCGGGAAGTGCAGGGACCTCAGGTTCCTGCCCGTGTTTGGGTACGGGCAGCCCCAAATTCTCCCCAACATCCTCCTTTTCCTACTCCAATACCGTCTTGCTCATCCGCGCGCAGAGAATTGCCATGTCGTCGCCCACCTCGCCAGAGCCAACCGCACGGGCAATCAGTTTCTCCCCGACGGACTGCGGGTGCAGCCATGCCAGCTTGCCGATATCTTCCCGCAAAGCGATTTCTCCGCCCGGATAGGCATCGCGCACCCCGTCAGTCATCATCACCACAACGTCTCCTGCCTGAAGCGTCATTCGCAGGGAGCGGGATTCCACATCCGGCAGAACACCTACCGGAAGCGTATCTGCGCCGATGGTTCGCACTTCGCCGTCCCGTACAATATAAGAAGCGCACGCCCCCAGTTTTTCAAACGCCGTCTCGCCGCTGTGCAGATCGCATACGCATAAATCCATCGTCGCATACATTTCTCGACCCGTACACATCAGCATCAGTGCGTTGACCACATCCAGCGCTTGAGCGCGCGTATATCCGGCTCGAAGGCTTTCCACCATCAGTTCCAGCGCCGCATGACTCTCCTGACGCGCGCTGATGCCGCTGCCCATACCATCCGATAAGGCCAGCACATGCCGTCCTCCCGGCAGCATGCGGGAAACATAACTGTCTCCGGCTACGTCTTCGCCGGATCGGCTTCGCACTGCCGCGCCGATTTCAAGGCTCAACGCGGGCGACTGCTCGAAAACCGCCTGTGTGCTCAGCAGTCCTTCTGCAGAACAGACGCGCATGGGCACCTCGCAGGCGTCGCTGACCAGCTTCAATAATGACGCGCCCGCTGTCGCTTCCGGTTTGAGCAGCATAATCTCCATTCTGCCAGCCAATCGAAGCGCATACGCTACACGCACCTCTTCCAGCCCGGCGCGCACCAGCGCATAACGCACCCGTCGATACGCCTCGTCGTCAGGGCGTATCTCGCCCAGCGTTCGTTCGCAGACCTGATGTGCGGCGGCACTCGTCTTTTGCAGCAAATGAATGCACTGCTCAATGACCGGGTTCTCCTCGCGCGGCGCGCCCAATCCTTCCATCATCCGCGCGGTATCCTCATACAGGCGCGCCCACGAGTGAATCATCGCCGCGCTGCGCACCGCCACGGCTTCGGACTGCGTCATTTCTTCCGGTTCAGCGCATTCCACCAGGGAGATCACGCCAGACCGACGCACATTGGATAAAAGCAGGAAGGGCAGCAGACCCGGCATGGCAAACGCCGCACGACGAAAAGCCGATACATCGCCAACCATGAGGGTTGTTCCCGCCGCTACGCCGCAAAGCATCAGCAGCGCGCAAATCGATCTGCGATGCGTTTTGATCTCTCCCGCCAGAAATCCGCCGACAAGCATCATAGCCAACATCTGCGGATTGCCCTGCATCAACGAAATCACGCCGCCCATTACGCCCGCGCAAAGCAACGCCTGCGTCACCCCGCCGACATATGCGTGTTCAAGTGTCAGATACAGCGCCATCGAAGCCGCGACAGCCTGTCCGCCCGGCAAAGGCATGATACCCGCCGCAAGCGAAGCACAAACCGCCATCACGCAAAACGGGCGGGTTTCCCCATCCAGCTCATCCCGCCGAGAAATCGTCAGCGCCGCGCCGTCATAAAGGACGCTCAATCCTGCTCCAGCGACCGCTGTCAACGTCACAACAACCATTTCATAAACGTTGCTGAAGCCTGTTACGGCGGCCGATGTAAGTTCCGCCAGAAAAACCGCAGCCGCCATCGTCATCCGTTTAGCCGGTTTGGCCCAAAGTCCGGTGCTCAGCCAAAGCAGCGTACAAATCGGCAGCTGCCAGCACCCCGCCAATTCGCCAAAGCTGTATTGGGCGGCAAAACCCATCATTACACCCACAAATCCGGCAGGCACGCAAAAGCCCTGTCTCAACAATACCGCAAACATCGCGCCTTGACAGCAGTATCCGCCGCCCGGAAGCCGCGTAAACGAGAGCGCCGCCATCATCGCCGCGCAAAGCGCGCGCTGAACCCATGTACCGCGCGCACGCAGCGTTCTTTCAATTCCAGCCAAGAAACCGTTCTCTACACATCCGTCGTGCATTGACATTGTTCTCTGCGCCATAGCCATCCCCCGCCTTCATCGGTTTATGGCCTCATTGTATGGCTTCATGGAACATAGCGCTGTCGTTTTTATCCGCAAATCAGAGAAAAAGCTTGACACGATTGCGCAGAAAGACCCGATCTGATCGTAGCATCAAATCGGGTCTTTCCGCATAATAACAGCGCACTGCGGGCGCGTGGCTTCAATCCCGGGAATCTCGTATAGGCGCGCTCCGCGCTTCTTACGTTTTCCGATTTCCGCCACGCTTTTTTCCCGCACTGCGGGCGCGTGGCTTCAATCCCGGGAATCTCGTATAGGCGCGCTCCGCG
>UQNN01000021.1 GCA_900542445.1 uncultured Eubacteriales bacterium | reverse complement strand
TACGGAAAAAGGCGCTGCCTCTCATGGCCTGCTTTAGCCATTTTGAGACAGCGCCCTTGTTTATGCAGCCTTCCTCGAAAAGAGAGTCTGCGTTTTGTTATTCGCAGCTACGCCAAGGCTCCCGCCATGAGAGGCGTTACGCCATCAGCGCCTTGCATGCCTCAACCAGCTCGGCGTTCTCCTTTGCAGAATCTTCCGGGTTGCTGGCGTTCGTGTTGACATAGAGCTTGATCTTCGGCTCAGTGCCGGACGGGCGGATGCAGACCCACGCGTCGTCCACCAGCTCGAAGTAGAGCACGTCGCTCTTGGGCAGACCCGCGGCGGTCACATTGCCTTCGCAGTCGGTGCGGGTATCGGCCAGATAGTCGCGAACCGCCAGCACCTTCTTGCCTGCCAGCTCCTTCGGCGGATTCTCGCGAAGGTTTTTCATGATCTCCTTCATCTTCACCACGCCGTCCTTGCCCGGCAGGGTGACGGAAACCACCTTCTCCACGTAGTAGCCGTAGGTCTTGTAGATTTCCTGGAGGATATCGTAGAGCGTCTTGCCCTGCGTCTTCGCCCACGCGGCGGCTTCCGCAATCAGCAGGGATGCGTTCACGCCGTCCTTGTCGCGCACGAAGGTGGAGGACAGGAAGCCGTAGCTCTCTTCAAAGCCGAAGACAAAGGTGTGATCGCCCTTATCCTGGAACTGCTGAATCTTCTCGGCGATCCACTTGAAGCCCGTCAGCGTATTGAAGCAGACGAGGCCAAAGCTCTCGGCAATCTTGCGCGCCAGCTCGGTGGAAACGACAGACTTCACCACCGCGCCGTCCGCCGGGAGGTTGCCCAGCGCCTTGCGGCTCTTGAGGATGTAATACAGCAGCACGCAGCCGATCTGGTTGCCAGTCATCAGGTAATACTTGCCCGCGTCATCCTTGACGGCGATGCCCACGCGGTCGCAGTCCGGATCCGTGCCGAAGATGCAGTCCGCGCCGACTTCGTCCGCCAGCTTCATGGCCAGCGTGAACGCCGCCGGATCTTCCGGGTTCGGCACCTTGACGGTGGAGAAATTCGGATCGGGCAGCTCCTGCTCCTTGACGACGTAGACATTCTCGATGCCGATTTCCTTGAGAATGCGGCGCACCGGTTTGTTGCCGGAGCCATGAATCGGCGTGTAGACAATCTTGAGTTCCTTGCCCGCGGTCTTCATCAATTCGGGCTGAACGGAGAGCGTCTTGACCTGCGCGATGTAATCGTCATCGACTTCCTTGTTGCCGATGATTTGCAGCAGACCCTTCGCCTTCGCCTCGGCTTCATCCATCTCCACCGCGTCTTCATAGCGGTTGGCGCGGATGCGCGCGAGCACCTGATCCGCGTATTCCGGCGGCATCTGCGCGCCGTCCTCCCAGTAAACCTTATAGCCGTTATACTGCGGCGGGTTGTGGCTGGCAGTGATGACAATGCCCGCGATGGCATGCAGATGGCGCACCGCGTAAGACAGAATCGGCACCGGGCGCAGCTCGTCAAACAGGTACACATGAATGCCCTCGTGGCAGAGCACAAGCGCGGAAGCCTTCGCAAATTCCGGGCTCATCCGGCGGGAGTCATAGGCGATGACCACGCCGCGCTGGCGGTATTCCGGGTTCTGGCTGTTGATATAATCGGCAAAGCCCTTGGTCGCGCGGCGAACGTTATACAGGTTCATGCGGTTCGTGCCCGCGCCGAGCACGCCGCGCATGCCCGCCGTACCGAAGGACAGCTCAGTATAGAATCGATCCTCGATTTCCTTCTCGTCGCCCGCGATGGCCTTCAGCTCATCGACGGTCGCCTGATCGTCCGCAAATTCCTTGAGCCAGGTTTCATATGCTTCACGATACGTCATGGTTTTCATCCTCCGTCTCGTCTGTAATGCTCTCCCCGCTTTCGTGCGGGCATGAGCCTTCGTTTCAATTATAATGCAGGATACACGATTTTAAAAGAGGAATTTTGCCATTTTGCTCGTTTTTTGTGCAGTTTTTGTGTTTTTCTTTCTTGTCCTTCGGCAGAAAACCGTTTATAATGAAGACACAAGCCAAAAAAAGCGGGCCGCCCGGCCCGAAACCATGACGGAGGAAAACCATGAAAACAAATTGGGATTTGACCGTATTCTACAAGGACTTTGACGACCCGGAGTTCAAGGATGACCTCGCTCGTCTGCCGAAGGAGATCGACGCCTTCACCGCCGCTATCGCCGCGCCCGCTGAGGATGAGGTTGAGAAGCTCGTTTCGCTGGTTCATCAGGAGGAAGCGCTGTCCAACCTTTTCGAGCGTCTGAGCCTGATGATTGAGCTGACGCTCTCCGTGGACGCGAACAACAAGGCTGCCAACGCCGCGATGGCACCGCTGATGCGTGCTGTCATGGGCTCTTCGCTGGCATCCAACGCCTTCTCCCGCTATCTGGCTTCTCTTGAGAACCTCGACGCGATCATTGACGCCGACGACGAATTGAAGGCGCGTGCTTTTGCCCTGCGCGAAGCAGCGGAGGATGCCAAGCATCAGCTTCCGGAAGCGCTGGAAAAGCCGGTCTTGAAGATGCAGCTCTCCGGCGGTGAAGCCTTCTCCCAGCTGCGCGATAAGCTGGATGCGACCCTGCTGGTCGATTACGACGGCAAGCAGATTCCGCTGTCCGCCGTCCGTGCGCTGGCTTACGACGGCGATGCCGATACGCGCCGCCAAGCCTATGAAGCCGAGCTGGCTTCCTACAAGAAGATCGAACTGCCGATGAGCTTCTGCCTGAACAACCTCAAGGCTGAGGGCGAAACCATGGCGGCGCTCAAGGGCTACAAGGGCGTGCTGGATATGGCGCTTGCTCATTCCCGCATGGATGAAAAGACGCTTGAAGCCATGTGGACGGCGATTCGCGAAGCCCTGCCGGAGCTGCGCGAGTATTTCAAGGCGAAGGGACGCCTGCTCGGTCATGAAAACGGCCTGCCGTTCTACGATCTGTTCGCGCCCGTCGGTCAAAGCACCCGCACCTATACCGTTGAGGAAGCGCGTGCGCTGCTGCTCGACCTGTTCGGCAAATTCTGCCCGGAGATGGGCGAGATGATGCGCACCGCGTTCGACGAGGGCTGGATCGACATGTACCCGCGCGAGGGCAAGAGCGGCGGCGCATTCTGTTCCGGCTATTACGCCAAGAACATCAGCCGCGTGATGACCAACTTTGCGGGCAGCGCCTCCGACGTCAGCACGCTGGCGCATGAGCTGGGTCACGCCTTCAACAACCGCATGCTGCATCACAAGCCGATCATGATGACCGAAACGCCGATGCCGCTGGCGGAAACCGCCTCCACCTTCAACGAAACGCTGCTCATCTCCCAGCTGCTCAAGACCGCGACGCCGGAGGAAGAGCTGACGCTGCTGGATTCCTGCCTGACCGAGCAGACGCAGACGATGGTCGATATCTACTCCCGCTTCCTGTTTGAGCAGAAGGTCGTCGCCGCGCAGGCGGACCACGCGCTGGACGTGGACGAGCTGAAGGAGACGATGCTTTGGGCGCAGGAGCAGAGCTACGGCGACGGACTCGATCCGGAATACCGTCATCCGTATATGTGGGCGTGCAAGAGCCATTACTACTCCACCGGCGTCCACTTCTATAATTTCCCGTATGCTTTCGGCGGTCTGTTCGCGCGCGGCCTGTATGCGCGTTATGAGAAGGAAGGCGAAGCGTTCGTGCCGGTCTACTGCGACCTGCTCTCCCGCTTCGGCAGCGATACCATCGCCAACGTCACCGCCAGCGTCGGCATCGACGTCACCACGCCGGACTTCTGGCGCGAGGCTGTCGAAAGCGTGCTGGTTCAGGTTCGCCGCTTCGTCGAGCTGGCCGATCAGGAAACCGCCGCGAAGTAATTTTTATCAAACAGCGCTTGCGCGTAGTAAATGCAGCGTATAAAAGCCTTGTATTTTAAAAAAATAAGATTTTCTCTTTTTCCATATAGCTATGATTTTACACGCTGCAAAAACTACACGGTTTACAGAATGATCGTTTTACAGAAAAAGACGGACGGCCGAACAATCGGCCGTCCGCTTTTTTAATCATCCGCGTGCGCTGAACTTTGCCGTTTTACAAATTGCGGCAGACGTTCAGGCGGCCTCATGCCGCTTTATTCGCAATACTTTTCCCGCTTATTATCCGAATTGAACGCCGCAAACAGACAGCTGACCGTCACCACCAGCAGCAGTCCTGCCCAGAAAATGCCCATCCACTCGTCTTTCGTCAGCCCAAGCACCATCGGCCGATAGACGCGCACACAGGCGGCTTCGCCCAGCTGCGTCTCGCCCGCGTCGATCTGCCAAGCCAGCGTCGTGCCCAGGAGGCGCTCTTTGATGTTCTCCTGCGGTTCGTCCGCACGCACGCGCAGCGTCACCACGCGGGTGTAGGCTTCTTCCCCCGCCGCGTCCATGTGCAGATCAAAGACGATTCGGCCGTTCTCCTGCCGAATCTCCGGCTCATCGACGAGCTGCTCCGCGCCGTCGGCCAGCACGGCTTCCGCGTCCGCGCCGCCGTCATCCTGTTCGGGCGCAACGGCTTTCGGCGCTTCCTCTTCCGCTTCGGCGTTATCCCCGCTTTCCTTCGCTTCCGTGTCCTGCTGCGGCTTGGGCGCTGTCACCAGTGAGATGCCCTCCGGCAGCATGCATGAAACCCGAACATCCGCTTCCGCCATGCCTGCGTTGACCAGCACGACGCGCAGCGCCGTCTCCTCGCCCGCTTTCAAATTGTCCGTCTGTGGCAGGAGCTTTGCGCTGATTTTCGGCCCGCAGAGCTGCACGCGCGGCAGGGCAATCCGCTGGCCGTCCACGCGCAGCACGCCCGACAGCAGGCGAAGCGCGTCCTCGTCTTCCGCCAACGCGTCTTCACGAATTGTCATCGGGAAGGTCAGCGTCACCACGGACGGTTCGCTTCCCGCCGCCGGAACGCCCACTTCGCCACGAATCTGGCGCTGGACCTGCGCAAAGCCTTCTGGCAGTTCTCCTTCAAGCGCCGCGTCGGCAGGCAGAATCAGTTCGACCGGCACATTCTTTTCCGCCATGCCCGCGTTGGCGATTTCTACCGTATAGGTCAGCGTCTCGCCAACCGTCGCCCGTCCGTTCTGCGCGCCCGATACGCTCGCTCTGGTTGAAATATCCGCTACGCACAGCGCAATCGGCAGGCTTTCGCGGTAAAAACGCGAACCGACGTTCATTTCCGCCGTCACCGTTCCCTGCGCGCTCTCGCCGCCGGGCATCAGCGTCAGGACGCGCGTAAACGTCGTCACGGACGGCACAAACGCGCCCGTTTCGTCCACCTGAGCAGCCGGAAGCACCGCATTCCACGTCAGTTCGTCCCCTGTCTGCGCCGCCAGACGCTCCGGCAGATTCAGCGTCAGCGAAACGCCCGTTTCCGCCGGACGCGGGTTCTCGGCGCGAATCGTGAGCGTCACGTCCCTGCCCTCTTCCACGCGGCTGTCGGAAAGCATCATGGAGAGCGTCAAATCCTTTTCCATGGCCGCCGAGCCAGCGGAAAGTCCCTCGCTCAAGCCGCTCTGCACCGCCTGCAAAAAGTCCGGAAGCCCCTGCGCCGAACCGACTGTCGGAATCATCAGGCAGAGCATGGCTGCAACCATCAAGCACCACTTTTTCACTGGGATCAACCTCCTTGCGCGGCTTACTTTTGCCAAAATGGCCGTCCGCTATACCGCACGTGAAGGAATCTTCGCGCTTTTTCATATGCAAAACGGACGCGCATCGCGCGTCCGCTCATTTTTGAATTATTCTTCGTCGCTATGGAGCGCCTCGTCGATGGCTTCCCAGACTTCTTCGTTTTCCTCGACGACTTCCTCTTCCACGTCGAACACGTCCTCTTCGCCGTCGAGCACGATGATATCCTCTTCTCCGGCGTTCTTGGCCTGCACGATCAGCTCCATCGTATCCACATCGACGGCGAAGATCGTCTCCGGCGACGCGGAATGCTCCTTGAGGTAGCGCGCAACGGCGGCTGCCTGCTTGCGGTTCATCTTAAAGACGATGGCGCGATGCTCGCTCGTCGTGATTTCCATATTCATATCGTCCATGTTTGTTTCCTCGGTTTCTTTGTTTTTGTAAATTTGGGCGGCGCGCCGCTCAGGCGGCAGACCGCTTTTTATCGTTTCCAGCATAACATTTTTAGGCTTTGCTGTCAAGCATCCGCCGTCATTTTCGCCCGATAGGCCTGCGGCGGCAGCCCCGTCAGGCGCTTAAACTGCTCGCGGAAGTATTTCGCCCCCGTATATCCGCATTCCTCCGCGATTTTTTCAATCGTGCGCTCCTTTTCCGCAAGCAGCCGCTTGGCCCGTTCAACGCGAAGCGCGGCGACATACTCCGTGAGCGTCATGCCGACCTCCGCGCCGAAATCGCGCGAAAGCACGCTCGCGTTGGCGTAAACATATTCGGAAAGCTGGGTCAGCGAAATCTCCTGTGTGAAATTTCGGCGGATGTAGCTCAGCGCCAGCAGCACCGTCGGCGAATAGCGCTTTCGTCCCTCCATGCGCGCGAAATAATATCGGATCGCGTCGCAGAGCTTTTGGCGGTAATCCTTCAAAAAGAAGAAAGACGTTTTTTCGCGGCGCGTTATCGGAATGTCGTAGACAATCTCAATCATCGAGCGGATATCCTCCGTCGAGGCATACATCGCGTCAAAATTCGCCATCGAATACGACGGCGCGACGAGCGCATCGACAATGTATTCCGCCTGCCGAAGTGCCTGCGCACACGTGCCGACGCAGAGCAGGTGCATCAACTTGCGCACATTGCCGACAATGGCGGTCGAATCGCATGGACGCGCGGTCTCGCGCCGAAAATCTTCCGTAATCACGCGACCGCGCACGCCGAAGAAAATCAGATCGTTGAGCGCGCGCGCCTGCACAAACGCCTTGTGAATCTGGTCATATCCCGAAAATGGGCCGACGAACGACGTGGACGTGCAATCCTCCCCCGAAACGGAATACGGATCTTTGGCACGGGTGTATGCGTCGAGCATCTTCTGTGCCATTTCGTCCGCCGGGCACGCGGCGTCCGCACGCGGACTGAACAGCACGCCGACCTGCTTGGAATTATCGATTTTAACCAGAAACGCGTTGCCGTCAAACCCGTTCTGACGCAGCGTTTCGAGCATCAGGTCATAGATGGCCAGCGCGCTGTCCACGCCCTCGCTGAACGTCATGGGCGTATACCCTGTGACGAATTTTTTGTGCGTGCCGGTCATGAAAAAGTAAAAACGCCCGACGTCAAAGCGCAGGCAAATGCCGTTGTTGCGCACAAAACTCTCGATCAACAGACTTTCGTCGTCGCCCAGGCAATAGTTGATCAGCATGTTGTCCCGAACAAAATCGGTGTCTTTTTTATATAGCAGGCCGTCTGTCACGCCGCGCTCACCCCTTAATCCGATTATACCAAAACAAGCGCGATTTGAAAAGACCGCCGCAATTTTTGTGCATGTCAAAAAAAAGGTTCTATTCTTTTACAAGCGTGCGTGTTAAAATACTGTCAAGATGATAAGCGAGGCGAACAACCCGCTTATGCACCTGTTATGAGGTTTAGACAGTTTTACGTGAAAGGATGATTGCAATGAAGAACATCTCTCGTCGTAACTTCCTCAAGGGCAGCGCCGCGATGGGCATTCTCGCCGCGATGGGCGGCGCGGGCACAGCCATCGCCGAAGGTAGCAGCGCTTATACGTTTGCCGATACCGTGAAGTGGGATGCGGAATATGACGTCGTGGTGCTGGGTCTCGGCTTTGCCGGCATGACCGCCGCCGTCACCGCCGCGGACGCGGGCGCAAAGGTGCTCATCGCCGAAAAGATGAGCGAAGCGCTGGCGGGCGGCAACTCCAAGGTGGCCGGTCAGCTGTTCGCCTACGGCCATAAGGACCGCGAGGCCACGATGGCTTATTACACCCAGCTGGCGGGCGGGCGCGCCGTGCCGGAGGCCATGCTCAACGTCATCGTTGATGGCGTGACCAACATGTGGGATAAACTCAAGGATAAGTTCTTCGACGGCAACGATTCCGAGTTCATGGACTGGACGGGCGTGCCGATCATCGGCGAGATGAGCCCGGAATATCCGGAATTTGAGGGCAGCGACAAGGTCGCGCTGTGCACCACCCATCAGGGCGTGAGCGACAGCTTCCTGTATAAGTCTGTGAAGAACGCGGTCATCAAGCGCGCGGACAAGATCGACGTGTGGTTCGAGTCCCCGGCTGTCGAGCTGATTCAGGATCCGGACAGCCGCATCGTGGTCGGCGTGAAGGTCACGCGCAACGGCGAGACCCGCAACGTGCGCGCGCTGGGCGGCGTGGTCGTCGCGACGGGCGGCTTCGAGTGCGACACCGACATGGCGCAGCAGTACCTCGGCCTGAAGAACTACTCCGTCATCGGCGGCCAGTTCAATACGGGTGACGGCATCAAGATGTGCCAGAAGGTCGGCGCTGATCTGTGGCACATGAACGTGTTCGAGGGCGGCTTCGGCACGAACAGCTGCGGCTATGCGGCCGAGAACGGCGGTCTGGCGCATCAGGTGGTGACGCTGGCCCATAACCCGATGAACACCGGCGCGACGGTCATCGTCGGCACCGACGGCGAGCGCTTCGGCAACGAGGCGGAAATCCCGCGTCACGGCCATCTCTATGAGAACGGCATCTGGGAGAACCCGCACTATCCGAACGCCATCTACCTCATCATGGATCAAACGCAGTATGATCTGGCCGTGTCCGAGGGCGCGCTCTCCGATGATTACAAGGATACCGTGCTTTCCGCCGCGACGATCGAGGAGCTGGCCGAGAAGACCGGCTGCAAGCCTGAGACACTCAAGGATACCATCGAGAGCTTCAATACCTTCGCCGAGAGCGGCAAGGATTACAAGCATAACCGCAGCGCCGATTACATGCGTGCCTTCGACGGCAAGATGTATTACGCCATGCCGATGTCCGGCCTGATGCTGAACACGCAGGGCGGCCCGCGCCGCAACGAGAACGCCGAGGTGCTCGACACCAACGGCAACCCGATTCCGCACCTCTATTCCGCGGGCGAGATGGGCGGCATCACCTCCTGCATGTATCAGGGCGGCACGAACATCGCCGAGTGCATCATCTTCGGCGAAATCGCTGGCACGAACGCTGCGGCCGCAAAGGATGCTCTGCCCGCTTACGCCGCGCGTGAGCAGGTCGAGTCTGCGCCCATTACGCTGGGCATGGATACCGATCTGGGCGGCGAGGCGACCTATGAGGTCGGCGAGAACCAGTATGTCGGCTCCGCTCAGGGCATGATGGGCAACGTCGTCACCCGCGTCACCGTGCAGGATGGCAAGGTTGCGGCGGTCGAAGTGCTTGAACAGACCGAGACCGAGGGCATCGGCACGCTGGCCATCAACGAGCTGCCGGGCAAGTTCGTCGGCTGCGCTACCGCCGAGGAAATCGACGCGGTGGACAGCGTTTCCGGCGCGACGATCACCTCCAACGCGCTGAAAGAAGCCGTGAAGGCCGCGCTGGCTCAGGCGAAGTAATCGATCGGGCTTTGCGCAATCACAAAACCATATGAAAAAGGACGCTGCTTGTCGGGCAGCGCCCCTTTTTTGAAGTTATGACGGAAGGCGTTAAACGGACGTGTTTTTCACATCCATTTCCATTCTGACAACCTGCTCCGCCCCCATCATCGCCGCTTCTTTTTCCTCATGCGTGACGAGCAGCACGGTTTTCCCCGCGCAGAGCCGCTTTGTTTCGGCCACGACGAGCGCTTTCGTCGCCTCGTCCAGCCCTTTAAACGGCTCATCCAGAAAGATCACATCCGCGCCGCAGAGCAGCGCCCGCAGAATCGCCACGCGCCGCCGCATGCCGCCGGAAAGCTCCCGCGCAGGCTGGTTTTCGCAGTCCGTCAGCCCCATCGCGGCCATTTCACGCAGAATCACGGCGCGATCCAGCTTCGATGCGGTCAAGCGGATGTTATCCACCGGATTCATGTTCTCCAGCAGCCTGTCTTCCTGAAAGACCGCTGAAATTCGTCTGCCCGAAAGGCCGGAGATTTCGCCGCTGTCCGCCGTTTCCAGCCCCATCAGCATGCGGAGCAGCGTCGTTTTGCCCGCGCCGGAAGGCGCCATCAGCGCCGTCACGCAGCCATCCTCCATCGTGCAGGAAAAATCGCGCAGAACAGCCTTGTTGTCGAAAGCTTTGCACAGCTTATGAATCGCAATCACAGCCGCGTCAGCCTCCTTTCCAGCGCGCCGAGCGCCGCCATAAACAGCTTTTCAAAGCCGACGCTCATCAGAACGATGACCAGCGTCCACGCAAACAGCTCCGGCGTGTCAAGGTAGACCTTCGCCTGCTGCAAGCGCTCGCCGATGGAGGGCACGGGCATGCCGATGACCTCCGCCGCCACGCCCGCTTTCCAGCACAGGCCAAGCCCCAGCGTGCAGCCCGCGCGGAAATACGGCATGACCTGCGGCAGATCGATGCAGCGAATGCGCCGAAGCGCCGGAATTTTGAACACCCGCGCCATTTCCAGCAGGCTGTCGTCCCGCGCGCGGATGCCGGAAAGCACGTTGGTATACATCACCGGAAACACCATCACCAGCGCGATGAACACGGACAGGTTGCGCGAACCGAACCAGATCAGCGCCAGAATGATGAACGACGCGACCGGAACGGTTTTCATCGCCAGCACAAGCGGCGCAAGCAGTTCCTCCACGCGCTTAAAGCGTGCGGCCAGCGCCGCCAGCAGCGTGCCCAGCGCCGCCGCCAGCAGGAAACCGCCGAGGATGCGCCCCATCGAGCCAAGCAGCGACGACCAGAAACGCGTCGTTTGAATTAACGCAAAGAGCGTCTGCAAAACCCGCAGCGGCGACACCAGAAGAATATCACTGTGAAGGGCCATGCTGCCCGCCTGCCAAACCAGCAGCCAGAACAGCACGGCCCACAGCGAAAGGTTTCGCTTTTTCATTATTCTGCATAGTAGAAGTCGTCGCCCGGCATCGCGCCGCCGACGGCCTTCGGGTTCTGCTCAAAAAGCACGCTCAGGTAGCCGGAGAGCGCCTGCTTCATCTCGCCGCCCGCGATAAAGGTGATGTTGCAGGCCGGGATGGCCTTCTGCGCCACGGCGGCAGGCACGATTTCATACTTGCCGACCAGCTCGGCGGCCTCGTCGATGTTCGCGTTCACAAAATCCACGGAAGCGGCATAGCTGTCCATGAACGCGCTGACGGCTTCCGGGTTCTCCTCGATAAACGCCTTGCGCGCAACCACCACGCCGGTGATCAGCTGAGACGGCGCGTCGCTGTCCTTCTGAATCGCGTTCCACTCGGCGGTCAGGTCAAGGCGCACCTGGATCTTGTCGCTCTTGGTCTGCGCGGTGGTCACAAACGGCTGGGGCAGCATCGCAATCGCGTTGTCCTCGGCCATCAGCGCGGCCAGACACTCGGCGTGTTCGCTCTTCCACTCGATCGTCACGTCCTTTTCCGGATCGATGCCGTTCTCGGTGAGGATGTAGTTTAGCGCATATTCCGGCGTCGCGCCCTTGCCGCTGGCGTAAATCGTCTTGCCGCGCAGATCCTCCACGCTGCCGATGCTGTCGCCGCTCTCCACGATGTAGAGCACGCCCAGCGTGTTGACGGCCAGCACCTCAACCTGTCCTTCCGTGTTGTTGTAAAGCACGGCGGCCAGATTCGCCGGCACGGCGGCAATGTCCGTCTCGCCCTTGACCAGCTTCGGGGAAACCTCGTCCACCGCGGAAGCAATCGTGAAATCGTAGGCGTTGCCGTTCACCGCGCCGCTCTCGGCCTCGTTCATCAGCTCCACCATGCCCATCGCCGTCGGGCCCTTCAGCGCCGTCACGCGCACGTCCGTTTCGGCCAGCGCCGCGCCGGTCATCAGCATGACTGCCGCACAGACCGCCGCCCAAATCTTCTTCATCATGAAAATCATCCTTTCTTTGAGTGCTTTGTTCAAGCCAACCGGAAGCCCGTTTCGGACGGCCAATGGCCGCCCCTACATTTTACGAAAGCAAAACCCCGTTGCAGGGGCGCGCATTGCGCGTCCGTCGTTTCTGCCAACCGCCTTGATTTACCGTTTCGGCCTTTCGCCGTAAACACCGAATGAAATCCCTTATATGGGAAATCCAAGAACCTCAGGTTCTTGCGGGGGATTTGAACCACGCGCCCGCTGTGCGGGATTCAGCGTGGTGAAAATCGGAAATCGCAAGGAGCCAGAATGGCGTTCGTGAAACGGGCGCGTCTGCCGCAGGCAGAGGACAGCGCCCCTATGCGAGTTTCCCGGATTGGTACAGCGTCCCAACGTTCCCCTCGTCTCTCCCCCCGTCCCTATTTTACACGCCGTAGAGCAGTTTTTCAAGCGCCGATGTGTTCAGAACCCGAAGCCTGCTTTCGCCGACTTCCAGATAACCCCCGCTTTGCAGCGCCGAAAGTTCGCGATACAGCGCCGCACGGCTGACCGATAGGCGGCTGGCCAGCTCGTCCCGCGTGCCGCGCAGCAAAATCACGCCGTCTTCCCGCTTTTCGGCCAGCAGAAATGCCAACACTTTGCCCCGGCAGCTCTGCATCGTCAGCATCTCAATGCGCGAAAGCAGAAACTGGATCTTCGCGTTGCACAGCGCCGCATAGGCCATTGCCAGCGCCGCGTCGCCGCTCATCGCCGCAACCAGCGCTTCCTTTTTCCAAAAGCGCACCGTCGTCTCCTCCGCGCAGCGCAGAACGGTTTGCAGCGGCTCGGCCACCAGCAGGTTGCAGATGCCGAAGCACTCCCCCGCGCCGATGGAATTGAGCTGCACGTCGCGCCCGTCCAGCGCCACGGCGTAGATGTCTACGCGTCCGTTTTCCACCACGCCCACGCCGGATAACCCGTGCATGCTGTCGCTGATGATCTGCCCCGCGCGGAATTTGGCCGTTCTCTGCGGCACATGCTTCGGCAGGCCGCTCAGAAACGCCTGCACTTCGCGCTCGTTCATGGCTTCGTCCTTTCACGTTAGCTATCGCTAACATGAGATGATTATACAGGATGACGCCTGTTGCGGTCAAGCCCCGTTTTTTTCGCGCGCCGTCTCATTTGATACGGACAGACACCGCGATCGCCGCTATAATTAGTTCAAACTAACTTTTAAAGGATGGTCTGCCATGCCAAGCCGCGTGATTCTTTTTTCCGGCGCTTCCGCCGTGGGTAAAACCGCCGCCGTCAAAGCGCTTCTCCCCCTTTTGAATATCGCACAATGCTGCGTGTGCAAAATCGACTGCCTCCGCACGCAGGATGACGAGGCCTACCGCCGTATGGGCGTGCCGTGCGTCACGGGACTCAGCCGCGATATCTGCCCGGATCACTTTCTCGTTTCCAACCTGCCGGAACTCTGGCAGTGGGCGGACGCGCAAAACCGCCCGACGCTCCTTTTGGAAACCGCGGGGCTCTGCCACCGCTGCTCCCCCGCCACAAGGGAGATGATCGCCGGGTGCGTGCTCGACTGCACCGTCAGCTGCCGCGCGCCGGAGCAGCTCGGCCCGATGCTCACCCAGGCGGATTTCGTCGTGCTGACCAAAATCGACATGGTTTCCCAGGCTGAACTGGAAATCATCCGCTGGCAGATCGGCGCGCTCAATCCCCGCGCGGTCATCTTCCCTGTGGACGGCCTGGCGGGATACGGCGTGGATCTGCTCGCCCGCTGGCTGTTCGCCCAGCCTGAACAGCAGGATCTGACCGAAGACAGTCTGCGCGGTGCCATGCCCAGCGGCGTGTGCTCCTACTGCGTCGGCGAAACCCGCGTAGGCAGCGCCTATCAGCAAGGCGTTGTGGGAAAAATTGACTTTCATTCTTAAAACCGCCGCGAAGCGAAGAAAGGGGTTGGGCGATAGCCCCGCGTAACCCCAAAATCAATCCAAAACGCCGTTTCAGCGCAGACCGCAAAGCAGTCTGCGATTGAAAAGGCTTTGGGCCGCAAATCATCGTTTACAAGGAGAGCCTATGCAAACACTCACCCTTCTCCCCGGCCGCGATAAGGCCGGAAAACCCGAACCGTTTGACCAAATTGCCCTGCGGCGCGGTGAGCTCTGCACCATCGTCGGCAACACGGGCAGCGGCAAGAGCCGTCTCATTAAAGATATCGAGCAGCTGTCCGACGGCACGGGCGTGACCGGCCGCCGCGTGCTGCTCGACGACGGTTTTGTTCCGCTTGAGCGGCGGCAGGCGGTTTCTACCTCGCTGGTCGCGCACCTCGGCCAGAATATGCGCTTCGTGCTGGATACCTCCGTCGGCGCGTTCCTCCGCCTGCACGCGGCCTGCCGCCAAAAAGAGATCCGCGAAAGCGATGTGCTCGCCATCGCCAACGACATTACGCCCGAACCGATTGCCATGGACGAAAGCCTGAATCTGCTCAGCGGCGGCCAGACCCGCGCGCTGATGATTGCGGATATTGCGCTCATCTGCGACAGCCCCATCGTGCTTGTCGATGAAATTGAAAACGCGGGCATCGACAAGCAGCGCGCGCTTTCCCTGCTGCAAAGCCGGGAAAAGCTCGTGCTCGTCGTCACCCACGATCCGCATACTGCCCTGATGGCTGAGCGCCGGCTGGTCATGTCCGGCGGCGCGGTGAAAGCCGTCATCACCCGAAGCGAACGGGAGGCGGCGCTGTATGACCAGCTCAGCATCGAATACGCCCGCAGCCAGCGCCTGCAAACGCTGCTCAGGAAAGGAGAACTGCTCGCATGACAAACGTTTTGCTCTATTGGAATCACATCTGCGTGCTGCATAATCAGGAAAAAGCCTTCCTTTCGCGGCTGGCCGAATCGCTGAAAGCGGAGGATATCGCGCTGACCGTGCGCTATTTCGGCCTGGGCTATCCCGAACACATGAGCGAATATCTCGCCCGCGAGGACGCCGTTCTGCCTGACCTGATCGTGTCGGCTGACCTTGAAGTGTTCGAGGACGCGCGGCTGATGGAAAAGCTGCGCCCCACGCTGCATCAATCGCGCGATTTCGTGCCGCTTGCCGACAGCGCGGCGCTCTCCTGCTGTGAGCGCGGCGCGGCGCTTCTGCCGATTCTGGCCATTCCGCTGGTGTATTTCACCCGCGAACCGGAGCGTGCCGAGCGCACGCCGCTTTGCGAAATGGACGGCCTGTGCATCGGCGGCGTGAACAACTCCGCCATTAAGACCGTCGCCAAAACGCTGCTCAGCCACGCCGGACAGACGCAGACCGAGCGCTTTCTGGCGCACGCAAACGTGTCGGATATGCCCATCGGCGCGTACAACCAGGTTCGCATGGGCGCGCAGAAAACGGCGCTCGTGCCGTCGCTCTATGCCCTCCGCGCGGACGAAAACCAGACTTTTCTCCGCGTGCCTCAGGAAGGCCCGGTGCTGATTCCCAGCTATTTGGCCGCGCGCACGTCGATTTCCCGCGATTTGGCGCAAAAGCTGGCCAATCGCATCCTCTGCAAAGCGCTTTGCGAGTTTTACGCCCAAAATGGCGATCTCATCCTCTTCCCCGCCTGTGCCGAAACGCGCAGCAGGCAGGAAAGCAGCCGCTATTTCGTGCCCCGCGCGGACTGGCTGCAAAGCTATGACCCCGAAGCGTTTGAAGATTTTTATGCCGCGCATCTGCACGGAGCGAAGAAGCTGTTTTGAGAAAAAACGCCCTCAGCGCGCCAGCTTCCTCTGAGGGAAAATTTTCAGGATCATAAACTTCATAAAATAAAGCAATCTGAACATTTGCACAGGTGTTCAGATTGCTTTTCTTTCAAATTAGTCGCGCCCGCGATCGCGCCGAACCAGCAGCATAAGCGTTGCGCGAAGGATGCTTTTCATAAGTGCGGTTGCTTTCCTTGTTTTCTGTATTTCCCGATCGTCTTCAGCAGCACCTGGGCGTCGAGCGGCTTGGTCAGATGCTCGTTCATGCCCGCCTGCCGGCTGCGCTCCGCGTCGTCGGCAAAGGCGTTGGCCGTCATCGCGAAAATCGGTATCGTCTTCGCGTCCGGCCGATTCAGGCTGCGAATGCGCCGCGCGGCCTCCAGCCCGTCCATCACGGGCATCATCACATCCATCAGAATCACGTCGATGTCGCCCGGTTTGGAGGCGGCAAACGCATCCACCGCCTGCCGCCCGTCCGTCGCCTTCGTCACAACCACGCCCTCGTTTTGCAGCATGAACTCGGCGATTTCCATGTTCAGGTCGTTATCTTCCACCAGCAGCACCTTCGTGCCGCGGATGGAAACCGCCCCGCCGTGCGCGTCGTCGTCGGCGCGCTGGGCGTCCTTATCCTGTTTAAAGGTCAGGCGGACGGTAAACGTTGAGCCGACGTTCTTTTCGCTTTGCAGCGTAATTTCGCCGCCCATCTTTTCCACCAGCTCTTTGACGATGGCCAAACCGAGGCCCGTGCCCACGTACGAGGAACGCGCGCTCGCTTCCTCCTGCGCGAACGGTTCAAACGCCCTCTGCTGGAACGCCTCGCTCATGCCCTTGCCCGTGTCACGCACGGTAAACTCAAAGGTAACGGTGTCCTCCGTCAGCGCGATTTCGCGTGAAGTCAAAAAGATTTCGCCGCCGACTTTGTTGTATTTCACCGCGTTGCCGAGCAGGTTTTGCAGCACCTGCCGCACGTGCAGCGGGCTGCCGAACACGTGGCAGTGGCCGTCGTGATGAATCTCCTTGTGCAGCGTGACGGTTTTTTCCACCGTCTGCGCTTCAATGATGACGGCGGCTTCTTCCACCAGATCGCACACGTCAAACGGCTTGTTTTCCATCTGCACTTCGCCGCTTTCCAGCTTGTTCATATCCAGCACGTTGTTGACCAGTTCCAGCAGAAAACCGGAGGCGGACATGATTTTGTTCAGGCATTCCTCCTGCCTGGCTTCATCCCCGCGGTAGTGACGGGCGATTTCCACCATGCCGCGGATGCCGTTGATCGGCGTGCGGATGTCGTGGCTCATGCGGCGCAGAAAATCCGTCTTGGCTGCGTCCGCGCGTCTGGTCTGCTCAACGGCCTCGCGCAGGCGGCGCTGCTGTTCCTGCTCGCTTTCCTTTTCGGCGGTGCAGTCGCGCGCGGCAATCAGGATGGACGTCAGTTTTCCGTTTTTGTCATAACTCTGCGCAACGAGAATGATGCAATACCATCGTCCGCTCTGCGAACGATATGTGTGGCTGATGTAGCGCTCTCCCCTGAGGCGCTCTTCCACCGTGTGCATGTCGAGGAACGCTTCCACCTCGTCGTAGTCTTTGGGATCGAAATATTGATCCAGAAAAGTGTGTGTGTTTTCCGAAGCGTTTTTGCAGCTCAAATCGCAGCCGTCGTCCGAATTGACGATGTATTCCATTTTGCCGGAGGGCACCTTCACCACGTACATGGAGGTATAGGCCTTGCTCAGCGCGTTGATGGTCTCCATCCGCTTGCGACTCTGTTCCAAACTCGCGCGTTCGGAAGCGAAACGCAGTACAACGAAACTCATCCAGATGAGCACAAACATCCCCATCGCCACGCCCATAACTGTCGTGCGCGTAGCGTATACCGCCTTCGCCGGGAAAAAGATGTAGATCGTGTATTCGTTCATCTGCTGCTGGTCGCCCAGCCACGTTCTGCCCCCGTACGAAACGCTGTACAGTCCTCCCCGATCGCGGGCATATTCCTTGTCACTCAGCGTCAGCGCTTCCTTGAGGGAAAGGCCGCTGAGCATGCTCGAATTGGTCGCCACAACTTTGTCGTTCTGCGCCACGACAACCACGCCGTCCATGTTGAACTGAAGGCCGTCAAACATGTTGCCCAGCGTCACGTCGCCCAGTGAGCCGACCAGATCGTGCTTACTGGTGTAAGCCAGCACGATGCCCTTCGCGTCCCGGCGGGCGACGGCGGCCACGTCGTAGGTTTCGCCCTCCAGCTGCACGCGTGTCATGTAGCTCTTGACCGGATAATCCACGATGCTGGCCACGTTTTTGCTTTCGATCACGCTTTGCCATCTGGCGCGCGTGTCGCCGCCAAATTCAGTCTCCATCACCGTGTTCAGCTGACTGTCCAGCACCAGAATGCCGTCCAGCCGCTGCTCGCGGGCGTAATTTTCCAACCCGTCCACGCCGAAACCCGGCTCGTCGCGCAGCACGCGGGCGGCCTCGTCAGCCTTATCCATCAGGCGGACAAGGCTTTTCGCCTTGTCGCTCGAAGCATAGTTATCGTATTTGACCAGCTGTGCTTTGACAAACGCAAACGATTCCTCGACGGTGGTTTGCGCCTCGCGCGTATCCTTTACCGTCAGCGTGTGATACAGAAAAAAGGCAACTATGCTCCCCATCGCCAGCACAATCGCAACAAAACGGATCCACGTGCGCTTTCCTTCCGTGCGTCTGCGATAAAAGTCAATCAGCTTTTCGGAAATGCGAAGCATCAGTTACCCCCCCCCAGTGATTTTTCGGCATCAAAGCCGTATTTCTCCACAATCGCTTCGGCCGTTCCGTCTTCCCTCATGGCGTCGATGGCCGTTTGCAGCCGCGCGGCCAGCGCCTCGTGCGTGCCCTTTCCAAAAGCGACGCCCAGCTCGTTGGCGTACAGCGTCTGCGGAATCTCCCGATAGAGATCCGGCAAAGTATCCACCAGGCTGCTGACGGCATATTCGTGCGCCACCACCATGTCCACGTAATTCTTGCGCAGCGCAGCCGCCGCTTCGCCGAGGGTGGAGAAACAGAGCACCTGCTTCATCTCCGGCACGTTCGGGTTTTCGCGGCGCAGCAGCGCCTTCTCCGCCGTGCTGGAAGCCTGCACCGCCGCGCGCTTCCCCGCGAGCTGGCTCAGCTCGGTGTAATCGCTGTCCGCGCGCACCATCGTCACCTGCCGACTGTACAGATATGGCCCGACCCAGGTGTATTCATCCTCGCGGCCGCTCATCGTGAAGCAGCTCCACAGACAATCGACTTCTCCGCTGTCCAGATAGCTCTGCTTGTTTTCCCAGACGATCTCCCGGAACTGCACCGCATAGCCCAGCCTGCCGAACGCTTCCGTGGCAAAATCCACATCCACGCCGACAAACTCGCCCGTTCCGTTTTTATAGGTATACGGCGCGTACATGTCGCAGCCGATGATGATCGTGTTTCCCTCTTCTGCCGCCGCGCCGAGCGCCAGCATCACCATCAGCACAACCAGCCCCGCCAGGCCGAATTTCTTTTTCACAGGCTTTTTCCTTTCGGTTATGTTGTTTTGCCGAGAACAATTCGTTTCATGATGTCATACCCAGTGCGTCTGCCGCAAGAAAAATGAAATCACAAAAAACAGAAAAATGTTCATTTATTCTGCGGTTACATGGGAATATTGCCGTGCTTTCTGCCGCAGGGTTTGACCTTGGCCTTGAGCATATCCAGTGCACAGCGGATGCGCGCCCGCGTTTCGCCCGGCAGAATCACGTCGTCGATAAACCCCAGCCGCGCCGCGATAAACGGGTTGCAGAACTTTTCGCTGTATTCGTCCATCAGCTCGCGGGTGCGCGCCTGCGGGTCGTCCGCCGCCTCGATCTCCCGCTTGTGGAGAATGTTGACCGCGCCTTCCGCGCCCATGACGGCGATTTCGGCGATCGGCCACGCGTAGACGATGTCCGCGCCGATGTTTTTGCTGTTCATCGCGATATATGCGCCGCCGTAGGCTTTGCGCATAATCAGCGTGATTTTGGGCACGGTCGCCTCCGAATAGGCGTAGAGCAGCTTCGCGCCGTGGCGGATGATGCCCCGATGTTCTTGGTCGCGTCCGGGGAAGAACGCGGGCACATCCACCAGCGTCAGCAGTGGGATGGAAAAACAGTCGCAGAAGCGGATGAACCGCGCCATCTTGTCCGAACTGTCGCAGTCGAGCGAACCGCCGATGTAGGTCGGCTGGTTGGCCACGATGCCCACAACCTCGCCGTCCATCCGCGCCAGACCGATGACCGCGTTTTTCGCGAAATCCGGCTGCACCTCCAAAAAGCTGTCCTCGTCGAAAATCGCGCCGACGACCGCGCGCACGTCGTAAGCCCGGCGCAGATTATCCGGCACAATGCGCTCGATTTCGCTCGACCTCTCTACCGGGCGCGGCTTGGCCACGGGCGGCGCTTCAAAGCTGTTTTGCGGCAGATAGGTCAGCAGCCGCCGCACGTCGGCAAAGCAGCTCGGCTCGTCCGCAAAGGTGAAATGGGTCACGCCGCTCTTTTCGGCGTGAATCCGCGCGCCGCCCAGCTCTTCCGGCGTGCTCTCCTCCCCGATGACGGATTTGACCACCTTCGGCCCGGTGATGAACATCTTGCCGATGTCCTGCACCATGAAGATGAAGTCGCACAGCGCCGGGGCGTAGCACGCGCCGCCCGCGCACGGCCCGACAATCACCGCAATCTGCGGAATCAGGCCGGAGGCCGCCGTGTGGCGCTTGAAGATGTCGGCGTAACCGCTCAGCGAGGCCACGCCCTCTTCAATGCGCGCGCCGCCGCTGTCGTTGATGAGCACAAACGGGCATTTCATGTCGATCGCCATATCCATGATGCGGCAGATTTTCTGGGAATGATATTCGCCCAGCGTGCCGCCGATGACCGTGAAATCCTCGGAAGACGCGCAGACCGTCCGCCCGTTCACCCGGCCATAGCCGATGACCACGCCGTCGCCCGGCACGCGCCGCTCGTCCATGCCGAAATCGTCGATGCGCGATTCCACCAGTTCCCCGATTTCCACAAACGTGTCCGGGTCAAACAGCAGCGTCAACCTCTCCCGCGCGGTCAGTTTGCCCGCCGCGCGCTGTTTGTTCATGCGTGCCTCGCCGCCGCCGCGTTTGGCTCTCTCCCGGAGTGCCAGCAGCTGCTTTTCCCTCTCCTGCCAAAGCGATGCCATGCGTTCTTTCTCCTTTTTTTGGCCCAGTCGCCCTATGATACTTGAATTTTATCATTATAAAGCCGAAAAATCAATCTTTTCCGTGTATATAGGCGCATTCACGCCTTCCGTCAGCTTCGCTGACAACCTTCGGCATCTCTTCTGCCTGTTTCCGCTGCAAGCGGCGTGTCTGCGTATATTGCATTTTTGCCGAAAAAGCCTTTATTCAAACAGATGCGGCATAGACGTACACCAAGACTCCCTCTTCGAGGGAGCCGGCACGCCGAAGGCGTGACTGAAGGAGTCGTTGACAGCCGCCTGTCTCAATGCTACAATGAGGCGAAGCTTGCGAATAAACGCATTTTGGGAGGATACGCATATGGCGAATACGCCCACATTTGATCTGGATGCATTTGGAAACGTCCCCATGAACTGCATGACCCTCATCGCTGGCAGAGCCGCCAGCGCGACGGGCCATGTGCTGGTCGGCCACAACGAGGACGACGGCGGTCACATCGTCGTGCGCCACGGCTATGTTCGCCCGCGCGACTGGGCGGCGGGCGCAGCCATGCCCGCTGAGAAAGGCTGCGCGGCCATCCCGCAGGCCGCCCACACGCTGGGCTATTACTGGGTGGAATACCGCAAGGATGAAACGGGTCTTTCCAACGCGGACGGCTTTGTCAACGAATGCGGCGTGGTCATCACCTCCAACAGCATGGGCACCTCCCGCGAAAGCGCGGACAATGCCGCGTGCGTCAAGGACGGCGGCATTGCCTATAACCTGCGCCGCGCGCTGGCCGAGCGCGCCCAAACCGCCCGCGACGGCGCGCGCATCCTGATGGAGCTGGTGGACGAATGGGGCTATGCGCCGTCCGGCCGCGCCTACACCATCGCCGATCAGAGCGAAGCCTTCATGTTCCAGCTGGCGCGCGGCCGCCACTACATGGGCGCGCGCGTGCCGGATGACGCGATTGCCGTCATGCCCAATCACTTCAACCTGCACGGGCTGAACGACTACCCCGAACAGTTCTATCCGGCGGATCTGGTGACCTACGCCGTCTCCCGCGGCTGGTACAAGCCCGCAAAAGACGGCGATTTTTCCGACTTTGATTTTGCCAAAGCCTATCAGGCGGAGGACGAGTTCTTCGGTCCGCGCAACGTCATGCGCCAGAAAAACGGTCTGCGCATCGCGCTGGATCGCCCGTGGAGCGTCGAAAAGGAGGGCATGCCCTTCTGCGTCAGAGCGAACCGCCCCGTGACCCCGCAGATGATGGCCGAGATTCTCAGCTCGCATTACGAGGGCACGCGCGACTGCTGCGCCCACTTCGGCCCCGGCCTCTCCCCGCACGACGCTTCCTCCATCCGCTATATCTGCACAGGTACGACGCTGGAAAGCGACCTGTTCATCCTCCGCGATGATCCGAAGCTGACCACCGTCATGAGCAGCTTTGGCCGCCCGTGCCAGCTGCCCTATGTCGCGCTGCATCCTCTGCTTGCCCAGCCTGATGCGCTCGATCCCATGGCGGACGCGAGCGGCAGGATGGAAAACCACCTCGCCCCCGAAACGGGCGCAAGCTGCTGGCGGAATACCCCGTGGTGGCGCATGCGCGCGTTTGAGACGCAGGCCGAGCTGCTTTTCAGCGATGTATCCGGCGGTCTGCGCGCGCTGATGGAGCGCATGCTGGCGCAGGGGCTTGAAAGCGACGCACGGCTCTGCGAAAAACTCGCCGTGCTGCTGGCCGAGGGCGACGAAGCCGAAGCCCGCAAAACCGCTGAACAGGCGGATGACAGTGCCCTTCACGCCGCGCTGCACACGCTTGAGGATTATGCCTGCGCAAATTTCGCGGCCGTTCGTCTTTCTCTGCCGATGACGCTTTCCGTCTGCCCGCAGGAGGGCGAACGCGTGCGCGCGGTTTTCCACACGGCGCGCACGCCTGTGGAAAACGCGATGATCCTCGGCGTGATCCATACCAACACCAAACTGGCCTTTGCGTCCGTCATTCCCGGCACGCTGCAAAGCATCGGCGGCGACGCCTACGCGGCGGAATTCGACGCGGTTCGCCTTTCCTCCGTCATCCAGTCCGCCGGGCAGTACATGCTCGCCCTCGGCGGGCGCTGTGCCGACGGCCGCCCGTTCGCGGGACTTGAAACCGCGGCATTTCAAAAGTGAACGTTTTCCTCATCTCAGCCCCCCCTTTTCAGGATTGGGGGGCTTTTCTTTTTCTACACTTTCAGATATAATTAGAAGATAAGGAGGGTTTCTTTTACCATGGAATCGGAGTCTTTGTCAATGATGACAATGAATGAAATGCGCACGCTGATGGAAACACTCTCAGCGATCTATACGGACGTCTGTCTGCTGAGCGCGGACGACGTGAACGATGTACGCGAAGGCGCTTACACTGCCTCGTCCGAAGGAAAATGCTATGCCTGCGGACATAAACGGCATTTTTCCCGTCACAGCGCGGCCAAACAGGCCCTTACCACCGGGGAAAAGGCCTGTCGAATCGAGGTCTGCGGAGCCGATGTGCTGCACATCACCGTCCTGCCTTACAAGGTCGAAGGCAGATCCTATGTGCTGGAACTGGTTCAGCGCACGCCGTGCCAGGACACGCTGGACGCGGACAGCGGCGAACGCATCATGCGCGAAATCTCCGGCTACAACACCAAACTCTACCGCGACGCGCTGACCGGCGCGTACAATCGGCACTATTACGAAGACGTGGCGCGCAAGGCGCCCGGCCCCTCCTGCGTCGCCATCATGGATCTGGATGATTTCAAGTTCTGCAACGACACCTACGGCCATCATGCGGGCGATCTCGCGCTGGAAGCCGCCGCGAATGCCATCCGCGCCTGCGTCCGCGACAACGACGTGCTCATCCGTTTCGGCGGCGACGAGTTTCTGCTGATTCTGCACGGCATACGGGACGATTATCTGAAAATCGTGCTGGAAAGGGTGCGCGGCGCCGTGCAAAACGCCGTCATTCCGGGCTTCCCGCATCTGCATCTGTCCATGAGCATCGGCGGCGTCGCGCAGGATGACCGGGAACCGCTGGAAGCCGCCGTCCGGCGCGCGGATAAACTGATGTATCAGGCCAAGGTGCGCAAAAACACCGTCGTCTGCGCCGGAACGACGGATCAGCGCACGCTGCTATCATGAAGCCTGTTCGCACGAAAAAGCCATGCAGATGATTTGCATCGGCGAATGCGGCTCGTTTAATCCGTTGCTGCTCCAAGACCTGACCGATGTTCAAAACGAATTGCCCGCCGCGGCTTTAACGCAAAGAGGAACGCCTGCTCAGCGTTCCTCTCAGCTTGTTGACAAAAAGGGTACTTTCGATTCTGATATACCCCAGACAGCATCTGAGAATCATGAATATTGCCTGCTCCCAGTACAAAGCCCAATACGAAATTGTGTCGGTCACATGCTGTGTTTGCTACATAATTAACTTCGATCTCTTTGAGGGTTTTCCTCATGCTTCGGATTCCATATAAGTGTTGAATCAGGACAATCTAAAACAGGGACACCGGATCTATCCCCGGTTTTCCCCTCTCTGCCTCAGAATACAAGCCTTTGACTTCCTCATCAATAAAGTCAAAGTTTATTGTTCTATCTATTTCCTCAACAAGTGATCTTTCGGAACTAAATCTTCCAAGCTTACAACGCGAATGTCTTTCTGCTTATCTCGATTCTGCTTCTTATACATAGAAACACCCCGGAATCATGATTCTTATTCTATCATGTCTCCGGGGTGTTTGTATACTTTTGTCGACAGACTGAGGACGCAGAGCGTATGCCCTGCGTCCTGAATGGATGTGCAATTATTCTGCGATGGTGCAATACTCGAAGTTCGGGTGGCCGTTCGCGTTGCGGGTGAAGCCCTTCACACGCTCGGAAACCAGCGCCGTCGCGACGTAGTTGTAAATCGGCATGACCGGGCATTCCTGCGCGAGCAGCGCTTCCATATTCTTATACAGATCCTCGCGCTCCTGACCCGCGATGTCGCTGCGCATCTTGTTGCACAGTTCAAGATAGGCCGGGCAGTCCCAGCGGGTCTTCGCCTTGCCCTCCGCGTTTTCCAGAACGGTGAACGCGGCGCTGGGCTCCGGATAATCCAGCGTATAGCCCATGTAAGCGATATCGAAATCGCCGGACGCACGCGTACCGGTTTCATCCGCCCAGTATACGCCGCTCTCCACGGCGGTCACTTCGCAGTTCAGGCCGAGGTACTGCTTCCACATCGCGGCCATCGCCTGGGCGACGTTCTCCAGCTCGGTGCTCGGCGTATACTTGATGGAGAAGGTCGGGAAGCCCTCGCCGCTCGGATAGCCAGCTTCGGCCAGCAGCGCCTTCGCCTCTTCAACGTTCTCTTCAAACGCGTTGCCGACGACGTCGCGCCAATCCTGCGTCGGATCGACAATGTCCTTGATACCGTAAGGCACCCAGCCGTAGAGCTGCGGCAGCGTCGCATCCTGAAGGATGCCCTCGGTGATGATCTTGCGGTTGAGCGCCAGCGTCAGCGCACGGCGCACGCGGGCATCGTTGAACGGCTCCTTGGAGCAGTTGAATTCATAGTAGCGATAGCCGATACGATCAGAGCTCATCAGCTTATCCGTGCCGGTGTAAGCCTTGAGCGCGTCGCTGTTGACGGAGGTGGCGATATCCAGCTCACCGTTGTCAAACGCCATCTTCACCGTCTCCGGCGCGTTGAGGAACACATAGTTGACGGTGTCGATCTGCACTTCGTCGGCATTGTAATAGTTCGGGTTCTTGACGAGGGTGTAGCTCTCGTCCTTCTTCATGTCCGCCAGCATGAACGGGCCGTTGCAGACATAGGTTTCCGGGCTGTTCGCCCAGTCTTCGCCATACTTCTCCACGTTCGCCTGGCTCACCGGCATGAACGCGGTGGAGGCGGTCAGGGTGAGGAAATAGCTGGCCGGGGCTTTCAGCTCCACCTGGAAGGTGGTATCGTCCAGCGCGCGGATGGGCAGGTCGTCCACGGAGACGGTCTTATTCACAAAGCACTCATAGCCGTCCTTGATCACGCCGTAGAGGGTGTAGGCCGTTTCGCTGCCGACTTCCGGATTGAGCACACGCTTCCAGCTGTATTCAAAGTCGTGCGCGGTCAGCGGGCTGCCATCGCTCCACTTGAGCCCTTCCTTCAATTTGAAGGTGTAGGTGCAGCCGTCCTCGGAAACCTCGTAGCTCTCGGCCATCGCGGGCACGAGCGCGCCGTCCGCATCATATTTATATAGGCCGCGGAACAGGCTTTGCAGCGCATAGGAGCCAGAGGAATAGTCGTTGATCGTCGGATCCATGCATTCCGGCTCGCCGCCCATCTGGAACGTGATGGATGCGTCTGCCAGGGCGGCAGTGCCGACGCAGACCAGCATCAACGCGGCAAGAAGCATCGCAAGCAGTTTCTTCATGTTGAATTCCTCCCATTTTGAATTGATTTCGGCTGCCTGCGCGCGGCAAGCTTTGCCGAATATGTGTTAAGCATATCAAAAGCTTCCGTTTTTGTCAATATATCAGCGGTAAATTGCTCATTTTTTGAATTTTCAGATTGTAAATCCTTCAAATTCTTCAGAATCAATGAAAATCTTATTGAAATTCTGACGGTTTCGCCTTATAATAATCGTATATGGTTTTGGATGCGAATGATTTCAAACGTTTTTTATAGGCGCTCAAAACCGGCTTGTGCCTTCATATTTTTTTCAAAGGGGGACGCCTCGTGGGCAAGTATATCGCCAAACGCATTTTATCCGGTGTCATCACCATCGTCATCCTCATCACCGCCTGTTTCTTTCTGATGCACGCCATCCCCGGCAGCCCGTTCTCCAAAGGCGAACAGGGCGTTCCGGAAGCCGTGATGCAGCGCCTCAACGAGAAATACGGTCTGGATCAGCCGCTCTACAAGCAGTATTTCACCTATCTGAACCAGATTCTGCACGGCGACTTCGGCATTTCCTATAAGAACTCCAGCGTGCAGGTCAACGACCTGATCGAGCGCGGCTTCCCAATTTCCGCGCGCATCGGCATTCTGGCGGTTCTGCTTTCCCTCGTGATCGGCGTGCTGCTGGGTGTGACCTCGGCGGTCAAGCGCGGCAGTCTGTTTGACGGCATATCGATGGTGATTGCGACCATCGGCGTGTGCGTGCCGCTGTTCGTCATTTCCGTTCTGCTGCTGTATCTGTTTGCGGGCGTGCTCAAGTGGCTGCCCACCTACGGCCTGACGACGTGGAAGCATTACATTCTGCCCGTAACCTGCCTCTCCTTTTCGCCGATTGCGTACATCGCGCGCATGACCCGCTCCTCCATGCTGGAAGTCATGCAGCAGGATTATATCCGCACCGCACGCGCCAAGGGCGTGGCCGAGCGCATGGTCATTCTCAAGCACGGCCTGCGCAACGCGATTCTGCCGGTTGTGACCTATCTGGGCACGTTGATCGCCAACCTGCTGACCGGCTCGTTCATCGTCGAGCGTCTGTTCGCGATTCCGGGTCTGGGCAAATACTTCGTGGATTCCATCACCGCGCGCGACTACAACATCATCATGGGCGTCACCATCTTCCTCGGCGTGTTCGTCGTGGCCTGCAATCTGATTGTGGACGTGGTTTACGGCGTCATCGACCCGCGCGTGAAGCTCGACGAGTGACCGGGAGGATATTATGGAAAAAGATACCCGTTACGAATTGCTGGACAAAGCCAGCATCTCCGCCGACCAGATTTCCCGCCCCTCCGTTTCCTATTGGAAGGACGCGTGGCGGCGCTTCCGCAAGGACAAGCTGGCCATGTTCGGTCTGGTGATGATCCTCATCGTGTCGCTGTTCGCCATCTTTGGGCCGATGCTGTGCCCATACGACTACGACGAGGCGGACTTCTTCTCCATCGCCCAGTGGCCGTCCAAGGCGCACTGGTTCGGCACGGACGCGCTGGGCCGCGACCTGTATGTCCGCGTGCTCTACGGCGCGCGGATCAGCCTGTCCATCGGTGTGGTGGCCGCGCTGGTCAATATGGTGATCGGCGTGCTCTACGGCGGCATTGCGGGCTACTTCGGCGGCAAGGTGGACAACGTCATGATGCGCATTGTCGATATCATCATCGCCCTGCCGTCACTGCTGTACACCATTCTGCTGATGATGCTGATGGGCTCGAACGTGCGCTCCATCCTGATTGCGCTCTGTCTCTCTTCCTGGGTTGGCACGGCGCGCATCACGCGTTCGCAGGTTGTCAGTCTCAAACATCAGGAATACGCCCTCGCCGCGAAGCTGGCAGGCGCGAGCGACTTTCAGATTCTGCTGCGCCATCTGCTGCCCAACGCAATGGGGCCGATCATCGTTTCGGTGATGTTCCTGATTCCGGGCGCGATCTTCTCGGAAGCGTTCCTCTCCTTCCTCGGCATCGGCATTCAGAAGCCGATGGCTTCCTGGGGTTCTCTGGCCAACGACGCCATCGGCACGCTGACCAGCGCCCCGTATCAGATGTTCTTCCCCATCGCGGCCATCAGCCTGACGATGTTCTCCCTGAACTTCATCGGCGACGGCCTGCGCGACGCGCTCGACCCGAAGCTGAAGAAGTGACGTTGGGGCTCTGCCCCAAACCCCGGTCAGGAACTGAGTTCCCGACACCTTCCTCCCTGCTTCGCGGCATGCCGCGAAGCGTAGCAGGGAGTTTGAGGGATTTCATCCCTCAAGCAGGTTTGGGCGGCAGCCCAACGTAACTCCCAACGTAATCCCATAACGACACAGGAGGCTACCATGCAACGACTCCTTGATATTGAAAACCTGCGGACGACGTTCGATATCCACGTCGGTAAGGTGCAGGCCGTTCGCGGCGTAAACCTGCACGTGGATGAAGGCGAAACCGTCGGCATCGTCGGCGAAAGCGGCTGCGGCAAGAGCGTCTCGATGCTCTCCGTGCTGCACCTTCTGCCCGACTACGCCAAAATCTCGGCGGATAAAATGGTCTTTGACGGCACGGATCTGACCACGCTCACGCCCAAAATGTTCCGCAAAATCAGCGGCGATCAAATCGGCATGATCTTTCAGGACCCGATGACCTCGCTCAACCCGCTTTTCACCGTCGGCGATCAGTTGATCGAGCCGCTGCGCATCCACAAGGGCATTTCCAAAGCGGAAGCGCGCGAAATCGTGCTTGAAAAGCTGCGTCTGGTTGAAATTCCGGACCCGGAGAGCCGCATGAAGCAGTATCCGCACGAGCTTTCCGGCGGCATGCGCCAGCGCATCATGATCGCCATGGCCATCATGTGCAACCCGCGGCTGATTATCGCCGACGAACCGACCACCGCGCTGGACGTGACCATTCAGGCGCAGATTCTCGACCTGCTGCAAAGCCTGCAAAAGAAGCTTGGCACCGCCGTCATCATGATCACCCACGACCTCGGCGTTATCGCGGGCATGTGTTCGCGCGTGCTGGTGATGTACGGCGGCGTTGTCGTCGAAGAAGGCACGGTTCGTGAGATCTTCTACGAGCCGAAACATCCGTATACGTGGGGTCTTCTGCGTTCCATCCCGCAGAAATCCGGCGAAAAGCGCAAGCTGATCCCGATTCCGGGCTCGCCGCCCGACCTGATCGCGCCGCCGCCGGGCTGCCCGTTCGTGGCGCGCTGTCCATATGCCATGAATATCTGCAACAGCACTTTGCCGGAGATGACCCAACTGTCGGACACGCATTGCGCGCGCTGTCGGCTGCTGGATGAAGGCGCGCCGCGCGTCGTTTGGGAGGGAAACCGCGAATGAGCACGATTGTAGAAGCCCGCGGGCTTAAAATGTATTTCCCCGTTGGCCGCACACTCGGCGGCAAGCCCAAAAAACTGCTCAAGGCCGTGGACGACGTGAGCTTTTCCATCGCGAAGGGCGAAACCTTCGGCCTTGTCGGCGAAAGCGGCTGCGGCAAGACGACGATTGGCCGCTGTCTCGTGCGCCTGTATGAGCCGACGGACGGACAGATTTTCTTCGACGGGCAGGATATTGCCCATCTCAGCGAAAAACCGCTTGCCCCCTACCGCCGCCGCATGCAGATGATCTTCCAGGACCCGTATGCGTCGCTGAATCCGCGCATGACGGTGGCCTCCATCATCGCCGAGCCGCTTCGTTATGCGGGCGCGAGCAGAGAATACCAGAACGAGCGCGTGCGCGAGCTGGTGGATTTGGTCGGCCTCAAGCCGGATCATCTCCAGCGCTATCCGCACGAGTTTTCCGGCGGTCAGCGCCAACGCGTCGGCATCGCCCGCGCCCTTGCCTGCAACCCGGAATTCATCGTCTGCGACGAACCGATTTCCGCGCTGGACGTTTCCATTCAGGCGCAGGTCATCAACACGCTGGAATCGCTTCAGGAGAAGCTGGGGCTTTCATATCTGTTCGTTTCGCACGACCTTTCCATGGTGCGTCACATCTCCCACAACGTGGGCGTGATGTATCTGGGCTGCATGGTCGAGCGCGCGCCGGTGCAGGAGCTGTATTCCAACATGTTGCACCCGTACACGCAGGCGTTGATGAGCGCCGTGCCGATTCCCGATCCGGACATGGCCGCCGCCAGCCAGCGCATCCACCTTTCCGGCGACGTGCCGACTCCGATCGACCCGCCGAGCGGCTGCCGTTTCCGCGCGCGCTGTCCGTATGCGACCGAGCAATGCGCGCAGGAGCGCCCGGAACTGCGCGAGGTCGCGCCGGATCACTTTGTCGCCTGCCATCGGATCAAATAATTTCAAAGCTTTTCCCCGTCCGCGCCGTTAAAGTGCCGGGCGGGGATTTTTCGCATAGACAAAAATATGCCCGGAGCTGCAAGGCCGATTCAG
Organism: uncultured Eubacteriales bacterium; assembly: GCA_900542445.1. Lineage (GTDB taxonomy): Bacteria > Bacillota > Clostridia > Christensenellales > Aristaeellaceae > Ventricola. The sequence goes on along the minus strand of UQNN01000021.1, from coordinate 8,101 downwards.
CCTTCAACTCCGGGCTTTGTTTTATTTTTTGAGAAATGGCCGGGCTTTACACCACGCTCTGCAAGCCGAGCGTCTTTTCAATCAGCAGCATCACGCCCAGGGTCGCCACCATCATGATGGTCGCAAGCGCCGCGATGGTCGGATCAAAGTGATACTCGACATAGCCCATGATCTCAATCGGAAGCATGTTCACGCCGGGGCCGGTCAGGAAGGCGGACAGCGACACGTTGTTAAACGAATTGATGATCGCCATGATGCAGGCCGAGGCAATGCCGGATTTGATGTTGGGCAGAACGATGTGGAAGAACGTGTAGGGCCGCGTCGCGCCGAGGCTGCAAGCGGCTTCCTCCACCGCAAAATCGAAGTTCGCAAGGCTGGACGTAACCACGCGCATGATGTACGGAATCGAAAGCAGCGTATGACCGATCAGCAGGCTGGGAATGACCGCCAGATTATACTGGTTGACCACATAGCGCAGCATGATGAAACCGAGCACGATGCACGGAATCAGCACCGGGGACAAGAACACCGTCTTGATCGCGTCCTTGCCCTTGAAATTGTACCGATTCAGCGCGTAAGCCGCCGGCAGACCCAGTAGCAACGCAATCGCCGTGCCGCCCAGCGCGATGAACAGACTCAGCTTGGCGGCCTTGGCAAAAGCGCTCATCGTAAACACCTGCTGATACCACCGGAGCGTGAAGCCCTCGCCCGGAAATTTCAAATAATTGGTATCGCTGAAGGAGGCCGCCATGATGACCACCAGCGGCCCGATCAGAAACAGATAGACCAGCACTGTCACCAGAAACAGCAATTTGTTCTTTTTCATCGGGGTAGCCTCCTTCGCGATACGATGAAGGGAACGATCGAGGCTGCGCCTCAGACTCTGGCAGGGATCTTTCTCTCCTGCGCCCCTTCTTGAAAAAACATGGAATATCGAATCTTCGGCCGCTTACTTCACGGAGAAGATGGCGTTCCAGCTGGCGATCCAGTCGGCCTGATTGGCGGCGATAACGTCCCAATCCGGCAGCTTGAGGTTCGAGATCATCTCTTCGCCATAGGTGAAGTTGGCGGACTGCTCGGCGGTCAGCTCAACGTCCGGGCGAACCGGCGCGTCCACGCCGTCCAGCGCTTCGGCCAGCTGCACATCATGGCTGAGATAGAAATCGATGAAAGCCTCGGCCAGTTCCTTGTTCTCGCAGCCTTTCACGATGTTGAGCATGTTATAGCCGGAGAAAGAGCCTTCGGTCGGATCGACCCAGATGTAATCCGGATTGGCGTTCTTGGCGGTGGTGTAGCTGTAATCCAGCAGCACGGCGACGCTGATTTCACCCTGGTTGAGCATGGTGATGGTGTCGTTGGCGCTCGTCCAGGTCTTGACAACGTTCGGTCTCAGCTCAGCCAGCTTGGCGAAGATGGCCTCGTCGTCCTTGCCCGGCTCAAGGCCGAAAGCGGCGGCCGTCGCATAGTAGAACAGCGGGCCGGAGGTCGTGGTCATTTCCGGCACGGCGATGCTGTCCGCCAGTTCCGGGTTCCACAGGTCAGCCCAGCTCTTGATCTCAACGTCGCAGAACGCGCTGTCGTAGACAATGCCGAGGCGGTTGAAGGTGTAGGCCGGGCCATACCCCTCGCCCATCGGCGCGCGGGCGTTCTCATAGATGCCCTCGATGTTGGACAGCTTGCTGGAGTCAAACGTGTCGAGCACGCCCGCTTTTCTGAGCTGATCGACGAACATGTCGCCGATGACGACCACGTCATAGTCGTCCGGGGACTCGATGATCTTGGTCACGCGCTCCGGGTTGCGGCCGGTATCCACGACGAGGGTCGCGCCGGTGGCTTCCTCAAACGGATCATAGATGTTCTTCTGGAGCAGCTCAGCGTTGAAGCTGAAGGTGCTGATGGTCAGCGTCTGGCCGGCGAAGGGCTTATCCTCGGCAACGGCGCAGAACGACAGGCTCGCGATCACGAGCAGGGTAACAAGCAGGGTGACAAACTTTTTCATGATTTTTCTCCTCTCCTGTTAGCCAATGAGTTTGATTTTATTCTCAGTCAGCACAAGCGTCACCGCCGTGCCGATTGGGAAGGCTTGAGTTTGATCCGCGCTGACGACAAATTTGCCGATTGCGGTCTTGACGTTGAGCTGATTGTGGCGGCCGAGGAACGTGCTGACCATCACCTCGCCGGGGATGGCGTTCGGCCCCTTCTCTCCCGCCGGGCGCACCTGCACGTCCTCCGGGCGGATACAGCCCTTGAAGCGCTCGCCCGGCTTCTGATCCGCCACGCGGATCGCCGTGCCGTCTGCTGCGGCGAAACCGCCGCTTTGCATGCGCGTCAGTTCAAAAAAGTTTTCAAAGCCGACAAACCGGGCGATGAACTCGGTATTCGGGCTGTTGTAGATCGTGCTGGGCGCATCCATCTGCTCGATGAGGCCCTTGTTCATGATGGCGACCTTGTCGCTGATGGCGAAGCACTCTTCCTGATCATGGGTGACGTAGATCGCGGTGAAACCCAGCTCCTGCTGAATGCGGCGGATTTCCACGCGCATCTTCACGCGCAGTTTCGCATCGAGGTTGGAGAGCGGTTCGTCAAAGAGCATCAAATCCGGCTTGATGACCATCGCGCGTGCCAGCGCCACGCGTTGACGCTGGCCGCCGCTCATCTCGCGCGGATAGCGGTTTTCAAACCCTTCCAGATCGACAAGTTTCAGCATCTGCATCACGTCGCGCTGGATTACCGCCTTATCCAGCTTGCGCATTTTAAGGCCGAAAGCCACGTTGTCAAACACGGTCATGTGCGGAAAGAGCGCATAGCTCTGGAATACGAAACCGAAATTGCGCTTGTGCAGCGGCACATGGGTATAATCTCTGCCGTCAAAGCTGATCGTGCCCTGCATCGGTTCGGAAAAGCCCGCGATCAGGCGCAGGGTTGTCGTCTTGCCGCAGCCGGAAGAGCCGAGCAGGCTGACAAACTCGCCGCGCTCCACGTTCAGGTTGAAGTCGCGCAGAATCACGTTCTGGCCGTATCCGGCGGTAATCCCTTTCAATTCAAGCAGCGCCATGTTCGCTTCTCCTCCTTACGCCATCGGGTTGATCTTTCGGCTCAGGGCGTTAAACACGCCGGAAATCATCATCGTCACCACGATCATCACGACCGCCACGACGGAGGCCTGCGTCCAGTCGCGCAGGCTCATCGCGTATTGATAGATCATCGTTGCCAGCACGCGGGTATCCGTGCCGCCGAGCAGCTGAGGCGTGGTATAAGCCGTCATGCAGCCGGTGAACACGAGCACGCTGCCCGTCACCAACCCGGAAATGCTCAGCGGAAAAACGACGTGGAAGAATGCGCCGAGTTTTGTCGCGCCGAGGCTTCCGGCCGCCTCGCTCAAATCATCCGGAATATGATCCATCACGCCGATGAGCGAGAGGATCATCAGCGGCAGAAACAGCTGCACGAAACCGACCGTCATCGAAAATTCATTGTAGAGCAGGCTCTGCGGCTTGGCGAAAATGCCCAGCGAAACCAGCGCGCTGTTGACGATGCCCTTCTTGCCGAGGATGACCATCCAGCTGAACGAACGGATGACCGGGCTGGTGAACATCGGAAACACAGCGAACGCCATCATCATGCCCTTGTGCCTGGAATGCTTGGCGATATAATACGCCGTCGGAAAGCCAAGCAGGGCGCAGACCGCCGTACTCAACAGGCTGAGCCGCAGACTGCGCACAAAAACCTGCTGAAAATAGACATCCCCAAAGAGCGAAAAATAGGAGGACAGCGAAAAATGTTCGTCCGGGAAAAACGAGGTCAGGCAAAGTGAAAACAGCGGAATGAGCATGAAAAACACGACAAACAGCACGCCGGGCAGCACCAGCGCCGCCGCAATCCAACGATTCTTTCGATTCACCGAAGGTTTCACCCTTTCCGCAGACTTAATGTTCGGTAAAATTGCGATTTATTCTAGCATAAAGCGCAGAATGTGTCAATTCTTCTTCCGCTTTTTTCGGGAAAATATTTGTTTTTTTCTTTTTTCAGCTATAATGTTCGTGTTTTTAGCAGGCTGAGCGGACGTCTGCGCTGCGTTCCTCCGTCTTGCCGACGGGAAGAGCCAAAAAACGTCCGCGTGCGGAATCCTCTGTTTTTTTCCAAACCTTAGCGGAAGATAAGACAGCCTCAGACCGCTTTAAATGATGTCCGCATATTTCGCGGCGCTCTGCATAAACGGCCCCATCTGTTCAAGCAGCTTTGCCTTCGCCTCCTCCATATCCAGCCGCGTCAGCTTTCCGCCGCGCACCAGCACCTCGCCCGAAACCATCACCAGACTCACATCCGAACTATTTGCGCCGTAAACCAGCGCCGAATAGGGGTTATAGACCGGGAACATGTGCGGCGCATCCACGCTGACCAGCACCATATCCGCCCGCAGACCGGGACGGAGCTGCCCCAGTTCGTTCCCGGCGTGCAGAGCTTGCGCGCCGCCCCGCGTCGCCGCGCGCACAATTTCTTTTGCCGGGAAAAGCGCGCGGTCGCGGTTCGCCGTCTTATGCGCATCCGCAAACAGGCGCATCTGGTCAAACAGGCTGAGCGTGTTGCCGGAGGACGGGCCGTCCGTACCAAGGCCGAAACGAACGCCCGCGCGCGCCGCCGCCGCCATCGGGGCCACGCCTTTTCCCGCTTTCGTGTTGCTGCCGATGCAGTGCGCAATCGCCGCGTTTCCCTCCGCCAAAATCTCGATATCGTCCGTGGTCAAATGGATGCAGTGCCCCGCCAGCAGCCGCTCGTTCACCGCGCCGATTCGCTTGAGATAGCGCGTCGGCGTTTCCCCCCGTTCGGCGAAATATTTCATCTCATAATCCATTTCGCTCGCGTGCAGGGTGAACAGCGCATTCTGCCCGGCGGCCAGTTCCACGCCCGCGCGCAGCAGCGCTTCGTTGCAGGTGGTCGTGCCGTGCGGCGCGACAATCGGGCGCACCAGCGCTTCGCCCCGCCATGTATCAAACATCCGCCTGGCGATTTCAAGCCCGCCGCCCGGCTGCGCGCTGTCGCACGTCGGCTGAGAAATCAGCGTTTCGCCGAGATAGCCGCGCATGCCCGTCCGCACACACGCGCGCGCCACCTCATCCTCAAAATAATACATATCCACGAACGTCGTCACGCCCGCCAGCAGCATTTCTCCGATGCCGAACACCGCGCCGCGATAGACCAGCTCACGCGTCATCGCCTCGTTTTCCAGCGGAAACAGGAAACGGCGCAGCCTGTCTGGGCAGTCGTCGCCCATCGTGCGGAACGGCACCATCGACACATGGCAGTGCGTGTTCACAAATCCGGGGAGCAGAATGCCGCCGCGCGCATCGATCCGCTCGTCTGCGTCGCCTGCAAAACGCCCCGCGCCCACCTCGGCGATATGGACGCCGTCCGTCAGCACATAGCCCCGGTCGAATACGCGCATCTCGTCGTCCATCGTCAAAACGATGGCGTTTTCAATCAGTGTTTTCATGCCTCTTCCCTCATCAAATCCATCGCCGCCGCGCAGAATACGGCCACGCTCCTGCCCAAAACCGCCTCGTCAAAGTCAAACGTCACCGTATGCTGCGCACCCGCCATATCCGTCATCGCGCGCATATAGGTCGCCTGCCCGCCATGCGCCTGCACACGGTTCATCATCACGGAAACATCGTCGCTGCCCCAGTTTTTGGCGTTCTGCTCGGTGGAAAGCGTCAGGTTCGGCAAATCCCGGCGGATGACGCGCCCCATGCGCTCGATGAGTTGGCCGTCGCTGCGCTGTCCCTCCGCCATGCCCATCACGGTCATCTCGCACGCGCATCCCTGCATCGCCGCCGCGCCACGGCAGATTTCCTCCGTTCGCTTCATCATGAACTGATTGATCTCCGTCGTTTCGCCGCGCACCTCCAGCTGCATCAGCGCGTAATCCGGCACGACGTTCCGCCCCGAACCCGCGCGCAGTGTGCCGACGTTGATGAAGCTCTGTCCCCCGCCGTGACGCGGAATCGCATGCAATGCCAGCGCCGCAGAGGCCGCCGCCAGCAGCGCGTTTTTCCCCTGTTCCGGAAAACCGCCCGCGTGCGCCGCACGCCCGGTAAAGGCCACGTCGTATTTCGTCGTCGCCAGGCTGCCCCACGTGCCGGCCGTCACATCGCCGTCATCCGCTTTGCCCGTCGGCGCGACATGCGAGGCCAGCAGCGCGTCCGCATCGTCCAGCCAGCCGTTTTCAACGATGGCATGCGCCCCGCGCACGCCTTCCTCCGCCGGCTGGAAAATCAGCTTCACCGTACCATGCAGTACATCCCGGTGCGCCATCAAAATGCGCGCAACACCCAAGCCGATGGCCGCGTGCCCATCGTGGCCGCATGCGTGCATCATGCCGGGGTTCACGCTTGCAAAGCCCTCCCGCGTCGGCCGATGTGCATCCTGCGGACACTCCGTCATCGGCAGCGCGTCGATGTCAAACCGCATCGCGACCGTAGGCCCCTCGCCGCATCGCAGAATCGCGATCACGCCCGTGTAGCCCGCGCGAACGTCGGCCGTCAGCTCGTCCTCCGGCGCGCCCTGCGCAAGCGCCTGTTCAGCATGCGCCGCTAAAACCTGCGCATCCGGCAGGCCGAGCCGCGCCCCCTCTTTGCAGACCGCGCGCCCCGTATAGATTTCATAGCCCAGCGCACGCAGTTCTTTCGCCAAAATCGCCGTCGTCCGCATCTCCAGCCAGCCCGTTTCCGGATGACGGTGCAGGTCTCGGCGAATGCGGACTAACTCCGGCTGCATCGCGTCGATTTCGCTTTGAATTTCCGAAAAATCATTTTTCATCTGTTTCAGCCCTTTCGTCCTTCTATGCCCAAAATATATCATAATTGACGCGCGGCTTCAAGGGGCGTATACTGATATTATTCTTGCTGCCTGCGGAGGAAATTATGGATAAAAATGTGCTTGTCATCGGCTCAACCTGTGTGGACGTCATTATCCGCGTCGATCATCTTCCCCGTACCGAGGAAAACCTGCATCCGGAAAGTCAGCGGTTCGCCATTGGCGGCTGCGCTTACAACGTCGCCAATATTCTGGGACGGGCGGGCGCGCCGACCACCTTCGTAACCCCGGTCGGTTTGCAGGGCGTGTTTGGCGGCTTTGTCGAAAAGCAGCTGCAAACGCTGTCTTTTGCACAGCCCGTCCTTCTGCCGGATGAGGCAAACGGCTGCTGCTATTGTCTGGTGGAGGCCAGCGGCGAACGGACGTTCATGTCCATCCACGGCGCGGAATACAGCTTCAATCCCGCATGGATGGCGCCTTATGCCGCAAATCACTACGCCTATGGCTATGTCTGCGGCCTTGAGGTCGAGGAAAAGACGGGCGGCTTGTTGGTGGATTATCTGAAAAACGCGCCGATCGACCGCATTTTCTATGCTCCCGGCCCGCGCGGAGCAGGGATTGCCATCGAGCGCCAGAATGCGCTGTACGCCCTGCACCCGATTCTCCATCTGAACGGCGCGGAAGCAAGCGCGCTTTCCGGTCTGGACGGACTGGATGAATCGCTGCTGTTCCTGCATGAAAAGACACAGGCTCCGGTCATTGCGACGCTAGGCAGCCTCGGCGCGCGGGTTTTAACCGTGGACGGCGCGCTGCTCACCGTGCCGGGCTATCCCGCAGAGCATGTGTTGGACACCATCGGCGCGGGCGATGCGCACGCCGGAGCCGTTCTGCTGGGGCTTTCGCGCGGGCTCTCGCTCCCGGATGCCGTGGCATTGGGCAACCGCGTCAGCGCGGCAGTCGTTCAAACGGCGGGCGCAACGCTGTCGGATGGAGACTTCGCGAAGCTGAGCATCCATAAGCAAGGAACAGAAGCGTAATGAGAGAGAATTTCTCCATCTCCCACTTCATAGGGAAATACCTGTTTGACAAGATGAAACGCATAGCAAAAAATATAATTTAGGATAGGCCCGTGGAAATGGCTGCGCCCACGCCACCTATAATCGGCACCAGCAGGGTGTTTTCCGCAATATTGGCCGCACAGACAACCGCAGATACGATGATTTGGAGATAGCTTTTTACATATTCCCAGAATTTCTTTCCGAAATTCGCGTCAACTGCTTCTATAATC
>UQNN01000020.1 GCA_900542445.1 uncultured Eubacteriales bacterium | reverse complement strand
CGCTCGCTTTAGCAGCTCGCGCTGACAGCTCGGTTATTATATCGCAGTTCCGGCTCCCTGTCAATACCTTTTCTGAACTTTTTTTGACAGTTTTTGAATCTTTGTGTCTGAAATCCGCATTTTGTGCTCATGTAACCTTCATTTTTTCCTGCTGTCGCAAGAAAAAACGGCCATCTCCCCTATTTAAAAAAGATTTCAGCCCCTTTCATTTGTTTGCGCCGCGTCATATTGTTCCAGCATTTTTTCGATATGCGCCTTCGCCGCCTGCTGCGCATCCTGCACGCTGCTCAATTCCGGCGTCTTATCCCCCATCAGCGCGACAAACTGGCTCACCTTGAGTCCCAGCGCATCCTGCATATCTCTGTCCGAGCCTTGCGGCGCAACAAGATAATAACACAGGATCGAATCCTTCTGCCCCATGCGGTGTGCGCGATCCTCCGCCTGGCTGTGCACGGCGGGCGACCAATCCAATTCGCCAAATACGACACAGCTTGCCCTTTGCAGGTTCAGTCCCGAAGCTGCGCGCAGCGATATCACGCAGAGGTTTGTTTTCCCCTCCATAAACCGCGCCACGGCGTCATCCTTCTGTTTCGTCGTCTCCCGCCCGGTGAGAAACGCCGGATGATAGCTCGTCAGCTCTTTCTTATAGATATCCATCACCGCATGATGATGGGCAAACAGCAGCACCTTTTCGCCGTTATCCAGCAGGGCGCGAACAAAAGCCGCGACAAACGGCGCTTTCGCCACGCCCGTGGCCTGCCGTTCGCCGCGCCCGACCTGTTCCTCCAGCACGGCGCGTTCCCTGGCTTCCGGATGCAGCGCCCGCAGGCTGCCCAGCATCTCGATGACCGGCCGCATCAGCTCCCGATACACCTTGTCGTCCGCGTCGATCTCCTGCACCAGTCTCCGTTTGGGCGGCAGTTCAGTCAGCACCTCCTGCTTCGTTCGGCGCAGAATCAACCCTTCTCGGCGCAGATGATCGCCCAGCAGCGCCGGATCGCGAACCAGATGATTGCCATATCCGTCGCACCACGCGCGCGTGAAGCTTTCCCAATCGCCAAGGCAGTGAAAATCCAGAATATTGACCACATTCCAGATTTCCGATCCCTTATTATAGATAGGCGTGCCGGAAAGGCCGATGACCCGTTCACATTCCTCGGCTAACAGGCTGGCCGCGGAATACTTTTCCGTGCCGCCATGGCGCAATTCCTGTATTTCATCAAAGATCACCGTGCGGAACCCCATCTGTGGAAGCGCCTGTTTCCATCCGCGCAGCAACAGATAGTGAATGATATAGATGTCCGCTTCCGGCGGCTGATAGGGCTTTAAACCCGTGAGCACACAGACGCGCGGCGGCTTTCCATCGATACGTAGAAAACGTGCGGCTTCCGCCTGCCAGTTGCGCAGCAAGTGCGGCGGCACAACGATCAGCGCCGGAAATTCTCCTGTCGCCGCCAGACAGGCCAGCGCCTGCACCGTCTTGCCCAATCCCATTTCATCCGCCAGCAGCGTTCGCGGATTGGCCAGCAAAAACGAAAGTCCTTCCTTCTGAAACTCACGCAGCTCGCCTGTAAACGTTCCTTCCGGCGGCGTGCTCCTTTGAGGCAGTTTTTCCGCCTGCGCACGCAGCCGCGCATGTTCCCGCGCCTGACCAAGCGCGCTTTCCCACAACGCCCGGTCACGCGGCGCAATTTCCAGCGGATAGCGCAGCATCAGCCAATTCACATCGCCGATGATCCGCCGATTCGCCGTAAAACGCGCTTCGCCACGCCGCCGCTGACTGCCGGGAAACAGCCGCGCGGCCATTTCCGTCACGCAGGGTTCGCCCTTGATCGTCCAGCACCTGCTCCGCCTGTTGTAGGAAAGCGTTCCATATATGTGGCCGTTTTGCGGCGCATCCATCAGATAACCGGGCAGTTTTTCAAGTTCCGTCATCATGGAAGCATAATCCCCCAAAGTTTTTCAAGGCTCATCATCGTCACGGGTTTGCCGCCGATGCTTTTGGGCAGGTCCACGCCGCGCGGCGCAAGCACAATCAGCCGCGCAATCTGCGGGCAATTCGCATATCGGGTCAACTGCGCCACAAGCGGCGCGCGCTGCGGCCTTTTTTTCTTGATCTCCACCCCGATATCGCCGACCATGAAATCAATTCGGCAGCGCGGCGCAAGCGAAACCTCGTGCGCAGCCTCCAGCCCCGCGTTCGCAAACGCTTCTGCCGCCTGCCGGTGCAGCTGTTCCTCGGAATCCGCCGCGCCAACACGCAATGTCGCCAGCGCCGCCGTGACGCGCTCAAAAATCTGATCCATCGGGCCGCTTCCCCTCTCTTTGGCGTTCGCGTTTCATTGTAGCACGCTTTCCCGTTTTCAAACAAGCCCGTAAAAAAACGCTTATCTCTTGCGTTCTCCCCCGATTTGCAGTATGATAGAGAAAGAAAATGAGGCTTATTCTGCCTTTACGGCGCGTCATTTCGGAAAGGAGCCCCTTTGTCATGAGATCCAAACACACTTTATCCGCGCTGCTCGCTTCCGCGCTTCTGTTTGCCGGTGCAGGCAGTGCGTTGGCCGCTTCCGTTCAGATTGTTCTGCCTGAAGAAACCGTGCCGGGCGGTTCCCGTGCGCAGCTTACCGTCACTACGGATGTTCCGGGCTTTCTGACGCTGACGTTGGACGGCCCTTCCGGTTCCGTCACGCTCTGTGAAAATCAGGAAGTGCATACGGCGGATAACACGCTCATCTTCACCGTGTCAGATGAAGACGGCGCGCCGCTGGATGTCGGCGCTTACACCGTCAACGGCGAGTTGATCGATCAGTTCGGTCAGACCGCCGCAAGCCTCAGCGGCCAGCTGACCGTCGGCGTACCCACCGCGCAGATGGCGGACGAGGCAGATTCCGACGAGGTTCCCGCCGATGAAACGCCCGCCGACACCAAACAGTCGGCTCAACCGGCTGGCCAGCCCGCCGCAGCCAAGCCTGCCGCCGCTCAAACGTCCGCAGGCAGCAATGTGGAATACGTCGCTTCAACTGCGACCGTCATGGGCGACGAAGGCTATGAAATCGGCGTAGGCGTGAGCGATACCGCCGCGCAGGAAGACAGCGGCTATTGGGGGCTGACCGCCGATTCAAGCGACGCGGAAATCTGGGCGGCGCTCACCCGCACCATGGTCAGCGTAGACGTCAAAGAAAGCGAATCCGCTTATATCTACAACAGCACCAGCAAGGGCAAAAAGCTCGGTTCGGTCTCTGGCCTCAGCCAGGGTCTGAACCTCATCGAAGATCTGGATGACGGCTGGTCGCTTGTGGAAGCTTACCGCAATGAGGACGGCGCGTTCGTCCGCGGTTATATCCGCACCAAAACGCTGCGCACGGTCGAGCCGAACACGCTTTACGGCATCGTCGTCGATAAAGCCGCGCAGACGCTGACCGTTTACAAGAACGGCGAACGTCTCGGTTCGTGCGCCGTCTCCACCGGTCTGGCGACCGCGAAATACCTGCACCGCGAAACGCCCGCCGGCGAATACATCACCGTCACCCGCCGCGGCACCATCGAAAACGCGGGCGGTTACAGCAAATACACCATCCGCATCAGCGGCAATTACTACCTGTGCGAAATCCCGACCACCAAGAAAAACGGCAAGGATTTCTCCATCATGGAAGACGCGCTCGGCTCAAAGGCTTCCCGCGGAAACATCTGTCTGGCGCATGATGCGTCCACCGACGGCGGCATCAACGCCGAGTGGATCTGGAACATCACAGAGGAAAACAAAAAGATCAAGGTGCTCGTCTTCGACGATAAAGATCGCTCTCTGGTCCCCGCCGGAAGTAAATAATTTTCCTCTCCTTCTACACAAAAGACACAACGGGCGCGGTTTTGAGCCGCGCCCATTGTTGTTCATTTTATCCATTTATTGTCTGTGTTCCACGTGACGGCAGACGAAATTAAGCGGCGCCCGTCTCCATCCCTTGACATTTGTATTCAAACCGTGTACCTTATAAAGCCATAAATAAACCTTTACGAAAGGAAATCCTTATGCTGCACTTTCTGGATCAGTTTAACGCCGTCATCGGCGTTCTGCTCTTTTCAGCTTATCTGTATCAGGTTTTCTACACGCTCTATGGCCTGGTCGTCTGTCCCCGCGACAGGCGGAAAGCCAAACGCCCCAATTCCACCCCATCCCGCCGCTATGCCGCGCTGATTTGCGCCCGCAATGAAGAACACGTTATCGGCGAGCTGGTTGCCAGTCTCCGCGCGCAGGATTACCCCGCCGAGCTGCTGGATATCTACGTGCTTGCCGATAACAGCACGGACGGCACCGCCCTCGCCGCGCGTCAGGCGGGCGCGACCGTGTTCGAGCGGTTCAATCCCCATCAGGTCGGCAAGGGCTACGCGCTCGACGAGCTGATCAGCTGCATCCGCATGCACCGCCCCCTGTCCGATTACGACGCGTTCCTCGTCTTCGACGCGGATAACATCGTCGATCCGCACTTCGTCTCCGCGATGGATCAAACCTTCGCGCAGGGCTGCGACGTACTCACCAGCTACCGCAATTCCAAGAACTTCGCCTCCAGCTGGATTTCCGCGAGCTATTCCATCTGGTTTCTGCGCGAGGCGCGCTTCCTCAATTATCCCCGCATGAAACTGCATACCAACTGCGCCATCTCCGGCACGGGCTTCCTCGTTTCCTCCAAAATCATCGAGGAAAACGGCGGCTGGCCTTATCACCTGCTCACCGAGGATATTCAGTTTTCCGCCGTCTGCGCGGCCAACGGCTGGCGCATCGGCTATTGCGACGACGCGATTGTCTACGACGAACAGCCCGTCACTTTCGCCCAGTCGTGGCGGCAGCGCATGCGCTGGGCCAAGGGCTTCTATCAGGTCAACGCCCATTGCGGCGCATCGCTTGCGCGCGGCTGTCTGCGCGGCCCGCGCCGCTTCTCCTGCTACGATATGCTAATGACCATCGCCCCCTGCGTGCTGCTGACCATTGCGGCGGTTTTCGTCAATCTCTTCTGCGGCGTGACAATCCTCTCCCTGCCGCCGTTTCTGGCTGATTTCATGCTCCGCCATGTCGGCCGTTCCCTGCTGACCATGCTGTTGTGGAGCTATGGCATGATGTTTGTCTACGGCCTGCTCACCGTCCTCGCCGAGTGGCGGCGCATTCCCGCCTCTCCGCTGAAAAAGGTGATGTATCTGCCCTTCTTCCCGCTGTTCATGCTCACCTATATTCCGATTTCCCTCGCCGCGCTGCTGGTGCGCGTCGAGTGGAAGCCGATCCGGCATACCTCCATCGAAGATGTCCGCGCGTAACCGTGCAAAGCAAAACGCCCCTTCCCGACATGTGCCGGGAAGGGGCGTTTCATTCATATTCGTTTATTTACTTGGCAAACGCCTGGCCGATGGCCGTGCCGATCGCCTGGCAGTCCACCGTCGCGCCGGAGATGATATCCACATCAGCGCTCTGGCTGGCGATGATCGCGCCCACGTACTCGGCGAGCTGCTCGTCGGTGATGAGCATGCTGTCGCGGCCGCCGGTGATTTCGATGTTCTCAATCTTGCCGCCCGCAACCGTGATGGAGACCTCGATCTTGTCGTGCAGGCCGTCCACGGACGCCGTGTACACGCCGTCGGCAGCGTCCGCCCAGGCCGGGCCGTTATTCTCGCTCTTGGTCACGGCCTCAAACTTGCTCACGGCGCCGAACGCAGTCTGCGCGGCGGTGCGGCCGGAGAGCATGGCCTCGGAGAGGAACACGCCGTTCTGGTAGAGGTTCGCCACGTAGCTGCCCAGCTCGCCCGCCTCATAGAGGCCCTTGATCGGCTCGTCGTTCCAGTCGAGCACGCGGCTGGCAGTATCACGCTTCGCGCCGCCGGTGGTGGCAACAAGGGTCGGGGTGATGGAAACCGCGTAATACGGAGCAGTGTCGATCTTCGCCATCTTCTCCGGATCGCGGCCAAACTCGGCGTCAACGCCCGCGTCGCAGGCGGCGTTCCATTCGTCAATCGTGGCCTGGAGTTCAACCGGATCGCGGTCAATCTTCTCGGCCAGCTCTTCGATGGTGTCAGCCTTGATGATCCAGCCTTTTTCGATCTCAGCAAGGTTGTCGTTGCTCCAGGTGTAGCCTTCGGTGGTCGTCGGCCAGCTCAGCCACTGGCTGCCGATGGAACCAGCCTCACGGGTCTTCTCGTCAAAGATGAGGGAAACCGGCAGCGCACGCTCGTGCGGCAGGTCAACATAGCGGCCATACTCCATGTACTTCATGTGCTGACGATGGTAGCTGCCCGCCTCGTCGTAGAAACGCTTGTTCTCGGAGTCGATCTCGATCCAGCTGTTGCCGGCCATGGTGAAGTTGCGCATGAAGGTAGAGTCATACTCCGGAACCTTGATGCCCAGCCAGAAGCCGCCGGACTGGGTCTGGTTCTTCATGTGCCAGATCTGAGCGCCGGCTTCCATCAGCATCTTGATGCCGTCGCCGGTGTTGCCCGGGGTGCCGGCGGTGTACACGGTCTCCATGCCGTGGAAGTCACGCTGCATGGTCAGGTTGTTCTCATAGCCGCCGCAAGCGAGCAGAACGCCCTTGCTGGACTTGATGGAGTACTCGGTGCCGTCCGCACGGCGGGCGATCACGCCGGAAACTTCCTTCGTGAACGGATCCTGCACGAGGGAGACAGCCGGGTTCTCAAAGCGCACGTCGATGCCGCGCTTTTCAACCGCCTTGGCGAAGCAGCGCCACACGCCGCCGTTCTCGAAGGTCGCGCCCTTGGCACGCAGGTGAGCGGAGCAGCCGTCAAAGGTGGAGCCTTCGAAGTTGCTGAACTCAACAACCATGCTGCCCCACTTCAGCTCGCCGCCGCCGACGTAGCCGGCTTCGTAATTAACGCCGTCCGCCACGTACTCGATCCACGGGAGCTGAGTCGCGAAGCCGTTGCACAGCCAGGTGAGATACTCATCCGGAATCGGATTGGGCAGGTTGCAGTTGTACAGATAGGTCTTCACGGTTTCCACCGCGCTCTCCGCCGGAACGAGGAACGTCTGGCCGGAGGCGATGGAGTTGCCGCCCGCCAGCGTCTCAGGCATCTTTTCGAGCACGAGAATCTTGGCGTTCGGGTCGATGTCATGCGCCTCAACGGCCGCCGCAGCGCCCGCCAGGCCGTAGCCGACGACGAGGAAATCCACCTCTTCGTCCCACTTTTCGATGTTCTGAACCGGCGTTACCCAGTCCTCAGCCGCGAACGCGGTGACGGACATGGCCAGCACGAGCACAAGGCTCAGCAGCAGCGTCAATCCTTTTTTCATTTGGTTTGTCCTTCCCTTCTTGTGATTCATAGTGAAGCGAAACACGGGACGGGATCATGGTTTTGTCACGGCTGCGCCATGTTTGCGCCACATTTCCCGTCGGTGGGTTTATTGTACATCCTCAAACGACTTGAGACGCAAGCGTGTTTGCGAAAAAACAAACAAATTCGTTTTCAAGCGGATTTCAACCCTGATTTCGGCCTTTTCGTCTCGAAATTCGCATATTCGCCCTTCGTTTCAGTCTTTTTTGGCGTTTCCATGAACGAAGCGCTGCGTTTTTCTGCGTTCAATCTCTCAAGCCGCTTTGGATTTCGGCTTTTCCCGTCACAGGAATATCGATATTTTTTGCGCTCTATTTGTTGACTGCTCAACAATTTTGTCGTATAATGCCCCATCGAAAGCCATTTGAAAAGGGGATGACGCTGTGGATACCAGTCGATTTGAACAGTTTTCCGCGCTGATGACGAGCGCGGCGAAATCCGTCTCCAAGCTGAAAGCCGCGCAGATGGACGCATTCTCTCTCTCCGGCGCGCACACGAACTGCCTGTGCCGCCTGCATGAGGCGGGCAGTCTGACCCAGGGCGAGCTGACGCGTTTGGAGCAGATGGACAGGAGCCAGGTTTCCCGCGTCCTTCGGGATTTGGCACAGAAAGGTTATGTCGTCTCCGACACACAGGCGGGCTACAAGCGTCGCTATACGCTGACCCCCGCCGGGGAGCAGACCGCCGCGCGCGTGGAGGCCATCATTCTGGATATCAATCGCTTCGTCAGCGATGCCATTCCCGACGCAGATATTGAGGTTTTTTACAAAACCCTGACGACCATCACGCAGAATTTACAGCTTGCGGTGGAAAAATACGGACGGGAAACGCTTGAATGAAGTCCATCCGAGAATTTGCACCAATCAGCCCGACTATCGTTTTGAGGAATCTGTCATGAACAAACTTTACGCCTTCTACTGCCGCGCCTATCAAGCCGTTTTCCGCGCGGCGCTGCCCATCCTGCCCTATCGTGAGCCGATTCAGCTCGACGGGCTGTCCTCCATCGTGCCGCTGCTGGCCGAAAAGCGAATCGCTTCCGTGCTGCTGGTGACGGATGCTTCCGTCCGCTCTCTCGGCCTGACGAGCGGGCTGGAAGCCGCGCTCAAGGCGGCCGGCGTCGCCTGCGCCGTCTATGACAAGACCGTGCCGAATCCCACCATTGCCAACATCGAAGAAGGGCGCGCGCTGTACCTGACCGCCCACGCGCAGGCCATCATCGCGGTCGGCGGCGGCTCGGTGATGGACTGCGCAAAAGTCATCGGCGCGCGCGTCGCCAAGCCGCGCCAGAGCGTACAACGCATGCGCGGCCTGTTGCGCGTTTTAAAACGCACGCCGCTGCTCATCGCCGTGCCGACCACCGCCGGAACGGGCAGCGAAACGACCCTCGCCGCCGTTATCACCGATCCCGCCGCGCGCCACAAATACCCCATCAACGATTTCGCGCTCATTCCGGATTACGCCGTGCTCGATCCCGAACTGACGCGCGGCCTGCCGCCCATGCTGACCGCGACAACAGGCATGGACGCGCTCACCCACGCCATCGAAGCCTATATCGGCCGTTCGACCAACAGGCTCACCCGCGCCATGTCCGAAGAAGCAGCGACGCGCATCGTCCGCAGCCTGTACAAGGCTTATACCGACGGCGGCGACATGCAGGCGCGCGCGGACATGCTTCGCGCGGCTTACTGCGCGGGCGTATCCTTCACCCGCTCCTACGTCGGCTATGTCCACGGCGTGGCCCATTCGCTCGGCGGTCAATACGGCGTGCCGCACGGGCTGGCCAATGCGGTCATCCTGCCGTATTTTCTCGACGCATACGGCGCGGCCTGCCACAAAAAGCTGGGCAGGCTTGCGCGTATCGCGGGCGTCGCGTCTCCAAACGCTTCCGACTCGGAAGCCGCCGAAGCCTTCATCCGCTGGATTCGCAAAACAAACGCCAAAATGGGCATTCCCGAAACCATTCCGCAGATCCGCACCGTCGATATTCCGGAAATGGCGCATCATGCCGCCAAGGAGAGCAACCCGCTCTACCCCGTTCCCGTGCTGATGGATGAAGGCCGTCTCGCGCAGATGTATCTGAAACTGATGCCCGCCAAGGAGGAAAACGCATGAACGCTTCATCGATCGAGCAGCTCGTCGCCGCTCAGCGCCGCTTCTTTGCTTCCGGCCAAACGCTGGATCTTGCTTTCCGCAAACAGAGCCTGCTTACGCTCAAGCGCGCCATTCGGGCGCACGAGGAAGCCGTCAATGCCGCGCTCATGCAGGATTTGGGCAAGAGCGCAGCCGAAACCTACATGTGTGAAACGGGCATGACGCTCTCCGAGCTTTCCTACATGATTTCGCATCTGGGCCGCTTCGCCAAAAAGCGCCGCGTGCTCACCCCGCTGGCACAGTTTCCGTCGGACAGCTTCACCGTCCGCGAGCCTTACGGCGTGGCGCTGATTATGGCGCCGTGGAATTATCCCTTCATGCTGCTGATGGAGCCGCTGATCGGCGCGCTGGCGGCGGGCAACTGCTGCATGCTCAAGCCGTCGGCCTACGCGCCCGCCACGTCGAAGGTCATCGCGCAGATTGTCGCCGAGTGCTTCCCGCCCGAATACGTCGCGCTGGTCGAAGGCGGCCGCGCGGAAAATCAGGCGCTGCTGCATCAGCGGTTTGATTACATCTTCTTCACCGGCGGCGTGACGGTCGGCCGCGAGGTCATGCGCGCCGCCAGCGAACACCTCACTCCCGTGACGCTGGAATTGGGCGGCAAAAGCCCCTGCATCGTCGATGAAACCGCCAATCTGCGCGTCGCCGCGCGCCGCCTGGCCTTCGGCAAGCTGCTCAACTGCGGCCAAACCTGTGTCGCGCCGGATTACCTGCTGATCGACCGCCGGGTCAAGGACGCGTTTCTCCCCTTATTGGAGCAGGAAATCCAAAACATGGTCGGCGAAAACGCGCTCGACTGCGACGGCTATGTGCACATGATTAACGAAAAGCACTTCCGCCGCGTCTGCGGGCTGATCGATCCGGACAAAGTGATTTTCGGCGGGCGGGCAGATGAGCAAACGCTGCGCATTCAGCCGACGATTCTGGATTGCGTCACGCCCGGCGACGCGGTCATGCAGGAGGAAATCTTCGGCCCGGTTCTGCCCGTCATCGCCTATGATTCCATCGACGAGGCGCTCGCTTTTGTGAACAGCCGCGAACATCCGCTGGCGCTGTACCTGTTTTCCGAAAACCACGCGCTGCAAAAGCGCGTGCTCGCCTCCGTCCCCTTCGGCGGCGGCTGCATCAACGATACCATTGTTCACCTGGCCACCAGCCGCATGGGCTTCGGCGGCGTGGGCGGCAGCGGCATGGGCAGCTACCACGGCCGAAAGAGCTTTGATACATTCAGCCACGAAAAAAGCATTCTGAAAAAATCCGCATGGATCGACATGCCCGTCCGCTATATGCCCTATACGCCGCTCAAAACCCGTCTGCTGCGTCTCTTTCTGCGCTGACTTGCTCAATTTCCGCGAAACTGGTATAATGGTTTCACTCTCAAGCGCGCGCGGCAGACGCCGCGCCGGAAAGGATGCCATGAAACCGATTCAACACGCCGCGTGCCTGTTCGCGCTCTGCGCGCTGTTTGCCGTGCAGCCCGCCGCCACGCTGGCCGAAGATACTCCCGCTGAAACCGCGCAGGCCGAAAGCCAGACGCTGCAAACCAGCAAACAGGCCAATCTGCGCAAACTGCCCAACAAAAAGAGCGACAAGCTCGAAACGCTGAAAAAGGCCAGCGTGCTGACCGTCATTTCCGTCAGTGAAATCAACGGCGAAAACTGGGCCTATGTGCGCACAAAAGGCGGACGCGAGGGCTATATTCTCTATGAATTGCTCGAACCCGTGCCCACGCCGACGCCCGAACCGACGGCCACGCCGACCCCGACGCCTTCCCCTGAACCGACCGCCACGCCTGATGCGGACAGCGAAACGCCCGCGCCGACCGCGGCGAAGAATGCCGTTCAGGACGAGACTGTCTATGACGAGCCGCGTCTCGTCCGCACGCTCAAGCGCGCCAATCTGCGCAAAAAGCCCGACGGAAGCCGCCTGGGCGAAATCGCCGCCGACACTGCGCTAACCGCCGTCGGCGAAGTGGAAAAGGACGGCGAACTCTGGCTGCACATCGAAAAGGGAAAAAACAATAAAGAGGGCTACATGCTCGCCGAGCTGGTGCGCCAGGTCAAGCCCGTGGAGCTGATTCCCGTCACCGAGGGCGAAGTGCGCACGCTGTTCCCCGTCGTCGGCCGCGATCCCATCGCGGAGATCAAAAATGAAATTCCCTTCACCTACACCGAAGAGGAGCTGGCGCAGTATCATACGCTGAATGTCGGCGACCGAAACGCCGACGTGCTGGCGCTGCGCAAACGGCTCTATGAGCTGGGCTATTATGCCAAGCCGAACGAAAACGCGCTGTATACCGAATCGACCGCCGATGTGGTCAGGATGTTCCAGCAGGACTGCGGCCTGGAAGAGACCGGCACAGCCGATCCCTATACGCAGGCATTGCTGTTCGACGACCGCATGCTTGCCCGCGAGGGCAGCGCGCAGGAAGTCACCTATCTGCAAAACAAGGCGCAGCCCCTCTATATCCAGCGCGCAGAGATCACGTCGTACAGCTTCTACGGCAGCGTACAGGTCAGCGTGCGCAACAACACAAGCGGCAAGCTGACCGCGTTCGGCCTGAAAATCATCCCCAATATGAGCGACGGCGAACTCGTAGATATGGCCGACACCTTTGCCGAGCAAATCGAAAAGGAATACAACCTCGACAGCATCGCCGTCGCCCGCGGCAATTCCTATTCCGATTTCGAGACTAACGGCAAAGCGCCGCTGTATAACGATCCCGACGATTACGAAGAGCCGGAAATCGGCGAAGTTTATATCTATCCCCACCATTTTCAGGTCAGCTATAAGCAGTATTTCACCGGGGCACAGGTCGCCGTCAGCTGGTATCGCGCAGCGGGACGCAATGTGTATGTCGATGACGATCAAATGGTCTTTGTTTCCGTCGGCAAGGGCACGGATGAGCTGATGACGTATACCCTGCCGATCGCCATTTCCGACAGCCAGCGCGAGGAAGCGCGCAAGTGGGAAATGGGCATCGTCGCGCGTTACGTCCTGCCGGTTTATCAGGATTATTACAACCTGCCCCAGGGCGCTTATCTGCGCAGTGTGGAAGAGGGTTCCCCCGCGCAGGAAGCGGGCCTTCAGGAGGGGGATATCATCGTCGGCATCGGCGAACAGACCATTCTGGGCGATATGACTCTCCGCCTCTCCCGCGCGTCGTTCGCGCCCGGCGATATCCAAACCGTCTATTTCTGGCGCGACGGCCAATACTACACCACCGAAATGATGCGGCCGGAAAATGGATGAAAACCGAATCTAAAAAGGGAACGGGCTTTCTCATTGGCCCGTTCCCTTTCCTTTACCCTATTTTATCGCTCTTTGTTGATTTCCGGCATCTGCACGCGTTTGGCGAAGAACGGCACGCCGTTCATCCCTGCGCCCAGCAGCAGAGCCAAAAGCCCCCAGCGCAGCAGCCCGCGCCCTGTTTCCAGCACGCAGTAGTTTCGGCTGATATAGCGCACCGCCGCGGCGTTCGCGTCGTTGAGCGACCAGAAGCGTTTGGCGATGGAAGAAAGCTCCACCACCACTTCCGGCACCCACTCCGTAAACACATACAGCGGGTCGATGGAAAACTTTGCCAGCGCAAACGCCGCGCCCGCCAGCGCCGCATAACCCAGCAGCGCCAGCAGCACGCTTGCGGTCATTCCGCCGATCATATCCCGCGCATAGCGCGTCTTGAGTTGATCGGCGTAGTAGCATACCCTGCCCCACGCCGCCGCGTTCAATCGGCTGACGAGGCTGAGCAGCAGCGCAGCGCCCGCGAACAGCACCAGCCAGCGGATCGGCATCGCCGCGCCGAGCGCCAGCTTGTTATAGTTGTAAAAACTGCCGCCGCTCTGCCACGTTCTGAGCGTGTTTTCCATCAAAATGGCGCTGCCCGTCGTCTTGTCCGCCGTTTGGGCAGTCAGTTCGACGGTCTGCATGGCCAGCGCATTGGCGCTCGCCGCCGTAATCGGGATATAGGCCACATGCTCGTCCATCTCGCCCAGGCGTCGGCTCGTCCTGACGACGCCCGCAACCTCATAGTTCAGCCCGTTCAGCGTCACGGTTTTGCCCACGGGCTCATCCCCCGCGAAGAAGGTCAGCGCCGTGCTCTCGTCGATGACGATCGCATCCTCCGCGCGCTTCACGTCCGCTTCGCTGATGAGCCGCCCGTCGAGCAGCGTTTCATGCACCACATCGAAATAGCCCGAACCGACGGCGTAAACCGTCGTCTGCGCGCTCTGGGTCTCCGTAGAGAGGGTAAGCCCCTGCGCCCGCGCGCCAACCGCGCTTGCCGTGACGGAATCCGCGATGGAGGCAAGCTGCTTCTGCGCCTCTTCGTACAGCGCGTTCAGTTCGCCGCCCTCCTGTGTCGCCGCCGGCGCGGGCAGGATGTATTCTAATCGTCCTCCTGAACGCGTCAGCAGCGCGCCGCCGCAGACCGTCAGCGCAAGCCCCAGCAAAAGCGCGAGCATGCCCCGGCGCTTTTTTTTATTCTCCATAAACCATGACCTCGGAACCGTCGCTGATGGTGCGATCCTCCATATACGCCACGCGCTGACGGCTCAAATCATCCTGAATGGAAACCGTGCTGCCGACCTCGGAGAGCACCTTCACATCCTGCTTTTTGACCTTGAGCACGCGCTGGCCGAGGGCGTTGCTTTCCTCGTTGACGACATAGACGTATCGGTTGTCTCCACTGCCGCGGACGGCGCTTGCCGGGAGCAGCGTGGTGGACGTCGTCGCGCGGTAGCTGGCCGTCATATCCACTGCGGCGGAGAACAACGCCGCGCCGCCGCCCAGATTGCCGATGTCCTTATCGGTCAGCTTCACGTCGATATAGCGCTTGCCTTCTTCGTCCACGCCGCTGTCCGTCACCTTCTTGCTCAGCGTCTTGTCGTTGTCGCGCTTGACGGTCACCTGCGTGCCCTTATCGATCTTCTTTTCAATCTTGCTCGTGTCCGCGCGAAGCACCGCGTCGCCGTCCTCAGCGCTGATGACGATGGCGGCGGTCCTGCCGTCGTAGCTGTCGCCCGCCTTAACGTTGATCTCCACGATGTATCCGTCGTGCGGCGCGGTCACCTGTTTGGCCTGCCGGGCCAGCACGTCGAGCGCGGTGATTTTTTCCTGCGCCGCCGTCAGCTTTTCGTTCAGCGTGCGGCTCTGGGTGATATAGCTGATGACGTTTTCGCTGATGCCCAGCCGGTTGGCGCTGTTGAATTTTTTTTGCGCCTCGTCCTGTGCGGCCTGCGCCTTGTCCACCGCCTTCTGGGCTTCCAGCAGGGTTTCGTCCTGCTCCTTTTCCGGCAGACGGCCATCCGTCAGCGTCACGCCCGCCAGTTTGGCGGCGACCTCCATCTGCGTCTGCGCGTTCATCAGGTCGTCCTTACTCTGCGCCAGCGCGTCATAGGCTTCCACCCAGATTTCCTCGGTGCGCTTGAGCCGCACGTCGCCGTTTTTGCGTTCCAGCTCCATCAGCTCTTTCTGCGCGCTTTCGTAGTCGCTGCGCAAGCTTTCCATCTCCTTGTCATAGCCGGAGACCTCCGCTTCAAAGAGCACGTCGCCCGCGGCGACCTTGCGCCCCTTCGCCACACGCACGCGTTTGATCGTCACGCTCTGGTCGGAGGCAAGCGCCAGCTTCACCTCCTCCGTTTGGGTGAAAGTGAGGTTGCCGCTCAGCTTGATTTCTTCCTCCAGCTTGCCCTGCTTGGCGGTCACCAGCCTGACTTTGGCGGTTGAAATGGTTTTGATCGTGCCGGAAAAGAACATGCACAGGGCGACAACCGCCGCCAATGCGACCAGTCCCTTGATGGCCATTTTTTTCATCGCTTTTGTCTTCCTTTACTTGAGTTCCGTGAGCTGAACGCCTTCCAGAATATCGTTTTGGAAATACAGGTAAATCAGCAGCGCGGGCAGCGTATACAGCGCCGCGCCCGCAAATTCCACGCCGGTGCTCTGCTGGGTCAGCTGGTTAAAGACCACGGAGAGCGGATACAGCTCTGTGTGTGTGGTCAGGTAGGTCAGCGGCTGCTCGACCAGATTCCAGCAGTCCGCAAACGAGAGCGCCACCGCCGCGCCGAGAATCGGCTGGCAGACGGGCAGAACCACGTGGATGAAACAGCGGAACGTGCCCGCGCCGTCGATCTGCGCCGCCTCGATCATCTCACCCGGCAGGCCAACCATGTACTGCCGCAGCAGAAAGATGTAAAACGGCGCGACCGTCATCGGCAGAATGATCGCCCAAATCGTGTCCAGCAGCCCCATCGCGCGCAGCGTAATGACGTTGGGCACCATCGTCACCTGAAACGGCAGAAGCATCAGCATGATCACGACGAAGAACAGCGCATCCCGCCCTCGAAATTTGAAACGGGAGAGCGCGTAGGCCATCGCCGGAATGAGCAGCGCCTGCCCAAAGAGAATTGCCGCGGTATACATCGCCGAATTGACGAAGTAGCGCAGAATCGTCATGTCCTCAATCAGAATTTTGTAATATTGGCTGAGGGAAAACATGTTCGGCGAAAGCTTGATCTCCATCAGGCTCGCCGCGTCGAAACTGCCGCGCGTCTGCATGAACGCCTTGATTTCATTCGGGGAAAAAAAGGAATACAGCGCCGTCAGCACCACCGGCAGCAGAATGACCACCGCCGCAAGCGACAGCAGCAGCCGCGCGAGGATGTGCTTTCGTTTGACGCGCATCAGGCGAAGCTTTTGTTTCTCCATCCGCCTCACCTCAATTCAGCCCGCGCGCCGCCCGCTTTTGCAGGAAGAACAGCGCGCCGAACAGCGCGAACACGATCAGGCCGAAGGAATATGCCGCGGCCGTCACCAGCTGATAATTCAGCTTGCCAAACATGTTGTTCATGTAGTTTTGCAGGGTGTAAACCGAGTAATCCGGATACGCGCCCGCGATGAAATACACCTCTTTGAAGATTTTGAACGCGTTGATCCATGCCAGCACGAACACCAGAAACGCCGTCGGCGTAATCATCGGCAGCGTAATGCGGAAAGCGCGGGTAAAAAAGCCCGCGCCTTCCAGCTGCGCGTATTCGTAAAGCGGCTGGGGAATGGATTGCAGCGCCGCCAGGAAGATGATCAGGCAGAAACCCAGATTCTTCCACAGAAACATCAGCACGACCGGCAGGCGCAGCGCGCCGCTGGTCAACCACATCACCCGCTCCATGCCCATCGCTTCGAGCATGCGGTTCACCGGCCCGCCGTAATCAAAAATCACCAGCCACACCAGCAGAATGGCGGAGGACGGCGTCAGATACGGCATCAGCACGCTGGAACGGAAAAACCCGCCGAAGGGCTTGATCGCGCTCAGCGCGCTGGCCAGCAGGAACGAGAACACCCACAGCAGCGGCGCACAGATAAGCGACAGCTCCATCGTGTTTTTCAGCCCCAGCAGAAACATGCTGTTGCCCCACAAATCGCGGTAGTTTTGCAGGCCGACAAACGCGTTTTTGTAGCTTCCGTCCGTCAGGCTGTACCCGATGCCGCTGAAAAAAGGCACGATGTAAAAGATCATCAGCATCGCAAGCCCCGGCAGCAGAAACAGCCAGACGGATTTTTTCTTTTCAAACATGCGGGTTTAGTTGCCCTCCAGCTTCTGCATTTGCAGCGTCTTTTCCAGCGCGCCGGCCAGCTGCTGCGCGTTCATCGCGCCGTCGAGATACTGCTGTATCTGGCTCGCGCCGTCGTCCATGTTCCAGATGAGGCTCTTCTGCACGGCCATGTTGTCGCCGAACGCGCGGTAAATCTCAATCTGTTCGGGGCTGACGTCGTATTTGCCGCGTTCCTCGTATTCGGTCAGCCATTCCTTCATGGAATTCAGATCGTTTTGCAGCGACTCGCGGGCCTCTTCGTCCTCGGTCTTGTCAAGCGTTTTCTGCAAATCGGCAATCGAGTTGTTGATGCTCTTGAGGTTTTCCTCGTAATACGAATTGAGCACCGGCTCGCTCTCGTTCGGGCTGAACATGATTTTGTTCCCCTGGGTCACCAGCTGCCAGGCGTCGGCCAGATACTCGCAGGCTTCCTCTTTGTGCTCGGAGAACGGGTTGACGAACGCAAACGTCACTTCCTGCCCGATGAGCGGCTTTTCACCCTCCACCACGGAGAGCGCAACGGGCGTGGCCTGCTCTCCGTCCGAGCTGACATAGCTATACAGGCTCAAGCTCGACATTTCCAGCAGCACGTTATTATAGCTGTAATCAAGCGTGATCGTGCTGCCATCCTCGGAATCATCCTGCTCGCGCAGGCCGAGGTTATCCCAATCGACGGTTTCAAACGCCGCGCACAGATCGGTCAGCACCTGCGTGCCGCGCGTCAGATTCTCCTCGCCCGCGTCGAGCCACGTGAAGTAATCCGCCAGCATCATATAAAACAGCTGGCTGCGGAAATTTTCCTTGTCATAGCCCTGATCGACGATCATGACTTCCGGCATGTCTTCCAGCTTCCCGGTATTCGAGATATCGGCCAGAATGCCAAACAGCCCGGCCCACGAATCCGGCACGTCGTAGCCCAGCTTCTCGGTCAGCAGCTTGGTGTTGATATTCATGATGTTCGCATAGCCGGACATCGGCAGCGCGTAGATGTGGCCGTCCTTCGTGACGTAATCCTTGAGATAGCCATACATCCCGTCCACCGCGTCAGAAAGTGTCGCGTCGCCGTCCAGTTCGGCCATAAAGCCGCGGTTCATCAGGGCGGCAAACGCGCTGTCCGTGCTGGACAGGATGTAGATATCCACGGAGGAATCGCGGTTCATCATGCTTTGCAGCAGGTTATCCGAGTTGAGCGAATTGGCGATGGAGACCATGTATTCCGGATGCTTGTCAGTGAAACTGTAATAGGCCTTGCCGATGGCGTCTTCATAGCCGCCGTTTGCCACGCGCAGGCGCTGGGCGGGCAGCTTGTCGAGCGTCACGTCGCGCCCGATCACCGCGTCATAATCGGCCAGCACATACAGATCGCCATAGACCACGCCGTTGCCGCTCGCATAGCCCAGCGGCATATCGCCGAACTCCTCCGGTTCGCCGAGGCCGTCCTCGGTCACATCCATGCGCCAGACGCTGCCGGAAAGCACATAGTACAGCTTGCCGCGCGCCTCGTCATAGCTGATGCCGGAGGGCGTGTCGTAATCCGCCGTCGGCAGCGCGCCCAGCTCGGTCGCTTCCTCGTTTTCGATGTCATACAGGCAGAGGGTGGTGGTTACGGGGTCTGCATCGTAGTTGTTGACGATCATCAGCAGCTTGCCCTCGGTGTAGGGCGCGATGCTCTGCACATCGCCGTCCACATCGAGCGTCAGCGTTTCCACAGTCTCGTCCTCAAGGTTCAGCGCCAGCAGCTCCAGCTCGTCGCCGTAGGAAAGCGCGTAGAGCGTGTTGCCAAAGGAGCACGGGTTGCTCAGGTTGCGGGTGTAGGAATAGGTCTGGTCGCCATCGCTTTCGGTGATGCAGAGCGCGTCGCCCAAGTCAATCACTTCGCCCAGCGACAGCGCGCCGTCGTCGGCGATCAGCAGTTCAACAAGCTGGTTGCTCGCGTTGCCGTCCGAATCGGTGACCGTCGCCATGCGGTAGAGCCTGCCGCCGACGATATAGAGGTTGCCGTCCAGGTAAGCATCATCGCCGTCGTTCAGGTCCAGCACGCCGGGGGTCTCGCCGTCGCCGGTGAGCGTGCTTTCCAGCTCGCTATACCCCTCCACCTCGGTCAGCTTGCGGGTGGCGTTGTCCCACGTGTAGAGCCTGTCCCAGCTGGACAGCAGCAGCCTGTCGCCATAGACGACCATGCTCTGAATGTAGTCGTTGAAGTCGTTCATGCCCTGCACGGCGATGGTTACGTTGCCCTCCGCCAGGGCAAAGGTCGCGCCCAGCATCAAAGCCAGCGCGAGAAGAATCGAAAGTATCTTTTTCATTTCGGCGTCCTTTCTTTGTTTACTTCTTACTCCTTCAGTCAGCCTTCGGCTGACAGCTCCCTCGAAGAGGGAGCCTTGGTATAGCGCTTCCCCTGCCTCCCTCCTTGAGGGAGGTGTTGAGCGAAGCGAAACGGAAGGAGTTCGTTACTCCACATACACAATCACGGTCATGCCGATGCGCACGGTCTCATCCGGCGTGAAATCGACATAGGCGACATACTGCGCGCTCTGGCTCGCCGCGCTGTCATCCTTCTTTTCGCTCAGATACGAAATGGAGGAAATCGTGCCCTCAAAGCGGCGGCCGCCGTCCGCGTCCCAGTTGAACTCGATTTCGGCCTTGCCGCCGACGGTCACGTCCATCAAATCCGCTTCGGAAATGACCATTTTGATCTGCATCGCGTTGTTCGGGTAGATCGTCGCGATTTTCGCGTCCTTTTCGACGGTCGCGCCGTTGCCCGCGTCCACCGTCGCGATCACGCCCGCCACGTCGCTGACCACCTGTTTTTCCGGCGCATACAGCCCGTCGAGCGTGCCGCGCACGGTTTCAAACAGCAGCTCGCCGCGCTCCACCGTGTCGCCCGCCTTCACGTGCATCTTGAGCACGCTGCCCTCCGCGTTGACGGCGACGGTCTGCGTTCGGCCGACCGTGCCGCGGCCAATGCGGCTGGCGTTCGCGTAGTCGCCGCTGCGGTAGATATCAACGGTTTCGCCCATGTAGAATTCGCCGCCCGTGACCTCCACGGTGAACTTGCCGTCATCTTTTTCGTCCAATCCGGTCACCACGCCGCGCCCCTGATGGCTGCCGTCCTTGGTGCATTTGAGGAACACGGTCTCGCCGATGTGGATGTAGCGGTTTTCGCTGGAATTGTAGCCCTTTTCGGTGCTGCACGCCAGCGTGAAGCGGTTGATCGGCTCGATGTAGACCAGCGCGCCGTATTGGGTTTTCACGCCGTCCGCGCTGTCGCCCTCGTGGGCAAACACGCCGCTGACCGTGCCATCCGTCGAGGCGTAGGTTTTGGCGGTTTCCACGGTGGCAATCGGGTCGCCGATCTTCACGCTGTCGCCGACGCGCACGCGTACATCCTCCACCAGACCGCCATAGGGCGCGGCGATGACCTGCGCCGTCTCCGCCGTCACTTCCCCGGCGAACACGGTTTCCGCCTGCGCCGCAAGGGGCAGGGCAAGCGCGAGCAGCAGCGCGCCGAGACTTGCTGTTTTTTTCATTTATACGGCCTCCTTGCTGGGCTTATAGCTTTCGTAGGGGTTTTGCATCATGTCCTTCGTGCCGACGAGCACATCGTAACGGTACATCGGGCTTTCCGTGTTTTCCTCAAGCAGATAGGTCTCGCCCTCCACCTGCACACTGAGCGTCGTTTCGCGCAGCGCTTCGTCCTGAATGAGCGTATATTCAAACTTCCGGGTGGAAACGCCGCCCGCCTTGAGCTTGCCGTACTGCGTGCCGCCGGTGAAACCCGCCGTCGGAATGACGGCGATGTAGTCGCCCGACGCGAACACCAGATACTCCACGCCGCTGTTGTACAGCAGCTTATAGGCTTCGCCGCCAAAATGCCAGACGTTGGTCTGCGCCTCGCTGGCGGCGGTCAGCACGAGCGCGTTGGGCGCGGTCTGCGTTTCCGCCGCCGTGGTCTGCCACGTTGTCAGTTCGGCGGTAAAGGCTTCCGTCTGTCCCTCGCTGCGCAGCGACAGATTGATCGCCGTGCCGCCGATGGCCAGTTCCGTCTGCGGCGCGTCGGAAACGCTCAGTTCCAGCGCGTTGTAATTCGCTTTGGAATAATCCATCGTCTCTTTGACGTGGTGAATCGGCTTGGTGCCCGTCCCCGTGCCCGTTCCGGTGCGCTTCTTTTTGCCGAAGGTGAAGGATTCCGCATTATAGGAAATGTTGCCCGCATTGTCGCGCACGCAGATTTCCCCGGCTTCCACCGTGTCGCCCACGTCGCCGAGGAAAGACATTTCCTGTTCGGGATCGGTATACTCGTCCCACGTCTCTCCGCCATCGTAGGAGATACCGTTCAGGCCGCTGAGCCAGTCGTCGGCCGTGACATAGCAGACCGTCTTGCATTCGTCGTCACCGCTGAGATACGGCCCGTCCGGCGGGGTGAAATCCAGCAGCATGTCGTATTGATCCGACAATGCCTGCACGTCGCCCAGCTTATCCAGCACGGCGAAACGCACGCTGGTCCATCCCTCGTCCGTGGGCGTATAGGTGTTGTTGCCGTTGGAAAGCAGAATCAGTTTCTCGTTGCAGATGAACACGCCGTAGACATATTCTTCGCTCCCCTCCGGAATGCCGGAAAGGGTGAACGTCGGCGTGATGTTGGTCCAAACGCCGGGGGTGTAATCCTCTGCCGTCACCTCAAGCGTCACGCCCGGCGTCCGCGTCGGTTCGGGCGTGACCTCCGGCGTCGGCGTGGGCTGCACGCTTTCCGTCGGCGCAGGCGTAATTTCGGGTTCCCCAGGCGTTTCCGTCTCAGCGGGCGCTTCCGTCTCGGCGGGCGCTTCCGTCTCGGCGGGCGCTTCCGTCTCGGCGGGCGCTTCCGTCTCAGCAGGCTCTTCCGTCTCGGCGGGCGCTTCCGTCTCGGCAGGCGCTTCCGTCTCCGTCGGTTTTTCCGGTTTCACGTTCTGCGCGTCCTTGCGCTGCACCTGCACGCGAATGGAGAAGCGGATATCTTCCTCCTCTTCACCGTCCAGTTCAAGCGTCTGCACATCGTCCGAATCGACAAGCACCACATAGTCGTGGTTGTCCACGTCGAACACGTCGCCGTCCGCCTCGAAGCTCACGCGTTCAAACAGCCGCTGCGCAACATTTTCCGCCGTGATTTCGTCCGAAACGCGGATATAGACAGTCGCATTTTCGTCCTCGTCCAGCGCGTTTTCCAGCCATGCGAGCACTTCGGTCAGCGAACCGGCCGTATGCGTGCCATCCGCCAACTCGGCCCATGCCTGTCCCCAGGGCTTCCAGTCTTCCGTCTCTTCCGGCTCCGGAAGCTGCGTCTCCACGGGGCGCGGCGTTTCCTGTGGAAGCAGGGTGGCCTCCGGCCCCTGATCCGGCGCAGGGGTCGGCGTTTCCTCCGGCGTTTCCGTATTTTCAGGCGTTTCGGCGGCGTCCGGGATCTGCGTGGCCTCCGCTTCCGACGGCGTAGCCTCTGCAAAGGCTTCCATCGGCATGCAGGCCATCAGCGCAGCCAACGCCAGCGCGGCCATTCTATTTGAACTCACGAATCGTTACCTCCTTCACACGCAAAGCGAACTTCTTCGTCCTTTGATTAGACGAAGCCGATTCCCTTTTTGTGGACGCTTTTCCCTCTTTTTTGAAATTTCACGCGAAAACCAGTATACCATACTTTGCCGCATATGGCTCCACCTGTTTCTGTCAAATAGACGAACGAACGCCGGGAATTCTTGCATCTGCCGCCAAAAACAAAAAATCCGTCCTCTCCCTTCCGAACGGCTCGGATGGAAAGAACGGATTCCTTCTCGTTTTTTAATTTTAACTGGCCAGATTTTCTGCCGAATCCAGAATTTCCCGCGCAACGTCGGCAATGCGCCTGCCGGAATCCATGCTCGCTTTCTGAATGCGGTAATGCGCCTCGGATTCGGTCAGATGCAGCGTATCCATCAGTTTGCCCTTGGCGCGGTCGATCAGCTTGCGCTCTTCCAGCGTGCGCGACAGCTTTTCAGCTCGTGCGCGGAGCTGCTGCATGCGCAGACGGCAGTGCGCCAGCGTTTTCAGGCTCTGCACCAACGCATCCTGGCTGATGGGATTATGCAGCATGATGACATTCTCGGCTTCCTCGCCCTCATAATCCTGCGGAACGATCATCACCACATCGGCGGCCTCGCCCAGCCGGCTGGCCAACTCCTCTCCGGTCATATCCGGCAGTCGGTACGTCGTCAGCAGCAGCGCGCCGTCCTTCGCCGCGCGGACGGCTTCATCCCCCGTATGCACAACACCGCTGGGAATAATCTGCGCGGAAGAGAGCATGTCGCTCAGCTTGACGGCCACGCCCTGCGGCGCGGCGATATAAAAGCGGTCGGAAAATGACGCCCTCATTGTTTCATCCTCCATGTGCTCAAAATCCTTTGGGAATAGCGTTATTATACCGTTTTTCGGCGTTCTTTTCAAGAGATTTATGAAATATTTAACGTCAAATCCTGCAATTTTATAATTTTTTCAAGGCTTTTCGCTTTATATTCGAATATTTCCTCCATTTCAAAGCAAAAGCCGCCTGCACAGCGCGCAGACGGCCTTGAAGAGCTGTATGTTTACTTATCCTGGTAGGCAAGCGCCGCGCCGACGAACTCGCGGAACAGCGGATGCGGACGGTTCGGACGGCTCTTGAGCTCCGGATGATACTGCACACCGACAAACCACGGATGGTTCGGCAGCTCGACGATCTCCACCAGATCGCGATCCGGGTTCACGCCGCCGATGCGCATGCCGCTCTCCACAAACTTGTCGCGGTAGACGTTGTTGAATTCATAGCGGTGGCGATGGCGCTCGAAGATATTCTCTTCGCCGTAGGCCGCGTAGGAAATGGAATCGTGATTCAGGCGGCAGGGATATTTGCCCAGGCGCATGGTGCCGCCCTTTTCATCGATGTTCTGCTGATCGGGCATCAGGTCGATGACCGGATACGGCGTGTTGGGATCAACCTCGCTGGTATGCGCGCCGGTCAGGCCGAGCACGTGGCGGGCGTATTCCACCACGGCCATCTGCATGCCCAGGCAGATGCCCAGAAACGGCACGTTATTCTCGCGCGCATACTGCACGGCGGCAATCTTGCCTTCCAGACCGCGCTCGCCGAAACCGCCCGGTACAAGCACGCCGGAGCAGCCCGCCAGCTTTTCGCACACGTTTTCCGGCGTGACTTCCTCCGCCGCAATCCATTCTACGCGCACCTTCGCATGATGGGCAATGCCGCCGTGAGTCAGCGCCTCAACGATGGAAAGATACGCGTCCGGCAGCTCGACATACTTGCCGACGATGGCGATGCGCACATCCTTCTGCGGCGTCAGCAGGCGCTCGACCATCTCGCGCCACTCGGTCAGGTCGGCTTCCGGCGCAGAGATGCCCAGCAGACGGCAGACGCGCTCGTCCATGCCCTCTTCATGAATCATCAGCGGCACTTCGTAAATGCTGCGCGCGTTCAGATTCTCGAACACGCAGTCCGCCGGAATGTTGCAGAACAGGCCGATCTTGGCGCGCACATCGCGGGGAATCGGCTTCTCGCTGCGGCAGACGATGATATCCGGCTGAATGCCCAGACCGGCCAGCTCCTTGACGGAATGCTGCGTCGGCTTGGTCTTGAGCTCGCCCGCCGCGGAGAGATACGGCACGAGCGTCACGTGGATATACAGCACGTTCTCGCGGCCCACCTCGCTCTTCAGTTGGCGCGCCGCTTCGAGGAACGGCAGGGACTCGATATCGCCGACCGTGCCGCCGATTTCGGTGATGACCACGTCCGGCGCGTCTTCCTTGAGGGAAACTTCCAGCATGCGGCGCTTGATCTCGTTGGTGATGTGCGGGATAACCTGGATGGTCGCGCCCAGATACTCGCCCTTACGCTCGCGGGTGATGACGGTATAATACACGCGGCCGCTGGTAACGTTGGCCGCCTGCGTGAGGCTCTCGTCGATGAAGCGCTCATAGTGCCCCAGATCGAGGTCGGTTTCCGCGCCGTCGTCGGTGACAAAGACTTCGCCGTGCTGATACGGGTTCATCGTGCCGGGATCGACGTTGATGTAGGGATCAAATTTCTGCATGGAAACCTTGAGCCCGCGGCTCTTGAGCAGCCGCCCCAGCGAGGCCGCCGTGATGCCCTTGCCCAAAGAGGAAACCACGCCGCCCGTCACAAAAATAAACTTGGTGTGCATCCTGTACCTTCCTTCCGTCCGCGCAAACGCGATCATCAAAAACTACCGACCTATTATAAACAGTCAAAGCCCGGATTTCAAGATTAAATTGGAAGAAAAACAAATTTTCCTGCAAGATGCTCAAAATATCGCGTCAAATCAATTCAAAACTGAAAGTTCTTCGCCTTATTCTCCCGATAAACGAAAAACGCCCTGCGCGCGGCAGGGCGAGAAGGCCTTATTTGTGATACAGGCTGTTCTTTTCATAAATGGGTTCGCAGGTCAGGCGCATGCCCAGCCGCTTAAACACGCCGTCATCCACAGAGGAGAGAATGACCGTGGAATGCACCTCGCAGCACTTGAGCTTGTCCAGCGCCTGCATGGCTTTCTGCGCGTTCGGATCGCCGGCCGCGCTGATAGCAAGGGCGACAAGCATCTCGTCGGTGTGCAGGCGCGGATTACGGCTCTTCATGTAATCGGTCTTGAGCGTCTGGATGGAGGCGATGACGTCCGGTGCGATGAGCTTGATGGCGTCATCAATGCCCGCAATGGTCTTGAGCGCGTTGAGCACCGCCGCAGAAGCCGCGCCAAACAGCTCCGTCGTGCGGCCCGTGACCAGCTGACCATCCGCCAGTTCGATGGCGACGGCGGGCTTGCCCGTGCGCTCGGCCACGGCCATGGCGGCGGGCACGACGGCGCGGCGTTCCGGCTCGATATCCAGTGTGCGCATCAGCAGCTCGATCTTATCCACTTCGCTCTGCGCGTTCTGTCCCTGACGGACGCGGCAGGCCGCCTGGAAGTAGCGGCGGATAACCTCCTGTCTGGACGCTTCACGGCAGACCTCGTCGTCCACAATGGAAAAGCCCGCCATGTTCACGCCCATATCCGTCGGACTCTTATACGGGCATTCGCCGTAAATGCGCTCGAAAATCGTGCGCAGCACCGGGAAAATCTCGATGTCGCGGTTATAGTTCACCGTCGTTACGCCGTAGGCTTCCAGATGGAACGGATCGATCATGTTCACGTCGTTCAGGTCGGCCGTCGCCGCCTCATAGGCGAGGTTGACCGGATGTTTGAGGGGCAGATTCCAGATCGGGAAGGTTTCAAACTTGGCGTATCCGGCCTTCACGCCGCGCTTATGCTCGTGATAGAGCTGGGAGAGACAGGTCGCCATCTTGCCGCTTCCGGGACCGGGCGCAGTCACGACGACCAGCGAACGCGTGGTTTCAATATAATCATTGCGGCCATAGCCTTCGTCGCTGACGACCAGCCGCACGTCGGCGGGATAATTGGGAATGCGGTATTGACGGTAAACCTTGAGGCCGAGCGCCTGCATGCGCTTTTCAAACACGTCCGCGGCAGGCTGACCCGCATACTGCGTCAGCGCGATCGAGCCGACATAGAGACCGAAGCCGCGGAAAACGTCGATGAGCCGCGCCACGTCGGTATCGTAGGTGATGCCCAGATCGCCGCGGCGCTTGTTCTTTTCGATGTCGCCCGCGTTGATGGCGATGACGATTTCCGCCTGATCGCGCAGGGCCAGCAGCATTTTGATCTTATTATCCGGCGCAAAGCCCGGCAGCACGCGCGACGCGTGGTAATCGTCAAAGAGCTTGCCGCCAAATTCCAGATAGAGCTTGCCGCCAAACTGGTTGATCCGCTCACGAATATGTTCGGACTGCAACCGGATATACTTTTCGCTGTCAAAACCGACCTGATTCATCTGTCTCTCTCCATTCCGTCAGGCTGTGCCTGTCTCCCTCAAATCCTGATTCAAAAACCACTTCGACTGTTTAGTATATCAAACTCGCTGGCGGCTTTCAAGCTGAAATGCAAGAAAGTTTTTGACAAAAAGCGGGCTGAGCCAGCCTGCACTTCCGCCAAAGGTTTCAAAATTCCAAAGGTCTGCACACACGTCCAATCTTTGCGCAGTTTTCTGCGCATAACAACGCGCCGCCCTGTGAAAAGCAAGGCGGCGCGTTATCAGATTCTATTCAGTTCAAGGATGAACGGAACGCCTTATTCCGCGATGGCTTCCGCCGCCAGCTTGCCGGCGGTCAGCGCCCAGCCGTTGTTCGCGCCGGAGGGCGAATCGTCGCCCATCACGCCGCCGACAACAACCACATCGGTGGTCATCTCGATGGTTTCGGTGGAGAGTTCCTTTTCAACCGGAACCGCGCGCAGCGCGTCCGCGTCGGCAATGCCCGCCGTCTCCTGATGATCCTTCACCACGATATCGGTGATCGCGTCCTCGGAAAAGGTGACGTCCACGGTGATTTCGCCGTTACGGCCGTCCGCCCTGCCCGTATACGTACCGGCAGTATAGCCGTCGGCTAGCGCCACCGCGCGCGTCAGGAACGGGTTCCGCAGCTCTCCCGCTCGACGATGCGGTGCGGAATGATGCTCTTGGTCGCCATCAGTTCCGGATGGTCGATATGGCTGATGAGCTGGCTGGCCGCCTCGATGCCCAGCTGGAACGAATTGAGATCCACCGACGTCAGTCGCGGCGAAGTCAGTTTGGCGAAGAGCGAATTATTGAAGGAAATGATCGAGATATCTTCTGGGATGGACAGCCCGCGCGTCAGGCACACGCGTTCCAGCGTCACGCCGAGCAGATCGTCGCTGACGACGATGGCCGTCGGCCTGTCCGCCCGCTCAATCAGTGCGCGCAGGGCGGCGTCCTCCATATCCAGCGCGGTCATCTCCACGCAGTAATCCTCCCTCAGCGGCAGACCCGCCAGCGCAAGGGCGGACTGATAGCCGCGCTTTCTGTCGGCGGTAAAGAGATAGGCGTTGTCGCTGCCCAGATAGGCGATGCGCCGATGTCCCCTGCGGATGAGGTATTCAGTCGCCTCCTGCCCGGCCAGAAAGTTGTCGTTGTCGATATAGACCGTTTTGTTCGCATAGGCGTAAGCTTTGCCAATGAGCACATACAGCAGGTTCGCCTGCACCAGATAATCGATGACGGTATCGCCCTGACGGGAATAGAGCAGAATAAACGCGTCCGCCGCGCCGGAGGAAACCAGCAGCCGAACCGCCGACAGAATTTCGTCGTTGTCGCGGCCGGTGACGATGGTGCTGACGTATTGATGCGCGTTGCAGAACTGATTGATGCCGCGGATCATTTCCAAATAGAAGGGATTTTCGTAAACTTCCCTTGCGCTCGGCGGCAGAATCACGCCGACGGTGCGCGTCGCGGGCGTGGAAATTCCTTCCATCGCATAGCCCAGCTGTTTGGCCGCACGGCGCACGCGCTCCTTGGTTTCCTCGCTGATGGAGGGATTATTTCGGCAGGTTCTGGACACGGTCGATGGCGATACGCCTGCCAGCGCCGCCACATCCCGAATGGTTACGGCCACAAAAACCGCTCCTTTGTGCAGAAGATGGGGCAAAAGCGGCGCATGCACCGCCCGCTTTCGCTTCTGCCCTTATTGTAAAAGAGGACGCGCGCAATGTCAATCATGCGGGCGCAATTTACGCAAGAAATTTGCGTAAATTTGCGCAAAATGACGAATGGGATCGAAGTCTGTTTTCTTCTTCCCGGCGAAGAATTCGCAAAATGTCGATTTCTCAGCTTTCTCTTTTGTAAAAAAAGCCGAGAAAGGCCAAAAAGACTCTTGCTTTTCTGATGAGCTTGGTCTATAATGAATGCATCGACGTTGCACAGAGTTTCGCAAACGTCATCCATACGTATGTTTGAAGCGGGAGGACGCTTCGACCATAAAAATTTTCTACAAAACGAAAGGGGTAACTATCATGAAGAAAATCATCGCCTTTGCTCTTGCCGCGTGCCTGTGCCTTGCTCTGGCCGTGAGCGCTTCGGCCGACGGTTCGGTTTACTATCTGAACTTCAAGCCTGAGCAGGACGCCCAGTGGCAGGAGCTCGCCAAGCTCTACACCGAGCAGACCGGCGTGCCGGTGACCGTCGTGACGGCCGCTTCCGGCAACTATGAAACCACGCTGATGAGCGAGATCGAGAAGAGCGATCCGCCGACGCTGTTCCAGGTCAACGGCCCGGTCGGCCTGGCCAACTGGAAGGACTACTGCTATGATCTCAAGGATGCGGACATCACCAAGCACCTGACCTCCGATTCCTTCGCGCTGAAGGAAGGCGACACGGTGTACGGCGTGGCTTACGTCATCGAGACTTACGGCCTGATCGCCAACACCAAGCTGCTGGAGAAGGCCGGTTACAAGGCTTCCGACATCACCAACTTTGAGACCCTGAAGAAGGTCGCCGACGACATTCAGGCCCGCAAGGACGAGCTGGGCGTGGACGGCGCTTTCACTTCCGCCGGTATGGACGGTTCTTCCGACTGGCGCTTCAAGACTCACCTGGCCAACATGCCGATCTACTACGAGTACAAGGCTGACGGCATCGGCTCCACCGAGGCCATCAAGGGCACCTATCTGGACAACTACAAGGCCATCTGGGATCTGTACATCACCGATTCCACCTGCGACCCGAAGCTGCTGGCCAGCAAGACTGGCAACGACGCCGTGGCTGAGTTCGTCGGCGAAAAGGCCGTGTTCTATCAGAACGGCACCTGGGCTTGGAACGACGTTTCTTCCCTCGGCGCTGAGAACGTGACCATGCTCCCGATCTACATCGGCGCGGAAGGCGAAGAGAATCAGGGCCTGTGCACCGGCACTGAGAACTACTGGTGCGTCAACGGCACGGCCGAGCAGGAAGACATCGACGCGACGCTCGCGTTCATGAACTGGGTCATCACCTCCGACGAGGGCCGCAAGAGCATGTCTCAGGACATGGGCTTCGTTACCCCGTTCGACACCTTCACCGGCGAATATCAGTCTGCGAATCCGTTCGTGCAGATCGACGCGAAGTACACCGCCGAGGGCAAGACTCCGGTGAGCTGGAACTTCGCGACCATCCCGTCCGAAGCCTGGAAGGATGGCGTCGGCTCCGCGCTGACCGCTTATGCGGCGGGCACCGGCGATTGGGACGCTGTCAAGACCGCGTTCGTGGATGGCTGGGCGACCGAGTATCAGCTGAGCCACTAATCACCTTGCGCCAAAAGGGGCGGGCATTTCGCCCTCCCCTTTTTCTTCATTCACGCACTGCCCACTAGGGCAGTCTGCAAAGTGGCGTGCACATCACGCTTCTTTGCAGGCTGCCCCATTCCCCTCATCCGAAAGGATTCAAGTATGGAGAAAGCAATCAAAAAGTATTGGCCGTTTTTCCTGCTGCCGACATTGGCGGCCTTTATCATCGGCTTTGTGTGGCCGTTCCTGTGGGGCATTTTCCTGTCCTTCCACAAGTTCACCACCATCAGCAAGACGACGTTCGTCGGCCTGGATAACTATTTTAAAGTCTTTCAGGACAGCACGTTTGTCTCCGCCTTCTGGTTCACGGCGAAATTCACCGTCGTTTCCACCCTTCTGATTAACGTCATCGCCTTTGCCATCGCGCTGGCGCTGACCCGCGGGCTGAAAGGCACGAACATCTTCCGCACGGTGTTCTTCCTGCCGAACCTGATCGGCGGCATCGTGCTGGGCTATATCTGGCAGATTCTGCTCAACGGCATTCTGACCAACCTGGGCAAGCCTCTGCTTTCGCTGGATGCGCGGTACGGCTTCTGGGGCCTCATCATCCTGATGTGCTGGCAGCAGATCGGCTATATGATGATCATCTACATCGCGGGCTTGCAGAACGTGCCCGGCGATCTGCTGGAAGCCGCCGCCATCGACGGCGCGACCGGCACGCAGGCGCTCTTCAAGGTCAAACTGCCGATGGTCATGCCGTCCATCACGATCTGTTCGTTCCTGACGCTGACCAACTCGTTCAAGCTCTTTGACCAGAACCTCTCGCTGACCGGCGGCGAACCGGCCAAGGCCAGCCAGATGCTCGCGCTCAACATCTACGATACGTTCTATCAGCGCAGCGGCGCACAGTGGAAAGGCATCGGCCAGGCAAAGGCCGTCGTCTTCTTCCTGCTGGTCATCGTCATCGCGCTCATTCAGCTCTATTTCACCCGTCGCAAGGAGGTGCAGCAGTAATGGCCAAATATCATGACGGCGCTGTTTCCGGCTCCCGCCGCATTATGGATGTGCTGCTGACCGTACTGCTCGGCGTGCTGTGCGTCGTGTGGCTCTATCCGGTGCTGCTGATCCTCATCAACTCCCTCAAGGATGAGCTCGCCATCTCCACCGCCACCGTGTTTGAGCTGCCGACCTCGGCAACCTTCGCGGGGCTGCACAACTACGTCTACGGCATCACCCAGCTGAACTTCCTGCAATCCTTCGGCTATTCGGCGATCATCACGGTTTCCTCCGTGCTGCTGATTCTGCTGTGCTGCTCGATGTGCGGCTGGTACATCACCCGCGTGACCTCCGCGATTTCCAATGCGATGTATCTGCTGTGCGTCTTCTCGATGGTCGTGCCGTTCCAGATGGTGATGTTCACCCTCTCCAAGACGGCCGATACGCTAAAGCTCAACACCCCGTTTAACATCTGCGTGATTTACCTCGGCTTCGGCGCGGGTCTGGCGGTGTTCATGTTCACGGGCTTCATGAAGTCCGTCCCGATCGCGATTGAGGAAGCCGCGATGATCGACGGCTGCAACCCGCTGCAAATCTTCTTCAAGGTCGTCTTCCCGATTCTCAAGCCGACGATGATTTCCACCGCGATTCTGGAAACCATGTGGGTCTGGAACGACTATCTCCTGCCGACGCTGGTGCTGGATATCAAGAAATACCGCACCATTCCGATGGCGATTCAGTATTTCCGTGGCAGCTACGGCCGCGTGGAAATGGGCCCGATGATGGCCTGCATCATGATCACGGTTCTGCCGATCATCGTGATGTATCTGGTCTGCCAGAAGTACATCATCGACGGCGTGATTGCCGGCGCCGTGAAAGGCTGATTTCGCTACACAGGTTAAGACAAAACGCCGACCAGTTTGATGCTGATCGGCGTTTTTTATATTCGGTTGTTATCCTCCAAGCCCGGCCCGCCGAGTACCGCCAGCACGCCCGGCTTATCCAGCGCATACTGTACCGTCTTGATGATGTCTGCTTCCTTCTGTGCGCCGACGACGGACGAACTCAGGCCAATGACGCTGATGGCCTCGTCCCCATGCGGCAGTTCGCGGTATTCCATGATTCTTTTCGTCCCTAATTTTCCTGTGTTTGATCGGGTTTTCATTCAGTATACAGCTTAAACCGCGGTTTAGGTCAAACGGATATGCTTCAATCTGCGCGCAGTTTCTCTTTTCCCTCTGCCGGGCTGGTTTGTCGGCCCAAAATATGATACAATGAGTCTATCTGGGGATGAAAGGAGCGGCTTCTATGCCGGGAGATTGGAAACAGGCGCTTGAAGCGCGCCTTGCGGATGTGCCCAAGGGCGAACTGCTCGTCTGCGCCAAGTCAGACACGTTGTTCTTCTCTCCGCCTGCCTGCGCCTGCATCGGACAGGATGACAAAGGTCGGCTGGATATCTGGCCGCTGTATCCCGGCGTAGAACTGACGCTGCAAGCATACAGCGCAAAATTCGTCGCTTTTCACCACGACGTTCCCGGCACGCCGCTGCTGGAAATCAACCATTGCTATGCCGGGCGCGTGGGCTGCACCAGCGACACAGGCCTGGCGCTGTATCTCGGCGCGGGAGATCTTTCCCTGCACGGGCCGCACACCTGCGTGGAAACGGTCATGCAGTTCCCTTTCGACGGCTATCTGGGCTTCAGTTTCCGCATCGACACCGCACAGCTGGACGCAAATCCGCCGGAATTCATGCGCGACGCGGGCGTAACCGGCGCGCAGATTCTCACCCGCTTCTGCGGAGAAAACGGCTTTTCCGTGTTCTCCTCGGCGGAGCAGGTCGGCGCGCTGCTCGACCCGCTCTACACTCTGCCGGAGCGGCTGCTGATTCCCTACGCCAAGCTCAAGTTTCAGGAGCTGATGCTGCTGCTCAGCGTGACGAACGCGCCCCCTGCCACGCAGAGCGCCTATAAAACCGAGCAGATCGCGCTCATCCGCCAGATTCACGACCAGATGATGTCGGATATGAGCCAGCGCTGCACGATTGAGATGCTCTCTCAGCAATACCACATCAACACTTCGACGCTCAAGAGCCTGTTCAAAACCGTCTACGGCCAGCCCCTCGCCGCACATATGAAGGAACACCGCATGGAATACGCCGCCCGTCTTCTGCGCACGACGACCGATTCCCTCGCTGAAATCGCCGAAAAAGTCGGTTATGAAAGCCAGAGCAAGCTGACCGCCGCGTTCAAGAGCGCCTACGGCGTTCTGCCCAGCGAATATCGGAAAGAGAAAAAAGAAAACGGCCGCTCTTGACAGGCAGCCGAAACGATACTGCGAATCATCATCAAAAAATGCTTCCTCTGTTTTTTCGCAGAAGAAGCATTTTTCATTGAAATGCAATTTACAGGTTATGCACCCGAAGCGCGCGAATCGCGTTGAGCACGGCCAGCACCATCACGCCAACGTCGGCGAAAATCGCGGCCCACATATTCGCGATACCCAGCGCGCCAAGCGCGAGGCAGGCGAACTTGACGACCAGCGCGAACACGATATTCTGATAAACGATGCCAATGCACTTACGGGAAATGCGGATGGCCTTCGCAATCTTCATCGGATCGTCGTCCATCAGCACGACGTCCGCCGCCTCGATGGCCGCATCCGAACCCATCGCGCCCATCGCAATGCCGATATCCGCGCGGCTCAGCACAGGCGCATCGTTGATGCCGTCGCCGACAAACGCCAGCTTATCCCTGTCGCCCTTCGCGGCGAGCAGCTTCTCCACCTGCGCCACCTTATCGGCAGGCAGCAGATCGCTGTGCACCTCGTCCACGCCCAAATCTTTGGCGACCTGTTCGGCCACGCGCCGGGTGTCGCCAGTGAGCATGACCGTCTTTTCCACGCCGGAATGCTTGAGCCGCTCGATGGCTTCCTTCGCGTGCGGCTTCACCACGTCGGAGATGACGATATGGCCCGCATACTCGCCGTCAATGGCCATGTGAATGATCGTGCCGACGCTGTGGCAGTCGATGAACGCAATGCGGTTCAGCTCCATCAGCTTGCTGTTGCCCGCCAGCACGTCATGGCCGTCCACTTTGGCGGAAATGCCCTTGCCGCTGATCTCCTGAATGTCGCTCACGCGGTCACGGTCAATCTCCTTACCATAAGCGCGCTGCAAACTCTTGCTGATGGGATGAGAAGACGCGCACTCAGCCAGCGCCGCATATTCCAGCAGCTTCTCGTCCTCCATCTCGTTGTGGTGAACGCCGCTGACCTCAAAAACGCCCTGCGTCAGCGTGCCGGTTTTGTCAAAAACAACCGTCTTGACCTGAGACAGCGTTTCCAGATAGTTGGACCCCTTGATGAGCACGCCTTCCTTACTGGCGCCGCCGATGCCCGCGAAGAAGCTGAGCGGAATGCTGATAACCAGCGCGCAGGGGCAGGAAATGACCAGGAACGTCAGCGCGCGGTAGATCCACTCGCCCCACTGAGCGGAATTGCCTGTCAGCAGCCGCACGACGGGCGGCAGGATCGCCAGCGCCAGCGCGCTGTAGCAGACAGCAGGCGTGTATACGCGGGCGAATTTGGAAATGAAGGCTTCGGATTTCGACTTATGAGAGCTGGAATCCTCAACCAGTTCAAGAATTTTGGAGACGGTGGACTCGCCGAATTCCTTCGTCGTCTGAATGCGCAGCACGCCGGTCATGTTGATGCAGCCGCTGATGACCTCGTCGCCTTCCTTCGCATCGCGGGGCAGGCTCTCGCCCGTCAGCGCGCTGGTG
Organism: uncultured Eubacteriales bacterium; assembly: GCA_900542445.1. Classification (GTDB taxonomy): domain Bacteria; phylum Bacillota; class Clostridia; order Christensenellales; family Aristaeellaceae; genus Ventricola. The sequence goes on along the minus strand of UQNN01000020.1, from coordinate 5,042 downwards.
TTCAGGCTGGACGTGCCGGAGAGAATCACGCCGTCCAGCGGCACTTTTTCGCCCGGCTGCACGACGATCACGCTGCCGATTTCCACCTCGTCCGGAGCGACCTTTTCCAGCTGGCCGTCGCGCTCGATATTCGCGTAATCCGGGCGGATATCCATCAGCGCGCTGATGTTGCGGCGGCTCTTGCCGACCGCATAGCTCTGAAACAGCTCGCCAATCTGATAAAACAGCATAACGGCAATGGCTTCCACATAGTCGCCGCTGCGCTCATAAATCGCCAGCGCAAACGCGCCGATGGTGGCGACCGCCATCAGGAAGTTTTCGTCAAACACCTGACGGTTCAGAATGCCCTTCCACGCCTTTTTCAGAATGTCGTAGCCGATGATGCCATAAACGACCAGATACAGCGCAAGCTGCAAAATGCCGGTCACCGGAATCAGCTTGAGCGCAATCAGCATCGCCGCAGCAATCAAAATGCGTGTGAGCATTTTTTTCTGCTTTTTGTTCATGATTCAATCTCCTTCGATTAAGCAACTGTTTAATGTTTTTCGGAAAAACTGCGCCTCATTCCGTCTGAAACGAGGCGCTGAAAAACGTTTAAGCTTAGTCCAGTTCGATTTCGCAGTCCGGCTCGACCTTCTTGCATGCCTTGAGCACATCCTGCATGACCCGCTTCGCGTCCGCGCCTTCGGCGAATTCGACGATCATCTTCTGGGTCATGAAATTGACGGTCGCGTTTGCGACGCCGACGGTCTTGCGGGTGGCTTCTTCCATCAGGTTGGCGCAGTTAGCGCAGTCCACTTCGATTTTATAGCTCTTTTTCATCTTCGTTGACTTCCTTTCTGTTCGGCCCAATGATTTATCGATTAAGCACTTGTTTATTTGATATGGCTGTAGTATAATACGTTTAAGCCGCAAACGCAAGCCCTTTTTCGCAACATTTTCCTTTTGGGCGAAAGGTCCTTCCGTTTGGGCGAAAACGCAAGTCAAGGGAGAACGGTCTATGAGCGAGCATCATCTGCATCCCGCGCCGCAGGATACCGCGTCCTTTCAGACGGCCGCGCAGCTTTTCAAGTATTTGAGCGATCCGACGCGCGTGCGTCTGTTCTTTATTCTCTGCCACAGTGAAAAATGCGTCATTCAGCTTTCCGAGTGCATGGAAATGTCCTCGCCCGCGCTGTCGCACCATCTGCGCCCGCTGCGCGCGGCGGGACTGATTGTTTCCCGCCGCGAGGGCAAAGAGGTCTATTACCGCGCCGCCGACACAATCGAAGCACAGCTTTTCCACAAGATGATCGAGCAGGTGCTTGAAATCGCGTGTCCGGGATAAAAAGAAACGTTGGGGCTTTGCCCCAAACCCCAGCCGGAACCTGAGGTTCCGGCACTCCCCATATAGATGAATTGCTTTGCAATCCATCTAGCTGAACATTAGGCTAACCGCGCGAAGCAAAGAAAGGAGTTTGAGGAACTTGTCCCTCAGCGGGGTATGGGGGCGGCCCCATCGTCACCCCTCAATCTCTGCCCGAATCTCCGCTTCTGTACCGGAGGAAAGAACGCCCTGGGTCATATCCTTCGGCCCGCCGCCCTTGCCGCCGAACGCCGCGCAGAGCGCTTTGGTGACGGGGCGGACGTCCTCCGTTTCGGAAGACAGGGCAAAATTCCAGCCGTCTTCGCGCGGAATGAGCACCAGCGCCAGCTTTGCGCCTTCGGCCAGCTGTCCCGCCGCCTTCCGTGCCTGCGAAGCCGGAAGCGCGTCGCACGCCACGACTCGGATTTCCTTTTTCATCTCTTCCTGCGCCATCAGCTCAAAAATGCGCATGCCGAGCGCGTCGCTCTGCGCACGCAGGCGGTCGCGCTCGCCGATCATCCGCTCCACCACGCCGGAAAGCTCCTCCGTCGGCACGGAGAGCGCCTGTCCAGCGGCTTTCGCCTGATCAAACAGCGCATTTTCGTATTCCAGCGCACGGCGGCCGCAGAGGATGGACACCCGCACGCCGCTCTTATACTTTTGCACGCCGATGACCTTAATCTGACCGACACAGCCGGTGGTATGCACATGCGTGCCGCAGCAGGCGCAGGTATCTACGCCTTCAATGTGGACAATGCGCACATCCCCGGCGATTTCTTTTTTACTGCGGTATTCGATGTTCGCCAGCTCTTCGCGGGACGGCACAAACGCCTCCACCGGCTGATCGCGCCAGACGGCCTGGTTCGCCAGCAGTTCCACACGGCGCACATCCGCTTCGGTCAGCATGCCGTTAAAATCCATCGTCACGGCCTCCGTGCCGATGTGAAAGCCCACGTTGTCATAGCCGAAAAGCCCATGCACCAGACCGGAGAACATGTGCTCGCCGCTGTGCTGCTGCATCATGTCCATCCGGCGCACCGCGTCCACATGGCCGCGCACCTCGCTGCCGACCGCAAGCGGCCCGCTGACCAGATGCTCCACCTCGCCGTTTGCCTCGTGCGCGTCGAGCACCTGCACGCCACCCAGCGTGCCGTGATCCGCGCCCTGTCCGCCTCCCTCCGGGAAAAACGCCGTTTGATCCAGCGTGACGATATAGCCCTTTTCCCGCTGCTCGCAGGTCTTCACCACGGCGGAAAATTCCAGCATATCCACATCTCTGTCGTATAATCTGACGGTCATGATCGACCCTCCCTGTGTCGTTTTTTCTTATTGTAGCACAGGGCATGGCAAAGTTCAAATACGAACGCCTTCCGTCCCGCTTCGCTCGACGGCTTCCTCTTAGAGAGAGGCGGCACGACGAAGTCGTGACGGAAGGCGCAAAAAAGATTTGTCCCCCGCTTTGCGAATGTGTTATAATATAGACAACAAACAGGATGAGGAGGTCATCTGTATGCGTAATCCTTTAATCATCACCATCGGTCGTGAATATGGCAGCGGCGGCCGCCAAATCGGCGAGCTGGTCGCCAAAACACTCGGCATCGCTTATTATGATAAAAAGCTCATCACCCTGGCCGCGCAGAAGAGCGGCCTGTCCGATGAATTCATCGCCAACAACGAACAGCGCGTGCGCAACGGTTTCATGCAGAATCTCGCCGCCAGCGCGGCCTATTCCAGCGGCTTCTTCTCCAGCCAGTATCTGCCGCTGAGCGAATCGATCTTCATCTCCGAAGCGCAGGTCATCCGCGATATTGCCGCGAAGGAAAGCGCCGTCATCGTCGGCCGCTGCGCGGACTATATCCTCGCCGGACGCGACAACACCATCAACGTCTTTGTCTATGCGCCGCGTGAAACGCGCGTCAACCGAATCATGGCGCGCCGCAACCTCAGCGAAGCGGAAGCGCTCAAGGCCATCACCACGTCCGACAAGGAGCGCGGCAACCATTACTTCCGCTATACGGATCAGAAGTGGGGCAAAGCGCAGAATTACGATATCTGCATCAACTCCGCGCTGATGGGCATCGAGAAGACCGCCGAAATGCTCACCGCCATGGCGAAAATCGAGGTTCGCGCCTGATGCGCGCGCTCGTTCCTTCCGAAACGGCGCTCGTGCTGGGCGGCGGCGGTGCGAAAGGCGCTTACGAAGTCGGCGCTATTGCCGCGCTGGACGAGCTGGGCATCAAGGCCGGCAGCGTCTTCGGCACATCGGTCGGCGCGCTGCATGCGGCCATGTATGCGCAGGGAAGCATGGACGCGGCAGCAGCGCTTTGGGATAACATCCGCCTGAGCGACGTGGTCAGCGAAGAGAGCCTCGCCATCGCGGACGACGCGGAAAATATCTTCGATCATCCGGAAAAGCTGCTCGAATTTATCACCCGCTATGCGCAGAAAAAAGGCGTGGACGTTTCTCCGCTGATGGACATTCTGCATAAGCTGATCGACGAAGACAAAATCCGCCGCAGCGGCGTGCATCTGGGGATCGTCACCACGCGCTTTCCGTCGCTGGCGATGGTGGAAAAGCGGCTTGAGGAGATGGAAACCGGCTCTTTGATCGACTGGCTGATGGCCAGTGCCTCCTGTTTCCCGATTTTCCCGATGAAGCAGGTCGGCGGCGACCGCTACATCGACGGCGGTTTCTGCGACAACACGCCCGTGGAAATGGCCGTGCGCAGCGGCGCGCGGGATATCGTCGCCATCGACATCGGCAAGCACCGCTCGCACACGCAGTACGACCGCAGGCCGAACATCACCTACATCCGCACGTCTCAGCCGCTCGGCGGCCTGTTGACGCTGGACAGCGCGCTTTCCGCGCGCAACCGCATACTCGGCTACAACGACGTGATGCGCGCGTTCGGCCGCATGCGCGGCGTGTCCTATTCGTTCGACGCGGTAGACGCGCAGGCACTCTACGCCCGCGCACAGGACTACGTCATCCATCTGACACAGCTGGAAACCTCGATGTGCCATTCCAACGCCCTCACGCGCACGCGGGAAATCGGCGCGCCGTTCTTCTCTCTGCTGGAAGAAGATTTGCCGGAAAAGGCCGACTGCATCGATTATCTGCTCCGCGGCTGTGAGCTTTGCGCGCAGATTGCGGAGGTCAACCCGGCTCAGGTGTTGACATTTGCCGCGCTTCGCGACGAGCTGCACGCGCGTCTGCCGCTTGAAAAGGCGGAATCGATGCTCGGTTCGCTGCTCGGCGGCCGGGTGGGCGTGCTCTTTGCCAAGCCGCAAATTGACCGCAAGCTGGTCATCTCCTGTCTGTATCATCTGCTGATGCGCGAAGGCTCGTTCTCCCCGCTGGCGCTGCGGACACTGAGCGCGTTCCCGCGCGAAATGCTCTGCGCGCTGACGCTGAAAGAGATTCTTTGAGCGGATTTTTGAATTTCAAACGCGTAAAAAGCGACGTGAGGCCGCTCCCACTTCCGCCAACGTTTGTAAAAAAAATCCATCTTCGGCGCACGCGGCTGAATTTGCTGCAATTTTCCATATAAAAAGCGGCCTGAGGTCGCTCCAGCTTGTTGACATAAGCAAACTTATCTTGAATAGCAAAATCAAGAAATTCAGCTATTCTTTCATTTGCTGAAAGGGGTTGTCTCACTAAAAAGAGGCAACTCCTTTTTGGTGCAAAAAAAGCATT
>UQNN01000019.1 GCA_900542445.1 uncultured Eubacteriales bacterium | reverse complement strand
CCGCTGTGCGGGATTCAGGCAGGCAAAATCACCTGGGAGAGTAGGACGTTGCCGGTGTGGAGGAGCACATTCCATGTCACAAAGGGGCGTATACGGGAAGGAACGGGATAACGCGGGATAGGCTGGAACGACCAGCCGGAACGCAAGGCATAAAGGAGGGCGGCGGATGATTCCAAGCTGGGCGCACGACGTAAAGCCGGAGAAAATCATGCGGCAGATCTGCAAAATTTGTCTGTCGGACGGTCGGATTCTCGACCCGTTTGCCGGAAGCGGTTCGACGCTGGCGGCAGCAGAGCGGGAAGGATATGCTTTGGAAAGCAGGACATTGTCCCTCTCCGACAAAGGACAAGCGATCTTGACGAAAAAACATGTCGATGATACAATAGATCCGTTTTAAGATGGAAAATGAATGGATTTAGGGCTATGAAACACGTTTTTTGTTCAGCGATAATTGTTTTTTTGCTGTTTGTAGATATCTTGCTTGCCATAACCTTTGGCTGGGTGCGGCAGGCGTTCGGCGGCGTATCCATGGAGGAATTGATTTTCCATTTAAAAGTTCCGCTTCAGGGAACGGACATCAGCTCTTTTGTTTCTTTTTTCCGAGGAGCATTGCTCCCATCTATCGGCATATTTGCGTTGATGATGGCGGTTTGGGGAAGGATGCGCCGTGAAAAAAGGCAGGGGATAAACCATCGTATCAGATGGAAGCGCATTGTTGTCGGCATCTGGGTCGTGGAATGTGTGGTCATGGGACATTATTTTTCCATGGGAAAGTATTTCTATAATCAAATAACGGCAACATCATGGCTGGAAGACAACGCCATACAACCGGATGAAGCGCTGCTGACGTGGCCGGAGAAGAAACGAAATCTGATTTATATTATGATGGAATCGATGGAGGCTTCATTTGCATCCAAGCGGGACGGTGGGATGTATGATGTGGGTTTAACGCCGGAACTGACCGAAATGGCAAAGAATAACTTGTCGTTTTCTGATCAAAAGGATACGCTGGGCGGCGCATTCCCGATCGATGGCGCGACATGGACAATGGGCGCAATGTTTGCGCAGACCAGCGGATTGCCACTTAAACTCGGCATCGAATTAAATTCGATGGATCAGTATTCGGCTTTTTTTCCAGGCGTAACGACTTTGGGTGATCTGCTGGAGCGGGCCGGATATCACAATATTCTGATGATCGGATCGGATGCGACCTTTGGCGGGCGCAGAAATTATTTTACTCAGCACGGCAATTATGAAATCAACGACTACGTTTGGGCAAAAGAGAACGGAAAAATTCCGAAAAACTATTCCGTTTTTTGGGGTTTTGAAGACCGACGGCTGATCGAAATGGTGAAAGAAAAACTGTTGGAAGTTTCAGAGGAGGATGTGCCGTTTAACCTGACGATGCTGACCGTGGATTCACATTTTCCGGACGGATATCGTTGTGAATTGTGTGAAAAGACGTATGACACCGACTATAAGGATGCGATTGCCTGCTCAAGCCGACAGATCGCGCAGCTCGTGGCATGGATTCAACAGCAGGATTTCTATGCGAATACGACGGTGATTGTGACGGGCGATCATCTGTCCATGTCTGCGGAGATAGAAAAGGAGCTGGGCGGATACAGCCATCGCCGCGTGTATAACTGCTTTCTCAATGCAGCGGCAGCGCCTGTGAAGACTCAGGAACGCGTGTTTACGGCGATGGACATGTTCCCGACGACGCTTGCCGCGTTGGGCGTTCAAATCGAGGGGGACAGGCTGGGAATCGGAACCAACCTTTTCGGAACAAGACAAACGCTGGCGGAAGAACTGGGCTTTGAAACCTACGAACAGGAAATTTCGCGGCATTCCAGCTTTTTTGACAGTTTGGCATATTAAGGGGCTGTCAGGCTTATTAGCCTGACAGCCCTTTGTTATAATCACTTAGCTGCCGGATGTTTAGCTTAAGGGATTTTCAAAAAAGTCAATTCTCAAAGACATCAAAACCAGCGGTGATATCCAGATCGATGTCATTGGATTCCAACGTATAAGGCAGATAATTCTTTGCCCCGGTAGAATCGTTTGTCAGGATGACATAACCGTTGCAAATGGTATATTTTCCGGTTGTTTCCAAACCGTGACAGGAAAGAGAATACGTATTTTTGGAGAATTCAATTCGATAGGAAAGGTTATTGACATAGAAATCCCAGTAATAGCCGTTTACGTATTTGCGAATTTTATTTTTTGTAGAAGAATCGGCTTCTTTCAGCGCATGGACCTGTTTGGCATAGCCGTCGGGATCGACAAGCTTGGCGATGGTAAGATTTCAACTGGGAAAGAGAAAAACATACACACATAATATATGCTGATTTGAATACGAAAACAGCAATGCAGCTTAAAGAATGGATGTACGATTTCCCGACGAATAAAAAAAGAGCGCCAATCTTTTGATTGACAGCTTCTTTTATGCCTGGGTTGTTTTTTGCAATAAAGCGACCATTTCCGCATCGGCAGGGCACAGCGCATAACCATCCAGCTGCGCTTCTGTGATCCAGCGGATATCGTGATGTTCAAGCTTTTGCGGTTCGTCGTCCGTCTCAGCCCGAAAGAGCGTCAAGTGAATGGTAATATCCGGATAAACGTGCGTGACATCGATCAACGGTTCATGAACGATGAGCGAAACGCCCAGTTCTTCCCGGCATTCGCGGCGGAGGGCCTGCTCCCGTGTTTCACCCGGTTCGACTTTGCCGCCGACAAATTCCCACATCAGCGGGCGGGAATTTGTCGCGGCGCGCTGGCAGAGCAGAAATGTGTCGCCCCGGCAGATTTTCGCGGCGACGACTTCGAGGATGGTTTCGGATTGTGCGGTCATGGAGCGTTCCTTTCTGTCATTGCGCCGGCGTCTCTTTTTCATCCGCCATATGCAGGGTGAATGTGAAGCAGCTTCCCTTTCCCGGTTCGCTGGTGACGCTCATTTCTTCGCCGAGATGCTTCATGATTTCATAGGCGATGGCGAGGCCAAGCCCCGTGCCCTTGCTGTGATGCGATTTATCGACTTTATAGAAACGATCAAACACGTGAGGCAGATCCGCCGCGGGAATGCCGACGCCCGTGTCGGTGACGCGGATGCGGACGACCTGATCCTCCGTGCAGGCGCTCAGCGTAACGGTTCCGCCTTCCGGCGTATACTTGAACGCGTTATCCAGCAGCGCAATGAGCACCTGCTGGGTGCGATCCGGATTGCCGACGACATTCGGCAAATCCTTCGGCACGTCGTAGACGAAGGTCTGCTGATAATCCTCGGCATAGGCGGAATAGGTTTCGTGAATGAGGTCAAGCAGCGGAAGGGGCGCAAAGACGCTGCGGGAGAGCGAAGCCGTGCCGCTTTGCAGGCGGGAAAGCTCCAGCATATCGTTGACCAGCCGCGACAGGCGCATGGTTTCGCGGAGAACGACGTCGTAAATCTGCTGGCGCTGTTCTTCGGTCTTGACCAGACCGTCGCGCAGCGGCTCGATCAGCGCGCGCATGGCGGTCAGCGGCGTGCGCAGCTCATGCGAAACGTTGGCCACGTAATCGCGGCGGGTCTGTTCCAGCCGCTCGGCGCTGGTCACGTCGGAAACGATTCCGACGCAGCCGCTCACTTCGCCGCTTTGCGTGAGCAGCGGCGAGACGGAGATGTGCAGCGCGACGTCGCCCTGCCAGATGGTCTTTTTAACGGCCTGAGCCGAGGAAAGCGCTTCGTCGAACATCGCAAAAACGTCCGGCGCGGCGGCGCGCACGTGATTGGCGTTTGAATCCAGATTCAGAAGGTTGTAAACCGCGGGGTTGATCAGCGTAGTCGCGCCTTTTTCATCCACGGCGATGATGCCTTCGGAAAGGCCGTTAATCAGGCTTTGCAGGCGGTTTCGCTCCATTTGCAGAGAAGAAATGGTGCGGCCCAGTTCGCTGGAAAGATAGTTGAGCGCGCGGCCCAGCTCGCCATATTCGTCGTTGGAGGCATCCTCCGCGCGGACGGTCAGATCGCCGCCCGCCATGGTCAGGGCGACGGTGCGCATGCGCGAGATCGGCCGCACCATGCGGGAGGCAAAAAACAGGACGATGGGAAGCATCAGCAGCGCGACCAGCAGCAGCGAAAGCGCCAGCGTGTTGGTGAGCGCCTGCATGCCGCCCATGATTTCCGTCATGGACTGCGCCATGAACACCGCGCCGATGACGTCGTCCATGAACGTGATGGGCACGGCGACGACGACGAGCTTGCCGCTCATGATTTCTTCGGTGGAGTCGGTTTCGGGCGCTTTGCCGCGGTTTTCGCTCAGGTCGTCCATGACGCCGCTGGACTGTGTGGATTTGTGTTGGCCTGAATTGGCGGAGACGCTCAGATCCTCCATGCTGCCCACGTGCGTGGCAACCTCGCCGGAGAGCACCTGCGGCAGCATGGAGCCGCTGAGCTTGGCGGGCAGACGGCCGACGCGCCGCCCCTCGATCTGCTGGGTGCGGATGAGCGTATCGCCGTTGGCATCGACGACCCAGACGGTTGCCTCCCATTGGGAGGTGCTGCGGCCGATGAGCGGCACGAGATACGTGGAGGAAAGCTCGCCGCGCAGCGTGCTTTCAATATAACCGGCGATGATTTGCCCCTTGGGAATCAGGTCGCTGATTTTATTGCTGGCGAAAATCTGCGGCGAAACGACGGTGTAAATGCCCGTAATCAGCAGGGCGAAGAGCACCACCGTGCCATAAACCAGCACCAGCACGCGGCGGAAAGAAGCGCTGTGGCGTTTGGGATTATGGGGAAGGACGGCGTGCTTTTGCGCACGGGAATCGTCTGACTGCGTGCGGATGGTTTTGGGCAGATTCATGCTTCGGCCTCGAATTTATAACCCACGCCGTAAACGGTGATGATATCCCATTTCTGGCCCATTTCATCGCACGAGAGTTTCTGGCGCAGGCGCTTGATATGGGTATCGACCGTGCGCGTATCGCCGAAGAAATCGTAGCCCCAGATACGGGAGAGGATTTGTTCGCGGTCAAACACGCGGCCCGGATGGCTGGCCAGCAGATAGAGCAGCTCGACCTCGCGCGGGGTGCAGGCGATGCTCTGCCCGGCAAGTTTGACGCTGTAACGTTCCGGCTGAATTTCCAGCGAACCAAAGGTCAGCGTGGTCAGCTTTTCTTCCTGCGCGGTGTCCGGCGCGGCACAGGTGCGGCGCAGAACGGCCTTGATGCGGGAGACGACCTCGCGCGGGCTGAACGGCTTGACGATGTAATCGTCCGCACCCATTTCAAGTCCCAAAATGCGGTCGATTTCCTCGCCGCGCGCGGTCAGCATGATAATGGGCAGCTGGCTGTCCTTGCGGACGGCCTGGCAGACCTCCATGCCGGTCATGCCGGGCATCATCTGATCCAGAAGCATCAGATCGTAATGCTCCTTTTTGATCATTTCCAGCGCCTGCTTGCCGTCGTAGGCGGAATCATGCAGAAAATCTTCATGATCCAGATAGAGAGAAAGCGACTGATGGACAATCGGGTCATCGTCGCAAATCAAAATACGCGTCGTTTTGCTCATGGCGATCACCTCATTATTTACAGGGGATTTTGTGGGGCTTTGCCCCACGCCCCGGCAGGGAGCCTGGTTCCCTGCACCCTTCCTTCGTATATCGCTTAGCGATACACGGACTTCATTCTCATTTTAGCGGATGCGAATGTCAAAATTGTGAAGCTAAGCGGAATAAAATACGAATTTAAAGCTGGAAGGCGCGTAAGCCACAGGTTCCCGCAGGGGGGCGGAACCCCAATATCTTTCTTTTACAGCACCGGCAGCACCGCCAGACGAATGACGGCCTCCGCATAGGGCACGAGTTCCGCGTCAAAGGCTTTGGCGACGTCCGCGTCGCTGAGCACAATCGGCGGCTGGTCGCAGCTGGCGGCGCGCATGCCCCATCGCGGAAGCGGCGCGACGCGGGCGGCAAGCACGACGGAACCGTCCATGTGTTCCACCACGCGGATTTCCTCCCCGCCGACGAGCGCGACGGCAAAGCCGATTTCCGCGCTGAGCGTATCTTCGTGCTCGACGGTTTTGGGCGCGTAGGCGAAGCGGAGCGGGCCGCGCGCGACGCTCACCGCCTGATGGAACGCGGGCAGTCTGCGAACGGCCATCGGCAGGGTCAACAGAATCTCGTCGCCATCCTGCCAGTCGCGGTTGAGGGTGACGAAACCGCCCGCCTGTGCGGGGAGAATCTCGCCATCCACGGCGACGGTCGCGCCGTTTGCCCATTCGGGAATGCGCAGATGAATCGGGAACGCCGCTTTCGTATCGGTATGAACCGTGATATGCACGCTGCCGCTGGCGGGATAATCGCTTTCCACATCGACCCGCACGGACGCACCGGAAAGGCGGTAGCGCACCGAGCAGGGCGCATAGCCCATCGCGCACAGGCCGTCGTCGCGGGAGATCATCCACTGCGCCTGCACGAAGCGCGGCCACGCGCTCAGCAGCGAACAGAGCGCGTCGCCGTCTTCAAGGCTGAAAAGCCCGGCGTCCTCGCCGCACAGCGGGAAACGCGCCGCGCGGGAGAGCATCGCCTGATTGGCCTGCTGTATCGGCTGAACGCCGCGTCCATCCGGAGAGAATGCCGCGTCGATGGTGTTGTACATCAGGGTTTCCAGCTGATCTGCGCCGAATTCGCCGCCCGGACAGGCGAGCAGGGTTTCCAGCGACGCGGCCAGCTCGCACGCGCTGACCGCCGAAACGCCGCGGCTGGGATGCGTGCCGCCCAGCAGGGGATCGGCCGTCACGCCGCCGCCCGCCGCGCCGTGCGCCTTGTTGAGCCGCGCAAGGCCCGCTTCCGGCGCGGAAAGGTGCTTGCCCGAACCGGTCAGCACGCCGCAGAGCGCGCTGACGCGCAGACCTTCGCACAGGTTTGCGCCGGAGGCGCTGCGCAGCAGGTGATGGGTGTAGCCGGATTCATCCTCGTGCGCCAATGCGTCAAGCAGCTCCTGCGCGGTGAACGAGCGGGAAATCGGCGTGCGATAGGGGAACGCGTGGAACAGCGAGGTGTAATCCGCGCCCTGGCTGACGAGCATCATCAGCACGGAGAGGATCGCCTTCTGCCCGGTGATGTTGTAGAGCAGGATGCCCGCTTCCATCGTGTCGGCGGTGTGCATCGCGTCCTCGGCGGACAGGGAGCGCACGCGGAGGGTGTCGTGCAGATACTTCATATAGCGCAGCATGAAGGTCAGCAGCTGTTTGTCGCCGCTCATGGAATAGGCGGCGCAGAGCGCACGCAGCATGCGCCCGCGGGCGGTGAAGGTTTCGCCCGGCGCGCCGAATGAACCGTCCTCGCGCTGGTGCTCGACCACAAGGCCGCACAGGTGAAGCGCTTCGCGGCGGAGTTCTTCGTCGCCGAGCTGAGCGCCGGTCAGCAGCATGGCTTCCAGCAGTTCGGGGGCGTGCATGCCGCCGCCCAAAGCGCCGCCGAACCAGGCGCTTTGTTCTCCGGCTTCCGGAAAGAGGGACGCGCAGCGGGAGAGAAGGCCGCCGCGCAGAGCCAGCAGACGGTCGCGCATCGCGCCCTGCGCGGAAACCGCGCCGACGGGCAGCGGGGCGAAACGGCCCGGCGCAAGCGGCGCACGGGCAAAAAAGGTGCGAGTCAGCATAGAGATATCCTCCGATATTGAAGTTTTCAAAGAAGCCCGAAAACGGGCAAAATAACCTATATATAGTTTAACGCCGAGCGGGCGCGCCGTCAACCGAGCAAAACGGGATATTCGCGGTCCTTTCTGAAAAAATGCTCAGATTGATTGATATAAAAGTGTTGAAATTGATGGGAAAATGGGGTACAATCGAAGAAAAAAGAAAACCGGAGAGGAGCTTTTTTGATGAGCGATACCGCAAAGAAGCAAGTCCGCAAGCTTAAAATCATAGAGGATGACCCCAATCTTTCCGCCTTTGAAAGCGATTTGAACGAACGCGTCCGCCATTTCAAACAGCGCAAAAAGGAGCTGCTTGCCCCCGGCCAGACGCTGACGGAGTTTGCCAGCGGCCATCTGTATTACGGCTTCCACAAGGTCAAGGGCGGCTGGGTCTACCGCGAGTGGGCGCCCGGCGCGACGGCCATGCACCTGATTGGCGATTTCAACAACTGGAACCGCACCAGCCATCCGATGAAGGCGGTGGGCAACGGAAATTGGGAAATCGAGATCCCCGGCGTGCGCACGCTCAAGCACCGCGGCAAGGTGAAGGTCGCCGTCACCAGCCCGCGCGGCACGGAAGACCGCATTCCGCTCTACGCGACCTATGTTGTGCAGGACGAAAAGACGCACAATTTCAGCGCCGCCATCTGGAATCCGCGGAAGGAATTTGTCTGGACGGATGAAAAATTTAGGCCGAAGAAAAATGTGCCGCCGCTGATTTACGAGGCGCATGTCGGCATGGCGACCGAGGAAGAGCGCGTGGGCACGTATTTGGAGTTCATGCGCGATATTCTGCCGCGGATCAAAAAGGACGGTTACAACACCGTGCAGCTGATGGCCATTATGGAGCATCCGTATTACGCGTCGTTCGGCTATCAGGTCAGCAATTTCTTCGCCGCGTCCTCGTGGTACGGCACACCGGACGACCTCAAGGCGCTGATTAACGAGGCGCACGCGCTGGGGCTGAGCGTGCTGCTCGATCTGGTGCATTCCCATGCGGTGAAGAACACCGCCGAGGGCATCAACGGCTTTGACGGACGCGACGATCAGTTCTTCAAGGCCGGCGGCGCGGGCGATCATCCGGCTTGGGGCAGCAAGGTCTTTGACTACGGCAAAAACGGCGTGGTGCATTTCCTGCTCTCCAACGTGCGCTTCTGGCTGGAGGAATATCATTTCGACGGCTTCCGCTTTGACGGCGTGACCAGTATGATCTATCTCGATCACGGTCTGGGCAGCGCGTTTACCGATTATCGGCAGTATTTCTCCATGAATACGGACGTGCAGGCCGTCGCTTATTTGCAGCTGGCGGCAGAGCTGACGCACGAGTTCAAGCGCGGCGCGCTCTGCGTGGCGGAGGAGATGAGCGGCATGCCGGGCATGTGCCTGCCGGTCAAAGAGGGCGGCATTGGGTTTGACTACCGCCTGAGCATGGGCCTGCCGGATTATTTCATCAAGACCATCAGGGAAAAGCAGGACGGCCAGTGGAACATGGGCCGCCTGTATTACGAGCTGATTTCCCGCCGTCCGGGCGAGAAGAACATCGCCTACTGCGAGAGCCACGATCAGGCGCTCGTGGGCGACAAGACGCTCATGTTCCGGCTGGCCGACAAGGAAATGTATTGGGGCATGAACCGCGGCTACGAAAACATGGTCGTCGAGCGCGCCGTCGCCTTGCATAAGATGATCCGTCTGGTGACCATCGCGGCAGGCGGCGAAGGCTACCTCAACTTCATGGGCAACGAGTTTGGCCATCCGGAATGGATTGATTTCCCGCGCGAGGGCAACGGCTGGAGCTTTGCGCATGCGCGCAGACTGTGGAGCCTGGCGGAGAACGGTTATCTGCGCTATGAGCTGCTGGGCAACTTTGACAAGGCGATGATCGCGATGATCAAGAAATACGACGTGCTGGAGGGCGGCATGCCGCGCTGCCTGCGCCAGCACGAGGACGACCAGATTCTCGCCTTTGAGAAAAAAGGCTGCGTCTTCGTGTTCAACTTCCATCCGACGCGCTCACAGACGGGGCTGTTCGTGCCCGTGCCGGAGAATGGCGACTATCAGGTCGTGCTTTCCACGGACGACAAGGTATTCGGCGGTTATCAGAACATTGACAAGACCGTGATTTACCACACCTGGGCGCACGATCCGCAGATGGGCGACGGCTTTGTGATCTACCTGCCCGCGCGCACGGCGGTTGTGCTGCGCAAGGTCGAGAAAAAGAAGGATTGACAAATACTGCCCGTCGTGGCAAACTAAGCATAACGCGCAGCCTCCTCGGCCTTGTCGGGGAGGCTGCGTTTATCGAAGCGATGGAATCGGGGGAGAGCAGATGGGCGAACAGAGGCGTTATCGCAGGCCGCAGCAGCACAAGCGCAGACCGCCGCAGCCCGTTTTCCCTTCCGAAAACGAAATCAGGGAACAGCCGTCCCCCATTCCCGATTTACAGGCGACGGCCAAGCCGTCTGGCCGACAGCCCAAGCGAAAGATAAAGCCGCGCGGTCGTGCGCTGAATTTGGCGAAAAAATACGCCCGGCGCGGTTTGAAACAGGCCGAACACGGCTTGTTTCAGGCTCGGCTGGCCTTAACGCGCGCCAGAAGGCGGGCTGACAGGCGAAAACGGGAAAAGCAGGCGGAGCGGGAAGAACAGCTTGGCGGATTTTCCATCGGCAGGCGCAGAAAGCAGCGTGCTTTCCGTGTGACGGCGCGACAGGCTGCGATGACGGTATTTGCCTGCGTGGCGCTGTGGAGCGCGTATCAGCTGGCGGGTTTCGGGGAGCGCTATGTGCAGACGCGCCGGTTGGAAGCCCGGCTTTCCGCCCTGCACAGCGCGGAGGTGCAGGCCGAAGATGCGCAGACGGCTGAACCGGCACAGACGCCCGAACCGACGCCGGTCGAGACGGAGAACCCGACGCAGGCTCCGGCGGCGGAGCCGACCGCCGCACCCGCGAAGGACGCGGTCAAATCCACCGTGTATCACGCGATGGGCGGCAAGCCGCTGGCGCAGATGGAGACGCTGCACGCGCAGAACCACGACCTTGTGGCGTGGATATCGATTGACAATGTGCTCGACCTGCCGGTGGTCTATCGAGACAACAGCTACTATCTGACGCACGATTTCAACAAAAACAAATCCACGGCGGGCACGATTTTTCTCGATGAAAACCATCCGATGACCGAACGAACGCAAAACCTGCTGCTGCATGGCCACAACATGAAGGATGGCACGATGTTCGGCAGGCTGGCGCAGTATGAAAAGAACCTGGAATACCTCAAAGCGCATGCGTTCATCGATTTCAGCACGCTTTGGCATCAGGAGCGATACGTTGTCTTCGCGGTGCTGGACGTTTCGCTGGATATTGGGGATGATCGCTTTGTGGAATATTTTGCCCATCCCACGTTTAAAAGCGACGAGAAATTTGAGCGGTATATCCGCCGGGTGGAGTTGGCGTCACTGTACGCCATTCCGATGGACGTCAAGCCGACGGACGCGCTGCTGACCCTGTCCACCTGTCTGGATGAAGACAGGCTGGTCATTCTCGCCCGCAGACAGCGCGAGGGCGAAAAAACGGCGAGCCTGCGGGAAATCGTCAACATGGCCGTCAGACAATGAACGCCTTTCGTCAGCAAAGACGGCTGAAGGCGTTGTGCGGCCCATTCATCAGCAAGCAAAAAGGAGCGCAGAAAATGGAAAACGGAATCCGATTCGATCTTGAATACGAAACCATGCCGTGGCACCGCGTGGACGCGGTGGTGTTCGACATCGGCAACATTTTGATCCGATATGCGCCGAATGATTTTCTGAAGCAGCTTTTCCCCGGCGACGAGCAGAAGCAGCGGGATATGATGGCGCGCGTCTATCGGGGCCCATTCTGGGAAAATTTTGACCGCGGCACGATGGAATATGCCGACGCGGCGCAGAAGCTTGTGGAGCGTTTCGGCGGCGAATACGAGGATTACATGCGCGCGCTTACCGGATGGATCGAGCTGAAAACGCCGATCGACGAAGGATTCCGCGCCGCGCGGCGCTGCCGCCGGGCGGGCAAGCGGCTCTATCTGCTGAGCAATTATCCGCGCGAAGGCTATCGGCGCATGCGCGAGAAATTTGCGAATGAATTTGGCGACCTGTTCGACGGCGGCGTGATTTCCTCTGCATGTCATTTTGTCAAGCCGGAGAAGGAAATCTATGAAAAGCTGATTGCCGACTGCGCGCTTACGCCTGAGCGCACGCTGTTCATTGACGATACCCTGCCCAACGTGGAGGGCGCGATGAAATTGGGCATCAACGGCTTTCATATGCACGAAAAAGGCATGATGGATCGTTTCTTTTTATGAGTAATTTCTCAGACGGAGGAAGAAACATGAACAATCGATACCTCGCCGCTTTGGGCGCGGCCCTGCTGCTGGCGCTGCCGCTTTCGGCGCAGGCCGAGGCGACGGCGGCCGAAGCCGCATGGACGCCGCCGGTCGTGACGGCGGAGGAAATGGACGCGGCGCACCTCGGCGAGCGCATTCTGATGCGCGGGCTGGAGGGCGACGACGTGCGGCTGATGCAGCAGCGGCTTTACGATTTGGGCTATCTGGACGGGGACGTGGACGGCAAATTCGGTCTGCAAACGCAGAAGGCCGTGCGCGCGTTTCAGCGGGCGCATAAGCTGGAAAAGATCGACGGCAAGGTCGGTCCGCAGACCCTCGCGGCGCTTTTTGGCGACGATGTGATCGCCCTGCCTACGCCGACGCCCAGCTCCACGCCCAGCCCGACGCCTACGTCGGTTCCGACGGCGACGCCCGTGCCCACGCCTGCGCCCACAGCCACGCCCGATATGGAGCATGCGCCGTTCGCGATGCGCGAGATGGATTTCAGCATCAACGGGCAGAATATCCGTTTGGCCGTCGGCCAGACCGAGACGGGCGAGACGCTGTATCCGCTCGTCGGGGTGATGGAGCGCCTTGATTATGACTGCGCATACGACGGAAACGGCGGATGGCAGCTGGTGCAGCAGGAAACGGGCGCGCAGATGGCCGTGATGACGGATGGAAGCGACGGCCTGTGCGAAAATGCGCTGGCGATTGTGGACGGCGTGATTCTGCTTTCCGACGACAGCCAGCGCGTGTATGCCTACGCGGGCGAAGCCTATTTAAACGACGTGATGATGGATAAGCTCGGCGTGAGCGTGATGCTGCTGGGCGAGACGGCGCTGGTCGAAACCCGTTAAGCCGCGATCCAAAACTTTTAAACCTTTATCAAGCCGCTTTTCCCCGGTCGGGGAAGAGCGGTTTTTTGAAAGGTTTGGAAGAAAAACCGCATGCACGTTGACAAAATGTTGCAAAATGTGATACACTGATACCCGAATTCAGCGCGGTCAGCCGCGCACCGGAGGAGAACGTATGGAAGAACCGGAGAAGATCGTCTCGCAGACAGAGCTTGACGATAAAGCACAAAAACTGGTGGAAGAAAAGGATGCCGACAGCCGTCTGCGCGTGTATGTCGGCCCGATGGAAAAGACGCTCACGGCCGTGCTGCTGATTTGGGCCGTGTTTCAGGTTTGGGCGAACATGTTCGGCACGCTCGGCGCGGTCAAGCTGCGCACGGCGCATATCATGTTCCTGCTGCCGCTGGCGTTTACCCTGTACCCGACGTTTAAAAAGGAGCGCCGCCGCCGCAGATTGATGCCGGTCTGGGATATCGCGCTGATTGCCGCGGCGATTCTCAGCTACGGCTATCTGTTCATGCGATACGACGTGATTGCCAGAACGGGGCGGCTGAACAGCACGGATGTGTGGGTCGGCGTGGTCTGCCTGGTCGTCGCGTTTGAAGCGGCGCGGCGCGCAAGCGGCAACCTCGCCATCATCGCGCTGATTTTCCTGTCGTATTTTGCCGTGTGGGGCAGGTACATTCCCGGCACGTTCGGCACGAGCGCCTTTACGCTCAAGCGCGTGATTAAGGCGCTGGTATGGGATACCAACGGCGTGCTCGGCACGGGCGCAGGCGTTTCGGCCACGTATATTTTTGTGTTTGTGCTCTTCGGCGCGTTCCTCAAATACAGCGGATTTTCCCAGTTCATCAACGACATTGCGCTGACGCTGGTGGGCCAGACCCCCGGCGGCCCGGCCAAGGTGGCGGTTATCGCCTCCGCGCTGATGGGCATGATCAACGGTTCGGCCATTGCCAACGTGGCCACGACCGGCACGATCACCATTCCGCTGATGAAAAAGACGGGCTATAAAAAGGATTTTGCCGCGGCGGTTGAGGCCGTCGCGTCAACGGGCGGCCAGTTCACCCCGCCGATCATGGGCGCGGTCGGCTTCGTCATGGCGGAGTTCATGTGCGTCAGCTACACCAAGGTGATGCTGGCGGCGGCCATTCCGGCGTTTCTGTATTATCTCTCTCTGCTTTATTCGGTGCATCTGGAAGCCAAGCGTCTCGGCCTGTCCGGCCTGTCCAAAGAAAATATTCCCCAGGCGGGCAAGGTGCTCCGGGAGCGCGGCCATCTGCTTATTCCGCTGGTTGTGCTGCTGGCGCTGATGTTTACCGGTTATACGCCGCTGTTTGCCGCGATTATCGCGATTTTCGTGACCATTCCCGTGTCGTGGATCCGGAAGGAAACGCGCATGGATCTGGAAACCATCGTGCGGGCGACCGTGGAGGGCAGCCGCAGCGCCATCGGCGTGGGCATCAGCTGCATCATCATCGGCGTAATCATCGGCTCGGTCAACATGACCAGCCTTGGCCTGAACTTCGGCAACCTGATTCTGCGCGTGGTCGGCGACGGCCATCTGTTCCTCGGCGGCCTGATGGTGATGATCATGTCCATCATCCTCGGCATGGGCGTGCCGGGTGTGGCGGCGTATGTCATCGTGTACGTCGTGGCCGTGCCCGTGCTGCGCGGTGTGGGCGCGACGGAGATGGCGGCGAACATGTTCTGTCTGATTTATGCCTGCCTGTCCAACATCACCCCGCCCGTTGCGATGAGCAGCTATGTCGCCGCGGGCATCGCGGACAGCAACATGACCAAAACCTCGCTGATCGCGATGAAGCTGGGCATTGCGGGTTTCATCCTGCCGTTCTTCTTTCTCAATAACCCGGTGCTGCTCTATGGCAGCACGGAGGGCGTAGCCGTGTCTGAAACGATCCGCACGTTCGCGACGGCGACGATTGGCGTGCTCGCGATTGCGGAAGGCCTTTCCGGCCTGCCGATGCAGAAATACAGCACCGGCGCGACGGCGCTTCGGCTCGTCACCCGCGTGATGCTGATTGCGGGCGGCCTGCTCTTTGTCAATCCGACGTTTGCGACCGATATCGCGGCGCTTGTGCTTATCGCGGCGGAAGTCGTTCTTGACCGCGCCGTGCTCTCGAAAATGAAACCTGTCGCCGCCTGACGAATTGCCTGTTTAAACCGCCGCAAAGCGAAACGGAAGGTGCAGGAAACTCAGTTCCCTGCCGGGGTTTGGGGCAAAGCCCCGATCGCTTCTCGCGTTGGAACGGGCTGAAATCGTTCAAATCGATTCCTATGCTGAACGGAGAAATCAGCATCAGAATAAACAAAAGGAATGAAGGAGAATCCGACTATGAAAAAAATGCTTGCCGCCGCGCTCTGCACGGCAACCGTTATGGGCGCGTCGAGCGCGCTTGCCGCAGACATCAATTTTGTCACCGCAGGCACGTCTTCCACGTTCTACCCGATTAGTGCGACCGTCTGCCAGCTGTGGAACGACAACATCGAGGGCATGCGCGCGACCGCCACGCCTTCCGGCGGCGGTATCGATAACCTGAATCAGGCGCTGGACGGCGAGGCGCAGATCGGCATCGCCAACGCGAACCTCGTCTATCAGGCGCAGCAGGGCACGGACAGCTTTGAGGGCTATCCGAACGAGAACCTGCGCATTTTCGCGGGCCTCTACTATAACCCGAATCAGGTCGTCGTGACCAAGGACAGCGGCATCGAGTCGCTGGAGGATCTGGTCGGCAAACACATCTCCGTCGGCGCGGCGGGCTCTACGACCGTCGATGAGGCGACTGTGCATCTCTCCCTGCTGGGCAAGACGCTCGACGACCTCAAGGCCGAATACATGGGCACGAGCGAATCTGCCGACGCGATCAGCAATAAGCAGCTTGATGGCGTTTGGGTCATGGCCGGCACGCCGAACGCGGCCGTCACCCAGATCATGACCACCACCGACGCGAAGATTTTGCCGATTCCGGCGGAGACCGTCGAGGCGCTCAAGGTCAACTATCCATGGTACGCGAGCTACACCATCCCGGCAGGCACCTACGCGGGTCAGGACGAAGATGTGCCGACCTCCGCGGTGAAGCTCACCCTGTTCATCAACGCCGATGTGGATGAAGAAACCGTCTACCAGATGACCAAGACCTTCTGGGAGAACTGGGATTACCTCACCGAGACGCATGCGGCGCTGAAAAAGGCCAGCCTTGAAGCGGCCTGCACCGATCTGGCGGGCGTGCCGATTCACGAAGGCGCGGCGCGGTACTATCGCGAAGTTGGCGTGTTGGAGTAATCATTCATGAAGACGAAAAAAATCGGCCTTGTCGGCATTTATTTTCCGGGCGCATACGACGCGTTGCATGAGAACGTGCCGGAAGGATTTGAACTGGTGGACGCGCTCTCTCCGGAGGCTTACGGCAATCTGGCGGACTGCGAATACCTGATTTCCCGACTGGATATCGATCCGGATATCATCAACCACACCCCGAACGTCAAATTCTGGCAGCGCTGGGGCGCGGGGTTTGACCATGTGGATCTCAAGGCATGGGGCGAACGCGGCATCCCGATTGCGACCTGTCCGGGCGTCAATTCCGGCATTGTGGCGGAGCTGGCCATCATGCTGATGCTGGCGGGCTATCGCAACCTGCTGCAAATCAACCGCCAGCTGCGCGTGGGGCATTGGCCGCGAACCGAGTATTTTGGCCGTTCGTTTATGATAAAAGGGAAGACGGTCGGCGTGCTGGGTCTGGGCCACATCGGCAAAAAGGTTGCGGCGCTGGCATCGGCTTTCGGCGCGAACGTCATCTACTACGACATCGTGCGCCAGCCTGAGCAGGAAGAACAGTTCGGCTATCGCTTCGTCGATTTCGACACGCTGCTCAAGGAGAGCGATATCTTCACGATTCACTGTCCGCTCAACGAGGAAACGCGCGGCATGATCGGCGCGGCGCAGTTTGCGAAGATGAAGCCGACGGCGATGCTCATCAACACCGCGCGCGGCCCGATTGTGGACGAGGCGGCGCTGGTTGATGCGCTGACCACGGGAAAAATCGCGACGGCGGGGCTGGATACTTACGAGCATGAGCCGCTGCCCAAGGATCATCCCCTGCTGACGCTGGATAACGTGGTGGCCAGCGCGCACGCGGGCGGCAACACCAAGGATAACGACATCAACATGGTGAATTACGTCTATCACAATATCGTGGCGTTTGATCGGGGCGAACCGCTTAATACGCCGGGCGATATCGTAAACGGAGAGTATTTGAAAAAATAAAGCGGAAGAGAAGCGCGCTTTTGAAAAAAAGAAAGCTTTTCCCAAGCGCTTTTCTTTAACAATTCTTTACAAAAAAACAACGTGTTGTTTTTGGTTGACAGCTTGACAACACACAATTAAAGGCATATAATGATTTTCGTTCGGTGTTTATCTTCAGAACAAGAATACGACATGGAGAGGACTACTTGAAATGAAGAAATGTTTTTCGTTCCTGCTCGTGCTGACGCTCATGCTGGCTGTCTGCGCAGCCGCTTCTGCTGAGACGATCACGCTCAAGATCGCTCACAACTACGATTTTGTGACGATCCCGAATTCTGTCATCGCTGCCGCAGATCGTCTCAACGAGCGTTATGCTGCCGAGGGCAAGAACATCAAGATTGAGTTCGAGACGGACTATCAGCGCATCGACTGGGGCGAGTATGGTCAGAACCTGATCTTCGCTTACAAGAACGGCGATTGCCCGGATATCTTCTCCGTCAGCGATGTGCCGACCATGGCGGCTGTCGGCATGCTGCTCGACCTGAGCGACCTGAATCAGGACGCTTTTGTAGACGGCGCGTTCACTTCGTTCACCGTGGATGGCGTGCCGTATGCCATGCCGTTTGACCTGCCGGTTCGCGTTATCTACTACAATAAGCAGGTGCTGGTGAACTACGGCTGGACCATGGAAGAAGCCGAGGCTCTTCCGGCGAAGGTTGCTGCCGGCGAGTTCACTTGGGAAGACTTCGTGCAGCTCTGCACGGATGTGAAGAATGCCGGCGCCTGCACTTGGGGTCTGTGCCATCGTCCGGGCTCCGGCAACGACTTCCTGGACGTCATGCGGACGCTCGGCGGTCGCTACTACGACGAAAACGGCACGCTGGTCTTCAACGAGGAAGGCGTGAAGCGTTTCTTCCAGTTCATCTATGACGCCGCTAACACGCTGGAAATCACTCCGCACGATTTGAGCCAGCAGGGCTGGCCTGCAATCAACAAGATGGCGGGCGACGGCACGAGCTTCGCTTACTATGGACCGATTTATTCTTCCACCTATGTCGCTAACGCGGTTGAGAAGGATCCGCAGACCTTTGCGGACGACGTTGCCTTCATGATGTTCCCGGTTTCCCAGTACAATGACAAGCCGTTTGTCATCGCTGGGCCGCAGGGCATGGGCATCTGCTCCTCCACCAAGTATCCGGAAATCTGCAAGGATCTGTTTGCTGAGCTGGCCAACAACTCCTATGATCTGCTGGCTGACCATGCCAACACGATTTTCACGCTGTCTTCCGTGAAGGCTGCGAACGAGCTGGAAGCCATCACCACCAATCCGATCGTGGCGGATACCACCTATATGGCGGATTACGCAATCACTGAGCCGTCCGTTGATGGTCTCAGCACCTACACCAGCCTGCTCCACAACAACATTGTGCAGCTTGAACTGGGTCAGATCACGCCGGAAGAAGCGACGGCCGACATGAAGGTTCAGCTCGAGTTGAATCTGGATGACATCATCTTCGAGTAATTCATCCGCAGCCAATTCGATTATCATTTTCAGCAATGCCGCTGCAGGAACCCGTTCCCGCGGCGGCTTTGTCTGTATCTGCCTGCAAAGCAAGAAGGATGTGATTCGATGAAAAAAAAGAATAACCTTCAGGCGTATGCGTTTCTCACCCCGTTTTTGATTCTGGTAACGCTGCTCTATATTCTTCCGGCAGTGCTGACTGTGGTGATGGCGTTCACGGGGCTGGATAAAACCTTCGTCTGGAAGTTTGTCGGCATGAAAAACTTCCGCCGTGTCTTTATGGACCCGAATACGCCGATCATCGTGCGGAACACGCTGATTTATGTCGGCGTGTGTATTTCCGCGACACTGGTGATCGACCTGTTCTTCGCGATCATGACGACGTACTTCATCAAGTCCGAACGCTCGGCGAGCATCTTCAAAGGCATTTTGATGATTCCGATGATTACGCCGTCGGTTGTCTATTCCGTGCTGTGGGTCTGGCTGCTCAGCTCCACGGCGGATGGCTTCTTCAATAAGATTGTGATGAGCGTTTCCGGCATGGCTTCGCCAATCAACTGGATTGCGCAATACCCGATGCAAGTGGTCATCTTTGCCAAGCTGCTGACCAGCATCGCCTATGGCACAATCATTTTTTCCAGCGCGATTAAAGCCATTCCGGAGAATCAGTTTAAGGCTGCGCGCGTGGACGGCGCAAAGGAATGGGAAATCGTCAAGGCGATTATTCTGCCGAATCTGCGCTTCCATATCATGTTTATCGCGTTGTGGGATACGCTCGGTCTGCTGACCGACTATGTCAACATCCTGCTCATTACGGATGGCGGCCCCGGCAAAGCGAGCGAGGTATGGGCGCTCTCCGCGTATCATAAGGCATTTATCGACGGCAAGTATGGCTACGGCGCGGCGATTTCGCTCATTTTGATTCTGGTCGTACTCGTGCTGATGATTGCCATCAGCATTGTCAACGCCCGTATGGAAAGGAGGAATCTGGATGTTCAGTCCTAAGCGTGATGAAACCCGCCCCGGCTATGAGATGCGCAAGGAGCATATTGCCATCGGCGTGATGATTCTGCTCTGTCTGCCGATTTTGGCCATCTATGTGACCTTCTTTGCGCAGGCGTTTGTGGCGGACGGCAAGCTCTCGCTTTCCAACTTCCGCTTCCTGTATACAACTATCGTCTTGGGTCAGTACACCGTTCCGACGATGGGCCCGGCTTTTCGCAATACGGTGGTTTTCACCCTTTGCGTAACAGCGTGCGAAGTGGTCGTCAGCCTGATGGCGGGTTACGCGCTCTCGCGCATGCGCTTTACGGGCAGAAACTTTTTGCAGAAGCTGCTCCTGATTCTGCGCCTGTTCCCCGGCGTGCTGCTGCTCATCAGTATTTTGTATGTATTGATGTATACCAAGCTGCTCAACACGCTGCTGGGTGTCGTGCTGGTCGCCATCGCGCTGCGTCTGCCCGGCTCGACCTTCATCATCCGCAATTTCTTCAACGATATCCCCAAGGACATCGAAAACTCCGCGCTGGTGGACGGCTGCAACCGCCTGACCGCGTTCTTTCAGGTCATCATCCACATGGTCAAGCCGGGCATTGCGTCAATCAGCGTGTTCGCCTTCATGAGCGCGTGGTCGAACTACCTGCTCTTCAACACCCTGATTCTGACAGGCAAGGTGCCGATCATGGCGACGTACCTGCGCAGCCTGAGCATGAACGACCAGATGATTGCCGATTACGGCGTGTTCTCTGCCATGGCACTGGTTTACATGCTTCCGGTTTTTGTTTTCTTCATCATTTCTCAAAAATCGCTGATGAAAGGCGGTTTCTCTGGAGGTAAGGGCATATGATTCGCATTGAAAATCTCCGCAAGGAATACGACGCGAAGACCGTCGCGCTGGACGACATCGATCTCGTCTTTGAGGATTCCACCTTCGTCGCGCTGCTCGGCCCTTCCGGCTGCGGCAAGACGACGACGCTCAACTGCATTGCCGGCCTGCTGGAGCCGACTTCCGGCAAAATCTTTTTCGGCGATAAGGATGTGACGCAGCTCCAGCCGAAAGACCGCAACATCGGCATGGTGTTCCAGTCCTACGCGCTGTATCCGCATCTGAAGGTCATCGACAACATCGCCTTCCCGCTCAAGCAGAAGGGCATGAAGAAGGCTGAGCGTTATGAAAAGGCGCGCAAGATTGCCAAGATGCTGCAAATCGAGTATCTGCTCGACCGCAAGCCGACCCAGCTTTCCGGCGGCCAGCAGCAGCGCGTTTCCATGGCGCGCGCGCTGGTCAAGGAGCCGGACGTGCTGTTGCTCGACGAACCGATGAGCAACCTCGACGCGCGCCTCAAGATTGAAATCCGCGACGAAATCCGCCGCGTGCAGCAGGAGACGGGCATCACCTCCATCATCGTCACGCACGATCAGGAAGAGGCAATGGCCATCGCCGACAAGATCGCGATTCTGGATAATGGCCGTATTCAGCAGTATGATACGCCGGAACATCTGTATCACTATCCGGCAAACCTGTTCGTTGCCAAGTTCATGGGCAACCCGCCGATGAATTTCATCGACGCGGCGCTCTCTGCGGACGGCACGCGTGTGGAAGGCGCGGGCTTCAGCCTGCCGCTTGAGCAGCATATGGCGCAGGGCGGCAAGAAATTTGCGGGCCACGCGGTCAAGGTCGGCGTGCGCAGCCACCTGATGGCGGTGCATACCGAAAAGGTGCCGCAGTCGATGGAGATGCGTTTGCAGATTGCGGAGAACCTCGGCAAGGAGATTCTCATTTCCGGCATGGTCGGGGACAGCTTCGTGCGCGTAACCGTACCGGAGAACCACGATACCTTCGAGCAGTACAAGGCTATCTCGCGCAGCGAAAAGCCGCTGGTCTACCTGACGATGACCGGCGTTTACAACATCTTTGACACGGAGAGCGGCGTCAATATTGCCCTGGAGAAATGAGCATGAATACCTTTGAAGCCATTCATGGCGGGGAAAACCACCGCCTGTGGATCGGCGGCCATCGCGGCCACGCATCCGCCACGCGCGAAAATACCACGGCCAATTTCACCGAGGTGCTGGGCATGGGCGTGGATTACATCGAGATCGACGTGCAGCTCACGCGCGACCGGCAGGCCGTGATCTTCCACGATATGGCGCTGGAAGAGCGCACGCCGCTGCATGGGCATATCCGCGATTACACGGTCGCCGAGTTGAAAGCGGCGTTTGAGATCGACACGCTGGAAGAGGCGCTGGCCTGGTGTAAAGCGCACGGCATGGCGGTGCTGCTGGAGGTCAAGAGCTGCGAGCTGCTGATGCACGAGGATATGCCGACGCTGGCGCAGCGCATTGTCGAGGCGCTGCAAAAGGCGGATTTCTTCGATCAGTGCGTCGTCTTCGGCGTGAACCACTGGATTCTGCGCGAAGTCTGCCGGTTGGACAGCCGCTGCAAGATCGCGCTGATTGTGCCGCATGTGCCGGATGATCCCGTCGCGCTGATGCGGCACATGGGCGCGATCATCTACCTGTGCTTCATCGATAACCTTAGCCGCCCGCTGATCGATCAGCTGCACGCGGCGGGCTATCTGGTGGATGGCAGCGTGATCAACAGCAAAGAGCGGATGAAAACCGCGCTGGAAATCGGCTGCGACATGGTGGAGAGCGACACGCCGGATCAGGCGATTGCGTGGTATCGCGAACTGACGGAGGAGACGGAGCGCCATGCTTGATGTTTTGGATATTCACACCCATACGACAGCCAGCGGCCACGCCTACAACACCATTTACGAGATGGCGCAGTCCGCCAGCCGAAAGGGGCTTGCGCTGCTGGGCATTTCCGACCACGGCCCGGCGATGGAAGGTTCGGCCAGCAAGCATTATTTCCGTTCCAGCCGCTGCATTCCGCGCGAACTGTACGGCGTGAAGATTCTGTTTGGCTGCGAGCTGAACATCATGGATTATGACGGCGGCGTCGATCTGGACGAGGTTTTTGCCGGGGCGCTGGATTACGGCATTGCCAGCCTGCATGACGTATGTATCACGCCTGGCAGCCGCGCGGAAAACACCCGCGCTTATCTCAAGGCGATGGAAAACCCGAAGGTGCATATCATCGGCCATCCGGACGACGGCACGTATGCGGTCGATTTTGACGAGCTGGTCCGCCACGCCAGGGAGCGCGGCGTGATGATCGAGTTGAACGAAGCTTCCGTTCGACCGGGCAGCTATCGCAAAAACGGCCGCGAAAACGCGGCGGTTGTGCTGGACCGCTGCGCGCATTACGGCGTGAAGGTCGTTGTCAGCAGCGACGCACATGTGGAATGCGATATTCTGCGCCACCGGTATGCGTTGGAACTGTTGGAGACGGTGCATTTTCCGGAAGAGCTGGTTGTCAATCGCTCGGTGGATGCGCTGATGGCCGCGCTGGCGGAAAAGAAAGCATAAAATATTTTAACGCCTGTCAAACGACAGGCGTTTTGCTTTTGCCTTTTTGATTGTCCTGCCGAAACGCCGTTTCAGATCTACATAGCGCATGCGGTTTTACGACGGAAGCTGATATTCTTCGTTGAAAGAATGAAAAAAGTTTGCTATAATGAAAAAAAACGGATGCGGAGAACGTGACAAATGACAATCTATGACATTGCGAGGGAAGCAGGCGTATCCGCAAGCATGGTTTCGCGCGTCATCAACAACAAGCCGGGGGTTGCGGCTGAAAAAAGGAAGAAAATACAAAAGCTTCTGGAAGAAAATCATTATGTGCCCAATGAAATGGCCAGAAGCCTTGTGACCAGCAGCACCAGAATGGTCGGCATTTTAGTGACGGACATTCGTCATGAAGATCAGCTCGCAGGTGCAAACTATATTACGCGTGAACTTCGCACTTACGGATATACGGGATGGATTTACATATGCGGCGGCACGGATAAGGACAGAGTGGAAGGTCTGCACGATATGGCCAGACACAATGTGCATGCAGCGGTATTGATGGGCTCAAAATTTCAATCGAAAGCCGTTGAACAGGCCATTGTAAAGTATATGCCGGATATTCCGGTCTTTTTGCTGAACGGTTATTTGAACCTGCCCAATGTATACGGTGTTTTGGCAGATATCGAGAACGGTTTTCGTGAATGCACGGAATTGATGTTAAAAAAGGGAAGAGAGCATCCGGTTCTGATTTGCGATGCGCCGATACCGACAACCTGTCAGAAGGAAGCCGGTTATCTTGGAGCAATGAGGGAAGCGCACAAAGAGCCTGTGATTTATCGTCAGGTAGCCGGAAGTTTTCAGGGCGGGTATGAGACTGCGACCCGAATTTTGCAGGAGCATCCGGAAACGGATTGCATGATGTTTTCTCTGGATATCATGGCGTGCGGCGCACTGCGGAGCTTATGGGAAAAGAGTGTGAGCGTACCCGAACAGATTGCGATTGTGGGCTGCGATAACACAACGGTATCGAAAATTTACATGCCACAGCTCACGACAATCGACACGGTATTGATGGATTGCAGCGTTACGATTGCACATCAGCTGACGGATTGCATTGAAGGACGGGAGACCAACCACAAAACGATACTCTCGACCAATTTTATACGACGGGAAACAACTTGAAAGACGGATACGATGAAAACGTACCGCCTTTTTTCTGTATATCGATGGAAAAATGTTTCATCAAGATAATATCGATTGCAAAATGCCGAGGAGAGCGCCGGGAGAATTGTAAAAATAAATATCAAAAAATAAATTGGAAAATATACGGCCGAAAGAAAAACGAAAAAAGTATTGCTTAAATTTGTGAACTGTGATATAATCCTGGTATTGAAATCGATTGCAAAATGAAAAGGGAAAACAAAACGAGGAATTGATGGTTCGGCAGATGTGCGAAAAGACGTCGGACTATTCAACGAAAAGAAGAGTGAGCTCAAAGACACATAAGGAGGTATTGTTATGAAAAAGCTCTTCGCTCTCCTGATGGCTGTTATGATGTGCGTCTGTATGGTTTCCGGCCTTGCCGAAACGGCAGGGGAAGCCTACAAAATCGGCGTTGTCATTCCACTGTCCGGCAACTTTGCGTTCTTTTCCGCGTATTTCAGCCCGATTTTGGATATCTACGTGAAGGATTTGAACGAAGCGGGCGGCATCAACGGTCATCCGGTCGAATTGGTGTATAAGGACAATCAGGGCGACGCCACGATTACGGCTCAGCGCCTTGACGAGCTTCTTGAAGAAAATGTGAGCGCAGTTATCGGCCCGTTCATGGATACCTGTGGCCCTGCGGCGGCGCAGTGGGCGACGGAAAACAAAATTCCGGTGGTCATGTGCTGCGCACTTTCCACGGAAATCGGCATGGCTAACCAATCCGACTACGTGTTTTGCGCGGGTTCGAGCGCGTGGGCTTGGGCGAAGGTCTTTGCAAACGCAGTAAATGCGGCGGGTTATGAGAGCGCGTACTACGTCGGCAATGAAGGCGGCGTGCCGGATGACGTTTACAACTTCTTCTGGGAAGAAATGAAGAAGCTGAATCCGGATGTTGAAAACATCGGTTCCGTTCGCCTGAGCGGCACGGAGAGCGATCTTTCCAGTGTTATCGCTTCCATCATGATGGCCGATCCCGACGTGGTGGTCACCTCGCTGACGGGCGGCGGCGCGATTACCTTCATTTCTCAGGCCGTTCAGTTTGGACTGTATGACGACAGCGATATGTACGGCGTGTATATCGAAGGCGCCGACCACACCGAATCGCTGGCGGACAGCTATCCCTGCGGTTCGATTTGGGCGATCGACTGGTTCCCTGTCAATTTTGCGGCGACGCAGGACTGGGCTGAGGAAATCTACAACGCCGCGGGCGGCGTGATTCCCAACGGCGCGTCTTTCAACTTCTATATGGCGGCGGCAACGATTTGTGAAGCCCTCAAGACGATGGACTTTGAAGCGCGTTTTGATTCCGACAAGCTGGTGGAAGCGCTTGAACAGATCAAGGTGGCCTCTCCGCTGGACGGCTATGAGTGCTACTACACCGATTATTCTCACCAGATGATCTTCCCGATGTATTTCTCAGGCAGCGCGTTCTCCGAAAAGTGGGGAAACATTGCTCTGCCGGATGAGAGCGATTACACGATGTACGGTGCGGAGGTTTATCCGACGAAGGAAGAATGGCTGAATAAGGCTGCGGAACTCGGCTATGACCTTGGCAAATAATCGATAAGAACAAATGCAAGGCAGTCGGTTCTGAACAGAGAACCGGCTGCCTTATTTCTATTAGGGAGAGGAAAAGCAAATTCGATATACTTGCGTTCCTAAACATCAAAAAATGATATACGAGCGTCTTGAAGGCTGGTGGTTCAAAAAAGCAATCGATGCACTATGCTCTAATGTACCAGTTTTTGTAAGTCAAAACCAAGTGCGGTCTTTTATTGTTGATGTAAGTCAGCAGTATGCAGATGACAATTTGCCAATAGATATTACAGATATCGGTAACCTGCAAGAGAGTAGTTTCAGCGATAATGAAAAAATTTTCTATGAGCAATTAAGACTCATTTGCCTTAGTAACCGTCATATGCAAATTGCTTTGCGTGATTATTACCGGGCCTTTAGACAAAGAGCAAGTTGGATACGAAATAATCTACTGTATATCAATGAACTTGAGCAATATGAGCATAGGTTGATTGATGAGTGGGAACATGCCTTTGCTACAATGGAAGAAAATCTCTCCACAGCAATCAATGCTACAGAAGATGAAAAAGCGAGAGAAGGGCGGAAACTGTTTTCCAATATGGAAGACAAAGATATTCGGATTCGTCCAAAGTGCCAGGAAGCATTCATCATGCGTGGAAGCTATCACATTCTGGCGAATCAATTAAAAATCGGCTGGCATGTTGATTTCTTCGAGCGTCTCAAGCAGTTACTCATTACATAGGAGGCGGTGTAGTTGTGAATAGCTGGAATGAGCGCGCGCATGAGGTGGCTTATTTGCTCAACCCATCCTTTTGTGGGAGAATGCTGTATTCAACAATAAGAACCTATTGCTCAAGAACGCAACGAGCCTTTCCGTTTCCGTTAGTTTACTTGATTCTTCCGCTTGTGCTACATAAAGAAACGAGAGAAAGTATCGACAGCCGGAAACAACTGCATTTATGGGTTCAACAGTATCCCCAACTATTGATAGACTTTTCACAACGCGCAACTGACCTAATTCCGATTACGAACGAAGCAATAGAACTTCTCCTTCAAACTGAGAAACTTATCCTAACTCCAAATGCTGAACTGGAAACATCTCCAACCTCGTGTAATTTAAGTAAAACAAGGTATATTGATTCAGAAATAAAGGAGTGTCTTCAAAAATGCGAACACGTTGCAAAGTGGTTTGCGGCGGCTGGGAAGGTTGAAAACGTATATATTGAATTGGGGGTGAGACCATGATGCAAATACGAGAACTCGTGCTTTATGGATACAACGGAAAAGTTCGCCATTTGCAGTTCGCATTAGGCAAAGTAAATATCATTACCGGGCGATCAAAATCCGGGAAGTCAGCAATAGGCGATATTATTGATTATTGTATGGGCGGAGAATCCTGTAATATTGCCGATGGAATTGTCCGCGATAATGTATCATGGTATGGCTTACTTCTTCAGTTTGATAATGAGCGAGTTTTTGTGGCACGTAAAAATCCCGATAAGGGGCAGCAAACAACTTCCGTTTCGTATATCGAAGTCGGCGATAAAATCGAAGTTCCAGAGTCATGCAATTTCTCTGCTAATACAAACTCGGCTGGAATTGAAAAGGCTCTAACTCAACGGATTGGAATTTCTGAAAACCTGAACATGCCGCCAGATGGACAAAGCAGACTGCCGCTTGCTGCAAATATTCGCCATGCTCTGTATTATTGTTTTCAAGGTCAGGATGAAATTGCTGCAAAAAATTTCTTGTTTCATCGCCAATCCGATGACTTCGTAACACAGGCAATTAAGGATACCATTCCTTATTTCTTAGGCGCAGTCAGCGAAGAAGCGTTGGCATTGGAAAATGAGCGAACCGTACTCAAACGCAATTTGACCATTGAACGCCGCCGTCTTGAAGAAAACCGCAGCTTAATGGGCGGGGGCTTTGAGCGGGCGATAAAGCTGATTGGCGAGGCAAAACAGGTTGGACTGATTGATTCATCTACTCAAATTGACTATCAAAACTATCAGGAAATTTTTTCTCTGCTTCAAGGCATTCTAAACTGGACACCTCAAATGGTGAGTTCAGTAAGCGGAATGGATAGATTAACTTTTTTACAAAGCAAACTTCAGGATGTCCAAAATGAATGTGATGACATCGGATCAAGTCTTGAAAATGCTCGTAAATTCGTTGGTGAAGTATCTGGGTATTCTGGAGAAGCGCAGCATCAAAAAAAGCGCCTTGAGTCCATAGGTCTCTTTGAGCATATAAATTTTGACCCCGGAAAATGCCCGCTGTGTTCTGGAAGACTTGAGAATCCCATACCTAGTGCAGAGATGATACGCACTGCTATTGCTAATCTTGACAAATCTATTGCAAGTGTTACTCGCGAACAGCCTAAATTACGGACATTTATTTCAGCACTGGAGCAGGACCAGCAAAAAAAGCGAGAGGAAATAGAAACGCTTAGAGCTGAAATTGACGGAATCTATCAGCAAGAGGATGAACGATCACAACTGCGAGATTTAAACGCTAGAAGAGGTAAGGTCGTTGGACGAATAAGCCTTTGGGTTGAAAGTGTACAGAACGATACGGACTCTGAACGACAAGAACAAGTTATCCAAGGAATAGAAAGACGCTTACAAGAGATTGGCTCTATTCTTGATAAAGACTCTGTAGATGAACGAAAACAATCTGCACTTTCAAGAATACAAGAGAACATGACCAGATGGGCGCGAGAATTGCGACTTGAACACTGCGATAATCCTTACAGGCTGGATCTAAATAAGGTCACGGTTGTTGTTGATAAGCCAGAACGCCCTGTTCCCCTTAAGCAACTGGGGAGCGGGTCAAACTGGGTAGGCGTCCATCTTATCGCCTATTTTGCGTTACAGCATTTTTATATTGGCGCAAAGCGTCCTGTTCCAAGTTTCATGTTTCTCGATCAGCCTTCTCAGGTTTACTTCCCGTCTGAGCGCGATGAAAAGAAGACTGATTGGAATGAGGTCAGGAGAATCTATCAGTTCGTTATTGATCGGACAGCGGAACTTCACAATCAACTGCAAGTTATTATCGTGGATCACGCCGATCTTGAAGAGGATTCTTTTAGAGAGTTCATTCTTGAAAATTGGTGGTCTAGTGATAAAAATCTAGTACCAGTTGATTGGTATACAGCAGAGTAAAAACAGAAAGGAGCTGTCATGCTAAACTTGAACTGCTCTTAAAAAAGAATGGATGATCTTACATAAAGCGGATTGCAACGGAGCAAAAACAGATCGCCGACAGTATTTATCTCCGATCAATAATGCTTATCATGAACATTTTGAGAATCTGGACGAATATAAACAAAAAGATAATTTTAAACGTGTTCTGAATCAATTATCCTTAGATGATGTGAAAATGGCGATTCAACGGTCTGAGCAGCTTATGATACGGAATCAGGAAAAAGGATTCCATCGGTATCAGTACAAGACGTATTCATATTACGCAGAAAACCCCTCTCTATCTATCTGGGAATCTATCAAAAAGATTATGACGGAATGCGGAATTTTGTGATATTGGAGTTATTTCATCAAAATGGGGAGCTGTTGCAGCGATGTTCTGCCAGTTCCTTTTTTCATTGGCTGCATAAATTGTCAGCCTGTCCAACCCAAAAGACAGCATAGGCAAAACAAATTAGGTTGGCGGTCTTTCTGCATATAATTACATCTGGGTATATGCAGAAACATGAGCCTCTTTTTCGGTTACTGCACATATCTCCGCAAAAACATGTGCAGAAAGCATCGGAAATATCAATAGTTTTTGCTGTTATTCAAGAAAAACTTTCTGATTTCAATGACTTTTTCGACACGTCCCATGCTGACAGCATGGACTATCGAGCTATGATAAACCTGAAAGGACAATTCTGATCGTGAGATAAGAAAATTCAATCTCAGCAACTTGGGGACGCTCCGGCAACGAGCGTCCTTTTTGTATTCATCGGAAAGGAGAAAATATGGATACGCAAATTATCAGTCTGTCGAACCAGAAGGGCGGCGTAGGCAAAACGACGACCTGCGCCAATTTGGGTATTGGTTTGGCGAGAGAAGGAAAGCGCGTGCTGCTGGTGGACTGCGATCCGCAAGTCAGCCTGACGCTCAGTTTGGGATGGAGGAAGCCGGAAACCCTGCCGGTGACTCTGGCTACGCTCATGGGCAGAGTTCTTCAAAAACAGCCCGTTCATGCCGAAGAAGCGATTCTGCATCATGCGGAAGGCGTGGACTTGATTCCCGGCAGCATTGCCTTATCTGGCGTGGAAGCGTCGTTGGATACACGGCAGAATGTGCTGAAACGGGTGCTGGACGATTGCAGAAAAGACTACTCCCATGTGCTGCTGGATTGTATGCCGTCGCTGGGCATGACGACGATCAACGCACTGGCGGCGGCAGACAGCGTGCTGATTCCGACCATACCGCATTATTTGTCGGTAGATGGACTTGGTAAGCTGATGGAAAGCATCGGCAGGATGCGCCGGGGATTGAACAGGGAGCTGCGGGTTGAAGGAATTCTCATTACAATGGCAAGCCGCACGACGTATGCCCGTGAAATCAGCGAATTGCTTCGGACACAGTACGGAACGAAGATTAAAGTGTTTGATACCGTAATTCCGCACTCCATCAGGGCGGCGGAATGCAGTGCCGAAGGAAAAAGCATCTTCGCGTATGATCCGAAGGGTAAGGTCGCGCAGGCGTACAATGCGCTGACGAAAGAGGTGATTCAGCATGAAAAGCAGCGCCAGAAACATCGAGCTGAAATCGGTCGATGACCTTTTTGCGACGGAAGAAAGCAGAGCGGATGCCCGGCGGGAAAAGGTGCAGGAAATCCCGTTGGGTGAGCTGCATCCGTTCAGAAATCATCCCTTCAAGGTTAAGGACGATGCGGCGATGCAGGACACGGTGGACAGCGTACGCGAGTATGGCGTGCTTGTCCCCGCGATTGCGCGTCCTGATCCTGACGGCGGCTATGAGCTGATCGCTGGTCACAGGCGGCATCATGCTTCCGAACTGGCAGGCAAGGAAACCATGCCAGTTATCATTCGTGACCTCGACGACGACGCTGCCACGATTATCATGGTGGACAGCAATTTGCAGCGTGAGGAGCTGCTGCCGAGCGAACGGGCTTTCGCTTATAAAATGAAACTAGAAGCAATTAGGCATCAAGGAAAACGACAAGAGCTAACTTCATCCCAAGTTGGGATGAAGTTGCAAACATTGGATATCGTCGGACAACAAGCAGGTGATAGCCGTAATCAGGTTCATCGCTTTATCCGCCTGACTGAGCTGATTCCTGAACTTCTAGATATGGTAGATGAAAGAAAAATTGCGTTTAACCCTGCGGTCGAGCTGTCCTATTTGAAGAAAGAAGAACAAACCCTTCTGCTTGAGGCGATGGACAGCGAACAGGCAACGCCGTCGCTTTCTCAGGCACAACGATTAAAGAAATTCAGCCAGCAGAAGATGCTTTCCCTTGACGTGATGCGGGCAGTCATGAGCGAAGAAAAGAAAACCGACCATGATCGGGTGACGCTGAAAAATGAAACGCTGCGCAAGTATTTTCCGAAATCCTACACGCCAAAGCAAATGGAAGATGCCATTATCAAGCTGCTGGAAGGCTGGTATAAAAAGCGGCAGCTTTCGCAGGAACGGTGATGAATCATAAGTGCTTGCGAAATCATAAGCGACGTGATAAAATAAACTTGAAATAGAGCATGGACGGATGAAATGATGGCTCAAAGGAGAGAAAAAACATGTCCATTCAGGATACGGCAACCAAACAGTATGTTTCGGAAGCAGAAGTGTTTGCAGACGCTTTTAACTACCTGATTTACGATGGCGAACAGGTGATTAAGCCGGAACAGCTGACCGATATGGATACAACGCAGTATGTGATTCCGTATCATGAGGATGAGAAAGGCAAGCCGGAAGCGGCGCAGAAATACCGCGATACGCTTAAAACGCTGGCGGTTAAAACGGATGATCGGTACACCTATCTCGTGCTGGGAATAGAGAATCAGAGCCATGTGCATTATGCCATGCCGGTTCGCAACATGTTGTACGATGCCATGCAACTCGAAAAGCAGGTGCGTGATCTGGCAAGCCAGCATCGTAAGGAAGGAAAAAATGGTACATCGGAAGAATATCTTTCTGGTATGAAGAAAGAAGATCGGCTGTCCCCTGTGATTACGCTGGTCATTAACTTTGGCGGAAAGAAATGGGATGCGCCGCTCAGCCTGCGCGAGATGTACGGTGAGCAGCCGGAAAAGGTTCTTCCGTTTATTCAGGATTATCGGGTTTTCATGATTGACCCGATGGAGATGAGCGACAATGACCTTCAGAAACTGAACAGCAGTCTGCGTGAAGTGCTGGCGTATATTAAATACCAGCGGGATAAGGCACGGATGGAAAAATTGCTGAATGAGGATTCAAAGTTCAGCTGTCTGGAAACAAACGCGGCACTGGTCATCAATGCTATGACGAATGCGGGAATTGCGATTGACCCGAACAAGGAGGTTGTAAATATGTGTGAAGCGATTCGACAAATGGTTGATGAAGGAATCATGCTGGGCGAGAAGCGCGGCGAAAAGCAGGGAAGCATGAATGAAAAACTGGCTATTGCCCGCCGTTTGCTCGAACTGAAAATGCCTGAAGAACAGGTGATTAGTGTAACGAAGCTGACAAAGCAGGAAGTTGAAGAATTGAGTAAAACAATCAAGCAGTAATCCTCAGCAGGAAAAGTGAAAAATACTCTGCAAGGCGTTTACCGAAGGGCGAACGCCTTTTTTCTATGCCCACGAGAAGGGAGGTGAAACGCAATGACCGTAGTCTTTCGAGTTGTCAAAACCAAAAACTACACGATGATGTCCAATCAGCATTTGAAGGATAAACGCCTGACGCTCAAAGCAAAGGGGCTGATGTCAGTGATGCTGTCCCTGCCGGAGAACTGGGATTATACGCTCCGGGGGCTGGCGGCAATCAGCAAAGAGGGCGTGGACGCGATCAGCGAAGCCGTGAAGGAATTGGAGCGTTCGGGCTATGTCATCCGAAATCGAAAACGGGACGAGCGCGGGCGGCTGAGCGGGACGGAGTACCTGATCTACGAGGACTGCCACATGAATAGCCAGCCTGCGCAGGACGCACCTGAGCCGGAAAAACCAAAACGGGAAAATCCAAGACTGGAGAATCCGGTTCAGGAAAAGCCTGTGCAGGAGAATCCAAAGCAGGAAAAACCTGAACAGGAAAATCCCGCACAATTAAATACGAATAGATCAAACACGAATTCAGAAAAAACGTATCCACCAAATACTCAGGGAGAAAATCCTTATCCATCAATCCATCTCAGGGAAAGGCAGGAAGATGTTGCGGCGATTCGGGACAGCGTGCGGTCGCAGATCGGGTATGACTGCCTTGTCACGCCGTATAACCGGGATCGGATGGATGAGATCGTCGAGCTGATGGTGGAAATCCTCTGCACCGGCAGGAAAACGATCACGATATCCGGGACGGAGTATCCCGCCGAGCTGGTCAGGGAGCGGATGCGCAAGATCAACAGTATGCACATCGAGTACATCTTCGGCTGTCTTGAGCAAAACGTGAGCCGCGTCCGCAACATCAAGAAATATCTGCTGACCACGCTGTTCAACGCGCCCGCGACAATGGGCAATTACTACGACGCTCAGGTGCGATACGACCGGCGAAAGCGGGAGGAAGATTATGAAAACTGGCTCGATGAGCTTTAGAAGGGAGTGGTGTCCATGAAAAACTATTTTCAATTCGCCTGTGAACTCGAACCCATTGACCGATTTCCCGGCTGCATGAGCAAAGACGACCTGCTTGAGAACCTGCTGCGGCAGGATACGCAAGCAGGTTTTCTTTTGCCCGAAAAGCGGACGGAAACTGCGCTTCGGGTGATGCAGCTGGAGCAGGAAGCCGAGCAGCGGACGTGCGAGATTAGCGGCGGCTGGTTTCCCAGACGGGTGCTGTTCTTCGCCGTGCCGCCGGTGGACGGAAAAGCCTGCCAGCTCTGCGCGTTGACGCAGATTGAATCCGGCAGGTGTTACCTGTTTACGCCGGACTGTACCCCGATTCTGGTCTACGCCATACAGGGCAGGAAGCTGTACTGCCTGTGAGAAGGGAGGAATATCATGAAGCAAAAACATGCGGATTCGCCCTCAGCTTTTCTTGCGGTGGCAATGGCTGTGACGGGCGCGGCGATGCTGCTCTGCCCGCTCATCGGGCAGAACACGGAAATGAATCGGAGCGCGGCAGAATATGACGACCTGCGCGTTCGGCTCAAAAGCGAGGAACCGGCGCAGGCAACGGACGCGCCTGCACAGGGTAAAAGTGCCCTGCGCGTACTGCTTGGTTTCCCAGGCGCAACGCAAGAACCGCTTGAACTGCCCAAAACGGATGAATCCCCGCCTGAAATCGACATCGGGACAGGCGAAGACCTTGCGGCGTGTTTGGCACAGAACGACGATTTCATCGCGTGGATCAGGATTCCCGGCACGAACGTGGATTATCCCGTCGTCTGGACGGATGACGCGGAGTATTACCTGCATCACACGTTCACGGGGAAACAGGGCGCGGCGGGAACGCTGTTTTCGCTGATGAAAACGGATTACAGCATCCCCAGCCGCAATATCGCCATTTATGGGCATCATCTCAAATCCACCGGCGAGAAGATGTTCACGTCGCTCATGCGGTACAAGGATGCGGATTTCTATGCCGGACACGAAACCGTGCTGCTCGATACGCTGTACGAAAGCGGATCATACCGCATTTTTGCCGTGTTGAATTTTCACAGCGGCGAGTGGGACGCTTCACAGGCGGATTTTGAAAACGATGCGGCGTTTCGGGATTTCATCCAGTATGCCAAGAGAAACGCGCTGTACGACACGGGTGTGACGGTCGGCGCGGAGGATTCCATTCTCACGCTGATAACATGTGACCGAAGCTATGGCGGCAAAGCGGGACGGCTTGCAGTCGTGGCTGTACTTGAAAAAAGCAGGAGGAACTTATGAAACACAAAATCAAACGTCTTTTGTCTTTGCTGCTGTCGCTGATGATGCTGACGGCGGCTCTGCCTACGTCGATATGGGCGGAAGAAACGGGGTTTGCCCAAGCAACAGGCGCGGAAGCAGAGCTTCCGAGCGAGCCGGAAACAACAGCCGAGCCGGAACTGCCGGTTGAATCACCGGAAGCAACAGGCGAGCCGGAGCTTCCAAGCGAGCCGACGGAACTGCCGTCGGAAATCGAAACGCCGGAGGGCACGGCAGAGCCGACTCCGCAGGTTACGGAAGATCCCCTGCCAACGCCCGAACCTGAAGCAGCACATCAGGCGGGCATGTTCGTTCTCGTCACGGAAAATACGCGCGTGTTTTCGGATGTGGATGAAACGGCGGACGAGGCAGACGGCGAGTTGTACGACGGCAGTTTTGTCCGCACCGCAAACGTCCGGGTGGAAGAAGTCCGGCAGGACGGCATGGGGCGAACATGGCTGCTGGTGCGCTATCTGTACGGCGAGGAAGAACCCGATGGAGAGATGGCGTGGACGGACACGGCGACGGCCTGGGTGCTGGCAGAGGAAACCCAGCCGTCCGATGCGGCAGATTATGACGTGACGACTTACGCCTTCCCGTTTACGCCGGTGGAGCTGTACGCGGCGAATAACCCGCCGAGATTGCAGACGCTCAGCGGCAACACGGGTGAGTTTTACGCGGGGCAGACGGTATACGCCTATTCCGTGCATGACGACGTGCAGATTGCGTCGCTCAAAAACTATGGCGCAATTTACGCGACAAGGCATTATATCAACGAGCATGTGGTCTATTGCCTTGAACATACGATGAACAGCCCCGGCATCAGGAACAACCCGGACGGTCCATATCATGTGGTTGATCTGGCGCAGTACGGGCAGACGCAGGGTTACTCCGGCATCATATACAGCGAAAAGACGATGCACGCCATCGGCTGGGTACTGCGGCACACGTTTCCCTTCATGGGGATTGACCGGTATGAGGATGAATGCCTTGAATGGTCGAGAGCGGCGGGGCAGTTCGCCATCCGCGAGGTCATCAAACAGCTGGAAGGTTCACAGTATGTCCGCGATTATTGGCGTATGGATGATTTTTACCGCGCAACAGGTCAAGCTCCCAAGGAATATCTCGAATATGCACGTTGGCTGGCTGCAAACGCCCTGACCTATGCGCAAATGACCGGCGAAATCACGGTGTCGAATGTGTCCGTATCCGTCGCCAACGGCGTATGCACCGGCACGGCGACGCTGACCACGGACGCGCCGCGCATTCGTATCCGCCGCTCGGTCGGAACGATTACCGGCTATACGGGCGGCGAGGACGGCACATACGTCTATCTGAACAGCGGCGACACCATTACCGTTTCCCAAGCAGGAAGCGGTTTTTCTTTTGCCGCGGAATCCGTTTCGACGGAGGAGCTGGAAGCCAATTTTCTGGTCGCCGTGCCGGATGCGAATGTGCAGAAGGTCGTCATTCCGCAGCGGGGATCGCCGTA
Source organism: uncultured Eubacteriales bacterium (assembly GCA_900542445.1). Lineage (GTDB taxonomy): Bacteria > Bacillota > Clostridia > Christensenellales > Aristaeellaceae > Ventricola. Next base: position 5,644 of record UQNN01000019.1, on the reverse strand, counting down.
TCCGCTCAAGTCCACGGAAATCCGCTTTGATATGCCGAACGGCGCACTGGTCGTGACTAAGACGGATGCGGCAAGCGGCGCGGTGCTGGCGGGCGCGACGTTCGAGCTGACGAACGCTTCCGGCACAGTTGCGGCGACGCAGACCACAGGCGCGGACGGTACGGCGCACTTTGATAACCTTCCGGCAGGAAATTATACCGTGCGCGAAATCAACGCGCCGACGGGATATCTCGTCGCTGTGCCGGATAGTCAGAGCGTGACCGTCACGGCAGGCGAAACGACGGGCGCGGCGTTCGCGGATGAACGGATTCGGGGCAGAATCCGTATCGCCAAGACGGACAGCCTGACGAAAGAACCATTGGCAGGCGCGGAGTTCACCATCACACGCACAGACGGAACGGGAACGTCCATCGTGCTGACCACCGACGTAAACGGCAATGCCGAAACGGACTGGCTGGATTATGGGCGGTATCGCGTGACGGAGAGCAAAGTTCCCGCGCACTATGAAACCAGCGGCTTTTCAACCGAAATCGACTGCACGGAAAACGGAAAGACCTATCTCATCGAGGTCGAAAACGAGCCGACGAAGGGCTTCATCCAGATCGTCAAGACCGACGCGCTGGACGGCAGACCGATTGAGGGCGTGCAGTTCGATATCGTGGACGCGGGCGGCAACGTTGTCGGCACAATGACCACGGATGCAAACGGCGCGGCAACGTCGCCTGCATTGTTCAAGGGACAATATACCGTGCGCGAGCATGAAAACCCGACGGGCTATGTGGCGGAACTGGCGCAGCAGGACGCGGCGGTGAATCCGGACGAAACGACATATCTGGGCGCGAGTAATCAGCCGATTCAGGGCAGGATCAGGATCGTCAAGCGGGATCAGCTCACAAAAGAGCTGCTGGCAGGCGCGGAGTTTACCGTCACGCGGATCAGCGGTCTGCCATCCCATCAAGGAGCGGGCGACGGCGAGGTGGTCGCGGTCATTACGACGGATGCGGAAGGCGTTGCCGAAACCGGCTGGCTGACGTGGGGAACCTACCGCGTGACGGAAAGCAAAGTGCCGGAGCATTTCGTGGACGCGGGCTTTTCGGCGGATATCGTCATTGACGAGGAAAACTTCAAAACCTGCGAGCTGGAAGTCGAGAATGAGCCGACAAAAGGCTTTATCCGCCTGACCAAAACCGACCGGGCAAACGGCAACCCGATTGCGGGCGTGAAGTTTGATATCTATGAAAACGACGAATACGGAAATGCGCTTGTCGGCAGCATGACGACCGGCGCGGACGGCGTGGCAATCTCTGAGCCGCTGCGCAAGGGACGCTACATCGTGCGCGAGCATGGCGCGACAAAGGGCTACGTCTTTGAAGAAATCGCGCTGGACGCGACGGTCAAACCCGACGAAACGACCGACCTTGCGGCGACGAATCAGCCCGTCCGGGTCAAAATCAAGATTTATAAGCGCGATAAGGACGAATATGCAGGCGATAACCCCAACAGCAAAAATCGAAAAACCCTGCCCAGACAGGCGAGCATCGACCCGCCGAAATCGCGCGGCGACGGCGAGCTGACCGGCGCGGTCTTTCAGGTGCTGGCGGGCGCGGCAATCAAGGACAGACAGGGCAACGTTCTGTTCAAAAAAGGCGATACCGTTGTGGATGGGCTGACGACGGCAGGAGAGGATGCGAGTGCTGTAACGGGCGAGTTGTGGCCGGGGCTGTATGAAATCGTGGAGTTGACCCCGCCAAAGGGCTATCATCCGAGCGAAAAACACATCTTCGTCGATACCGTCAGCGCCGCAGGGCAGTCTGAAGAAGCCGTCGTGGAATATGAAGGGCTGAAAACCAACACCATCCGGCTGGGAGCACAGGCTATCGTCAAGATTTTAGGCGACGACCACGACGACCCTGCCCCGGATCGCGTCGAGCAGCCGGAAGCAGGCGCAGAGTTCAATGTGTATCTCAAAAGTGCGGGCAGCTATGAAAACGCGCGTCCGTTTGAGCGCGATCATCTGGTGACGAATAAGCGCGGATACGCCAAGACCAAGGCACTGCCCTACGGCATCTATGTGCTGGAGCAAACGAAGGGCAAAGAGGGCTATGAAATCAAAGGCGCGATTGAGTTTGAAATCGACGGGACGGAGGATATCCAGAACCCGCCGCCGCTGACACTCAGCGACCGACCGATTCTCTACCGCCTTCGTATCCTCAAGACGGATCGCGAAACGGGCAAGACCATCACGCTGGCGCATACGTCGTTTAAGCTCAAGGACACAAACGGCGAAACGGTGCGCCAGACGGTGCATTATCCGACCGAAAAGGAGATCGACACGTTCACCACGGATGAAACGGGCGGCGTGACCCTGCCGGAAACGCTCAGGTGGGGCTTGTACTACATCGAGGAGATTTCCGCGCCGGAAGGATACCTGATTCGGACGGAGTCTCTGCCCGTGATGATCGGGCATGACGGCGACGAACCGGGGCAGACGTATGAGCTAAACGTCGAAATGCAGGATGAGCCGGTCAAAGGACAGATTCTCGTGAAAAAGACCGGCGATATGCTCGTCGGCTTTGAAACCGTGAACGCATATGGCTATGCGGTGCAGAAGCCGGTGTATGAACAGCGGAATCTGGCAGGCGCGGTCTTTGAACTGCGTGCTGCCGAGGAGATCGTCGGCAGGGACGGAACGGCGTGGTACACCGAGGGCGAGCTGGTCGATACGATCATCACGACGGCGGGCGGCGAGGATGCGTCCAAACTTCTGCCGCTGGGCAGATATACGCTGACCGAGGTCAAAGCGCCGGAAGGATACGCGCCGGATGATGCGCCGCGCGAAATCGAGCTGGCGTATGCGGACGATCAGACCCCGTTGGTGCAGATCCGCGTGGAGGTTGGCAATACCTATCTTCCCGCCGCCATTACGCTGCACAAGGAAGCCGAAGTCATTCGCACGACGGAAGCAAACGGTGAAGTGCTGCGGACGCTGCACAGCGAGCCGGGCGAAGGCTTTGTGTTCGGGCTGTTCAGCGAGCGGGATATCCGTGAAAACGGCGTGACCCTGCTGGCAGATACGCTTGTGGCTGTCGGCACGACTGATGAAAACGGCAGGCTGACGTTTGACGGCACATTTCCGCATGGCGACTACTATGTGCGCGAGCTGCAAGTCAAGACAGGCTGGAAGCTCAATCCAAACCGTTTCCCGATTACGCTTGAGCCGGGCGGCGATGCGGTAATCCGCGTCGAGCTGGCGCAGCCCATCTATGACGATCTGGTTTATACGCCCGTGACGCTGACCAAAACCGATATCACCGGCGCGAAAACCGTTCCGGGCGCACAGATCGAGGTCAGAAACGAGCAGGGCGAAATGATTTACCGCGCCACGACCGATGCGAACGGCGAAATCCCGGATATCCCCGTTACGCCGGGAACATACACCTTCCGCGAAATCCTTGCGCCGAGCGGCTATGCACTCAATGAAGCCGAAACACGCTTCACGGTGGACGAGCAGGGAAATGTCACGGGCAACACGATGCTGCGCGACGACTATACCCGCGTACAGCTCCGCAAGCAGGACGAAAACGGCGCGCCGCTTTCCGGCGTAGAGTTTGCGCTGGTCACGGAAACAGGTATGCGCCTGACGACCGCCGTTTCGGACGCAAACGGGCTGGTGACGTTTGAGAAAATCCCGTATGGCAGATATACCGTCGAGGAAACCCAGCCGCTCCCCGGCTATTTCAAAGCCGCCGTGCATGTCCGTCTGACGGTGGACGGTACGTTTATCAACCCGAACGAGCCGCTGGAAACCGTCACCAATACGCCGATGCGCCTTGCGTATAAGAAGGTGGATACATCCGGCAGACCGCTTGCGGGCGTGGAGTTCAGCCTGATTAACGCGGCGACCAACGTCGTGACCGAAGTGGCTACGAGCGACGAAAACGGCGAATTTATCTTCCGTCACATCGACTACGGCGACTGGATTATCCGCGAAACCGCCGCGCCCAATGGATACAGGCGCATGGAGGACATGCTGCTGCATATCGGCGAGGACTTCGTGCAGCCTGAGCCGATTACGCTGGTCAACGTGCCAAACAGCTATATGTTCATGAAGATGGACGGCGACGGCAATCCGCTTTCCGGCGTGAAATTCGTGCTGGAAGATGCAGACGGAAATGTGCTGCGCGAGATGGAGAGCGGCGAGGACGGCACGGTGCTGCTTGAAAATCTCGATGACGGCAAGTACGTCATCCGCGAAACCGAAGCGCTCCAAGGCTACGTGAAAACCGAGGACACGCTGACGTTTGCCATCGACGAAAGCTACGTTGTTCCCGAAGAAATGCCCTGCCTTGTCAACGAAAAGGAGGACGAAAAGCACGATATTCAAACCGGCGTGGATATTGAGCTGACCCCGATGATGACGGAGGGCGTGGCACTGCTGCTGCTTGCCGGAATTATCCTGATCGGGCGCAGGCTGGCGGACAGGAAACGGAGGAAAAAGTAAGATGAGGTATTTGCTGCACAGACTGGCGGTTCCGCCGTGAATCGCCTGTAAAATCAGAGAAAGGAGTTGATTTTCTTGCAGGAAGAAGTTGAAATGCGCACCGTTACGATGGCATTTCATGCGAGCAAATTCTCTGGAAGGGTAATGAAAAACGGCATAGCGAAGCTGCTTCACGCCATGCATGGCAAATTGACTGTGCCGCATGGCAAGCAGTCTGTCCGACAGCTTGCACGGCAAAATCAGGGCATGACCAACATCGAGATCGACGATCCCGATATTCATGCCTTTGAACGCATTGCGCGTAAATATGGCGTGGACTTCGCCGTCAAGAGGGCGAAAAGTGATGAAACGAAATATCTCGTTTTCTTTAAAGCCCGCGACGCAGACGCGCTGACAGCAGCTTTTCAGGAATATACAGATCGGCGCGTTCGTCAGGCAGAGCACCCGTCTCTGATGGAAATCCTGAATGAGATGAAGGAAAGAGTCGCCCGGACTGCCCCGACGCGCAAGGCGGAAAGGGAGAGGACGCGATGAAAAGAAAATGGCTGCATGAGCTGCCGTATCTGCTGATTGCGCTCTACGCGACGAAAATCGGGCAGGCATGGCGGCTGGCAGAAGGAACGGATGCGGCGCATAAGCTGCTAAGCCTGATGGACAGCCTTTCTGCGTCGTTCGCGTCGCCCCTGCCGAGCTTTGAGCTGCATGACTTATGCATCGGGCTGCTGCTGGGCGCGGGCTTTCGTCTGTTCATTTTCATTAAAGAAAGTGAAAAAAAGAAGTATCGTAAAGGGCGTGAATATGGCTCGGCACGCTGGAGTGCATAATTTTAAGTGTAAATGACACATACATGGACGCACAGGAGGTTATGCACATGACTGATTATAGCAAAATTACAGCCCTTTACTCCCGCCTTTCCGTGGGCGACGAGGACAGGGACGGCGGCGAGAGCAACAGCATACAGAACCAAAAAATATTTTTGGAGAACTATGCCAGAGGGCAGCACCTAACCAATATCCGGCACTACATCGACGATGACGAAAGCGGCAGGTTTTTTGACCGTTCCGCCTACTCCCGCATGATGGACGATGTGGAAAACGGGAAAATCGGTGTCTGCATTATGAAAGACCTTACCCGCTGGGGGCG
>UQNN01000018.1 GCA_900542445.1 uncultured Eubacteriales bacterium | reverse complement strand
CCTTGCGCTTTTCCTCCATCTCGTGGCGCTCCTGATCGTATTTGGAAACCTCGAAGGTCGGCTGCTGGGTTGCTTCCGGTTGTTCCGGGTTTTCCGGCTCGTTCGGGTTCTCCGGCTCATCCGGATTTTCGGGTTGTTCCGGGTCTTCCGGATTCTCAGAATTTTCTATGTAATACTGATTGACCAGTTTCCAATCGTCATATATATCCTGTGCATATTCATACACTCGAATGCGGTCAGCATCGATCATGCCTTGGGTCATTTGAAGAATTTCTTCAACAGACGTTCCCTGCTTTACGTCTACCTCCAGCGTGCTGTCCGTTACAGTTCCGTCATTTTTTACATCATACGCATTTCCATTAAAGGTAACCCGCAAGCATTTCATTTCTCCATTGTTGACAAAGTCGGCCGTTCCCGTCTGGCCTTCGGCAAAATCGCCCGCACCTAACCAAACCTGATTGCTGACAGTTCCGTTATTTTCGGCGTAAACCGATCCGTCACGTTCAACTGTCCAAATCCAGATATCCTTCGTCTGCCCGTTTTGTCCGTTTATGACTTCGGATTTTGATCCTTCATCATCCGAATTGCCGTGAAGCCCTTCCGTAATTCCGTTATTCGTCACCGACGCATACGCGCCGTCATACGTGTATGCCCAAACATCCTTCGCGTTGCCATCGTTGATGATGATTGCGCTGGAACCTTTGCCTTCTGCGTGTGCCCACATATTGCCCTTGACCAACGTATCCTTATCGATGATCAAAGTGACCTTTTTTCCGTCTCTTGTATCGATCTGTGCCCCTGACTTGACCACCAAATTTTTCAGTATAAAGTTTGCGCTGTCGTCGCCGTCAAAACGATCCCACGTCACATACACACCGTCTTCAATCGTTCCGCCGGACACGGTATAGTTATCCCCATCCTTCTCGATGGTCGTTCCGTCTTCGGTGTACCGGTTCGAGCCGCTGTTGCGCAGGCCGTCCACAATGTTGCTCCACGTCACCGCGCTGGCCGTCATCGGCTGCAACAGCAGCACGGCGGACACGGTCAGAGCCGCCGTCTTTTTCAGCATAGACATTTGTTTTTCCTCCCCTGTATGGAAATCATCGGTATTTATATTGTACGCTTAACCCCCCCCCCGACGTCAAGGCTCAAAACGGCATTTTTTGTTGAAACCCAAACTTTTTATTGGTAAGATTTGCGCCGTTTGCACAAAAATTAAGGCCGTGCATTGTATCTTCGTCGTTATTTGGGCATGCAAAAAGCCCCCTGCCTTTGGCAGGGGGCTGAATTTCCGGGAAAGGGAAATTACTTGACTTCGACCTTCGCGCCCGCTTCTTCGAGCTTCTTCTTCATGGTCTCGGCCTCTTCCTTGGAAGCGCCTTCCTTCAGGGTCTTCGGAGCGCCTTCGACGATGTCCTTGGCTTCCTTCAGGCCCAGGCCCGGCACGACCTCGCGGACGGCCTTGATGATGGCGACCTTCTTAGCGGCGTCGAAGCCAGCCAGAACGACGTCAAACTCGGTCTTCTCCTCAGCGGCAGCAGCCGGAGCGCCGGCAACGCCAGCAGCGGCAACCGGAGCGGCGGCAGAAACGCCGAACTTCTCTTCGAGGGCCTTCACAAGCTCAGAAGCCTGGATCAGGGTCAGGCTTTCGATAGCGGAAACGATCTCATTGATTTCCATGGTAAATTACCTCCATTATTGTAGATTTGTTTGGATTGAAGATGCCGTCTATCCGGCTGTCTTTTGCAGCTTACTGCTCGCCGGCTTCGGCCTTCTTGTCGGCAATCGCCTGAATGACGTAAGCCAGAGCGGTCGCCTGAGAATTGAGGCAACCCATGATCTTGGCGATGAGCTGCTCGCGCGGCAGGATGTCGGCCAGAGCCTTGACCTCTTCCACGCTCTGCACAGCGCCGTCCATGATGCCGGCCTTGATGGTCAGCGGGGACGTCTTCTTGTCCTTCTCAGCGGCGGTGATGAACTCCTTGACAAGCTTCGGAGCGGACACCGGATCGCCGTTGCTGAAAACGAAAGCGTTCGGGCCTTCGAGAACCGCGTCGTCGATCTTGATGCCCTTGTTCTCCAGCGCGCGCTTCATCAGCGTGTTCTTGAGAACGCAGTAATCAACATTCGCCGCGCGGCACTTGGCGCGCAGAGCGGTGATGGCCTCCACGGTCAGCGCCTTATACTCGACGATGACGATGGACTGTGCCTTCTCGATCTTCTCCTCGATTTCGGAAACAACGACTTTCTTCGCTTCAAAATTCTTGGACATGTCATTTTCCTCCTTCCCGAAAGGTTTCGGAAAAGAAAAGCCCCTGCGCTGGGCGCAAGGGCAGAAAACCGTTTTCACGGAAAAATCGCACTCGCACCTCGGCTGGCGGAAGATCCTTTACGACGCGCAAGCGCGTGACCAACTGTCTTAGGCACAGAACTTTTCAATTCACGGGTGCTATCATAACATAATCATCGAGATTTGTCAACGGTTTTTTGCGGTTTTTTCCGCTCTGTGATCTCGAATTTTGCGCTTTGCGCCGTCTTCTCGTCCACATAGGGCGCAAGCGTTTTTTCGGCGCGGAAACGGCCGTTCTGCGCCAGGCTCTCATTGTGCGCCACGCTGTCCTGCATGGCGTCGAGCATGCGCCCGTCTCCGTCCGTGACCACCACGCTGAGCGTCACAACCCCTTCGGGATCAAATTCGTCCGTCGTTTCCAGATGCAGCTTTCCGTCTGCAATCCACGCCTTTGCCGTTTCAACCTGTTCCGTATATTCCTTCGCTTCGGAAACGGTTCGCGTATCCAGCCGCATCCGCAGGCTCTTCGCCCGCCGAATCTTTCCGGCAAACGCGCTCAGCCCGGCGGGCGACACCGTTTTTTCGCTCATTTCATGGGTCTGCGGATGTTGCACCCATGTTCGGACTTCATCCGTTCCCGCGAAGAGCACCACCCGTCCGCCCGGCTGCACCGTTCTGCCCGTTTTCCAAAACGCGCCGTCGATCGCAGGCACATTCCAGCGCGCCTGTTCTTCCTTCTGCGCATTGCAGGCGATGAGCCATGTGTCGTCGATGATAATGGCTTCTTCCGACACGTTTTCCAGTTCAACCAAAATGGACCACCGTTCGCCCGCGTCATCCCACGGGATAACGGATTGACGCGTGACTTTGAGTCCCTCCGGTCGGGTGGAAATATGTCGGTCAGCCGCTTCCCGTTCGGTCAGGGTTTCTTTGGGTAAATCGACGTTCAAAACCGTGCCGGCCGCGCCCGGCGCGCAAACGCAGACCATGGCGCATAGCAGGCCCGCAAAAATCAGCTTTTTCATCTTCTTTTCCTCGTTTCATGGTATTTTTTATTTCATCTTCCCGTTTCCGGAACACGGGAAGCCCTGCAAAGAATTTGAAAAATCTGTTTCGCGCGAAAACCCGTTGACGGTTTTACCTCGGTTCAGGCCGTTTATCTGATCAGCCGATATCCCACCGAGCCTGTCTCGATGGTGTCCTCCTGTTCGGGCGTGACCCAGCTGCCGATCCGCTTTTCAAACGTCCACGTCTCGCCCGCCAGCAGCTGTTCGCCCTCAGCCAGCGACGCGTTGAATCCGTCGAGCAGCGTGCCTTCTGCGTCCGTCGCCCAGATGCTCACATATCCGTTGGCCTCTTCGCCGTCTTCCGCGTCTTCGGTCAGCGTCGCCACGAAATAATGGTCGCGCAGTTCCGCGTCCGCGTCCTGTTCTTCGGCGGCGCATTTCGGTTCCCGCTCGATATTCAGCCGAAGCTCAAACCGCTCGGCCCCGTCCATCGCATGCGGCTCAATCTCGGCGGTCACAACCGACTGCCTGTCCGCCAAAAGCACCGGGCTGACGCTGGCTTCCGCCGCCGATTCCATCTGTTTTCCGTCCGCGTCAAAGCCGACAAGATAAGCGCTCTGCACATGCACCTCTTCGGCACTTTCGATGAGCGCCAGCAGCATGCGCACGCCGTCTTCTCCGTCCACATCGGTCAATGTCTGCGCGGCAATGAGGATTTTTCCCTCCTCGTCTGCGATTTTCTTTTCATCCGCCTGCGCAAGCGTCAGCGTTCCCCCATCGATGGGCAGCGCAACGAGCTTCGTATCCGCCGAAACCGTGTCGGCCGCTTCAACCATTCGGTTTTGCTGCAATTCTTCAAGCCGTTTGGTGTGATCGCTGCCCGAAAGCCCCAGCACCGTCGCCGTGCCGCCAAAGGCGAGCACTGCCGCCAGCGCCGCGGCGGCGGCAGCAGCTTTGGGCATACGCAGGCCGCGCGGCCCGCTTTCCATCCTGCGCATTTGGCGGCGGATTGCAGCCCGGTTTTCTTCGGTGTGCAGCGCCTCGTCCGCGCCGCTCAGCTCGGTCAACAGCGCTTCGCACGCGTTCACCACGTCCATGTCGATGTCTTCGGGCTTTTGGCTCAGCTCCCGTTCCATTTCGTCTTCCAGCGCTTTCCGCGCGCCGTCCGCCGTCAGTTTTCCGGCCTTGACTGCGCGGCGGATCTGCTCCATTTTTTCGTTCATGCCGTCGCCTCCCTTCGGCTTCATCCGCGTTCGTCCCCGGCCAGCCGCCGTGCCTTTTTGCGCAGCCGCGCCAGCGCCGAGCGAATCGCGCCAACCGTCGTCTTTTCTTTTTGGGCCATCTCTTCAAAGCTTGCGCCGTTCACAAACCGTTCTCGCACAAGCCCCTTTTCCCGTTCGCTGAGCGCGTCGAGAATCCGTTCCAGCGTTTCCCGATTGCCGATCTGTTCGGGCAGCGCGTCAATGGCTGTCATCAGCCGTTCATCCGAAACGGCCGTCCCGCCATCCAGCGCCACGTGCCGCTTCTGCCGTCTGCGATAGGTGTTGATCTCCGTCAGCAGCCGATGGCGGCAGGTTTTAAACAGCCACGCCTCGATATACGGCGCGTCTTTCAGCCGGTCATATTCTTCGCAGGCTTTCATAAACGTCTTTTGAATGCTGTCATCCACCATATCGCGGTATTCCGGCCGATGCTGCACCCAGTTGAGGCTCGCGCGTTCCAGCTTCACCGCGTACTGCGTGTAAAGCCATTCGATAAACGCCTCTTTTTCCCGCTCCATCGCCGTTCACGCTCCGTCTTTCGCCTTCTGTCTGTATAGCGCGCGGCACGCCCAAATGATACGCTTTTTTTCAAATTTTGTTCAGTATGTTTCCACCCGATATGCCCACGCCTCGCAGACCGTATCCGCGCCGAGCTTCAGCGTCGCGCCATCCTCAAGCCGTTTGCGCCAAACGACCGTGCTCTTCGGGGCGATGCCTACGTCCATCGTTTCGTAGCTGCTTTGCAGCATCATATCCAAAATCTGTCCGTCCGCCGTTTCCAGCGTCGCGCCGCAGACCGCGCCGAACAGCGTCTCTTCCGTCGTATTCGTCAGCTCTACATAGAGATACTGCCCTTCCTGCCACGCGCGGACGCCGTCCAGCCTGTTCCAGCGCTCGTAAGCACGCGTGTCCGTTTCCACCGTGATATCGATGGAAGCCACCTTGCCGATGTCTTTTGTAAAATCATACATCCATTCGCTGACCAGCAGCGTTCCGTTCGGCTCCACCACGCCCGGCAGATGGCTGACATAGCGCTCCTCGTGCAGCGCCCTGCCGCTTCCGTTTTTCACCGTCATCTGAATGGATTGAATCGGCAGTCTCTGTCCGCTCGTATTGCGCAGCACGGCATAAACGTATGCCTCCGCCGCGTATTCGTTTTGCATCAGCACGCCGTAATGCTCCACCGTCAGCCGCTCGTCGCCGCACGTGACCGCCGCTTCCCCCACCTTTTCGGAACCCGATGATCCGCTGTCGCTCATCATCTGCATCCAGATCGGTTTCAGCAGGTCCACCGCGTCCGCCGAGGCCGACGCGCAGCACGCCATCATCGCCGCCGCCAGAATCGCGCAAAATCTTCTTTTCATCCGCATTCTCCTTTCAGTTCCTTCCGTCGCGCATCCGTGTATATAAAAAACGAACCTCCGCAGGAAAACATTCCCACGAAGGTCGTCTTTGTTCAAATTAGAACTTGAGCGGATTGACCTTGATGCCCGGGCCCATCGTGGAAGACAGGACGACGGAACGCAGGTAGACGCCCTTGGCCGCGGCCGGCTTGGCGCGGTTGATGGCGCCCATCAGCGCGTTCAGGTTGGCAGTCAGCTGCTCGGCGGTGAAGGACTTCTTGCCGATCGGGCAGTGGATGATCGCCTGCTTGTCCAGACGATACTCGACTTTACCAGCCTTGATCTCGTTGATGGCCTTCGCCACATCCATGGTGACGGTGCCGCTCTTCGGGTTCGGCATGAGGCCCTTCGGGCCGAGGACGCGGCCCAGACGGCCGACAACGCCCATCATGTTCGGGGTCGCGACGACAACGTCGAAATCGAACCAGTTTTCGCCCTGGATCTTCGCAACCAGCTCTTCAGCGCCAACGTAATCAGCGCCGGCTTCCTCGGCGGCCTTGGCCTGCTCGCCCTTGGCGAACACGAGGACGCGAACCTTCTTGCCGGTGCCGTGCGGCAGCACGACAGCGCCGCGGACCTGCTGATCGGCCTGACGCGGATCGACGCCCAGACGCACGGAGATCTCCATGGTCTCGTCGAACTTGGTCTTCGCGGTCTGCAGGGCGAGCTTCACGGCCTCGTCCGGATCATACAGCTTGCTGCTTTCGATGAGCTTCGCGCTCTCGATATACTTCTTGCCATGCTTCATAGTTTATGTTCCTCCTTGTGGTACAAACGGCTTCAAATCCTCCCACAGTTTCCGGCCTGCTTGTCAGCAAGCCGCCTCGCGCGGCAAGCCGCGCTTTTCACCGCCTTTTAGGCGTCGGCGACAGTCACGCCCATGGAGCGGGCGGTGCCCTTGACCATGCTCATCGCGGCCTCGATGCTGGCGGCGTTGAGGTCGGGCATCTTCTTCTCGGCAATCTCGCGGACCTGCGCCTGCGTGAGCTGGCCGACCTTGGTCTTGTTGGGCTTGCCGCTGCCGGACTCCAGGCCCAGCGCCTTCTTGATGAGCACCGGGACCGGCGGGGTCTTGGTGATGAAGGTGAAGGAACGGTCGGAGTAGACGGTGATGACGACCGGGATGATCAGGCCGACATCGTTCTTGGTGCGCTCGTTGAACTCCTTGCAGAAGCCCGGAATATTGACGCCGTGCTGACCGAGCGCCGGGCCGATAGGCGGCGCAGGATTGGCCTTACCGGCCTGCACCTGCAGCTTAATCATGCCAGTTACTTTCTTAGCCATGGTAATAATCCTCCTCAATCTGTGGTCACGCGGAACAAGATGTTCCTCCCACGTCCGGCCTGCCTGCTAAAAAAGCGGGCCGGGCTGACGCCCGTTTCCTGCCCGGAAACGAGCCTTTTCAACAACCGGAGGCGTCCTCCGGGGGTTGTCTGTTTCGTCTTTCCGACGCGGCCGCCTTACAGGCGCTCCACCTCGGAAATGTCATACTCCACCGTCGTCTTGCGGTTGAGGATCTCGATGGAGACCTTGACCTTGTGCTCTTCGGCGTTGATCTCTTCGACCGTGCCGATGGCGTTCTCCACGCTGCCGGTCTTGATCCGAACGTTGTCGCCCGGCTCAAGATCGATGCGGATGGTGCCCTGGCAGCTGGTCATTCGCTCATATTCCTCGTCCGTCAGCGGAATCGGCTCGCTTCCCGGGCCGACAAAACCGGTCACGCCGCGCGTGTTGCGCACGACGTACCACGTCTCCGTCGTCTTGATCATCTTGACCAGGACGTAGCCGGGAAAGAGCTTGTGCTGAATGGTATGAGGCTTGCCATTGCGGATCTCGACGACTTCCTCAATCGGCACGGTGACTTCCTGAATCAGGTCGCCCATGCCGTTGTTTTCCACCGTCTTGACGAGATCGTTGGCGACTTTGTTTTCATAACCCGAATAGGTATGCACAACATACCAAAGGGCCTTCTCGTCCGCCATGTTAACCCTCCTGTGGTCAGGTCTTACAGCTCGATGAGCTTCTTGACCAGGAACGAGGAACCGGTATCCAGCAGACCGACGACAATCGCCAGCACCACGACGAACGCGATGACGACGATCGAGTAATTGATGAGATCCTTCTTGGACGGCCACGCGACCTTCTTCAGCTCGGCGACCATGTTCTTGAACGCACCGGAAATGCGGCCAGGCAGGGCGACGATCCAATTCTTCGCGCGGGTGAAGAAACCGGGTTTTTCGGTTTTCTTCGCGCCTTTGGTTTCAGACATCTCTTTCACATCCTTGTCCGTCTTGTCGCGTGAATTAGCGGGTTTCCTTGTGAACCGTGTGCTTCTTGCAGAAACGGCAGTATTTGCTCATTTCGATACGGTCCGGATTGTTGCGCTTATTCTTCATCGTGTTGTAATTACGTTGCTTGCACTCCGTGCAGGCCAGCGTGATCTTCACGCGCACACCAGCAGCAGCCATACAAGACACCTCCTTCTCAAAAAGCGGACTACTCGTCCGTCAAACATGCCTGCATATTGTACACCCGGCGGCTATGCTTGTCAACCGTTTTTTGCAAGTTTTTTTGATTAGTTCCGGTCTCCTCCCGTTTTCTCCTGTTTTCTCCCGTTTTCTCCATTTTTCAGGATCGTCAGCCTGAAAAATCCAGACAGAAAAAGGCCCGGCGCGTGTCGTGCCGGGTCTGCCTTCATTCAAAAACCGCGTCCGCGCCGAGCGCGTACAGCGCGTTCTCGTCCGCCTGAGCGAGAATCATGTATACGGTCTGGCCGCTCTGCGCGCAGAGCATCGCGTTTTCCCCGCTGACGGCGTAAATCGCGTCCAGCGGGCCGATGGCAAAGCCGGTGATGAGCTGCGCCTGCCAGCCTTCCTCTTTCATCCGCTCGATGTAAGCCGCCGGGCTGGCAGTCACGGCCTGCACCTGCGCGCCGCCTTCCAGCCGATACGTCCGGGTCAGCACGTCGCAGGTTTTGCCGCCCATCCGGATGTTTTGGCGGCTTTCGTCTTCCAGCGTTCCGGCGCTCAGCGCCAGCGTTCCGCCTGCCGGCGCAGCGTCTTCCCCGCTCTCCCCGGCCAGCTGATAGACCATCGTGCCATAAAACAGCGCGCACAGAATCAGCGCGCAGACCACGCCCAAAAGCGCCGCCAGCGCGCCGATCCATCGGCTGCGTTTCTTTTTGCCGCTCATGTCTCCGCCTTTCCTGTCGGAATCGCCATGCTCACCGCCGCGAATATAGTCACGCACAGCGCCCTGTACGTGAAGAACGCGTGCTCCGCCGAATGGTTCAGCAGCGCCATGTACCAGGCGATGGGCAGAAGCGTGCAGAGCAGATACGGCCCAAGCCGCTTCACGTCCGGCCTGCCGCCGACGCGCAGCCATAGCAGCGCGCAGACCGCCAGTACGCCCAGCAGCATCAGCACCGTCAGCGGGTTGAACATGATCCGCAGATTCTCCTGCACGCCGGTCGTCAATGCCAGCTCCACGCCGCTGTCGTCCACTGCGCCGAGACGGTTGCCCATCGCGCTTCCGGCTTCCGCAAACACATTCTGCCCGGTCAGCAGCGCCGCCATGAGCCATTTTCCGCTCCACATGCCCGCGTAGCCGATTCCCCAGCTCAAACAGATTTTCACAAAATCCGCCAAGCCACACGGCTTCTCCTGCTTCTGCCGCAGCGCCATGCGCGCCGCCAGCGGCAGGCCCAGCGTTGCAATGGGGTAGGTCAGAAAATCGACAAAACTGGTCAGCATGCCGACCGCCATGAAAAACAGCGCGTCGTTCATCCGCCCGTCCGTCCAAAGCAGAACGGCCATCGCGCCGAAAGCGACATAAAACGCCGTCGAGTATTGCAACGACTGCATCACCGCCGCCGGGCATAAGCTCGCGTAGGCCGCAAACAGCGCCAGCACGTGCCGCGAAAGCCCGCGCCGAACCATCAGCGCCGCAGTCCAGAGCACCAGCGCCAGCTGCGCATACATGTTCAGCACGCGGATCGAGTTCAGGTTCATCACCATCAGCAGCGGCTTGAGCGCGGCCAGATAGCCGTGCCAATACCGCGCGTAGGATTCCGTCGGCACATCCTCGCCATCCAGATAGCGCATCAGCGTGCCGATGGTCTCGCCGCCCGCAAAGTGCCGCGCCGTCATCGCGCTTTCCACCGGGTCTTCCGTCGTCAGCACGGCGTTGCCGATCATGATCGCGTCCGTGAAATCATCCAGCCTGCTGGCGTGATAGCCGTCGATCGCCTCGTATCGCAGCCCTTCGTTTGCCAACGTCTGCGCCGAAACGCGCACGTTTTCCCAGACGGTTTCCGGCGGAATGGCGTATGCCGCAATCATCAGCAGCGTGCCCAGCAGAACGCCGCCCAGCAGCATGGCCGCGCCCTTTAAAATCGTCTTTTTCATGCTTCTCCGCCCGCGATATAATCCACAAACTGCCTCGCAATGCGCGGAGAACAGCCGTTGTGGCTCACCGTCCACGCGCGGGCGCGCGGCATCAGCGTCTCCCAGTCGTATTTCACCCCGCGCGCATCCAGCAACGCGCGGCAGATGGTGAAGTATTCTTCCTGAGTCGGCGCGGAAAATGTCAGCCGCAGATCAAAACGATCCGCCAGAGAGAATTTTTCCTCCAGCGTGTCGCGTTCATTCACGTCGTCCTGCCGCTCGGAGAAACGCTGGCGGACGATGTTGCGGCGGTTGCTCGTCGCATAGACGACGACGTTCGCCGGACGCGCCTCAAGGCCGCCCTCCAAAACCGTTTTGAGCGCCGTGTATTCCGGACAGGAATCGTTGAACGCCAGATCATCCACAAACACGATGAATTTGCCCGGCTGATCGCGCAGAATTGAGAAAATCGTCGGCAGATGGGTCAGCTGCGCCAGCGGCACCTCGACGATGCGCAAGCCCTCCAGCCACAGGCTGCTCAGCAGCGCCTTAACCGTCGCGGATTTGCCCGTGCCCTTGTCGCCGTAAAGCAGAATGTTGCACGCCTGCCGCCCGTCCAGCAGCCGACGCGTGTTTTCCACCAGCACGCCGCGCTCCTTTTCATAGAGCACCATGTCTTCCAGTCGAATCGGGTCCGGCTGGCGGATGCCGCGCAGACCGAGCGGATATTTTTCGCTCTCGCCCACCCACGTGCTGCCGGGGCAGCGGGCAAACAGCCCCGTTCCCTGCTTCTTGAAAAACGCCGATACAAGCGACACGCCCTCGCGGCTCAGCATCGCTTTGGACAGACGCGGATCGCTGAACGCGCTGCCCAGCGTCGGTTCCCAGACAGGCAGACGCGCCGCCGTCTGCCCGCTCATCCCCGCGCGCTCGCATAAGAGCAGAAACATCGCCGGTTCGATCGCCGTCAGCCGCCCCAGCGCGTCCAAATCGTTCGCCATCGCGTTGGTCAGGCTGTACGGCAGAACATCCATCCGCGCGCAAAGCAGCGCCGCCGGGCTTTCTTCAAACAACACCGCTTCCAGCGCTTCGCGCGCAAAACCGCCGCGCCCGTGCGCCGCCGCGTCCAGCCACGCGTCGTAAGCGCGGCAGTAGGCCGCCGTCAGCGCCGCTTCGGACGCGTCGTCCCGCGCGCATTCGCGGCACAACGCAACCAACGCCGCAACCGCCCTGTTTTTGAGCGTGTGGCGCAAGGCCGTCATGCATTCCAAATCGAGCAAAAGCCCGCGAAGCTGTCCGATATCCATAGCGTACCTCGCTTTGGGACCGCTTGAGGCTCCGCCTCAAACTCCGGCAGGAACCTGAGGTTCCTGCACCTCCCACATAAAATCACATCAAAAAATCCATAAGAGGGAAATCCAAGAACCTCAGGTTCTCGGCAGGGCTTGGGACGGAGTCCCAAACGTCTCCCTTTACATCCGCTCCGGCGCTTCCACGCCGATGAGATACAGGCCCGTCCTGATCACGTCGCGGACGGCGCGGGTCAGGTTCACGCGCGCCGCCGTGCCCGCCGGGTCGCTCTCGTCCATGATGCGGTGCTCAAAGTAATACTTGTTGTAGGCCTGCGCCAGCTGGGTCGTGTGGCGGGTGATCAGCGACGGCTCGCTCTGCTCCATCGCCTTGCGCACCACCTGCGGGAAGTGCGAAATCAGCATCAGCACATCCTGCGCCTCGTCGTCGGTAATCACGCCGTAATCCGGCTCGGCCGCGGCAAACGCCTCCGCCTTGCGCAGCACCGAGCAGCAGCGCGCGTGCGTATACTGCACATACGGGCCGGTTTCGCCGTCAAAGTTGAGCGCGCGCTCCCAGCGGAAATCGATATCCTTGTTGCGGTCGTTGTGCAGGTCGAAATAGACTACCGCGCCCACGCCGACCTGACGCGCCACCTCGTCCTTGTTGGGCAAATTCGGGCTCTTTTCCTCGATGATCTCCCGCGCCTTCTCGACCGCCTTGTTCAGCAGGTCTTCCAGATAGACGACATAGCCCTCGCGGGTGGACAGCGCGCGGCCCTCGTAGCTGACCATACCGAAGGAGACGTGCTCCATGCCCTTGTACCAGTCGTGCCCCATCAGCTCGATGATCTTGAACAGCTGCTTGAAGTGCAGGTTCTGCTGATAGGCCACCACGTACAGGCACTTGTCAAAGTGATACGTGTTATGGCGGTAGAATGCTGCCGCAAGATCGCGGGTGATGTAGAGCGTCGCGCCGTCGCTGCGCAGAATCAGGGCCGGCGGCATGCCGTAGGCCTCCAAATCGACGACCTGAGCGCCCTGAGATTCGATCAGCAGACCCTTTTCGCGCAGTTCCTCAACGACGGGCGCCATCTTGTCGTTGTAAAAGCTCTCGCCCGCATAGGAATCAAACGACACGCCCAGCAGGTCGTACACGCGCTGGGTGTCCTTGAGCGTGACTTCCTTGAACCACGTGAAGATCTCCATGGCTTCCTGGTCGCCGTCCTCGATCTTCTTGAACCATGCGCGGCCCTCGTCCTCCAGCTCCGGATGCTGCTCCGCCTCGTGGTGGAAACGGACGTACAGATCGACCATCGCCTGAACGCCGCCCTTTTCAACCTCTTCGCGGTTGCCCCACTTCTTGTAGGCACAGATCATCTTGCCGAACTGCGTGCCCCAGTCGCCCAGGTGGTTGATGCCCACGGTGGTGTAGCCGTTGAAATCATAAATGCGTTTGAGGCTGTTGCCGATCATCGTCGTGGACAGATGGCCGATGTGGAAACGCTTGGCAATGTTGATGGAGGAATAATCCAGGCACACCGTCTTGCCTTTGCCAATTTCGCTGGAACCCCAACGCCCCGGATTTTTCAGCACGGCTTCCACGATGTCGCGCGCCAGCCCGCCGCGGCGGAGAAACACGTTCAGATAGCCGCCGACAACCTCCACATGATCGATTTCCTCACAGGCAATCTTTTCGGCCAGTTTGCCCGCGATCATCTGCGGCGCGCAGCGCATCGTCTTGGACAGGCGGAAGCACGGCAGCGCATAATCGCCCATCTTTTTATCCGGCGGGGTTTCGATCATCGCGCTGACGTCGTTTCCCGTGAGCGCGCAGTTTTCAAAGCTCTGCTGAGCAGCCTGCGCGATATATTCCGCAACCTTGAGTTTCATATCCATAGATTCTGTTCTCCTTCGTCATCCGTCGGGTCATCTGGATTTCTTAAGCCTGTCCGCCCGTCTCAGGCGGGCCTTGATCCGGCTCATTTTCCGGATGTTTACGTTTTATTGTAACAGAAGCAAGGCCAAAACACAAGGGCGCGTCCTGAGCGCCGCCGTCAACTTTTTATAGTTTCGCGGTTGACATCAGGCACGCCGCATGGTACACTGTTTGCCGTCAACTTTATTTTGATTTCAAGTTTACAGAAAGAAGGTCTCCGCCATGTCCGAAAATGCCGCTTCTTCCCGCCGCTCTGCAACGCGCAGCCTCGTGCTCTGCGCGCTGATGGCCGCGCTGACTGCAATCTGCTCCCAGATTCAGATTCCTCTGCCGATGATTCCGATTAACCTCGCCCTGTTCGCCGTGCATCTGAGCGGCGCGCTGCTGGGCTGGAAATACGGCGCGCTGTCGATGGTCGTCTATGCGCTGCTGGGCGTGATCGGCGTGCCGGTGTTCGCCGGTTTTGGCAGCGGCCCGGCGGTGCTTTTCGGCAAGACCGGCGGCTATATTCTGGGCTATATCCTCTGCGCGCTGATCGTGGGCGCGCTCTCCCACAAGTTCGCGTTTAACTTCAAGAATCTCTGCCTGTCCATGGTGCTCGGCGTGGCGGTCTGCTATGCGTTCGGCACCATCTGGTTCATGGTGCTGACCGGCATGAACCTCGCCACGAGCATGGGCTATTGCGTGATCCCGTTCCTCCCCGGCGACGTGGTGAAGATTCTGCTCGCCGCCTTCCTCGCGCTGCGTCTGCGCAAGCCCCTCGCCGCGCAGGGGTTTGC
Source organism: uncultured Eubacteriales bacterium (assembly GCA_900542445.1). Classification (GTDB taxonomy): domain Bacteria; phylum Bacillota; class Clostridia; order Christensenellales; family Aristaeellaceae; genus Ventricola. Next base: position 32,296 of record UQNN01000018.1, on the reverse strand, counting down.
CGCGTAACTCCTTCCGTCTCGCTTCGTTCGACACCTCCCTCTAAGAGGGAGGCGTTTTCATTTTGCCCATTCTGAGCGCTTATCCCCTTGTTTGTTCAAAAAAAGACCTCCCTCACGGAGGGAGGTGGCATGCCGTAGGCATGACGGAAGGAGCCTCATCTTTATTTCCGTATCACCGCCACGGCGCACGGCACGCGCCCTTCAAAGAACGCATATTCAACGTTTTCGTAGCCCGCCGCCTTGAAAAACGCCTTGTAGGAATCCAGCGTAAACGCGCGCTTGAAATCCGCGCCCGCCCGGCCCACAATGGTCGAAAAGCCGCTGTTCCGCCCCTTTTCATTCTCATTCATATACGTCGGGATGATGATTTTCCCGCCCCCGCGGCAGACGCGGTCAAGCTCCGCCAGCGCCCGAAGCGGCTCATCCAGCAGATGAATGACGTTAGCGGCCACCACCGCGTCAAACCGCCCGTCCGGCTCGCCGATTTGCAGAATGTTTTCGCGCTTGAATGTGACATTGCCAAACTTCCCGCACTTCTTTTCCGCCTTTTCCAGCATCTTTTCGGAAAAATCCGTCGCGACAAGGCGTTTGCATTTCGCCGCGATGCCTTCGGTCAGCAGCCCCGTCCCGCACGCACATTCCAGCACCTCATCCGCCGGGGAAATCTGCGCTTCCACATACGCGCAAAGCGCCCCGTGCGTCTTTTTGTTCCAAACGTTGGCAAACAGGTCGTAGACCCCGGCGGCACGATCCCAAAACATGCGGCTTTCCTCCTTATTTTACAGCGTCAGCACGCCTGAACAGTAGGAGAGCGGCTCGAAGCGCATCTGCGGAAAGCGCGCTTGCAGCTCATCGACGACGAAGTAGATTTCGTCGCCGTCCCACTCGTCCCCAGCGTCGGCCCTGCAAGCCTCCATCTGTACGCGGTTAGGGAACGCCACGTCGCCGATATAGATTTTGCCGCCGTCGTTCAGCAGCGGGCGCAGATTTTCGATGAAAACGACCTTTTCCGCGTCCGTCAGGTGGTGCAGGGAATAGGTCGCAACAATCGCGTCATATCGGTTCTGTTTCAGCGTCTCGACCAGCCCCTTTGTAAAATCGCCCTGATAAAGCTCGGCCTTCGGCATTTTGACCTTGGCCAGCTCAATCATCCGCTGCGAAAAATCCTGCCCATACACGGTGCAGCCGTGCTCGTAGAGCTTCTGCGTCAACGTGCCCGTGCCGAAACCGATATCCAGCACGGTTTGACAGCCGTTTGCCAGCACTGCGTTGTAGATGGCGTTCAGCACGCGCTTATATCCCGCGAACGGATACGTGTTTCCCTCGTCAGACAGACCGACACTTCGATCGTATCCGTCCGCCCATAAATCAAACCCCTGTTCGTTTAACATGTTGTCTCCTTCATAATCGTTTCTTACGCTTGTTCCCGTTTCATATTTTCGGCTCACCAGAAAGCCGTTTTCGTCTTTCGCAATTTCATACTGCGCCGCTCAGCGTTCTGATTGTCCTTTTTGCCGTTGTTTTGAAAGATCGCGTTGATGAGCCGCGCGCCGTAACGGTCGCTCAACCACGTCTTCACGCCTTCGCAGAACTTCGGCATATCGCCAAGCTGCATATGCTCGATCATGGTTATCTCCTCCGTCTTTCATTTCTTTGCCAGCATGCACAGCCAGTGCTTTTTCGTCTCTCTCCGGCTTTCAATCTCGGTAAAGCCAGCCTTTTCCAGCGCCGCGCGAAGCTCTTCTTCGGGATAGATCCGCATGCCGTCGATCATCTTCTGCCATTTTTCATCCGCCGCGTTTGTGCCGTCGCACTCGTTGCAGATCATGAACGTGCCGCCGCGCTTCATCACGCGGTTCACCTCCGCAAAGCACGCTTCCAATCCCGGCCAAAAATAAACCGTTTCAAACGCGGATACGACATCAAATGTTTCAGCCTGAAACGGCATGGCCGCCACGTTGCCCTGCACCACGTCGCACCGACCCGCTTTGATGGCCGCGTCGTTGATTTTTCGGGTCTCCGCCACGCTGATTTCGGAATAATCCATGCCCGTCACGCGGCCCTTCGGGCATTGTTTCAGCCAGACCGCCACGTTCGCACCGCCGCCGCAGCCCGCGTCCAAAACCCGCGCGTCGGCCTTCGCCTGTATCTGCGAAAAGCCCCAGTCCGCCAGCTTCGCGTGGCCGCTGTTCATCATTTTGACCATCAGCCGGCCGCCAAGGCCGCTGGGTTTGCAGGTATTTTGAAAGAAGCTCATGGGATGCACCTCCGTTTCATTTGTTTGTTCAATCTATCATCTATCTCTTTCTGCATAAAAAGCGGCGTTCCTTCTGTTTTGCGGAAGAAACGCCGCATTTATTCAATTCAGCTTCTTCTCTTTCTTCACCAGCGGCTTATAGCTGCCGTCGTCCTGTTCCACGCGAACGCGCTTGAGGGTTGCCTCGGTCTGTTCGCGAAACTCTTTGATATATTGCGCGTGGAGCGTCTTGCGTTCCTCGGCTTCCTCATCGGTCAGGCCGACTTCCTTTTTCTTTTTGGCCAGCTCGTTGATGCGCAGAATTTTTTCGTGTTCCATCTTTCCAAAACCTCCGGGTTCACAGATTGCCTGCCAGCATACACCCTTTTTTCGCTTCTGTCAAGGGTTAAAACGGCGCGGGCTGACCCAGCCGCTCAAGCGTGATACGCGCGTCAAACCATTCGCCTGCCCACTTGTGCAGCGCCAAAATGAGCGCGGGTCTGTCCATCTGGCTGGACAGGGGCAGACGGTCAAAGGCGCGCGCCTCGTCCGCCGCTTCATCCGGCCACTCGCGCACGTCGGCCACGTAGCAGAAGCCGCCGCTTTCCTTTCCGTTTTCCTCCGTCACGCCGTAGGCGCACAGCGGATACACGTCAAACACCGCTTCCCCAACGGCTTCGCCCAAGGCGCTTCGGGCCGCTTCTTCGGCGCTCTGCCCGCGCGCCAGCTGTCCTTCGGGCAGCACCCAGCAGGCGTTGATTCGGTCGCGCCGCAGGATCAGCGCTTCGCCCCGCCGCGCCAGCACAAGCACATGGTCAAATCCTGTGCGGCGGCGCTTTTCCTCCGTCGCATAAATGGCAACTTGCAAGCTTTCCGTTCCTCCCGTTTTTACGCAATCACGCCCGCGAGATTCCAGCCCGCGTCCATCAGCGTCAGCACGCCGCAGGCGCCCGGCTCGATGCGGCCATAGCCCTTCGCGCCGACGGAATCCGCCGGGGTGCTCGTCGCCATCGGAATCACGGTTTCCGGCGGCATTTTCGCCAGCGTGATCATGTTGCGGATCGCGCGATGCAGCACCAGCGTCGATCCCGCGATCACGCCGTCCGCCAGCCGCGCTTCGCCGTTCTTAACGAACACGGCCTGCCCGCCCAGATCATATTGTCCGTCCGGCATGCCCGCCGCTTCCATCGAGTCGGAAATCAGCGCCATGCCCTTGGCGCCCTTGCAGAGCGCCGCGATGCGCAGCACGTCCGGGTGCAGGTGCAGCCCGTCGGCAATGACCTGCACGATGATTCTGTCGTCCGCCAGACCCGCGCCCGGCACACCCGGTCTGCGGTGGTGCAGCGGGCTTTGAGCGTTGAACAGGTGCGTGATCTGCGTCAGGCCCCTGTCCGCCGCGGCGTGCACGTCTTCCGCCGTCGCGTCGGAATGCGCCGCGCAGGTGACGACGCCCTTTTTCCTGAGATAGGCGATCATGTCCAGCGCGCCCGGCAGTTCCGGCGCGAGCGTCATCATCTTCACGCAGTCTGTCCCCCGCGTCATGGCTTCATACGCCTCCACCGTCGGGTTCATCAGGCATTCGCCCAGCTGCGCGCCCTTATATTTTTCGCACAGGAACGGCGCTTCCATATGCGCGCCGAGCACCGCCGCGCCCTTTCCGCAGGGATGATCCTTCACCCGCTGAATGCTCTCAAGCGCGCGGTGGGTCGCCTCGATCGGCGCGCTCATCGTCGTGGGCATGAACGCCGCCACGCCCGTCTCAAGCAGCCCTTCGCTCATGCGGCGCACGTCGTTTTCCCCGCGCATGCAGTCCGCGCCCGCGTAGGCGTGGATGTGAATATCCACAAAGCCCGGCAGCACATACAGCCCCGCCGCGCTGCGCACGTCCTCGCCCTCGCGCGGCTGCAAATCGCCGATCTGCGCAATTTTTCCGTTTTCCACACGCACATCGGCGCGCGCAAAGCGGCCGCCGATGAACGCCGTTCCATTTTTGACCAGCATGGTTTACTCCTCAAGCATCAGCTTGCCCGCCTCGCGGTCGGTCAGAATCACGCAGCAGGGATGCAGCTGCAAGACCGACGCGGGCACGCGCGGGGTAATCGGCCCGCGGATGGTGTCGCGCACGGCTTTCGCCTTGTTTTCGCCCGTTGCCACCAGCACGACGCACTTGGCCGCCATGATGTTGCCGATGCCCATCGAAACCGCCTGACGCGGCACCTCGTCCGCGCTCTTGAAGAAGCGGGCATTCGCCTCGATGGTGTCCGCCGTCAGCGTGACGACGTGCGTGCCGTAGGTAAAATCGTCGGCCGGCTCGTTGAAGCCGATATGGCCGTTGCGGCCGATGCCAAGCAGCTGAATATCGATGCCGCCCGCATCGTGAATCGCCTTGTCGTAGGCCTCCGCATCCGCCGCGCCGTTGCCGCTGGGCAGATGCACGTTTTCCGGGCGCAGATTGACTTTGCTGAACAGGTGCTCCTGCATGAAGGCATGATAGCTCAGCGGATTCTTGTGATCGATGCCCACATACTCGTCCAGATTGAAGGTGCGCACGCGGTCAAAGTCGATCACGCCGCGGTCATACCACTGCGCCAGCATCTCGTAGGCGGGAATCGGCGTCGAACCGGTCGCCAGGCCCAGCACGCTGTCGCCCTTGCGGGTAATCTGTGCGGCAATCAGCACGCCCGCCGCCTCGCAGGCTGCGCGCGCATTTTCGTAAACGTGAAATTCCATAAATATCCTCCTTGATTCGGGACTGTTGAAGCCATTATAACATACTCGACAAAAAAAAGCATGTTTTTGTGCGAAAATTCACGTTTTGTTTTTCGTTTTTTAACTTTTTGTACAACTTTATCCGTCCGAACAGCAGCAGCTCATCCATTTATTTTGCCGATATTCTATTCATCACGCACAAATCGACATTTCGGCGTCCCTGGCCATCCGTTCCATCTGCGCGCCAAGCGTCTGCGACAGGCTCTGGCACAGCCGCGCGGAAAAACCGTTCGCCGGGTCGGCCAGCGCCTTGATGATCGCTTTTTCGATTTCCTCCCGCTGACGGGAAAGGCCGCGCTTCACCGCGTTATCCGTCACCAGTTTGCGCACCAGCAGCGGCAGTTTGGCCTTCACCAGCGCCTTTTCCATGCCGCTCTTGCCGACCAACGCCAGTAAAATGCCCACCGCCGCGCCCGCGATCATACCGACAGGCCCTGCGCCGACCAGCGCCACGCCGCCGCCCCCGCAGACGCTCGCGCCGACGACCGCCAGCACCACGCCCATCAGCCCGGAGAGGATATCCATGCCCATCGCGTCCAGCAGCGAGAGCTTCACGCCGTCCAGCCCCGCGTCCACCTTTGCGCCGGTCAGGCTCATCCGTTCGGGCGGCACGCCGCAGCGCACGCAGAGCGTCGTCAATTCGTTTTCCAGATTGCGCATCAGCTCGTCGAGCCAGTCGTGCAGCTCGTCCTCAATCCGACCGTAGAGTTCATCTCCAGCAAAAGCCTTCGAGATTTTCCGCTCGACCTTCCGGTTCAGCTCTTCGATGGTGTCGATGCCGCCTTTGCGCCAAAGCTTCACCGTTTCCAGCGTGCTCTCCTGCGCGATGTCAAACAGCGCCTTCGCCACGGGTTCATACAGTTCATGCGCACTGGCGTTGACCGCCACGGAGAGCTTTTCTCCGTGCGCAATGGAGGCGACCTCCTGCCGAAACGTTTTGAGCCTTTCATCCACGCGCCCGGCATAAGCCAGACCGCGCGCAATGGAGCATTCCGGTTCGGGGCAGAGCACGACCAGCGCATCGGCAAACGCCTCGCGGCAGGCCTGCTGAAAAAACGCCATGCGCGACGCGCCGCCCGTCAGGATCACAACCTCCGGCGGACAGCTTCGGCTGACTTCCACCGCCGCGCAGAGCGCGTCTTTCAGGCATCCGACAAAGCTTCTGCCGCCCAGCGCGGGAATCGGCTGCTCCACCATCTTGCGGATGCTCGCCCCGCCAATGGAAAGTTCCAGCGCCAGCGGCTCGTCGTAGCAGACCGTCAGCGTTCGGCAAAGCGGCGCTTCCGCCCACTTTTCCTCATCAAGGAAATAGCTTTCCTTGAGCCGCCGTGCCTCCAATTCGCAATAGCTGCGCCAGGCGGGGCTTTCCTCAAAGACGGCTTCCAGCGCTTTTTGATCCCTTGAAGCCGCCATCGCGCCGCTGAGAATCAGTTCGTCGATCAGCCCGCCGCCGAGGTTCGTATCGCCGAAAAGCGACACGTTCTGCTGATGGCCATCCACAATGTAGGCAAAATCCGTCGTCGAAGAGCCGATATCGATGACCATCGCGCTTTTCTTCATCAGCTCCGGGCTGACGCGCAGGCCGCGCGCGTGGCGCGCATAGAGAAACGCGGCGCGCGGCTCCGGCACGACGCTGACGTTGGGGAAGCCCGCCGATTCCAGCAGCGCGGCGTACTGCTCCCGCCGCCCGTCGCCCCAGCCCGCCGGACAGCCGACCACCGTTCGGCTGACCTCGGCCATCAGCGCGGGCTGCGTGCGCGTCAGCTCGTTCATCACGCCCTGCGCAAACGCGCGCACATCTGCCGACGCGGAGGGATCGGTCAGGTAGCGCGACTTGAAGCGCACCTTTGCTTCCGCCGCGCCGTCCGTCACGCTGGCCTCTTCGCCGATGACGATCCGCCCGTTTTTCACGCCTACCGCGGAAAGCAGGCTGTTTCTGCCGCAGAGCGGCAGCACGCGCGGCTCGACGGTGGAATCTTCGTCCAGCAGCGTCACGGCGCTTTCGCCGTCGCCCAAATCAAAGCCCAAAATCTTCATGCTCACGCCTCCTTTGCCATCGGCGCGACCGCCGCCACGCCGCGGCGCACCAGCTCGCCGTCGCGCACCAGCGCCGGGCGAACCGTCCGTTCGCCGCTTCGAGCGGGCAGCACATCAAAGAGCGCCGCATGCTCCGCGTCGTAAAACACGCTCTGCACGCCCAGCATGCGCAGATACTGCTCAGCCTGATCGAGGCTGCGCAGCGCCAAATCCTGTCTGCCGGAAGCGCGCGCCTCCATCATCGCGGAGAGCAGGTCGAGCATGGCCTCGTCCGCCGTGCCGGACAGGCGCGCCGGGCCGTTATCCTGCTCGATGAGCGCCAGATCCGCCGCGCACAAATCCGCCGCCTGACAGATTTCGCCGATCTCGCGCACCATGTCTTCCGCATCGACGGCGACCTCCGCCTGGGTATGCGGGGTCTGCTTCGTCGTCGCGGTCAGCGGGCCGTTGACGCCGAAGAGCATCAGCAGCGCGCCCAGCGCCTGCAAAAGCGCAAAGGTCAACTTGCCTCCGACGGCTTCATACACCGCCAGCGCCGCCAACACGATTGCGCCAGCGCCGACCGCCCCGCGCCGAACCCTGCTCGGCTGCTCCTCGGTCTCCTCCAGCACAATCTGCGCTCTGGCGCGCCCGGCGCGCAGGCTCATCGGCAGGCGCTTGGCCAGCGCCATGACGGCCTGCTGCCGCTGGCGGGCAAAATCGTCTTGCTCGTCCTGCGCCAAATCGCAGGCAATCTGTTCCAGCGTCATCGTCGCGGCGGAAATCGCCTGCGGCATGTTTTCGCTCGCTTCGAGCTGCTCCCGAAGCGTATCCTTTCGGTTTTCAAAAGCGGCGACTGCGTTCATAGGCGCCTCCCGTTTCTTCATGATTTTGAATATGTTCATTTTACCCCCCATCCGCCGTCTTTGTCAATTGACCGCGAAAGATGGGGGCAATCCGCAAAAACAGGATTTACCTCTCTGACAAAACAGGATAAAACGCTCCATCATTAGATAATTCTAACTTCAATCTCAACCGGGCGGAAACGCCGCATGAGTCTTTTATACAGCACCCTGAAGCCGATTGTCCGTTTGAGCGTAGAGGGGCGCGTCCGCCGTTTTCTTTTGCCTCCTGAAAAGGATTTGAGCCGCTTCGCGGCGTATTGATACGGCATCAAAGGCTTTGAGGTGCTTTTCATGCGCATTTTAACCTATATCACCACCGAGGAAGACGCAGGCCGCGCGGCGCGAAGCGTCGTTCCCCGGCGTTTTCAGTTGGGCACGCACGCGTTTCGGCGGCTCAAAGTCGAGGGCGGCATTCTCTGCGACGGCAAGCCCCTCCGCGCGGACACGGTTCTGCGCGCAGGTCAGCTGCTTGAAGTCCGCATGGACAACGGCGGGGTGCAGGCCGCGCCGGCCGACAGCGGTTTGGACGGCCTGCCGCCTTCTTTCATCCGCTACATCGACGAGGATATGATCGTCGTCAGCAAGGGCGCGCCGCTGGCTACGCTCCCCTGCGGCCACATCCACACCGGCACGCTCCGCGAACAGCTTGCCGTCCTGCTCGGTCAGGACGCGGCGGCGTTTGATTATCACCCCGTCAACCGGCTGGATAAGGGTACGAGCGGCCTGCTCTGCGTCGCCCGCCATGCCCACGCCCAGCTCCTGCTGACCCGCCAGCTGCACACGGACAGCTTCATCCGCGAATATCTCGCCGTGACCGAAGGCATTCCCGCGCAGCCCGAAGGCGTCATCGACGCGCCGATTGCCCGCCTCGGCGCGGGCGCAAAGCGCGCGGTCTGCCCCGGCGGCCAGCGCGCCGTGACGCATTACCGCGTCGAGCAAACCGCCGGAAACCGCGCGCTCGTCCGCCTGCGGTTGGAAACCGGGCGCACCCATCAAATCCGTGTGCATCTGTCCCATATCGGTTGTCCCATCTGCGGCGACTATCTCTATGGCCGCGAACTGCCGGAGCTGAAAGATCGTTTCGCGCTGCATTCCGCGCGCCTGCGCTGCATCCAGCCCGTCACGGGCGAAACGGTGAACATCGTCGAGCCAATGCCGGAAGCGATGGAAAAACTCCTCTGTGTATAAAAATCCCCCTGCCGCGTCATGATACGGGTATCAAACGCAGACAGGGGGAAATTTTAATGGCTCATCAAAGCAAAAGTTCAGCGAAAGCGTGGAATCCGCCCGCACAGAAGGGCAAGCCCCGCACGGGCGAAGACGTGGCCAGCACGACGGAATGCACCGGCCTGACGCCGACCGAACCGGAGGATCTGGAAGAAGCCTACGCGCTGGGCGAGCTTTACGCCGTGCATACGCTCAGGCCGAACGAACGGCAGCCCTCACAGTGAATCCAGCATCCATTTGACGCCCTTTGCCACACGCCGTTCCGGCTCGCGGAAGTGATTGCCCGCGTTCCATTCCAGCGCGCAATCCGTCTTTCGCGTTTGCAGCCGCGCATACAGCGCGCGGATTTCGTTTCCGACAGCCGCCATCGCGCGGTTTTTTGTTTGTTCTTCGCGGTCGCCGAGGCTCAGATACACATGTTCGGCGCGAATCGGGTGCGCCTGTTCATAATCGCCGTAGCCCGGAAACCAGACCGACGGCGAAACGCCCGCAACGGCGCTGAACCGCTCACTCTGACTGCCCGCCCAGAGCGCAAACAGCCCCGCAAGCGAATAGCCGCACAGCATGATTTTCGTCTGCTCCGCGAGATGATGTGCCGTAAAGCATTCGGGAATCAGCGTGTTTTGAATATATGCCAGCGTTTCTTCCGCGCGTCCGCCAAAGCCGTGCCCGCCGAACACGGGCGGCGCGGGCCACGGAGAAAGCGCATCGTTCCAATCCTCCACCGCAAACGCGGCCCAGAGCGGCAGGGCGCCGCCCATGTCTTGCAGCGCCCTGACCTCATCCTCCAGCCGCTCAAGCTGTCGCGCATCCATCGCCTGAATCACGAGCAGGCCGCTGTCCGGATTGCCGCAGACCCTCATGCCTCGTTCTCCGCCAGCTTGCGGCCCATCAGCACGCCCATCGCCGAGGCCATCATCAATCCGCGCGTCCAACCGGAGGAATCGCCGAGACAATGCAGGCCGCGCACGTTGGTGTTCAGCTCCTCATCCATCTTCACGCGATTGGAGTAGAACTTGAGTTCCGGCGAATACAGCAGCGTTTCGGAGGAGGCGAAGCCCGGCACGACGACGTCCGCCGCCTGAATGAAATTGATGATGTTGGTCATCGCGCGATACGGCATCGCGGCGGTGATATCGCCCGCGACCGCATCCGGCAGGGTCGGGCGCACGTTGCTCTGCGCCAGCTCCTTCTGCCAGGTGCGCTTGCCGTCGAGGATGTCGCCAAAGCGCTGCACAAGAATGTGGCCGTTGCCGAGCATGTTGGTCAGCTCGCCGACCTTCTGCGCGTAGGCAATCGGCTGGTTGAACGGGATAGAAAAATTGTGGCTGCACAGCACGGAGACGTTGGTGTTGTCGCTCTTGAGGTCTTTATAGCTGTGGCCGTTGACGACGGCGAGGTCGTTGTCATAGTTTTCCTGGCTGACAAAGCCGCCGGGATTTTGGCAGAAGGTTCGCACCTTGTTCTTGAACGGGCGCGGATAGCCGATCAGCTTGCTTTCATAAAGCACGCGGTTGACCTCTTCCATGACCTCGTTGCGGCACTCCACGCGCACGCCGATATCGACCGTGCCGGGCTGGTGGGCGATGCCGTGCTCGGCGCAGAGCTTTTCCAGCCAGTCCGCGCCGCGGCGGCCCGTCGCAACGACGGTATGCCCGGCGCGGATTTCCTGCGTCTGGTCGCCCTTGCGCAGGGAAACGCCGAGGCAGGTTTCGCCGTCCATCAGCAGTTCTTCGCATTCCCAGCCGAAGAGCAGCTCCACGTCGTTGTCGCGCAGATAGTTTTCCAGCGCGAGATAGAGCGTCTGCGCCTTTTCCGTGCCGAGGTGGCGGATCGGGCAATCGACCAGCTTGAGGCCCGCCTGAATCGCGCGGCGGCGGATTTCGCGCACCTCTTCGGTGTTGCCGATACCCTCAACGTGGCTGTCCGCGCCGAATTCCAGGTAAATGCCGTCGGTATAATCGATCAGATCCTGCGCGTTCTGCTCGCCGATGAGCGTCGGGAAGTCGCCGCCAACCTCATGAGAGAGGGAGAGCTTGCCATCTGAAAACGCCCCCGCGCCGGAAAAGCCGGTGGTGATGTGGCAATACGGCCGGCAGTTGACGCACTGCTTGGTGACGGTCTTCGGGCAGCGGCGCTTTTCAATCGGCTGTCCTTTTTCCACGATGGTGATATGCTTTTTGCTTCCCCGGCGAATCATTTCGATCGCGGTGAAGATGCCCGCCGGGCCTGCGCCGACGATGACAATATCGGTATTCATGTCGTTTCCTCCTGTTCCCTGAATCGGGATTTCTGATGATGACTTATCTTTTAACGGGCGCTTCTCCGGCATCCAGATCGACGCGGACAACGGCGGTGATGTTCTGCCCATTGTCGCGGTCCGTACCGCAGACATAGGCATAGCCGGAATCATCCAGCGTCAGCCTCGCGTCCTCCGCCTCAAACCCGACATGCACATACACGTCAAAACTGCCGTCGGCCGTCTGAATATCGCAGACGCCGTTTTTCGTCTGCCCGCCGCACGCAGTCAGCAGCAAAAGCCCGCGCTGCGGGTCATAGACCATATCGCGCACACAGCCGACGGGCATATCTTCCTCGCCGGACTGAATCGGAACAATCTCGCGCAGCACGCCTTCCGGCCCAATGACCGCCATCGTAGCCGCCTGTTCCTGCACCGCGCCGTCCCCGGTGAGGTATCGTCCGCCGAGGGCAAAGCTCCCGTCCGGCAGTTCCTGTGCGCAAAGCCATTCGAGCCTGTCTGCCGCGATATGGATCATCGTGCGCACACGCCAGATTTCGCGGCCCTGCCCATCTTCCAGCGTCACCGCCGCGCCGCCCGGCTCCTCGCTCCACGACAGCGTGCCGCCGGAAACCGCCTGCCGGTTCCGCTTGCGCGGCTCAGGCGCTTCCACTTCTTGAACGCCGCCGTCCGCGTCGATGGAAAGGCCGACCCGCTGGCCGTCGCTGCGCTCAATCAGCGCAAGCACGCCGCTTTCCTGCGGCCAGACGTCTTGAAGCGCGCAGCCGGATTCATGATAAAGGGCATGACTGTATTCGTCGTCCGGCACGCTGATTCCTTCGCCCAGCGCAAAGACGATTTCCGCGCGGCTGCCGCCGACGCTCTCCGCATCCATCAGCAGCGCCGTTTCGCCGCCCAGATTGGCCATGTCCTCCAGCACTTCCATATACGGGTCGCGCTCGTATTCGACCTCGCGAATGCCCAGCAGATTGCCGTCTTCGTCAAAATCATAGAGTCGGTTGAGCTGCATCATGTGCAGCACAAAGCCGCTGGGCGTAACCGCCATTCTGTCCGGCGGATCGTCGATCGAAACGGCGAACATCGTTTCGCCCAGCGCGTTGATCCGCGCCAGATATCCGCCGCCGGATTCCTGCTGCCCGCCGACGACCACGGAACCGTCTTCAAGCGGCATGAGGATCGGCGATGCGTCCGATGTCACGCCCTCGATCACAACCTTTTCGGGCGCTTCATCCGTGCCGGGCTTCACCAGCAGCACGCCCGCTTCGCCGTCATAGCTGTACGCCATCGCCACGCGCCCGCTTCCGTCCGCGCACGGCGCAAAGCTCGTTTCCATGCAGACCACGAAGCTCAATCCGCGTGAAACCCGCCCGGCCGCATCCATGTCGGCCACGCAGCAGGTTTCGTCTTCATGCCGGACAATCAGCGCCGCATGCGGTTCCCCATCCCGGTCGTAAAACCTGGCGAACATCTTCCCGCCGCCGTGCGCGCAGACGGCCTCGATCTTCGGCGCTTCAATGCGCCGCACGATTTTGCCTTTCCCGCTGACGATCAGCCATTCGAAGCCCTCAACGCCTTCGCCTTGCAGCGCCGTGGAAATCTGCCCGTTTTCATGCGCATACAGCGCGCGCATCCGGTTTCGCCCGTTTTTCGCCGTGCAGCAGCTCCAAAGCGGCGTGCCCGCCTCGTTCAGGCGCATCATCCAGCCGGCCTGATTGCTGCGCGTGCGCGTTTCCAGATCGCCGTCTTCCGACGACGTCTGCCCGGCCGCAATCAGCCCGCCCTCGTATTCCACCAGCTCTGTCAGGCGGTCCGCACCGCTTCCGCCATAGCCTTTTGTCCATGGCTCCGCCAGCGCAGGCGCGGCAGCCAGAGCCGCCGCCGCAAACGCCGCGAGCATCTTTTTTCGCATGTCAGGTTCTCCCCTTCACCATGCTCAGCGCGATGCGCTGTTTTTTCACATCCACATCGACGACCCAGACCGTCACCACGTCGCCGACATGCACCACCTCGCTCGGATGACGGATGAATTTGTCCGCCATCCGGGAGATATGCACCAGGCCGTCCTGATGCACGCCGATATCCACAAACGCGCCGAAATCGATGACGTTGCGCACCGTGCCCGTCAGTTCCATGCCGGGCTTCAAATCCTCCATGCTGAGCACATCCGTGCGCAGCACGGGCGCGGGCAGTTCGTCGCGCGGATCGCGCCCCGGCTTTTCCAATTCCGAAGCGATATCCCGCAGGGTCATTTCGCCCACGCCCAGCTCAGCCGCCAGCTTCGCCATGCCCGCCTGTTCTGCCTTTGCCAGAATGCCGACGATGCCGCCGCGTTTCAAGGCCTGCGGCGCATAGCCCAGCTTCTCCATCAGCGCTTTTGCCGCCGCATAGCTTTCGGGATGAACCGCCGTCGCGTCCAGCGGATTGCTGCCGTGGACGCGCAGGAAGCCCGCGCACTGTTCAAACGCTTTCGGCCCCAGCTTCGGCACCTTTTTGAGCTGGGCGCGCGAGGCAATGCCGTTTTCGTCCCGATAGGCCACAATGTTGTTGGCCAGCGCTTCGCCGATGCCCGCCACATGCGTCAGCAGCGACGCGGAAGCCGTCTCCACATCCACGCCGACGCTGGACACGCAGCTTTCCACCACGCCGGAAAGCGCGTTCTCCAGCTCGGCCTGTTTGAGATCGTGCTGATACTGCCCCACGCCGATGGCCTTCGGGTCGATCTTCACCAGTTCGGCAAGCGGGTCCTGCATGCGCCGCGCGATGGAAACCGCGCTTCTGAGCGAAACGTCGTATTCCGGAAATTCCTTCGCCGCCAGTTTGGAAGCCGAGTAGACGCTCGCGCCCGCCTCGCTGACGATGACGTAAGCCACGCCCGGCGCTTCCGGCAGCAGGGACGCGATGAACTGTTCGCTCTCGCGGGAAGCCGTGCCGTTGCCGATGGCGACAGCCGTGACCTTGTGGCGGCGGATCATGCCCAAAATCTGCGCTTTTGCTCTGGGCTTCTGCGCCTCGTGGTTCGGCAGGGTGAAATAGCCCACGCCCGTCTCCAAAACCCTGCCCGTCTCATCCACAACCGCCAGCTTGCAGCCCGTGCGGAAACCCGGATCGACGCCCAGCGTCACCTTGCCGCGGATCGGCGGCTGCATCAGCAGCTGATGCAGGTTGTCGCCGAAGACGCGGATCGCGCCCTCGTTCGCCTTGTCCGTCAATTCGCTTCGGATTTCGCGTTCAAGCGACGGGCTGATGAGCCTGCCCCACGCGTCCTTCGCCGCCGCGCGCACCACGTCGCAGCAGGCGCTGCCCGGCCGGATCACCGCACGGCAGATGATCTGCATCGCCTGCTCGTCGTCGCATTCCACTGCGACTTTCAGCCATTCTTCGCGTTCGCCGCGGTTGATGGCCAGAATGCGGTGTCCCGCCGCGCGCAGAACCGGTTCGCGGTAATCCGCATACTGCGCATAAACGCTTTCGCCCTCTTTGGCGGCGACGGAACGCAGCACGCCCGTGCGGCGGTAGAGTGCGCGCAGATTGGCGCGGATCGCCGCATCGTCGCTGATCTGCTCGGCGAGGATATCCTGCGCCAGCTGAACGGCAGTTTCCGCGTCGGGCACGCCTTTTTCTTCGCTCACATACGCCTGCGCCAGCGCGAGCGGGTCGTCCCCGCGCCGCTGGGCAAAAATCAAATCCGCCAGCGGCTGAACGCCCTTTTCCTTGGCGATCATCGCGCGGGTGCGGCGCTTCTGCTTATACGGCCGGTAGATATCCTCCAGCTCGGAGAGCGTCGCCGCAGCCGAGAGCTTCTTTTCCAGCTCAGCGGTCATCTTTCCCTGTTCCGCAATCGAAGCGGCAATCTGTTCCCGGCGCTTATCCAGCCCGCGCAGATAGTCCAGCCGCTCGCTGATTTCGCGCAGCTTTTGGTCATCCATCGCGCCGGTCATTTCCTTGCGGTATCGGGCGATAAAGGGAATGGTGTTGCCCTCGTCGATCAGCGAAACAATTTTGCCGATGATCGCGGGCGCGGTTTGAAATTCGCTTGATAAAACGGCCTGTATATCCATGCGTGGGATGTTCCTTTCCTCGCTCGTTGTTTTTGGGTTTCGGCACGCGCTTTTAAGCGGTACTATTTTTATTATACCCCCTGTTCATCCGCGAAAGCAACCCATCACGCGGACATTTTTGTTTCCGGTTCAGCGACAGCCGACGCAGTTTTTCCGGCATACGAAAAACCCGGAGCACAGCTCCGGGCTCAGATCCTACCCTTTCAGTTCATCTTCCGAACGGCTCAGCGCCGCATACAAAACCATGAACGGCGCTAAGATATACAGGGCAAACACATATCGATGCTCATAGGCAATCGGGGTCGCAATCATGAGCGTTCCCCAGAGGAAAAGACCGGGCGCAAAGCCCAGCAGCTGGCGGTAGTTTTTCCGATAGATCGCAAGCAGGCAGGCCAGCAGCGTCAAAAACACCGTGCCGCTGATCGGTATGCCGAATTTGGCGAGCGCATTCGCGCATTTTCCCGATGCGAACCAGTTTTCATAAGCCGAATAGCCGGTCACTTTTTCAATGAGATCCACAGATTCGCACGGCAGTTTTTCGTATTCATATTCATTGACGGTTTTCGTCGGCGACGCGCCGATGGCTCGACGCACATTCCAGAACCCGTCCGTCACGCCCAGGAATCCTTTGACGTAGCTTTCCGGATATTTTTTCAGCATCGAAAGCCACAGTTTAAAGAATCCCGCGTGATCGTTGTTGATCGCCGCGCTGCTGAAATGCTCGTTAAATTTGATTTTGTCCGACGTCCACGGCGCATAAACCTCGTCAAGCACATCCACGGGGATAAACTCCTCGATCGCGGTCTTTTCCTCCGCCGTAATTTCCTCATGCGTGGCCGCATAACCGATCTGCTGCATCGGAATTGAAACCGATTCGGCAAACGAGCTTTTGGGAATCCGGAGCGCCTGATAGCCGGGTCCCTGAATCAGCCCCACCAGCGCCAGGCTGACATAGGCGGCAAGCATCTTTTTTCGGGAATTTCCGGCCAGAAATACCGTCATCATCAGCGTCGTCGCCGCAAAGATATAAAGGCCGTTGTTGCGCGCAAAGCAGACCCATACGCCGCTGAGGCAATAGCCCCACACCCGCCTGCCGTTCACAGCGTCCTTTTTACTCCGCGCCATATCAAGGCACTGCAAGGCAAACGCCGTCATCGCCACGCCGAAATAAATATCCTTCCACAAGGTCACCGCATAGACGGGGAACAGCGGATACAGCGCATAAAAGAGGGTCAGCAGCAGCGGCGCCGCGCGTTTCCCGGTGAGCCGATTCAGAGCCGCTACCGCACCCGTGCATGCCAGCGCGACGGCAAACATCTGAACCAGCGCCGCCATGCCGATGCCAATCGTATTGGAAAATCCGAAGAAGCTGCACAGATTGATCCAAACCTTCAAATACAGCGTAAACAGAATCGGATGGTGGTTGTTGAGCCTGTAATCTCCCCATGCCTGATGCAGAGAATCCACGCTGTCCGCATAAACCAGACCGGGGAATGTACACAGATATGTCGGAATCCATACAAGCGCCAGCGCCAGAAAAATCAGCGCTTTTTCCCGCTTTCTGAAGACCACGCTTCGGGCATGTTCCTTTCGCCTGATTAACGCCTGAATGAACGGAATGCCTCCATACAGCATGACGGTTCCGCTCACAGCCATGACGACGAAAATTCCCCATCCTCCGGCGGACGGAAGCGCAACGTCACGGCTTGGGAAAGCGCCCCAGCCGCCGCCAACAACCCAGCTCAGCGCAAATGCCGCCGACATCACTGCGCAGGCCGCAAGCCAGCCCTTTTGAAGGCGCATACGCCCCTGTTCATCCAGCACGCGATCCGCCTTTCCCGCATGCCTGTCCCACAAAGCCTCCAGCAGCAGAAGCGCCAGCCCCCAGCCGCCCGCGGCGACGCCAATCGCGATCACAAAACGCCAGATGCGGCTGTATTCCCCTGCCGGAATTTCCAGCGAACAGGTTTGCTCATCTTCCTGCCTATACAGGGAAATGACTTCCTCCCTATCCGAGTCCAGCCGAATCCGCGCTCCCGCTCCGTATGCGTTTTGAGTGAAAATCAACGTCAGCCGATCCGCACAACCCACGTCAAGAAACAGTCTGCTTTCCTGCGGATCTCGGAGATTGGCCTGCGTCAGTTTGTAATCGTCATACTCCGCAATATAATCCCAGCCGGAATCCGCGCCATATTGAACATTTAAGTCGCAAAGCGCAATCTGTCTTCCGTTGAGTCTCGCGTCAATCCAATAGACCTCTCCATCCAGCACTGCGCCTTCATGCGCAATCGGTTCAATTTCAATCCCCCGGCCGGGCCGGCTCACCTGAATCGGCAGCGTCGTCATCACGCATGCGCCAAAGGCCAGCAGACTGACCGTCAGAGCCAGACAGACCGGGCTGCGGTGCTTTTCCTTTTGAAGCGCCGCCATCGCGCTTCCGCCCAGCGCCAAAAAAGCCGCAGCCAAAACCGCGAAAGTCGCGGCATACGAGAGCTTGCGCGGCAGCAGACAGAAAATCCCCGCGCAGCCTGCCAGCGCCGTCAGCACGGACAGAATCCCATTTTTCACGTTCCGCAGGCGCTTGTTTCTCTGTGTCATGACGCTTTTTTGCCCTCCGCTTCGCCCTGCCGCTCCTGTCTGCCCAGATCATAGAGCATCTGCATGGCGTTCATTTGCAGTTCATACTGCTGGCGGCTCGTCTTGCCCTGCGTATCCAGAATCAGGCCGCAGACCAGCAGGAGCAGCGCCGCCATGCCCATAAATCCGGCCGTAACCAGCGTAGGCAGTCGGCGAACCAATCCCGTCCGGCCGTATTCGATGAAAACAGGGATGAACAGAATCAGAGCCACCGCAAAGACAATCAGCGAGAGCAGGCCGAAAAAGAGAAGAGGCTTGTAATCTTTAAACAGGCGCACAATGGTCTTCAAAACCCGGCATCCGTCCGATACCGTGTTCAGCTTGCTTTCGCTCCCCTGCGGCCGATCCCGATAGCCCACCGGAATGGAAGCGAGCGAAAGATTTTTATCCAGCGCGTGAATTGTCATTTCGGTCTCAATCTCAAATCCCTTGGAAAGGACGGGGAACGTCTTGACGAACGTGCGGCTGAACGCGCGATAGCCCGTCATGATATCCGTCACATTGCCGTGAAACAGGCCGTTGACCAGATTGCGCACGAGCATGTTGCCCGAATTATGGAAGGGACGCTTGTTCTCCGTGAAATACGTCGAGGACAGGCGATCCCCGATGACCATATCGACGTGTTGATCGAGCACAAGCGAAACCATTTCCGGCGCGTTTTCCGCCGGGTATGTGTCGTCGCCGTCGATCATCAGGTAGCAGTCCGCCTCAATCTCGCGGAACATCGTCCGAATGACGTTGCCCTTTCCCTGGCGGCGCTCATACCGGACGATCGCCCCCGCTTCCCTTGCGATCTGATCCGTCCCATCCGACGAGTTGTTATCATAAACGTAAATCTCCGCGTCGGGCAGCACCCGGTGATAATCTTTGACAACCTTCGCAATCGTCTTGGATTCGTTGTAGCACGGAATCAGAATGGCAATTTTCCGCATCATATAACTTCCTTTCGATAGTATCTTTTATATGTACACCTCACACCCGCAAAATTCCTGCTTTTTTTGGTAACTTACGGATTTTTTTCAAACGCGCTTTTTTCGCCCCAAAACGACAAAGCGCCGGGCGCTTTCGCACCCGGCGTAAATTGCATTTGTCCCCGCCGTCTCCGGCGGTCATCCATTACTGAATATCGATGTAGTGGCTTTCTTCCACTTTCGGCTGTTCGACCTTCTTGGGCACGTTCAGCTTCAGCACGCCGTCCTCATAGGCAGCGGCCACATCTTCTTTCTTCACATGGTCGCCCACATAGAAGGTGCGCTGACAGGTGCCCATGAAGCGCTCGCTGCGAATCACGCGACCCTTCTGATCGGTCTCCTCGTCGTCGCTCTTACGCTCAGCCTTGATGGTCAGGTAACCGTCCTTCAGCTCGGCCTTGATATCGCCCTTCTTGAAACCGGCCATATCCAGATCCAGCTCGTAGTGATCGTCATATTCCTTCACATCGCAGTTCATCAGACCCTTGGCATTCTGATTGGCGGTCGGCATATCGAACATATCATCAAACATATCGGAAAAAACGTTGCTGAACAACATAACAATCCCTCCATTGAAATCGATTCATTTTGATTGTCGCGGAAGGTTTTCCGCCTCGGCGCGGCTCTCGGACTTTCGTCCGTCCGCCGCTCCTTTCGGCTTCCTTCCGTTTACGTGAGGTATTATAGCACCGTCTGTTAGCACTGTCAATATGTGAGTGCTAACTTTTTCTGAAAAAATAAAATTCAATTTATAAGTGCGTATTTTTTACTTGATATTGTTTGATTTTTTGTTCATAAACAATTTTGACTTTTTTTGATTTTCTTTTGACTTTTCCGGTTTTCAGGCGTTCCTGCACCCATTTCACTCAAAAATCCCGTGTTCAGATTCCCGAAGTATCGGAGCGCTTTGATGCTTCCTTCTCAATCTTCTCTTTAGCGTCAAAAAAGAAGCTATTTGCTTTTTACGAAACAGCTTCTTTCAGTTCCAATTTTCTTTATGTCAGCATGCTGTCCGCTCATGCCCACTGGCCGAGCATCTCCCGCATCCAGCCGTAAACGTCCATCTCATAGACCGCTTGCAGCTTTTCCGCCGTCATCACGTCGCCAATCTTCCCTTGCGCCGCGCATTGTCCGCGGTGCATCAGCACAGCGTGCGTGCCGTACTTTCTGGCGAGGCTCAAATCATGCACGACGGAAACCACGGCGCGCCCCGGCTGCCTGAGCCACGTTTCAATCAGCGAAAAGATGTGTTTCTGATAAATCAGATCGAGGTGGTTCGCCGGTTCGTCGAGAATGAGAATCTGCGGATTCTGGGCGAACACCTGCGCCAGAAACGTGCGCTGCAATTCGCCGCCGGAGAGCGTCAGCACGCTGGCGCGGCGCAACTCAGTCAGGCCGGTCAGTTCGAGCGCGCGCTCGACGCGCTCCCCCCCGTCGTCGTCGCGCGAGGCTAAAAAGCCGGACGCATGCGCATAACGTCCCAGACTGACCACTTCTTCTACGGAATAGGCGTAACTCACCGCGTTTTTCTGCGCCAGCACGCCGATTCTGCGCGCCAATTCCGAAGCGCGGAACGCGCGAATATTCCGGCCCGCCAGCGTAATTTTTCCCGCGTATGGCACACCCCCGGCAATCGCCTCGATCAGGGTGGATTTGCCCGCGCCGTTTGGGCCGACCAGCATCAGCCATTCTCCCTCTTTCAGCTCAAAGGACAGATCCTGCACCACGGTGCGCACGCCATAGCGAACCGTTACGTTTTCGGCTTTCAGCATGCCGCTCATCCCGCCTTTCTCGCCCGGTAAAAGATGACGACGAACGCCGCCGCGCCGACCAGCGACGTCACCACGCCGATGGAAAGTTCCACCGGGCTGAGCAGCGTGCGCGCAATCAAATCCGCCAGCAGCAAAAAGATCGCGCCGGAAAACATCGACGCGGGCAGCAGCCGCCTGTGGTTCGGCCCGGCGATCATCCGCGCCATATGCGGCACAACCAGCCCGACAAAGCCGATGCTTCCGCCGATGGAGACGCACACGCCGATCATCACGGACACCGTAATCAAAATCACCAGCTTGACCCGCCTGACGTTCACGCCGATGTGGCGCGCATTATCTTCCCCAATGGCGAACGCGTTCAGTTCGCGCGCATAGCGGAAAATCACGCCGCCGCAAATCAGCAGCGCCAGCGACAGAATGCGGGTATGCGCGTACCCCGTGCCGGAGAGCGAGCCCATCGTCCAAAACGTGATGGAGCGCACCTGATCGTTGAGAAACGACAAAATCAGGTTGATGACGCTGGAAATGAACATCGAAAAAATCACGCCGATGAGGATGATGCTGTTCGTCGCCAGCGAATGATCCAGCGCGTAGGCGAGGGAGAGAATCAGCACCAGCGACAAAAACGCAAACACCATCGCCATGAGCATCGTACCGCCGTATTCCGAGCCGGGCACGGTGACGCCCAGCGCCAGCGCGATGACCGCGCCCAGCGACGCGCCGGAGGACACGCCCAGCGTCGAACCATCCGCCAGCGGGTTGCGCAAAAGCCCCTGCATCGCCGCGCCGCACAGCGAGAGCGCCGCGCCGACCAGCGCGACGTTGAGCACGCGCGGCAGGCGCACGTTGAGAATGATGTTTTTGGAAATGCCCGCGGGCACCTCTTTCCCCAGCAGCGTGCAGAAAACGGCAGTCAGCGTGTCTTTCGGCGCGATGGAAACGCTGCCGATGCAGACGCACAGCAGCATAACCGCAAGCAGCGCAAGAATAAAGAAGGCATAGGTTTTGAGGGAAAAGCGGTCGGTCATAAAAATGAGAACCTCTTTCTTTTTCAAGCAACAAACTGAAGAGCGCGCGTCCGCGTTATGCAGAACGTATTTCTGCCCATGTATGGCAACAAAAAGAAGGGCTGTCAAGCTCAAACATCCGATTCGTCAGCTTGACAGTCCCTTTTTTCATTTTCAGGCAGCGGGAGCTTCTTCAGCCTCGACGCCATTGACGAAATCATACAGCTCGATGGCCGCGTCCTTCAGGCGCGGGCCCGGACGGGAAATCGCGTTGGAATCGGCATTATACACGCTGCCGTTCTTCACCGCGCTGATGTCGCCCCAGCCGTCGCGGCCGAGAATCTCTTCCACAGCGGTATCGCCCATGCCCGCGATGGAGACGATGTAATCCGGGTTGCGCTCGATGACCTGCTCTTCGCTGATGGATTGCCAGCCGGAGATATCCGCAAACGCGTTGGTCACGCCGCACATCGTCGCCAGCTCATCCATGAATGTGCCGCTTCCAGCCGTCCACAGGCCCCACTGAAGCGGGGAAACCTCGAAATAGATGGTCTTGTCGCTCTTTTCGCTTTTGGCGGCGATCTCGTCGAAGGTCGCCTGCATGTCGGCGATCAGCGCCTCAGCCTCGTCGTTTTTAGCCATCAGCGTGCCGATCATGCGGATGGCGGTGTACACGCCCGCGATGTCGTTCGCGTCGCTGATGACCACCTTCACGCCGTTCTGCTCCAGCAGCTTGGCCTGCTCTTCGGTCTGGGACATGTCGCTCATCAGCACGATCTGCGGCTCAAGCGCCAGAATCTCCTCAATGTTGGTCTCCGCGCCGGACTGCACGACGGGCAGTTCCGTCACGGATTCCGGATAATCGCAATATTTGCCGCGGCCGACGAGCGCGTCTCCTCCGCCGATGGCGCAGAGAATCTCACAGTCGGACGGCGTGAGCGCGACAATGCGCGTCGCGGGCGCATCCAGCGTAATCTCGCGGCCGTGCATATCGGTGACGGCAATGCCGTCGGCCAGCGCGAGCGCCGCGCCGCACACCATCAGCGCAGACAGAAGCAGGGCAAAAAGTTTCTTGGGCATGATACAATCCCTCCTCAGAAAATATTACAAATGAATCGCGGAAGGGAACATCTCTATCCAAAAGAAAATGTCCCTTCCTGAGGGACACTAAGCAGACCGTTTTTCTCGGCCGGATAGCATATCCCACCCCCAGGGGAATGATGGATTCACGGTGTAAACAAGTCTCCCGGCTTGGCTTCATCCTACCGGCGCGCCTTCCCGCTTTCGCAGTGGCTTTTGTCGCTTTCGTCGGCTTCACGGTTACTGGGATAGCCCGGAAATTGCATCCGATTCCTATGACGCTTTTCAGCGCCGCGCATTTCGCGCAGATACACCGGCTATTCATTTGTCATCTTCATTATAATCGCTCGTCGCCTTTCCGTCAATTCGGTTTTGTTCCTGCCCGGCGCAGCGCCGTTTAACCGCTTGACATTTTTTCCCGTCTATGCCATAATATTTTTTGTTTCACAGAAGTGACATATGGCTGGCAGAAGCCGGCTCTGCGGTTTTTTCCATTTTTGAAAAAAGCAATGACGATCATGAAGGCGTCGGTATACCCTTTGAAAGGGCGTGCCGCGCCTTTTTTCTGTCTGGAGAAAACGTAATTTTTCAAACTTTACTCTTTTGAACCGCCGCGA
This sequence comes from uncultured Eubacteriales bacterium, assembly GCA_900542445.1. Lineage (GTDB taxonomy): Bacteria > Bacillota > Clostridia > Christensenellales > Aristaeellaceae > Ventricola. The sequence goes on along the minus strand of UQNN01000018.1, from coordinate 8,741 downwards.
AGCGAAGCAGGGAGCTTGGGGGGATAATCCCCCCAAACAGGTTTGGGTGGCAGCCCAATATCACCCTTTTCTAAAAAAACGTAGTTTCAGAGCAGACTGCGAAGCAGTCTACGATTGAAACGGCTTCAAGGCACAAACGCATCCAATTTCCTCATCACCTATGCAAAGGAGCTTCTCACCATGAAACTTTCCAAAATCCTCGCGCCGTTGCTGGCCCTGTGCCTGTTCGCCTCGACCGCCTGCGCCTCCACTTTCATCGACGCGCACGGCAACGAAATCCAGCTGGATGATTCTCTCGAAGCTTACGCCGCCGTGACGCTCGTCGGCGCAAATGACGCGGCGCGCCAGGGCGAAACCAACCTCGGCGATCTGTGGACGGACGCGCTGCGCTGGTTTGCCGTTTCCGGCGAAATCAACGCCGCCTTTGACGAGGACGACGTGAAGGCCGGCAACGACCACATCGCCGTAGACGCGGATCACGTCGTCGCCCTGTGGAACGGCGGCAACCTCCGCGCGGATATCGCGGAGGGCACGTTCGGCGCGGAAGCGCTGGCCGAGGTACTCCCCTTCCCGAATAAGGTCGCCGTCGTCTATATGAGCGGCGCACAGCTGCTCGAAGCGCTGGAAGCCGCCTCTCAGGCGCTCCCCTACACCGCCGAAACGGCCGACGCGTGCGCGTCGCTGATGCAGGTTTCCGGCCTGACCTACACCGTCGATACGGCAAAGGCCTATGACGCGCTGGAAGCCTACGGCGACCACTGGTTCACCGCCGGTTCCGTCTCCCGCGTGAGCATTTCGGATGTGAACGGCCAACCGTTTGACGAAACCGCGACCTACGCCGTCGTCACCAGCAACGCCAACTTCAACGGCATGGATTCCTCCTATGTCTTCAAAACCGCTGCGGAGGAAAACGAGCTGAGCGCCGTCACCGTCGCCGTCGTGCGCGACGTGGTCTGGTCGTATATCGCTTCTGAGCTGAACAACCAGATCGGCGACGCCTACGCCGCGCCGCAGGGTCGGCTGACCGTTCAGTGATTTGAATGCAGACCCTTGCAAGTCTTTCATCCGGGAGAGACTTGCAACAATCTGCACTCGATTTTCAGAAAGGAATTTTTCATGAATCCACAGCTTGAATCCGTCATTGTTGAAATGGAAAAAGCCGTTCGCGGCAAGCGCGCGGTCATCGAACATATGCTCTGCGCGCTTCTGGCAGGGGGACACATTCTGCTGGACGATATGCCCGGCGTGGGCAAAACCACGCTGGCCGTCGCGCTCTGCCGCGCCGTCGATCTGACCTGCCGCCGCGTGCAGTTCACGCCGGATGTGCTGCCGTCGGACATCGTCGGCTTCTCCATGTACGACGCGTCCAGCGGACAGTTTCTCTATCGTCCGGGCGCGGCGACGCACGCCAATCTGCTTTTGGCCGACGAAATCAACCGCACCTCCAGCAAAACGCAGTCCGCCCTTTTGGAAGCGATGGAAGAACGCCAGATCACCGTGGACGGGGAAACCCATCCGCTCGAAAAGCCCTTCGTCGTCGTCGCTACGCAGAACAACGTCGGCACGGCGGGCACACAGCTGCTCCCCTATGCGCAGATGGACCGCTTCATGGCGCGTCTGTCCGTGGGCTATCCCGATCACGACGCGCAGATGGCGCTGCTCAAAGACCGCCTTTCGGAGAATCCGCTGGATGCGGTTTCGCAGGTGCTCACGCGAGAGGAACTGCTGGCCATGCAGGCGGAGGCGCGCGCCGTTCAGACTAGCGACGCGCTGCTGGATTACATCACCCGGCTGACGATGGCTTCCCGCGATCACGCGGAGATCGAAGTCGGCATCAGCCCGCGCGGCGCGCTGCTTCTTTGCCAAATGGCGAAAGCGCGCGCGTATCTGCTTGGCCGCGATTTTGCCGTCAGCGAAGACGTGCAGGCGGTGTTTGAACCCGTCTGCGCGCACCGGCTGATTCCGACTGCGAAAGCCCGGCTGTCCGGCGTCTGTGCGACGGATATTGCGCGCAGCCTGCTTCAAAGCGTGCCGAACCCGGATTACATGGCGTGACTGCGATGAAAGCAAACCGCCTTGTTTACGCCGTTTGGCTGCTGGCCGCCGCCGCGCTGTATTTTTTTGAAAACAATACGGGCACGCGCGCAATCCTCGCCGCGTCGATACTCGTTCCGCTGATTTCCGTCTTCTGCGCTTATCGATGCAGCCGCAGAACCGTCTTATCGCTCGACGCGCCCGCCAGCGGCGAAAAAGGCGCGCCGCTTTCCTGCCGTCTGTCCGCCTCGCCGCTCGTCTTTTGCGAGGCGTACGCTTCTCTTCGTCTGCGCAATGCGCTGACGCGCGAAGAGACCCGTGCCGGGGCCGTCGCCGGCGTACCCCTGTCTTTGGAGATCTCGCATTGCGGTCTGCTGACCGTTTCGGTTGACCGCGCTGATGTTCGGGACGTTTTCGGCCTGTGCAGCTTCGCCGTGCGTGCAGATTGCGCGCGGGATACATGGGCGCCGCCCAGCTGTTTCCCGGCGCAGGTTGCGCTTGAGGCTTTCCCGGCTCATGCGCAGGAGGACAGCCGCTTTTCCGCCGTTCGGCGCGGCGAAGATTTCAGCGAAACGCAGTCCATCCGGCCTTACGTGCCGGGCGACCCCGTGCGCCAGATTCACTGGAAGCTTTCAGCCAAAACAGGGCAGACGCTTCTGCGCGAAATCGGCCTGCCGCAGACGGGCGGTATTCTGCTCGCTCTGGCCGTCGATGACGCGGCCACACCCGACGCGGCGGAAGCGTCGCTCTGCGGTCTGCTCTCCGCTTCCCGTGCTCTCCTGGAGCAGGGCGTTGCGCACCGCGTTTCCTTTTGGCGGCGGGCGTCGCTGCCCGTCTCATCCGCTGAGGACTGGGAACGGGCGGCGCGCATGCTTTCCTCCACGCCGCCGGATCCATCCGCCGAATCCGGGTTTGAGCGCGTCGCCGTCTTTTCCCCGCGCGCAGACGTCGATGTTTCCGATGCCTGCGCCCGCGTGACGCTGGTTCTGCCCCAGGACGCACAGGCGCTTGTCGGCGACGTTCCCGTCGTGTTTTTCGGCGCACATGCGCCGTTTCTCACCCTCTAGAAAGGAGCCGCCATGCGACTGACGAAACCCAAAATCGCGCTGTTTGCGGCGCTCCTGTTTTTATCGCTTACGCTTGTGCTTCCGCCCACGCGCGAGGGCGCAAAGCTGCTGGTCAACGACCTGTTTGCCCTCAGCGAATCCGCCAACGCCTATGTCTATGAACGGCTTTCCGTTGCGCCAAACGCCAGCCGCCTGCCCGCCTGCATCCTGCTCGGCGCGGCGGCGGCCGCTTTCGCCGCTTTCGCCGCGCTCAGTCCCTCCCGCCTGCCCGCGCTGACAGCGGCTCTCATTCTCGCGGCAACTCAGGCGTACTTCGGATTAAGCCTTCCCGCGCCTGTCAACGTCCTGCTCTTCGCGCTGCCGGGGCTGAAACTCATGTCCGCCCGTTCCCTGCAAAACCGGCTGTTTTTCAGCGTTTCCACGCTGGCCGTCGTCCTCGCCGTCTGTCTCTTTTTCCCCGGCGTAAACGCCGCAACGGAAAGCGCTTCGGAACGCGTGCGCGACACGCTGAGCGGCACGATTCAACCATCCGATGCCGGGGTTGACACGCCGCCTGAGGCTGCGCAGACCCGCCGCGAAAATCACCTGAGCCTGTCCTCCGGCAAAGGCGGCGCAGTCTCTGAGCGGGATTACCGCCTGATTACCCGCGCCGAGGAACAGATTTCCGATCCGCCGTGGTTTGACGGGCTGAAAACCGCGCTGATGCTGCTGCTCATCGTGCTGCTGCTGGCGCTTCCGTTCGTGCCGTTCATCCTGCTGAACAGGCGCGCCGGGCAGGCACAGGCCATTCGGGAAGCCTTTGACGACGCAGACCCCCGCAAAGCCGTCTGCGCCATGTTCCGTCATGTCGTCCGCTATTGGACGGTCTGCGCCGCCGTACCGAAGGGCATGCCGTTTTCAGGCCTGCCAACCGCCGTCGCCATGCCCGAAACTTACCGGAAACACTATCGCGCGTGCGTTGATACGTTTCTAAAAGCCGCATACGGCGGCAAGCCGATTTCGCAGGCCGAACGGGACAGCGTCAAATCCCTCCTTGACGAAACCGAATTCCTCCTCTATGATGGACAAAGCGCCTTTCGGCAGCTTGAACTCAGATATCGATATCTGCTGTAAAACCGTGCGTCCGAAAATTGGAAAGATATGAAAAAAATCTTCTTTTTCTGCGTTCTGACCGCTCTCCTGCTCTCTCTGTCCGGCTGCCGGAGCCGAACGACTCTCGCTCCGCGCGGCGCGGATAAATCCGCCGTATCCGAAACGACGGACGACGTTTTTTCCGGCGACGCTCAGCCGGAGAACGTCGGCGAAACCGGCGGCGAAACCGTCGATGATCCGCTGGCCGACCGCGCCGAATACGACGAAACCGCGCGCGCCGAACTGCTGGATAACCAGACCCGTTCCGTCCACGGGGACGGCGAGGGCGGCAGCCTGCCGCACAGCCAAAGCCGCGCCGAAGATAGCGCCATGCAGCTCAGCGGCGATGCGGCGTTGACCGCAACCCGCACGCTTCCCGCCGAAGAAGCCGAACGTCTCGGCGTGTCGGAAAGCGCGCCCGTCGCCGAAACCGCCCAGCGCTATTACGACGCGCTGCTGCAAAGCCGCGTTCAAACGCTGTTTGAATGTAAAAAGCTGAACGTCTATATCGAAACGCCGAATGCGTTTGTCACCGTCCATAAGACCTCGGATGAACACGCGCTGGTTCTTGCGGCAGGCGGATACGACGTCGCCGCCAAACGCGCGGAAAACGACCTGACCGTGGACGGCGGCTGGGTGCAGCGCAAAAATCCGGATTTCATCGTCAAATGGGTGGATGCTTCCGTGCTGGGCGAAAACGCGCTCGGCACGGAAGCCGCGCAATCCGTCTGTAAAAATCTGCTGACCCGCAAGGGCGTCCACGAGCTGGCCGCCGCCAGAGACAAACGGATTCTGCTGCTCTCCGCGTCGCTTCTGGATACGCCTCAGCTGCAAACGGCGGCCGCCGTCTGCCTGGCTCAGGCCATGTATCCCGATCTGTTTGCCGATGTGGACGCGGCGCAAGCCGTCCGTCAGCTTGCAGATGAATCGGGCGTCTCCTCCGGCGGCGTGTGGTTTTACGCGCCATAATCTTTGACAAAGGGGGCTTTAACCCATGCGCAAAAAAGACGCGTCTGTGCGCGTGCTGAAACTCACCTATTCCGCGCTGTATCTGGCTATCGCGCTGGTTCTGCCGTTTTTGACCGGACAGATTCCGCAAATCGGCTCCATGCTCTGCCCGATGCACATTCCCGCGCTGCTGTGCGGCTTCGTCTGCGGCTGGCCGTGGGGGCTGGCCGTCGGGTTCATTTCGCCGCTTCTGCGCTCTGTGCTCTTCGGCATGCCGGATATGTTTCCGACGGCTGTCGCCATGGCGTTTGAGCTGGCGGCCTACGGCGCCGCTTCGGGTCTGCTTTACCGCGTCCTGCCGAAAAAGATCGGAAGCATCTACGCCGCTTTGGTTCTCTCCATGATCGCCGGGCGGCTGGTCTGGGGCGTGGCGCGTTATCTGCTGGCGGGTCTCGCGCACAGTACGTTCACCCCCTCGCTCTTTCTGGCGGGCGCCGTCACGTCGGCTCTGCCGGGCATCGCTTTGCACATCCTCCTCATCCCGGCGCTCGTGACGGCGATGGAAAAAGCCAAGCTCATTCTGAATTAAACGGAGGCTCTCCGATGTCCGATACCCGTGCATTTCTGCTTTTCCATGTTTCGGCCTATCCCAAAGCCGAGCTGAGCGACCTGTTCAAAGCGCTGTATCAAAGCGCGTTCGGCTGCGAGCATCTGGTTGCCGACGCCTCCGCCGCCGAAGCGTATATCGCTTCCGAAGCGGCGCATGCCCGCCCGCACGCAGGCGAAATCGTCGAGCCGCTGGACGGGCCGTATGTCCGCGTCCATCTGGATATTCTGAAAAAGGGACTGAGCGCCCAAACACTGGCGCGGCTGTTCGCCCTGTCCGCCGAACACCGGGCAGGCGCGCAGACCGAATTTGAAAAAAAGCTCGCCGTGCTGACGGGCATGGTCCGTCAGGGCGAGCTTCCCTTTGACGCTTCCGAATGCGAACGTGCGGTTTCCGCGTGGCGCGCGGCGGGCTTTCCCCCCTGCCATCACTCCGAAACCTTCCGTCAAGCCTACGCGCCAGCGTATCGGCTGATGAAAGCGGAATATGCGCCGCTCCTTCCGCTCCTTTGCGAATTGGACGGGCGTCTGGCGCAGGGCAGGCGTACAACGCTGGCTATCGACGGCCCCTGCGGCAGCGGCAAAACGACGCTCGCAGCCCTGCTGGCACAGCTGTATGATTGCCCCGTCTTCCACGCGGATGACTTCTTCCTACGTCCCGAACAGCGCACACCCGAACGCTTTGCTCAGCCGGGCGGCAATCTGGACAGAGAACGTCTGCGGGAAGAAGTGCTCCTGCCGCTGCACGAGGGGAAGCCGGTTTGCTACCGCCGGTTTGACTGCCACAGCCTGACCCTCCAGCCGCCCGTGACCGTCGCGCCCGCCATGCTTTCCATCGTCGAAGGAAGCTACTGCTTCCATCCCGAACTGTCGCCGCTGTACGACGTTTCCGTCTGCCTTTCTGTCTCGCCCGAATTGCAGCGCGCCCGCATTCTCGCGCGCAATGGCAGGGAGATGGCCCAGCGCTTCTTTGACCGCTGGATTCCGCTTGAGCAGGCATATTTCGACGCGATGAAACCGCAGGAGCGATGCGGATTTATCATTTCTTCTGATTCAATTTCATATATAAACGGGGAAATTCGGTATGAAAGCGCTTCATTCTGATTGGTTGGCAAACAGCGGGCATAAATGACAACTAAGCATTCTTGAAAATGATCTGCATCCCGTTCTGTTTTTTATTGTAGCGTACCTGTCTCAGCTTATGCTATGGGCGAATACAACAACCTGGAATTTATCGCCATATTCCACTCTTGAGTTATACTCGCTTATAAATAATTGGTTCATCATATCCAAAAGTTTTCTTTCCATTAACTTCCATGCTTTCAGATACTTCCAGGCAACTATCAGAAAACCTCTCCCAAAGTTTAAATGTCATTGCCGGAGAGAACTGGCTTGTACTGCCTCCTTCCCAGATTCCATCCTTTTCATGGTAGATCGCAGGAGTAAATTTTTCGGATTTTTTCAATTCAGTGTAATCAACATTTTTCATAGAATCATATGAAAATGTACGCTTATCTTCTCCTTCAGGTATTTCATAAGAAGACAATACAATTTCATCTTCTTTCTCTGTAATAAGGAAAAGATGTGGCGAAGCATGGCATTTCCCATTTGTCTCATAGTAGCTTTCTTCAACAACAAATTTACCATTCAAATCTTTAGGAATGTTCAAAATTTTTCCATTACAGATTGTATTAATGTGTTCTGCATAAGGATATATTTTGCCTTCTTTCTTCATCTTATCAAACTGCTCTTTGTTATTAAATTGTCCCGTCATCATATCAACAAAATTATCAAGTTTCGCCATGTTTTCTACCTCCACAAATTTCGATTTATTGAGCTAAGTATACCATATTCCTCAATGAAAGGATATCCCTATATGAAGAATATGGACGTTTTGCCGCATATTAGGTCCGCAAGGATTCTAAGGGGCCGTAGTCTCTTAGCACACCAGACCCTGCTTGCAAGGTCAGTGTGTTATACCTTTGAGACAGAAAGATAAGAAAAAATCCGAACCCATTCCCAATTCGGAAAATCTGGTTCGGATTATACTGGTTTGGTGCGGTAGATGGGACTTGATTCTCACGGCTCGACGCCGTTCGGTCAGCGCCGCTCTCAGGCCACACTGTGGCCTGATTCACTACGGCTTCTTCAAGTCCCATGCACTTCGATTCTTCGTAAGCAAAATAAAAAAGCCTTCGGTTCTCTCGAAAGCTTTTGCTGGTGCGGCAGATGAAACCGAATCCGAACCAGAAGCGCCTGCTTCCGTGACTTGTCCTTCGATGGATTTTACACGCTGGTCATCGGAAGAATAGCCAGTATATCTGCCAGCCTATATTATGGGCGAGTACAACAAACTTGAATTTATGTCAATGCAAACTCAATCTCATCAAGCCCATTGCTTATCGTATTTTTTCTGCCTGTTTTCTCAAAACCCATTCGCAGATAAAGCCTCTCGGCATTTATGTTATTTTCTAAAATCCACAGTGTTGGAGTTCCTATGCATTGACTTACTGCAAATTGCAAAAGTTTTGTTCCATACCCCATATTCTGTTTGTCAGGAAGGATATAAAGGTCTTCAATTAAACTGTCAGTAACCGAGACTATTCCTATTGGCATTTCCTCGACAAGCATAAAAATCTTGCTGCCGACATTCATTTTTCTTTCTAGGTACTCCCGTTGTCGTTCTGGTGTGTGCTGCTCTATGAAGCTGGCAGAACAAAAGGAGCAATGAGATTTTTTCCAAGATATAGAATGTACCGTAGCCGCTTCTGAAAGACTTGTTTTGTCCACTGCTATAATCATGACGCGCCTCCGCAAATTTCGTTTTATTGAGCTAAGTATACCATACTTCTCCATGAAAGAATATTCCTATATGAAGAATGTGGTTGTTTTGCTGTATAATTATTTTGCAGGGATCTCAAGGAATCTCAGCCCCTTACACATTGACTTTGCTTG
>UQNN01000017.1 GCA_900542445.1 uncultured Eubacteriales bacterium | reverse complement strand
TGCCGTTCTTTCTGCACTCTGTTTTCGCTTGCCCAAAAATGTTACGGAAAAAGGCGCTGCCTCTCATGGCCTGCTTTAGCCATTTTGAGACAGCGCCTTTTGGCGGAGAGTTAGGGATTTGAACCCTAGGTGCGCTATCAACGCACACACGATTTCCAGTCGTGCGTTACTTTTCCGCCGCTCTAATGTAGTGAATTATAAACCCTAGAAAGCTCTATTTTTGCCGCTGCTGCGCCAATATGGGTGTATGTGGAGACGGTCAGTTGATAGTCTGCATGGCCTATGACGTACTGAAGAACCCGCAGATTGATGCCCTCCAGCACGAGCCGGGTCGCGTATGTGTGCCGAAGATCGTGGAAGCGATACGGCGCTTTGATGCCCGCTGCCTTTTGTGCCGTGTTCCATCGTCGTCCGAGTGTTTCGGGCGAGATTGGGACGAGATAGGCGGCTGGAAGCAGATAGCGCACGGCCTTGGTGAGGATTGGCGCAAGTTCCGGGCTGATAGGCACGATGCGCACACCTGCGGAAGACTTCGGCGGCGCGGTGACGAGCTGGCCGCCAACACGGACACGCTGCCGCTCGATGCGAATCAATCCGGCTTCAAGGTCAATGTCTCCGCGTCGAAGACCCAGCACTTCCCCGCGCCTCAGTCCTGCAAAGCAAGCCAACGAGAAGGCCACGCTTTCGTGGATGATCGGCGCGAGAAGCTGCCAATCTGCGCCCTCGATGGCGCGGCCTTGCTTGCCCTCATGATCGGGCTTGTCAACGGCTTCGACCGGGCTTTGTCGGATATGGCCGCTGCGGACAGCGCGCCGAAATGCCGCATGCAGCAGCGTATAAACGAGCTGCGCCTGTCTGCATCCGGCTGTTTCCTCTGCGCTGATGATGGCCGTTTGGATGTCGTCTGGTGTGATCGCTTCTAGCTCCTTTGTGCCAATGATCGGCGAGATGAGCGCATCAAGCCTTGTATAGCTTTCTTGGGTTTTCTCCGCGAGTTTGCGCTTGTACAGGCGCAAGTATTCTTGATACCATTGCTTGTAAGTCATTGTTTTTACCCCCTGTGTTTTATGGCTCAGTTATACCAGCTTGTTCCCCTGCCACAGGGCATTTTCGCGGGGATGGATTTGGTTACTCGCGCAGTTGTCGGTTTACTGTATGACCGGATTCGGCTTAGCAATTACAATCTCATCGGAGACCCTGCCGGGTCTCAGTGGTATGACCCGGTTGAAAAACAGGTCTACTGTATCTTCACCCATGAAGAGTTGGCAGAAACCATTGGCGTCAGCGAGAGAACAATCCGCCGTTCTCTTGCCGTGCTCAACGCGGACAACCTTGTCTGGTGGCGAAAAGCGACGTACAAGGGCGCAAACCGATATTTTTTGCATTATGGTATCATGGACGCCTTGAAGTCGTCCCCTATCCGGTCAAATTGTCCAGACAATCCGGCCAAAATGGCCGGATTATAACCCGGTCAAAATGTCCGCCTATACTACATACGTATACTATATACTTTGAGATTAGTAGCTGCTACTAGTCTATCCGGCCAAATTGACCGGGTAGGCGCGGCGGCCTTGAAAGATGCAGGATAGAACGCCAAACTTGCATCTTTTCGCCCCGCTGCGGCGCAGATCGGGGGCGCTGCTGCGCTGGTTTTTGCAGGGTTTTGAAAGTTGACGGCAAATTAGAGGGCTGTATACAGTAGCCGAAACGGCTTGAAAGAGTGGCAAAAAGGCCGTTTTTGCCGTCTGCGGCGTGTCGGCGACAAATTGCGCGATAATTTTTTCAAGGGGAGTGTTGAACCATGTACATGACAAGGCCGCTTTTCAGCCGCCGGGGGGTGGCTGAGTATCGGCAGACCATCAAGGGACGCTTGAAGCACTGGCGCAAGCTCTGCAACCTGAGCCAGGTACAGGCCGCGAAGGCGGCCGGGGTTGCCCGCTCCACGTGGCAAGCCTGGGAAAATTCAGCGCGGGACGCGCTGCCGGACGTGGCCGCGCTGGCGGCCGTCGCGGACGCTGCGCGGGTAGATCCGGCGGCCGCGCTCGATTGGCTGATCGGCGGCGCGGAACGCAAGCAGTTGTAAAAGACAAAGAAAGTCAAATCAATCTTGCCTTTCGGCTTTCCGTGTCGTATACTGGTATTGGCTGATAGGTCAAGCTTGATGTGGCGGGAGGGTTGGCGAATGGGCGCAGGCAAGCGGCGCGCAACTGCGCCCATTCCGAGCTGGTACAGGCTGGCGTTGATGATTTTGGCGGACGAGTGCCCGCCGGACGGGGCTTTCTACGCCTGCCGTATGGCTTGCCAAGGAGAACTTGACGACGTTTGCGCCGATTGTTGGCGGCGGTATCTCTACTATGCCGCCAGCGGCGGCAGAACGGACGCATACCGCACCGATCGACGGCGCGACGACATTTGACAGCCCATTTTCGGTCGATCTGCTGGCCGTTTGGGATTGAGAATCCCTCTTTTTGCCCGCCTCTGGTCAGGGCGGGCGCTTTTTGATGGCATTTCAGGGGATTTTATGCGCTTTGCCCCTGTTTTGCGGACAGGATTGCCCATCCTGTCGGCTCTAGCTCTGCCCCTGTGCGGTTTCAACTGCGCGGGGGCTTTTTGCACACAAATTTTTGTGTACAAGCGTATTTGCCGACCAACCCATTCCCGGCGCGAGCCGGGAATCATCGCCCGTATCCCTGTACGTGGGAAGCGCTCCGTGGTGTCGGGTGGCATCTGCTGGAGGGTCTGCCGGGGCGCGATCCGCCTTTCACCGCCGAGCCGCCCGGCGGAAATCGACGGCAACGGCAAAAGCGCCAAACGCTGACGAACAAAAGCGCGGGGGCGGCCGGCGGGGGACCCGCGCCGCCCGAAAAAAAGCAGCGGCCAGCGCCCCAGCAAGCAAGGACGCAAGAGCAGGGACAACAAAAGCAGCCGACGACGGCACGCCCGCCACGCTCCCCCCTCATGAACGCGACACGGCGGGCGGGTTGGCGGCGGCGTTGGCCACCGCAGAGAGAGAAAGAACCACAGGGACAAGGAGAGCAGCCTGTTTGAACGCGGCACCACCAACAAGGGAACCAACCGTGGAAACCATGGACGCACGACCGAAGCGGGAGACGCGCCCAACAGGGACAAGAACCCCAATAGCCGGACGTGAAGCCCGGATGCACGAGCGCAAGACCTTGGCGGGTCAGGGTGGGCACGCTCCACCGGGGACGAGCACGGCCTTAAAGCGTCGATTATACCTTGGCAGGCCGGAAAAAGGAGCTGCGGCCGAATGGGAAACCCGTTTGGGGCGCTGGAAGCAGCGGCAGAGCGCCGTAGCCCCTGCCGCCAGCGCAGAAAAAGCCCATCGGCAAGGCGCAACAGCCGGAGGGCGGGCGCAGTTGGCCAGAAGCGGGGGTTTGCGGCGCTCTCGGCTGCGGAACGCCAGGGGGAGCGCGCCAACCGCCAGCACGCAAGGCGGGACGCACCGGGCGAGAGCGCGCGCAAATTTCCCCCGCAGCGCAGACGACAAGCCCGCCGCGCAAAAGCCCGTAACCCCTGCCGCCAGCGCAGAACGCCGGGGAGGACGCCACAGCAGCGCGACCGCCGCCGGATGCGCGAGGAAAGGACGGGGGCGCGGCCAAAGCGTCAAGCCCACACGAGCGCGCCACGTCATTTTCAGGGCGGCGACGAGCAGGAGCGGTTTTGACGCACGCTACACCCACGAGCGAGGAGACGCGCTGAACGCGGCGCGCCGTTGTGGGCGGCTTTAGCACAGTGGCCCCGGCCTTGCCGCGCTCTGGCGGCGGCGCGCGGGGGACGTTTTGCCGTCTCGCGGCCTGGCTGCCCTCTCTCCCGCGTTTTTCGGGCTGTGGTGGCATGATGGGACGTTCGACGCGAAAAAACGCTCAGAAGGGCGAAAAAACGCGATTTCGGGGGTTGACACGTGTAGAACATGGCCTTATACTGGGCGTGGGTGTGTAGAACATGCCCGGAAGGAGTGTTGAACATGGAAAACAAACGAAAATGGTCTATCCAGACCCAGCACACGAGAAGCATTGGCGCACGGCTCCCGAATGAGCTGTACGAGCGCTTGAAGGATTTCTGCGCGCAACACGGCTACACCACCACAGAAGCGGTTTGTGATTCGTTGGAGAAATTCATGGATTCCTTCGAGGATTCCGGGAAGGAGGACGGGGGCTTTTTTCTGTACTGACAAAAAAAGCCCCTTGAAGTCTCGAACACTTCAAGGGGTTTGGCGATGGTATCGCCTTTGCCTTACTGGCGGAGAGTTAGGGATTTGAACCCTAGGTGCGCTATCAACGCACACACGATTTCCAGTCGTGCGCCTTAGACCACTCAGCCAACTCTCCAACATTGGCCGCTGCTCAATCAGCGAAACCTATTATATCGGAGATCGGCACACTTGTCAATCCTTTTTTTGCAAAAAAATGCGAGAAATGCTCTTTTTCGCATTTCCCGCGCAAAATACCTTACAGCTCTCCCTCTTCCGCTTTCACATGCAGATGGTGCGACTGACTCATCAGCACGCGGCGGCACCGGAAATACGCCGGAACAAGGAAGATATCCGCCGCGACCCACGCCAGCGGACTGCCGAGCGCCGCGCCGAAAAAGCCCAGCGCAGGCACAAGAAACACACCTGCAAGGCTGCGCGCAATCATTTCCATCACGCCGGCGAGAATCGCAAACATTGAAAAGCCCATGCCCTGAATCATGAAGCGCACGACATTGACCAATGTCAACAGCGGATAGGCAATCACGTTTGTCACCATATACGTCTGCGCCAGCTCCACCAGCTGCGCGCTGCTGTCGCCAGAAACAAACAACCCGGTCAGCGAACGTCCGAAGAACCACGCAATCGCGAGCGCCAGCAACGAGTACCCGAAGCCCATCAGCGACGCGGAATAGATGCCCTTATTCAATCGGTCATAACGGCTCGCGCCGACGTTCTGCGCGCCGTAAGTCGCCATTGTCGAGCCGAGCGCGTCAAACGGACAGGCCAGGAAATTCAGTACCTTACTGGCCGCCGTCACCGCCGCAACGGACAGAGAGCCAAGCGAATTGACTGCGACCTGCAAAATCACGCTGCCGATTGCCGTAATGGAATATTGCAGGCCCATCGGCACGCCATAAGCGCATAGTTCGATCATCCGCTTTGACTGCGGCCGCCATTCCTCCCGCGTAATATGCAGAATCGGCACCTTCACTGCGATAAACAGCAGGCAGAGCATGCCAGAAATCGCCTGGCTGAGCACCGTCGCCAGCGACGCGCCAAACACGCCCAGCTTGAAAATCAGGATGAACGCCAAATCCAGAATGACATTGAGCACCGAAGACAGCACCAGGAAAAACAGCGGCGTTTTGCTGTCGCCCAGCGAACGCAGCCAGCCGGAGAGCAGATTATACAGGAATGTGAACGGAATGCCCGCAAATATCACCACGATATAATTGTAAGCCTGATCAAAGCAATCCTCCGGCGTGTTCATCAGCCGCAGAATATCCGCACAGTATACCACTGTCAGCACGGTCATCACCGCCGCAAACACGATGGACAGCCATGTGCCGTTGGAGACAAACTCGCGCATACGGCTTTCCTCGTGCGCGCCGAACTGTTGCGCCACCGGAATGGCAAAACCCGAACAGATGCCCATGCAGAAACCCAGCACCAGAAAATTGATCGAACCTGTCGCGCCCACGCCCGCGAGCGCCTCCATGCCCAGAAAACGGCCGACGATCAGCGTATCGACCAGATTATACAGCTGTTGAAACAGCATGCCGGCCAAAAGCGGCAAAGCAAAGCCGAGAATCAAGCGGACAGGCGATCCCTGCGTCAAATCCTTGGTCATTGAAATCTCCCTCATCAAACGGTGGTCAATCTTGAATACAAATGCTTTAAAAACAGCGGTATTATACACGCTTCTCATAATCTTTTCAAGACGGAAGATTCCACATCTGCGCCCAATTTTATCCGCATAGAATGCACAAAAACGCGCTGCGTTTGCAGCGCGCCCCCCTTATTTGTGCTGTGCCGCAAGCTTTGCGTTTTCCTCATTCTGCATGCGGCAGGCCATCACCACAAACGCCGTACACGCCGCCGCAATCGGCACGCCAAACCCCAGGAGAATCACCGCTTCAACCATCGTCATCTTTATTCCCGCCCTTTCGCTTTGTTCTGTTCCCTACTCGTTACGCAAGATACCGCGCGATGCTGCGCACGTTCACGCGCTTGCCGCCGCCCGCCGCTTCCACGCGCCCATCCGCCAGCATGGCGTACACCGTCGAGCGCGTCACGCCCATGATGCGCGCAGCCAGCGATTTATCCACGCTCTCGCCATACTGAGCGACCAACGCTTCTTCCGCGGTTTTATATTGAAGTTCATCGGCCTTGAGCAGCATTTCTTCCAGCGCAAATACCCGCTGTTCAAGCTGGCGAATGCGACGCGTCAGCGCTGCCTCCCGCGATTCCTTTCTGCCGGACGGACGGCTGGCGTTTCTTTCATATTCTCCACCACATTGAATACTGATGCATTGATTTCGATTGCGATAACCACTTTGATTGTTATTCAAGCTGTTTATCATCATTTCCATTCCACCATCCATCATCTTTTCCATTTCGTCATCCGTTTGGCGATGGATGTATTCTACCACGGGAACGGACGTTCGTCAACCGTTTGGTGACAAATTTTGAATTTTTTTCTTTTTGGGTTGCAATCGGCAACTTTTGCGGTATAATGAATGTGTTCAGTTCTGTATTTCAAGGAGGGCATTATGGAATTCGGTGATATTTTACGGCAGATTCGCGCCGAGCGCGGCCTTTCGCAGGATGAGCTTGCCGCCCTGCTGGGCACGACCAAGCAGGTCATCAGCCGTTACGAAACCAAGAAGCGCGTTCCCCGTCTCTCCGTCGTGACCGCCTTTGCGCAAAAGCTCGGTCTGCCGGTTTCAGCGCTCTCCGGCGAAGAGGCGATCATGCCGCCGGAACTGATGCCCGTTTCCGGCATGCGGCGCGTGCCGATTCTGGGCAGCGCGGCCTGCGGCGAGCCGATTTATAAGCCGGGCGACGGCACGGAGTTTGTCACCGTGGAGGACGACTTTCCCTGCGATTTCGCGCTCATCGCCGAAGGCGATTCCATGATCGGCGACCGTATCCATTCGGGCGATATCGTGTTCATCCGCAGTCAGGATCATGTACAGGACGGCGAAATCGCCGCCGTCGCGCTGGATAACGAAGTCACGCTCAAGCATGTGCGCCGCCTTCGCGGTCCGGACGGCAACGTCGTCTTTACCCAGCTGCTCCCATCCAACCCCGCCTATTCCCCCATCGACATCGGCGGCGAGGATGAAACGCGCATGGTGCGCGTGCTGGGCAAGGCCGTCGCCGTGCGGTTCATGCTGTAATTTTCTCTGTTTTTGAGTCTCGCCTGATGAAAGGCGGGATTCTTTTTTTATCTAGTTAGGAAAATATAGGAAAACTGCGGAAAACCCGTCTTGTTTTTGCGCCTGTTTTCTCTCATAATACGCATAGATCGATCGAATCCGTTTCAAAAGGAGGTTCATTATGGCGCTTGAAAAACTCTATTCGGTGGAGGAAGTCGCCGAAATGACAGCTGTCACCACCCGCACGATTCGCAATTATCTGCGAAAAGGCGTTTTAACAGGCACAAAAATCGGAGGGCAATGGCGTTTTCGCCAGGAGGATATCATGCACATGTTCAATCAGGAAAAAAACGCTTCAGATTTCCGCGAAACCAGCAGCCGCATCGTTCGCGACTTTCTGGGCGGACAGTATAAGCCGTTTTCAGAACTCGTTTCCATCTGCACCGTCGCAGACGTCGCCTGTACGAAGGAGCAGGCTAAGGCGATGAGCAAAACCCTCTGCGAGCTTTGGAAACAAGCCGACATTCGGGGCATCACTTTCCGTTATGATTATCTGGAAGATTCCGAAGCCGCCCGCTTTACCTTCGTCGCGCCCCTGACGCTGACGGAGAATGCGCTTGCCGTGCTGCATCAGAACAAATAACTTCAAAAAGAGCTGTTCGGCTTCACCCGCCCAACAGCTCTTTTCCATATTCCGTATATTTGTTTTATGCCGCGTTCACAGCGTAACCAGCTCGGCCAGCCCCGCTTCGTCGGCGCAGCCAAGCGTTTTGAGCAGATGCGCACCATATCGGTCGAACGCGGTATGGTCGATAAAACGGAATGTCGCGGCCATCGCGTCCACAAACACGGTCTGTTCGCTCTGCCCCACCATCGCGCAGACGCAGAGCACGCGCAGCACGACATATACCGCGCAAATCGCGACGAACTCATCGCAAAGCCCCTCGTCTCGATCCTGAAACGGGAACTGCTCAAAAAACATGTGATTGACGAGCGCATGTTCAAAGGCAACCGTCCAATCGGGCAATGCCTCATTCAGATGCCGTTCCGCCGCCGCATAGCGCGCCGCGCGCCCGTCCTCGCCGCCCAGCAGGGCAAGCGCAGCTTCGCCGTGTTCCCGAACGCTGCCGCTCTGCCCGTCAATCCGTTCCAGCATAGCGCATGCAATGTTCAGCGCGTGCGCCCGATTCGGCTTTTGCGGCAGGTCGTATGCCGCCAATTCCGCGCCGCCGAGCAGTTCACCAACGCGCTTTTCATCCTTCCGTTTCAGCGCGTTTTCCATCTGCCGAAGCGCTTCGCCAAGCTTCATCAGCCTTTGAGGCAGGGTTTTTCCCCTTTCCTGCATAATGCGGATGAAATACAGCCGGATCTCCTGCGCCCTGCCGACAGTTTCAAAGAAAAACTCGCGCTTTGCGGCTTTCGGCGGCTGAATATCCAGCTCAGTCTGTACAAACCGAATCGGCGCTTTCCGCCGCATCATCGTTTCAATGACCGCTTCGCAGCTGTTGGCGCATGAGCACTCGTTGCCGTCCTCGACGCGAATGCCGCGCGGATACAGCCGGCAGACGGTCGGCAATACGTTCGGGCCGAGCATGGCATGCACAGAGCAGCGCCCGTCGGGCAGATGCAGCGGGCAGTCGCCCGTCCACGTCGGCGCGATTTGCGCATAGGCTTCGGGCGTCGGGTGGAGCGAAACGCGCACGGCGTTATCGAGCCGTTCACGCATGGCGGGGCCGCAGGGCACACCGAGCAGCCTGAAATAATCCTCAGTAGACATCGAAATTGGCCACCCCTCACAGCAGGGGCGGCGGCACGCGCCCATTTTACATGCAAATTCCGGCACATAATCCGGCACAAGGTACGCTGTTTTCATAGGCATCAGAGAACGATTGGGGGCTTTATCCCCTACTCCAACCAAGAACCTGGGGTTCTTGGATTTCCCATTTATGGATTGCTGTGCAATCCATGTTATGACGATTTATACCCTCCAAAACTGAATCAGCAAAACGACACGCTGTCGAAAAAACGCCTTTTTATTGCAGGGGCACGCATTTCCGCGCTTCTGCATTCCAATGCGTCTGCCGCGCAAACCGCATCATGCGGTCCCGTTTACTCCGTCCAGCCCAGTCTGCGGTAATAATTCAGGAAATTCCGGCCCGCGATATCGGCGACGGCTTCCTCGCTGTATCCGCGGCGGCGCAGTTCATCCAGAATCTTCGGCACATCGGCCGGGCTCTTGCAATCCGTCGGCGTGGTTTCGATGCCGTCAAAATCGCTGCCGAAGCCGACGTTCTTTTCCGCGCCGAGCTGGCACATATAATCGATATGGTCGCAGATGGTGGAGACGCTGGCCTCTCCGCTTTCGGAAAGGAAGGACGGATAGAAATTCACACCGATCCAGCCGCCGCGCTTGACCATCGCGCGGATCTGCTCATCGGTCAGGTTGCGGAAATGCCTGCACAGCGACATGGCGCACGAATGGGAGGCCATCGGCGGCTGGCTGTGCTTATCGATCAAATCCCAGAAACCCGCCTCGTTGAGGTGGCTCGTATCCGCGGCCATCTTGAGTTCCGCCATTGCGCGCAGAATCTCCCAGCCGCGCGGCTTAATGCCCTCTTTCGAGCCGCTCTTGGCGGAATGGCCGATTTCGTTTTCATTGTTCCACGTCAGCGCGGCCATGCGCACGCCGTAACCGTAAAACTCATGCACGCGCTCGACCTTGCCCTCAAAGATTTCGCCGCCCTCGACGCTCAGCAGAATCTTCACTTTGCCGTCCTCCGCCTCCAGCGGCGAATTGACGCGCTCCCAGCCCTCCGCATCGCGCAGATGCTCAAAGGCGTGGTATTCGGCCATCGCCTTGTCATACGGATGGCCTGCCATGCCCTGATTGCCTGCGTACAGCGTGCAGGTTTGCAGGCTCATGCCGCCTTTTTTCATGGCGTCCATCGTCACACAGGGCGTTTTATTCGGCTGGAGCGCGCGCATATACAGCGTGTCGCAGTGCGTATCGCAAATAATCATGATGATTCATCCTCCCGTTTTTGCAAGTTCATCTTGTTCATCCATTGATTTAATTGGATTATAGCATGAGAATATCACAATTCTGCATGAAATGCAAGATGAAAATGAAGAGGCCGCTCAAGCAGCCCCTTCGTTGATCCGTTTATTCGATTACGGCTTCGACGTGGTGTTTCCCCGGCTTCCCATCTGCCGGAATGACGCATCCATCCACCGGCTTTCCGTCCACGGTCAGGTGAATCGCGCCCTTCTCGTCGCCCGCGTGGTTGAGGATATGCACCTCGTACTCGCTGCCGCGGAACTTGCGCGTCACGGTCAGCTCGTCCAGCTCCTTGGGCAGGCACGGATCGATCTTCAGGCCGTCGTAATCCGGCTTGATGCCCAAAATGCCCTGCGATGCGGTATAGAACGTCCACGCCGCCGTTCCGGTCAGCCAACTGTTCTTCGCCTCGCCAAAGTGTGGCGCATACGGGCCGGCGACCATCTGGCTGTATACATACGGCTCGGTATGATGCAGCTTCTGATCGGTGATATAGGCCGGGCAGGTTCGGCGATAGATGTCATATGCGCGGCCGCCGTGGCCCAGCGTCGTCTCCGCCAGCACAATCCACGGGTTGTTGTGGCAGAAGATGCCGCCGTTCTCCTTATATCCCGGCGGATAGGAGCTGATTTCGCCCAATTCAAGGTGATAGCGCGTGTAGGGCGGCGTGAGAATCGCCACGCCGTGCTCGCTGAGCAGCTTCTCACGGACGGAATCCAGTGCGCGCTGCGCCAGTCCTTCTTTCACGCCCACGCCCGCCATGACGAGGAAGCCCTGCGGCTCGATGTAAATCTGTCCCTCGTCGCACTCGTGCGAGCCGATCTTGTTGCCAAACGCGTCGTAAGCGCGCAGGAACCATTCGCCGTCCCAGCCATGTTCGAGCACGGCCTTTTCCATCGCGGCTTTGTGCCCAGCGACGGCCTCGGCTTCCTCGTTCCAGCCGTAGCGGCGGCAGAGCTCCTCATAATCCGGGCAGACGCCGACGAACATGCCCGCGATAAACAGCGATTCCGCCACGCCGGATTCAAAATTCGCCGTCGTCTGGAAGCTCTCGCCCGGCGTCTTGGAGAAGCAGTTGAGATTCAGGCAGTCGTTCCAATCCGCGCGGCCGATAAGCGGCAGGCCGTGCGGGCCGAGATGATCCACCGTATAATGGAAGCTGCGGCGCAGATGTTCCATCAGCGGCTGCGCCTTGCTCTCGTCGTTGTCAAACGGCACGTTTTCGCTCAGGATGCTCAGATCTCCCGTCTCCTTGACATATGCCGCCACGCCGAAAATCAGCCAGAGCGGGTCGTCGTTGAAGCCAGAACCCACGTCGAAATTGCCGCGCTTGGTCAACGGCTGATACTGATGATAGGCGCTGCCGTCCGGGAACTGCGTCGCCGCAATATCCAGAATACGTTCGCGGGCGCGCGTGGGAATCAAATGCACAAAGCCAAGCAGATCCTGTGTGGAATCGCGGAAGCCCATGCCGCGGCCAATGCCGGATTCATAGTAGCTGGCCGAACGGGACATGTTGAACGTCACCATGCATTGATACTGGTTCCAGAGGTTGACCATGCGGTTGAGACGCGGTTCGCCGCTCTGCACCTGATAGATGGAAAGCAGACCGTCCCAATACCCGGCCAGCTCGTCAAAGGCCGCGTCAAACTGTGCTTCGCTGCTGAACTGCTCCATCAGCTTGTAGGCAGGCGCTTTATTGATGACGTTCGGCGCGACGAACTTCTCTTCCTCCGGATTCTCGCAGTAACCCAGCACAAACACGAAACACACGCGTTCGCCCGGCTGCAATGTGCCGCGCAGATTGTGGCTGCCGATGGGCGCCCATCCGCTGGCGACGCTGTTCGCGCTCTTGTTTTCAAACACGGCGCGCGGCTCGCCAAAACCATTGTACGCGCCGAGGAAGCTTTCGCGATCGGTGTCGAAGCCGTCGATCGGCGCATTCACGGCGTAAACGGCAAAGTGGTTGCGGCGCTCACGGTATTCCGTCTTGTGATAGATCGCGCTGCCTTCGATTTCGACCTCGCCGGTGGAGAAATTGCGCTGGAAATTGGTCGCATCGTCCTGCGCGTTCCACAGGCAGAACTCCACAAAACTGTACAGTGAAACCTCTTTGGCCTCGTTCGCATGGTTGGTCAATTCCACTTTCGTCACCAGCGCGTTCACGCCGCGCGGCACCATCGCGGTTTCCACCGCCTCAAGCCCGTTCTTCTCACCCGTGATGCGGGTGTAGCCCAGGCCGTGGCGGCACTCATAGCGATCCAGCGGGGTTTTCACCGGCATGAAGCCCGGCGTCCACACGACGCCGCCGTCGTTGATATAGAAATACTGTCCGCCCGCGTCGGTCGGCACGTTGTTGTAGCGGTAGCGGGTCAGGCGCAGCATGCGCGCGTCCTTATAGAAGCTGTAACCGCCGCTGGTGTTGCTCATCAGGGTAAAAAACGCCTCGCTGCCCAGATAGTTGATCCAGGGCGACGGCGTCTGCGGCTCGGTGATGACGTATTCACGGGCCGCGTCGTCAAAATGGCCGTACTGCATGAGGTTTCCTCCTTTTTTATAGCGGCAACGGCTCGGCGCACCGCCGGCCGATGCGAAATCGGTTTCGTTCTGGCGTTCACTTTCTCATTTGAATCTAATGCAACTATATCCCATTTTTCCGTAAAAATCAAGATTTTTTTCGCGATTTCGCCCATCCTTTTTTTCAGCCGTTTTCGTTCTTTCCCGCCTCTTCTGAAATCGTTTTGCGTCTTCTTCCTTTATATACGCGTATAAAACGCGTCCTGTTTTTGAGCATTTCGGCCACATTTTCAGCCGAGTTTGAGAAAAAATTTCTGTTTTTTGAAAAAAGTGCTTGCAATTTTGGCAAGGTCGTCGTATAATGAAATCACGAAAACGGTTTAGAACATTTCGGAATCATCAAACCTCACAAACAAGGAGATGGAAACATGGCCGTTACGATCAAAGAGCTTTCCGCTCGATGCGGCCTCTCCGTCTCGACCGTGAGCAAAGCCCTCAACGATTACCCCGACGTGAGCGAAGAAACCCGCAAGCAGGTTCGCGCCGTGGCGGATGAAATGGGCTATCGGGCCAACGCCATCGCGCGGAGCCTGAAAATCGGGCGCACGTTCAACCTCGGCGTGCTCTATTCGGATGATACCGAAAGCGGTTTTACCCACAGCTATTTTTCCCCCGTGCTGCAATCCTTCAAGCAGGAAGCCGAACGCCGGGGCTATGATATCACCTTTATCACCCACAACATGGGTCATTCCAAAATGACCTATCTGGAACATTGCCGCTATCGCAATGTGGACGGCGTTTGCATCGTCTGTTCCCACTTCGACGACAGCGAGGTGCTCCAGCTCGTCTCCAGTCCGCTTCCGCTGGTCACCATCGACCACGTTTTCAACAACAAAGCCTGCGTACAGTCCGAAAACAGGCAGGGCATTGAGGCGCTCACCCGCTACATTCTCTCGATGGGCCACAAAAAAGTCGCGTTCATCTACGGCGCGCAGGATACCGTCAGCGACATCCGCCTGACCAGTTTTCTGCGAACGATGAACGACGCGGGTCTTTCCGTGCCGGATGATTACCTCATCGCTTCGCCGTATCACGATCCCGCCTCCACCCGCGAGGCGACGGCGCAGCTGCTCAGTCTCAGGGATCGCCCCACCTGCATCCTGATGCCGGACGACTACTCCGCGCTGGGCGGCATGGACGCCATTCGCGCGACGGGTCTGAGGGTTCCGGAAGATATTTCCATCACCGGGTACGACGGCGTGGCCATGATCCAGATGTGTCAGCCGCAGCTGACCACCGTCGAACAGGACGCTTTCAAAATCGGCCGCGAGGCGGCGCGTAAGCTCGTTCATCTGATTGAGCAGCCGCGCACGACGCTCCCCGAAATCGTTTCCGTTCCCTGCCGTCTCATCACGGGCGGCACAGTCGCAAGGCTGGCTTGATGTGCGATTCTCCCTCTGCGGAATGAGGGTGAACAATAAAAAGGAGGTTATTTCTTATGAGGAAACATTTGTCTAAGGCTTTGGCGCTCGCGCTCGCGATGAGCTCTCTGGCTAGCGTCTCCCTCGCTGAGGGCAGCGTGCTGAACGTCTGGTGCTGGAACGACGAATTCCAGTCCCGCTTCAACGCCTACTATCCGGAAGTCAAGGAAGTTGCGGAAGACAAGTCCACCACAACCCTGAACGACGGCACCATCGTCAAATGGACGATCAACCCGAACGCCGACAACAACTACCAGAACAAGCTGGATGAGGCTCTGCTCTCTCAGGAGTCCGCCGCCGATGACGACAAGATCGACATGTTCCTCATCGAAGCCGACTACGCGCTCAAGTATGTGGATTCTCCGTACACGCTGGATGTTCGCGCCGATATCGGTCTGACCGACGACGAGCTGGCCGGCCAGTATAAGTACACGCAGGATATCGCGACTGCCGACGGCGTGCTCAAGGGCGTGACCTGGCAGGCGACGCCGGGCCTGTTCGCTTACCGCCGCTCCATCGCCAAGGACGTGCTCGGCACGGATGATCCCGCCGAAGTGCAGACCTATCTGAGCGATTGGGATAAGTTCAACGAGGTTGCCGCGAAGGCCGCCGAAAAGGGCTACAAGATGCTCTCCGGCTACGACGACAGCTACCGCACCTTCTCCAACAACGTTTCCGCTCCGTGGGTGGACGGCACGACCGTCAAGGTTGACGCCAACATCATGAAGTGGGTTGAGCAGACCAAGGAATTCACCGACAAGGGCTACAACAACAAGTCCAGGCTCTGGGATAACACCTGGGCGGCCGATCAGGGTCCGGAAGGCAAGGTCTTCGGCTTCTTCTACTCCACTTGGGGCATCAACTTCACCCTGCTGGGCAACTCCCTCGCCACGCCGGTCGCTGAAGGCGGCAAGGAAGAAGTCGGCAACGGCATCTACGGCGATTACGCGGTTTGCGAAGGCCCGCAGTCCTATTACTGGGGCGGCACCTGGATCTGCGCCGCGACCGGCACGGATAACGCCGAGACCATCAAGGACGTCATGACCAAGCTGACCTGCGACAAGGAAATCGACAAGCAGATCACCCTTGATACTCAGGATTACACCAACAACATCGAAGCCATGAACGAAATCGCGAACAGCGATTATCAGTCCGCGTTCCTCGGCGGCCAGAACCACATCGCGCTGTTCGCCAAGTCCGCTGAGAAGATCGACATGAGCAACGTCGGTCCGTATGACCAGGGCTGCAACGAGCAGATCCAGAACGCGTTCCGCGATTACTTCGACGGCACCGTGGATATCGATGGCGCGAAGAAGAACTTTGAAACCGCGATCATGGAGCTCTATCCGGAACTGACCGAGGTTGTCTGGCCGGAATAATCCTCTAACCCATACGCACAATGGGGCGGGCGCTCTGCCCGTCCCATTTTCTTATTCCACAAAGAAAGGTGATTCGTATGCAAGCGCCCGCAAAAGGAACAAAGCGCCGCTCAATCAGCTACGCGAAATGGGGCTATATTTTCATCGCGCCGTTCTTCATCGCCTTTGCGATTTTCCAGCTGATTCCGCTCGCTTCAACCATCTATTACAGCTTTTTTGAGTATTATCGCAGCGGCTTGAAGGTCATCGGCCCCAACTTTACGGGCCTTAGCAATTACGTCAAACTGCTCAGCCTGGATCTGCCCAAATATCTGGGCAACACCATGCTGCTGTGGATTCTCGGTTTTGTGCCGCAGATCATTATTTCGCTGCTGCTGGCCGTCTGGTTTACAGATAACCGCCTGCGTATCCGCTGCCAGCCGTTCTTCAAGACCGTCATCTACATGCCCAACCTGATCATGGCCTCCGCGTTCGCCATGCTGTTCTTTGCCCTCTTCTCGGATAACGGCCCGGTCAACGCCGCGCTGATCTCCGCGGGCATTCTCAACGAACCGTTCCGCTTCCTTTCCAGCGTCGCGGGCACGCGCGGGCTGATTGCGTTGATGAACTTTTTGATGTGGTTCGGCAACACCACCATCCTGCTGATGGCCGCCGTCATGGGCATCGACCTCAGCCTGTTTGAAGCCGCCGAAATCGACGGCTGCACGCCGAACCAGATTTTCTGGAAGATCACCATGCCGCTCATCCGCCCCATTCTGGTCTACGTGATGATCACGTCCCTCATCGGCGGCCTCCAGATGTTCGATGTGCCGCAGATTTTGACCAATGGCAAAGGCAATCCGGATCGCTGCGCCACAACCATGATCATGTACCTCAACAACCACATGTTCAGCAAGAACTACGGCATGGCCGGCGCGGTTTCCGTCATCCTGTTCATCATCTGCGCCGTGCTGTGCGTTGTGATCTACCGCTCGACCAATGAAGACGAAGGGAGGAAAAAGAAATGACTACGCAAGCCGTCAAAGATAAGGGCGCTGAGCACAGCAGACACGAGCTGCTGGCACGCCGCATTGTGAGTTATGTGGTGCTGGCGTTCCTCTGCTTCCTCTGCCTGTTCTTCTTCTATGTGCTGATTATCAATGCTACGCGCAACCATTACCAGATTCAGCGCGGGTTCTCCTTCCTGCCCGGCAAATCGTTCATGACGAACCTCAAAAACGTGCTGGCGGATGCGAACATTCCGATTCTTTCGGGCATCAAAAACAGTCTGGTCATCGCCGCCCTCTCCGCGATTCTTTCGATTTACTTCTCCGCGCTGACGGCCTACGGCGTGCACGCCTACGACTTCAAGCTCAAGAAGATCGCTTCCGCGTTCATCATCCTCATCATGACGATGCCGACGCAGGTTTCCGCGCTGGGTTTCCTTCGTTTGATGACGAACATGAAGCTCACCGACACGCTGATTCCGCTGTTCCTGCCGAGCATCGCCGCGCCGACCGTGTATTATTTCATGGTTTCCTACATGAAGAGCAACCTGCCGATGGAAATCGTGGAAGCGGCGCGCATCGACGGTTCCGGCGAATTCCACACGTTTAACCACGTGGTGCTGCCGATCATGAAACCAGCGCTGGCCGTGCAGGCGATTTTCACCTTTGTCGCCTCGTGGAACAACTACTTCGTTCCGGCCCTGATTCTGACCAGCAACAAGAAAAAGACCCTCCCGATTTTGATCGCTCAGCTCCGCAGCGCGGACTTCCTTAAATTCGATATGGGTCAGGTCTACATGCTGATCGCCATCGCGATCATGCCGGTCATCATCATCTATCTGTTTCTGAGCAAGTTCATCGTCGCTGGCGTTGCGCTCGGCGGTGTGAAGGGCTGAAAACCTTTTTCGCTTCCACTCGAACAGGGCTGCTTCAAAAACAGCCCTGTTCTTTTTTATCGTTTTGCTGTATGATAGAAGCAGCATATAAACGTTCAGGAGGTTTTTTTCATGGGCTTTCGCAAGGATTTCATTTGGGGCGCGGCGACCGCGTCCTACCAGATTGAAGGCGCGGCATTTGAGGGCGGCAAGGGGCCTTCCGTCTGGGATACGTTTTCCCACTGGCCGGGCAAAATCTACGGCGGTCACACCGGCGATATCGCCTGCGATCATTATCACCGCGTCGAAGAAGACGTAAAGCTCATGGCGCGGCTGGGCGTAAAAAACTACCGCTTCTCCCTCTCCTGGCCGCGCATTCTGCCGCAGGGCGTCGGCGCGGTCAACGAGGAGGGCGTCGCGTTTTACAACCGCCTGATTGACGCGCTGCTCGCCAACGGCATCCGCCCGTTTGTCACGCTGTTCCACTGGGATTATCCGCAAGCGCTTGCGGAGCGCGGCGCGTGGGCCAATCCGGACAGCCCAAAGTGGTTTGAAGCATATGTCTCCGTCTGCGCGCGCCGTTTCGGCAACCGCGTGAAGGATTTCATCACGCTCAACGAGCCGCAGTGCTTCATCGGTCTGGGCTATGGCACGGGCGCTCACGCGCCGGGACTGATGCTCCCCGCCGCCGCGACCATCCCGATGAGCCATCATGTGCTCAAGGCGCACGGTCTGGCGGTTCGCGCCCTGCGTTCGCTCGTTCCGGATTGCCGCGTGGGCTATGCGCCGTGCGGCGACGCGGCCATTCCGTTCACCTCTGCTCCTGCTGATGTGGAAGCCGCGCGTAAAGCGTATTTCGACGTGCCGACCGGCGATTTCTGGGCGTTTAACGTCGCCTGGTGGAGCGACCCGGTGATGCTGGGCCATTATCCGGAATCCGGCAGGCATTTTTTCGGCGCGCTGCCGCAGGGCTGGGAAAACGACCTGACTCTGATCAGCCAGCCGCTGGATTTCTACGCGCAAAATATCTACAACGGCCGTTTTTTCCGTGCCGCCGACAACGCCAAAGGCTATGAAGAAGTGCCGGGCGCAATCGGCGAACCGCGAACGGCCATCGGCTGGACGATTCGCCCGGATGCGCTCTATTGGGGGCCGAAATTCCTCTATGAGCGCTATCAAACGCCGTTCATCATCTCCGAAAACGGCATGTCCGCGCACGACGCCATCTCGCTCGACGGCCATGTGCATGATCCGAACCGCGAGGATTACATGCGCCGCTATCTGCTGGCCTATCGCCGCGCGGCGGAGGACGGCGTAGACGCCGCGGGCTACTTTGCCTGGTCGCTGATGGATAATTACGAGTGGGCGTATGGTTACAGCGAGCGCTTTGGGCTGATTCACGTGGATTATGCCACGCAGAAACGCACGCCGAAGGATTCCGCCTTCTGGTATCAAACCGTAATGGAAAGCAACGGCGAAAACCTGTAAACGTGCTGAACACGTCCGTTCTTAGGCCACAGGGCCTGCACATGTAAACGGGCTTCACTCCGTTCCCTGTGCGTTAAGCCATATCGGCTGTCCTCCCCTGCCGGGGCGGACAGCCTTTTGCGTTTCATGGCTCGATTTGATCGACTTTTCCCGTTCCGCCGTCCAGATACACGTATACCTTCTGCGCGGCGCCTGCCTCATCCGAATAGGAAAAGGTCAGCGAAACAATCCGCTTTTTCTTCCATTCTCTGCCGGAGAGAATTCGATCCGTGTAGCTGTGCATCCGGTAAAGCGTTGCGCTGAGCGGATAGCCCGCCTCATGTATGGCCAGCCGGGCGTTGCGTTCCAGCAGGTCGAGGTCAAGGCCCTCGCACTGGTTTTGCACATCCTTGAGAAACAGCATATCGGCCAGCTCGTCGTCGGTCAACCGCCGATACGGCGCGAAAATAAACTTTCCGTTATACGATCCGAGAAATGAAGCGTTATCCAGCTCGACGGCCTTCAGCTTTTCGGGCACATCTTCCCGCCTGAGGATGCCGCGCTCTATCTGGCTGCGCAGATTCTCGTTGCGCTCGTCCTCCTCTTTGGACAGGTCGCGCGTGTAGGTGTGCCCGCGCACGCAGTTGCGCTCATTCAGCGCATCCGGATCAAAGACCTCGCCCAGCTGATGATACGCGTCCAGAATCGCCAGCATCTCCTCATCCGTCAGGCAGTTGCCCGGCAGGAGCAGCAGCACCCGTTCCCCGTCGTATTCCTTCGGATCAAGCGCATATACGCCGACGCGGACGCGCTTCTTCGCTTCCAGCACACTTGCGCCGTCTCCGGTTCGCTCACCCGCCGCATAAGCCGCCATCAGCTTTTCCATGCGCTTGCGCTCGCCCATGGTCAGGCGGCAGTTGCTCGTCAGCCATCGCCCGATATCGGCATACATCATCTCCGTCGTATCGATCTCGGTGTAGGCTTCCTCCAGCATCCAGTCCGTTTCCGCCTTCTCCTGCCGCACGCTGGGCAGATAGGAAGCCGTCTCCCGCACCTCGACCATTGGCGCATTCTCGACAACGCCTTCGCGCACGGCCTTCGCCCCTATCGGCAGACAAAGCAGCGCCATCAGTACGGCCAGGCCTGTCTTTTTCATGCCAAATCCCTTCCTTTCCATGTCGTTAGGCTGTTCTTTCGGTGTCGTTTCCGTGCCTTTATGCTACCCGATTATGCGTTTCCGTGTCGTCACAGAGATGTATCAAACCTATAACAAACGCGCGTGCCTCTGCCGATTTCGCTTTTCATGTGGAGTTCCCCGTGATGCAGCCGCGCGATTTTTCGGCAGAGCGGCAGTCCCAGCCCCGCGCCGCCCGCGCTCCTGGTTCGCGCCTTATCGGCCTTATAAAACGGCTCAAACGCCCGCGCGATCTGTTCTTTCGTCATGCCGCAGCCGTAATCCGTCACGTCAAATCCGTCGGGATGCAGCGTCACGCGGACGGCCTCTTTTCCTCCCGCCCTCTGCGCATTGACCACCAGATTGCGCAGCAGCAGAATCGTCAGCTCCCGCTCGCCGACGAATACCGCGTCATCCCCTTCCAGCCGCACGCCGTCAAACACGCTCAGCGCTTCCCGCGCCATCGCCTGTGAATCAAACGGTGCAAATGCGGGTGCTTCGTGATCAAGCCGTGTGAGCAGCAGCAGGCGCTCGTCCATCGTCGAGAGCCGCGACGCCTCCCGCGCCATCGTATCGAGCAGTTCGCTCTGCTGGCTGCCGCTCAGTCGGGATTGCTGCAAGAGCCGCGCGCCGCCAAGGATGGCCGTCAGCGGCGTGCGCATTTCATGCGCCAGCGCGTCGATGAGCGCCTGCCGTTCCTCCGCCTGTGTGCGAAGCGCGGTTTCCCGTTCGTCGATTGCCGCGCTCATGCGGGAAAACGCACGAATCAGCGCGTTCATCTCATCGTTTTTTGCAGCCGGCAGGGGCGCGTCGTAATCGCCGTCCGCCAGTTTTGCCGCCGCGTCGGCCAGTTGATTCAGCGGCCTTGTCAGCACGCCGGAAATCCAGATGGCCAGCGCCCCGGCCAGAGCCAGACCGATCAGGCCCAACACCGCCGCGCCCCGCAGCAATTCGCGGCGGAGCGCATACACGGGCGAAACATCCAGCGCGGTCAGCAGCGTGATTTCTCCGTCCAGCGCATGCGCAATCAGCAGCCGTTCGCTTACCCCATCCAGCAGCGTCGCGCGCGTTTCCGTGTTCAGCAGTTCAGGCAGTTTCTGCACCGTCGGAAGCGCTTCGCCCGTGATCGTCTCGCCGTTTTGCAGCAAATAGATCGTCAATTCGTTTGAGCCATACCGCGTCTGCAAAGTTGAAGCAGTGGATCGACCAACGTTTCCCTCCGCGGTTTCCAGCGTCAGCGCGCGCGCAATCGCCGCTTCCTCACCAAGCGCCCGTGCGCGTTCCCGCTCCATCGTCAACGCAAAGCTTCGGGAAACGACCAGCGCCATCCCTGGGCCAAGCAGCGTCAGCACGAGCGCCACCATGCACAGCGCAATGCATTTTCTCATGGTTTTCCCTCCCCTTCGCCGCAGAACCGATAACCGTATTTATACACCGTTTCAATGTATTCCGCGCCGATTTTGCCGCGCAGGCGTTGAATATGCACATCCACCGTGCGCGTTTCCCCCTGATAAGCATAGCCCCATACGCCCGAAAGCAGCGCTTCACGGCTGAGCGCCACGTTGCTGCGGCGCACGAGCATCGCCAGCAGGTCAAATTCCAGCGCGGTCAGCGCCACTTCGCGCTCGCCCTTCGTCACGCGTCGGGACGGCAGATCGACAACCAGTGCGCCGAAGACAAAATGCGTCCGCGCCTTCCTGGTGCGGCGGAGGATGTTTTCCACGCGCGCCAGCAGTTCTTCCGGTTCAAACGGCTTGAGCATATAGTCCTCCGCGCCCATGCGCAGCCCGCGCACGCGGTCAGAAACCGCCGTCTTCGCCGTCAAAAACAATACGGGAACGGCCCGCTCCATCATCGTTTCGGCCAGCGAAAAGCCGTCCTCACCGGGCAGCATGATATCCAGAATCGCCAGATCCGGCGTTTTTTCTTCCATCATGCGACGCGCCTGCCCTGCGTCCTCCGCCGCGCGCACGTCATAGCCGACCAGCGACAGCTGCAACATCACAATCTGCCGAACGGACGCGTCGTCTTCGACCAGCAAAAGGTTTGCCATGCCGCTTTGCCTCCCTTCACGCTCGATTCCATCCTCGAAATCGCGCGAAAACTATACGGAAGTCGTTTTCCTTCCTCTTTATCATATCATATATTCTTCCTTCTTCGTGTAACAAAGTTGTAACGATAGAAAAACGGACGCGCAACGCGCGCCCCCTGCAACGGATTTTCGCAAATCCGCACACAAGGAGCGCCCATCGTTCGTCCGTCCGATACCATTCGATTTTATCCGAACAGAATCGCCAGCGCTTCGGCCAGCGTTTCCACGCCATAGACCCGCATGCCTTCCGGCGCGCGGAGGTGCCTGGCGTTCTCCCGCGGGATGACGGCGGTCGTGAAGCCGAGTCTCGCGCACTCGGCAAGGCGGCGTTCCGCCTGAGAAACGGCGCGGATCTCGCCCGCCAGACCGACCTCGCCGATCACCGCCCAATCGCCCGGCACGCATGCGTCGCGCACGCTGGAAGCGACCGCCGCGCAGAGCGGCAGATCCGCCGCCGGTTCGGACAGCTCAAGCCCGCCCGCAACGTTGACATACACATCCTGATTGAACAGCGACACGCCCGCGCGCTTTTCCAGCACGGCCAGCAGCAGCGCCAGCCTTCCCGCGTCAAAGCCGTTCGTCGTGCGCCGCGGCGTGCCATAGGCCGTCTGCAAGGCCAACGCCTGCACATCCACCAGCATGGGCCGTGAGCCTTCGATCGCGCAGTGTACGCACGAGCCGGGCACGTTGCGCGCCCGCGTGGAAAGCAGCAGTTCCGACGGGTTTTCCACCGGCACCATGCCGCTCTCGCGCATCTCAAACAGCCCAAGCTCATTGACCGAACCGAAGCGGTTTTTCACCGCGCGCAGAATGCGGTATTCGTGCTGCCGGTCGCCCTCGAAATAGAGCACCACGTCCACCATGTGTTCCAGCACGCGCGGGCCGGCAATCGCGCCCTCTTTGGTCACATGGCCGACGAGAAACACCGCGCAGCCCGTCGTCTTGGCCATGCGCATCAGCAGACTGGCGCACTCGCGCACCTGAGACACGCTGCCGGGCGCGCTGGCCATATCCGGCCGATACATCGTCTGAATCGAGTCGATGATCATGTAATCCGGCGCGATTTCCTCCCAGCGGCGCTCAGCCGCGTCCATCGCATTTTCGCTGAGGATGAGCAGATTGTCGCTCGTCACACCCAGCCGCCGCGCGCGCATCTTGATCTGCCGCACGGATTCCTCGCCGGAAATATACAGCACGCGCGCGCCATTCTGCGCCAAATGTTCGGAAGCTTGCAGCAGCAGTGTCGATTTGCCGATGCCCGGATCGCCGCCAACCAGCATCAGCGAACCTTCCACCACGCCCCCGCCGAGCACGCGGTCAAGTTCTCCGATGCCCGTCGTCGCGCGGGCGCTCGTTTCCTCCGGGATTTCGGAAAGGCGCATCGCGCTTGCGCCCGTGCCGGGGCGCTGCTTGTTCGCCTTGACGGGCGCGGCCTGCTGCGCAGCCTGCGGGGCCTGTTCCTCCAAAGTGTTCCACGCGTTGCAGCCGGGGCACTTGCCCATCCAGCGCGGGGTTTCATAGCCGCATGCGCTGCACACGAACACCGTCTTTTCCTTCGCCATGTTCATCCTCCGTCCGAATTCATATGTTGATTGTATCACACTTGGCTGTTCATGCAAAGCGGAAGCGAAACTTTTTTCGTTTCGCGCATTTTTTCGGTTGAATCCGCCCCATCATTTCGGTATAATGGACGTGTTGGTTACATTTCCCGTTTTTGCGTAACTTTCAACTTGACGCCGACTGAACATACACAGGTTTTCATACGAAAGAGGGTCGGCCTTCGGGCTGCTCACAGCGATTTTGGACAGATTCGAGGTTTCAGCCATGAACAGACGCCCCTCTCAGAGCCGAAGCGGCTTTGATTCCTTTTCCCCGCAGCATACCGCGCATTTCAAAGCTGCGCAGCCCGGCGACGAATTTTTTGAGCCCAGGCCACGCGCGCCGCTGGGCAGGCGTGTTCTGGTTTTTCTGCTGCTTCTGTTGCTTGCGGCGCTGGCCGCCAATCTGGCGATCAATCAATTTGTACAGGTTGCGCGCGTCACCGTGCCGATTCGGAAAATGGATTCGGCGCTGGAAGGATATACGCTACTGCACATTTCCGATCTCAAGGGCGCATCCTATGGCGCGAATCAATCGCGCATACGTTTTGCGCTGCAAAAGGAAGATTTTGACGCGGTGGTGCTCACCGGAGACATGGTTTCTTCCCGCGGGAACGCGCAGCCGCTCTACACGCTCATCGAGATGCTGCACGAACTCAAGCCCGGCGTACCGATTTACATGATTCCGGGCGACAAAGACCCGCTTCCCGCATCGATGAGCTATGCGGCAAGCGGCAGTCCGTTCGCCCCCTGGGTGCTCGGCGCAAGGCGGCGCGGCGCGCAGCTGCTTAGCGCACCCGTGCGGATTGAGCGCGACGGGCACGCGCTGTGGCTGACAACCAGCGCGCTTTTGAGTCTGGACATGGATACGATGCAGGAGCAGTTTGAGCGGCAATACCTCGACGCGCTGTCCAGCGGCGACGAAAATGCCATCGAGCTGACCGCCTACAACCTGCAATGGCTGACCGAAACCCGCGACGCGCGCGCACAAATGACCGATGAGGACGTTTATATTGCGCTGACGCATGTGCCGCCTGCCGACGAAGAGCTGGAAGGTGCGTATGCGGGCAGTCTACGCGGGCGGCTGCATCTGGTGCTCTGCGGCCATTATCAGGGGGGATTGGTTCGTCTGCCGTTTGTCGGCGCGCTGTTTATTCCGTCGCAGAATCTCCCGTTTTACGGGATTCTTCCGGGCAAAAACACCTATTACGGGCTGACGAAAAAGGGCGGAACCTATCTGTACGTCTCGCCCGGTCTCGGCAACAACGACGGGCTGTATCCCCTGCCGTTCTTCCGCCTTTTCAATCCGCCGACGGTTTCGCTGATTTCGCTGACCACGTCAAGCTTATAATCCATCCGCCGCTTCGGCGGTAAAAAAGAACGATTGGGGCTTTGACCCAATAACTCCTTCAGTCAGCTTCGCTGACAGCTCCCTCTAAGAGGGAGCCTTTTGGCGTTAAGCCACATTCGCGAAAGAACAACGCCTCCCTCTTTGAGGGACGTTTGAATCGCTGCCGCCTGTGGCGGATTCAGACGATGAAAAACGCCGAAGGCGTGACGGAAGGAGTTAAACGTCACAAACCGGTTTAGAAAGTTAAAAAACGATTGGGACATGCCAAAGCCCCAATCGTCTTTTGTCCCAATCGTTTTTTTCTTAGATTTTCAGCGTGCCGCGGGTAATCAGCTTGCCGTTTTCGCGGCTGAACATCAGGATGTCCGCGCCCGTGAAGGAAAGCCGCACCTTCTGCCCGATCTTGTAGGTGATGCCGCCGAAGACCACGCCCGTAAAGAGGAACTCGCCCACGCGCACCTTGACGGTCGTCTCCATGCCGGTGGGCATTGCGCTGAAGATTTCGCCCTCAAGCGCGCCGTCTTCGCAAATGCTCACACACTCCGGGCGGATGCCCAGCACAAAATCTTCGTGCGTCAGCGTCACTTCATCCTCAAACTCGTCCTCTTCCACCTTCGCGATATGGTATTTGAACAGGGAATCACGGTTCGCCTTCTCCACCGCATGCGTGTCTACATTGGCAGCGGCGGCTTTTTCCTCGCGCGCAAACCATTCGCGCAGATTCACCGGTTCGCCCGGCGCATACGCCGCTTTCACGCCGCCCAGCATGGTCAGCTCCACCGCGCCGTCCTGTTTCTGCGCGCCCCTGGCCTCGATGAAGTTGATCGCCGGATTACCGACAAAGTCCGCAACAAACAGATTGCTCGGCTTGCCGTACACCGTCAGCGGCTCGTCATACTGCTGGAGCACGCCGTTTTCCATCAGGCAGATGCGCGTCGCCAGCGTCATGGCCTCCATCTGGTCGTGCGTGACGTAGACAAACGTCGAGCCGGTCTGCAAATGCAGGCGCTGAAGCTCGGAACGCATTTCCAGTCGGAGTTTCGCGTCGAGGTTGGAAAGCGGCTCATCCATGAAGAGCACCTTCGGGTTTGGCGCAAGCGTGCGGGCGATGGCCACGCGCTGCTGCTGGCCGCCGGAAAGCTCGCTGGGATAACGATCCATGAACATGCCGATTTTGACGATGCGGGAGACGCGGCGGACAATCAGGTCGATTTCCTCCGCCGTCATCTTGCGCATGCTGCGCACCGGCTTGCCGCCCTTCATCAGGGTGTAATCGTCGCTCAGGGTGCAGCCGTTCTTTTCGGCCTTCGCCTTGGCGGCGGCCAGCTTCTCCTCCAGCTTTTTGATCTCCTGCGCGGCGGCGGCCTTCGGGTCGCCCGCCTCCTGCAACTTCATGCCCATCAGCGTCTTGGCCGTAAACAGGCTGATTTCGTAGAGATCGATCAGGCGGAGATATGCCTTATCCAGATTCAGCTTTTTCTTCTTATCGACGCACTCGTTGATGGCGCGGACGATGTCCTGCGGTTTTTGCAGAATCTCAATCATGCGTGCCGCCGTGCGCGCGTTAAAGTCGATTTCGTCCATCTCCTCCTTGATGTTGGTCAGGCCGAAGGAGATATTCTGGTAGACGGTCATGTTCGGCCAGAGCGCGTAGTTCTGGAACAGGAAACCGACCTTGCGCTTGTTGGCGGAAACGTTGATGCCCTTCTGCGAGTCAAAGACCGGCACACCGTCGATGGTGATGCGGCCGCTTGTCGGCGTTTCAAGGCCCGCGATCATGCGCAGGGTGGTCGTCTTGCCGCAGCCGGACGGGCCAAGCAGCGTGACAAACGCATTATCTTCAATGACCATGCTGAGGTTATCCACCGCGTAAAACTGGCCCCAGCGCTTGGTGACATTGGTCAATTCAATCCGAGACATTTACTCTCCTCCAATTCCTTTGTCCAGACTTGCGCCGGTCAGCTTGTTAATCAGCGCGTTGCAGATCAGGATGAACACGATCAGAATCAGGTTGATGCCGCTGGAAAACGCATACAG
This sequence comes from uncultured Eubacteriales bacterium, assembly GCA_900542445.1. Taxonomy (GTDB): domain Bacteria; phylum Bacillota; class Clostridia; order Christensenellales; family Aristaeellaceae; genus Ventricola. Next base: position 21,245 of record UQNN01000017.1, on the reverse strand, counting down.
GCCCATCTCGTCGAAATAATCCAGCATCGTGGTGATGATTTTCGTCTGTGAGCAGAGTAGCATGAACAGCGTCAACTCGCGCACGCAGGTGATGAACGGCAGCAAATAGCCGCTCATGATGGAGGTCTTCTGAATCGGGATGATGATGTTGAGCATGCGCTTGTGCCACGGGATATCCTGAATGATGGCGGCTTCCTCAATTTCGCCGGAAAGCTGCATCATGGAGCTGAGCGCGCTGCGGCTGGCGAACGGGATATACTTCACCGTGCCGGCCAGCACGAGCAGCAGATAGGTGTTGAAAATGCCCATCGAAGAGCCGAATACGAAGAACGCGACGCCGACGGCCAGCGACGGCATCAGATACGGCAGAAACGCCATGTTGTTGACGTAAGCCGCCCACTTGCTGCGCCGGTTTTTGCTGACGCAGTAGCCGACCAGCAGGCCGATGGTGCCCGCCAGCAGCGCGCAGCAAACCGCAACAATCAGCGTGCCCTTGAACGCGCCCCAGATGGCCTCGTTGAAGAGAATGCCTTTCTGGCCATACATGCCGTTTTCGGTGATGTTTTCGCTGGTCACCCACCACTTGGTCGTCAGGTTGCCCGCGACGCCGTTGCGGATGAAGCTGTAATCGCCGGGGTTCGGCAGGAAGGTCTCGATGGCGAACAGGATAATCGGCAAAATGCCCGTGAAGAACGTGGCCACGCAGAAAATGGCGGCGACCACATTGCGGCCGATTTTGCCGAGATTGACCAGCGAAATCTGGCCGGACTTGCCGGTGACGGTCGTGTAACTCTGGCGGCCGGAGGTCGTCTTCTGGTTGACGATCAGGATCAACACGCCGAAGAGAATCATGATCACCGCAAGGATGCTCGCCTCGCCCGCGCGCTTCTCGCCCATCTGCACATACTTGGTACACAGGGTCGTCAGGTTCAGGTAATGCGGCACGGGGTACGAGCCCATCGCGCTGGAAAAGACCAGCAGCACCGTGCTCAGCACGGCTGGCTTGACCAGCGGCAGCGTCACGCGCGCGAAAATCTTGAGGCGCGGCGTGCCCATGATGGTCGCGGCTTCTTCAAGGTTCGCGTCCATGTTGCGGAAAATGCCGCCGATGAGGATATACGCGAACGGCGCGTAGTGCAGCGAAAGCACCATCACGCTGGGGAACATGCCCTGGCACCACCACAGCGGCATGCGGATGCCGAAGATGGCGGCCAGCAGGCCGTCGGACGTGCCCGTCACAAGGTTGGAATCAAACAGATTCTGCCAGATGACGGCCAGCGTCCACTGGGGCATGATATACGGGAAAATGAAAATCGAGCTTAAATATTTCTTGCAGCGCATGTTCGTGCGGGTGACCAGATAAGCAAACAGGCCGCCGTAGAAAATCGCGCCGAAGCAGGAAAACACCGACAGCAGAACCGAGTTAAGCAGCGGCGACCAGAGATTGACCTTCGCCAGCTTGCCGGTAAACAGATCCTGCCAGTTGTAAAACGTGTAGCCCTCCGTCAGCCCGGTATAATGGCTATCCACCGAGCCGACATGAACGGTTACGGTATCCAGCGCGATGGAAATCATCGGCGCAATGGTTGAGAATGTGAGCAGGATACCCAGCGCCAGCAGAATGGCGTTCTGCGGCTTGGAGAATGTGGTTTTCAGCTTATTGAGCCAAACCCGCGTCCCGCTCGCTTTGACAGTTTGCTGCATGATATTCCCCCTGTACCATGCGAGGGGCATGAAACGCTTCATGCCCCTCACACGTCAAGTCAAGTTTCCGAAATGCTTACTTATTGCCGACGATCATGTCGATCCAGTCGCCGAGGTCGAAGGAAACCTGCGCGCAGTACGCCGGATCTTCCACGACGAGGCGGCCGCCGTCAGCGGAGACCCACCACTCGTAGCCGCGGTCGTTCTTCGCGTCATAGGTGTTCACACCGTCCACATAACCATCCTGAGAGTGATCCTGCATGCAGACCGGGTTCGCGCTGTAACCGCCCATGTCCTTGCCCCACGCGGCGAAGCCTTCGTTGGTGGTGGTCATGTAAGCGATGAACGCGCAGCTCGTCCACGGCAGCGGGGAGGTCTTGAGCACCTGGAGGTAATGCTTGTAGGCATAGCCGCCGATGCCCTGATAGCCGTCCTGATACGCCGCAACGGCGATGTTGTTGACGGAAGTCTCAGCGGATTCTTCGACAGAGCGGAGCTTGGAGTACACCAGCAGGCCGCACTGGTCAGCCGCAGACTTGGTGACGAGGGTGTTGCAGATCGGGCCGTCGTCCGTCTGCTCGTTGTACTGCTCACAGAACAGCTTGATATAGGCCAGCGCATACGGCGCATTCTCGGCGTCGAGCATCAGCGCTTCAGCTTCCGGCTTCATCTCTTCGACTTCCGCCGCAATGCGGTCCTTCGCCGCGCCGTCCGGCATGGCGTCAAACGCATCCTTGAGGTAGTCGGCATAGGTATCCTTGGTCAGCATGTACAGGAAGTTCTTGCCGACCAGCTCGGAGTTGACGCCCATGAACAGCGGCGCAACGCCTTCGGCGACGAAATCCCAGCAGTTGGTGAAGGTCTTGTCGCCCACGGTGTTATACATAAACACCTTGTTGAGCGTCTGGAGCGCCAGCGGCTTGTCGTTGCCCTCAACGATCACGCCTTCGCCCTCGGCCCACTCCTTCGGAATGAAGTTGAGCAGGTTGCCGGTATCCAGCATCTTGGTCTGAATCTGGTTGCCATCCTGGATGAGCGTCATGGAATAGATGTGGTTGGCGCTCTTAATGTCGGCGTTCAGTGTGGTAAAGATGGAGTTGTTCTTCGGCTGCGACCACTCGATCGTGCCGGTGTAGTTCGGGTCAATCTTCTGGAGCATCTCGATGAAGCTCGCGCCGGCGGTCTTGCCGCGGCTGGAGTTGCCGATGCCGTAGAGCGTCTTGCCGTTGGATTCCTCAATGGCCTTGGCGTACAGCTCTTCGTTGGTCATGGTCTGCGCCTGAGCGATGACTTCTTCCACGGTCTCGGCCATGGCGAGGCATGCCGTCAGCATCATGGCGATGGCGAGGACGGCGCATAACAGTTTCTTCATGTGCGTATCTCCCTTTCTTGGTCGGTGGGTCGCGGCTTGTTCTGTGCCGCTTTGTTACTTTATATAATACGCACCAATCCACCAAAAAGAAACTGGACAATTCTGCGATTTCACCCGGTAATTCTGACAACTTTGCACAGAAATATCGAAAAAACATTGGGCTGCTGCCCGAACCTGCCTGAGGGGCGATTGATAGCCCGCCAAATCCCGCACAGCGGGCGTGGGACATCACTCCTCATCAGGCTCCCTTCTCTGCTTCGCGGCGGTTTGAACAAACCTATTTCAAGCTGTCGCTTCGCGACAGCTTAGCGGAAGGTCAAGGGAACTCAGTTCCCTTGTAGGGTTTGGGGCAAAGCCCCAATCGTCGCCCCTCACCCCACCTCCGACGGCGAAAGGCCCGTCAGCTTCTTGAACGTCGCGGAGAAATACGTCACATCCTTATACCCCACCGCGGCGGCAGCTTCATAGACCTTCACATGGTCGCGGGTCAGCATCCGCATGGCCGCGTCAATGCGCGTCTTGGTCAGATAGTTGGTGACGGTCATGCCTGTCTGCTTTTTGAACACATGGGAAAGATGCCCCTCGCTGACGCGCAGATGCTCTGCGATCACCGCGATGGAAATGTCCTCGTCGGCATAGTGCGCCGCAATGTAATCCATCGCCTGACGCACATAACCGCTGACCTCCGGCTCTTTTTCCTGCTGCGCGGGCGCAGCGGGCAAGGGCTGCATCTTGCGGCAGACCCGCGCGACGGCATGCGTCAGCTCCTGATCGCGAAACGGCTTGAGCAGATAGTCGTCCGCGCCGAAAAGCAGCGCCCCGCGCGCATACTCGAAATCACTGTGCGCCGTCAGCACAATGCAGTGTGCCGCGCATCCCTCTTCGCGCAAAAGGTTCATCATCGTGATGCCATCCATCTTCGGCATGCGGATATCGGTGATAATCAGTTCCGGTTTGAGCTTCCGCGCCAGCGCAAGCCCTTCTTCCCCGCTCTGCGCCTCGCCGACGACCTCGCAGCCCAGCGCCGCCCAATCGACGCCCGCGACAATGCCGCGCCGAACCAGCGGCTCGTCGTCCACCATCAACACGCGAATCATGCCTTTTCCCTCCTCATTGGCAAGCGCACCATCACCAGACAGCCTTCGCCCGGCTTCGAGCGCACGCTCAAGCCGTATGCGTCGCCGAAGTGCAGGCGCAGAATGCTGTCCACGTTAAACATGCCCAGATGCTCGCCCGGTCTGCCGGATACGCCGAAGCCCAGCGGCCCATCCTGCGGCTTTTCCATGCCGCATCCGTTATCCTGCACAAAGAGCCGCAGATCTTCCGCGTCGCGCTCCGCCCAGATTTTGATGTAGCCGTCGTCCATATCCCGAACGCCGTGAATCACCGCGTTTTCCACAATCGGCTGAAGCACCAGTTTGGGCACCATGCAGCTCATCAGCGCGTCGTCCACCTCTATTTCACAGGCAAATCGATCCTCAAATCGAATGAGCTGGATATCGATATAGCGTTCCAGCAGGTCAAGTTCCTGCCCCAGCGTCACAAATTCGTCGCCGGAGATGCTGGCGCGCAGAATCTTCGCCAAATCCTCCGCCAGCGTCGCCACCTGCGGCACGCCGTGCGTCACGCCCATCCATTTCATCGAGTCCAGCGTGTTATACAGGAAGTGGGGATTGAGCTGCGACTGCATCATCCGGATACGCGTGTCGTTCAGCTCCTTCTGGCGCTCCACCGAGCGCCTGAGGTTCAGTTCGCATTCCTCCACCATTCGGTTGAAACCGACGGCCAGCTGCCCCAGCTCGTCCCCGCCATGCGGCACGACGCGCGCGCTCAATTCGCCCATCTGCACACGCTTCATCGCCGCCGTCATCTCCCGAACGGGGCGCGTCACCTGGCGGCTGAGCACCAGCGCGCCCCACAGGCACAGCAGCAGGCTCGCCGTGCCCAGCGCCACGCCGATGACGACCATCAAATGCGTCATCTCGCCCGTAAACACGCGCGGCTGGCTGAGCAGCAGCGTAAACCCGCTGACAGGCTCGGTCTGCGTCGTATAAGTCAGCACGGAGTCGCTGTCGCTGAGCGCCTCGCCCGCCAACATGCGCTCACGTAGTTCGTGCAGGCGGCTTTCCGAACCCGTTGTGCGGGAATCGTCGATCAGCCGCCACTGACCGCCCAGCAGCATGACGCCATAGGCCGGATTCAGCCCCTGGCTGAGCAGTTCGCTGAGGCTGTCGCCGCTGATTTCCGCCAGCAGATACCCCGCGCCCACGCGGCGGACGGCTGCGACGCGCCCCGCTTCGCCGAAAAAGACAACGTTTTCATCCTCCGCCATGCGCAGAACGCCCCAGTCCGTATCAAAAACGACGTTTTCCTCCTGCCCACGCAAGGCGCAAAGGCATGTGCCATCCGAATCGATGAGCATAAGCTGGGTCATTTCCGGCACATCCGCCGCCTGCCTGACCAGCGCGGCATACAGCTCGCGCGGGTGCGCCGTATCGCTTTCCTCAATCGCCGAGCGAATCCACGCGTCTTGCGCCAGCGCGTCAAGCACGCGCTCCATGCCCGAAAACGCGTCCGTAAGCTGGCCGCTCAACACGTCGAGCTGAGCCTGTGCCGCCTCGCTCTGCCTTTTTGTGCTGGTGGAAACCATCACCGGAAGCAGCAGCGTGAAGCACAGGATGATCGGCACAAGCGCCACGCAGATCACCGTCAGAAAAATGCGCGTTTGAAAACGCATGCTCTTCTTTTCGCTCATGGCGCTTCTCCCTCCATGAGCGCCTGCCAGCGCGCCAGAATGTCCTTTTGATTGGCCGCCGCCCAGTCGATGTCGTAAGCGCAAAGCTCAAACATCGGCGCACCGTCCGATTCATCCAGCGCGGTCAGCACGCTTTCGCGGGCATATTCGGTCTCCACGCGCCGCTGCACATCCTCGCTGAGGATAAACGAAATGAACGCCTGCGCATTCTCTTCATGCGCGCAGCCCGCCAGAACCGCCGCCCCGTCCGGCACAGCGCTCGTACCCTCCTTCGGCCAGATCACCGCGATGTGTTCGCCCGCCAGCATGCGCTTTTTCGCCGTCTCATACAGCGCCACGCCCACGCGCATTTCGCCTGCCGCCACGGTGGAAACGACCGCGCCTGATCCGGAAAGCTCATGCCCACGCACGTTATCGGCAAAACGGACAAGCGCGTTTTCGTCGTCGAGCGCCTGCATCAGCGTAGCCAGCACGGTGAAGCTCGAACCGGATACGGCGGGATTGGCGAACGCAATCTGCCCGCGCAGACCGTCATCCAGCAGATCTGCAAAGCCGGCGGGCGGATGGCTCACCAGCCGCGGATTGTAGATAATCGCCAGCGGCAGGCGCGAAAAAGCCACAAAGCGGTGGTTTTCAAAGCGGCATTCCGCCAGCATCGCGTCCCTCGGCGCGTCGCACGGCATGAAATAATCCTCATAGGCCAGCAGAGATTCCACGCCGCCGCCAAACATCACGTCGGCCACGGGCGTTTCCTCTTCCGCTGCGATGCGTTCGAGCAGCTCCGTCGTTCCGCCGGAAACCACCTGCACCCAAACGCCCGTGCGCCGCTCAAATTCCTCCACAATCGGCTGATAGACTTCTTCCTTATGCGAGGTATAAACCACCAGCCGTTCCGTTTCATCCGGCGCGTCGGCCAGTGCAGAGACGGACAGAAAACAAAGTGCAAACGCGCACAGCAGCTTCCTTTTCATTCGCATTTCCCCCTTCTCAGGGTATTTGTTTGATTATAACATATTTAAAACATACGGCGCAAGCGCGCAAAAACGGATCGGCGGAACCTGCCGACCCGTTTGGAGATGTTATTTTCGTTCCTTTTGCATATCCAGGATGTGGCTTTCATCCAGCGGCATGCCGTCGCCCTTTGCGGGCGCATAAGCCACGCCTTCCGGCGATTTCGGCGTGATTTCCGCTTTGGCCGTCACGTCCTCACAGGTGATTTTCCACAGCTCAATGAACTTCATCGCCGTAGTATGCACCTGCGATTTATCGCGCAGATTATGGCTGAGCAGCTGTTCGTGCGCGTGGATAAACTCCGCAGAATCAGGTTCAAGCCTCTCTGCCACGCCGCGCGCCGTCACAGAACGGTAATCATGCAGATGGCCCTTGACGCTCGCGCCCGCATAGGAAATAAAGCTCGACGCATTGACGCAGACGTGCGGGTTTTTGTGCAGCAGGTCGAGCTTATAACCCTCATGCGCGCAATGGAAATAGAAAACAAGCTTATCCTCCCAGTCATAGCCGAAATTCAGCGGCACGACATAGGGAAACGGCTCGTCGTGCATCGCGACGTGAATCGTATCGATCGCGTCGAGCATGGCGCAGATGGTCGCCTTATCCGTCACCTGTCTTTTGCTTTGTCTCATCGTTTTTCCCCTTTACAGCGTTTCAAAAACCTTCGCAATATCCTCATGCAGCACGAGCGTCGCGCGCACATCCGCCGGGGTTTCATCCCGATTGATGACAATCAGCTGCTTTCCGTGGAAATACTCGATGCACGACGCGGCAGGTTCGACCGACAAACTCGTGCCTGCAACGATCAGCGTATCGCAGTTCGAGATTTCGCGGCACGCTCCCGTCATAAACCAGTGATCCGGCGGCTCGCCGTAAAGCGTGACTTCCGGACGCACGATATCGCCGCAGTCCGGGCAATGCGGCACGCCGGGCGCGTGCATCACAAAATCCAGCCCAAATCGCCTGCCGCAGCCCATGCAGAAATTCTCATAGACGCTGCCATGCAGTTCAAACACGTTGCGGCTTCCGGCTTTCTTGTGCAGGCCGTCGATATTCTGTGTGACGACGGCCGTCACCTTGCCCGCGCGTTCCATCTCGGCCAGCCTGATGTGAACGACGTTCGGCCTGGCTTCCGGATGCACCATGTGCTTTTTGTAAAAATCATAAAAAATATCCGGATGCAGACAGAAAAACGAGTGACTGAGCAGCATCTCCGCCGTCAGACCGTCGTATTCGCGCGCATACAGTCCATTTTCTCCTCGAAAATCCGGAATGCCGCTCGGCACGGACACGCCCGCACCACCGAAAAAGACCACTCGCCGCGCGCCGCGCAGCGCTTCGCTCAGTGCGTTCATGTTTTACCCCTTCTTCCGATTTCCGTTCTTTTGTTTTTTCAGCTCTCATTGTATCACTGCGCACCGGCGATGACAAGACAGCCGCGCGACGCATCGTAGACATATTCGCGGCAAAGCGTTTTTTCAAACACGGATTCGCGCCGAATATCTTCCGCCGTATATACGCCCCTGATCCCCTCAATCGTGATTTGAGACGTTACGGCCACGCTTTCGCCCTCCGTCTGCGTTTTCTCCGTCAGCGCGTAAATCAGGCAGTCCTCGCTCGCCCACGTCCCCGTGCACAGCGAACCGCCCAGATAACTCTCCGATGTATATTCCGCATAAAGAATATCCGCGCCGCGCGTTTCCAGATTATACCAGCAGCCGTATTCGCCGCGCCCGCCGTCCAGCGGGCCGCCCATGCGTCCGACGAGCCACGTCGTCCGGCCGATGCGCTCCGTGCGCATGGCGTCAAACTCCGTCAGCATATCCAGCAGCACCGTTTTTCCGTCTGCGCGTGTTTCCAGCAAAAACGAATAGAGCTGTGTTTTGACCAGCGCCAGCGCTTTGCCTTCGCTTAAATCCGCATCTATCTGCTGAATTTCCGGCTTGCTCGGCGCAGTCAAAAAGGGTTCGCCCGTCTCCAGATAATACGCTTCCTCCTCCGTGATTTCCATCCCCAGCGAGGCGAAAAACCGCCGAACCTGCTCCCTGCTTTTCGGCTCGGTCAGCTCCTGCGCCAGCGCTTCGGCGGTGATTTCCGGCGGGTCAAACGGCCGCACATCGTTCAGGCTGCACGAGCGCATCGGCAAAACCATGTACGTTCCGACCATCGCCAGCCAATATGCCTCCGTGTTCGGCACGGTCAGCAAATCCAACTGCATAAACCCCGTCTGTCCGCCCGCGCGGACATGCGCCCACGACGCCAGCACATGCGTATCGTCTTCCTTGACGCCCATCACCTCGACCGTCGTACCGTTCGGAATTTCCGCAAGAACCCGCCCCCTTCGGCTCGGCCGATCCCGCAGATTGACGATTCCCCGTCCGCCGGGATTCGCCACAAGCATCGGCAGAATACCCTTCGGCCCATCCGCCGCCCCCTCCGAAAACAAAACGACTTCGTTTTCGCCGCTGTCCCGCGTCAGCACATACCCCTCCAGCTGATTCGCCACACAAACATGCGTAAAGGCTTGACCCGCACCATCCTCCACACTTTCGAGCACTTCGACGGGCGTTCCGCTGAAATACACCATCCGAACATCGGAAAGCGAATCCGGCTGTTCATAAACAGTCATCACGCCGTACATCGTTCCCCGATCATAAACCGTCTCCGCCTGTGCGCGGGCCGCAAACAACGCCGTCAGCAGCAACAGCGCCGACATCCATATTCGTTTCATCTTTCCTCGCTCCTTTGCCTTACTGAAGAAAAGACGAACCGCCGCCGGAAAATCTTCCCCTGAATGGGTCAAAAACAAAAAGACGGAAGAAATTCCTCCGCCTTTGGCGTTACTGCTCCATCTGACGCCCGACGATACTCGCCGTCGTTTCAGCAACCTTCAGCTCCGTGTCGCCCATCCGCGCCGCCGGTTCCCGCGAGAGCAGCACCACCGCGCCGATGGATTCTCCATCCGCAATAATCGGACAGATGACTTGCGCGGTATAAGACTGCGCATCCTCCTCGCTGGTGACAGGCACGAGCCGCGTACCGTTGCCGCGGTTGGCCGTCACCACCTGACGGCTTTGAATCGCCTGCTCCAAATCGCGGCTGATGGGCTTTTCCCAAAGCTCCTTACGAGAAACGCCACTGGCTGAAACAATCATGTCCTTATCGGTGATGCAGGCGATATGCCCCAGCGACCGGAAGAGGGATTCCGTGTAATCCTTGGCGAAATTGGAAATCTCGCCAATCGGGGAATACTTTTTGAGGATGACCTCTCCATCCTTATCCGTATAGATTTCAAGCGGGTCGCCCTCGCGAATTCTCAGTGTGCGCCGAATCTCCTTAGGGATCACCACACGCCCCAATTCGTCGATTCTCCGCACTATGCCCGTTGCTCGCACAAATATTGCCTCCTTCTACTCAGCTTTCTGTTCGCTCTCCCAGTATGGATTCAAGACATCTGGAATATTCCTTCTGGAAAGATGGCAAAGGTTGACAAGATGTGTTTCATTTACTTCATCCATAAGAGTTTAAAGGGCTCAAAGGTGCTTGAACGCTCATGAATAAGGCAGGACTTTTCTTAAACAAATCGAATTCTATAAAAATAGTATTTGCTTATAAAGAAGGAGAAGACTATGCCAGCACATATTTTCGTTATGGATCATAGCAATTACGATATCTGCCTGCGCCGTGGCGTTGTAGGCATTCCATCTGCAAGAGAAGGAAGCCGTGCCAAAGATTCCACCAATAATGCTCTTATTTCAAGGTTATGTATTGTAAAAGAAAGTGATTACATTCTTTTTTATATTACGAAAGAGCACAAACTCTATGGCATCTGGCAAGCTGATGGTTCTCCTTTTTTTGATGAATCCCGTGTTTGGTCAGATGATTTATATCCTTATCGTATACGATTTAAAAACACGCCTTATCATTATGACGCTCCTTTAGAACTGCACGATATTTATGATTTACGTAACGAAGGTAAAATCTGGAATTTCTCGTTAAATAGAGCCAGTGGTACAAATGTCATGTTCTCTATCTCTGACAACGAATTCCGCACTCTGCTCTATGAGTACAGCAAAATCAATCCATACACAAACTCTAGGCATCTGATTTTAGAGCCTTATCCAATAATCGTTTCTTCTTTATTAGATAAGATATGTTTAAATGACGAAAACCAGCTTAAATACGAAGCTGGTGTTATGGCATATCTTCTTTCAGATTTAACAGTCAACCGACATAAGGACTTATTTGGAAACTATACAGACTACCTCTGCTATGCACCAACAAATACCGGACGCGAGATAGATATTCTTCTCATGTTTGGAAATCCTTTACAACCAGATCAGATTTCTTCATATGATATTCTTGAATTAAAAAAGGATATCTTCGACGAAAAAGCATTAAGTCAACTTATCAATTATGAAACGTGGTTTTTGCAGAATAAAGCTTCTGGCGATCAGAAAATGGTTCGTTCAACAGCCATTGCTCATAGTTTTTCTCAAGAAGTCATCGACTACGTTAAAATGCGTAAGCGTATCGAAAACAAGCCTATCAAGTTAGTAAAATACTCATTAACTCAAGAAAAGCAGCTCAAACTCGAGCTATTAAACAACTCTTAATCAGAGAAAATACCTGCATTTTGGATCCCCGCTTAAATTCACTCTTGCATAAAAATCCTCACTTATACATTTAGATTGAATTTCCCTATCTGGAAAGTACCGCTGAACATAGTCGGAAATGATGTCCTTCTGGTTTTCAATGCTCGTATTATCCCGATCCGCTTCCACATCCACGGAAATCCGGCAATAACCCGCGATACGATGCGGCTTTTCAACTCTTGCTTCCATATCAAAATCTCCTTGCCCCGAATGTCCTTATTATTGTAATCTTCTCCCTTTCTTCAGTGCAAGGATGCTGCCAATGCGCACCCATGGGAATCCCTTCCAATCGACGTTCCGCGGTTGAACCAGAGAAGCGTGGACGTATTGTTTATCAGGCTGCCAAAGCCGGAACGGATCACCACCACTCGGTATCTCCACGTCTTTCCCAGCTCATAAAGCAGGCTTAAATCCGTGCGGCACCCGCTGCGAAGCCAAAGGATGATCGTTTGATTTTCATGCTGAACCTCTAATTCCATGACGCACACCTCATTTTCCCATCATTTGGCAGAAGGTATACCCCCGCCGCCTGATGTTATTGTAAGCGCATCGTCTTCTTTAGACAAGGATACGGCAGACCTGCCTGGAGGGAGGTCCGCCGCATCGGATTGATATTCGCTTTTCCTATCGGTTTGCTTTCAGCATTGCCGCCGTGTTGGTCAGCAGATTTCCTTTGCCGGAGCGGAAAACAGCCACGCGATACGGTGTTCCTTTATATTTTCGATACACCGGCTCTAAAATCGCTACATCCTTTTCGTCATTCGGAAGCCAGATTGAAACCAAATGCAGCTGATGATCGACGTACATTTCCATACTCTCACCTCTTGAACTTATTTCTTTTCCCATGCGCAGAAAAATATACCAGTTTTTTCCAAGACTATCGCGCAATCCAAGATGGATTTCGGCATCACAAGGATACGGCAGAGTTGCCCCCTGCCGTATGGCTTCTGATGCCCATATTCAGCATAAGCCTTTAATCAAGTCTTACGAGTTGCGGACGGCTCATCCGCATCATACATCCCCGAAAGACTCCGCTCGCGCGTCAACGCCTTAAGCAGCGTGCTTCTCACAACCGGGGCGAGCGTTTTTTCCCTGCTGATGGGCTTTCTGGGGGAGGTGCTCGACTATCGCTGGTGCGTCACGTTCGGCGGCGCTGCCACCCTGCTGGCCTGTCATTTTCTCATCGGAGGCAGGCGGCAGGACGTTCGAAAGGTGTACGAGGCGGGCTGAACCCATCACGTCCACACTTTGTGCAGCGTTTGCTTTTAGCTCATAGATTGATATTTCAAAGGGACCGTCTGCTCGACAGTCCCTTTTCGTATCCGGTTTTATACCAACTGACGGCGGTTGCGCTCGGCTTCTGCCTGTTCGTCTTCCTTGCCGTACCACATGATGCCCGGGAATTGCAGATAGCAGGTTTCGCCCTGCGCAAAGGCGTTGCGGTGCGGGGTCTGAACCTGAAGCAGCTGGTCGCCTACGCGCACCAGATACTCGGTGTAGTTGGTCAGGAAGATGCGCTTTTCAATCTTGGTTTTGTATCCGTCGGTGTGGTTGATGGCGATTTGGTTCGGACGGGTCGCCATGACCATTTCACGCTCGCCGTTTTCCGGCAGTGCGACGGGCAGCGGCTGCGCCATGTCGCCTTTCGCATACACCTTTCCGTCTTGAATCACAACGTTGGTGAAGGTGGATTGGCCGAGGAATTTGTGTACAAAGCGGTTGACGGGGCGATTGTAAAGCTCCGTCGGCGTGCCGATCTGCACAATGTTGCCCATATCCATGACCATCATGCGGTCGGAAAGCGCCATCGCCTCGGATTGATCGTGCGTCACGAAGATGATCGTGAAGTTGAACTTCTTTTGCAGCTCCTTGATCTCAAAGCGCATGGTTTCGCGCAGCTTCGGGTCGAGGTTGGAAAGCGGCTCATCCAGAAGCATGACCTTCGGATTGGTGACAATGGCGCGCGCCAGCGCGATGCGCTGCTGCTGTCCACCGGAGAGGTTGCCCGGATAGACCTTTTCCATGCCGTCCAGGCTGGTGTGCTTGAGCGCCATTTTCACGCGCTCGATCATCTCCGCCTTCGGCACCTTGCGCACGCGCAGCGGGAAGGCCACGTTTTCAAAGATGTTCATGTGCGGCCATACCGCGAACGATTGGAACACCATGCCCAGCCCGCGCTCCTCCGGCGGCACATACAGGTTTTTGCTCTTGATGCTGACGGGCCGGCCGCACAGGTGGATTTCGCCGTCGCTCAGATCCTCGAATCCGGCGATCATGCGCAGCGTGGTCGTCTTGCCGCAGCCGCTGGGACCCAGGAAGGAGAAGCATTCGCCCTCTTTGATGGTCAGATTGAAATCGTTGACGGCGGTTACCGTGCCCAGCGTTTTGGTGGTAAACTGCTTGGTGACGTGATTGAGAACAATTTGATCCATCTGTTACACCTTCTTCCTGTCCTTCAAAATCGCGTTGACGACCGTGTTGCAGATGATAATCAGCACAATCGCCAGCGACGCAAGCGCAGAGGAATCCACGATATAGCCGTCGCTGCGCAGGGAGTAGATGGCTACGCCGAGCGTGCGGGTGTACGGGCCATAAAGCAGAACGGAGGTCGTCAATTCGCGCATGGCCGGCAGGAAGATCAGGAAGAAGCCGGAGATCATCGCTGGGCGAATCAGCGGAAGGGTCACGTCCGTCAGGGATTCAAAATGCGTCGCGCCGCAGGTACGCGCCGCGTCTTCCAGCGAATAGTGAACCTGCTGCAGGGACGCGGAGGCGGACTTCATCGAGAAGGCGAGGTAGCGCGCGATATACGCGACCAAGATGATCCACAGGGTGTTGTACAGGTTGATGCCGAACGCGCCGCTCCAAGAGAGGATGACGCCGATGGCCAGCACGATGCCGGGGATGGAATACGGCAGGATGGAGATGATCTCCAGCACCGTCTTGCCCTTCGGCCGGATCTTCTGGATGACGTAGGCGATCATCACGCCTAGGAACATGGCGATCAGACCCGCGGAGACCGACAGGGTCAGCGAGTTGATCACGCTGTCCTTGACCATCTTCGACTTGAACAGGTTGATGTAGTTGTCGAACGTAAAGTTTTCAAGCTTGAGCGGCAGGCCGTAAGCCTTGAGCAGGCCGACGAGAATAATCATCACCAGCGGCACGACCACGATGACGACCAGCGACAGCAGCGAGATCACCAGCAGGGGGATTTTTGCGCCGCGCAGCTTGATGAGCATCGGACGCATGGATTTTCCCTTGATGATGTCGTAGCTGCCCGAACGCAGAACGATCTTTTGCAGCCACAGCGCCAGCATGACGACGATCACCAGCAGGATGGAAAGCGCCGCGCCCTCGCGGATGCCTTGGAACGAGCCGCTCGCGCGGGAAATCAACTGGTAAATGCGGGTCGGCAGGGTGTAAATTTTCTTGCTGAAGCCGAGGATGGAGGGAACGCCGAAGTGGGACAGCGAGCTGGTCAGAATCAGCAGCGCGCCCGCGCTTGTGGCCGGCAGAACCAGCGGCATGGTGATGCGCCGGATGACGTACCACTGCTTTGCGCCGGCGATTCGGGCGGATTCCTCCAGCGTCGGGTCCATGCGCTCCAGCGCGGAGACCACCTGCATGAACACGAACGGGAAGTAATACGAACATTCCACGAAGATGATGCCGCCGATGGAGTTGATGTTAAACGGCGCTTTGGACAGCCCGAACGTGGCCATCAGCCACTTGTTCAGATAGCCGGAGCGCGGGGAAAGCAGCAGCTCCCATGCCATCGCGCCGAAGAACGGCGGGAACATGTACGGAATGGTGAACATGGAACGCATCAGCCCCTTGAAGGGGATGTCGCTTCGACCGAGCAGCCATGCGAAGAACAGGCCGACAATCGTGCCGAACAGCGTGACCAGCAGCGCGATCTTGATGGTGTTCCACATGGCGGCCACGTTGCCGGGATCAAGAATGATCTGGGTGAACAGGCTGGTATCGAATTTGCCCTCGTAGAAGAACGTGTTGTAAACGATCATCACCATCGGGATGACGACCACAACGACCAAAATCAGGAAGGAAAGCACGGTCAGCACCGAATCGAGGCTGAAATGTTTCCCGTCCATGCGCGCCATATCGCGGCTGGCGCGGCGCTTGCTGCCCATCATGCTTTTGCCTCCTCTTCATAGAATTTGACGTTGAGGAATTTTAGCCCGACCTCCTGCCCAGCTTCGTAGCGGGTGGGGTCGGCCAGCACGTCCAGCGCGTTGCGTTCTACGCGCAGTTCCTTGCCCATCAGCTCCACCTGATAGTCGTACTGGTTGCCCAGGAAGGTATCGCGCTGAATCGTTGCGCGGATCGGGCTCTTTGCGTCAAACACAATATCCATCGGGCGCACGCCCATGACGTTCTTTTTGCCGGAAACATACCCCTGCGGCGGCGCGTCGAACAGGACGGGCTCGCCGCCCAGCGCCAGACAGACCTTGCCGCCCTTTTCTGTTACCGGCAGGAAGTTGGAAACGCCGATGAAGGAATAGACGAAGCGGTTGGCCGGGCGGCGGATGATCTCCTCGTCGCTGCCGATCTGGCAAATCTGCCCGTCCGGCTGCATGATGGAGATTCGGTCGCAGAGCTGGAGCGCTGCTTCCTGATCGTGCGTGATGTAGATGATCGTCGTGCCGATGTTCTGCTGGATCATCTGGATTTCCAGAATCATCTCCTCGCGGAGCTTCGCGTCCAAATTGGTGATCGGCTCGTCGAGCACGATCAGCTCGTCCGAGGAGACCAGCGAGCGGGCAATCGCGACGCGCTGCTGCTGGCCGCCGGAGAGCTGGGCGGGCATGTGCTTTTCGTAGCCGGTCATGCGCACCTGCTCAAGCGCGTAAGCCGCGCGCTTGGCGATTTTCTCCTTGGGCACCTTGTGCTTTTTCATCGGGTAGCAGACGTTGTCCCAGACGGACAGATGCGGCCACACCGCATAATCCTGAAACACAACGCCGATGCCGCGGCGTTCGGGCGCGACATTGATGCGTTTTTCGTCGCTGAAAACCAGCTGGTCATTGATGTAGATATTGCCTTTCTCCGGCTTAATCAGGCCGCAGAGCGCGCGGATCAGCGTCGTTTTGCCGCAGCCGGAGGGGCCGATGATGCCCATGATTTCCCCGTCGTTTACGGAAAGGGAGAAATCCTTGACCACCTGCTTGGCGCCGTAGCTGATGGATACGTTTTCAAAGCGTACACTGGCCATATTTCTTTACCTCTCGATAAATTGAGGCTGTCCCCGAAATGGTGGACAGCCCCGATTGGTCGCTTACTTGAACAGCTGATCGAAGTGATCCAGCGTGTCCTGCTTCTCCTGCGCCAGCTTCGCCTCGTCAGGCTTGAGCGCAATCGCGGCGATCTCGGATGCGCTCAGTGCGCCTTCCTTCGCAACACCGTCACGGATCGGCGTGCAGTCCGCATTCATCAGCACGGTCTGACCCTCTTCGGACAGGATGAAGTCATACAGCAGTTTGCCGTTGTCGGGGTTTGCGCAGCCCTTGACCAGCGCGATCGGGCTGGAGATGGCGATGGTATCCTCGGCCGGGTAGACAAACTTAATCGGAGAGCCCTGGCTTTCCAGCGTCTGGGTAACGTAGTCCACGGCGATGCAGACCTTGTAACCGCCGGAGGCGACGTTGTTATGCGTGCCAGAGGTGCCGCTGTCCAGCTCGGTGCCCATCGCCGCGAGATCCTCGAAGAACGCCCAGCCATAGGCTTCGTTGTTCACCAGCGCGCCGACAAGATAGGCGGTCGTGCCGGACTCGGTCGGGTCGGTCATAATGATCTGGTCGCGGAAGGTCTCGTTCAGCAGATCCTTCCAATGCTTCGGCGCTTCTTCCTCGGTCACGTTCTGGGTGTTGTAGGCCATGCCCATAACCACCAGACGCGCGCCGCAGTAGAGGTCGTCCTCGTCCTTATACGCGGCGGGCACCTTTTCGGATTCGGGGGAGACATACGCTTCCAGAATCCCCTGCTCCTTGAAGGTCAGGTAGTCGGAGGCGTCGCCGACCCACAGCAGATCCGCGGCCACCTGACCCGCCTGCTGCTCAGTCGCGATCTTGGTCTTGATCTTGCCCGTGCCCGCCTGATAGTAATCCATCACGATGCCCGGATACTTGGCTTCGAAGGCTTCCTTGACGGCGACGAGCTGCTTTTCCTTCAAGGAGGAATACAGCATCACGGTTCCGCTCGGTTCGGCCATGGCCGCGGCGGCGGCGAGAATCAGCATGCACGCGAGCAGGAGAGCTACCAGTTTCTTCATAGATTTGAACCTCCCATTTTGTTTTTGACGAGCACGCGGGATGAACCGCTTCCAACGCCTCTGAACGCGGGCTATGGTCGGTTTGCATCCCCGCCCTGCTCGTTTTTGTGAATTTATTATAAAGCCCTGCGCAAAAAACGGCAAGTTCAAAAAGGTTTGAACAAAAACGAGTACATAATTTTGAACTTTTCTTCTCTTTCCCTCTGTTTTGTGGTATACTGACCGTACCGATTTTTGTCGCATCTTTGTTGCAAAGGAAGGTTGAAAGCCCGTGCTCGAGGTTCAAAAGCAAAAGCGCGTTTCGCCTTTTTCTTCCAAATTGTTTTCCAGACTGATCGCGTTCACCGCCGCTTTTTTGGTATTCGCGCTGCTGTTCGGCTCGATGTTCCAGATGTTTGAAAGCATCTCCATGCAGGCGATGCTGCGCATGAACGAAGAATTTTCCGCGCAGGCCAGCACGATATCCGACTCCATGCAGTCCATTATCAACACCCTCGGCATCCAGATGTTCTATATCTCCTCCACCGCCAAGCTGCGCAAGAGCACGTCGCTCACCCAGAACGAGCGCGTTTTTGCGCTGCGCGAATTGTGGCAATACGCCATGTCCGGCAGTATGCTGCACTCTATTTATGTATTCAACCCCAAGCTCGACTATGTGTATACCACGGATAACGACTACATGTCCGCCTCGATGGACGGGTTTTACGATCAGGACGCGGTGGCGCTCTACCGCCAGCGTTCGCCGGAAAACCGCATGCGGCTCTACCATCGAACGTTCCGGGAAAACGGCGAGGATTACGGCAGCGAATGGTACAGCTATCTGGTTTACGAGGTCACGGCCAGCGGAAAGACCGGCGAAAGCGCCGTCATGCTCAACCTCAACGCGGATTGGTTTCGCGAGCATCTGCTCAACTTTCAGGGGGAGAATTACGTCATCGTCTCCTCCGATTCATATGTGGTCGCTTCCCAATGCGAGGAGCTGAACGCCATGTCGCTGTCGCTGCTGGGTCGGATCGGCGAGCAGAAGCGCGGCTATCTGATCGAGCGCCTGAACGGAAAACGGACGATCTGCTTCTTTTCCCCGCTGGACGTCAACGACTGGTACTGCCTGCGCTACGTCGCCTATGCGGACTGCCTGCCCGGTCTGGCCAAAATCCGCTCCTATGCGTGGATTGCGCTCACGGTCATCGCGTGCGCGCTGCTTTCGGCGCTCGGCGTCGCGCTCATCCGCGTGTATGATCCCTATCGGCGCATGACGGCCGCGCTCAATCGAACCCACGAGGTCGAGAACGTGCAACAGGCCGCCGAGCAAGTGGAAAAAATCGTCGCGACTTCGCTCAACCGCAAGCGCGAGGACACGCTCCGGCTCTGGGTCAACGGCCAGCCCTCGGAGGAAGGGCTCGTGCGCTTCCCGGCGGTGCCGATCCTGCTGGAAATGTCCCCCGACGAGTGTCTGCGCGGCCTTCTTGCGCAGGAAACGCCGGATTACGTCGTCTGCGCCGTCGGCGAGGCGTCGCTGGCGCTCTGCGCGCCTGCCGCCGGTCAATCCGCGGTGGATATCTGCCTGCATCTGGCGACACAGATGCACTGCCGGTGCTATTACGGCCTGCCGATTCAATCGCCCTCCGAATTGCCCGCGCGGTATCAGGCTCTTTTGGAACGCAAAAAGCTGCGCTTCTTCTATCCGGGACAGCAGGTTTTCGCCCAAACGGCCGCCGAGTCCACCGGGAAGAGCGCGGAAGAGCTGGAAACGGCGCTGAACACCTGCTTCAACGCCGCCAAAACGGGCAAAGAAATCGCCTTCGGCAAGCTCATGGAGCAGCTCAAGGGCGAAAATTATGAAAATGTGCTGTTCACGCTCAAACGGCTCGATCACCTGCTGGACAGCGCGCTGCCCGGGGATTCGGCGGCGCGGCCGACGCTGGAAAAGCTGCTCGCCGCTGCGCAGGCGCCCGAGGACGTGAGCGCGCGCTTTGAGCCACGGCTGGAAAAGCTGCTCAGCCAGCAGAAAGCCCAGAAGCACAACCGGACGCAGGAAATCGTGATCCAGATCAACCAGCGGCTGGAGCAGGGTTTCCGCGACACGAGCATCGGCGCGCAATCCATCGCCGAGGAGATGGGCGTTTCCGCCGCCTATCTGCGCAAGCAGTATCTGACGGAGGCGGGCGTTTCCATCGGCGATAAGCTCAACCAGCTTCGCATGGACGAGGCCAGCCGTCTGCTGCTGGAGACCGACCAGCCCATCGAAAGCATCGCGCGGCAAATCGGCGTGGAAAACACCAAATACTTCTTCGTGCTGTTCAAGAAATTCAAGGGCATGACGCCGCGGCAATTCCGCTGCAAGGCCGAGACGTCCCCTTTGTGAAAGCGTTCGGGCGCATCGGCATGAAAATTTGTGGAGATCGCCCTTTGAGATTTTTTGCCCAGCCTGCTATAATGAGCGTACAGCGTGTGGCGTTTCTGCGTAAATCCGGTTGCAGAAGCGCCGCGCGCCTTTTTCATTCATCAGCAAATCGTGTAGCAGAAATGCGTAAGTCCGGGTTTGAAGGACTTGCGCATTTCTTATTTTTTGGGAAAGAAGGGGATTGACTTACTACTGGTTTGCCGTCTTTATCAAGTAACGGCGTAAATCCTGACACTGTTCTCTTTCTGTGTAAAACATGGTTTGTGCCTGTTTGTTTTAAATAATCTTTCAATCCTTTCCATAAAATTTCATTGACTGTCTCTGTCAGATTCTTCTCTTCTTCCAGTGCCATCCTACGCAGTGCCTTATCAATATCCCTTTCCAGAAAAAGCAACCGCATACCCAGTCACTATTTTTTCTTTACATTTTTTCTTCAGCAACAGCATCGTTCTCACTTTGGCGTCCCGCTTCAATGATAGAGTTGAGCGCAGCCGCCTAATCAAATTTCACCTTCTCTGCCAGTATTCATAGGTCGAACTTTTTTAATTTGCTCATCTTTTTCGTATTTCTCAACACTCATTATCTAAGTTCAAGGGAACTGGAAATATAAAAATGGACGTCTTGCTCCTTGCAGTATTCTTTTATTTTTTGAATCAGTTTTTGATTAGTTGTATATTCCAACAGATACACTTCCACCCCATCCGCCTTGCGCATTTCCAAATATTTGCAGAAATAATCTCTCGTCTCGCTCGTTTGCTCACGAAAAGTTCCGCTATCAAAATCAATACTGCTCCATACTGATTCCTGATTTACACCTGTCATAATCTGATCAATCGCCCCATAGCGTTCCCTATATTCCGCCACATAAGTATCTCCACCGTTGATGATGACTGCTTTTCCAAACGTCATCATGTTTTGTAGAATCGCTGTAATGCCTTCAAAAATACTCTCGTGCGGATCGTAATCATATACATCACAATTATCTATAAAAAATCCGTCAACACCTTTTTCATATAGTTCCTGAGAAAGCTGTCCTATAAACTTCTGCCAGT
>UQNN01000016.1 GCA_900542445.1 uncultured Eubacteriales bacterium | reverse complement strand
CCGCGAAGGCCGCTGCGGATGCAGTGAAAGCAAAATAAAGGTCAACATGTGAAAGAAGGGTTTCGGCAAACGCCGAAACCCTTCTTTGGTTATTGCGCTTTCACGGTGAAAGCCATCTTTCGTTCTTCTTCTGTCGGTTCATAATCTTCCGCCATCCAGTCGTTTTCTTCGGTCAAATGGCCGGGCAGAATCGGCGTGAAGGTGACGGAATCGGCAGGCTGAGTGAGCGAATAAGTGCCGGAAAACAGCAGCGAACCGTCCGTTTGCGTGGCGATGGACGTACTCTGCGCGAGCGCCTGTCCGTCGGGCACGGTGAGCTTGAAATCAAGCGTGGGTTCGCCCGCTTCAAACGCGTCTGCGGCGGAAACATCGCCCGAATGCGTGACGGTCATTTCATATTCAAGGCGGGCGAACGTGAGGGTCAGCTTGGACAGCGTGCAGGCGTAATCGCCGACGGAGAAGGTCTGCGGCGACTGGATGGAGGCGATTGGCGCGCCGTCGGTGACAAAACGCGCGGTCAACTGCTCGGACAGGCTGAATGCGCCGGAAGCCGTCAGCCTCGTGCCGAGATCGGCCTGCTCCCACTGCGCGGCGGTCATGCCGTCAGGCACGGGCAGCGCGAATGCGTAATCCATCAGGAAGCCGACCGAATCGATCAGAATACGCCCCTCGCGATAGGCGTTCAGGCAGTCCTCCGCGGCGGTGTCCCATGTGTAGGAAACGCCGCCGTCTTCCTCCTCGGTGACGGTATACGGCGCATCCTCAAGCGTAAACACGGGATGCAGCACGTCGAAGGTCAGCGACCATTGAACGGGCTTTTCGGGATGGGGGAGCGCCTCAAGGAGCGAAACATCCAAGCTGTAATACCCCTGTTCGGCCTTGCCGATGCCGCGGGCGGGCATGAAGATGCCCTCATACAGCCCGAAGCCCGACAGGCTGGCGGACAGACCGTAGGATTCATCCGCGGAAAGCTGCTGAAATTCGGTAACATGGGTCGCGATGACGCGGCCATCCTGCATGGCCGTCACGCGCGGGTAGATATAAACCTCCGGGGTATTCGGAACATGGGCGATATCCAGCGAGAAGGAGAGGGACGAGCCGTCGAATACTGCGTCGTTGACGGTAATTGCCGTGCCGGACCCGGTCAGGCGTTCGCCGATGGGCAGAATATGCTGCTGATAGGCGGCGTTGCTTTCCTGCTCGGCGTGGAAACGGAGTACGCCGAAGTAAGCCGCCGCGCCCGCCGTCGCGGCCAGCAGCAGCGCCAGCAAGGCGAAAGCCAGCGAATAGGAGAGTTTGCGGCGCATATGGGGGGGTTGATTGCACAGGCGCGCGCGGCGCAGGGTATCGGCCTGCATCTGCGGCGTGAACGCAAGGCCGGACAGACGGGTATCGACGGCTCTGCGGATTGGATTATCGTTCATCAAGACCCCACCTTTCCAACTCCGGCTTGAGGCGCGCCTGCGCCTTTTTCAGTCGGCGGTAAAAGCCGGACGTCGTCATATGCAGCGCGTGTGCGCATTCGGCGGCGTTCATGTTTTGATAATAGTGAAGCAGCAGCACTTCGCGGTATTTGGGTTCAAGCGCCATCACCTCGCGCAGCACGCTGTCGTCCCGCTCGTCAAATTCACAGGCGGCGGGCGGCAGATCCTCCAAAGAGACGCTTCTGTCCGTGTGGCGCAGCCACGACGCGCGAAGCTGATCCCGGCAGGTGTTGACGGCGATAGAAACCAGCCACGTTTTGGCGTATTCGCGCTGGCGCAGCGTGTGCAGGCGCTTGTAGGCTTTCAGAAAAACCTCCTGCGACGCGTCCTCGGCCAAAGTGCGATCCTGCAAAATGACGTAGCACAGGCGGAGAATGTCGTCGCCGTAGGTCTGCATCAGCTCGCTGAGCCATTCGTCTTTTTCCGCGCGCGAAATCGCGGCATGCTGCACGTTGTTCACCTTCTTACTGATTAGACGATGGGGGAGAGGAAAAAGTGACCGCTTTTTTAAAAAAGAAAGGCGTTAATCCAAATCTCTCGCCGTGGCGACGAGATAGCTGTAAATCTGGAGCTTATATTGATCGTACAGCCCCAGCTGCACGTACAGCTCCTTGTAGTATTTGAAAAGCGAAGCCTTTGTCGTCACCACCTGCGCCGGATTGACCGAAGCGCTGAGCGAATGCTTGCGGTGGCGGGCGTAATAATACAGCGGGGTGCGGATGGCATAAAAGCTTTCAGCATAGCGGATGTAAGAGAGGTTGAAGAGCATGTCTTCCGACCAGGTGAATTCCTCGTCGCAGCGGATGTCGTGCGCCATGATGATCTCCCGGCGGTAGAGTTTGTTCCACATCACGCCGTAGTAGAAGCTCGCGGGCTCTTCCATCAGGCAGCGGGCAAACTGCGCTTTATCCATTTTGGTATACGGCTGCATGAAGCCGTGCACGGTCGTCTTGCCGTCCGGCATGACGGAGCAGTAATTGCAGATGACCAGATCGGCGCCTGTTTCCTCGGCGGCTTCCACCAGCAGGCGCGTGGCGTTCGGGTCGAGCTGATCGTCAGAATCCACGAATTGCAGATATTTGCCCTTTGCGCGCTCAATGGCGACGTTGCGCGTGCCGGAAACGCCGGTATTTTCCTTATCGATGATGATGACGCGTGGATCGAGCCGCGCATACATCCGGCAGATTTCAAGGCTGGCATCGCTGGAACCGTCGTTGACGAGCAGCACTTCCAGGTTTTCATAGCGCTGGCGTTTGATGCTTTCCAGGCACGGAACCATGTCCATGGCGGAATTGTAGATGGGCACGATGATGGAGACGAGCGGGCTTTCCATACGCGCGAGACCTCCGATCCTTTGTTTGATTGATGGAAAATTGCGCAAAAAACATCCGCGGGTGCGGAACTGCGTGGGGGCGACGGATTGCGGCGAACACGCAAACGTTATCAGGCCGCTTTGGTTATTATACCATAGACGCAGCCAAAGAAAAAGAAGAAAAGTGCGCGCCGTGAAGGCTTTTTGAAAGCGACTTTGCACAATGCAAATTTCTGAGATGCAGAAACGAAAGAAAATAAACCGAATTTCCTTGAAAAATGAAGGAAAACGGGCGGAAAAACGTTTGACAAACGCTCGATTTCAGCGTATTATAAAAGCCGTCAAGCACGGAAATCAAAGGAGATTGCAGCGTGGAAAATATTGCTTATTACAACGGAAAAATTTCCTTGATTGAGGATATGATGATCCCCATGAACGAGCGCAGCAGCTATTTCGGCGACGGCGTGTATGACGCGATGTTTACCGTCGATCATGTGCCGCTCCAGCTGGACGACCATCTGCGCCGCTTCTACCGCAGCGCGAAGAAGATCGAAATCGATATTCCCATGCCGTTTGAAGAGCTTCGGGCAATGGTGCTCGACTTTTGCAGGAAAATCGACAGCCCGGACGCGATGGCCTATGTGCAGGCGACGCGCGGCGTAGGCATGCGCGGCCACGCGTACCGCTTTGCGGGCAATACGCCAAGCCTGTGGGTGTGGGTCAAGCCGGATATGCTCGATCCGATGGACAGGAGCTACAAGGCCATCACGATGGAAGATACGCGCTATTTCCATTGCGACATCAAGACGATCAACCTTCTGCCGGCGGTTATTTACACCCAGCGGGCGGAGGAAGCAGGCTGCGACGAAACGATTCTCCACCGCGGCGACCGCGTGACCGAATGCGCGCATTCCAACGTGCATATACTGAAAGACGGCGCGCTGAAAACCGCGCCCTGCGACAACCTGATTCTGCCGGGCATCACGCGTGCGCACCGCATCGCCCAGTGCAAAGCGATGGGCATTCCGGTGATTGAAGAGCCGTTTACCGTGCAGGAGATGATGGAGGCGGACGAAATCTTCTTCACCAGCGCCAGCGCGCTGTGCTGCCGGATTGAGGAAATCGACGGCCAAAAGGTCGGCGGCCGCGATCCCGAACGGATTGCCAGAATTCAAAAAGCGGCATGGAACGAGGCACTGGAGGAAGTGCGGCAGATTAAGGGGTAAAATCCCCATAGAAAGGCGGATAAGTATGAAAAATATCGCATATTACAACGGCAAAACCGCGCCCATCGAAGAGATGATGGTGCCCATGAACGACCGCGCCTGCTATTTCGGCGACGGCGTTTACGACGCAACCTGTGTGGTGAACCATGTGCCGATGGCCTTTGACGACCATATCGACCGCATTTATCGTAGCGCGAAGCTGATCGACATCGAGATTCCGATGGAAAAGGCGGAGATGAAGCGGATGCTTCAGGGCCTTGTCGATCAGGTGGAGGGCGACGTGCTCTTTCTTTACTGGCAGGTGACGCGCGGCGTGGGCATGCGCAACCATCCGTATGCGGGCGCGGGCGATAAGCCGAGCATCTGGGCGTTTGTACGGCCGAGCAAAATGCGCGATCCGTTCGGCGTGTACAAGTGCATCACCGTGGAGGACAAGCGCTTCTTCTACTGCAACATTAAGACGATCAACCTGCTGCCTGCCGTCATGGCGAACGAAAAGGCGATGCAGGCCGGCTGCGACGAGGCGATTTTCCATCGCGGCGAACGCGTGACGGAGTGCTCGCACTCCAACGTGCACATCATCAAGGACGGCACGCTGTATACCGCGCCCTGTGACGAACTGATTCTGCCGGGCATTACGCGCGCGCACATCCTGAACATCTGCAAGCAAGAAGGCATTCCGGTTGTCGAAGAGCCGTTCACGCTTGACGAGATGATGGATGCGGACGAGATTTTCTTCTCCAGCTCCAGCGCGCTGACCTGCCGCATTGGCGAAATCGACGGCAAAAAGGTCGGCTGCAAGGACGAAAAGACGTTTGCGCGCATTCGCGACGGTTATCAGCGCGAGATGAAGAAGGAAGCGGGAATTTGACGTTGGGGCGCTGCCCCAAGCCCCGGCAGGGGAATGATTCCCCTGCACCCTCACAATAAAAGCCCATTGTACGGAAATATCCGTGCAATGGGCTTTTAAGTTATGGGAAATCCAAGAACCTCAGGTTCTTGGCGGGGTTTGGGGCGAAGCCCCAACGTAACCCCTTTACCCCGCGATTTGTTTTTGCAGGGCGAGATACAGCAGCCCGTCGCCGCTGGCGATCTGCGAAGAGGTGAGGGAATAAATGCCCTCGCAGCACAGGCGCAGCACGGCAACGCGGATCAGCGAGGAAAGCAGCTGATCCAGCCGCAGATAGCTGCTGTCGCTGCTCTTGCGCAGTAGCAGCGACGGGCCGTAGATGGCGAAAATCTCATAGCGGTAACGGCCTTCGAGCAGGTCGGCAAAGCGGTCGGCCAGCTGGGGCGTTCTGAAAGAGTAGTATTCCATCAGGCGGTTGATTTCGTCGATGTCGGAAAAGACCTGGCGCACGCACGCGTCCGTGCTGCGCGGGGAAAGAAGTGCGAGAATGCGCTCGCGATCGGTATGTGTCTCTGTTCTGGCGATCAAGGGGCAGCCCTCCCTTTCGTTTTTAATCTGAGAGAGCATATGCCGCGGCCTGCCGGGATAGAACCCCGAACGTATATACAGTTTTATTGGATTTTTTTATAAAAACGCGCATTAAGAAATCTGTATGATATAAGCCAGATTCTTACATATTAAAGTGCTGAAAATCGTCCCCATGGCGGTTGACAAGATACCCTGTCCCGATTACAATAAACACATACACCGACGGGCTTTTGCGCCCGTGAAAAAGCGGCCTGTTTCCTTCCCGGAGGCGGGCTGCTTTGTTGGGTATATGGGTGAATGGAGGATTTGCATGTTCATCGTCTATTTTGCGCTGTGGGTGATTCTCAACGGCAAGTGGACCACGGAAATCGGCATATTCGGCGTGATTTTCGCCGCCGCGCTGTATGCGTTCAGCTGCCGATTCATGGGCTACGGCTTCAAGAAGGATCTCCATTATCTGCGCAGACTTCCCACAACGATTTGCTACGGGGCGACGCTGCTGGCGGAGATTTTCAAGGCCAATGTCACGGTCATGAAGATGATTCTGGACAAAAACTTTGAGCCGCAGCCTCAGCTCGTGCATTTTGAAAGCGGGCTGAAGGAAACGCGCCACCGCGTTGTGCTGGCCGATTCCATCACGCTGACGCCGGGCACGATCACCTGCCAGCTGGAGGGCGACCATTATCTGGTGCACTGCCTCGACGCGGCGATGGTGGACGGACTCGACAACGGCGTCTTTGTGGAAAAGCTCTCTCAAATGGAGCAGAAGCAGGAATTTATGGCCGATTCCGTGACCGGCGAGGTTCAGCCGGAGAATGAAGCGGCGGAAGCCGAAACGCAAGCGACCGCGACGGTAAACGAAGCGGCCGAAAATGAAGCGCCCGAAAACGACGGGGATGCGGAGAAGGAGGAAGAGCATGAGCATTGAGACCTGCTATGACGTGCTGACCATCGGCTCGCTGGCGGTGCTGGTGCTGCTGGCGCTGGTGTGTCTGGTGCGCTGCATCCTCGGCCCGCGCATTTCCGACCGCGTTATGGCCGTCAACATGATCGGCACGCTGACCATCATCATGGTGGTGGTGTTCGTCGTGCATCTGGGCGAGGCGTATCTGGCGGATATCGCGCTGATTTACGCGATGATCAGCTTCCTGTCCGTGGTGGTGCTGTGCAAGGTTTACACGGGCATTTACCGCGAGCGCAAGCACGAGCAGGAGCTGCTCGGCGCGAAGAACGACAACCCGGTGGAGACCCTTGTGCAGAGCGAAAAGGCGGGTGAACAGCAATGAGCGTGATTCGGTTTATTTTGACGGCGGCGTTCATGCTGGTCGGCCTGTTCGTCTGCTGCGTCGGCGTATACGGCGTGTTCAAACTCAAGTATGCCGCCAACCGCATGCATGCCGCCGCGCTCAACGACACGCTGGGCGTGAGCTTCTGCCTGATCGGCCTGGCCATCAGCGCGCCGGATTTCTTCACGGCGCTGAAAATTCTGCTGGTGGTCGTGTTCCTGTGGCTGGCCTCCCCGGTGGCGAGCCATCTGCTCTGCCGCCTTGAGGTGGAGACGAACGAGGACCGCGGACAGTATATGAACGTGCATGAAAAATCTCTGGCGCAGGAGCGCGAAGAGACCGCGCACGCGGAGGAGGAACAGGCATGACGATTGTGACGCAAATGATGCTGATTTTTCTGATTGTGTGCGCGATTGCCGTGTGCCTGACGCGCAATCTGCTGACCAGCGTCATCATCTATATGGGCTACTCGATGATCATGTCGATCATCTGGATCACGCTGGAATCGCCGGATCTGGCGATCACGGAGGCGGCGGTCGGCGCGGGCATCACCAGCCTGCTGTTCTTCCTGACCCTCAAGAAGATTCACGCCATCGACGCGCGCAACGAAGTGCGCCGCGCCCATGAGCGGCAGGAGAAGGACGGAGGTGCGGACAATGGCAACGCCTGAATGGTTTGCAAAGCTCAAGCGCCGCACGGCCGAAATCATCGACTTTGAAAACGACGCGCTGGAGCGCGACATGGTGCGCACGCAGGAGACCCCTTCCGAGACGCACGAGACTGAAGAGGATATCGCCCGCCGCGTGCGCTTGGAGCGCGAGCGGCAGGAGGAAGAGGAAATCGCCGCCCGTCTGCACGAGTGGAACAGCCGCAACGTGAGCAGGGTTTCACGCGGCGTGTATTGCGCGCTGTGCGTGCTCATCTGCGTGACGATGATTGTGCTGCTGATGTTCACGGTGACGAATCTGCCCAGCTTCGGCAGCCCGAATCACCCGATCAACAACGAGGTTTCCGCCCGCTACATCGAAAAGGGCTTGCAGGAGACGGGCGCGGTCAACATCGTGACCGGCATGATTCTGGATTACCGCGCGTTTGATACGCTGGGCGAATCCACGGTGCTCTTTACGGCGGCGATGGTGGTGCTTTTCCTGCTTCGTCTGGACCCGGAAAGCGAAAAATACAGCCAGCTGGCGCGCACGATGAAGGAAGCGCCGCACGCGGATAACTTCTACGAGCCGCGCCACGACGCCATTTTGCAGATGACCGCCAAAATTCTGGCGCCGATCATCATTCTGCTGGGCATATACGTCGTCTTAAACGGCCATCTGTCGCCGGGCGGCGGCTTCTCCGGCGGCGCGATCATGGGCGCGGGTCTGATGATTTACGTCACCGCGTTCGGCTTTAAGGATATCCGCCGGTTCTTCACGTACAAGACGTATCAGCGCGTGGTGCTCTGCTCGCTGCTCACCTATGCGGCCAGCAAGTGCTATTCGTTCTATACCGGCGCGAACGATATCCACAGCATCATCCCGCTCGGCACGCCGGGCGCGATCCTCTCCAGCGGCTTGATTCTGGTGCTGAACATCTGCGTCGGCCTCATCGTCACCTGCACGATGTATGCCTTCTACGCGGTGTTCCGGAAAGGAGAGGTGTGACGATGTTGAGCAAACTTCTGATCAATTACGAGGAGACGGCTTCCGTCATCCTGTTCTGCATCGGCTTTTCCACGATGCTGCTGAACAAGAACCTTATCAAAAAGATCATCGGCATGGATATCATGGATACCGCCGTGTACCTCTTCCTCGCTTCTCAGGGCTACATCAAGGGGCGCACCGTGCCGATTGTGGTCGATGGCATTCAATCCGTCGAGGCGTATATCAACCCGATTCCGGCCGGTCTGGTGCTGACGGGCATTGTCGTTTCCGTCAGTGTGTCGGCGCTGATGCTGGCGCTTTCCATCCGGCTGTATTATCGCTACAACACGCTGAACCTCGACGAGATCATCGCGCTTTCGGGAAAGGAGGAGGTCTAACGTGCAGTTCGTTCAGAACTTCCCCTTCTTCAGCATCCTGCTGACGCTGATGGGCGCGGTCGCCAGCTCGGTGATGAGCGGCAAGCGCGCGCGGCGCACGACGCTGTTTCTGATTGCGGCGGATCTGGCCTTCACCGTCGGCGTGATGATCTACACCCTGCGGACGGGAGACAGCTACGCCTACAAGATGGGCCACTTTCCCGCGCCGTGGGGCAATGAAATCCGCGTCGGCGTGCTGGAAACGGTGTCGCTGACGGTGTTTCTGCTGGTCATTCTGTTCTCGTTCCTCGGCGGCATGCGCCGCTCGGAGAAGGAGATCGAGCCGACCAAGTATAATATCTATTGCATCCTGACGGATTTGACCATGCTTTCGCTGATTGCGCTGGTCTACACCAACGACCTGTTCACCGCTTACGTGTTCATCGAAATCAACACGCTGGCGGCGGCGGGCCTGGTGATGATGCGCCAGCACGGGCGCGCGCTGGTCGCGGGCGTGCGATACATGATGATGAACCTGCTCGGTTCGAGCCTGTTCCTCATCGGCATCGTCATTCTCTACACGATTACCGGCCATCTGCTGATGGTCAACATCCACGAGAGCGTCGTCGCGCTGGCGGCGAGCGGCCAGTATCACGTGCCGCTGACGGTGGTGGTCAGCCTCATCAGCGTGGGCCTTGCGATGAAGTGCGCGCTGTTCCCGTTTGACAAGTGGCTGCCCGCTGCCTATTCCAACAGCACGCCGAGCGGATCCGCGATGCTCTCCAGCATCGTTTCCAAGGGCTATATCTTCCTGTTGATCAAGGTATATGTGCGCGTCATCGGCTTTGACGTGATCCGTTCGCTGGGCATCTGCGACGTGCTGTTCGTCTTCGGCGCGATCGGTATGATCGCCGGTTCGGTCAACGCCATGCGTGCCAAGACGACACGCATGATGGTGGCGTATTCCTCCGTCGCGCAGATTGGATACATCTTCGCGGCGCTGGGCCTGGGCAACGAGCTGGGCATTCTCTGCGCGCTGTGGCATACGCTGGCGCACTCGGCGACGAAGTCCATGCTGTTCATCTCCGCGCACACGCTCGACCACGCTTCCGGCGACACGCATCTGCGCAAAGATTTGCGCGGCGGCTTCTACCGCAGCCCGCTGGCGGCGGCGGCGTTTACGCTGGGCGCGGCGAATCTGGTCGGCGTGCCGATGCTGAGCGTCTTCATCACCAAGGTGACGATGGCGCAGGCGGCGGTGATGACGGGCGGGCGGCACACGGTGATCGCCCTGTGCGCGCTGGCCGTTTCCACACTGCTCAACGCCTATTACTTTCTGGGCACGACGATGCAGCTGTATATTCCGGATCACGAACATCCGGAGCGCAACGCCCGCGTGAAGATCAACGTCTACGCGGCGATCGGCCTTGTCGGCTTTATCGCGCTCAACCTCACACTCAGCTTCTGCGCGCAGGGCATTTTCGGCGCTCTGCTTGATGGCCTGACCCGATTTGCATAAGAGACGAGGAGGAAAACAACCGTGAACATTCTGTTGATTCTGGCGATCTTCTGGCCTGCGCTTGCGGGACTGGTCATCTTTCTGATGCCCAGCTGCAAGGACAACAGGCAGCTGCGCGGCCGTGCGGTGAACGCGGCGCTGGCGGTTGAACTGGCGCTGACGCTCATCATGTGCCTGGGGCAGGGCACGAACATGGTGCTGCTGAATATGACCCCAACCCTGCGGATTGAAATGAACGTGGACATGGTGGGCTGCATCTTCGCCGTGCTGATGAGCGCGATGTGGCTGCTTTCCAGCGTGTTTGCCCGCGAATACATGGGGCACGACGACAACGAGCGCCTGTATCAGGTGTTCTTCATGTGCGTGCTCTCCGCGCTCATCGGCCAGTGCTACGCCGGCTCGATGGTGACGCTGTATGTGTTCTACGAGCTGATGACGCTTCTCTCCGTGCCGATGGTCGTGCATGAGCGCACGCCGCAGGCCGTCGCTGCGGGCATCAAGTACCTCGTGTACTCCATCTTCGGCGCGATGATGGGCCTGCTGGGCATCTTCTTCTTCAGCAACTATCTGGGCACGGTGACGTTTGTGCCGGGCGGCGTGGAGACCGCGGCGAGCGCGCCGAGCGGCCTGCTGCTCATCACGTTCCTGGTCATCATCGGCTTTGGCACGAAGGCGGGCATGTTCCCGATGCACGGCTGGCTGCCGACGGCGCACCCGGTTGCGCCCGCTCCGGCTTCCGCCGTGCTCTCCGGCGTGATTACCAAGGCGGGCGTGCTGGCCGTGCTGCGCGTGATCTATTATCTGGTCGGCGCGGATGTGCTGCGCGGCACGTGGGTGCAGAAGGGCTTCATGACCCTGACGCTCATCACCGTATTCATGGGCTCGATGCTGGCCTACCGCGAGCCGCTGATCAAAAAGCGCCTGGCGTATTCTACCGTTTCCCAGGTGAGCTATGTGCTCTTCGGTCTGGCCTGCATGGTGCCGACCGCGTTTGAAGGCGCGATGCTGCATGTGGTGGCGCACTCCGTCATCAAGGACGCGCTGTTCCTCTGCGCGGGCGCGTTCATCCATCAGACGGGCAAGACCTATGTCCGCGAGCTGCGCGGCATCGGCAAGGAAATGCCGATTACCACCTGGTGTTGGACGATCGCTTCCCTCGGCCTGATCGGCATCCCGCCGACGGGCGGCTTTGTCAGCAAGTGGGAGCTGGCGACCGGCTCGCTTCAGACCGGCCTTGCGGGCTTTGACGTCATCGGCCCGGTGATTTTGATTGTCTCTGCGCTGCTGACGGCGGCGTATCTGCTGCCTGTGACGATCAACGGCTTCTTCCCCGGCAGCGACTATGATTATGCCGGCCTGACCAACAAGGAAGGCGGCAAGCTGATGACCGTGCCGATGATCCTGCTGGCTGTCGGCGTGGTTGTGACCGGTGTGTTTGCCCAGCCGCTCATCCATGCGGTTGCCGTGGCGGCCGCGTCGGTGCTATAAGGAGTAAAAGAAGTCATGTTAAGCCTTGCGGTTTTTCTTCCGATTGTGTGCGGCCTGCTGCTGCTTCTGCTGGGCAGGAGCGTGGGGCACCGCATGCGTCAGGTGCTGGTGGAGACGGTGACAGTCGTCACCTCGCTGCTGGTGCTGTTTTGCCTGCTGAATCGGCGGGGAACGGTCTATACGCCGTTTTACCTTCTGCCGAGCCTGCCCATCCGCTTTGCGATCGATGGGGTGGGAAGCGTGTTCACGGCGATTGTCGCCTTTCTCTGGCCGCTGGCCGCGCTGTATGGATTTGAGTATATGGAGCATGAGGGCGGCGAAAACCACTTTTTCGCGCTCTATACCATCACCTATGGCGTGACGCTGGGCATTTCCACGGCGGCCAATATTCTGACGCTCTATTTCTTCTATGAATTTCTGACGCTCTCCACGCTGCCGCTGGTCATGCACGGCACCGAGAAGCCCTCCGAGCACGCGGGCTATACCTACATGCTCTATTCCTTCTTCGGCGCGGCGCTGGCGTTTATCGGCGTGATGCTGGTGCTTACCTACGGCGACGGCGGCGCGTTCACGATGGGCGGCGTGATGACCCAGGCGGCGGCCGAACACCCGACGATGGTGCAGCTGGGCTACCTGTGCGCGTTCCTCGGCTTCGGCGTGAAGGCGGCGGTTTTCCCGTTCCACGCGTGGCTGCCGGAAGCTTCCGTCGCGCCGACCCCGGTGACGGCGCTGCTGCATGCGGTCGCGGTCGTCAAGAGCGGCGTGTTTGCCATCATCCGCGTGACGTATTTCAGCTTCGGCGCGCAGGTGCTGCGCGGCACGATGGCGCAGAACATTGCGATGCTGCTGGCGAGCGTGACGATTGTCTACGGCTCGACGATGGCGGTCAAGGAGCACCACTTCAAGCGCCGCCTGGCGTATTCCACCGTGTCGAACCTGTCTTACATCGTGCTGGCGGCGAGCCTGATGACGCAGAGCGGCCTGACGGCTTCGCTGGCGCACATGCTCTTCCACGCGCTGATCAAGATTACGCTGTTCTTCTGCGCGGGCGCGGTGATGGTGAAGACGGGGCGCACGCAGATCGAAGACTTGCGCGGATTGTCCAAAGTCATGCCGTTTACCTGCGCGACGTACACCATCGGCGCGATTTCGCTGATGGGCACGCCGCTTCTGCCGGGCTTTGTGAGCAAGTGGCTCATCGGTTCGGCGGCGATTGAGACGGGCACGGCGATGGGCATGGTCGGCGTAGCGGCAATTCTGATTTCCGCCGTGCTGACGGCCATCTATCTGATGGGTCCGGCGCTGTCGATGTATTTCCGCTCGCTGGAGGGCATGGAGAAGGTTGTCAGCTGCGATCCCGGCATGCGGATGAAGCTGCCGTTTGCCGTGCTGGCGGCGGCCATCGTGCTCTGCGGCCTGTTCTCTGACCCGATTATCACGCTGCTGGCGAATCTCTCCGCCGGCGTGATGTGAGAAAGGGGGAAGACGACATGTTGCTGTTTCTGGTCTTTTTCCCGATGCTGGCTGCGGTTTGCGGCTATCTGATCGGCCGAAAGGATAAAAAGCTGCGCGACCGCGCGGTGCAGATTTTCTGCCTGATTGAGTTTGGCGTGGCGGCCGCGGCGATGGGGCTTGTTGTGGCGGGAAAAGAGCTGTCCGCCGGGATTCCGGGTTTCTGCGGCTTCGGCCTGAGCTTTAAGCTCGACGGCTTCCGCGCGCTGTATGCGCTGGTGGCGGGCGTGATGTGGCTGATGACCTCGCTGCTTTCCGGCGATTACTTTGCGCATCACTACCGCAACCGCAATCGGTATTATTTCTTCTTCCTGCTGACGCAGGGGGCGACGGTGGGCGTGTTCCTCTCCGCGGATCTGTTCACCACGTTCATCTTCTTTGAAATCATGAGCTTCACCTCGTATACGTGGGTTGCGCACGACGAGACGCCCGGCGCCATGCGTGCGGCGGAAACGTATCTGGCCGTCGCGATCATCGGCGGCATGGTGATGCTGATGGGTCTGTTCCTGCTGTGGAATGCGGTCGGCACGCTGGCGATCGACGAACTCTAT
The DNA here is from genome assembly GCA_900542445.1 of uncultured Eubacteriales bacterium. Lineage (GTDB taxonomy): Bacteria > Bacillota > Clostridia > Christensenellales > Aristaeellaceae > Ventricola. Next base: position 36,599 of record UQNN01000016.1, on the reverse strand, counting down.
GAAGCGGAGAAGGCGTGCCCGAATAAGGGCAGAATCTGGGCCGCGAGCATCTGCATCCTCTTCGGCTTCGGCGCGAAGGCGGGCATGTTCCCGCTGCACATCTGGCTGCCGAAGGCGCATCCGGTTGCGCCTGCTCCGGCTTCCGCGCTGCTCTCCGGCATTCTGACCAAATCCGGCATTTTCGGCGTGATTGTCGTTTCGGCGAACATTTTCCGCGCGAGCACGGCGTGGGGCAACCTCATTCTTGTGCTCGGCCTGATTACGATGCTGGGCGGCGCGGTGCTGGCGGTGTTTTCCGTCAATCTCAAGCGCACGCTGGCCTGCTCCTCGATGAGCCAGATCGGCTTCATTCTCACGGGCATCGCGATGGGCTGCCTGCTGGGTGAAGAAAACGCGCTGGCCGCGCGCGGCGCGCTGCTCTATATGGTCAACCATTCGCTCTTCAAGCTGATTCTGTTCATGGCGGCTGGCGTGGTTTACATGAACCTGCATAAGCTGAATTTGAACGACGTGCGCGGATTTGGCCGCAAGAAGCCGATTCTGCACTTTGCGTTCCTGATGGGCGCGGTCGGCCTGATGGGTGTGCCGGGTTTCTCCGGTTACGTCTCCAAGACGCTGATTCACGAGGGCATTGTGGAATACGCCGAGCTGCTCGCGGAAGAGGGCATGGGCGCGTTGGCGCTGCTCTACCGCGGCGCGGAATGGATTTACCTGTTCTCCGGCGGCCTGACGGGCGCGTACATGATCAAGCTGTATATCTGCCTGTTCTGGGAGAAGCACCCGACGCAGCAGATTGCCTATGAGGCGAAAAAACCGTACATGGGCAAGCTCTCCGCGCTGGCGCTCTTCCTGAGCGCGGCGATTGTGCCGATTCTGGGCCTCACGCCGAACCTGACGATGGATAAAATCGCGGATATCGCAGGCGGCTTCCTAAATGCGGGCACGCCCGCACACGCGGTGCACTACTTCTCGCTGACCAACATCAAGGGCGCGTGCATCTCGCTGGTCATCGGCCTGGTCGTGTATCTGGCCTTCATTCGTCCGGTGCTGACGAAGAAGGAAGCGGGCGTGCGCGAATACGTGGATCTGTGGCCGAGCTGGCTGGATATCGAAGACCGCGTATATCGCCCGGCGATTTACGGCCTGCTGGATATCGGCGGCAGATTCGCGGGACTGGGCAGCGAAATCACGCTGGAAACCTACGTCTACCGCCCGCTGATCCGCGCGCTGACGCTGTTCTTTGCGGCGGTGTTCGGTTTCCTCGGCGGCCTGACGGACTTTGTGGCCGACCTGCTTGCCCGCAAGGTGCTCTCCGCTCGAAAGAAGAAGCCCGAAAACAACGTCGGCAACGCGATTACCCGCGCTGTCGGCGGCGTATTCGACGGCATGGCCGAGGGGCTGAACCACACCGTGCTGCGCGGCCATCAGATCGAGCACCACGCGATGGCGAGGATCTCCGCCGTGTGGGACGGCATCATGGACGCGGTCAGCCAGATGAGCCACACGATGAGTTATGGTTTGCTGCTCTTCGGTCTGGGTCTGTGCGTGACGCTGCTGTATTTGATGTTCTATTGAGAATGTACCAAAAAAGCGCCGCTTTCCTTTCAAGGAAAAGCGGCGCTTTTTACATGGAAACGGATTGACAGAATGATTATAAACCGTTAAAATATAATCTTGTGCATTATGAAATTGAAGTGAATGAAAAAGGATCAGAGAGTGAGGAACATCATGGCGAACCCGGCTGAAAACAATGTGAAAAACGAATCTCCCGTGCAGGAGAATAAAATGGGCGTGATGCCCGTGGGCAAGCTGCTCTTTTCCATGAGCCTGCCGATTATGATTTCCATGCTGGTGCAGGCGCTCTACAACGTGGTGGATTCCATGTTTGTGGCGCGCGTGAGCGAAAACGCGCTGACGGCGCTGAGCATGGCCTTCCCGATTCAGAACCTGATGATCGCGGTTTCTACGGGTCTGGGCGTGGGCCTGAACGCGGTGCTCTCCCGCGCGCTGGGCGCGAAGGACGAGAAAGGCGTGAACCGCGCGGCGACCAACGGCATCATGCTGCTGTTCATCTGCGGCCTGATCTTCATGATCGGCGGCGTGACGATTGTGCGCCCGTATTTTGAGATGCAGACGGACATCGAGGAAATCGTGAAGAGCGGCATCGACTATACGACCATCGTCATGGTCGGCTCGATGGGCGTTTTTATGCAGATCCTCTTTGAGCGCCTGCTGCAAAGCACCGGCCGCACGCTGCTGACGATGATCAGCCAAGGCACGGGCGCAATCATCAACATCATTTTTGACCCGATTTTCATCTTCGGCCTGTTCGGCTTCCCGAAGATGGGTGTTGCGGGCGCGGCCTATGCGACCATCCTCGGCCAGTGGGTCGCGGCGGCGATCGGCCTGGTGATGAACATCCGCAAGAACCCGGAGGTTTCCATCAGCATGAAGGGCTTCCGCCCGCACGGCGCGACGCTCAGCCGCATTCTGGCAATCGGCATTCCGTCGGTGGTGATGCAGTCCATCGGCTCGGTGATGACCTTCCTGATGAATCAGATTCTCATCGCGTTCTCTTCCACGGCGGTGGCGGTGTTCGGCGTGTATTTCAAGCTTCAGAGCTTTGTGTTCATGCCGGTGTTCGGCCTGAATAACGGCACGGTGCCGATTGTCGCCTATAACTTCGGCGCGCGCAAGGGCGATCGCATGAAGAAGACCATTCAATACGCCATCTGCGCGGCGGTGGGCATCATGATCGTGGGCATGCTGCTGTTCCAGTCCATCCCGGACAGGCTGCTGCGTCTGTTTGACGCCTCCGACGAAATGCTGCGCATCGGCGTTCCGGCGCTGCGCATCATTTCGCTGGCCTTCCCGCTGGCGGGCTTCGGCATTGGCGCGAGCTCGGTGTTCCAGGCGCTGGGTTACAGCGTGTATTCGATGATCGTTTCCCTGATTCGTCAGCTGGTCGTGCTCATCCCGTGCGCGTATGTCATCGGCCGGGTGACGGGCGACGTGACGGGCGTCTGGTGGGCGTTTTTCATTGCGGAACTGGTTTCCCTGATGGTCAGCGCGCTGTATCTGCGCCGCGTGAACCGCAACGTGATTCGGACGATTTGATTTCCGCTCCCTCCTCGGAGGGAGTTTTTTTCTGCCCGCCAAAGTCGCCGAGAGAATAGAAGAAATGGGAATCCTATATGCCGCTGCTCGCTTTTTATCTTCAACTCGCCATTTTGAATGAGACATACACGGCGACTGCAAAAAGGACGAGTACGGCGAGGGCGAGATATGGCGCGAGCCGGTCAAAGCGGATACGGAAATCGTGGATGGCGTTTTCCACGCCGACGCTGCGCTCCTCAAAGCGGGCGTAAATTTCATCGTTCATAGCATGCGCGTCATCCTCGGCAAACACAATAGAAGAAACAGCTTCGCGGGCAGAAACCGCTTCTGGTGTGGATGAACAGGCAAATTGAGCGGCGGATCTGCCGGCGATTTTTGCGATTTCTGCCTCGGAAAAGCCACTTTGCGCAAGGCAAAGCGCGCTGCGCTGCATCAGGGGGCGTTTCAGAAGCACATACAAACTGTCCGTAACAGGGAAGGGAAGATTCATCGCTTCAAGCGCTTTGCGGCTTGGCATGCGGCGCATCTTTTGGCCGAAGGAATCGACGCAAAGCGTAAAACAACTTGAAAAAAGCAGGTTTTTTGCGTCTTTTTCTTTCATTTCAGGGTCTTTGGCCGCGCCGAGACGTAAAAAAGTTTTGAACGTTAAATCGCGCGCGTCGCCGGCTTTCCCGACCATGGCAAAGCAGAGGCGGTAAACATCCCGATTCCAGGCGGAAAAGTATTTGTCGAAATCCTCACAAACTGCGTGCATGATAAAAGCTCCTTTCGCAATATGCAATAAAACTCATGTATACGCGTCTAAACATGCGGGAAAAGAATTTTTTAAAATTTAGACTTGCAAATTCAAAAAGCCCGTGCTATAATCCGATTATAACATGACAGCGCGGGAGCCGCAAGCACCCGCTTCTGCCAAGGATAATAAGGGAGGAAATTGCGATGAAAAAACGTCTCCTTGCGTGGCTGCTTTCGCTGGCCATGCTCCTGACCGTCGGCGCTGTGGCCGCGGCGGAAACGAACCCGAACGCCGGGCTGGGGTATTATCCCGGCACGAGCGAAAAGGGCTGGATCAGCGCGGAATGCTCCACGATGAGCAAGATGAACCCGTTCCTCCAGACCTACTCCACCGAGTTTTCCGTCAGCCGCCACATCTGGGACTGCCTGGTTAAGCTCAGCGCGGAAGACAACTCCATCGTTCCGGCTGCGGCCGAGAGCTGGGAATCCTCCGAGGACGGCATGACCTGGACGTTCCACATCCGTCCGGGCATGAAGTGGGTCAACTCCAAGGGCGAGGTCATCGGCGACGTGACCGCCAACGACTTCGTGTTCGCTTGGCGTCAGCTGCTGAACCCGGTCAACGCCGCCGAGTATTACGCGTTCGCGACCGTCTTTAAGAACGGCCAGGCGTACTACGATTACGCTTCCGGCGTGGAAGGCGCTCCGGAAGTGAAGATCGAGGACGTGGGCTTCAAGGCGACGGACGATTACACGCTCGTTTGCGAGCTGGAGGACTACCTGCCGTATTTCCTCCAGTATGTGAAGTTCGAGGTCATGGCTCCGGTGTATGAGCCGTTCTATACCGAAGTCGGCGCCGATCTGTTCGGCACCGCGCCGGAATACATCTGCTACAACGGCCCGTTCTACATGAGCGAGTGGGTGCTGGAGAACAGCATCAGCTGCCCGAAGAACGAGTATTACTGGGATGCGGACAAGGTTAACCTTGCGGGCATCAAGTGGGTGAAGTACACCGACTCCAACGCGAAGTTTAACGCCTTCGTCGGCGGCGAGCTGGACGTGCTTGACCTGACCGGCGAGCAGCGCGCCATGCTGGAAGCCGAAGGCTATAAGCCGAGCAACTACATGGGCGGTTACAGCTACTGGTACTGGTGCAACGTCAGAGATGCGGGCCGCGATGTGGCAAACCTGAACCTGCGCAAGGCCATCAGCGCGGCGCTGGATCGCGAGCAGATCATCAGCACCGTGTATAAGAACGACAACGAGCCGTCTCCGTGCCTGGCCTACGGCATCAGCGGCGTGAACACCCAGACTTTCGGCGAGGCCGTGGTTGCGGCCAACGGCGGCAACCCGCTGTACGCGCCGACCGCCGATCTGGACAGCGCGAAGGAATATCTCGCTAAGGCGCTTGAAGAGCTGGGCTACAAGGATGCTTCCGAAGTCAGCCTGTGCCTGATGACCTCCGAGGGCACGCAGAACGAACTGCTCAGCCAGGTTGTGCAGGAGCAGCTGCGCAAGAGCCTCGGTCTGAACGTCACCATCGAAGTGCTGACCATCACCGAGTGGCGCGCCCGCCGCAATTCGCTGGACTTTGACGTGTGCTTCGGCGGCTGGGGCCCGGACTACAACGATCCGATGACCGACCTCGACCTGATGGTGAGCACCAACGGCAACAACCACACCGGTTACGCCAGCGAGGAATACGACGCGCTGATCGAGTCCACCAAGACCGAGCGTGACGCGGCGGCCCGTGAGCAGATCTTCGTGCAGGCTGAAATGAAGCTGGCCGAAGACATGCCGGTGATCCCGGTCTACTGGCGCCATGAGGACTACGCGGTCAGCGAGAAGCTCGTCGAGGGCTACGCCCGCAAGCCGTTCCAGGCGTACAACTTCATCTACACCAAACTTGCCGACTAAGACAAAAACTGCTCCTTAAACGAAGAAACGCGGCATGGGAAAACCCATGCCGTTTTCTTCCATTTCAAGGGTGAAATGATAAAAAGGGCATTCTAAAACAAAAAGGAGGGGAGCGCGTTGATTCGCTACATTATCAAGCGTCTCGTCTATGCGGTACTGACGCTGTTTGTGCTCATCTCGCTCACGTTTTTCATGATGCGCATGCTGCCGGGCGATCCGTTCATCGGCGACAAGACCGTCTCCGCGACGGCGATGGCCAACATGAACGCGAAATACGGCCTGGATAAGCCTGTGTTTGTGCAATATCTGATGTATATGGGCAACTGCCTGCGCGGCGATCTGGGAATTTCCATCACCTACAACCGCGACGTGATGACCATTATCTCCGAATCGTTCCTCGTTTCGGCGGATCTGGGTATTCGCGCAATCATCTTCGCCGTGATTATCGGCATTCTGCTCGGCGCTGTGGCCGCCATCAAGCGCGGCAGCGTGTGGGACTCCGTATCCATGTTCATCGCCATGATCGGCGTCTCCGTGCCGAGCTTCATTTTGGGCGCGGTGCTGCAATATTTCCTCGGCTTGCAGCTGCGCAAAACCTTCGGCATCAATCTCTTCCCGATTCAGGGCTGGGGCAAGTTTAACCAGACGCTGCTGCCTTCGTTCGCGCTGGGGCTCGGTTCGCTGGCGACGGTTTCCCGTCTGATGCGCACGAGCATGCTTGACGTGCTGGGACAGGATTACATCAAGACTGCAAAGTCAAAGGGCCTGTCGCAGGGCAAGATTCTCTGGCGGCACGCGCTGCGCAACGCCATCATGCCCGTTGTGACGGTCATGGGTCCGACAGTGGCTTCCGTGCTGACAGGCACGTTCGTCATCGAGAGCATCTTCAACATCCCCGGCCTGGGCAAGTATTTCGTCACCAGCATCAAAGACCTTGACTACACGATGATCGGCGGCACGGTCGTGTTCTACGGCGGCTTGCTGATCGTCTGCACCCTCGTGGTCGATCTGCTTTACGGCTTCATCGATCCGCGCGTAAAACTGGAGGGCTGAGCATGGAACATATTGAAAAATCCCGCTTTGCCCATGTCGGCCAGAGCGCGCAGGAGAGCGAGTCGATCAAGCGTCCGAGCCTCACGTTCATGCAGGACGCCATGCGCCGTCTGTGGAAAAACAAGGTCGCGATGGTCTGCGTCGTGATCATCCTTGTGCTGACGGCGATGAGCATTTTCGCGCCGATGGTTTCCAAATTCGATTACCGCGAGCAGCATTACAGCCACACCAACGCGCCGATGGGCACAGTCTGCAACGAGAGCGGCGCGGAGGGCGAAGGCCATGTGCATTATTTCGGCACGGACACGCTTGGCCGCGACATTTTCACCAGAATCTGGATGGGCGGCCGCGTGTCGCTGACCATCGCCGTGGTCAGCGCGCTGGTTGACCTGATTCTGGGCAGCATTTACGGCGGCATTTCCGGCTACTTCGGCGGCACGCTGGATATCATCATGATGCGCCTGCTGGAAATCATCAACGGCATTCCGTATCTGATTATCGTCATCCTGCTGATGATGATTTTGAAACCCGGCATGATGACCATCATCATCGCCTATTCGCTCGTCGGCTGGATTCCGATGGCGCGCCTTGTGCGCGGCCAGGTCGTCGCGCTCAAGCAGCAGGAATACATTGCGGCGGCGGAAGCCATGGGCGCGGGCTCGGCGCGCATCATCGCGCGGCATTTGCTGCCCAACACGCTTTCTGTAGTCATCGTCCGCGTGACGCTGTCCATTCCGAGCGCGATCTTCTCGGAAGCGTACCTGAGCTATATCGGTCTGGGCATTCCGCTGCCGATGTGCTCGTGGGGCTCGCTGGCCCAGCTGGGCATTGAGAATTTCCGCATTTATCCGTACCAGCTCATCATTCCGGCGATCTGCATCAGCCTGACGATGCTGGCATTCAACATGTTCGGCGACGGTCTGCGCGACGCGTTTGACCCGCGCCTGAGGAGGTAAGCGGCATGGCAGAGAGAATTCTGGATATGGAAAACCTGCATGTGTCGTTTGACACCTATGCGGGCGAGGTCAAGGCCGTTCGCGGCGTGACGCTGCACGTGGACGAGGGCGAAGTGCTGGCGATTGTCGGCGAAAGCGGCTGCGGCAAATCCGTGACCGCGCAGACGATCATGAAGCTCAACCCGATGCCCCCGGCGCGCATTGTCGAAGGCAAAATCAATCTGGCCGGACACGACATCGTGAAGGCCAGCGAAAAGGACATGCAGAAGATCCGCGGTCAGGAAGTCGCCATGATCTTCCAGGACCCGATGACCTGCATGAACCCGACGACGCAGGTCGGCAAGCAGATTGTCGAGTCCATCAAGCTGCACAGGCACCTTTCCCGCCAGGAGGCGAAGGAAGAGGCGATCAAGTGCTTAAAGCAGGTCAACATCCCCAACCCGGAGGAGCGCGCCAAGCAGTATCCGCACGAGTTTTCCGGCGGTATGCGCCAGCGCGCGATGATCGCCATGGCGCTCAGCTGCAACCCGAAGCTGCTGATTGCCGACGAGCCGACGACGGCGCTGGACGTGACGATTCAGGCGCAGATTATGGATCTGCTGGTGGAGCTGAAAGACAAGATCAACACCGCCATCATCCTGATTACGCATGACCTCGGCGTGGTTGCGGGCATTGCCGACCGCGTGGCCGTCATGTATGCGGGCAAGGTGGTCGAGACCGGCACGACCGCGCAGATTTTCTACGAGCACAAGCATCCGTACACGGAGGCGCTGCTGCGCAGCCTGCCTTCCGCCGACGCGGGCAAGCGCGAACCGCTGATGAGCATTCCGGGCACGCCGCCCGACCTGCTCTGCCCGCCGAAAGGATGCGGTTTTGCGGCGCGCTGCCGCCACTGCATGCAGATCTGCCACGAAGAGCAGCCGCCGGAGTTTGACGTGGGCGGCGGGCACAAGGCCAGCTGCTGGCTGCTGCATCCGGACTGCCCGTGCGCAGCGGAGAGGGGGGACGAGGAATGACGGACGAAGTGCTGGTTCGCGCCGAACACATCTGCAAATACTTTAAAATCGGCGGCGGTCGCATGCTGCACGCGGTAGAGGATATCAACCTCGATATTCACCGCGGCGAAACGCTGGGCCTCGTTGGCGAGAGCGGCTGCGGCAAATCCACGCTGGGCCGCACCCTAATGGGCATTTATCAGCCGACGAAGGGCAAGCTGGTTTACGACGGCAGGCCTGTCGATCTTTCCAACAAGAAAGACCGCTTTGCGTTCGCCAAAAAGGCGCAGATCGTCTTCCAGGATCCGTATGCCTCGCTCGATCCGCGCATGACCGTCGGTTCGATCATTGAAGAGGGCATGATCATCCACAACATGTACGACGCGAAGCGCCGTCAGGAGCGCGTAGCCGAGCTGCTTGCGACCGTCGGTCTGAACCGCGAACACGCTAACCGCTTCCCGCACGAGTTTTCCGGCGGCCAGCGTCAGCGCATCGGCATTGCCCGCGCGCTGGCCATCGAGCCGGAATTCATCGTCTGCGACGAGCCGATTTCCGCGCTGGATGTGTCGATTCAGGCACAGGTCATCAACCTGCTGCACGATTTGCAGGAGCGGATGGGGCTGACGTATCTGTTCATCGCGCACGATTTGAACATCGTCAAATACATCTCCGACCGCATCGCGGTGATGTATCTGGGCAGCGTGGTGGAGCTGGCGACGAGCGACGAACTGTACGCCCATACGCTGCACCCGTACTCGAAGGCGCTGCTTTCCGCCGTGCCGATCCCCGATCCGAAGCTGGAGGCGCAGAAGAAGCGCCAGATCATCGAGGGCGACGTGCCCAGCCCAATTAACAAACCCAGGGGCTGCGCATTCTCCAGCCGCTGCCCGATGGCCTGCGACAAGTGCCGCCAGAGCGCGCCGGTACTCAAAGAGGCTGCGCCGGGGCACTTTGTGGCCTGTCATCTGGTGGAAGGATAAAAAAACAACAAAGCCGCTTTTCCCCGCGCCTGTCGGGGAAAGCGGTTTTTTTACTCCTTCCGGTTCGCTTTGCTCACCACCCCCCTCTATGAGGGAGCTGTCAGCAAAGCTGACTGAAAAAGTCGGGATATGTTGACAAATCGTTTTCACAAAGCTATCCAATTCCCCTTAAAAGCAAAATCCTGCATAATCATGCAAAAAGTCAACCCGCTCACGCGGAAAAAAGCGAATAAAACCTTTAAAATGCAGGAAAACGATTTGAAAATGCGAAAAACGAACTGAAAATGAAAGAACAAGCGCTGAAATTGCAAAAGAATGTGAATAAAAATTGAAAAAGGTCTTGCAGACTGTGGAAAAGGCTGGTATAATAAAAGCGGTTTTACGAAAACAATCGTTTTCGAATATGACAAACCGTTTGAGCTGTTTCGCACTTCGCACTGACGAAGTGTCGCGAATAGAAAAATTGGATGGAGGGTAAACACTATGAAGAAACTGCTTTGCCTGGCGCTGGCCGCAATGCTGTGTCTGGCGCTGGCCGCGTGCGCTGTGGCCGAAGGAACCTGGAAGATCGCGATCCTGACCGGCACGACCTCTCAGGGCGAGGAAGAATTCCGCGCCGCCGAGCGTGCCCAGAAGGCCGACCCGGAGCATATCATCACCGATACCTACCCGGATAACTTCATGGCTGAGACTGAAACGACCATTTCCAAGCTCGTCGCGTTCGCTTCCGATCCGGACGTGAAGGCAATCGTCATGTGTCAGGCCGTGCCGGGCGCAAAGGCTGCGTTTGACAAGATCCGCGCCATGGGCCGCGACGACATGCTGCTGATCGCGGGCGTGCCGCAGGAAGACCCGGCCGTCATCACCGCGGCTGCCGACTTCGTGCTCTACACCGACGAACCGAAGCAGGGCGACACCATCATGGAAACCTGCGCCAAGTGGGGCGTTGATGTGTTCGTGCATTACTCCTTCCCGCGCCACCTCGCGATGGAGACCATCGCCGCCCGTAAGGCGCTGCTGGAAGAAAACGCTGCGGCGCTCGGCATCGAGTATGTCGAAGCTACCGCGCCCGACCCGACCGGCGACGCGGGCGTTGCCGGCGCGCAGCAGTTCATCCTTGAGGATGTTCCGGCCAAGCTGAAGGAATACGAGGGCAAGAAGGTTGCGTTCTTCACCACGAACTGCGGAATGCAGGAGCCGCTTCAAGCCGCGATCCTCGATCAGCCGAACGCCTACTATCCGCAGCCGTGCTGCCCGAGCCCGTATCACGCGTTCCCGGCTTCCCTCGGCCTTGAGATTCAGGCTGGCGGCGACGACACCGAGGCGCTGAAGGCGATTGCCGCCGTGCTCAAGGAGCACAACGCGCTGGGCCGCTACTCCACCTGGCCGTCCCCGGTCAATATGTCCATCATCGACGTGAGCGTGGAATACGCCAAGAAGTGGATCGCCGGTGAAATCACCTCCAAGAACGACGGCGCCGCGATTGCCGCCATGTTCGAAGAGAAGGCGCCGGGCGCTATCGTCAGCAACTACACCAATGCTGACGGCCAGACTTTCGATAACTACTACACCGTCCTGCTGGGCGCTGTCGATTTCAACGACTACGCCGAGTAAAACAACCATCGGTTAAGCAAAGGTAAAGCCGACCCGCTTCACATGCGTTGAGGCGGGTCGCTTTTGCCGTTTCAAAGGAGGAATGAAATTGGCCTCGGAATACATCCTTGAAATGAGGGACATCACCAAGAAGTACGGCGAAAACGCCGTGCTTTCCGGCGTGTCGCTCAAGGTTAAGCCGGGCGAAATCCACGCGCTGCTGGGCGAAAACGGCGCGGGCAAGAGCACGTTGATGAACGTGCTTTTCGGCATGCCCGTCATTCATGAAACGGGCGGCTTTGGCGGCGAGATCTATCTCAATGGCGAGAAGACGACCATCGCTTCCCCGCACGACGCGATGACCAAAGGCATCGGCATGGTGCATCAGGAGTTCATGCTGCTGCCGGGCTTCACCATCACGGAAAACATCAAGCTTAACCGCGAAATCAGTCGCCCCAGCGCGATCTCCCGCGTGTTTGGCAAGAATCTGGAAACGCTGGATATGAAGGCGATGGCTCAGGACGCGCGCGGCGCGCTGGACAGCGTCGGCATGTCGATTGACGAGGACACCCTTGTGGCCGGACTGCCGGTCGGCTACATGCAGTTTGTGGAAATCGCCCGCGAGATCGACAAAAAGGGCGTCAAGCTGCTGGTCTTTGATGAACCGACCGCCGTTCTGACCGAGAGCGAGGCGGCGCAGCTGCTCAAAGTGATGAAGGATATCGCCGCGCGCGGCATCGCGATCATCTTCATCACGCACAGACTCGACGAGGTCATCAACGCCGCGGATGGCATCACCATTCTGCGCGACGGCAAGCTTGTCGCCGAGTGCCGCACGAAGGATACAGACGTCACCCAGCTGGCGGAGATGATGATCGGCCGCAAGGGCGAAGCGGCCTTCGTCACCGCCGAGCCGCGCAAGCTGCCGGAGGATACCCCGGTTGCGCTCAAGCTCAGCCATCTGGCCGTGGATATGCCCGGCGAGATGGTCAACGACGTTTCCCTCGAAGTGCGCGAAGGCGAAATCTTCGGTATCGGCGGTCTGGCCGGACAGGGCAAGGTCGGCATTCCCAACGGCGTGATGGGTATTTATCCCAGCACGGGCGAGGTCGAGCTGTTCGGCGAAAAATCCCCGCTGAATAACGCGCGCCAGGCGCTCAAAAACGGCATGGCCATCGTGTCGGAGGATCGCCGCGGCGTGGGTCTGCTGCTGGATGAATCGATTGAAAACAATGTCGTATTCAACGCGATGCAGATCAACGGCGATTTTACCAAAAAGTTCCTCGGCGCGCATCTGCGCGACGGCAAGGCGATTCGCGCCTATGCCGACGAGATCATCAAGGAACTGGATATCCGCTGTTTCTCCGCGCAGCAGCATGCGGGCACGCTCTCCGGCGGCAACCAGCAGAAGGTCTGCATTGCGCGCGCGCTGGCGATGAATCCGAAACTGCTGTTCGTCTCCGAACCGACGCGCGGCATTGACATCGGCGCCAAAAAGCTGGTGCTGGAGACGCTGGTGCGGCTCAATCGCGAAAAGGGCATGACCGTCGTGATGGTTTCTTCCGAATTGATGGAGCTACGCTCCATCTGCGACCGCATTGCCATCGTCGCGGAGGGCAAGGTGGTGGACGTGCTGGAGACGAACGCGTCCGACGCGGATTTCGGCCTGGCGATGTCCGGCATTAAGCCCGAACATGTGAAACAGAAGGGAGGCGAGGCGCATGTCTAAGCTGAGGGCAACACGCGCGCAGGTGATTGCGGCGGCGATTATCGTCGTGCTGGCGGTGGTGCTGGGCGGCGTCGGCCTGTACGGCATGAATGCGCGCGGTTCCGAAAACGGCGCGCAGGTGCTGGAAAATATGCGCCTGCAAGCCATTCTCAATACGGCGGGCAGCGGCGCGGTGGACGCGTATGTGGCCGCCGCGAAGTCGGAAGCCTCGACCAAGGCGCGCGAGAGCGGCGGCGGCATGTCTGCCGTGCGCGAAGCGGCGGCCAAAGCCGAGGAAGAGGCCCGCGCCAAGGCGGAAGAGCTGGGCATCGGCGCAGTGGATCTCTCCGAAATCGATACCCAGCCGATGAGCGCGGCGCTTGATGTGCTGCTTGCGGCGCAGCAGGCGTATTTCGCCGAAGAAGCGAGCGCGCAGGCGGCTTATGCGGCGCAGCAGGCGCAGACCTCTGTGGCGGCAGACGACACGGCTGCGGATGCCGCGGCAGACGATACGGCGTCCGACGACATGGCGATGGAAGAAGAGACGGTCGATCTCTCCGGCTTCGTCGCGACGGAAGCGATGAATCGCCTGTCTGCCGAGGTGGACAGCGCGTATGCCGCACTGTGCGAACAGATTAAGGCGGTTTTCCCGGCGCTGACGGACGATGTGCTCGCCACGCTCAAGTCGACGATTACGGGTATTGTCGCCATCCAGAACGACCGCTTTGAATTGCAGTATGACCGCGCGCTGGCGGCCAGCGGCATGAACCCCGGCCTGAACGGCACGATTCTGCGTGAGGCCTACACGATGGCGGTTAGCGCGTTCGGCCTGCTGATTCTGGCGGCGGCCGTGCTGTTCTACATCCCGCTGGTGGCGAAGATGGGCGTGCCGAGGCTGATTATCGGCCTGTTCTTCATCCTGCTGTGCCTGCTGGCGATGATTCTGGGTCTGTCCCTGCCGAGCCAGCTGAGCAACACGCTCGTGCGTCTGGGCATGAACGGCGTGCTGGTGCTGGCAATGCTGCCGGGCATTCAGTGCGGCATCAGCCTGAACCTCGGCTTGCCCATCGGCATTATCGGCGGCCTCATCGGCGGCCTGCTGTGCATCGAGTTCGGCATGTCCGGCTTCACGGGGCTGTTCTTTGCGATTGCGGTCGGCCTTGTGATTGCGGCGGTGACGGGCTGGCTCTACGGCCTGCTGCTCAACCGCCTGAAAGGCAGCGAGATGAGCGTGACGACCTACGTCGGCTTCTCCGTTGTGTCGCTGATGTGCATTGCGTGGCTGGTTCTGCCGTTTAAGAGCCCGATCATGAAGTGGCCGCTGGGCAACGGCCTGCGAACCACCATCGGCTTGCAGACCTCCTACCGCCACGTGCTCAACGATTTCCTCTCTTTCGAGATTTTCGGCATCACGATTCCGACGGGTCTGCTGCTGTTCTTTGCGCTGTGCTGCCTGCTGGTGTGGCTGTTCATGCGCTCCAAGACCGGCATTGCGATGAGCGCGGCGGGCGCAAATCCGCGCTTCGCTGCGGCGACCGGCATTAACGTGGATCGCATGCGCATCATCGGCACGATGCTCTCCACGATGCTGGCGGCCGTGGGCATTATCGTTTATGGCCAGAGCTACGGCTTCATGCAGCTTTATCAGGCCCCGCGACAGATGGGCTTCCTCGCCGCTTCCGCCATCCTCATCGGCGGCGCGACGACATCCCGCGCCAAGATCAGCCACGTGGTGATCGGTACGTTCCTCTTCCAGGGCGTGCTGACGCTGGGCATGCCGGTGGCGAACGCGCTCGTTCCGCAGAGCACCATCTCCGAGACGCTGCGCATCCTGATTTCCAACGGCATCATTCTCTATGCGCTCACCAAGTCGGGAGGTGCGAACCGTGGATAAGAATCGACTGCGCGACACAGCGCGCAACAATATCGTGACCATCATGTTCATCGTGCTCTGTGCGGTGTGCATGGCTTTCTCCGGGTACGCGCCCAACTATGTGCTCTATGAGCTGTTCGGCCGTCTGTCGCGCAACATGTTCATCGTGCTCTCGCTGATCATTCCGATTGTCGCGGGCATGGGCATCAACTTCGCCATCACCATCGGCGCGATGGCGGCGCAGATTGCCTGCCTGCTTGTGCTGGAATGGGGCGTTTCAGGTATCGGCGGCCTGGCGCTGGCGGCACTGCTGACCGTGCCGCTGGGCGGCATTTTCGGCTTCCTCATCGGCAAGCTGCTCAATAAGATGAAGGGCCAGGAGATGATCGGCTCGATGATCCTGGGCTACTTCGCCAACGGCCTGTATCAGCTGCTGTTTCTGTTCATCTTTGACAACATCATCCCGATTCATAACCCGAACCTGACGATCAAAGGCTCGAAGGGCATCGCCAACACGATGGATCTTTCCCGCGAGGGCGGCTTCGCGTACTCGCTGGAGAAGCTCTGGCAGCTGCCTGCGTCTCAGGCGGCGATTGCGTTCGCTGTCGTCGCGGCGCTGGTGCTGATCGTCGGCTATGTGACCAGCCATCGCAAAAACGCGAAAAAGCTGGGCGTTCAGCTCGCCGTGATCGCTGCGGCTGCGGCGGTCATGCAGCTTCCGGCGATGAAGAATCTGTTCTCCATGGTCAACGTGCCGATGGCGACGTTCGGCGTGGTGGCGCTGCTGTGCCTGTTCAACGTGGTCATCATGCGCACGAGGCTCGGCCAGCAGTTCCGCGCGGTCGGTCAGAACGGCGTGGTCGCCAACGCGGCGGGCATCGACGTGGATCGCGTGCGCATCATTGCGATCGTGTTCTCCACGATTCTGGCGGGCTGGGGCCAGCTTATTTTCGTGCAGAACATGGGTTCCTTCCAGACTTACGGCGCGCATGAACAGGTTGGCCTGTATGCGGGCGCGGCGATTCTGGTTGGCGGCGCGTCGGTCATCCGCGCGACCAACACGCAGGCGCTCGTGGGCTGCGTGCTGTTCCACCTGATGTTCATCCTCGCCCCGGCGGCCGGCAAGAACCTCTTCGGCGACGCGGCCATCGGCGAGTATTTCCGCGTGTTCATCTGCTACGGCGTTATCGCGCTGTCGCTGGTCATGCACGCGTGGAGCGAGAATAACCGCCGGAAACAGGCGGCCAGCGCGCTCCGCGCCGACAACAAGGCGTAAATCTTCTTTCCTCCCCGAAAACGGGGAGGATTTTTTTGTCGAAAGGAAAATAATAGAATTGAAAATACGTTTTGACGCTGTGTGGAGAAAAAAGATGAAACAAACATTTGTGCTGCTGTTGACCCTGATGCTCATCCTGACCGCGTCCGTCGCGGTTGCCCAGCTTGGCGAGCCCGTGCAGGATTTCACCGTTGTGAACGAGAACGGCACGCTGACGGCGCTCAGCGGCCTGCTCCAAACGAAAAAAGCAGTGCTCCTGCATTTTTTTGCGGGCTGGCTGGATGAAGATTACAGCGATTTGCCCGCGGTTCAGGCGGCGTATGCGCAATACGGGGAGGATATCGGCTTTATTGTCGTCAGTGTGGAGGAACAGGAAACCGTGCAAAGCCTTGCCGCCGCGCGGGCGCAGAACGAGCTGACCGATTTGCCGCTGAGCCTCGGCGGTCTGAGCGCATTCGGGCAGTTTGGCTCGGCGTATATTCCGCTTACCGTCGTCGTCAATGCGGATGGCACGAGCGGCTTTGAATTTGACGGCGTTTTGGGCGCGGAAGCGCTTGAACGCGTGCTGGCCGTGTTTGTGCGGACGGATGGGCCGCTGGCGATGGAGACAGTGCCGCAGGAAGCGGAATAAACGGCGAAAAACCATAAAAACAAAAATAGACTCTGCCGCAGACGAAGAAACGCGGCAGAGTTTATTTATGGAGCCATCACTGGAATGATCAGCTCGGAATAATGGCGCATTTGTCCGTCGTCGTCCACAAACCACGCATACTGGCGCGTGTAGCCCTCACAGACGGGCGTGAGGTGATGCGCTTGCAGAAACTCGCGGTTCAGATCGACGATGGGTTGCAGGGAGCTTTCTTCCGGCGGGCGCAGTTCAAAGATCGTGCGGACGGTCTGCGGCCCGGCACTCAGGCGCATCTGCGAAAAATCCGCGTGAATGACGTGCATAAATTCAGCCGGAGCGACGATGCCCACGCGCGCGGCGGCGCTTCCTCCGGTCAGCAGAGCTGGCGGGATGATCGTGCAGTAACTGGTCAGCGGGAGCGCGTCGATCAGGGCTTTCAGAATCGGCAGTTTGGGCACGGAAGCCCACAGCGCGGAGACGGAATCGAAATCGATGAGGTAACCCGCGCTGCCCGCGCAGAGGCGGGGCTGCATGGACAGCCTGTCGCAGTCGCGCAGCAGATCCGTGCCGCAGGTCATGCGCTCGTAGACGGCGTTTTGCTGAGCAATCTGCTCGCGCAGCGCGGCGCGTTTTTCGTCCATCATCGCGACCAGCTCCGCAAGCGGGCAGTGGGTCATGATGCGCTTGATTTCGTCAAGCGAAAAACCCTGCCGCTGGAGGCTTTTGATGATGCCCAGCCGCTGCACGTCCGCGATGGAGAAACGCCGAAAGCCGCTGGAAGCGGTTCTATCCGGCGAGAGCAGCCCCTTTTCCTCATAATAGCGAAGAGCTTCGGGCGTGAGGCCATAAGCGATGGAAAGCGCGCTGATGGATATTTTCATGAAAACGCTCCTGCAAAAGAAAATAATCTTGTTCTTTCATATCCATTTTACAGGAAACGGGCGGAAAAAGCAATCCCCCCGAAGGGGGACGGAACGCCGGCGTTTCAGAATGCTTCACGCGGTTTGAACGCATGTTTTTTCATTTAAAATCAAATTATGGGTTGACAGGTCGCTTTAAACTGTATATACTGTACATGAACAGTTGAAACGGAGATGAACGGATTGGAGATACTCATCAGCAACGCGTCCGGCTTGCCGATTTACGAGCAGATTACGACGCAGATTAAACAGAAGATCCTCTCCGGCGAACTGGCGGCGGGCGAGGCACTGCCCTCCATCCGCGCGCTGGCGAAGGACTTGCGGATCAGCGTTATCACGACCAAGCGGGCGTATGACGAGCTGGAACGCGAAGGGCTGGTGTGCACGGTGGCGGGTAAGGGCTGCTTTGTCGCCGCGCGCAACCGGGAATGGATTCGGGAAGAGCTGCTGCGGCAGATCGAGACGCATTTGGAAAAGGTAGCCGAATTGGCGGCACAGGCGGATGTGAGCGGCGAGGAGCTTTGCGAGATGCTCCGCGCGCTTCGGGAGGAGAATGAACCATGAATGCGATTGAATTGAACCACGTCGCCAAGCGATACGGCGACTTTGCTTTGGAGGATGTGAACCTGACCCTGCCGCAGGGCTGCGTGCTGGGGCTGATCGGCGAAAACGGCGCGGGTAAATCGACGCTGATTCGCATGATGCTGGGCGCGTGCAGGCCGGACGGCGGCGAGGTGCGCGTGCTGGGCGAAAAGGCGGGGCGGACAGCGGCGTTCACCAAAGTTCGGCAGGATATCGGCGTGGTGCTGGATGAAGCCTGCCTGCCCGACGAGCTGACCGCGCAGCAGGTCGGAAAGGTGATGCACGGCATTTATGCAAACTGGGACGACGCGGCGTTTTCGTCGTTCTGCGCGCGGCTGGATCTGCCGAAGGGCAAGAAGGTGAAGGATTTTTCGCGCGGCACGAAGATGAAGCTGGCGATTGCCGTCGCGCTGAGCCACAAGGCGAAGCTGCTCGTACTGGACGAGGCGACAGGCGGCCTTGACCCCGTTGTGCGCGACGAAATCCTCGACCTGCTCAACGACTTCACGAGGGAGGAAGAACACGCGATTCTGCTCAGTTCGCATATCGTGACCGATCTGGAAAAAATCTGCGATTACGTGGTCTTTCTGCATAAGGGCCGCGTGCAGATGGCGGGGGAAAAGGACGAACTGCTGGAGCGCTATGCGCTGCTGAATATGACGCACGAAGATTATGCGGCGATGGAAAAACGCGGCGTGGCGCGCATGCTGGAGGGTCACGGCGGCGTTCGCGTGCTGATGGAGCGGCAGGCCGCGCCGCGCGGCGCGCAGACGGAACGGCTGGGGCTGGAGGACATGATGCTGCTGCTGGAAAAGGGGGAGAAGGCGTAATGAAAGGCATTTTATTCAAGGATTTTCTGTCGGCTAAAAGGATTTTGACGATCTATCTGTTGATGATTATCTGCTTCTCCTTCGGCGGGGCAAAAGGCGTGTTTTTCGCGCTCTGCTATTCCATCATGGTGCCGGTCAACCTGCTGGGTTTTGACGAGCGCAGCCGGTTTGACCGATACGCTTCCGTGCTGCCGCTGACAGGACTGCAATGCGTCGCGGATAAATACATCGTGATGTATCTGAGCATGGCGGTGATGATGGCGCTCAGCTCGTTGATTGCTTTCATTCGGACGGGGGCTGCGTCGGCGATGGAAGATATGCTGCTTTACGCGGCGACGGTGCTGGCGACGCATGCGCTGTGCATGCCGCTGCTGATCCGCATGGGCGTGACGAAAGGGCAGTGGGTCTATCTGCTGGCGTTGGTCGCTGAGTTTGGCGTGACGGCCATCATCGGTGAGCTCGGCGGCGAAGGCGTCGCGGAGAAGATTTCCGCGCTGGCCCTTCCGATTTTCCTTGCCGCGCTGGCGGTGAACGTCGCTTCGATGTTCGTCGCGGCGAAGATGTTTGATCGGCGGGCGGAGGGGTAAAACGCCCTCAGTCAGCTTCGCTGACAGCTCTCTCCCAGCGCCCTCCCAGGAGGGAGCCTTTTGATTTGAAGACACAGGTACGAAAGGGCAAAGCCTCCCTCTCCAAGGGACGCTTGAAATCGTCGCCGCCTGTGGCGGATTCAGACGATGAAAAACGCCGAAGGTTGGCTGCCGAAGGCAGGCGGTAAAACACTGACCGCCTTTGAAAACGGAAGACATTTGATAGGAAAAAAAGCGCGTTTCGTTGTATAATAGACACCGTATTGAAAAGTAAAGGAGAAAAATCCGTGAAGAAAAAGAAAAAATGGATCAAGTGGGTTGTGATTCTCGTGATCGTGGCTGCCGTGATCGGCTGGTTCATGATGGTTTCCCGAAAGACGCAGGACGTGGCCTATACCGATGTGCAGGCGACGCTGGGCAGCATCGAGACCTATTACAATTTTGACGGGCTGGTCAAGGCCAAGCGCGTGCAGACGATTACCGCCGCGCAGAGCGACAAGGTGCGCACGGTGTATGTGACGCAGAACCAGCAGGTCAAAAAAGGCGAGCGCCTGTATCGGCTGGAGGGCGGTGAAACCGTTGAGGCCGATATCGCGGGCGAGGTGACAGGGCTGTACGTCGAGCAGGGCGGCGTGGTGACCGCAGGCGAGACGACCGTGCAGATCATCGACATGAACAGCCTTGAAATCGAGCTGAACGTCGATGAATACGACGTGGCGGCAGTCGTGCCGGGGCAGGCGGTGCAGGTCAACGTGCTTGCGCCGGATGTGAGCTTCGCCGGCAGCGTGACGGCGCTCAACAAGAACGGCACGGCCTCCGGCGATCTGTCGTATTACACGGCGACGGTCGCGTTTGACGCGGCGGAGAACGTCTATCCCGGCATGCAGGTGAGCGCCAAGGTGCTCAAGGAGCAGGCCGAAGACGCGGTGCTCATCCGTCAGGACGCGGTGCGGTTTGACGATTACAACAAGCCTTACGTGCTCGTGCGCGGCGCGGACGGCAAGAGCGTGGAGCAGAAGAGCGTGACCGTCGGCGTAAGCGACGGCATGAACTGCGAAATCACCAGCGGCCTGAATGCGGGCGACACGGTGCTCAAGTCCTCCGGCGTGACGATGGCCGAGCTGATGGAGCAGATGCAGGCCCAGCAGCGCACCGGCCGATAAGCGGAGGCCGCCATGAGCAACGACTTTTTCAAAATGCGCGGCATTGTCAAGCAGTATCAGATGGGGAATGAAGTGCAGACCATTCTCAAGGGAATCGATCTGGATATTGAAGAGGGCGAGTTTCTCTCCATCCTCGGCCCGTCGGGCAGCGGCAAATCCACGCTGATGAATATCATCGGCTGTCTGGATACGCCGACGTCGGGCGAATACATTCTGCATGGACGCATGATTCGCGATTTGGATGAAAAACAGCTGGCGCACATCCGCAGCAAGGAAATCGGCTTCATCTTTCAGCAGTTTCAGCTTCTGCCGCGGCTCGACGCGCTCAAGAACGTGGAGCTGCCGCTGATTTACGCGGGCGTTCCGCCCAGAGAGCGCACGCGGCGCGCGGAGGAAATGCTCGTGCGCGTCGGCCTGAAAGACAGGATGCACCACTACCAGAACCAGCTTTCTGGCGGTCAGCAGCAGCGCGTGGCGATTGCGCGCGCGCTGGCGACCAACCCGACGCTGCTGCTGGCGGACGAGCCGACCGGCGCGCTCGATCAGGCGACGGGCGAACAGGTGATGGCGCTTTTCCGCGAGCTGAACGACGAGGGGCGAACCATCGTCATGATTACCCACGACCTCAAAATCGCGCGCCACGCGAGCCGCATCGTCAACATTCTGGACGGCGTGCTCTCCGAGGGGGTGAGCGCCTATGATTAAAAAGAAGTGGGATATGTTCGCGGAGAGCGTCTCCATGTCGCTTTCCAACATCGCGGGCAACAAGATGCGCACGTTTTTGACCACGCTGGGCATCATCATCGGCGTGGGCGCGATCATCGCCCTGATGACCGTTGTGCAGGGCGCGACGGACACCATGAACGCCCAGTTTGACGCGATGGGTCTGGGCACGCTGCGCGTCTCCGTGGCGGGCACAGCGATCAAGCATGGCCTGACGGACGACGATTTGCAGACGATTCTGGATTGCGAACATGTCGCAGGCATTTCACCGTCGCTGAATGCGACCGTGACGGCCAAGCGCGGGAACGTGTGGAGCGATTCAATCTCCGTCAACGGCAACAACGACGAGTATTTCCGCCATAATCCGGATCTGCTCCGACGCGGCCGCGCCATCGACGTGTTGGATGTGGAAAACAACGCGCGCGTCTGCCTGGTGGACGGCGACGCGGCCAAGACGCTGTTTTTCGGCGAAGACCCCGTCGGGCAGACGTTTTATCTCGACGGGTTTGAGTATACCGTTGTCGGCATGATCGACGAGGACGAAAACGCCAGCCTGTTCTCTCAAATCCTGATGGGCGGCAAGACGGACGGCACGGTCTACGTACCGTACAGCTCGGCGAAAAAGCTGCTGGGCACCTCCACCGTCACCGCCGTAGAGGTTTATGTCACCGATCCGGACGACACGGATGCGGCGGTGGACGAACTGGAAGCGGCGCTGGACGGCATTTTCAATGATAAGGATAACACCTACACCATCATCAATATGGAATCCATGACGGACGCAATGAACCTGATGACCTCCATGATGATGTCGCTGCTGGTGGGCATCGCATCCATCGCGCTGGTCGTCGGCGGCATCGGTATCATGAACATGATGCTCGTCACCGTCACGGAGCGCACGACGGAAATCGGCCTGCGCAAGGCGCTTGGCGCTGAACCTGGGCAGATTCAAATGCAGTTTTTGATCGAGGCAATCATCCTCTCGCTGCTTGGCGGCGTCATCGGCGTGATTGTCGGTCTGAGCGTGTCGTTCGCCATCTGCATGAATACGGATATCACGTTCAGCCTGAACACCTTTGCCATTGGGCTGGGCGTGGGCTTTTCGGCGGCGGTGGGCATCATTTTCGGCTGGGCGCCTGCGCGCAAGGCCAGCCGCCTGAACCCGATTGACGCGCTGAGGAGTATGTAAAAAAGGTTTAAAACCGCCGCAAAGCGAGTCTGATAGGGATTGATATCGCGTGCCCGCTGTGCGGGATTCAACGGGATATCAATCATCCCTCAGTGGGGTATGGGGCAAAGCCCCATGAGCGCTCTTCTTTTCAAGCGATTTCAGAGCAGATTGCGTAGCAGTCTACGATTGAAACGGCGGCGGAATGCAAACAAAATAATAACGGCCCAAAAGAAAGGATACGGATATATGAAGAAATGGATTGCGATGATTGCAATGATGGCTTCCCTGGTCACGACCACCGCCTTCGCCGAAGGCGTCAAGATCGACGGCAGCATCAAGAGCGCTGAAACCAAAACCATCCTCGCGCCGTATAGCGGCGTGGTGGGCAATTACGCCGTGACTGCGGGCGACGCGGTGAACATGGGCGACGCGCTTTTTGCGTTGCGCACCGAACAGGTCTATGCCGATTTTGACGGCACGGTGACCGCCGTGTTTGCGCAGCCCGGCGACAGCGCCGCTTCTGTCGAGGAGCGTTACGGCGCGCTGGCTTACATCGAGCAGGATGTGCTCTATCGCGCGGAATGCACCACGACCGGCGGCGACAGCGACAACGAAAACAAGATGATTCACGTCGGCGAGAAAGTATATATCCGCTCGACGAGCAACAACGACCGCGTGGGCGAGGCACGCGTCATCGGCGTGGAGGGCAAGAGCTACACGCTGGAGGTGACGAGTCAGACGGATATGCGTATGAGCGAAAACATCAAGGTTTATCGCAGCGCGAACCACGCCAATTCCAGCTGTATCGGCACGGGCAAGCTTTCCCGCGTTGATCCACAAGGCGTGACGGCTACGGGTTATGTGCTCGCCGCATATGTGGAGGACGGCCAGCATGTCAGCCGCGGCGACGTGCTCTTTGACGTTGTGCCTGATGTGCTGGACGGCATGGTCGGCGGCGACGGTCACGTTTATATGCCGGAAGACGGCGTGCTGCTCAGCGTTTCGGCGGTGAGCGGCGAACAGGCGGCCAAGGATGCTGTTCTGGCGACGTATTGCCCGAAAGACGCGATGCGTCTCGTCTGCTCGGTGGATGAACAGGATCTTTCCGAATTGGCTGTCGGCGATGTGATGCAGGTGACGCTGGACGCATATGAAGATAAGCCCCTGAGCGGCACGATTGTGAAAATCGCTTCCGCCAGCGGCGATGACGGCACAAGCACGTCGTTTGACGTGACGATCGAGCTGGAAGCCAACGACCTGATGCGTATCGGCATGAGCGCCTCGGCGGAAAGGTAAGAGAATACAGGGAAAAACGGGGCGGCTTCAAGGAGGCGCTCCGTTTTTTCGTAAAAAAGAAAAAAATTGTAAAAAAAGGGGTTGCTTTTTCTGCGTGGCTATGCTATACTATCTAACGTTCCGAGCGAACAAAGTGAATAAGCCATGGGGCATTAGCACAGTTGGTAGCGCGCTACATTCGCATTGTAGAGGTCAGCGGTTCGAATCCGCTATGCTCCACCAAAACAATATAATCCGAACCTTGTACCGATTGGTCATGGGTTCGGATTTGTTGTTTTTATAGAAGAAGTTGAAGACTGGTAATAAAGAAACCGGGAGGACTGCCGATCATGGCAATCCTCCCGGTTTCTTTATGTAGATGCACTGTCTGAAATCTCCTTCTTTGCTTTCCATTCGGCAAATGCCTTTTTACCGTCCTCACTTTCATAGTACTTCTGAA
The DNA here is from genome assembly GCA_900542445.1 of uncultured Eubacteriales bacterium. Lineage (GTDB taxonomy): Bacteria > Bacillota > Clostridia > Christensenellales > Aristaeellaceae > Ventricola. The sequence goes on along the minus strand of UQNN01000016.1, from coordinate 12,057 downwards.
TTAGCGGAAGCAAACTCCGTGCCAGCGATTCGAAGACGTATTCCGGAATTTCGGCTGCATCCATGCTGTTTTGAATATTCACTTTTTCTGCGTTCACATGGTACCTCCTTTATCGCTTCTGTAGCGCGTATAAGCCCATTTTGGCGTTGCTGTAAGGAAAAGATATTTCCCTGTGTTTTCGCGCCGATTGTGGGACGAAAAATGCCACGTTTTCGACCTTTATCCGGACAATATTGAGCTGCCTTTCTTCGGCTGAATCAGCTTCGCATTAGAGGGATAATTCAGCGTAATCAATGCGGGTTTTCCAAGCCCCTGTTTCTTTCAGCAGATCAAACCGCTGAACTCAAGCTCATGAAATATCCGCGTCGCACATTGTCGGCTGCGGTGCAGCTTCTTCTGCGCCTGTTCCACGGTGAAGTAAATTCGGATGGTGCCGTCAGTTTCAAGAAAACCGTTGACTTTTGAAATGCTCGCCCGATCCAGCATCAGGGCATACAGCACTTTTGCATCGTTGGACAGCCCGGCAAGACTATCCTCCATCAAAAACCGTGGAAACGGTATGTAGGATGCCGACAAGCTCTCGCTTGTAAACTTCAAAAACTTCTGTGACATAATCCTCCTATCCCATCCATCAAAACCAGCATTGATAGGATTGATGGATGACTATATTGAGCGTTGATTTATTTCTTATTGATTTGGGTATGAATTTCATCCCCTGTGACAGTTTGGAAATCCATGCTCCAAAAATCCGGTTGTGGTACGCTCCGGAGCGTCAGCTTGTCCACCGTCCGGAAAACCAGTGCCGGAAAACCCACACATAGAAAATCCCGTTGTGGTCAAAGTTCTTCCATCTGCCGCGTTTTCAACAATTCCCATACGTCAGCCATTCGCTCTTTCAACTCGGCAATGTCGGCATCGTAGAAATGCCCGGTACTGTTGATGCGGCGGCAGACGTGGTTGATGTTGGTGGCAATTCTGCTGACAGCGGTAGCTAACTTTTTCTGCTCGGTGTAATCCACCTTGATGATGTACCCGTCAATCAGCATTTTCCGGGCATACGCGCCGAAGTTGCGGGTGCCGAGTTGATTCATCTTGTGGCGAACTACGCTCAATTCCTGCTCATTTAGGCAGATTTCCTTGCGGATGGGTCGTGTGCGGTCTGGCATATCAAAGAACTCCTTTCACTTTACAACGGACATTTTTAAGTCAAAACGCAGGTATCGAAATGAGATATTTTCAAAAAAATGCGCCCCTGCTTTTGCGAAAGCGGGAGCGCGTTGTATTTGCGGATATGAGATTTGAGAGAGTAGCAAGCACATCCGGTGTCCGTACACACCGGAAAAATGAGCGTTTCAGCCTTGCAGCCGATACGCCCTTTTTGATTTTTGGGAAAGCCCCAAGCCCTTGATTTCCAAATTGAAGATACTACCTGCGCTTTTCTGGAAAGCTCTTGCTTTTATTCGTTTTGACGATTATAATTACACTGTGATTTTATAAGCAGACGCAGGAGCGAACTGCAACAGGAGTACTGCCCATGAAATATTTATCTATCGCGCAAACCGCCGAACGCTGGGGTATCTCCACCCGCCGTATTCAGATTTTGTGCGGCGAGGGGCGCGTCCCCGGTGCTATCCGCATTGGCTCGGTCTGGGGGATTCCAGAGGACGCAGAGAAGCCAGCGGACGCGAGAATCAAGAACGGCAAGTATATCAAAAAAACTGCCGAAAATGAAAAATAAGCCGCAGATTATATCAGCGACTCTAACTCGAAATAATGGGGTCTATTCCACCTCGCGGGTGCGAATGGGCGCACTGATCCCTTGTCACGAATCTACCTAAATCGTCCCTTTATGTCAAGTAGGTGCAAAAAAATTTTACAAACTATCCGAAAAGCCTTTAATATCAATGACTCTGGGCTTTCCGGACGGCGCTACGATGCACCTACGAGGTTTCGATAGATTATGTTATTTTAGGAGCAAATTCGACAGATTTGCCCCGAAATGAAACACCGGAGTCAATTCGCAACTCCGATGTTTTCATCGGTGTCGATTTTTGATTCGTTGAACTTCCAGACAATCTCGATTGTCTCAGTGTCATAAACAAGTACACGTTCAACTGCATCATACAGATGCTCTCTAAGTTTGTCATCAGACAAGCCGGTCATCCGGCTTGCTGCTTCATGCCGTTCTTCTGCATCGAGACTTTGCTGATGGAAGACCTCAAGCTGGGTTTCACAGGATTCAAGCTGCTCTTTCAGGGCGGCTTGTTTTTGTGCAAGGGCGTCTTTGCCGGACAGATACTCTTCCGGAGTCAGCTTCCCTTCACGGTAGTTTTCATAAATCGTAAACTTCTCACGATCACAGGCATCATACTGAGCTTTCAGCAGGACGAGCTGTCTTTCCAGACTTTCACCTTTGCTTTTCGCTGCCTTTCTGACGGCTGCGGATTCAACACTGACGATCTCGATCTGTCTTTTCAGTGCTTCAAAGACGATTTCTTCAAGTGCGCTTTTCCGCCAGCGGACGTTTTCACACGGGCTTCCATCGTGATACCGATGGGATGGACAGGCAAATACGGTTCCATTGGCTTTCTCAAGTTTTCCGCCGCAATGGGCGCAGAAGTAAACTCGGTCTGACTGGTCATGGGAGCTTCGGACAAACTTTCTACGCCTCTGGATTGCCTCTTGTGCCTGTTCGTATTCATCCTTTGTCACAATCGCCTCATGCGCATTTTCGCGGATATACCATTCTTCTTTGGGAACGCGCCGCTGATTTTTGTCACGGATGAATCTGCTTTCGCGGATATGGTTGACCATTGTTCCAGTGTACTTCACGCTCTCTATCATAGTCAGAATACCGCGATGTGTCCACTGGGGCTTCTTGGAAGACGCCTTTCTGGACACGGCTTTATGCTGGGCGGGTGTTGGAATGCCCTCCGTATTCAGTTCCTTTGCAATCTGTGTGCAAGACTTGCCACCAATCACTTCCATGAAAATACGGTGGACTATCGGAGCGGTTTCCACGTCGATGATAAGGTGATGCTTGTCAGCAGGATCGGCTTTATACCCGTATGGGACTGTGTTCACAAACTTTGCCTTCTCCTGTTTCATTCCCATTGCAGACTTGACCTTCTTGGACAGGTCTTTGCTGTAATAGTCGTAGATGAGGTTTTTGAAGGCAATATCCATACCGATAGTCTTGCCTTCATGTTTCGCGCTGTCATAGTGGTCATTGATAGACTTGAAGCGGATGCCGAGAAACGGGAAGATATGCTCCAAATAGTCACCAACTTCAAGATAGTCTCGCCCAAAACGGGAAAGGTCTTTCACTACAATGCAGCTAATTTCCCCATGCTTCGCATACTCTATCATCTTTGCAAAGTCAGGGCGATCAAAGTTTGTACCGGAGAAGCCATCATCACAGAACTCTATACGAGGCAGATCGCAGAGAAGCGGATTCTGATCCAGATGACGATTGATGAGCATACGCTGTGATGCGATGCTGTTGCTCTCGTCCTTGATTTTGTTTGTGCGCTTGTCAACGTCTTCAAGCGACAAGCGCAGATAAATTGCGATTTGCTGCTTCATCAAGCAACCTCCTTCCTGATTTTCTCGCAAGTCTTCGTAAGTGCTGCAATCTCGTCCATATAGCTGAGTTTGATTTCCAATGTGCCGTCCTCATGAATTTTCATGGTCTCGATGAAAGCGTCTGCCATTTCTTCGGAGATTTCCGTCGCGTCGTGGAAACGGCGGATCATCTGTTTCCACTTCATTTCGCCGGTAATCTGTTCCTCTGTCTGATTCTTTGGCGCTTCCAGCTCAGATAGGTTTCTCTCAATCGCCCGGATGTCCTCCATGACGATCTCTTTATGATGGCTGTATTCGGCATCAGAGAGCAATCCTTCCTTGAGATCAACATACATACCGCTAAGGAGGGACTGCTTTTGCGCAAGTTTTTGACGCAGTGTCCGTATCTCCTGAACGGTATTGTCTTGCTTAATCATGACTTTTTTCATTGCCAGCAGAGAATGAAGCGTCTTCTCCATATCGAGGAATACTTCCATCTGAGACTTGATGAAGGAAAAAACTGCATCGTCAAGATCCTGCTTCCGTATTTTCACGTCGGAACAACCTCTTGTTCCATGCTCGGCGTAGGTCGGGCATTTGAAGGTGAAATACACCTTGTCCTTCTTCGTGCTGATGGAACGCTGCAATTTCATAATTGCTCCGCACTCGGCACATACAAACTTCTTCCCATAGATATTTTTCGCTTTGGGTAGATGATCGTACTTGCCTGAATTGGCTCTCGTGCGTTCTACGGCTGCACGGTTGATCTCCTGCACCTTTTCAAACAGTTCTTCACTGAGAAGTGGTTCATGGGTGTTTTTTGCGATGATCCATTCGTCTTCGGACGTGATGTGATAAGGGATGCCTCCATAGAGACACTGACTGCCTTTCTTCTGAGCTAAATGCCCGATATAGACGATGTTTTGAAGGATTTCGGTTATCATGTGCTTGTTCCACAGAATGACCCGATCCTTCTTATTGAAGTTCGTTTCCACCCCACGCTCCCGTTTGAGCTGACTGGGGGAAAGAATACCGGCGTCGTTGAGCTTTTTGTTGATGCCCATGTAGCTGACACCTTCGGCTCTCCATTGAAATATCTGGACAACAATCGGCGCAGTCTCAGGGTCGATCAGAAGATGGTTCTTGTTCTCAGGGTCTTTACGATAACCATACGGTGCATAGTTTCCGATATAATCCCCGCGCTCCATCTTCGCTTGAAGGGCTGTTGTGACCTTGCGCGAGATGTCCTTCGCATAAAAATCATTGACGATGTTCGACAGGGAGGCGGATAAATGCCCCTCGCTTGTTACCGTCGCAGTATCAAAGGAGTCATTGACGGAGATAAAGCGCAGATCGAAGAACGGGCAGACCTTTTCAATGAACTGAGATGTTTCGATATAGTTTCTGCCGAGACGGGATAAGTCCTTCACCACGATGCAATCTACAATGCCCATCTTGACGGCTTCCATCATCCGGTTAAACTCTGGACGGAGAAAATCGGTTCCGGTATAGCCGTTGTCAACGAACAGCGCCGTCTTCTCAAGATACGAACGTGACGCAATATAGTCTTCAAGGAGCGTGGTCTGGTTCTCAATTGAGTCCGAACCTTTTCCGTTATCCTCGACGGAGAGGCGGACATATAGAGCGGTTTTCCAGCGGCGGATAGGAGTATCAACTGCTGGGGTAGGGAGATTTTGCTTTTTCCGCGATACTCGTGCCATTAGACCACCTTCCTTTCAAAGCGAATGACTTTATTCGCGTCCTCCTTTTCCTGACGTTCGCGCAGGAACTCGACGATAGATGCAAAGCGGTCACAGTGCATGAGACCGACATCAATGTCTTTGTTCTCTCGAATATGAATATAGTCGATTAGGTTGACCACGGTGCTTCGAGTGAGTTCCTTGATATTTGCGTATTTTCTGAATTGCTCAAGCCAGCTTTGTTGCTCTGCCAGCCCACCCATCACGCTGTTTCGCTCACTGGTGAGCCGCATAATGGTGTCGCTTGCCTCCTTGATCTGCTGGTCGAACTGAGCTGTGAAGGCTTTGTATTCCTCACGGCTGATAAAATCGCTCTTGAAGTCTTCATAAGCACCGGTTTTCAAGCGGCGGTTCTTATCAATGATTTCTTCTTGAAACGAAATTTTTGCTTTGATCTTCTCAATCTCACGGTTTTCCCAAGCCATATCATCAATCCGCTTCAACGCATCTGCCATGTTCATAGCGGCATCAATATGTCCCTGAACAACAGCGAGAACGGCGTCATATACAACAGATTCTTTGATGCTGTGAGCCGAGCAGGAGGTCTTGTCGCTCTTGTTGCCACCGCAGATGAAATAGGCATATTCCTTTTCTCCGCAGCGTGATACTCTGCGTACCATCGGGCTTCCGCAGTCAGCACAATAAATCTTCCCGGAAAACGGATGGACGCCGGTTGCACCGGACGGGCTTCTTGTATCATCAAGCATGAGCTTCTGAACAAGATCGAATTGAGCATGAGCAATGATAGGCTCATGGGCATTTTCTGTCCGCGCCCACTCGCTTTGCGGCTTCACTATGGTCTTTTTGACCTTGTGGTTCGGAGAAGTGGTTTTGCCCTGTACCAGTGTTCCGGTATAAATCTCGTTCTTGAGAATGCGATATATCGCAACGGCACTCCACAGAGCGACCTTCTTCGTCTGGAAACAGGTGCGTTGCTTTGAGCCATTCGCCTTCTTGTACTCAATCGGAGAAGGGACATTGGCGTCATTAAGCCGGTCTGCGATCTGAGCCGGAGACAGCCCCTCTATCTTCCACTTGAAAATGTCCTGCACAACCGGCGCGGCAACCGGGTCAATCACCAACTGGTTCTTGTTGTCCGGTGATCTCAGATACCCGAAAACCACACGAGAGCCGACAAACTGTCCGTTCCGTCGCTTCGCATCAAGGTTTGATCTGACCTTGATGGAGATGTCACGGCAATAGGAATCGTTCATCAGGTTCTTGAACGGAAGGACAAGCTCGTTGTCTGCCGCTCCGGGCTGTGCGCTGTCATAGTTGTCGTTGATTGCAATAAAGCGAATACCGAGGCGGGGGAATATCTTCTGGATGTAGTCACCAGCCTCAATATACTCACGACCAAAACGCGAAAGGTCTTTCACCACGATGCAGTCAACCAAGCCAGCGCGGACAGCCTCCATCATTCTGTTGAAGTCAGGACGCTCAAAGTTTGCGCCGGTAAAGCCGTCATCGCAGTATTCTTTTACTACGGTAATTTCCGGGTGCTTCTTGAGGTATTCCTTGATGAGCATTCTCTGGTTTGAAATGCTGTCACTCTCAAGTTTTTCGCCGGAAATAGAAAAGTCGCCATCTTCCTTTGATAATCTCAGGTAGATGGCGGCTTTATAATCTTTATCCAAAGATAATTTCAGCATAAAACGCCACTCCTTACTTTATTCCGGTCTGATAACCCGAAAACAAAAGTAGCAGTGGTGTTTCGCTGATTTTGTCCATGCTTATTATAGCACAGTCCAAAGCAATTATCCAGCCTTTTCAGATTTGTTCACAAAAAAGATTCTTTTGGGGTTATCCGACGGCTTTCTCACATACTTGCAAGCAGATTTACGAAATTGTCATTGATCGTAGCCTGAGTATTTGCGTAGGAAACCCTAACTACCGTGTTGCCGACCTTAAACATATAGGGATTTTTAATCTGCTCCACATAGGATTTCATCCGATCTTCTACCGACATGGAACGGTCAATTTTGACGTCCCGAATATCCACCAAGGAGTCGAGAAGTTCTTTTCTGCTTCTCTCATTCTCCATAACATCACCGCCTTTTCACGAGTATTCTTGCCCAATATTTACCTTCTTATGCGTTAAGCCGCGAGAACACTTTATCAGCAAATTGATAGGCAGCAGTCATGAGGACCGCTGCCCATAGTATTCACTGATAAGTCCTTTCGGACGTTTTCACAGTGTTCTACTTCCGGCATATTTGCAGCTCGCGCCCCTGCCGAATAGGGAATGCTGCGGACTACCAATGGTCAATCGGTATCATGGGACTCTCACCCCTCCGAGGATCGCTCCGAGCCGCCCCTTCAAAGAAAAGACGGAAGTATCATTATACCCGGCATCTGCATCGTCGCAAGCAGCCGCACCACACGACTGTTATAGCTCTCCGGAGGTCGCTCACTCCCTTTCGGGAGGTCTTGGCGTCGGAAGCTGTGTTGCTTCGCAGAAGCGGAAAGATCCGCAGCACTGAACTATTCAGTTTTCAAGGATCAGTGAAGCGGTCTGATTGACCCCTTCACTTTACAACGGACATTTTTTTAGAAAAAAACAGGGGTCGCATCAAAATTTCTTGAAAAATTTTTTTGCTTTCCGCTTGACGTACTTTGCGGTTTCCTGAACGCTTTGAGCGCGGATGCCATTTTCTTCTGCGTATTCCTTGTAGCTCTGCCCTTTCAAGAAGCACTCAATGAACACCCTCTGTTGATTCGCTGTGAGATACTTCAAGAAATCCGACACACCAGCGTTGAACGCGGTCTCCTTGGTAAAGTCACTTGGATCCATGAGCCATGCAGATGCCTCACGCTCTTCGCTGGGAATCGCATCAAGTGAGAGCAACGTCGGAGTAGAATCGGACGGTTCATCCGCATAGACATCATCTGTCCCGTAGCTACGACGAACTCGCTTTTCTTCAACACGAAGGATTTTCATGACCTCACGGTCAACCTCCGTTACTTCGCCGGTGATTTTCACGCGCACCATGCACTTTCCGTCCTCCGTGGTCCAGAGGTCGTAGTCGAACTCGACAGGGGTTTTAGGGATTCGTTTCATTGCTTGTCCTTTCCGCTGGCGCGGAGCAGCGGATGGACAAGCCTAAAAAAGAGCCGCATGACGGTGAGTTGTGATCCCATGCCGATAAAACAGAGTGCGAACACTCTGTTCATGCGGCATCAGGAAGACTCACCAGTCAGCGGCTCCACAGCACAGCTATCAAATATTTATTTGTTAAACTCCTTATCCTCTGTTGAGGTGGAGATATAACCTTCTCATACTGAGAACATTGAAGACGGTTTCTCTTCCGCAGAGCTTACACTTTGCCTGAACGTGACCTCTTGTGTCCTCAAAAACGATGATGGTATTGTGATGACAGTACGGGCATTCCATCGTTCGCCTCTTCTGGCTGGCGATGGCGATACGCGCCCGTCTGATCTTCATCTGCATTTCAGCAGACGGTTCAGTAACACGGATATTCTTTTTCATGCCCATACCTCCGTCGGATCATCGAACTCTGAATATGGGCGGTCTTCGAGATAACCAAGCTGGCGCAGACGGATGACGGCTGCGGACTGGGAAACACCAAGTTGAGCGCATATCGCTCTGAGCGACAGGCGATCCCGGTATGTAAAGTAGCCGCCATAGGACGTCAGCTTCTTCTCAGGGATGAAATACCATGCGGCAAGGTCAATCTCTTTCTGCGGCATCAGGATTGCCGCTCCGAGGGCGTTTGCTTGCCATTCATTCCAGTCCTCATGTGTTTTGAGATCACGCAGCGAATAGGCTGTTCGTGCGGAATACTGCCGGTTGCAGCGTTGCTTGACTTCATCGGATTCCATCTGATAGAGAATCTGATGAGCGCATTCGTGGGCAAGCGTGAAGCGCCGCTTCCCGCAGAGCTTCTTTATTTGCCCTTGACGGATGAAGCTCTCATCGAGCAACACCTGATTACATCTGAGCGGAAGTGTTCGCCTGACACCCTTTTCCTCAACGATGTACTCTGTATCAGTATAGGCAGTCAAGCCGCAGATACTTCCATCAGAGGAAAGTCGGGCAAAAGACACTTGCAAGCCGAGATAGTCTCTTGCGAACTGATCAATCGGCGTGGCACGAGCCATACGGACTTCCTCGGACTCCGTGCCGAAGAAAAACTTGTTGAAGTCTTCCGTGACGGCTGCTGCAATTTCTTCGATTTGCTTCTGAGATAAGATCACCGGGCATTCTCCTTTGCTTCGACAAACCACTTGTCTCCTTCATGAAAAAGGAACGACTCCTTTCCTTTAATCATGACTGTGTAACGGATGCCGCCACCACCAACCTTCTTGGATGTGGCGCGGCATTTGTAAAGAATCTGGTCGATCTGAAAAATCAAACCGTCCTTCCAACGGATGAGCCGGGGCTGAATTGCACCTTCCTCATCGACATCGAGATTTACCGAAACATACGCTTTTCGGCACTTCGAGCAGTTCATGAGCTACCTCCGTTCATAAAAAAGTTACCTGTTTTTCGACACGAAATTCCTCAACATTATTGACACACACATCGTTCGTGTGGTATCATAATTACGAACAGAGATTTCGTGTAAATATAGTATAGCACGAACAACATATTCGCGTCAATAAGATAGGCGAAAGTTTTGTTCGTGTTCATGGAAAATTTAAGAAAGAGGTGCCTTATGGGATTCAAAGACAGGCTTAAAGAGAAGAGAGTGGAGGCAAACCTGACGCAAGCCGCTCTCGCGGAAAAAGTCTCTGTTACTGCAAGGACAATTCAAAATTATGAGCTTGGCACTCGAAAACCGACAAAATACGACATTGTAAAAAAACTTGCCGAAGCTCTGAACACAACGCCGGAGTATCTTCTCGGCAACGGCGGAATGCTCGTTCTCGCAGCACAGGAACAAGGCAGAGCAAAAGCGGCGCGTGAAATAGACGAACTGGTGAGTGAAGTCACCGGTATGTTCGCGGGAGGTAAGCTCAGTGAGGATGCGCTTGACGGCGCGATGCAAGCACTCACCAGAGCCTATTGGATTGCAAAGGAAAAGAACAAGAAGTACACGCCAAAAAAATATCGGAAAGAGCAGCCGGAGGAATAAGTCCGGATTTTTGTACAGGGTGTTCTTTATAATTGATCATGATGATCCACGAATGGAGGTGGCGCGATGAATGCCGAACAGCTATCAAAAGTTGGCAGCGATCTTGTGCGACGCTGCGGCACACGAGATCCTTTTCAGATAGCAAAAGAGCTGGGCATCATTGTTCTGGATGATTGCGAAAACTTCGGGCAACTCAAAGGAATGTATCGCGTTGTCAAGAAAAATCGCTTTATTTTCTTGAATCAGGATTTAAGTCCGCAAACGAAGCGTATTGTATGCGCTCATGAGATCGGTCACGACCGACTGCACCGCGCACTTGCAAAAGGTGATGGATTGCAGGAGTTTGTGCTTTACAAGATGAACTCTATCCCTGAGTACGAGGCGAACATTGTTGCGGCTGAGATATTACTTAATTCCGACGAGGTGCTTGAGTACATTTACGATTATGGGTACACTTCGGCGCAGATTGCACAGGCAATGCATACAGACATCAACTTGATTGCCTTGAAGATTGCGCATCTGGCAGAGACAGGGCATGACCTACGCCGGATAGATTACCGAAGTGATTTTTTGAAATAAAGAGGTGGCGTATGACAAGAAGCGAAGTTATGAAAGACTTCATGAAGAAGACCGTGGTTCCGGTCGCTGTTGTACTCCTGCTGTTTTCTGTTTTCAGCCGCATATTCGTTGAGAACGGAACGCCCGATTATTTCCTGATCTGGCTTGCTTGCGGAGTGCCTTTTGGCATTGGGAAGATGTTCACGCTCATTCCGATTGGCTTTGGCATTTCCGGGACAGTAGGTGTTGTCGCACTTAACCTTGTCCTTGGCGGTCTGATCGGCGGCGTAATTCTGATCTGGAAGCTGGCAGTTGCCATCTGGTATCTGCCCCTGAGTGTCGTTCGTTTTATGAAAGCGTAAGGGAGGCTATGTGTATTATGGGGAAGAATGCAGGCAAGACCTCCGCTGTAATGTAAAACGAAGATATGTCAATGTTTAACGCCTATGAGAGAGAAAACATACGAAGAACGAAAGCCGTGCTTGACCGAATCGAGCATGAACTTAGACTTGACCGCACCACAGCGTACCAGGTCGCTCTCCATGAGGTTATGGCAATGGACAAGGAAAGGCAGACACTTGACGCAATTACAGATTGTCTGGAAAAGCTGCTGCCTTCAAATTTCTGCAAAGACATCAAATAAACTGCTGTGATTGCAGGTCTTGAAAGGATATTTTCAGGATGGAATACAACGACTATAAAGAAGCCCTTTTCTATACCGCTTCCATCTTTAACGAACGCTTGGGGGCAGAGTTCAGCGAGGACAATCTTGTACTGCGCTGCTTTCAGACGGAAAACCAGCAGGAAGTCTTTGAGCAGTTCTGCAAGCAGTATTTCCCTGACCGGCTGGAAGACCGATATACAGAGGACGGCTATTTTGACTTTCACGCCTCTGCATTCGTCGGCACAGGAGACGGCGCGGACGGAATCCTTCTGCGCACAGACATAGCGCGTCATCCGGCAGAGTTGAAGCACATTCTTCTGCATGAGCTGGCGCATATCTTCTGCACCCGCAACGAGATTGACGGAGATAATTTCTTTGAGCGATACTGCATGGACGATACCATCAGCCGCGA
>UQNN01000015.1 GCA_900542445.1 uncultured Eubacteriales bacterium | reverse complement strand
GTTCCTCTCCCAAGTCGTCTTTAACTGAGCGAAGCACGTACTTGGTTAGGATATCGGCCCCTGCGCCCTGTGGGCGAAACAGGGGGCCGATATCACCTGGGAGAGTCAGAAGCGCAATGCCTTATTTTCCGGTTGTCTTCAAGCCAATGTGCAGCATTGTACTTATGCCTGGGAAAGTAGGACACTGTTGAATTCCGAAGCATCTGCTTGTAGCTTAGGGATTACATTTTTTGCACGGTTGATAGCCGTTGGCGATGACTTCATCCCTTGAACCCGTGTAGGTTGTGCGGTTTTTATCTTTGATGGACTTGGCGCTGGCACAATCGGCATAATGGAATTTCTTCGTATTTTTGTTAAGCACATACGTGGTTTCGTCTGTGTTAACGGCTGAAGAAGCGTCGATTTTTGCGTTGACGTAATCCTGAAGGGCGACGAGTTCTTCGACATTCAGCGTGTCTACCGAATCATAAATGGCTTGAAGTTTTTGGGATGGGGCGGCAAAAGCCAACGCGGGCAGCAGCAAACAGAAAACGAGCAGACCACAGATGATTCTTTTCATGGGAAAACCCCCTTTTTGTCTTTTGTAGAATTATTATATACATGTTATATCCTAAAAATCAATCATAAATATCCAAATTGGATATGATTTTGCGAAAAAGTGAGAACAGATCTCCAAAGAGGTCTGTCCTCACTTTATCAGGTAGCTATGCCGGTTTGCAGGTCAATCGTGATGAGCTGATTATTTTCCAAATCCTGTACGGGCAGGGTATGAGCAGTCAAATCGATTTCGGCACTGGGAATGGATAAAACAAGGCAGTTCAGCTGTTTCCGGTCGTCATAGATATTGAAAACGAAGGCATCCGGATGCGTTGAACAGGTATAATCCAGCGGGACACGCGGCCCGTAATCGGTGTTGTCGTAATACAGATAGATATTGGTCACCGTGTCAATTTGCGTGAGTAGAATTTCGCGGATGCGGTTGGTTTTCACCTGTTCGGCGTTGACCGAAACCTGTATGACGGTTGCTGCGTCGGGTTTGGGAATATCTAAAACATAGATTTCTTGGCTCGTCAACTGTCCGGGCGTTTCCATGATGCCGCAATCCAGATGAATCGAGCGGACTTGCGCGGCTTCTTCGGATGTGAGCATCCAACGGAATCGGCGCATGGCTTCACTGCCTTTGCGTTCCCCTGAACCGAGGACGGAACCCGTTTCTGGAACCGAATCTGCCCAAATATCAGCTTCACAGTAAAAGCCAAGCGGAATAAAACCTTCCGCACGAGCGTCGTCGGCTTCCGTGAAGTCTGCATAATCGCCGAGAACGTCGTTGCAGGCCGAATAGCGCGCGTCGCTCGGCGAAGCAAGCACATCCAGCGCCAGCAGACGGCCGTCAAAATACAGGTTTTCAATCGTCCAAGTCATGCTGACGCCCTGCGTGCCGCTTTGACTGAATGCGGGCTTGTCATTGGCTTTTACCGACGCGCCGCCGCAGACAACAAGCAGTAAAGTGAGCGGCAGAGCGGCAAGGCGTGTCCAAGGAATCGAACGTTTGCGCATGAAATACACTCCTTTTCGGTTGAAAATGGGTCGCTTTCGGAACCGTTCCGCCATATAAAACGATATATGATATCCATTTCATCCCAAATTCGGGAAAAAATGGACGAAGATGCCCCGCGTATGCTATACTCTTGCGCAAAGGAGGGCGAAACCATGCGCATTTTGCTTGTGGAGGATCCAGAAACCTTCGATTTCTGGTGAGGCGAGGCAAAGCCCCAAGCAAAAGCGATTTCAAAAAACTTTTTCGTTTTCAAACTTGGTTTAATCTTCGGGTGCTATTCTTACAGCGTTCCAAGGAACGGGAGCCAAAAAGAAAAAGAATGAACCCCGATGATAAGGAGGAAACAAAGATGAAAACGAAAATGAAAGTTGCGGTCTGCACCCTGCTTTGCATGACGATGGCCTGCGCCGCGGCGAATGCCGAGGGCGGAACAACGAACAGCACGAACAGCGGGCGGCCGCAGACGCAGCAGAGCCAGATGAAGAACAGAAAGAAGAAGGGCATGCAGCAGAAGCCGGATGACCAGAATGTGCCGAAGGATATGCCCAGCCGCGTTGACCCCAGAAAACTGCTGGAGGATGGCGTGATTGATGAGGATACGTATAACGCCATCGAGGAATGTCCCAAAGAGAACGCGCCGGAGAAGCCGGAAGGCGAACAGGATGATACCCAGCAGCCGCCGGAAAAGCCGGAGGACGAAGCGGATGACGACAGCGTCGATCAGCCCGAACTGCCTGAAATCGGCGGCGGTCTGGATGAAGCGCAGCTCAAGAGCCTGCTCGATGCGGGTGTGATTACGCAGGAGCAGTATGATACGCTGCTGGAGCTGCTGACGGGCAGCGGAGACGCGGCGTAAAAACAAAATCCAATCAGGCGGAGTTGGATATAAATATTCCCATAAATCAGCAAGAAAATTCCCGCGCGTTTCGTCTAATCATCAGAAAGGGTGATCCGGATGAAACGCGCGCTTTTTTGTCTGCTGGCGGCTTGGTGTATGGCCCTCGCCTTTATCGGTGTGCGTGCCGAAAATGTGACGATGATGACGGATGTGTTTGGCAATGAGCGTTTTTCCGTTGTGGAGGAAGCGGCACGCCGATTTCTGCGCTATGAGCGCAAACAGGGGAATGAATGGAAAACCGCCTGGGAAAACGATGCGATTCTGCCTGACGGCGAGATGGGCTGGCTGAATATAAACGGCGATGCCGGCAGCGGCCAATGGCACACCGTATGGTTTACGCGGGAGACGGGTCCGCAGGTGAGCGTCTATGGTTCGCGAGATGAGGAGGCAGAACACGAAGACTTCAGCCTGGTTTTGGAACAGGGGCCGGACGGAGACTGGTTCGTCGTGACCTATGACGACGCGGAAACCGACCTGTGCGCGTGGCTGTTCGAGGACTGCGTCCTCTTCTGCGACAGCGTGCCGGATATCGCCAAAGGCATCTGCGAAGAAGCGCCTAACCGCGACGCGGCGGCGTTTGATCCGGAGGAACTGCGGACGATGGAAGGAAACATCGTGCCCTACGATGCGTCCGAAACTGAGCGCTTTTCGGTCGCGCGCGAGGATGGCTTAAATGAGCTGAGGCGGGAAAAGAAGATGGATGGCCCGGTGATCGTGGACCTTTTTGCCAACGCCGAACCGCTGTATATTGCGCTGGACGAAAAGGCGGTTTGCCCCGTCCATACGCGTCCGAGCAAAGTCAGCCCGCGCGCGGCGAACGGCAAGGCGGCGGTGTCGCTGAAGGATTGGCTGATGCTGCTTTGCCGAAAAGGCGACTGGGCGTTTGTGCTCTATGAAACAACGCCCGGCCATTATCGGACGGGCTGGATCGAAGGCGCGCAGAACGACAGGCTGGAACGCGCCGTTCAAATGACGCAGGAAGCGGCGTTTGCCTGGTACGGCGGAACCATCAACAAAGACACCGCGCTGATGGATGATCCGGTTTGCGCAAGCGGCGTGCTTGGCACGGTGCCCAAAGGGACGCGCGCAACGTATCTGGATGTGATGGAGGCCCGGAAGGCGGACGACAGCGAAACGGAAACGCTGGTTTATGTCGAAACGACGCTGAACGGAGAAATATGGCGCGGCTTTATCCGCGAGGACGATATCGATCTGGATGATATGACGTCGTTCGGCTGAGGTTTGACGCGCAGGCCAAACGGTGCTATGATGAAATCATTCTGATATCGGAGGCACACATATGATCAGCAAAACCTATCCGCTCGGCAGTTTTGAGCGCTATCCGTATGTCGTCATCCTTTCTCGCATGGAGGGAAAATTTCTGCTCAGCCGCCATAAACAGCGCACGACATGGGAATTTCAGGGCGGTCATATCGAGCAGGGAGAAACGCCTTTGCAGGCCGCCAAACGCGAACTGTTTGAAGAATCCGGCGCGGCGGCGTTTGAAATCGAGCCGCTCTGCGATTACTGGGCGGGCAGTGAAGACGGGAAGAGCGGCGCATGCGGCGTGGTTTTTACGGCAGAAATTCAAAAACTCGGCCCGCTGCCTGAAAGTGAAATGGCTGAAACACGGCTGTTTGAAAGTCTGCCCGAACAGATGACGTATCCGGCGATCACTGCGGCGATTATGGCGTATTGGGGGAAAAATATTCAGCCTCACGGATTGACGCAAGGCTGAATAGGTATTAAAATGTAAACAAGTCAAAAATTCCCGCGCGAACCGAACGAGTTGTTCGATATTGCGCGGGATTTTTTCAGCTGTTTTGTTTTTTGGCAAGCACGATCCCAGCGTGCTCTTGAGCGTTTCCAAATTCAGCGGTTTGGCGATGTGCACGTTCATGCCCGCGTCCAGTGCGTCGTGTACATCTTTGACAAAGACGTTGGCCGTCATGGCGATGACGGGGATGCTCTGCGCTTCCGGATGGTCAGAGGCGCGGATGAGCCGCGTTGGGCAAACCGTAAGCTTGAAAAGCCGTCGCACAGAGAAAAGCTTTTTGACGGATGAGAAAATCTCTCTATGAAAAAACCTCCCTCAAGAAAGGGAGGCGGGCAAGACGGAGACGTTCACAGCCCCATCTTTTCGACATATTCTTCCAGGCACCAGTTGTTCTGGGTCATGGTTTGGGCCGCTTCAACGCCGACATAGCGGAAATGCCAGCTTTCGGCGACGAAGCCTGTCAGCTTCTGCTTATCCGCCGTGAAGCGGACGACGAAGCCATATTTTGCGCAATGTTCATGCAGCCATTTCTGCTGTGCCGTTCCGGTAAAGCTCACATTCGGCACGGTGATGTCAAACGCCAGCCCAGTCTGATGCTCGCTTGTTCCGGCGGGCGCGACGGTGTTATAGGTGGCCGACAGACAGCGGTCGCGCGACCAGTCCGGGTTGTTTTTCTGATACTTGGCGACGGAGTTATCCACGAGCTTCTGCTGTTCGCTGTATGTGCGGTAAGCGGAGGAAATCTGGAAGTTGGAAAGGCCGTCCGCGATGGCGGCGGAGAGCATTCGGCCCAGCGCCTCGGTGGCGGTTCGGTCGGCCTTGGTGCCGCTGTATTTGACCTTGACGATATCGGCGGAGAGCACGGATTCGATCGTCACCAGATCGGTCGGCGCGTCGTTTTTGCCGAGCTTATGCTGGCGGTTGACGAGCATGAGAAAATCCGGCTTGGGCGCCTGATCGGCGGAAAGCGCATTGCCGCTGTACAGCAGTTCCTGCGTCTTGACGCCTGCCAGCCCATCCGCGCTCAGTCCGTTGACGGCCTGAAAGCGGATGACAGCCTCCTCCGTGTTCGTGCCGAACGTGCCGTCCGCCGCGTCGTTCAGGTAGCCCAGATCGATGAGCGCCTGCTGGAGCTGTTTCACGTCCTCGCCGGTGAAATTCTTTTTGAGCGTGCGCGTCGGCGATTTTGTGGGTTTAGGGGTATCGGTTGGGGCGGCTGTCGGCGTGGGCGTGACGCTCACGGGGTCGGGGGTGGGCGTTTCGGGAATCAGGTTTGCGCCGCCATAGCCATACTGCGCGCCGAAGGGCGCATAAACCGCCGGAGTCGGGGTGATGGTGGGTTCGGGAGTCGGCGTGGGATCGATTTGCGGCGCGGCGGTTGCGGCGTTATCCGCCAGCGCGTCAAGGTTCGGTTTTTGCAGAAACGTGGTCATCAGCGCGCTGACCAGCACGACGGCCAGCAGAATGCCGCAGGCCGCGATCAACCGGCCGAAAGGCTGAGAAGGAGCGTTTGTTTTTCGCACGTGTTTTTCCTTTCCGCAGGCGGTCAGAAAATCCAGCCGCCCGCTTCAATCTGCGCGTTGGCCCACGCGCGGAGTTTTTCCGTCGCCGCATCCAGCGTCTCGCGGGAAGAGACGGCATATTCGCCGCCCGCGATGCACTCGGCCATCGCGTCGTTGATCCACTGTCCGTAGTGCAGCGTGTCTTTGTAATTATTCAAGTCGAGCACCCAATCTTCCCGCGCGGAAAAATCATAGATCGTCACGTTGTCGTAGCCGCTCAGCGCGTCGTAACAGAGGCCGCGCAGCGCGAGCATCGCTTCCAACGTTCCCTTGCTCTGCATGGTCGCCCATTCCGCGGCGGAATACGGCGGGAAGAAGATATCGAACTGCGTTTCCGGGTGCGCCGTGATGTAGGCAATCAGGTGCGCGTTCAGGTTTTCCTGAGCCAGCTGGGTGCGCGCGTCCGCGGGAAGCGGATTTTCCGGCGGGGTAAAGCTGGCGGTATACAGCGCGATGGGGCCGTAATCGTCGCGGCCCGCCCAGTTATACATGCGGTCGCGGATGGAATCGTCCTGCTTTTGCCCCCATGCTTTCAGGCAGCGCGGCAGGAACGAGCCGAGCACGCTGCGGTTGAGCCAGTAGGAAACGTCGTTGAAGAGGTTGTCGTCGTACAGATACATCGGCACATCGCTGCCGGTCTGATCGACTTTGGCGATGAAGGAATACACGTCCAGCCCGTAGACGATGCGCTTTACATCGTGCGTGCGAAAGGCCAGATCCATCAGCAGCGCGTGGTTATAGGCCGTTCCGGCGGAGGTGCATAGCTTGATAAATCGACCGCCGAGCAGCGCGTCCATCTGCGTCGGGCGGAAGTTTTCCGTCACGGATGTGCCGACGACGGCGCTGTCGTAATCATAGCTGCGCGCGATGCCCGCGTTGGCGTAGACCTGCGTGGTGTTGTCAATCGGCGGCATGTAGCGCGTCGCGAGGTGGTAGACCTGAAACGGATCGATGACGATGACCGTCAGGCAGATGGCGCCGATTGTGCCGAGCAGCAGCGCGAGACTCAGCAGCGCCCAGGTTTTTCGTTTCATCATGTTCTTTGAACCGCAGGGGAATCGGTCAGAAATTGAAATACAGGAACACGCTCACGCTGGAGAGCGACAGGGTGCAGTAGACGATCATCAGCACCGTGGTCAGGGCGTTGCACAGCGTCGGATGGAAATCCATCGTCTTTTCGTAGGTGTTGCGCAGGCCCAGGCAGGCGAACAGCGACGCGGCGTACCAGATCATCATGTAGATGGCGTTGTAGCCCTCGTGGAAACCGCCGGGCAGGGCGAAGGCCGACGTGATGGAATCGCGCAGCGGCCCAAAGTTCATCATCAGCATGGATTTGACGATGGCCAGCGCGTCGGTCAGGCTCGTCGCGCGGAAGAAGACCCACGCCACGACGATGAAACCGAAATTGACGAGCCATTGCAGCGCCGGGTGCAGGCGGTCATACGGTTTGCGGAAAAGGCGGTAGAGCACGCTTGCCGCGCCGTGCATCAGCCCCCAGAGCAGGAACAGCCAGCCCGCGCCATGCCACAGGCCGCTGAGCAGGAATACGATCATCAGGTTGACGCAGGTGCGCGCCATGCCCTTTCGGCTGCCGCCCAGCGGGAAATAGATGTACGTCGTCAGGAAACGGGAGAGCGTAATATGCCACCGCTGCCAGAATTCGCGGATGTTCAGGCTCTTGTAGGGCGAATTGAAGTTGATCGGGATTTTGATGTTGAACATCAGGCCCACGCCCGTCGCCATGTCGCAGTAGCCGGAAAAATCGAAATAGAGCTGGAGGGTATAGCCGATGGCGACGAACCACGCCTCCGCCGTGTTGAGCGTCTGCGCGCTGGCGAAGCCCGCTTCCACCGCGACGGCGAACGTATCCGCAATGACGACCTTTTTCATCAGGCCGCGTGCAAAGGCGTACAGGCCGGGCGCAAAGTTGTCAAAATTGAAATGGCGGTTTTGCGCGTCCGCAAACTGCGGCACGATTTCGCTGTGCAGCACGATCGGCCCGGCGATCAGCTGGGGGAAGAAGGTGACGAACAGCGCATAATCCAGAATATTGTAGCGCGGAACGGTGCGCTTGTAGCTGTCGATGACGTAGGAAAGCTGCTGGAAGGTAAAAAACGAAATGCCCAGCGGCAGCGCCAGATGGTTGAGCGTCAAATGCAGGCCGAACGCGCCGTTCAGGTTTTCAAAGAAGAAATCGTGGTATTTGAAGTAAAACAGCACGCCGAGGTTCAGAAAAAGTCCCAGCAGCATCAGCGGCAGGCGCACGGCCTTCTTTTCCTGCGTGAGCATCAGCTGGCTGAGCGCGTAATTGACGAGGATGCTGCCTGCAATGATCGGCACATAGCTGGGATTGTTGTAGCCGTAGAAAAGGAACGAGGCCAGTACCAGAAACACCTTGTTGAGCTGGTTTTTTTCCGGCAGTCTGCCCAGCAGAAAATAGCCCAGCAGGGTCAGCGGCAGAAACGCCAGCATGAAAACGTAGGAATTGAACAGCATGTCGGTATGTGCTCCTTTTCAAAAAATCAAAACGGCCAGTCTCCGGCTTCCACAATCTGCGCTGCCAGCGCGCGGATGACGTCGTTGTTCGCTTCCAGCTGCGCGGCATCCGTCACGCGGGAAAGCCCTGCGGCCATTTCCTCGGCCATCGCGTCGTTGATATCCGGGCCGTAGTGTTTTGCGTCGATGTACTGATTCAGGTCGCAGATCCATTCCGTCCGCGCCTGAAAATCATAAATCTCCACGTTGTCGTATGGAAGCAGCGCTTCGGCCAGCGCTTTTTTCTGCTGCAAATGGTATTCCATCTGCCCCTGCGTGTAAAACTGATACCAGTGCGCGGCGGAATACGGCGGGAAGAAGAAAATAAACTGTGTGTCGGGGTGCTGCTCGACGAACGGCAGAAAGTTGTGCTCCACGTTGAGCTTGGTCTGCTGGGAAAGCCCCGCTTCGGCGTTGATCTGCTCGACCGTATCCCGGCTGAAGGAAACGTCCGCCAGCACGGCTTCCCTGCCGTAGGCATACAAATCGCCCCAGCTGTACATCGTGTCGAGCTGATCCGGGTCGCTCTGCCCCAGCGTGGCGAGGCATTCGGGAATGTAGGTCAGCAGCACGCTTTTGTTGAACCAATAGGAAACGTCGTTGAAGAGATCGTCGTCGTAGAGATAATCCGGCATTTCGCACTTGGGCGTCTTGTAAAAATAGGTCAGCGCTTCCACGTCCACGCCGTAGAGCACGCGGCGCACGTCGTGCGTCGCGAAGGCCATATCCATCATCTGCTTATGGTTGAAGGAGGAACCCGCGTTGACGCAAAGCTTGACAAACTGCCCGCCGAAAAGGCGGTCTAACTGGCTGGGACGAAAGTTTTCCGTCATCGACGAGCCGATGACCACACTGTCGTAGGCGTAGTTTTTGGCGATGCCCGCGTTGGAATAAATCTGCGTGCCGTTTGAAATCGGCGGGATAAACGCGGTCGCCTTGTGATACACTTCAAACGGATCGACGGCGGCCACCAGCGCGACGGTTCCGCCGATGGAAAGTCCCAGCAGCGAAAGGGTGAGCGCCGCCCATTTTTTTCTGTTCACGGTGCGCTCCTTTCCGCCGGACGGGCTGAATATCGATAAAACATCACTTTATTATACACCATGCGCGCGGCAAAGACAAGGCCGCCGAAAACGCCGGCGGCCTTCAGAACTTTTAATCCGCGTTCTGCGCATCGACGCGCGCAATGTGCCCGCCGACGGCTTTCAGCTTTTTTTCGATCTTGCAGTAGCCGCGCTCGATGTGGCCGCCGGAATCATCCACCAGCGTCTCGCCTTCGGCGCAGAGCCCCGCCAGGATCAGCGCCGCGCCCGCGCGCAGATCCGTTGCGCGAACCGGCGCGCCGGTCAGATACGGCGTGCCCTCCACGACGGCGACGCGGTTTTCCACCCGAATGTGCGCGCCCAGCCGGGAAAGTTCGGCGGCGTGCATGAAGCGGTTTTCAAAAATCGTTTCCAGAAATACGCTTGTGCCGGGGGTTTTGCAGGCGACGGCCATCATCGGCGCCTGCAAATCGGTCGGGAAGCCGGGATAAACCATCGTGCGGATTTCAAAGGGCTGTTTGGCTCGGCCGAAGACCATCAGCCCGCCCGGCGTATCCTTGATATGTATGCCCGCTTCGCTGAGCTTGAAGAGCAGGGAGCGCAGATGTTCCGCCCGCGCGCCGGAAAGCAGCAGTTCGCCGCCGGTGATGGCGCAGGCGCAGGCCATCGTGCCTGCCTCGATACGGTCGGCAATCGGCTGCCAGCTCACGCCGTGCAGCGCGCGCACGCCTTCAATGACGATGGTGGATGTACCCGCGCCGCTCACGCGCGCGCCCATCGCGTTCAGAAACGCCGCCAGATCGACGATTTCCGGTTCCTTGGCCGCGTTTTCGATGCGCGTCGTGCCGCTGGCCAGTGTCGCCGCCATCAGCAGGTTTTCCGTCGCGCCGACGGACGGCATATCCAGATAGATGACCGCCCCGCGCAGGCGGCCCGAAAGCGTCACGCCGCCGTGGTCAAACTTCACCTTTGCGCCCAGCGCGCTCATGCCCTTGAGGTGCTGGTCGATGGGCCGCTGGCCGATCGCGCAGCCGCCGGGCAGGGGAATGCGCGCTTCGCCCAGCCGCGCGAGCAGCGGGCCGAGCACCAGCACCGAGGCGCGCATCTTGCGTACATCCTCTTCGTCCTGCGGGTTTTGCAGCGCGGCGGCGTTCAAAATGAGCGCGTCGTTCTCCTTTTTCACGCTGCACCCGCACGAGGCCAGCAGCGCGCAGAGCGTCTTCACATCCGTCAATTCCGGCACGCGTTCAATGCGCGCGTCTTCGCCCGTCAGCAGCGCGCCGCACATGATGGGCAGCACCGCGTTCTTGGATGTGCTGATGGGTATTTCTCCCCGCAGCGGCGGGCTTTCGCGAACCGCATAATGCGCCATGAGAATCCCTCCGATTTTTTTCGGCTTTGCGGCGGCGAACCCGCCTGATGGCAGATTATGCCGCAGCGGGACGATGTGTCCGCGCGCCGCAAGATGATTTTGCCCGCCGCCGCGCGCATCATGCCTGCGCCAAAATGCAGACGGGCGCGGCTTTTTTATTTTATGCTGGAAACGCGGCGGCATAAACGGCTTGCGGCGCAAAATGCGGCGGCGCAGAAAGTTCCAGCGGCAAAACCTGCCGCAGAATCCAAAGAAAAAAGCCGTAAAAGCCGAAAAAAATGAACCGATTCGGCCTAAAAGCTTTTCTGAATTGCTTTTTTGCGCAAAGTGGTGTATCGTAATAAGGTATTGCATCTCCCGCCGCCCCTTTCCGCGGCGGGGAAAAACACGGCCAAGGAGAGTGCGCATGAGCGAGTATCTGGATATTCCCGCGCTTTACGGCAGCAGCGTTTTTTCCGAAAAGGAAATGCGCGCGCGCCTGCCCAGGGAGATTTACAAGAGATTGTCGGCCAGCATGGCCACCGGCGAAGAGCTTGATCCCACCGTGGCGGACGCGGTGGCGAGCGCCATGAAGGAATGGGCGATCGAGCAGGGGGCGACGCATTACACCCACTGGTTTCAGCCGCTGACGGGCACGACCGCCGAGAAGCACGACTCTTTCATTAGCCCGCAGAGGGACGGGAGCGTCATCATGGAGCTGCGCGGCAAAGAGCTGATCCGCGGCGAGCCGGATGCGTCCTCCTTCCCCTCCGGCGGCATCCGCGCCACGTTTGAGGCGCGCGGCTATACCGTCTGGGATATCACCAGCCCTGCGTTTATCTACGACAACGGCGATACGAAGACGCTGTGCATCCCCACGGCGTTCTGCGGCTACAACGGCGAGGCGCTCGACCAGAAAACGCCGCTGCTTCGCTCGATGGAGGCCATCAGCCGTCAGGCCGTGCGCATCTGCCGGCTCTTCGGCGATAATCTGACCCAGCGCGTGACGACCTCCGTCGGCCCGGAGCAGGAATATTTCATCGTCGATCGCGAAACCTATCTGAAGCGAAAAGACCTCATCTTCACCGGGCGCACGCTTTTCGGCGCCATGCCGCCCAAAGGGCAGGAGATGGAGGATCACTACTTCGGCGCGATCAAGGAACGCGTGAGCAACTACATGAAGGATTTGGATATCGAGCTGTGGAAGCTCGGCATCCCGGCCAAGACGGAACATAACGAGGCTGCGCCCGCCCAGCATGAGCTTGCGCCCATCTACAACACCACCAATGTGGCGACGGACGAAAACATGCTCGTCATGAACGTCATGAAGAAGGTTGCCCTGCGTCACGGGCTGGTATGCCTGCTGCATGAAAAACCCTTTGCGGGGGTCAACGGCAGCGGCAAACACAACAACTGGTCGCTGACCACGGATACCGGGCATAATCTGCTGGAGCCGGGCCGCGATCCGCAGAAGAACCGGATGTTCCTGCTCGTGCTCGCCGCGATGATGAAGGCGGTGGATGAGCACGCGGGCCTTCTGCGCATGAGCGCCGCCAACCCCGGCAACGATCACCGTCTCGGCGCGAACGAAGCGCCGCCCGCCATCATCTCCATGTTCCTGGGCGATCAGCTGACCGCCGTTGTGGATCATATCATCCGCGGGAGCGACGAGAGCGTGCCGTCCGCGTCCATCATGCGCGTGGGCGTTTCGACCCTTCCGTTTATCCGCCGCGATGCGACCGACCGCAATCGGACCTCGCCCTTCGCGTTTACGGGCAATAAATTCGAGTTCCGCATGGTGCCGTCTTCCGGCTGCATCGCCGACGCGAACACCGTGCTCAACACCATCGCGGCGGAAGCGTTTCAGGCGTTTGCCGACGAACTGGAAAAGGCGGAAGATTTTGAATTCGCACTGAACGCGCTCATCCGCCGTGAAATGACCGCGCACCAGCGCATCATCTTCAACGGCAACGGCTATACCGACGAGTGGGTGGCCGAAGCGACGCGGCGCGGCCTGCCGAATCTGAGGAGCATGGTGGACGCGGTGCCGGAGCTGGTGAAACCCGCTTCCATCGCGCTGTTCGCCCATCAGGGCGTATTCACCGAGAAGGAACTGCGCGCCCGCGCGGACGTCTCCTTCGAGCTGTATGCCAAGACGATCAACATCGAGGCGCTGACGATGATCGACATGGCGGGCAAGGATATCGTTCCGGCCGTTGCGGAATACGGCGGAAAACTGGCCTGGTCGGCCAATCAGGCGATGCAGGCCGGCATGGATGTTTCGGTGCAGCGGGAGATGCTCGCCCGCGTGAACGTGCTGCTGCGGCAGACGAGCGACGCGCTCGCCGATCTGCGCGCCAAGCAGGAAAAGATGGCGGCGCTTTCCGGGCAGGAGCAGGCGCGCTATGCGCACGACGTCATCTGCCCGGTGATGGAGGTGCTCCGCGCCCCGGTCGATCATCTGGAAATGATTGTAGACGGCAGACTCTGGCCGATGCCGACCTACGGCGACTTGCTGTTTAACGTGTAAGGAGGGTTCAATATGTGTGGAATTGTCGGTTATGTGGGCGTGAAACAGGCGGCCCCGATTTTGCTTGCCGGGCTGTCGAAGCTCGAATATCGCGGCTATGACTCGGCAGGTCTGGCCGTGCGCGATGAAGCCAGCGAACACATCGAGGTGGTCAAGGCGAAGGGTCGTCTCAAGAACCTGATGGAGATGACCGATTCCGGCAACGCCGTTCACGGCCTGTGCGGCATCGGCCACACCCGCTGGGCGACCCACGGCGAGCCGAGCACCGTCAACGCGCACCCGCAGTATACCCGCGAAAAGCGAGTCGTGCTCGTACACAACGGCATCATCGAAAACTATCAGGAAATCAAGGAATCGCTGATTAAAAAGGGCTATACGTTCGCCTCGCAGACGGATACCGAGGTGGCCGCCGCGCTGCTGGACAGCTATTATGCCGATGCGGCCAAGCGCGGCATGGAGCCGCGCGAACGTGCGCTCGACGCCATTCGCAATATGATGATTCGCGTGCGCGGCAGTTACGCGTTCGGCATTCTTTTCGGCGATCAGCCCGGCGCGATCTATGCCGCCCGCAAGGACAGCCCGCTGATTCTCGGCCGCTGCGACGGCGAATATCAGGGATACATGATCGCTTCCGACGTGCCTGCCGTGCTCAATTACACGCGCAACGTCGTCTATATCGATAATCAGGAAATCGCCTGCCTGACCCGCGACGAACTGCATGTTTACAACATCGACTGCGAAGAAATCGAAAAGCCGTTCGTGGAAATCAAGTGGGATGCCGCCGCCGCCGAAAAGGATGGCTACGAGCATTTCATGATGAAGGAGATCCACGAACAGCCGCGCGCCGTGCGCGACACACTCTCCCCGCGGATCAAGGAAAATGAAGACGGCGAAAAAATCATCGACCTGAGCGAAACCGGGTTGACGGATGAGGATTTCACAAACGTCTCTCGCGTGTATCTCATCGGCTGCGGCTCGGCGTATCACGTCGGCATGGCGGCGCGCTATGTCATCGAAAAACTTGCGCGTGTCCCCTGCGAGGTTGATCTGGCGAGCGAATTCCGCTATCGCGATCCGATTCTGGAAGAGAACGGGCTGGTCGTCATCATCAGCCAGAGCGGCGAAACCGCCGACAGTTTGGCGGCGCTGCGCCTGTGCAGGGAGCGCGGCGTGCGCACGCTGGCGGTGGTCAACGTCGTCGGCTCGTCGATCGCGCGCGAGGCGGACAGCGTGATGTATACCTGGGCCGGTCCGGAAATCGCCGTCGCGACGACCAAGGCGTATTCCACCCAGCTGGCGGCGCTGTATCTGGTCGCCGTCCATATGGCCGAGGTGCGCGGGCAGATCACGAAGGAACGCCGCGAAGAGCTGATTGCCGCGATGCTCGCCCTGCCGGATCAAATTGAGCGCGTGCTCTCTGACAAGGAACGCGTGCAGTGGTACGCCAACAAGATGGCCGCCTGCAAAGACGTGTTCTTCATCGGCCGCGGGCTGGATTACGCCATCAGTCTGGAAGGCAGCCTCAAGCTCAAGGAAATCAGCTACATCCATTCGGAAGCCTATGCCGCCGGCGAACTCAAGCATGGCACCATCAGCCTGATCGAGGACGGCGTGCTCGTCGTCGCCGTCGCGACCCAGCCGGAACTGTTTGAAAAAGAAGTTTCCAACATGGTCGAGGTGCGCAGCCGTGGCGCCAGCCTGTTCGGGCTGACGACCTACGGCCAATACGCCATCGAAGATACCGTCAATTTCACAGTCTATGTGCCGCGCACCGATCCGCTGCTGGCCACCTCGCTGGCCGTCGTGCCGCTCCAGCTGCTGGCCTATTACATCAGCTGCGCCAAGGGTTTGGACGTGGATAAGCCGCGCAACCTTGCCAAGAGCGTGACGGTGGAATAAATAAAAGAAAAGGAGTGCTCTTCTTTGAAATCGGTGGAAAACCGTTCAAAGAGGAGCACTTTTATCATCACTTCTTTTTGCAAAGTGCGCCTACGGGAGTACCTCTGTCAACGCGCGCGCCGCGCGGCACTTTGCGCAAACTTTTTCCAGACTCTTGACGCGCCTCCCCCTCAGGTGTTACAGTGAAATAAAGCGACAACCATCGCTTTCATTCCATTTTGGCAGGAGGAACAGCAATGACGCTGCTGGAATATCGCATTTTTCATACCGTCACCCAGCAGGGCAGTTTTGCGCGCGCCGCGCAGATTCTGCATTTGACGCCCAGCGCCATCAGCCACGCCGTCAGCTCGATGGAAGAGTCCTGCGGCTTTTCGCTCTTCGTTCGCGGCAAGGGCGGCGTGTCGCTGACCCGCAGCGGCGAAGCGCTCTATCCGGTGATCCGGCAGGTGCTTTCCGCCGACGAGGCGTTGACGCAGACGGTTGGCGAACTGAAAGGCGTGCAGCGCGGCAAGGTGCGCATTGGCGCGTTCAACAGCGTGTGCGTGGCGTGGCTGCCGCAGCTCGTGGCAGAATACCGCGTGAAATACCCCGGTGTGGAAATCGAAATCGATCAGGGCACATATGACGATGTGATCGAGTGGATCAAGACGGGCGTGGTGGATTTGGGCTTTCTGTCTACGGAGTCCACGCGCGATCTGGCGGTGCGTCCGCTGTATCGCGACAGGCTGATGTGCGTCGCGCCGCGCGGGTTTAAAACGAAAACGCCGGGCGTGATTATGCCCGAAGAGATGCGCGCGGAGACGTTTGTCGTTCAGGGCGACGCGACGGACGCGGATGTGCAGGCGTTTTTGGCGAAATACCGGATCACAGTGCGGGCGACCTGCCGCGTTGTGGATGATCTGTCTACGATTGCGATGGTCGAAAGCGGATTCGGCATCTGCATCATGCCGAGCCTGACGCTTGAGCGCGTCCACGGCGACGTGGAGACTTACGCGATTGAGCCGATGGAATACCGCGAGTTTGGCATTGCGGTGCTCAATCCGCAGATGATGGCCCCTGCGGTTCGGCAGATGGCGATGTTTATCGAGTCCTTTGCCCGGCAGAAGCGGCGCGAGGCGCAGGCGACGAACGCAGGATTCGATCCGGAAAACACGTTTTAACCGAGACAGCGCCCGGATGCGGGACCGATTGTGACAAAATTGTGAATCGCGCATGAAGTCGGAAAGGCAATTTGACGAAAAGATTGCCTTTTGGCTGGGCAGCGCGTATAATGAGGAATAGGGTTTTGATGCCGTAACAATCGGCATTTGCCGACAAAAGGATGCAAATTCTGCGGTGTTGTGCCACGTGGCTGAATCGGCGCAGAAAAATTGCATCACAGAAAGTATGGAGGGAACACTCAATGAAGAAGAGTTTTCTGGCCCTGATGCTGGCCGTCGCGCTGGTTTCCCTGAGCGCGTGCGGCAATCAGGAAAAAGCGCCGGAAGCGACGGCCACGCCGGTTGTGACCGAAGCGCCGACGGAAGAACCCACTGCCGAACCGACAGAGGAACCGACGGCCGAGCCGACGGAGGAACCGACGGCCGAGCCGACGGAGGAACCGACGGCCGAGCCGACGGAAGAGCCTACCGCCGAGCCGACCGAAGCGCCGACGGCTGAGCCGACGGAAGAGCCCACCGCCGAGCCGACCGAAGCGCCGACGGCTGAGCCGACGGAAGAGCCGGTCGCCGAGCAGAGCGATGAGAACGCTGCGGCGGTCGTCATCACCGAAGAAGCGGCGGACGAGAACGTTGAAGAAGAGTCGGATGTGGTGGCACTGGACGACGGAGTGCTGGCTTCCGCGTACAACGGCGCGGTGACGGTGCTGCAATCCGAAATTCAGGATGAATTTGACAACATGCTCAGCCAGTATGTCGCGTATTACGCGCAGTATGGCTACAACGTGGACGAATATGACACCGAACTTCAGGCTTCCGTTGCGCAGGAGACGGTGCAGAGCAAGCTGAGCACGGCTATCGTCCGCCATTATGCCGCCGAGAACGGCTATGAGCTGACCGAGGAAAAGAAGGCCGAATTGGCCGCGCAGGTGCAGACCACGCTGGATAACACCCGCGAATATCTGGAAAGCTATCTCTCCGCTTCCGGCTATACCGGCGACGAGCTGACGCAGGCCGTGGAGGATCAGCTGACGCAGGCGGGCTATTCCGAAGAAAGCCTGATGGAAACGGCTGAGCTGAACGATGTGCTCAACTACCTGTATGAAAAGGCGACGGCGGATATCGCCGTGACCGAGGATGAGGTGAAGGCCGCGTTTGACGAGAAGGTCGCCACGCAGAAGGAAAACTACGCCGATCTGGATACGTTCATCAACGATTATGTGAACGAAAACGAAATCCTCTATACGCCGGAAGGCGTGCGCCTGATGGAGTGCATCTACATCGCCAAGGTGGATGGCGAGGCGACCGAGGATGAAGCGACGAAGGCCGAGGCCACGCCGGAAGAATCCGCGGATATCGCGGAACTGAGCGGCTATGCCAAGGCGAAGGCTGTCGCCGCGTCCATTGCGGGCGGCGCGGACTTCGAGGAAGCCATGAAGGCTTACAACGAGGACAGCTCCACTGAAGAGCAGATGCTGCGCGGCTATCCTGTGGCCGAGGGCAGCCAGCTCTATGGCGAGGAATTTATCGCGGGCGCGCTGGCGCTTGAAAACGTGGGCGACGTCTCCGACGTGATTACCACCGATTACGGCTATTTCATCCTGCGCTATGCGAAGGATCTGGAGACTGGCGAGGTCGATTTCGAATCCCGCAAGGAAACCGAGACGGAGGA
The DNA here is from genome assembly GCA_900542445.1 of uncultured Eubacteriales bacterium. Classification (GTDB taxonomy): domain Bacteria; phylum Bacillota; class Clostridia; order Christensenellales; family Aristaeellaceae; genus Ventricola. The sequence goes on along the minus strand of UQNN01000015.1, from coordinate 33,006 downwards.
AGCCCTGACCAATAAGAAGAACGACGCGTATACCGAGTATGTGAACAAGGTGCTCGATGAGGCCGATATGCAGATTGGCGATCTGAGCAAGCTCTATCACGTCTACGTCGGCGAGGCGGTCGAGGCTACCGTGGCGTATGCTTCCGTGAATGCGGATACTCAGCTGCTGGATATGCCGGGCGGCGACGCTGTGGCCGACGTGAAGGCGGGCGCGTCCATGGACGTTCTGGGCAGCATCACCGAGGACGGCAAGACGTATTCCTTCGTCGCCGTGCCGGGTACGGAGATCAAGGGCTATATCGGTGCAGACGAGCTGAACGAGATGGATGCGGACGCCGCGCTGGCCGTGGATAACGCCGCGCTGGTTTCCGGCCTTGGTCAGCTCGATAAGAACCCGACGTTCACCATTGCGATGAACGACGGTTCCCTGATCTATGGCGAGCTGTATCCGGAGAAAGCGCCGGAGAGCGTGGGCAACTTTGTTTCCCTCGCCAACAGCAGCTTCTATGACGGCCTCACCTTCCACCGCGTGATCTCCGGCTTCATGATTCAGGGCGGCGATCCCAACGGCGACGGCACCGGCGGACCGGGCTATGCCATCCGCGGCGAGTTCAGCAGCAACGGCGTGGAGAATGATCTGAGCCATGTGCGCGGCGTGCTGAGCATGGCGCGCTCCAGCTCGAACGACTCGGCCGGCAGCCAGTTCTTCATTATGCACGCGGACAGCGATTCTCTGGATGGCAACTATGCCGCGTTCGGCATGGTGCTCGGCGGTCTGGATACCGTGGATGTGATCGCTTCCGTGCCGACCGACAGCAACGATAAGCCGCGCACCGAACAGGTGATGCGCACCGTGTATGTCGAAACCTACGGCAAGACCTATACCTTCACCATGCTGGAGGACTAATTCGTCAAGCTCAAAGCAGCCTTCTTTCGCAAGAAAGGGGGTTGCTTTTTTTCTTCCCTTTTGTTATAATCTTCGGGCAACCTTTGCGGACTGTTCGCAACCATCCAGTCCTTAAACAAAACTATGGGCCGAAGGCGCGCTGCGCCTTCCAAGCGGCTCAAGGCCGTTTTTTTGTTGCAAAATATGGCCGTGTGCGCTTGCCCTGTCGTTTTGCCGGTTAGCAAAATGAACAAGGAGATTTTTTTCCATGAGTACGCTGAAACCCCAAAACACCCGTGCGCTGGCCCGCGGCGCCATCATTGCCGCATTGTATACCGCGCTGACCGTTCTGCTGGCCCCGCTGAGCTATGGCGAGGTGCAGATCCGCTTCTCCGAAGCGTTCACCCTGCTGCCGATTCTGATGCCGGAGGCTGTGCCCGCGCTGCTGGTGGGTTGCCTGCTTTCCAACATCCTCGGCGGCTGCACAATTTTCGATATCGTGTTCGGCTCGCTGGCCACGCTGCTGGCCGCCGTCTGCACGCGCCGCCTGCGCGACAAGTTCTGGCTGGCCGCGCTGATGCCGGTGCTGTTTAACGGCGTGATTGTCGGCGCTGTCGTGCACTTCTGCTATTCCCCGGCGATTGCCCTGCCGCTGTGCATGCTCTCCGTCGCCGCAGGCGAGGCCGTCGCGTGTCTGGTCGTCGGCCCGCTGCTCATCAGCGTGCTGCGCCGCATGCCCGCTTCCGTGCTGAACTAAATTCCTTTTCCTCTTGACAAAGCCGCCCGCGTGGCGGTATTGTGTATGTATAGCGGAGGGATTTTTCCGCAAAGCATATTCAATTTGTCAGGAGGATTTTTAATTATGCGGATTGCGCTGATTAACGAAAACAGCCAGGCGGCAAAGAACGCGACGATTGAGGCTGCGCTTAAAAAGGTCGTTGCCCCGATGGGCCATCAGGTCGATAACTACGGCATGTATGGCAAAGAGGGCGAGAGCCAGCTGACCTACGTGCAGAACGGTATTCTGGCCGCGATTCTGCTCAATTCCGGCGCGGCGGATTACGTGGTCACCGGCTGCGGCACGGGCGAGGGTGCGATGTTGGCGCTCAACAGCTTTCCGGGCGTGCTCTGCGGCCACGTGGCCGATCCGTCCGACGGTTTCATGTTTGCCCAGATCAACGACGGCAACGCGGTTTCCATGCCGTTTGCCAAGGGCTTCGGCTGGGGCGCGGAGTTGAACCTCGAATACACGTTTGAAAAGCTCTTCGGCTTCGGCAGCGGCAACGGCTACCCGGCGGAGCGCGCTGTGCCCGAACAGCGCAACAAGAAGATCCTCGACGCGGTGCGCGCGCATAACTTTAAGGATTTGATTGCCTGCCTCAAGGGCATCGATCAGGAGCTGGTGCGCGGCGCGATTGCGGGCGAGCATTTTGCCGAATTGTTCTTCGCCAACGCAAAGGATGAGCAGATCATCGCGTATGTGCGCGAGCTGCTGGGATAAAATGCAAGGAGGGACTTTGCATGCTTCTTGATCTTTCCTGTTTGAGCTATCCGCTTCCGCCGGATGTCCGGCGGCTTTACGAAGCCGGGGACTTTGGCCGCATGGAGCTGGTCATCCGCCGTCGGCTGGACGACCCATGTGTTCCCGAAGCGCTGAAAGCGCGACTGCGTGTGCAGATGGAAATGGCGTATGAAATCCCGCGCGCGTATCCGTATACACGGGCGCAGATGCTGGATATCCTGCAAAAGAACGTGAGCGGCTTTGCGGAGGAAGAGCTTGAAACCCTGCGCGACGACGGCACGCTCGACTGGCGCTATGTGAACGGCGAGGTGCGGTTCAAAAACAACGCGCTCTCCGCGTTGCTCAAGACGCGGAAGGAATACGCCATGCGGGCGACAGACCCCGCCGTGATGAGCGGCACGAAGGCGAGCGCCGAGCAGCTGAGCGCGATGATTGCCAAAATGAAGGCGAACGGCGGCGTGCGCGCGCGGTTCGAGCTGCACGAGGAGCTGACCGTCAGGAGCGACCGTTTGACGGAGGGCGAGACGCTGCGCATCCACCTGCCGATGCCCATTGTCGGCGCACAGGTGAAGCGCGCCGAACTGCTTTCCGCGTCGCACCCTGTCGCGTTCCTTGCGCCGGAAGACGAGCCGCAGCGCACGATCTATTTTGAACTGCCGTATGAGCCGGGCATGACGGTCAGCGCCGAGATCGCCTATGAGATCGACGCGCCGTATGCTCAGCCACACGCGCGCGAGGTTTACGCCGAGCAGCCCGTGTTTGATACGGAGGAATTGCCGCCGCACGTGGTCTTTACGCCGTATCTGCGCGCGCTGGCGAAGGAGATCGTCGGGGACGAGACAAACGCCCTGCTCAAGGCGCGCAAAATCTACGATTTCATTACGACGCAGGCGGTCTATCGCTTCATGCCGCCGTATTTGACGGTGCCCAATATCCCGGAATATTTCCTCAGCGGGCTGCGCGGCGACTGCGGCGTGCAGGCCATCACGTTTGTGACGCTGTGCCGTCTGTGCGGCGTTCCGGCTCAATGGCAGAGCGGCCTGTATACCAAGCCGAACAGCGCGGGTCATCACGATTGGGCGCGGTTTTATGTCGCGCCGTTCGGCTGGCTGTTTGCGGATTGCTCGTTCGGCGGCTCAGCCTATCGCGCGGGCGATCTGGATCGCTGGAATTTCTATTTCGGCAATCTTGAACCGTGGCGCATGCCGACGTGCAGCGCGTTCCAGCAGGAGTTCAACCCGCCGCGCAGATTTCTGCGGCATGATCCGTATGACAACCAGAGCGGCGAGGTCGAGAGCTTGACGCGCAGACTGTACGCGGATGAGTATGAGGACGACTGCCGGGTTGTCAGATACGAAGAAATGGAATAAAAAAACGGAGCTTTTATCGCGGGGATAAAAGCTCCGTTTTCGTATAAACTGCTTCATCGAAGCGGCTTTGCGTTCGTCAGGTAACGCTTCACGCCCTGACGCATGCTGATTTTACTTCGTGATTGGGGAAACGATGGGGCTTTGCCCCATACCCTGCAAGGGAACTGAGTTCCCTTGACCTTCCATTTCGCTTCGCGACGGTTTAAAGAAAGGGTTACAGCCCGCTCTCAAACGCCTCGAAGAACTCCGGGCAGCTCCATTTGCCGCAGGCGCTGACGGTATCGCCGGAAACGCCGAGCTGGAGTTTCAGACCGTTGGTGAGCGTGACGGTCAGAGTCTGCTTCCTGGCGGACGAATCTGCCGACTTGAGCGTCGCGTGGTCGAGCAGCACAGCCGCCGCGTCGTTTGCCGCGTCGCCGATCAGTGTGCCCACGCCGGAGAGCGTCAATTCCGCAACCTGACCGCGGACGGAGAATGTGTCTTCTAGCCCCTGTCCGCCGGGCCCCTTGCCCGCATAGCTGACCCGCTGGAACAGGCGCATGTTTCCGCCGACCTCGCAGGCGACGGCGGTATTGACGTCCACCCCGGACACGGCATAGATGGTCTGCCCCGCTTCGGCAACGTTAGAGAGGCCGCCTGTCATCGCGCTGTCATCGGCGAGAGACGGCTCGTCGGTCGTTGTGCTCACCGTGCCGACCGCATCGCCCAGCAGGCTGCTTTCCACGTTTGTCGGCGTGCTGAGCATGCGGTAAACCGCGCCGTTCACCGCGACCAGCGGGATATCGCCGCTCGTCGAAGCGAAGAGCGAATCGCTGCTTCCGCCCGCTGCGCGGACGCGCGCCGTACCGCTCACATCCGCCATGCGCGTCATGGATACGGCCTGTTCGTCGCCCGCCGCGATGGTGTCAATCGAGACGGGCGCAGGCGAAGCCGCCGCACTCACGGCCGTCTGACTCAGCCGCGGCGCGAACATGCCGATGCAGGCGACCGCCAGCGCCGCACAGCAGAGCGCGGGCACAAGGCGCGGCATAGAGACGGACCGTTTCTTTTCTTCCCGTGCGGCGGATAAGATGCGCCGCTTCATCGTTTCATCCGCATGCAGACCGGAGAGCATCTCGTCGGCCGTCGGCGCGAGGCGCTCAAGTTCTTTGATATCCATCACCGGTTGCTTCCTCCTTCAAAAGGCTTTCCAGTTTTTTTCTCGCTCTGGAAAGGCGGCTGGAAATCGTCCCTTCCGGAAGCCCCAGCATCTGCGCGATTTCGGCTATGCCGAGGCCCTGATAATAATGCAAGAGGATCGTTTCACGGAACTGGACGGGCAGCTTATGAATCGCCCGCATCAGCTCAGCTTTCTCTTCGCGCTGCTCGATGGTGTCTTCCTGTGCCGGAATGATCTCCAGCGTCGGCGCGCCGAGTACCACGCGCTTGAGCCACGCGCTGCGCCACAGATCGCGGCAGCAGTTCACCGTCACGCGAAGAAGCCACGCTTTTTCGCAGCCGGGCGCAATCGCCTCGCCGCGCGTATAGAGCTTGACGAACACATCCTGACAGACGTCTTCGGCCTTTTGTTTATCCGCCAGATAAAAATATGCCATCCGCAGCACGTCGTCTGCGTATTGCGCATACAGCTCTTCAAATTGAGCGTTACGATCCGGCGCTTTCACGCTGCTTTCCAACCGTTTCACTTCCTACCCTCGATATATAAGACGGATGAGTTTGCCGTTTTCATCCGGCAAAAAGCAAAATTTCGATAAAAAGATTATACATGAACCGCCACGGTTTCGCAAGGCTTGACGGTGTGGGAAGATATAACACAAAAGCGCGTCCCCCGTTTGAGGAGACGCGCCGCCGAACTTCGGCCTTGTGAGTAAAAGCCAGGAAAAATCAGAGTTTTCAGGGGCAGGCGCGGGCTCAGCCCGCTCAGAAGCTCCGTCCGCCGCCGCCGCCGCGGGAAGAACCGCCGCCGAAGCTGCCTCCGCCGCCGAAACCGCCGCCAAAGCCGCCGCCGTGAGAACTGCCGCCGCCGAATCCGCCGAAAGGACGGCTCGGACGGGAAGGACGCGGGGGACGGCCGCCGCCCATCGGAGGACGGGGCGGACGCGGGCCAAAGCCGCCGCCGAAACCGCCGCCCATCGGGGGACGCGGACCGCGCGGAGGACGACGGCTGCCGCGGCCAAAGAGCCAGCCCATGAAGAAATAGCTCAGACAGCCGCCGCGGCTGGGCATCAGCGCGTTAAAAAGCACGCAGATGATGATGTAAACAAAGATAACCCCAAGGATGAACTCGAACAAATCAAAGCCTCCCTCGTCGTAACTGCCGTAAGAATTGTCGTAACTGCCGGAGTAGACGCTGCTGGAAGCGCTCTGCGAGGAAGAGAGGGAGAGCGTCTTGCCCTTTGCGCGGGCCAGATATGTACACACATCCTCGTAGAGATTGAGCATGCCCTTGTCAAATTTGTTGTCGGCAAAATAGTCGATGTTGTCGTCGATCAGGTCGCCGCACTTCGCGCCGCTCATCACGCGGTCAACGCCTGTGCCCGTGCCGATCTGGATTTTGCGGTCGCCGCGCGCAAGCAGCACGACCACGCCGTTGTTTTCGCCCGACTGGCCGACGCCCCAGCTGTTGATGATGTCCGTGGCATAGTCCGCCGGGTCTTCACCGTCGAGGAAATCCACGACGACGGCGATTGTCTGAATGCCGGTCGCTTCTTCCAGCGCCGCGCCATATTGCTCGATGGTCGTTTTTGTTGAACTGGACAGCACCGAGCCGTCAAAGTCGTAGGCATAGGCAAATTCGCTCGGTTTGTCCGGCACGGATGCGGATGCGCCGACAGCCATCGCGAGCGTCAAGACCAGCGCTGTGACGAGCGCTAAAACTTTCTTCATTACGTTCTTCCTTTCTCTTCGTTTCGTTTTTCTTCCTCTTGGGCGGCCGCGTGCGCCGCCTGTTCTTCTTTTTCTTCTTCCCGACGGGCGCGCTCATCCTCTTCCTCGATGCGCGCGTAAAATCCGCCGACGTGGTGGGCGATCATGTGCCCGGCAAAACCGATGGCCGCGACCGCGACGACGGCGATGATGGCCAAAGCCGCGAGCGCCTTGGGCGAATGTTTGGCCGCCTCGACCGCGATTTTCAGGTTTTCAAGGCTCAGGCCGGAAAAAATGCTCACTTAAATTCCCTCGTACATGTCCGGCTGAGACAGCAGGAATCGGGTCGGCAGTTTTTCATAGAGCTTTTCGGCCTTTTCGGCTTTCTGGTTGTAGGCGCGCGCCTCCTGACGGAGGAAACTGCCCTGCTCGGCAAAGGTGTCCGCCGCGCGGGTGAGCATCTTTTCATCTTCGGCGTTGGCGAGGTTCGCGTCGTCTACCAGCTGGCTGACGGCCACGGTGAGCTGCTGATCCGCACGGCTGATGTCGCGGGCGGTCTTGGCGCTCTGCATGGCCTTGATGGCGTTATTCACATCTTCGAGCGTCGTCTGGCTGACGCTGCTGCGCTGGGCGACGGTTACGGCGTTCTGCGCGGCGCTGATGCGATCCTCCACGATGGATTTCACATCGCCCTGACGGATAAACGCCTGCGGCGTCGCATTTTGCAGCGCGCGGAAATTGCCGATGGGCAGCGCCAGCGCGACCATCACGACCAGCGCGGCGATTCCCGCGCGCTGCGGCAGGGCGGCAAGGCCTTTCGGCGCTTCCGGCTTTTGTTTCTTTGGCTGCTGCTGACTGTTCTGCGTCTGCTTCGGCGCGGTTTGGGTGGCATAGGCGGGCATAATCAAACCCCTCTTTCTGCGCTTGGGTCAGCGCGGCGGATTTTCTGCTGTTCGGCCAGCGAAGCTTCGATTTCAGATAGCTCGGCCAGCAGGGCGTCGGCGGTCTGCTGGGCGCGGGTCTGGTCGCTGCCATCGGCCGCTTCGGCATAGGCGCGGGTCTGCGCGGAAAGCTCCCTTGCGCCGCTCTTGATGCCGCGCGCTGCCTCTTCGCCGGCGCGCTTCTGCATGGTCAGCGAATCGGTTGCGCGGGCCAGGCCGAGCGCCGCCGCCATCTGGCTCTTCCAGAGCGGGATGGTGACTTCCAGCGCGGCCTGCAAACGGGAACAGGTCAGCTCGTCGCTGGCCTGTACGGCGCGGATCTGCGCGGCCAGCTGGGTGGAGGCGACCTGTGTGATGCGCAGGTCCTGCACGCGGCGCTCCATGCGGGCGATATCCTGCTCCTTATCGCCGCGCGCCCTGGCCTGCGCGATCACTTCGTCGCCGACGACGATGAGCGAACACAGCTCGCGGTAAAGCCCTTCGTTGCGCTCATAGAGACGATCCAGCAGCGCGCTGTCGCGCATGAGCGCCACGCGGCGGTCGGTCATTTCATCTGCGCACGCGTTGATTCTGGGAATGGCTTTTTCATATGCGGCCTGCACTTCGGCCAGCGGCGCCGCGCCGCCGAACACCCGGCGGAAAAGCCCCTTGGCCTGTGCCGTGAACGAGCAGGACTTAATCTGCTCGGCCAGCGTCTGCATCACGCTTTCCAGCGGCTTGATATCCTGCCGGAGCATCTGTTCCAGCGCGATATCCGAAAACGTTCCCATTTCCTTCTGCGCCCGCGCGCCGAAGCCCATCACGGCGGCGTTGTCGCGGATATCGACGCGCGCGGCCATCGCTTCAATACGGCGCTGCATATCGGGATCGAGCTGATGTTTCTGCGGAATCGCGCCCTGTTCGGGCACGAGAGCGAATCCGGAAAATTCACCCATTTATTTCTTTTCCCCCTTGGCGAAGAGCGAGGCGAAGGGGTCGTCCTCCTGCGGTTCCTCTTTTGCAACGGCGGGCGCGTCCGGTTCGGCGGTCAGGCCGTCGGATTTGAGCATGTCCGCCAGCACGTCCATTTCGCTTTCCAGATTGATGAAGCGGAACTCGTTGAGCGCGTCCAGCTGCTTGTGGAAGGCGGACTGCACCTCGCCGACGGCTTTGGCGATGCGAGCGGCGATCTGCGGGCTGCCGCCCGCGTTGACCTCCGCTTCCAGCGCGGCGCGGGCGTTGAGCAGCTTGAGCGTCGCGGGGAGGTAATAGCGCAGGAACGTGCGCAGCTGGGAGAGCATATTCGGCTGTTCCTCAAGCCGCTGCAAAATCTGGCGGCAGGTCGCCTCGATATCCTCAATCTGTCGGGAAAGCGCCGGATCGGCAATCGCGTCGTTGGCGGCGGCAATCTGATCCAGCTGGCCGCGCGCCTCGCGGATGAGCGCGTCCACCTCGGCGTTGCCGGATTTCGGCGCGGTTTCCACTTCCACCACGCGATCGGGATATTTCTTTTTGCCGAGGGCAAACGCGGCGCAGCCCACGCCCGCGGCAATCAGATAGCTGGAGATCGTGCCGATGCCCGCCGTCAGCGCCACGGCCAGCACGCCTACGCCCGCAAACACAAACGGCGCGCCGGAACGAATTGTCTTTTTTTCCATTCCCCAAAACCCTCCTGTTTTGTTTTACGATGGGGAACGCTTGGGACGCTGTCCCAAACCCTGCCAGGGACCTGAGGTTCCTGGATTTCCCACCTCATGTCTCGCTGCGCGAGCCATGAAAAATGACATTTGTATAAGGATAAGCGGGTTAGTCCTCGTCCTTGCGGAACGATGCGTTCGTATTGGCCTGTGTCGGCATCGCGCCATAACTCTGCCATTGCTTGACAAACACGTCGTCCACATCAAAGCGCACCAGAACGGTGCCGCCCGCCGGAATGCCCACATCCTGAAGCGTCGTGCCGTCGGCGTAGACCATCGTGCCGTCGTCGGTATACAGGCCGAGCGCCACGGTGGGGTTATATGCGTCCATATCCGTGCTGTTGGTCAGGCGGCAGACGACGCTCACGTCGCCGGATACGTCCTGCTCGATTTCCGAAACCGCCGAAAGGTCGTAGCTGGCGTAGGCGTTATCCACCGGGAGATACGTCACGTTGTAGGATATGCCCGTGATGGACGGAATGACGGGGTTGCCGTTTTCGTCCGGCTCAAAAGAAACGATGTCGAACAGATAACCATCCTCGCCGGGGCTGAGGAAATACGGCCAGATCTGCGAAACCTCGCTGGTGGAGAGCAGCGTTTCGCCGCTTTGCAGATCGAACGTGCCCTGATCCAGACAGATGACCGTCGAGGCGTTGTTGTGCACCTGCGCGAAGCAGTACGCCAGATAGTAGTCGCCGCTCTGCACGATGTTGCACGAAGACTGCACGATCACGCCCTCGCTGTCGCCAAGCGCGCAGGTTGGCAGCGTCAGCGCCAGCGCAAGCGCGGCAAGCATTTTTTTCATGGGATAACCTCCAAATGATGTTGGGCTGCGGCATATTGAAGCCGCCCGTTTTCTTGTCGTTTGTTTGAGAAAAGTATATCATGTTTTGGGCACGTTCGCAAGCTGACCACGCGCACAATGTCGCCCGGAATGCATAAAAACCTCATCAGGCGATGTATAGCGTCAGAAGAGATGGCGATAAACCTTAAAACTCGCGTTGTAAATGAAAACAAAGGCATGCCCCAGGGAAAGAGCAAAGATCGTCAGATAAAAAAGAAAAGATAAACGTCGGTTTTTATGAAATGAATAAAAAATAGGCTCAAAATGAAATGAAATGGATGTGAATGTTAGAATATGATATAATTTTATATATGGATTGGATAAGAAAAACTGTATTTGACGCAAAACTGTATCTGCATATAATAAAAATAGAAAAGCAAATACTGAGGAAGCTCGCAGGGCAGTCCGGAATACCCTGTTCGGCGTATAGAAGGCTTGAAAGAGACGCGAAACCAATAACTAGAGGAGAAATGTACATGAAGAAATTTGTGGTTGCTATTCTTGCGATGGCCATGCTGTTGGTGACGATGAATTCATCCCTGGCATATACCTACGAAGAGCCGGTAAAGAGTTCAAAATTACCGCGTTCCACGCCGCTTGAAAAGGGCGTTAACCCATCTTACCTGTATGATATGCTCGATCAGCTTGAACAGGCCGGGATTGAAATGCACAGCCTGTTGGTGTCGGTCGATAATGAAGTGATTTTCGAAGGATTCTGGGATCCCTACGGCCCGGAAACGCCGCATATCGTTCATTCGCTGACCAAACTGTTTACAAACGCTGCGGCGGGCGTGGCTGTGACGAACGGAGATTTGAGCCTGGATGATCGGCTGATTGACATGTTCCCCGAACTTGCGCCGGAAAATCCGAGTGAAAATCTGCAAAAGGTGACGCTGCGCTATCTGATTACGATGAACGGCGGATATGGCCGCATGATTAGCGGCAGCGAGTGGCGCCCGCTGAAGACAAGCTGGCTGGAAGCGTTCTTTGCCGAGCCTGTGCCGTATGAACCGGGTACGCATTATCAGTATTCCAGCGGCAACGCCTACGCGGTTTCGGCGATGGTGCAAAAGGCGACGGGCAAGACCTGTATGGATCTGCTGCTTGAAAGCGGATTCAGCGAGCTTGGCATGGAGCATTTCACATGGGATCTCAGCCCGGAAGGCATCTGCTCCGGCGGCAACGGCGTGTCCTGCACGACGGAGGACATGCTGAAAGTGGGCAACCTGTTCCTGAACATGGGCCAGTGGAACGGCAAGCAGATCCTCACGGAGGAATGGTGCCGGATGGCGATCGGTCTTGACAAAGTTTATGAAGGACAGGGCGACTACGCGTTCCACTGGACGGATAAGCATGACGGAAACTACACGTCCACGGGCGCATACGGCCAGATCGTCATTCTGGTGCCGGAACTCAACATGGTCGTCGCAGGAACGGCGGGCACTACGAAGACGAATGCAGAATATGACGCTATCAATTCTGCGCTGATCGCGCCCGCCAAGGCGGATAAGGCCATGCAGAAGACGGTCGCCGCCAAGGGGCAGACGCTGAACCTGCTGCAAAACCCGATTTTGACGGATTCCCCGATTGCGGAAAAAGTGGACGAAAAGGTCTTCAAGGCCGAAGAAAACGAGGACGGGATCGCCAGCATCAAGCTGGACGTGGAAAAGGGATATATTGATTTCATCATGGTTGACGAGCGCGGCGAGCATACCATCCGCAACGGCATTGGCGAATGGGTGGACGGCAGCACGACCATGACGGGCAATTATCTGCATCATCAGTATCAAAATGAAATCGAACCGTACACGGCGTATGGCGAATGGAAAGACGAAACGACGCTGCAACTGACGTGGAGATATCCGTCGATGGCGTTCGTGGATACCGTTGTGATCACGTTCTCCGAGGATGGTTCTGAAATGACGATGGTGCGTTCCGTGAACGTCAATTCCGGCGCGCTGGTTCGTCCGGCTGTGACGCTCAAAGCGGAATAAACGGATATTGAACGGCAGATTGGAACGCTGAACGGGCGCCTCTCTTTACAGGGAGGCGCTTTTTTGTGTTATAATGACAATGAGCTATATCTTGAATGCCGGGGGAGGAAATCACCATGCCGAAATGGACAGACCAGCAGCGCGACGCCATCGCCGACCGCGGCCACAGCCTCATCGTTTGCGCGGCGGCAGGTTCGGGCAAAACCGCCGTGCTGGTGGAGCGCATCGTGCAGCTCGTGCGCGAGGGATGCCCCATCGAAAACATGTTGGTCGTGACTTTTACCAACGCGGCGGCGGGCGAAATGCGCCAGCGCATCGGCGAAGCGCTCAGCAGGGCCGCGAGAGAAGAACCGGCGCTGGGCGAACAGGTGATGGCGCTTTCCCGTGCGAGCATCTCCACGCTGCACAGGTTTTGCGGCAGTCTGCTTCGCGAACACTTTCAGGCGCTGGCCATCGATCCGGGCTTTCGCATCGGCGACGAGCAGGAGTGCGGCGTGCTCAGCCGACAGGCGATGGAGGACGCGATTTACAGCTGCTATGAAGTCGGCAGCGACGCGTTTCTTGCGGCGGACAGGTGCTATGCGCAGGAGGAGCTGGGCGAACTGGCGCTTGAGCTCCATCGCTTCATGATGACGCGCCCTGATCCGTGGGCGTTTCTCGCCCGAGCGCAAAAGACCGTGCGCATGACGGGCGAGGATTTTGAGCGGAGCCCCGCTGCCGGACTGCTGGCCGATTTTGCGCGGCGGAAGCTGCTGCGCCTGCACGAGAGCGCGCGGGAGACGCTGGCGCTTTGCGAAGGGGAAAACGGCCCGCTGCATTATGCGGCGGCCTGCGGCACGGATGTGCGGCTGACGGCGGATCTGGCGGCGGCTGCGGCGGAGGGCTATACGGCTTTGCACGACGCGCTGCATGGCGTGACGTTCGCGGCGCTGGGACGCAAAAAGAAGACAGATCTGTTTGACGAGGATATCGCCGACCGCGTAAAGGCGCGGCGCGACGCGCTCAAAAAGGCCGTCGGCGAACTGCAAACCGCTTTCGGCCTGACGATGGCGGAAGCGGCGGCGGATATCCGCATGACGGCCGCGCCGCTGGACGGGCTGGCCGAATTGGCAAAGACGTATGACACGCTTTACACGGCGGCAAAGCGCCAGCGCGGGCTGATGGATTTCGACGACCTTGAGCACAGCGCGCTGGCGGCGCTGGAACTGCCGGAGGTGCGATCGGCGCTGCGCGAACGGTATCGCTATGTATTCATCGACGAATACCAGGATTCCAGCGCGATTCAGGAAGCCATCGTCGGCAGTTTCGCGCGGGAAGACGGCCTGTTCCTCGTCGGCGACGTGAAGCAGAGCATCTATCGCTTCCGGCAGGCTGAACCGTCGCTGTTCCTGCAAAAAGCGGCGCGGTTTGATCTGCCGGAGCGCGAATTGGAACGGCGGATTGACCTGCAAAAGAATTTCCGCTCCCGCGCCAATGTGCTGGAGGCGGCGAACGCGGTCTTTGGCCGCATCATGCGCGCGGATGAGACGGAAATCGAGTATGACGAGCGGGAAAAGCTCTTCTGCGGCCTGCCTCCGCGGGAAGACGACCCGCCTGTCGAGCTGCACATTCTCTATCAGCCCGGCGCGGAAACCATGCAGGAGGGAGACGAGGAGGGCGCGGAGCGGGAACTGGCCGCCGTCGAGCGGGAGGCGAAGGTTGTCGCCGCGCGCATTCATGAGCTGGTCGGCACGCCGTTTTATGACGCCAAAACCGAGACGGAAAGGCCGCTTCGCTACCGTGATATGGCGGTTCTCATGCGCGCCGCACGGGGAAGCGCGCCGTTGGCCGCGCAGATGCTCGAATCGGAAGGCATTCCCGTGTTCTGCGACGCGGGCGAGGGATATTTTGATATTCCGGAAATCCGCGCCATGACGGCGCTGCTGCAAACCATTGAAAACGGCGCGCGGGATGAGCCGCTGCTCGCCGCCCTGCGCGGCCCGGCGCTGGGGCTGAACGAAAGCGAGCTGGCGCAGATTCGCATTCGCACGCCGGATACGAAGATCCCCTATTATGAAGCCGTGCGCCGCTACCGCGAGGAAGAGGAGGACGCGCTGGCCGAAAAACTGCGCGCGTTTGAGGAAAAGCGCGCGCGCTGGCGGCTGTGTGCCCGCAATCAGGGCGTGGACAGGCTGATCGAGCGGATTTATGCCGAAACGGGTTTTCTGGCTCAGGCGGGCGCGCTTCCGGGCGGCGCGTCGCGGCAGGCCAACCTGCATCTGCTGACCACGCGGGCAAGGGCGTTTGTGGCGGCGCAGGGCGGCTCACTGCACGCGTTTCTGCGGTATGCCGAGCGGCTGCGCGCGGGCGGCGACAGCATGAGCGCCAGCGCCATCGGCGAAAGCGAGGACGTGGTGCGCCTCATGACTACGCACAAGAGCAAGGGCCTTGAGTTCCCCGTCGTGTTTGTGATTGCGCTGGGGCGGAAGATGAGCGGGCAGGCCATGCGCGCGCGGGTGCTGATGGACGCGGAACTGGGCGTGGGGCTGCCGTGCATCGATACGGAACTGAGCAGCGAGCGCGACACGCTGCTGCGCCGCGCCATCCGCGCCAAAGCCCGAAAGGAGCAGCTTGCCGAAGAGGTGCGCGTGCTCTACGTCGCGATGACGCGCGCGCGGGAGCGGCTGATATTGGTGGGCAGCGTGGCCGGGGATAAGCCGCCGGAGAAATGGAAGAGCGCAGAAATTTCGGAGATGAACACCGGCCTTGATATGATTGCGCCCGCGCTGATGCAGGCCGGGGCCGGTCTGACCATTCGGGAAGAGGCCGTGCGGCTGGGCGCTTCATCGTGGCGCACGTTTGCGCATGTCGGCGGCGCGGCGGGCGGACTGCCCAGACGCACGGAAGAAACGGTGCTCCGTCTGCTGGCCGAATTGGCCGCCGCGCCGAAGGACGAAGCGTTGAGCCGCCTGCTCAATTTCAAATTGGACGCGAAAGCCGCCGTGCGCAAGACGACCGTCAGCGCCGTTCTGCGGGACGAGAAGCGCGCCGCGCAGGAAGACGAACCCCTGCCGGATGCGCCGCTGATGCGCCTGCCGCGCTTCATGGAAGAGCAGCAGATGACGGGCGCGCAGATTGGCACGGCTTTTCACCGCATGATGCGCATGCTCGACCTCGACGCGCTGCGGGCGACCCATCAGTTGGAGGCGGAAATCGCCCGTCAGCGCGAAAGGCTGCTGGCGGACGGCATCGTCAGCGAAAACGAGCTGGCCGCCGTCAAGCCATATCTGCTCGTGCGGCTGTTTGCCTCGCCGCTGGGCGTGCGTATGCTCGCGGCACAAGAGCTGCACCGCGAATGGGCGTTTACTTACCGCCGCGAGACGGAGACGGGCGCGCAGCTCTTGCAGGGCGTGATTGACTGCTGCTTCATCGAGCGCGGCGCGTGGGTGCTGGTGGATTACAAGACCGACGCGGACGCCGCCGGGGCGATCGAGCGCCATAGGCCGCAGCTGGAGCTGTACGCGCAGGCGCTTGCGGGCATCACAGGCCTGCCCGTTCGGGAGCGCGTGCTCTATCTGGTGCGCGCGGGAAGGGCGTATCAGGTGTAAGACGCGTCGTCGGACGCCTGTCCAAACAAACTGTATTAAATCTTTTTTACAATCCCCGCAGATTCGTTTTTTTGCCTTGACAACGGGAAAAAATCGCGGTATTGTAAGCATGGCTCAAAAGGGATGCGGAAACGCAAACCATCGGATCGATTCGATCCAGCATACTATTCGGAGGTGAACGACGTGGACGACTATCCCAGTAGCCTGGCGGGCAAACCCCGAGAACGACGGAAACAGACTGCGTCGCTCCTTCCGATTCAAGCGTAAAACGGATTTTTGAAACGGAAACGCGCGGTCTGTTGCCGCGCGCATTTTTATGCCGTTTTTGGGGCGCAACCTGCATTTTTCGCAAACGCAGAACAACGAAAAATGAATAGGAGGAATCCCCCATGGAAGAAGAAATCCGCAAGGAATTTATGGAACTGCTCAGGCTGCTTGACGAAGGAAAGCTTCAGGAGTTTAAGGACAAGGCGACGGAATGCCCGCCGGTGGATATCGCCGAAGGGCTGGAGGAAATCGAGGACGAGGGGCGCGTGCTGCGCGTGTTCCGCATGCTGCCCAAGGATATCTCCTCCGACGTGTTTTCCTACATGACCAGCGAGCAGCAGCAGCTCATCGCCGAAAGCGCGACCAACGCCGAACTCAAAGCGCTGGTGGACGACATGTTCATGGATGATACGGTGGACTTTCTGGAAGAAATGCCCGCCAACGTCGTCAAAAAGGTTTTGCAGAACGCCGACGAGGGCACGCGCAAGACCATCAACCAGTTCCTCAATTATCCGGAAAACAGCGCCGGCAGCCTGATGACCATCGAATATGTCGATCTGCACGATTACTTCACTGTGCGCAAGGCGATGGATTACATCCGCCGCACGGGCATCGACAAGGAGACGGTTTACACCTGCTATGTCATCGACGACCAGCGCAAGCTCGTCGGTCAGGTTTCCCTGCGCAAGCTGATTATCGCGCCGGAGAGCGCCTGCATCCGCGATATCATGGATACCAACATCGTCAGCGCCGTGACGACCGACGATCAGGAAGCCGTTGCCGACGACTTCCGCCGTTACGACCTGACTTCCGTCGCCGTCTGCGATAAGGAAAACCGCCTGGTCGGCATCATCACCATCGACGATATCGTGGACGTCATTCAGGATGAGAACACCGAGGACATCAAAAAGATGGCCGCTATCATTCCGAGCGACGAAGACTATATGAAAACCAGCGTCTGGAGTCTGGTGGTGCACCGCCTGCCGTGGCTGATGCTGCTGATGATCTCCGCAACGTTCACTTCGACCATCATCACCCACTTTGAAACGCTGCTTTCCGGCGCGGTGCTGCTCACCGCGTTCATCCCGATGCTGATGGACAGCGCAGGCAACTCCGGCAGCCAGACTTCTGTCACCGTCATTCGCAACCTCGCGCTGGGTGAAATCGAGCTGCGCGACTGGCCGCGCGTGCTGATTAAGGAAATCGGCGTAGCCGTCGTTTCCGGCGCGGCGCTGGCGCTGGTCAACTTTCTGCGCATCATCATCTTCACCAACACGAGCATGATGATCGCCGCCGTTGTTTCCGTGACGCTGTTCTGCACCGTCATCATCGCGATGATCGTCGGCTGTCTGCTGCCGATCGGCGCGAAGAAGCTCGGCTTTGACCCGGCCGTCATGGCCAGCCCGATGATCACCACCATCGTGGACGCCTGCTCGCTCATGATCTATTTCCTCATTGCCAGCACGATGCTGGGGCTTTAAGACTAAAAAAAGTGTTCCCGACGGACGTGCCGGGAACACTTTTTTGAATCGTTACGCTTCATTCAGCTTTTTCAGCGCTTTTTTAAATTGCGTGCCGAACATCACCATCGTGAAGATCACGGCCAGCGTATCGGCGGCCGGCTCGGCGGTATAGACAGCCATCGTCTGATCCGGCAGGATGTGCGGCAGAATGAAGATCAGCGGAATCAGCAGCACAAATTTGCGAAGGATGGCTACGATGATGGAGCACGGCGCGTTGCCGATCGAAACAAAGGTCATCTGGCAGGCAATCTGAATGCCGAAGATGAACAGCGCGCCGCAGTAGATGCGAAGCGCTTTCGCCGTGAAGGCCAGCAGCTCCTGATCCGGCGTGAAAATGCCCGCGAAAGCCTGCGGGAAGAGCATGATGCAGGCCCAGAGAATCACAGAATAGGTCAGGCTGGCTTTGAGCAGGGCGAAAAATGTCTGCTTGACGCGTTCGGCGTTTTTCGCGCCGAAGTTATAGCTGGAAATCGGCTGTGCGCCCTGCGCCAGACCTTGCAGCGGAAGCATTGCGAACTGCATCACGCTGGTCAGAATCGTCATGGCGCCGACGGCGATATCGCCGCCGTATTTGAGCAGGGAGGAGTTGAAGCAGACGGAGATGATGCTCTCCGTGCTCTGCATGATGAACGTGGACAGGCCGAGCGCGATGCAAGGGGCGAGGAGCTTCATATCGATGCGCATGTTTTGGGGCTTGAGCCGCAGGCTGGTCTTTTTGCCCATCAGAAAGCTGACGACCCACACGCAGGAAATGCCCTGGGAAAGCACGGTGGCCAGCGCCGCGCCGCGCACGCCCATGTTCAGCACGAAGATGAAGAGCGGGTCGAGCACGATGTTGCACACCGCGCCGATGAGCACGGTCAGCATGCCGATAGTCGCGAAGCCCTGCGCCGTGATGAACGCGTTCATGCCCAGCGTCAGTTCCACAAACAGCGTGCCGAGAGCATAGATGTTCAGGTAGCTATCCGCGTATTCAATCGTGTTTTCGCTTGCGCCGAATGCCAGCAGGAAGTTGTGACCAAACAGCAGCAGCACCGCCGTCAGCAGCAGCGAAATGGCGATTTGCAGCGAAAAACTGCCGCCCAGCAGTTTCTCGGCGGTATCGTGGTCGCCGCGCCCCAGCGCGATGGAGGCCCTCGGCGCGCCGCCGGAAGCGACCAGCGCCGCAAATGCCGTCACGATCATGATGATCGGCATGCAAACGCCCACGCCGGTCAGCGCAAGGCTCCCGATTTCGGCAATGTGGCCGATGTAGATGCGGTCCACGATGTTATAGAGCATGTTGACGAGTTGGGCGATGACCGTCGGCACGGCCAGCCGCACGAGCAGTTTGCCGACCGGTTCCGTGCCCAGAAACGATTGATCTTTGGTTTGCATATCAGGCAGATCCTTTCTGATTGATGGTTTGAATGTTTTGGGTGATGGCGGCGAGACAACGCTGTCCCGACGCAAGATCCTCTTTGGATAAACCGGCGAACATCTGCGCCGTGAAGGCCGCCTGCAAGGCCAGCCCCTTTTCGACGACGGGAAGCGCTTGGGCGGTCAGCAGCAGGCGGCATTTGCGGCGGTCCTCCGGCACGCTTTCGCGGCGGAGATGGCCGCTCTGCACCAGGTTTTCCACGTACAGCGAAACCAGCGCGGGCTTGAGCTGGCGATAGGTGCAGATATCGCGCGCGGTGTCGCAGCCCGGATTATTGTGCAGAAACAGCAGAATGTCGATTGCGGTCTGCGCCATGCCCGTTTCTTCGCACAGCGGGCGCATCTGAGCGGCATAGGCGTTTTGAAGCTGACGCGAAAGCGCGTAGAATTGGGAAGCGTTCATCATCAAACGGAGATCCATCCCCTTTCTTTGATTCAAAAATAGATATTTTAAAATTGAACATTATTATAAACAGATTCATGACGGATGTCAAGAGCAAAACAGGCCGAATCCAATATCATGCGTGCCGCGCAATTCGATCCCGTGCGAGAGGCGCGCAGGTCTATTGTTATTTTGAGCTAACATCTTTTGCCCGCAAAAAAACGCAAACGGATTGACAAATCAGCCGCTTCTGTGCTATGCTGAGCCCTGTTAAAAGGGAGTAGTTAAGAAGGCATGGTCAACAAGCCCCCGATTTTTTGTCGGTGGCCATGCGCCTAACGGATAGGTAATGAGACTTTTAGCACGTCACATAGGCTGACGGTGCGAAAAAGTCTTTTTTTGATTCGTAGGAAATTGCAGCAAATCGGCCGCGTATGCGAAAGTTTGAGTTTTGGCAAACTTGGACGGAAGTGAGAGCGGCCTCAGGCCGCTTTTTGTACCGTTAAATGCCTGCATCGCTTTTTGGGGAAAGGAAGAATGGTCATGGACATCAGTTTTACGGGAACCAACCTCCTCTCTGTCCTGCTGCTTTTTGCGGCGGGGCTGGTCTTTATCATCAAGGGCGGCGACTGGTTTGTGGATGCCGCAACGTGGATTGCGGAAGCGTTCGGCATTCCGAAATTCATCGTCGGCGCGACGGTCGTCAGCTTCGCCACGACGCTGCCGGAGATGCTCGTCTCCGTCTTTGCGGCGCTGGAAGGCAACGCGGATATCGCCGTGGGCAACGCGGTCGGCTCAGTGACGGCTAACGTCGGCCTGATCATGTGCCTGTCGCTGGTCTGCATGCCCTGCTTGATGACGCGCAAACAGTTCGGCTTCAAGGCGGGTTTACTGCTGGCGACAATTGCCGTGCTGTTCGCGTTCACGCGCAACGGCCAGCTTTCCGTCTTGCAGAGCGTCGTCATTCTGCTGTTTTTTGTCGCGTTCCTCGCCGAGAGCCTGATTGCGGGCAAGCGCGAGCAGGGCACGGAAGCCTCGGAGGATCGCCCGGAGCTGACCGCCAAAACCGTCGTCCAAAACCTGTTCAGCTTTGTGCTGGGCGCGGCGGCCATCGTGCTGGGCGCGCAGCTGCTCATCGATAACGGTTCGGCGCTGGCACAGATGATCGGCGTGCCGGATTCCATCATCGCCGCGACGATGATCGCCATCGGCACGTCCCTGCCGGAACTGGTCACGACCCTGACCGCCATCCGCAAAAAGGAATCCTCGCTCTCCGTGGGCAACATCATCGGCGCGAATATCATGGATCTGACGCTGATCATGCCGCTCTGCGCGCTGATTCAGGGCAAGCCGATGATGATCGAGCGTCAGGGCATGCTGCTGGATATTCCCGCCTGTCTGGTCGTCACGGCGGCGGCGCTGGTTCCGGCGCTGGTGAGCGGCAGGTTCAAGCGCTGGATGGGCTTCCTTATCGGCGGGCTGTATATCGCCTATCTGGTCATCATGTTCACCTGTTTCGGGGTGTAATCAAAAAACGTCGGTTTGCGCCGACGTTTTTTTAAACCATGGAAAAAGAATAAAGCCGCTCAGGCGTAATGATACGCGTTCCGCTTCCGATAAATCAGCCACAGCGACAGCACGCAGGCCAGCCCCTCGGCGACAATCGTCGCAAACCAGATGCCGTTCACGCCGAACAGCGCGGGCAGAAGCAGCACGCAGACGGCCTGAAACACCAGCGTGCGCGCAAAGGAAATCACGGCGGAAATCAGGCCGTTGTTCAGCGCGGTGAAGAAGCTGGAGGCAAAGATGTTGAAGCCCGACAGCAGGAAGGAGAACGAGAAGATCGAAAACGCGTGCAGCGTCAGCGTATACAGCCTTTCGTCATAGCCCACGAAGAGTTTCGCCAGCGGCGAGGCCAGACCCAGCGCCAGCGCCGTCAGCGCAACGCCTGTCACACCCATCAGCGTCAGGCTCTTTTTCAGCATGTTTTTCAGCTCGTCGTGGTTGCGCGCGCCGAAGTGATAGCTGACGATCGGCGCGCTGCCGATGCTGTAACCGATGGCCGTGCCGATAAAAATCAGCTGCACATACATCAGCACGCCGTAAGCCGAAACGCCGTCCTCGCCCAGCATGCGCATGAGCTGCATGTTGTAAAGCGCGGAGACAAACGACGTGGAAATGTTGCTCATAAACTCGGAAGAACCGTTGGCACAGGCCTGAAGAATCGGGTGGGCCTCAAACCTGAAGGGAACGAAGCGCAGCGGCAGATCCTTCCCGCGGAGGATGTAGACCATGGGAATGACGCCGCCGATGCACTGGCCGATGCCCGTCGCCAGCGCTGCACCCGCCAGCCCCCAGTGGAAAACCGCGATGAACAGCGCGTCGAGCACCATGTTCGCCACGCCCGCCGCGATGACGACCAGCAGGCCCACACGCGGCCGCTCGGCCACGACGAGGAAGCTCTGGAATACGTTTTGCAGCATGAACGCGGTTGTGAACGCGATGTTGACGCGGCCGTAGAGCACGCAGTCCTCCATGATGCTCTCGCTTGCGCCCATCAGGCGGGCGATGGGACGGATGAACGCGATGCCCAGCACGGTCAATACCAGGCCGACGACCACGACGAAGCCGATCATCATCGTGAAAATGCGGTTGGCCTTTTCCCTGTGGCCGCAGCCCAGTTCCTTGGCGACGAGCGCGCTGCCGCCCGTGCCGAGCATGAAGCCCGTGCCGCTCAGCACCATGATGAATGGCATGATGAAATTCAGCGCCGCGAACGGCGTTTTGCCGACATAGTTGGAGACAAAGAAGCCGTCCACCACGTAGTAAATCGATGTGAAGATCATCATGACGATGGAGGGCGCGACGAAGCGCAGCAATCGCGGATAGGTGAAGTGGTCGGAAAGCTGAATGGGGGTTTTATTCATGGGTGTTCTCCTTGTCAATCGCGCTGAAATGGAAGGTGAGCGCGTCGTTATAGCGGCGCATGAGGGTCAGAAGCTGAGCCTGCTCTTCGCTTGAAAGGTCGAGCAGCGCCCGTTGCTCGGCCTCGATGACGAAATCGACGGTCTGTTCCGCCAGTTTCATGCCCGTTTCTGTCAGGCAGATGGGCCTGCCGCCGCGCCCGCGCCCGCCCGAAAGCGTGAGCAGCCCTTCCTGTTCCAGTTTTTTGAGCGCAGAATTGACCGTCTGCTTGGGATAGCCTAAAATGGCGCACATGTCGCTCTGCGTGACGGGCGCTTCTTCCACGCGCAGGGTATACAGAATCCAGAAGGTGCTTTCCGTCATGCCCATGCGGACGCTCAGGTCGCGGTAGATGGCGGTATTCTCTTTGTACACATGGTTGTATTCGGAAAGCTGCCTTTCCGCGCCGATGTTTTTCATCGATTCACCCCGAAATGTCCGAAATCGGATTTTTCATGCAAAGGGTATTATAGTCCGATTTCGGATATTTGTCAACTCCTTTCGTCACGGCTTCGTCGTGCGAACCTTCGGCGTTTTTTCATCGTCTAAATCCGCCATAGGCGGCGACGATTTTAAACGTCCCCCAAAGAGGGCGGCGTTTGGTATGAGCTTATAAGAGGATGGCAAGAATTCATTGAGGCCGACCCTGCTTTTGCCGTGAATAAAAGGCGCATATAAAATAAGGCTCCTTTTAGAAGGTGCTCCATAGGGATTTTTAATCCCGGAAAAAAGAGGGGCTGTCTCACTAAAAGACAGCCCCTTGACGTTACGCGACCAGCTCTTCGCATGCGCCGATGACCAGCAGGTGCAGCGCGGGGAAGAAATCCGTTCCGATTCGATTGATGTTGATGATGGACAGGTACAGAATCCGAATGGCGGCCAGCACGGTTTCATCCGACTGGGAGAAGTGGATCTTGGCGCGCCGAAGCATGTCGAAAATGCCCTGTGCGGAGGAAAGATAGTGCGTGCGCGCGTCTTCTTCGGGAATGAAGCGCGCCAATTCGGGCAAATCGTCGCACAGGAAATTGCAGATGCCGAGAGCGTGAATGGTCGTAAAGGCGGCATAGACCGAGTTGGCCGAGCGGCGCTTGTCGTCCAGACCCGCGGCCGCGTCCTTTGTCAGCGATTCATTCACGGCGGCGATGATCTGCGATTCCCAATCGGCGGCGATTTCGAGGAACAGAAGCTCCTTGCTGTCGTAGAACTTGTAGAACGAGGATTTGGAAATCCCCGCGTCCGCTGTCAGCATATCCAGCGAGGTCTTTTTAACTCCGGTGCTGACGGCATATTTGCGCGCGCTTTCCTTGAGCTTTTCGCGGATGGCGTCGCGCTGCTGGGGGGAGAAGGGCTGCGCCATGAGAGCGCCTCCTTACTTGTTAATCGTGACCGTACCGTTCATACCCGGCAGCAGGGTTTTGCCGGCAGGCAGGGTGATGCGCACGTCGAAATAGGTTGCGTTCTGCTTTTTGGCGCCGACGGAATAAATCTGGGTGACGGTGCCGGTGAAGGTTTCGCCGTCGAACGCGTCGAGCGTGTAGGAGAGCGTGTCGCCGACGGCGATGCTGTTCAGGTCAAGTTCATCGACCTCCGCGCTCAGTTCCAGCGTGGAGAGATCGGCCACTTCGCAGAGCAGCTGGCCGCGGTAGACCTGCGCGCCGGAAGCGGTATTCATCGAGGTGATCACGCCGTCCTTGGAGGCGGCAATGCTGCGGGAGGCGTTCTTTTCGCTCTGTGCGTCCACCAGCTCAAAAAGCAGGTCGCCGACCTCCACCGCGTCGCCCGGCTTGACATGCACGGCGGCGATGCGGCCGCTGTTGGCATTCACCTGCACGTCGGCATAGCGGGTCACCTTGCCGCGGCCGACCTCGCTGTCGGAAGGCGTGGTGCTCTCGCGGAAGCAGCGGACGGTGTCATCCACATCGAAGCTGCCGGAGAGAATTTCCACGGTATACTTCTTGCCGGATACGCTGGTCACAACGCCCGTGCCCTTGTCGTTGCTGAGCTTGAGATACAGGGTTTCGCCCGCGTGAATGTAGCGGTTGTCCGCATCGTTGTACGCCTGATCGGTGGAAGCGTCGATATACAGCGCGTTCTTCGGCTCGATGACCGCCAGCGCGCCGTAGTGCGCGGCCACGCCGCTTGCGTCGTCGCCGACGGATGCAAACACGGCGGAAACCGTGCCGGCCTGCGTCGCATAAACCGGGGTGGTATCCAGCGTAAACAGGGTTTCGTGCGCGGAGACGCTGTCGCCGGTTTCATAGTCAAACGGGAGCAGCGTGCCGGCAAACGGCGCGGTGATCTTTTCGGTATTCGGGGCGACGATCTTCGCGTCGGCGGTTGCGGCCAGCGCGCAGGAAGCGGTCAGCGTGAGTGCGGCGGCAAAAGCCGCGACAGACATCATTTTATTCATCATTATGTTCCTTTCTTATTTGAATAAAGAGGGAAGACGCGTCATGCGTCCATGGAATCGAACGTGCGCCTGAGTTCCGCGCGATGCAGAATCTGGGCGGAGGCAGCCTCAGGCCGCTTATTCGACGGATTTGAGCGCTTCAACCATGTCGATCTTCTGCACCTTGCGCGCCAGCATGCGCTGAAGCAGCTGGGAGAACAGATAGGTGACGACGCAGGCGATGACGATGGATTGGATCGTCGGCGCGCCGGGGTAGAAGCCGCTCTCCGGCTCACAGGTGTGCATGATGATATCCGTCAGCGCGATGCCCGGCCAGATGCCCAGCGCCACGCCGAAGAGGGAGATGATGGAGTTTTCGCACATAATCAGGCGGCGGATCTCTTTCTGATGGTAGCCCAGCACCTTGAGCGTCGCGTATTCGCGCGTGCGCTCGACGAAGTTCATCAGCCCCATGTTGTAACAGATGACGAACGCCAGCGCCAGCGCGATGCAGGTCAGCATGGTGAACACGGCGGAGAGCGAGTCGAGCATCTGCATCATGTCGTCGATCAGCTTGGCGGGATAATCCAGACTGTCCACTTCATCCATGTCTGCCAGCTGGGCGAGATAGGTTTCGTCCGGGTTCTTGAGCATCAGGCCGGTGGGGACGAATTCGCCCTTGCGGAGGGATTCCCATGTCGTGCGGTTGAGATAAATGCCCTGCGTGACGTTGTTGTAGACGATTTGGCCGATGGCGATGGTAAACGGCTCGTCGTCGCCGGGCAGATAGACCCGAACGGTGTCGCCGACATGCAGGTTCAGCGTTTTCGTCAGCTTGTAAGTGATGGCCGCCGTCCCGGTTTCCAGCGGGACGAAGGTTTCGTCCTTGCCGAGGTGGATCATCGTTTGGTCGTCTTCCAGCACGGTCAGGCGCTCCGTGCGCGTGCCCGCATCGGTGCGCAGCGAGACGGATTTTTCCATCAGGCATTCGGCGGCGTCTGCGTCGGCGCGGCGCTCGTAGCTTTCGGCCTTATCGACTGTGCCCGTGAGGTTGGCGATCACGTCGTAATCCAGCGACTTCGTATAATACTTGACGCTCAGCGACGTGACGGAATCCTGAAGACCCAGCGAGGTGATGATCAGCATCGTGCAGCACAGCAGGCCGACGAGCATCATGATGGTGCGCAGCTTGTTGCGCATCAGGTTGCGGACGACCATCTTCGTGTTAAAGCTGAACCGCGACCAGAGCCACGTAATGCGTTCCAGCAGAATGCGCTTGCCGTTTTTCGGCGGTTTGGCGCGCAGCAGCGAGGCGGTGCATTCCTTCGCGGCGCTCTTGTAGGAGTGCAGCAGGATGAAGATGCTCATCACCACGCTCAGCAGCGTCATGCCCCACGCGAAGGCGGAAATCGGCGGCGTGAGCCGATAGGGCATTTCGTTCTGCGCAATCAGCGTATCCCACAGCAGATAGGGCAGCGTGCTGTGGCCGATGAGCGTGCCCAGCACGGCGCCGACCGCGGAAGGCGCGATGGCGTAGGAGAGATAGTGCATTTTAATCTGATGCGCGGAGAAGCCCAGCGCCTGAAGCGTGCCCATCTGCATGCGCTGGTTGTCAATCATACGGGAGAGGGTCGTCATGACGATCAGCGCGGCGACGGCGTAAGCCAGCACCGGGAAGATGAGCGTCATGTTTTCAAACATCTGCGCGTCGTTGTTGGCGCGCGCCGTGCTCATATGCGCGGTGCGGTCCACGACCAGCGCGTCCGGCAGGACGGATTCAATCTCGGCCTGCACGGCGTCGCTCTGCGTGCCGTCCGCCATGGTGGCGACAATCTGCGTCAGCGGCAGTTCCGGAATGGCGCAGGAATTGACGAGGATGAAGCCGTATTGATCCGGGTTGGCGGCCATGCCGTCGGTGACGACGATGTATTCTGGGCTGACGACAATGCCGCGGATGGTGAACGGATACTGCTGACCGTTGAGCTTCACCGTCAGCCTGTCGCCCAGCGAAAGCCCTTTCGACTGCGCGAAGCGCTCTTCGACGAGACAGCCGCGCGGGTCGTTGGCTTCCAGCAGCTCGCCTTCGCGAAGCAGCGGCTTGTTGATGGTCATTTCGCCGTCGTAGACCGTGACGGAAACGGAAACGTCGCCCGGAAGCGTCGTATCCAGATCTGTTGAGGCGCGCGCGCAGACCTCTTTCACATCCGGCAGCGCGGCAACCTTCTCCAACGCGGAACGGTCGGCGGTAGGGAGTGTGATCCAGAAATCGGCGAGGTTGTTTTCCTCGTAGTAGGTGTTGAGCGTCGTGCGGATCATGCGCGCCGTGCCATCCAGAGCGGAAAACGCGAACGTGCCCAGCGCGCACAGCGCGATGATGGAAAGAAACTGCATCGCCGCCCGCGACATGTCGCGGTAGAGCTTCTTTCGCAGCATATTGTTTTTCGGCCTTACCATGCGATATCCTCCACGCGGGCGGGATGCTCGCATGTTTCAATCGATTCAATGCCGCCGTTCTTCACGTGGATGACGCGGTTGCCCAGCGGGGCGATCATCGCGTTGTGCGTGATGATGACGACGGTGGCGTTGTGCGTGCGGCAGACGTCCGTCAGCAGCGAGAGCACCTGCACGCCGGTCTTGGAATCCAGCGCGCCGGTCGGCTCGTCGCACAGCAGCAGCGCCGGATTCTTGCACAGCGCGCGGGCGATGGACACGCGCTGCTGTTCGCCGCCGGAAAGCTGGGCGGGGAAGTTGTTCATGCGCTTGCCCAGACCGACCTGCTCCATGATGGTCTTCGGGTCGAGCGCGTCTTTACAGAGCTGCCGGGCCAGCTCGACGTTTTCAAGCGCCGTGAGGTTGGGCATCAGGTTGTAAAACTGGAAGACGAAGCCGACGTCCGTGCGCCGGTAATCCGTCAGCTGCGGGCCGCGGAGGCCGGTGATCTGTTTGCCGCCGACGGTGATGGTGCCGCTGGTGGCTTTATCCATGCCGCCCAGCAGGTTCAAGATGGTGGTTTTGCCTGCACCGGAAGGGCCAAGCACCACGCAGAATTCGCCTTTTTCAACGGTGAAATTGACGTCGTCCACGGCCTTGACCACGGTGTCGCCCGTCTGATAATACTTGCAGACGTGCTCAAAGTTGATATAGCCCACGGAAAACCTCCTTTTCATCCCCAAGCGGGGAGTAAAAACAAATGTAGGTTTTTATTTTTACGATATCTGAAAGAAAACGCCGAACGAAATGCGGCGCGCATCGAACGTCGTAAAAACAATATCTGAAATTCGTTTTCATTATATGCAGAGGCGGGGGCGCTGTCAAGATAAAATTTGGAAAAAGAATTGACCGGACTTTTATTAGAAGATGCAAACATATTAAGACTGATTTACACGGTTACCTTTTTGTGCCTATATAATAAAAAAGTGCGCACTTGTTTCGCCGGACAGGTGCGGTTCGATCCGCGCGCTGACCGATGGATTTGTGGCGGCGTTTGGCGACGCAGTAGCCGCGGATCATCCTGAAAAAGCACAGATTGTGCATTTCGGCGACACCGTGACGCTGGCCGTTCCGGCAACGCTGGATGGCGAGGGTCGTCCGCAGACGCGCGTCATCGATCCGAAGCGCTGTCTGCATTGCGGGCGGTGTGCGGAAATCTGCTCCATCGGCGCGATTGAAAGTCGGTTTTAAACAAAGAAAAAAGCATCTGTTCCTTCGAGCGAAAGGAGCGGATGCTTTTTGATGGATGGAGATCTCTCTTTTTTCAATTCAAAGTGAATTGTGCAACGTCAGGTGACGCTGCGCTGCCTGACGAATGATAACGTTGCTTCGCAATCGGGGAGAACGATGGGGCTTTGCCCCAAACCCCACAAGGGAACTGAGTTCCCTTGACCTTCCCCTTTCGCTTCGCGGCGGTTTAAACATTATTTGAGGGAGAAAGGGCCGAAGCGGTACACATATTCATCCACGTCTTCAAAGACGGTATAGTTTTTGCAGTCACAGGCGATATAATCCGCGTTGACGAACCCGGAATTGACCACGACGCCGTGATCATCGGTAATCCGGATATTGGCGTAATACCTGCCCTTATAGGCGACGACGTTGGTCAGCTCAAATTCGGTATCCGGGCCGACTTTATTGGTTGTGCCGTTGGGATAATAAGCGACGCGGCTGTCGCCTTTTCCGGGGGAATCCCACAAAGTGACGCGGCGGCCCGTCAGGCGCACATGGCCGTAATCCTTGCAGGTTTCGTCCGGGCAGAAAAAAGGGAGCGTACCGTCCCAATGGTCTTTGCGGGCATAGATATGCGTTGCCAGGTGGCGGGCGGCCTGCTCGCTGCCCAAAGCCTGAACGAGCGGAGATTTATCCGCCTGGGCGGGTGCGGCTGCACACAGCAGGACAAGCGTCAGAAGCAGCCAGAGGCTTTTTTTCAAAACGGAGATCCTTTCTGAAAAGGGGAGAGCGCGCCGGTTCAGTGCGCGCCCATCGGCGTATTCCGGTCGTTTCGGTTTTTGAGCACGTCGGCAAAAGGATCGTCGTCCTTTTGTTCGTCCTCATCGATCAGGCCGTCGGATTTGAGCATGTCGCGCATGACGTCCATCTCGCTTTCCAGATCGATGAAGCGGTATTCATCCAGCGCTTCGACCTGCTTACGGAAAGCCGTATCGATTTCGCCGACGGCCTGCGAAATGCGCGCGCGAACCTCGCGGGCCTTGGGGGTGTTTGCGCTTTTTTCCAGCTTGGCGCGCGCTTCGAGCAGGCGAAGCGTGGTCGGCAGATAATAGCGCAGGAAGGTGCGAAGCTGAGAGAGCAGCTGAGGGCGCTGTTCCAAAATGGAGAGAATCTGGCCGCAACTGTTTTCGATGGAATCGATTTGCGCGGAGAGTTCCGGATCGGGAATCAGGTCGTTGGCGTGACGGATGCGGCGCATGGCGGCGCGGCCCTCGCGGATGACCTTGCTGACCTCGTCGTCGGCGCTGTCCGTCTGCGTGTTTTCGGCGGGCTGGGCTTCACGGCGCGCGCGGGAAGCGGAGGACTCGGTCTTTTGCCATGCGTCTTCGATCTCCGCGTCGTCGGTGACGGTGCAGTCCGCGTCGGCGTAGGTTCGTCCACTGCGGTCATAGCTTGCGCCCCAATCGACGCTATCCTGTTCGGGTTCCTCGTCATCTGCGGCTTTGGTCAGCACGTGGAACACCAGATACACGACGAACGGGCCGATGGGACCGCCGATAAACAAAGAGAGCATGTACCACGCCCAACGGGGCAGATAATCCAGTTTGCGGAGCAGGCGCCTGGCGTTTTTCATTATCGTTATCCTCCGAGGAAAAACCCTGAAATCGTTTGTTTTTGGATAGATACCATTATAGCAAACTATGAGGCGGTTGTCATCAAAAAGGGCAAAAAAATGCCCGTTCCGAAACGGACGGGCTGTGAAGGTCAATCTTTCTTTCTGCCAAAGGAGAAGCGTTTTCTCTTTTCACCGGCTTTGGCCGCGGCGCGCGCGGCCGGCGGTTCCTGTGTTTTTGTCGGCACAGGGCGCGCGACGGTCTGACGGATATCGTTGGCGACAAATCGAATATCGCCGAGGAAGCCGTCCAGCACGCCGGTTTTCAGGAAATTGACGCAGGTGATCCACACAATCGGGGCAACGACCAGACCCGTGACGCCCGCGATGCGCATGCCCGCGTACATGGAAAACAGCATTTGCAGCGAAGAGAAGCCCGTCGCGCCGCCGAGAATGCGCGGCTCAAAGATGCGGCGGATGATATACAGAATGCCGTAGAGCAGCAGCAGCTTGAGGCCCATATCAAACAGACCGATCGCCATGCAGATCAGTCCCCACGGCACGAGCACCGTGCCCGCGCCGAAGAAGGGAATGAAATCCAGAAACGCGAGAAGCAGCGCGATGGGCAGGGGATAGGGCACGCCGATGATGAAAAAGGCGACAAGGATGATGCCCATATCCAGCAGGGCGAAAATCAGCTGGGAACGGAAAAAACCGAACACCGCCGCGCGGAAGCTGTGGCCCATCAGGCGGACGGAGTTTTTGCCGCGTACACCGAGGTAACTGTAAATATTTTCGCGCAGGTTCGGGAAATCCGCCGTGATGATGCAGCTGGCCAGCACGAGCACCGTCAGGAAGATGACGAAGCTCGGCACTTCCAGCGCGACGTTGCGGGAGATGCCCATCACATAGCTGAGCGCGCCGGAGAGCAGGGTTTTCAGCCATTCCCACGCGCTGTTGAGCAGAGAAAAGATTTCGTCGCCCACGCCTGCGTATTCGGCGGGAAGCTTGGCGAGCACCTCTTGCAGCCACGTGACCAGCTCGTTGTACAGCCCCTGCAAATCGGCGATGAAGGTCGGCACGCTGCGCGCCAGATCGATGGCCTGCGAGACGAGCTGACCGGCGAAGAACAGGCACAGACCGAACAGCAGGGCATAAAACACGAGCACCAGAATATAGGAAAACAGTTTGCGCGTCAGGCGCAGGTGGCGCTGAAGCCACGCGATGACGGGGTTGAACATCCACGCCATGATGAACGCGAGGATGAACGGCAGCAGAATGCCAACGACCGGCCCGCCGAGCAGCGCGACGGCCGCAACGCTGACGATGGCGATACAGATTTCGGCAATCAGCCTCAGATAGGTTTTTCGGCGCTCATCCATCGGCCGGGGGGTTTGCAAATCGCTCATGAAGCATCAATCCTTTCAGAAAAAAGGGAAAATATCATTCGGTTTTCGGTTCAGGCAGGCCGAGCGTTTCATGCAGCAGCCGGACGTTTTCATCCAGATTCAAAACGACGCTGCTTTCGCCGTAGTGCCAGTAGCCCTCATACGGCACGGCGGAACGGACGACCTGCGCGCCGCGCATCCACAACGCGTCAAAGACGAGTTCGGCCTGTTCGCCGCTGCTCAGGGAGGACTGCCACGCGTGGCTCATGTTTCGGACGACGGAAACCACGTTGGCCGCCGTCATTTTTTTTGTCTGTTTCACCAGCGCGGAGAAGAGCTTGGTCTGCCTGTCGCCGCGGCCGATGTCGTTATCCAGCTTGCGGCAACGCGCGTAACACAGCGCCTGCGCGCCGTTGAGGCGGCAGACGCCCTCGGAAAGCAGATATTCAGGATATACGCCCTCCTTGTTATCAATATAATGCGCCTCGGCGTCGGTCAATTCGACCTCCACGCCGCCCATTGCGTCGATGATGGTGATGACGGAAGAAAAATTGACGCGGAACCAGCCGTCGATGTTCAGATCAAACACGCGGTTCATGGTATCCACCAGCGCGTCTTCATCCTGTGTGCGGACGACGGTATTGAGCTTGACGTTTTTGCCGGATTCATTGGGCACGACAATGTCGCGCGCAAAGGTTACGGCGTGAATCTTTCCGGAATCAAAGCCGACCTGCACGAGCATCATCACGTCGCTGCGGCCGCTGTCGTTGAGCGAGCCGTAGTTATCGATGCCCATGATGAGGAAAGTCTTCGTGCCGTGCGGATGGAAAATCAGCACCAGCGCCAGCAGAATGACGGCGGCGGCGAGCATAACGCGCGCCGCTTTATGCGCGGCGAAAAAGGATTTGGCTTTTGAAAAAACAGACATGGCGTTCCAGCTTTCTTGTATTCTTAAGTGAAATAAACGGATGAGCCCTGGAAAATGATATGCATGAAAAATCTAAATCACAACATAACATAAATAAGGCTGAAAATCAAGTGAACGGGCGCGGAAAGCAGATAAATTGAGCGGATCAGTCGATTTTTATTGCGGTAAGACAGCTTTTCGTGTATAATAAAAATGTTATGGATTTTTGCGCATCGCCGCCAGACGGCCTCGCTCAAGATAGATGCTCTGTCGGGATGACCTCCGCCAGCGCGATGGATGGAAACCCAAAAAGGCGCCTGAAAAAGTGCGTCTGTTTGAAGCTACGCAGACGACAATCTGCGAAAGAAAGGAAATTTTTGTGGCAGAAAACGAAAACAGAGACTTGAATAAGCCCAATCAGAATCAAACCGGAAGCAATGCCGGCAATCCAAACAATAACCATGCGGATCAGCCCCAGCGCGCGCTGCGCCGCCGCCCGATGCCCAGAAGAAACGCCGCCAGGCAGACATCGGAGGGCGAAACGCAGACGGCCAACGCCGCGCCGAGAAAGCCGCGCATGCCCAGAAAGCCGCGCGCTCAGCAGCCGCAGCCTGTCGGGCAGGCGGCGGATAAGCCGCAGGAAGCCGCGAAGCCGCGCCGCCCGCGTATGCCGCGCAAGCCGATGAACCAGAATCCGGCCCCGGCGGCAAACGGCGAAGCACAGGCGGCCGCTCAGGCCCCGCGCGCGCCGAAAGCGAACACCCGCACCGCCAGACCGCGCGCGACGGCCGCGGTCGGCAGCACGGG
>UQNN01000014.1 GCA_900542445.1 uncultured Eubacteriales bacterium | reverse complement strand
AATTTACGGACTGGCTGTATCAGCAGAGTAATGTAATTGTGGAACTGACAGAATATTAAATTTTTTTCTCGTTGTGAGGTTTCTGTGACATTTTGCTGATACTATAAAAAGAAAAAGGATGTGATACTATGCGAATACTGGTTGTTGAAGATGACCAGCTTTTGAATAAGACATTAAGCTATAATCTGTCGGCTGTCGGATATTCCGTGGATGGGGCTATGTCAAAGGCTGTTGCCATAAGATTTCTTGAAAAACAGGATTATGATTTAATCGTTTTGGATGTCAATCTGCCAGATGGGAACGGGTTTGATATATGCCATGAGGTAAAAGAACGCCGTCCTGATACCGCCGTGATTTTTCTAACCGCAAATGATATGGAAAGCGATATGCTGAAAGGATTTGAATTGGGCGCAGATGATTATGTAACAAAGCCCTTTCCTATCAGCGTGTTCCAAAAGAAAGTATCTGCTTTACTGAACCGCATTTCAGCACAATCCGGCGGCGATTTCTACGATGACGGGAATTTGTATATCAATTTTTCCGAATTATCAGCCTGTCTCGCAGGACAGCCGATTACCCTTACATCGTTGGAATATCGTTTATTAAAAGTGCTGACAAGAAATTCTCAAACTGTCCTGACACGTCAGGTATTGCTTGAAAAGCTGTGGGATGTAGATGAAAATTATGTGGATGAACACGCACTAACCACAACGATCAGCCGCATCCGCAGTAAAATTGAAACGAACCAGCATTCCTACATCAAAACCGTTTACGGTATGGGCTATATGTGGATTGGAGGAGCGCAAAAATGATTTCAAAAAAACTCTCCTTAAATAAAGTCTGCATAATACTGGCAACTACCATTTTACTTTTATCAGTGGTCATGTTTTCGGTTCTATATATCCTGACCAAAGAAATGTCTGTGGTATTTTGTAGCATGGCTTTTGGTCTGCTTTTTCTACTTTGTGTTACTGCTTTTGTGATACTGATACGGCGAAAGCTGACTTTGTTTTCTGAAATGCTTTGCTGCACCTTAGACGAAATGATGAATGGAAAAATAGATGTATCACAGGTTGCCGAAGAAGAAAACCTATTTTATAAAATCAATCATCGGCTGGTGCGTCTTTATGAGGTTATGCAGGAAAGCAAAAACAGCGTTGCCAGTGAACGAGCTGACTTACAGGAGTTAATTTCCGATATTTCTCATCAGGTAAAGACACCGATAGCAAACTTAAAAATGATAAATGCCACCTTATTAGAACAAGAAGTGCCACCGGATAAACAGCGGGAATTTCTACTTGCCAGTGGCACACAGCTTGATAAACTGGATTTCTTAATGCAGGCTATGATAAAAACTTCCCGACTTGAAACTGGCGTTATCTCACTTGAAAAGAAACAGCAGCCTATCTATGATACTCTTGCTATGGCGCTGGGCGGTATTTTTCTGAACGCTGAAAGAAAGCACATACAAGTTGAAGTAAACTGCCCGGAAACATTGGTTGTTTCCCATGACCGCAAATGGACAGCAGAAGCCTTATTTAACATATTGGATAATGCAGTTAAGTACACGCCGGAGTACGGTTCTATTCGTGTTTGCGTTGAAAGCTGGGAAATGCACCTGAAAGTCAGCATTACCGATACCGGCAAAGGTATTCCCGAAAACCAGCAAGGAGCAATTTTTAGGCGCTTTTATCGGGAAGAAGATGTCCACGATATAGAGGGAATCGGCATTGGGTTGTATCTTGCAAGGGAAATTATTAGCTTACAGAACGGTTATATACAAGTAACTTCTCAAGTAGGAACAGGTTCAACATTCTCCGTTTTTCTTCCCCATGAATAACCTGTTTTTTTGAAATGTCACAGGATTGTGACATTTCAGGGCAATTTATTATGCTGGCTGTGACATTTCTGTGAGGTTTGGTCGTTATAATGGATTTATCAAAAAGAAAGGATGGTGTTCTTTATGAGCATTTTGCAAACGACTGAACTGAAAAAATATTATGGTGCAAAGCCGAACATTACCAGAGCCTTGGATGGTGTGACCCTCTCCATTGAAAAGGGCGAATTTGTTGCTATCGTAGGAACCTCCGGCAGCGGTAAATCTACACTACTGAATATGATTGGCGGGCTGGATGTGCCTACCTCCGGCAAGGTTATTGTGGATGGGCGTGAACTCTCCACATTAAAAGATGAGCAGCTTACTATCTTCCGTAGGAGAAAGATCGGCTTCATCTTCCAGAACTACAATCTGGTTCCGGTGCTAAATGTCTATGAAAACATCGTGCTGCCTGTGGAGCTGGACGGAAACAAGGTAGACAAGAAGTTTATGAAAGAAGTTGTTCAGATGCTGGGGCTGGAGGATAAGCTGAACAATATGCCCAATAACCTCTCCGGCGGTCAGCAGCAGCGCGTAGCCATTGCCCGCGCCTTGGTGTCAAAACCCGCTATTGTTTTGGCTGATGAACCCACCGGCAACCTGGACAGCAAGACCAGCGCTGATGTGCTGGGGCTTTTGAAAACCACAAGTCAGAAATTCCACCAAACCCTCGTGATGATTACTCATAATAATGAGATTGCCCAGCTTGCCGACCGTATCATTCGGATTGAGGATGGCAAGATCGTGCAGTAAAGGGGGCGGGACTATGAATGACATTCTATTTGGCAATAATAATACAAAAACCATCAAGCGGCTGTCTAAACAATATTTCAAGAAGAATAAGGTTCGTAATCTGGCGGCGATTCTTGCGATCGTTCTGACAGCATTTTTGTTTACATCCATCACTTCACTGGCATTTAACATGGTATCCTCCATGCAGCTCTCTATGCAGATGCAGAAAGGCAGCAAGGGAGATGGAACCTTCGGCTATATGACAGAGGAGCAATTTGAGCAACTGAAAAACAGTGATTTTGTGGAGCAGGCAGGTCATCGGCGGACGATTGGATATGCAAGCAACGCCGTGGGTCATTCTGTTGAATTAAACTATGCTGACAGCATACAGCAGGAACTTACATTCTGCGTGCCAACGCATGGTTCAGCGCCGGAAAAGGCGAATGAAATTGCTACTACCGAACTGGCTTTGAAGGCCCTTGGTGTGGAACCGGAGATCGGAGCAGAAGTTCCTCTGGAATTTGAACTGCGGGGAAAAACCTATCATTATGATATGGTGCTTTCCGGTTGGTGGGAAGCAAGCAACGATACGGTCAGCGTGGCGATTCTCTCAGAGCAGTTTGTAAAAGATAATCCGGATGTGGTGAAAAATACCCACGCAGTGGATGGAGAAATCTCAGGGGTTACTTTTTCTGAAGTTGTGCTGAAAGACAAGACGAACATTCAGGAGCAGATGGATAGCTTTGTCTACTCCATCGGCGGCAATCCAGAGGATATGTCTGCCGATAACTTTATCCTCTCTGTTGAAAACCAGATGGGAAAAGCCATGATTTCTTCGGAGTCCATCTTATTTGCCGTAGTATTTGTTTTGATGTTTGTATTGTGTGGCTATCTGCTGATTTATAATATTTTTGATATTTCCGTTATGCAGGATGTTCGGCAATATGGCTTATTGAGGATGATTGGTACTTCTACACGGCAAATTAAAAGCATCGTCAATCGGCAGGCGGTATGGCTGACCCTAATCGGTCTGCCGATCGGTTTAATTGCCGGGTTCTTTGCAGGCAGGGCGTTGCTTCCGGTAGTAATGCGAATTTTCAGTTATGAGTATTCTACGGCAAGTTTGCAGGCATCGGCATCTCCTATGCTATTTGTTATAGCCGCATTGTTTACGATTTTGACAGTGTTTATCAGTACCCGCAAACCGGCCAAAAAGGCATCAAAAGTATCTCCCATGGAGGCAATTCGTTATACGGAGCAGGATGATTATAAAAAGAAAACGGTTACACGAATCAGTGGAGCAAAGCTCTCTCACATGGCATTTTCTAACTTAGGACGTAACAGACGCCGTTGTGTATTCATTGTTGTTTCTATGCTTTTGTGTATCGTTCTGTTCAACTCTATTATCATCGTGACACAGAGTATGGATGAAGAAAAGTGGATTACCCGCACAACAAAAACAGATTTTACCGTCTACAATTCGATTGCAGTCAATGTTCAGGAGGGCTTTAGACATCACGAAGATGCACTTCCACAGCAAGTAGTAGATATGATCCGTGAGCAGAACGGTCTGGAAGAAGAACGGTATCTTTACCGTAACACCGTAGATGACGGTAACGTGCTTGTGGATTACGGCTTTGAGGGACTTACTTGCACAAATACTTTTGAATATGAAAATGGGATTAGCAAGTCTTTCGGGAATTATGCGCTGAATACTGCCCCGGATGCAGAAAATCTTTTCTTTGGAAATGTCTATGGCGCTTCCGAACATTTTTGGTCTGACATGATGATTTATGATGGTGAAACAGATCCTAATGTACTGAAACAGAAAATGCTAACCGGAGAATATGTCATTATCGGAAACCGATTAGACCGACTGAGTGGTGGCCCGAAAACAACATCCCTGTCAGAGCAGTTGCAGATCGGTGATAGCATTTCTTTTTACAGGGATGGTGAGTTAGTCAAAACCTGCACAATTCTGGCAAAAGCCTGCACCGTTGGGACTGAGGACGAAACGCCGACAACAACTACGGCTACGATGCATATTGGCGGCGATGCGCCTTTTGTGTATTTACCAGACACCGTATTCAAACAGATTTACACGACCCCGACCCTGTTGAACTATGGATTTAATATGGATGCTTCTCTGCATCCGCAAATGGAGGACTTTCTGAGCAGTTATGTTGAAAAGAACCCCTCTGTTACCTATACCTCAACAAAATTACTGAAAGAACAATTAAATTCTGTTGCAAGTATGGTTTGGGTTGTAGGTAGTCTGATTGGCTGTATCATGGCATTGGCAGGATTGATTAACTTTACAAATATGATCATCACCAATATTATTACCCGTCGCCATGAGTTTGCGACTATGCAGAGTATCGGTATGACAAATCGCCAGCTTCAAAGGCTGATGGTTTATGAAGGCGTTTACTATGCCGCTGGTGCAGACATCATTGGTGGAGTGGTTGCGCTGCTGCTTGCTGTGACGGTGCTGAAAAATGTCTTGAACTCGCCATCTATGTGGTTCTTTACTCTGCACATTACATTGGTTCCAGCTTTGGTCATCGGCGTGCTTTATCTGTTGCTGGCTGCGGTCATTCCGCTGATCGTTCTCCACTTCTTTAACAAAGGAACTGTGGTGGAACGATTGAGGACTTCGGAATAAGAGTAATTCTCTTAATAACCATGTAAAAAACAAATCAAAAAGGTACTTGATATTGCGCTTCATTGCTTTTATCAAGTACCTTTTTTCATGCAGTATCATATAAGCGTGGATTCGTTATATTTGGTGTGGTATCTTTAACTATGGGAAACTCCGTTTTCCCAGTTGGAAACCGTCTGCCGGCTGACGAAAAGCGCCTGCGCAAGCTGTTCCTGCGTCATGCCCTTTTCGCGGCGCGCCTGCCGGATTTTTTCGCCGAGGTTCTGCGTCATGGATTCGTCCCTTGCGTCAGATGCACCATCGAGGTAAACGCGCACGCGTTGCCGTTCGCATCCGTACCCCTGAGCATGATTCCAATGCAGTCAGTGGTTTGCAGCGCGGCCGCATCTTCATAGAGCAGCGGCTCGTCGCCCTGATTCATCTCGCCAAAACCGAAAATGGAGGTCGGCAGAACAACCTGTAACCGCTGTTCGCCTTGGTCAAAGAGCACAATCATCACGCTTTCCGGCGTAAAGGCTACATCGCTTTCATTCTGCATGGAAAAGCTGTAATACCAGCCCTGTCCGCCCTGAAAGAATGCGTCCTGTGTCAATCCCACGGGATCCTGAGTCGGCTTAATGCGGATATATGCCTGATTTTCCTGCGGTTCGGCTTCTTTCGTAAAATCCTCCGGCGTCAGCTTTGGCCTGATTTCGCCGGAAAGCGGAATATACAATTTGAAGGTCAGCTCGTTTCCGTTGTCGTCCTTTCCCTCGACGGCTACGCCGTAACCGATACCGCCGTCTGCCAGACGGTTGGTGGAATAATTGACAAAATCGCCCTGTTCCAGTCGCGTCGTATACCAGTACCACGCGATCTCGTCGCCCGTCATTTCGCCGGTATACATCGGCAGTTTTTCATTGTTGAAAAAGACCTCGGTGATCTTTTCCATCGTGAAAGGAACGCCGTTTGTCTCCTGCGCATAGATGAGGATGTTCCACAGATACGGCTTCGCATCATCGCCGCTCTCGATGAGCATCAGCGGCTTTTCCGCCGTGGTCAGCTCCACATAAGCCTGCCCCTCCTGCGGCTGCGCATCCGGCTGCTGGAACCACTCCCACGAATACCGCTCGCCCTGCGGCGCCTGTGTTTCCTGCACGGCGGCCTCCGCAGTTGTGCCCGCGCGGCGGCTCTTGTAAATCGGGTATACCGCCATCACCAAAATCGCGACAAAGGCGATCAACGCCGCAGCGGCCAGAATACGCTTGTGCAGCGGGGTCGGTTTCGGCGCGTCCATGGGGATATCCAGCAGCTTGCAAATGGCTTCCCGTTGTTCCTGCGTGGGTTCAACGCGCCCATTTTCCCAATGGGAAACCAGCTGGCGCGAAACACCCAGCGCCTGCGCAACCTGATCCTGCGTCAGTTTTTTATCTTTTCTTGCGGCAGTCATCCGTTCGGAAAATGTCGTCATAATTTCTGATTCCTTTGATTTGAATTTGATGTCGATATTATACCAGTTTTACAAAATCTGCGCAAGCATGTACCCCCCCCCGATGATTTTTTTCTCTTTTTTTGCATGCAATAATAACAATCGTTTCTGTATAAAGCGGCATATAAAAAATGCCCGCCCGCACCTTCTTGAGAAATGCGAACGGGCTGATATTGATATCTGTCTTTACGCGTTTTTGCTCTTGATATATTCGTCGATGGCCTTTGCGGCGTGTTTACCCGCGCCCATGGCGAGGATGACCGTTGCCGCGCCGGTGACAGCGTCGCCGCCGGCATATACGCCTTCGCGGCTGGTCAGACCGTCATCGCCGTTGGTGATGATGCAGCCGTGCTTGTTCGTCTCAAGGCCCGGCGTGGTATGGCGGATGAGCGGGTTCGGGCTGGTGCCGATGGACATGATCATCGTATCCACATCCAGCACAAATTCGCTGCCTTCCTTGACGATCGGGCGGCGGCGGCCGGAGGCATCCGGTTCGCCCAGCTCCATCTCCACGCAGCGCATGCCGCAGACTTCGCCGTTCTCGTTGCCGAGCACCTCAACCGGATTAGTGAGGGTCTTGAAGATGATCCCCTCTTCCTCGGCATGCTCCACTTCTTCCTTACGGGCCGGAAGCTCTTCCATGCCGCGGCGATAGACGATGTAAACCTCTTCCGCGCCGAGACGCTTGGCCGAACGCGCCGCGTCCATCGCGACGTTGCCGCCGCCGACCACGGCGACCTTGCCGCTGTGCTTGATCGGGGTTTTGCTGTCCTCGCGATACGCCTTCATCAGGTTGATGCGGGTCAGATACTCGTTGGCGGAATACACGCCCTTGAGGCTCTCGCCGGGGATGCCCATGAAGCGCGGCAGGCCTGCGCCGGAGGCGACATATACGGCCTCAAAGCCCATCTCAAACAGCTCGTCGATGGTGAGCACCTTGCCGATGACCATGTTCGTTTCGATATCCACGCCCATGGCTTTCAGGCCGTCGATTTCCTTCTGCACGATGGCCTTCGGGAGACGGAACTCCGGAATGCCGTAGACAAGCACGCCGCCTGCCAGATGCAGGGCTTCGTAAATCGTGACCTTATATCCCAGCTTCGCCAAGTCGCCCGCGGCGGTCAGGCCGGACGGACCGGCGCCGATGACGGCGACCTTGTGGCCGTTCGGAGCCGGCGCTTCGGGATGATCCTCCACGTGCTCACGGTGCCAGTCGGCCACAAAGCGCTCCAGACGGCCGATGCCGACCGGTTCGCCCTTGATGCCGCGCACGCACTTGCCCTCGCACTGAGTCTCCTGCGGGCAGACGCGGCCGCAGACGGCGGGCAGGGCGGAGGACGCGTTCAGCACCTTGTAAGCGCCCTCCATATCCTCGTTGGCGACGCGCTCGATAAACGCGGGGATGTCAATCTGAACCGGGCAGGCGCTGCGGCAGGGCTTTTTCGGGCAGTTCAGGCAGCGCTTGGCCTCGTTCACGGCCATTTCATAGGTATAACCCAGGGCAACCTCGTTAAAGTTCTTGTTGCGAACGTTGGGTTCCTGGGAAGGCATCGGGCACTTCTTCGGGTCCATATTGCGCATGACGGCCATGTTACTTGACCTCCTTGTTCATCAGGTTGCAGTGCGCCTCGCGGGCATGCTGTTCAAAGTCGCGGTACATCGTGCTGCGCTTCATGGCCTCGTCGAAATCGACCAGATGGCCGTCGAAGTCCGGGCCGTCCACGCAGGCGAACTTCGTTTCGCCGCCGACGGTCAGGCGGCAGCCGCCGCACATGCCCGTGCCGTCGATCATGATCGGGTTCATGGAAACAACGGTCTTCACGTTGTATTTCTTCGTCACGGCGCAGACGAATTTCATCATGACCAGCGGGCCGATGGCGATAACCTCGTCATACTCGTTGCCCTCCTGAATCAGGCGCTCCAGCGCGGCGGTGACCAGGCCTTTTTCGCCGTGGCTGCCGTCGTCGGTCATCATGACCATCTTGCTGGAAGCGGCCTTGAACTCATCCTCCAGAATCACAAGGTCTTTATTGCGGAAGCCAACGATAGCATGCACTTCGCAGCCCTGCTCGTGCAGCTTCTTGGTCACGGGCAGCGCGATGGCGCAGCCCACGCCGCCGCCGACCACGGCGACCTTTTTGAGGCCATCGGTGTGCGTCGCAACGCCCAGCGGGCCAACGAAATCATGCAGGCATTGCCCCTCTTCAAGGGTATCCAGCTCCATCGTCGAGCCGCCGACGATCTGGTAGATAATCGTGATCGTGCCGCCCTCGCGGTCATAATCCGCGATGGTCAGCGGAATGCGCTCGCTGTCCTCCAGCGCACGCAGGATGATGAACTGGCCGGGTTCTGCCTTCTTGGCGATAAATGGCGCATCGATCACCATCTTGGTGACGGTCGGGTTCAGGCGCTCTTTTTTGATGATTTTGAACATGACGCTTCCTCCTGAATCAAACTCCGAATCACGTTCCTTTAACGTGCGGAACGTAAACTGTTAATTTATTCGACACAAAACGGCGTTGCCCTGCATTTTATGTGATTTTTCCGTCCAAGCCTGTCATCAATACAGGGGACGCCGTTTTTTCCGGCGTCCCCCGTAAAAATCGGATTGGAGCTTGATTAGAAGTCAACCTCGGTGTCATAGTAGCAGCACTTGAGCAGCTTCTCCATCTCCTCCTGGCTCGGCTGACGCGGATTGGAGCCGGTGCAGGCGTCGGCGATGGCGTTCTTGGCGATTTCCGGCAGGCGCTCCAGGAAGACGTTCTCCGGCACAAAGCCCTGCTCGCACGGATAGCTGTCCGCGCCGTAGTGCCCGATGCAGTGCGGGATGTTGAGGTCGTCGTTCATCTTGCGCAGATAGGCGATCAGCAGCGCGACCTTCTCGTCGTCGTCCTTGCCGCCCAGGTGCATATAATCGGCGATCACGCCGTAGCGCTTCTTGGCCGTCTCATCCTTCGCGTTGAAAGCGATAACCTTCGGCAGATACATTGCGTTGGCCGCGCCGTGGATGATGTGCGCGCCGTAATCCGCAAACGCGGCGCCGGTCTTGTGCGCCATGGAGTGCACGATGCCCAGCAGCGCGTTGGAGAACGCCATGCCGGCCAGGCACTGGGCGTTGTGCATGCTGTCGCGGGCGGCCATATCGCCGTTGTAGCTGGGCACAAGGTCCTTCATGATCATCTCGATGGCGTGAATAGCCAGCGGATCGGTGAAGTCGCAGTTCGCGGTGGAGACATACGCCTCGATGGCGTGGGTCATCGCGTCCATGCCAGTGTGGGCGACCAGCTTCTTGGGCATAGTCTCGGCCAGATCCGGA
Source organism: uncultured Eubacteriales bacterium (assembly GCA_900542445.1). Lineage (GTDB taxonomy): Bacteria > Bacillota > Clostridia > Christensenellales > Aristaeellaceae > Ventricola. The sequence continues at coordinate 41,296 of UQNN01000014.1, read as the reverse complement.
TCGACGATCGCCACGTCCGGCGTGATTTCAAAATCGGCGATCGGGTACTTGATGCCCTTGGAATAATCCGTGATGATGGAGAACGCCGTCACTTCGGTCGCCGTGCCGGAGGTGGAAGAGATGGCGCAGAAGTGAGCCTTGCGGCGCAGCTTCGGCAGACCGAAGACCTTGCACATATCCTCAAACGTGCAATCCGGATACTCGTATTTGATCCACATGGCCTTGGCCGCGTCGATCGGCGAGCCGCCGCCCATGGCGATAATCCAGTCCGGCTGGAACTTGGCCATCGCGGCCGCGCCCTTCATGACGGTTTCCACGGACGGGTCAGGCTCGATGCCTTCATAAAGCTCGACTTCCATGCCTGCTTCCTTCAAATACTGCTCCGCCTTATCGAGGAAGCCGAAGCGCTTCATCGAGCCGCCGCCGACGCAAATCATCGCGCGCTTGCCTTCAAAGGTTTTCAGCGCTTCCAGCGCGCCCTTGCCATGATACAAATCGCGGGGAAGAGTGAAACGAGCCATAATCTATTCCTCCTGTTTTTCTGGGACGACGCCCATCTCGGTTTTTGACGCTTCTGATTGACTCGGAACATGTGTTTGACGTTTCTTTATCAATCTCTGCGCGTATTATACACCAGTCGTCTGATGTTGTAAAGAGGAATTTTGATTTTTTCTGTCAATCTCAGCGATTCTTTTTGGAAATTCCGCCGAAATTCTGCATTTTTTCAGACATTTTCCGGCTTTTCACATTTTTTATTTTTCGCGGATGTCAAAAATCAATCAATCCAATTTTAAAAGCGTCCATGTGAAGCATGCGCCGCCGCTTTCTCTGTTCATAGCTGAAAGTGTTCCCTGCATCTGCTCTGCCGCCGAGCGCGCAATCGCCAGACCAATGCCGAAATGCCCGCCCTTCCCTTTATAACAGCGTTCAAAGATTCGCGGCAGATCCTTTTCGTCAATGCCATCTCCATCGTCCACCACAGTCACCTGAATCCATCCATCCTTCTCCGTGCAGGCCACTTCCACCGTCGCATGCGCATAGCGAATGGCGTTGCTGAGCAGGTTTTCGGCAACCTGCGCGAAAAGCTCCTCGTTGCCCAACACAAAAAGCCGTTTTTCCGGAGCCGTATAACACAGTCGAATGTTCTTTTGCAGCGCCGCGCCTGCCGCGCGATCCAGGCAGTCTTCCATGCATTCTCCCACGCAGAGCGGCGCAAGCTCCGGCGCATGCTGGCCGCTTTCAATGCGGGAAAGAGTCAGCAGACTACCAACCAGCCTCGTCAATCGGTCGCTCTCCTCCAAAATGGTGTGTGCCGCCTGCTGCGGCTGGGGGAAAACGTTCTGTTCAATGCCCTGCGCATAGCCGCAGATGGACATCAGCGGGTTGCGCAATTCATGGGAAACATTTTGGAAAAAGTCTCGTTGAACCTCGTCGGCATGGCGAAGCTGCCTGACCATCGCATTCATCGACTGGCGCAGGCTCTCCGGTTCGCGCAGGGAAAATGCTGTTGTCATCTCATCAAAGCTGCCCGCTCCAATCGCCGCCGCGTTTTGGCAGAGACTGCGCAGCGTTTTGGCCACACTGCCCGCCGCAAACCACAACACCAGCGCAATCAGCGCTATCATGCCGAAAGCAATCATCAGCACCATGCGGCTTGCGCCATTAATCCATGTGCCTATCTCCGAAACCGGGCAATATGTCACCAAATACTCAATCTGCTGGGACTGCGTCGGCACTTTATAGATGGAAACAAGATCATTTTCCTCTTCCCCGCTCAGCTGCACAACGTCCGCGCCTTCCGCGAAACCTTTTGACTGCATATATGCAACGCACAGTGCGGAAATCGCCTGCGCATCGACTCGTTCCTGTTCATCGTTTGGGTAGATCAGCCGTTGATCCGACGCATAAATCAGCAGTCTGGCCCGCCCCTGCTGACGGCGCACCGTGCCGCTGACACTTCTTAAAAAGTTGCGCACCCGCTCCTGCATGCCGCTCATTGCAGTATTTTCAAATTTCTGCTCCATGAGCGGCAATACGCTTTCCTGAAGCGCCCGCAAATCCTGCTCCGCCTCTGAATAGGCATATTGCTCGGCTGCCTGACGAAAAATCAGGCAGGCAATCGGCGGCAGAAGCGCTAGCGTCAGCAGCGTCGGAATCAGAATCCGCGCGAAAAGCGACTGTTTTTTCACGGCTGTTCCTCCTCCAGTGCCAGCTTGAAGCCAAAGCCCCAGACTGTTTCAATGCGCACTGGGCTGCTGTGCTCGCGCAGCTTGCGGCGTAGGCGCTTGAGCAGGTCGTCCGTCGCACGGGTATCGGCCTGCCAGTCGAACTGCCAAAGCGCATGCAGCAATTCATCCCGGCTCACGGCGCGCTCCTGATGGGCCATTAAATAGGCCAGAAAATCAAATTCCGTCGGTGTGAGCGGCAACGGGGTTCCGGAAAGCGCCGCCTCATGCCGTGCCATTGAAATCACCAGCGGCCCAAAGGTCAGCTCGGCAGGCTCCTCCGCCTTGACTGCCGGATGAGCGCGCCGCAGAAGCGCCTTCACGCGCGCCACCAATTCAAGCGGCAAAAACGGTTTGATCAGGTAATCATCTCCGCCCAGCGTCAACCCGGTCACGCGGTCATACGGACTGTCTTTCGCAGAAACGATGATGATCGGCAGCGTTTCATTCTGCTGACGCAGTTGGGTGCAGACACTCAAGCCATCCGTCCCCGGCATCATGATATCCAGAATCACCAGATCCGGCATCTGCTGACGACACGCCGTCATCAGCGCATCCCCGTCCTCAAACGTATGCACGTCATAGCCCGCCTGCGACAAAAACGCCTGCATCAATTCCCGAATATGCCGCTCATCATCCGCCAGATAAATCGTTTCCATATGATGCGCCTCCTGATGTTGTCATGGTAACACAAGAAAGTGCGTTATGTAAAGCATTGCCACAGCTTTGCCACACCTTTTCCCTCGCTTTGCCCATGCCTGCTGTCGTATGATGTATCCACCGAACGGAGAAAAAACCGCCGGTAAAAAGCAACTCATTTCAAGGAGGATATCAAGATGAAACTTAATAAAAAAATGATGACCCTTACACTGGCAGGCGCCATGCTGGCCATGACCGTATGCGGCGCTCAGGCTAAGGAACTGAAGGGCGGCCTGAAAAACGGCATGGTCGGAGGCGCAAAGAATGGCCTGACCAACGGCGCAACCGCAGGCCTGAAAAACGGCATGGCTGGCGGTGCAAAGAATGGTTTGACAAACGGCGCAACCGCAGGCCTGAAAAACGGCATGGCTGGCGGTGCAAAGAATGGTTTGACAAACGGCGCAACCGCAGGCCTGAAAAACGGCATGGCTGGCGGTGTAAAAGATGGCCTGAAAAACGGCATGGTCAGCGGCATGACCAACGGCTTGAAAAACGGCATAATCAACGGTTTGGTGAACGGCGATGTTCAGCAGGTATTGGATGCCGAAACGCTGGCCCAAATGCTGGAAAGCGGCGATTTGACGCAGGAAGAATATAATGCGCTCATCGCCGCATTGGACAGCGAAACGGATGCCGATTCCGACGCGCAAATCCAAAACAGGCAGTAACATAAAAAGGCTTTGCCGCGAATCCCAATCATTCACGGCAAAGCCTTTTTTCAATCTCCCTCAATCATCCGATACCCCACGCCGACTTCAGTAAAGATGTATTCCGGTTCGGCGGGGTTCTTTTCGATTTTCCGGCGGATATTCGCCATGTTCACGCGGAGAATCTGGTTGTCATATGCCTTGTTCGGCCCCCAGATTTCGCGAATCAGGTAATCGTAGGTCAGCACTCGCCCGGCATAGCGCCCCAGCAGCGCGACAAGCTTAAACTCGTTTTGGGTCAGCCCAGCGTCGCGTCCGTCGATATACACGCGGTATTTGTCATAATCGATGACCAGCCCGCGCGCGATGAAGCGGTTTTCCTTTGCAATGCTCGCGTTGCCGCTCGTCGTGCGCGTATGGCGGATCGCCGTGCGCAGGCGCGCCAGAAGTTCGGACGTGCCAAACGGCTTGGTGATGTAATCGTCCGCGCCGGCGTCCAGCGCGCGCACCTTTTCGCGCTCATCCGTCCGCGCAGAGACGACAACCACCGGCATCAGCGACCACGCGCGCAGCTGCGTCAGCACATCCATGCCGTCCATATCCGGCAGACCCAGATCGAGAATCACCACGTCCGGGCAATGCGAGGTGAGCATGCTCAGCGCCTCGCGCCCCGTGCCCACGATGATGGATTCATAGCCGTTCGCCTCCAACACGCGGCGCATGAAGCTGCAAATCGCGCGGTCATCCTCAACAATCAACACTTTTCCACGTACAGCCATCGTTTATTCCTCCTCCATCGGCAGCGCGAAAGAAACGCACGCGCCGCCCGTCGCCCGATTTTCCGCTTTCATTGTGCCGCCGTGCGCCCGCACGATGCTCATGCAGACCGAAAGCCCAATGCCCATGCTCCGCCGCCCGTCGCCGCGCAGTTCGCCCGCATGCGGAAACATTTCTTCAAACAATTTGGGCAGCACGGCCGGATCGATGCCTGCGCCATTATCCAGCACGCTGAACCGCGCCAATCCGCCCTCCCGGCGGACGCGCAGTTCGATTTCCGTTGCGCCTTTCGCGTGAAGAACGGCGTTTTCCATCAGATTGATGAGCACCTGCTCGATGAGCGTCGCATCCATCGGCACCATCAGCAGCTCGTCCGGCACGCTGACGCGCACGGGCAGCGTATCGAACCGCTTTTTGAATTTGCTCACCGCCTCCGCCGCGATTTCCTCTGCGGCCTGCGGCACCTTGTCGATCTTCACCGCGCCCTCGTTGAAGCGCGTGATCGAAAGAATGTTTTCCACCAGCCGAACGAGCCACTGGGCGTCGTCGCGCACATGGCCAATTAAATCCTTTTTCACATCGTCGCTGAATTTATCATAATTTTCCAGCACGGCGGAGGATGAACCGATGATCGACGTCAGCGGCGTGCGCAGATCGTGAGAGACCGAGCGCAGAAGATTGGCCTTCATCTTCTCTTTCTCCGCTTCGGCTTTGACGCGTTCCTGCCGCTTGACCCGGTCGGTCAGCATGCCGACGACCAGCGAAACCGCGAACATCGTCAAAAACGTCAGCGGATAACCCGTGATGGTGAAATTAAAAGCAAAATAGGGATAGGTGAACGCGTAGTTCACGCTGATGACCGAAACGACCGTTGCTACCAAACTGAATATGAATCCATCCGTCAGGCGCGCGACCAGCAACACCGCCAGCACAAACACCATCGGCACCGCGCTGTCGCTGTCGCCCATGTGCGTGAGCACTGTGCAGACCGCCGCCGCAATCGCCAGAATGCAGAACGTAATGCCCGCGTCGCGCAGAAGCTGACCCGTGCTCTGCCTTTTGGGAATCAGCATTTTCCGAAAAGAAGCCCAATTTTTCTGAAAGGCTGTCGGCATATGCACCGCCCCCCTTTTCGCTATCGTCCATGATTTAAAATGATTATACCATGTGCCGCTATCAAATTCCCGTTAAGATTGAAAGAATTGTCTGCCTGCACAAAACAACCGATTGAAACTTATGGAGTTACATGCTTTCTTTTGCCGCAAAAACATGCTATAATCGCTTCTGCTTCCGAAGAAAGAGATTCTTCGGACATTTTTCTGGATGGAAAGGAAGCCGCGTCGTTTATGCCGCTTGTCATCGTCACCGTTTTTTTCATTCTGCTCTTCTCGTGCGAGGGCATCGATCACGCCTCCCGCGAGATGGATAACCAGCAGGCCCTGCGCCGTTATCGGGAGCACGAGCATCACACCCGTCCCACGAGCGACCGCTACCTCGATCTGCTCGGTTAATTCGCGTTTTCCTCTTGACTTTGAGTGGAAAATTAGCTATACTAAATCTGTTATTTCCCGCCGGTGTGGTGGAATTGGCAGACGCCCGGGATTCAAAATCCCGTGTTCGCAAGAACGTGCGGGTTCGACCCCCGCCACCGGCACCACACTTGAAAAAACCGAACCTGTTTTTTTGCAGGTTCGGTTTTTATTTTACAGCGCCGCTTCTTTCTGTATTGCATCGGATGCGATCGTCAGAAATTGCTTCACCGCCGCCTGATCGAACACGTACACCGTCTCTTTTTCCGACTCGCACCGCTTCAGCGTCTTGCGAATGAATTTCACCCTGCCCAGCTCCATGTTTTCCAGCTCGCCGGCCCGCACGCGGAAAACGGTTTTATTCTCCGTACCCGAAACAGACAGATCCCACGCCAGATAGATATCCCGGTCGCTGATATAGTTGACGGCGTAACGCTGCTCCCGCGTTCTCAACTCCGGTGGGCAGTGATAGACATAGCCTCCGCTGTTTTTTGAATTCTGCGCGCCCAGCTTAAACCGCGTGTCGCAGTGAATGCCCATCTGATTGCAGCATGCGCGAAAAAAATTTTTCCCGTTCATCCCAGATCCACCTCTCCGCATCTTTTACGAATGCTATCGTTTGGTAAGATCTTAGCCGATACGGGGCGCAAAAGTCACGCAACAATCCTTTTACATCCGCGATAATGACGTGATAATCCGGTTTTTTTGCGCCTGATCGCCCGTTTTTCGTCTCCGGCGCGCAAATATGCCCGATATACGTCATCCGTTCTTTCTACAATAGTTCCAATCGGTCTTTTCCTCGCAGATATGCTCCGATTGATTTATCTTGTCATCTTTTCGCGCACCATTTGAAGAAAACGCATCACCGCCGCCTGATCGAACACGTACACCGTCTCTTTCTGCCGGTCGCCGCTATGCGTCGTTTTGAAAACGGCGTGCACCTCGCCCGCCGACAAATGCTCCAATTCTTTTTTCAGCACGCGGAAAACCGTCTTCTTTTCACTGCCGGGCGTATCCAGGCTCCACGCCGCATACAATCCCTGCTCTTCAATATAATTGACCACAAATCTGTGCGACGGGCCTCGCAGCCGCGTCGGGCAATGATACACGTAGCCGCCATAGCACTGCGCGTTCTGTTCTCCGATTTTAAAAAGTGCGGCGCTGTCCATGCCCATTTTCCGACAGCAGTCGCAGAAGTATTGTTTTCCGCTCACGGCCAGTTGCTCCTTTATAGCCCATTATGGCATTCTTTTTCCATATAGTATACCTCATCTGAGTTATATTATCAATACATAATCCCACTATTTTACACCTCAACTGAACGATACAATGCTTTGTTGAGGAGTGAATGATCTTTATGAATGCAAAACTTCGCATCCGGGAATTGATGGCCGATCGGCAATGGAGCGAATATCGGCTCGCGTTGGAATCCGGACTTTCCCAATCCACCATTTCCAATATTTTCAGTCGAAACACGACGCCATCCATTCCAACGCTGGAAAGCATCTGCAAGGGGTTTGGCATTACGCTCGCGCAGTTTTTTGCCGAGGGCGACTGGGTTGAGCTGACCCCCGAACAACATAAGATGTTTCTTGCATGGTCATCCCTCAGCAGCACGCAGAAAAAGGCGATCAGCCAGCTGATTGATGCCATGAAGGAACCCTGATTTTCTTCCGAAAAAAGCGGATTGCTCACGCGTCAGAGCAATCCGCTTTTGTCTATCTTCCGCTTAAAAAAGCGCAATGGTCTCACCCGCCCGAAAACACATGTTCATAAAAAGACCGTCTCTCTTTTCAGAAGCGGCCTTCGTGTCCAAGTCGACAGGTTCAGCTTTCAACCTTTTCCACCGATGCTTCCGGCGCATTGCGACGGATCGAATCGATGCCATTCAGGCAGGAAGCCTTCGTCTTGTATCCTTCTCCGACGGCAATGATCTCGCCGTTTTTTGCTTTCAGACGGAAACGGAACTCGCCGGCTTTGTCCGTGTAAACCTCAAACTTGGGGTTGGTGACGGCTTCATAGTCTCACTGCATCTTCCCTGCCGAAGTTTCCGACTAACTAAAAAATGAGCAAAGGAGCCATTCATGTTCCTTTGCTTTTGTTGTGGGTTTCGAGCAGACGATTAATCAGCCCCAAGAGCATCAGCAAGTCGGCTTCATTTAACTGTTTCATGCCGCTGACCGCCTTTTGAATCAATTCGGGATTCTGCGTGCCTTCGTCGAAAAACTGCGCGGGGGTTAAGCCGAAATAATCACAGATAGCGAAAAACTCTTTGAGCGGCGGAAGCGCTTTACCGGATGAAATGTTATAGATGTAGCCGCGGCTGTGACCCAAATCGTAACTCATCTGGTATTCTGAAACGCCCTTTTTCAGCCGAAGCGCGGTTATCCGCTCGCGGACAAAATCTTCATTCATCGCTATCACCTCTTGATTTCATGATAGCGGACTTCTGAAAAGAATTAGTCGAATAATTTTTGTCTATTCTCGTTGAACGGACATTTATTTTATGTTATAATTCAAACAACGTCAAACGATATTGACAAAAGAAAGCGGAGGGAAAGAAAAATGTTTGACAACATCGGAGGAAAAATTAAAACGCTGGCAGAGGTAGTATGCACACTTGGAATCGTAGCATCTGTACTAGCTGCATTTGTTGTATGGGGACAAGGCGCTTATTACGGAACAGATTCAACGATACTTTTAGGAGTGCTTATAATTGGATTGGGGTCTTTAGGATCGTGGCTTGGTGGATTTTTTACGTATGGTTTTGGTCAACTGATTGATAGCGTGGAAGAGATTCGGAAAAACCATGAAGCGATGCAGAAAAGACTGGAATCTTTCGAAAACAATCTTCAACGTAAAGAAAAAGTTTATAAGCACCCAAATACATTGCCGGTTGAAGAGGAAAAAAAGGAATATACTGAACCTTTAATTTGTGCAGATGAGATGGACGGAGATGAATCCTTGCCAGATACGATTGTTTGCCCTGTTTGTGGAAAAATCCAAGAAGCTGGTAATGATGTATGCCAGAATTGCGGAGCAAAGTTCACGAAGTGGTCTAAAGAGCACAGAAAGCAATAATTATTAAATCATAGTAGTAAAGCCTTCTTTCTGTTTTCGGAAAGAGGGCTTTCTTTATCCAATCATCTTCAAATATTTATAAACCGTCGACCTGCTCAAATCACAAATCCGCGCGAGTTCGCTCACATTCATCTAACCTGTGATAGCCCCATCAATAACCAGTCGTTTTATTGTACGATGTTTCGATGTAAAAACAAAAAAAGCGAGGTTTTTTCGACCGCCGCTCTACCAAAAGATGTATCTAATTTATTCTGCTATTGTTGAAAAAATGCCTGTAAAATCAATCAAGATGTTCTGTTTTCGTTTACAAGTTCCATGCTATAATGCAGCTACGAAATATGTACCACTTCTTCGATGTACCACTTTGGGCTGTTTTCGCGCTCTTTTTGCCGCAGTTTGAAACTCGGCGTACAACTTCTTACGAAGTAATGGCTGTACCGTTTTCAGAAGCAGCCCCCGTTTTATTGCAAAATATAAGCGTCATTTGGTGTGACATAATCAGAAAAACAATGTGCCGTGGAAATCCTCTCGCAACATAAATATGACATAATTTGGCGTTCAGAACGCGAAAAGAGGGCTGCACCTCTTTGAAGATGCAACCCTCATTTTTCAAACAATATCTGAATTTCTTACTTACCGAAGTACCGCTTGAGCAGCCCCTCAAAGGCCTTGCCGTGGCGGGCTTCGTCGCGCGCCATCTCATGCACGGTGTCGTGGATCGCGTCGAGGTTATACTGCTTGGCCAGCTTGGCCAGCTCAACCTTGCCTTCGGTCGCGCCGTTCTCGGCATCCACACGCATTTCAAGATTCTTCTTGGTGGAGTCGGTCACGACCTCGCCCAGCAGCTCGGCGAACTTCGCCGCATGCTCAGCCTCTTCATAGGCGGCCTTCTCCCAGTAGAGGCCGATTTCCGGATAGCCCTCGCGATGCGCGACGCGCGCCATCGCCAGATACATGCCAACCTCGCTGCACTCGCCCGCGAAGTTCGCACGCAGGCCGTCGATGATCTCCTGCGGGCAGCCCTTGGCCACGCCGACCACATGCTCAGCCGCCCAGGCGCGCTCGCCCTTCTGCTCGATAAACTTGCTCGCCGGCACGCCGCACTGCGGGCACTTCTCCGGCGGGTTCTCGCCTTCCCAAACATAACCGCAAACCGTGCAAATCCACTTTTTCATAATCGTTTCCTCCTGTTTTTGTCGTTTTTGTTGAGCCTCCGAAGACCGTTGAACGCTCAGCCTTCGTCGGTTGACGCCTTCTGCCTGCTCAGGCAATCCTTGCAGACGCCGTGAGCCGTTACCTCGCACCAGGTCACCTGATGCCCGCAGCATTTCGCGGCTTCCGCCGCCATGCCTGTGAAATCCGCCTCGATATCGAAGACGCTGCCGCACGTCTCACAGACGAAGTGCATGTGATTGGTGCGAATGTATTCGTAGACCGCGCTCTTTCTGCCGAGGGAGAGCCTGCGAATCAGGCCCATTTCCGTCAGATGATCCAGCGCGCGGTAGACGGTCGCCGTTCCGATACCTTCCAGATTTTCCAGAATCTCGTCTGCGGTGAGGTGACAACGCCTGGCAGCCAATGCGTTTAAGACTTGCTGCGCCTGTGCGCTGACTTTGGCTTTCATCGCTTATCGCCTCGCTTAGTGAGAATCTGTATCATTATTATATTCATATATTGTATAGTTGTCAAGCGTTTTTAGAAAATTTTTTGAGAATTATTCTCGATTAGTGATTCGCGCCGTAGATAAAGCAGAAGACAACGATCGCGCAGAGCACCACCAGCGCAATATCCAGCGAGCGCACGGAGATGTTCATCTTGTCATAGATATCCGTCACCCAGTTGTGGCGGACGGGGGGCTTCTTTTCCTCCTGCCGAAAATCATTTTCAGGTTGCGACACGATTTCATCCTTCTTTCTCGTTTTAATGAAAGAGATCATTTTCAAAAAACCTGCCGATCATAAATCGACAGGCTTTCGTTGTTTCGCAAATCTTACTTGCGGGTCATGTACTTGCGCATATCCAGAATGCACGCGATGAGGATAACCGCGCCTTTGATGATGTAGGTGATGTTACCGGAAATGCCCAGGAAGGTCATGCCGGAGATGATCAGCTGCATCATGAACACGCCGAGGATAACGCCGCTGATCTTGCCGGTGCCGCCGACGAAAGAAACGCCGCCGATAACCGCCGCAGAGATCGCGTCGGCCTCATAGTTCAGGCCGAGGGTTGCGGTGGAAGAACCGAGACGCGCAGCCTCCACGAAGCCGGTGTAGCCGTAGAGCGCGCCCGCCAGCATAAACACGCCGATGATCGTCGCCATAACGTTGACGCCGGAAACGCGCGCCGCTTCTTCGTTGGAACCGACGGCAAACATGTTCTTGCCGAAGGTGGTCTTGTTCCAGACCACCCACATGATGGCCGTCACGAAGATCGCCAGCACCACGTACATCGGCACGGAGGTCGTGCCAAACTTCACGAAAGACTTGGTGACGAAATTGGTGGTGTAGCTGGGATCCAGGCTGGAAACCTGCTTGGAGTTGGAAACCGTCAGGTAGATGCCGTAGGTGATCATCTGCATCGCCAGCGTGATGATGTAGGGATGCAGCTTCCACTTCGCCATGACGAAGCCGTTAACAAAGCCGATGCACGCGCCGATGACCATCACCAGCAGTACGACCAGCAGCAGGTTCTGCGGCACGCCGTCGGCGATGAAGCGGCCGTTCGCACCCGCTTTTTGCAGCAGGATGGCCGCGACGAACGCAGTCAGGCCCGCGACGCGGCCGCCGGTCAGGTCCGTACCGGCCAGCACGATACAACCCGCGACGCCGAGCGCCATCGGCAGACGCGCCGCCGTCAGGGAGATGATGTTCACCAGCGAGGGAACGCCGAAGAACTGCGGGCGCTGAATCTGGACGTACACCGCCAGCAGCAGAATGATGATGATCATCGCGTGGTCAAGCAGCCAGTTGACCACCGCGTGGCGCTTATCCTGCGCGGAAAGCGCTTTGAAAGAATCCAATTTACCGGGCATGGGATGTCGTCCTCCTTATGCGTATTTCGCGGCAAGGGTCATAATTTCTTCCTGTGTGGTGTTGTCAGCGTCCACTTCGCCCGCAACGCGTCCGCCGGACATGACGACGATCCTGTTGCAAACGCCCAAGAGTTCGGGCATTTCGGAAGAGACCATGACCACGGCTTTGCCCTGCTTCGCCAAATCCTGAATCAGCTGATAGATCTCGTATTTCGCGCCGACGTCAATGCCGCGCGTCGGCTCGTCCAGCAGCAGCACGTCCGGCTGCGTCAAAATCCAGCGGCCGAAAATGACCTTCTGCTGGTTGCCGCCGGAAAGCGTGTTGATTTTGGTCTGCTGGTTCGGGGTCTTGATGCGCATGGCTTTGATCATGCTGTCCGTCGCGTCGGCCATCTTTTTATCGCTGAGGAACGGGCCGTTCAAATACTTCTTCAGGCTCGCGATGACCGTGTTCGCGCGGATATCCAGAATGCCGAGGATGCCCGTCGCACGGCGCTCCTCCGTCACCAGCGCAAAGCCGTTTTTGATGGATTCGCGCGGGGTCTTGTTGCCCACCAGCTGGCCATTCTTATAAATCTTGCCGGATTTGCGCGTCGCGCTGCCGAAGATGTTTTCCAGCAGCTCGGTGCGGCCGGAGCTGTCCAGGCCCGCAACGCCGAGGATTTCGCCCTTGCGCACATGGATGCTCGCATCTCTCAGGTGCGAGTATTCGGCAGTCAACCCTTCCACCTTCAAAATGTCTTCCGTGCCGACAACATTGTCCTTCGGCGGGAAGCGGTTGGTCAGCGGACGGCCGACCATCAGGCGGATGATTTCGTCCATCGTCAGCTCTTTGGCCGGGCGCGTGGCGACCCACTGGCCGTCGCGCATGATAGTCACATCGTCGGAAATCCGCAGAATCTCTTCCATCTTGTGCGAGATGTAGATGATGCCGCAGCCGCGCTCTTTGAGCATGTTGATGATGCGGAACAGATGCTCGACCTCCGTCTCCGTCAGTGAGGAGGTCGGCTCGTCAAACACGATGACCTTGGAGTTGAAAGAAACCGCCTTCGCGATTTCCACCATCTGCCGCTGAGAAACCGGCATCGTGCTCATCACGGTTTTGGGGTTGACGTTGATACCCAGGTCGTCAAAAACTTTCTTCGTATCGGCATAGCTCTGCTTGTCGGATACAAACGGCAGCCCTTTTTTCACCAGCGGATAGCGCCCCAGCCAGATGTTGTCCATCACCGTGCGCTTGAGCGCCTGGTTCAGTTCCTGATGCACCATCGCCACGCCGTTGTCCAGCGCTTCTCTGGAGGATTTGAAATCGATCTCCTTGCCGTCGAGGTAAATGTGCCCGGAATCCTTTGAGTAGATGCCGAACAGACATTTCATCAGCGTCGATTTTCCCGCGCCGTTTTCGCCCATCAAGGCGTGAACCGTTCCCGCTCTCACGGAAAGCTGCGCGTTATCCAGCGCTTTTACACCGGGGAAACTCTTGCAGATGCCCTCCATACGAAGAAGTACGTTTTCTTCCATATGTGCTTCTCCTTTCCGGCAGAAAGCCGCGTCATGCCCGGCCCTGCCGACCCTATAATGAAACATGCGGAGGGACTCATCGCTGTGAGACCCTCCGCACTGAGTCATTCAAAAATCGATCCGCAATTACTCGCCGGTGTAGACAGAGTACGGGATGTTGACCGTCCAGCCGTCAACGACTTCGTAGTTCTCGTTCAGGCCTTCAAACTTGTCCTTGCCCGCGATGAGGTTGGCAGTGATGGTCGCCACAGCGTCCGCCATGCCTTCCGCATCCTGCTTGATGGAACCGGTCATCTGCTTGTTGGCGATGAGTTCCTTGGCAGCGTCGGTCGCATCAACGCCGAACACCGGGATCACGGTGCAGCCTTCGCCGCCCGGCAGGTTGTAGCCCGCATTGACCAGCGCGTTGATTGCGCCCAGAGCCATATCGTCGTTGTTGCAGATTACGACTTCGACCATGTTGTTGTTCGCCTCGTTGTACTGCGCGAGGATGGTCTGCATGTAGTCGAAGGACGCGGTGTTGGACCAGGTGCCGTTCAGGTCAACCAGGTACTTGTTGGCGTTGCTGGCGTCGTAGAACTCAAGCGCCGGCTTGCCCGCCGCGGTCAGCACTTCATCGGCGCACTCCACGCCGTACTTGGTGCGCGCGATGGCTTCCTGGTTCGCTTCGTCGCCTTTGAACATGACGTAGGAAATCTTGCCGTCATGGTTGAGGTCGATCTCGTCGAAGTGCTCAAGCACATACTCGCCGATCATCTTGCCCTGCATGATGCCCGCCTGGGTGAAGTCGGTGCCGATGAAGGCGCTCTTCTCATAGCCCTTGAACAGCTCGGCAGCCTCGTTGTTGTCGGTGGAAACCGCACGGTTGAAGAACACGGCCGGGACGTCCTTTTCCTTGATGGCGTTCATCAGGGTTTCGGCGGTGCCGATAGCGCCGGACTCAACCAGGTTCACGACCACAGCGTTCGCGCCGGTAACCAGAGCGGTGTTGATATCGTCGGTCTGGGTCTGCTGGTTCGCGTTGGAATCCTTGTCAACGACCGTCAGGCCCTTGGCTTCCATCGCCGCATCCAGCGCGGTACGCACGCTGGAGAGATACACGTCGCCGAACGTGTACCAAGACACATAGGTTTCACCCTCAGCAGCCGCGACGCCGCACAGCATGGACAGGCCCAGCGCGCCGGCGAGCATCTTGGAAACAAACTTTTTCATGGGAAACACCTCTTCTTTTTATTTCAACGGGATTCCTCCCATTGAGTAACGCGTTCCCGTCAGCTGCGTTTCTGAAATAAATCACTGATTTTGAGATTTATTTTTTATCGCTGTTGACGTTTGTATGTTTATTATAATCAACGTTTCAACAGATGTCAACGCCTTTTTTTGACCGGGTTGTCCAGTTTTTCCATGGCTTATCAGCCAAATCCTGCTGTATCTATATGCACTTTTGGCGCAATACATGACTTTCGCCGCCGTTTTGAAGGATATTTGTAGGACAAATAATCCGAAAATTTTCTTTGCGATTCCGTTTTCTTCCTCCAAAAGATGAATTTATTCTTGCAAACCCCGCCCGCATCGTTCATAATATCATTTGACACAGGAAGGAGTTTTTTCATCATGTATTTGGCTGATATCAAGCGCGATGACCGCTTTGAGGGGTATCTCATCGTCCGTTCCGCCGAGCAGCGCGCCAGCGCCAACGGCAAAAACTATCTGGATATGACGCTGGCCGATAAATCCGGCTCGATCAACGCGAAAATGTGGGACGGCACCGTGCAGCCGCCGCTGGCGGGCAGCATCGTCAAGGTGCGCGCCACGGGCAACGAGTTCAACGGCCGTATGCAGCTGCGCGTGGAAAAAATCCGCGCCGCCGAAAGCCGCGACGCAGTGGATATGTCCACGCTCATCCCCTGCGCCCCACGCGACCCGAAGGAAATGCTCGACGAAGTCGTCCGCGCGGCGGATCACATCGCCGATCCGGATCTGCGCAAAATCACCTGCGAGCTGCTGGACCGCGCGGGCGACAAGCTGCTGACCTTCCCCGCCGCCAAGCAGATGCACCACGCCGAGCGCGGCGGCCTGCTCCATCATACGACGACCATGCTCCGCGCCGCCAACGCAATCATGACTGTCTATCCGCAGCTGAACGCCAGCCTGCTGACGGCGGGCGTCATCGTTCACGACCTCGCCAAAATCGACGAGATGGACGCGGATACCCTCGGCCTTGTTTCCGATTACAGCGTGGATGGCAAACTCATCGGCCACATCGTCCGCGGCGTGGTCAACATTCAGCTCGCCGCCGAAAAGACGAAAGCCAGCCCCGGTAAAGCCCTGCTGCTTCAGCACATGGTGCTCTCTCACCACGGCATTCCCGAATACGGCAGTCCGCTTGCGCCGAAGTTCCCGGAAGCCGAGGTGCTCAACACCATCGATACGCTTGACGCGCGTCTATATGAAATGGACGAAGCGCTCTCCCGCGCCATTCCCGGCGGCTTCTCCGAAAAAGTTTGGGGGCTGGACAACCGCCAGCTCTATCGCATCCCGGAGGACGAGGTCGAGTGACGGAGAAACGATGGGGGCGCCCCATACCCCGCCGGAAACCGGAGGTTTCTGGACTTCTCTCTTTTAATCGCTTCGCGATAAAACAGGGATGATTGTTTTTTCTGCGATGCCCATAGAAAAAGCCGCTTGACAAGCGGCTTTTTTCCATATGGGAAATGCAAGAACCTCAGGTTCTTGCCGGAGTCTGAGGCAGAGCCTCAGCGTTCCCCCTCTCTCTCCAGCGCCCGCGCGCCCAGCAGCAGCGCGCCGATCACGCCGGAATTGACGCCCAGCGCGGGCGGCACAATGTAGCTGTCGATACCCTCCGGCGTGATACTCGGCGAAGAAACGTAACCGCCCAGCAGATCGAGCACCTTCGCGCGAATCTTCGGGAACAGGTGCGCCTGCTGCATCACGCCGCCGCCCAGTACGATCACCTCCGGCGAGACTGTGACGATCATGTTTACGCACATCTGCGCCAGATAGGTCGCCTCCAGCTCCCACGCGGGGTGATCCTCCGTCATCAGCTTGGCCGACAGTCCCCAGCGTTTCTCGATTGCCGGGCCGCTTGCCAGTCCTTCCAAACAATGTCTGTGATATGGGCAGACGCCGTCGGGCATCGTATCGCCTTCCAGCGGCGCAAGGATCATGTGCCCCATTTCCGGATGCACCAGCCCGTGGATCATCCTGCCGTCTGTCACGAAGCCGCCGCCAATCCCCGTGCCCACCGTCACATACAGCAGGCTGCCGCGCCCCTTGCCCGCGCCCATCGTGTATTCCGCCAGCGCCGCCGCGTTCACATCCGTGTCGATGCCCGTCGGCACACCCAGCGCATTCTTGAGCGTCGTCATCAGTGGATAATCGATCCACTCTTTTTTCGGCGTTTTGGTGATGTTGCCGTAAGTCGGCGAAGCCGGATTCAGGTCAAGCGGGCCGAACGAGCCGATTCCCAGCGCCTTGACGTCGAATTTCCCGATAAAATCCACAATCTGCGGCACGGTCACATCCGGCGTGAGCGTCTGAAAACTGGCGCGCTGGAGCACGCCGCCCTCCGGATTGCCGATCGAGCAGACCATTTTGGTGCCGCCCGCTTCCAGTGCGCCAATAAGCATAAGCCATCCTCCTTTTTGCGCCCGCATGGTTTCCGCCCTTTGCGGGCAGACTATCCATGTGCGCGTCTGCGTCCATGATACGCTAACCGCGCGCATGTGTCAAATGATATTGTCGGATATTTTTAGTTTTCGCAGCGAGGAGGACGCGCCATGGCCGATACTGCCCTGCTTTCCGGCGACGCGCGGCTGCTGACGCTGAAAATCGCCGCACCCGGCGTGACCGCCATGCTCGCGTCCTCCGCCTGCCAGTTGTTTGAGGCGCTCGTTCTCGCTCAAAACGACACGCCGCTCTCTGCCGCCGTCGGCGCATGCCTCGCCCTGATTCTACTGGAACAGACCGTCGGCTTCACCCTCGGCATGGGCGCGGGCAGTTTTGTCAGCCGCTGCATCGGCCAAAGCAGCGTCCGGCATACGTCCCCCTCCGCGCGTCAATCCCATCGCGAAGCGGCCGGGCGTGCCGCCGGGGCGGCGTTCTTTTCCGCCCTGCTGCTCTCCGGTCTGCTGCTGATCGGCGGCTTTTCCCTCGCCGCGCCGCTGCTGCGCCTGCTCGGCGCGCCGGAAAGCGCCGTCTCGGCGGGCGTACCGTATGCGCGGTATGTGCTTGCCAGCGGGCCGCCCCTGTGCGGCGGCCTGGTACTCGGCAGTCTATTGCGCGCGCAGGGCAAAACGCTCCCGAATATGGCCGCCGCGCTCGTCGGTT
This sequence comes from uncultured Eubacteriales bacterium, assembly GCA_900542445.1. Lineage (GTDB taxonomy): Bacteria > Bacillota > Clostridia > Christensenellales > Aristaeellaceae > Ventricola. The sequence continues at coordinate 23,436 of UQNN01000014.1, read as the reverse complement.
CGTCGCTCGGCGCAGCGCTGCTGGCTGCGCTCTGCCTCCGCCTGAATCTCGGCGTGCATGGCGCGGGCATTGCGATGCTCGCGCGCGAAACTGCCGTTTTCGTCGTTCTGCTGGGATATGCGCTGCGACACGGCGAGCTGATCCGTCCGTCTCTGCGCCGCGCCCGTTTTACCCTGCCCGTCTTTGCGGAGATCATGCGTTACGGTCTGCCGACGCTGCTGCGTCAGGGCGCAACCAGCCTTTCCGCCGCGATGCTCTCACGCGTATCCGCCGAATTCGGCGCGCCCGTCCTGGCGGGCATGGGGCTGTGCGCCCGCGCGGTCATGCCGTTCACCTCGGCCGTCATCGGCTTCGGCCAGGGCTTCCAGCCCGTCTGCGGCGCGGCCTTCGGCGCAAAGCAAACGGCGCGCTGCCAAACCGCGTATCGCTTCTGTCAGCGCGTCCTGCTCGTCTTTTCGCTGGCCGTCGGCGCAGCTGTCTTTGCCTTTGCCCCGGCGCTGACCGCCTGCTTTGCTCACGACGCGCAGACCGCCGATGTTGCCGGACACGCCCTGCGCCTGCAAAGCGCCGTCTTTTTTGCGCAGAGCGCCGTCATTTTGATGACCATGCTCACCCAATCGCTTGGGCAGACCGTCCGCGCCGCGCTCGTCGCCACAAGCCGACAGGGGCTTTTCCTTCTTCCCCTGCTGACGCTTCTGCCGCGTGTTTTCGGCCTTTGGGGGCTGCTTGTGTGCCAGAGCGTCAGCGACGTGATTTCGCTTGTTTTCTCGTGGCTGCTGACACGGAAGGTCTTTCCCCTTTCCCCGTTCACGCGGTCTTCCTCCCCTCGCGGAGGGGACAACCGTCCGCAGACGGCGGAAGGGTGACTGCTCAGATATTCCTCGTCCGCACGGTGCGGATGTTCGGATGTTCGGACAGCGTGCCGATCACATCCACATAGCTCGTCTTAGCGGGCATGGAAAGCGTGTACAAGTTGGTATACAGATTGCCTTCCGGCCTGCTTTCCGCATGAAAGTCCACGTCCAGAATCTTCACGCCCAGGTTCATAAAGTATTCGTTGAGGAACGCCAGCGTCTGCGTGCGGTGGATAAACTGCACCTCCAGCCGCTTGAGCGTGTTGACATGCACAATGCGCTGCATGAGCCGCAGAATCACCAGCACAATCACGCCAGCGGCGACCGCCATCAGGATATAACCCGAACCCACCGCCAAACCGATGCAGGCCGTGCACCAGAGCGACGCCGCCGTCGTCAGGCCGGATATCTTTCGGTCGCTCATGAAAATCGTGCCCGCGCCGAGAAAGCCCACGCCGGAGACAACCGACGTGGTAATGCGTCCCATGCTCACGCCGATGGAAGCGTTGCCCAGCGCCACTACGTCCGCAACCGTCTGGCTTTCAATCAGCGACACAAGCGCCGCGCCGACGCACACCAGCACATGCGTGCGCATGCCCGCCGGGCGATTTTTGATTTCGCGTTCGATGCCGATCACCGCGCCGATGACCACCGCCACGCCGATCCGCATCAGCACGGCCGCAATCGTCAGCGGCTGTCCGAATGCCGTCAGCCGGTCAAAAAAAGCCCCCATTCCAATCTCCTCCGCTCTCTGTAAAATCCGGGTTAAATTCAGATGATTTATTATACTGACATCGCGTTGTGCGCGCAAGGCATTCAGATAATTTTTTTCGCGTTGACAGTATGCTCGCGCCGCATTACAATGGCTTTACGGACGAGCTGCGTCCGAAAAGGAGGAACAATCCCTTGAAAACCCCAACGAGCGCCGAGCTGGCTTTTCTGCGTCGGCGCGCCGAACAAACCTTTCAGCGCATGCCGGTTCTCCCGCGGCGCGAAGACGGGCGCATGACCCCGGAATCGCGTCTGCGCTTTGAATTATCGATGGAATCCATTCTCGAAAACAATCGCACGCTGGGCGCGTGCGTCGTGCTGCGCCGCCCATCGGGACAGTATGACGTGTTTTGCCACGGTACGGCGCGCCTGTCGGGCCGCGTGCCCGTAACGGAGGAAACCTGCTTCCGCATCGCCTCCGTCAGCAAGCTGGTGATGGCCTTCGGCGTGCTGGCGCTTTGCGAACGCGGCGCGCTGAATCTGGATGAGGATCTTTCCGTCTACCTGGGCTATCCCGTGCGCAATCCGCATTTTAAAGACGTGCCCGTCACCCTGCGCATGCTGCTCACCCATACTGCTGCCATCCGCGACGAGGGAAACTACGGCACGCGCGGCATGCAGAAAGGATGCACCCTTCGCGAACTGCTGGAAAACGCCGACAACTGGCTGAACGTGAAGCCGGGCGAGGCCTTTCATTACAGCAACCTCGGCGCTGGCGCGGCGGGCGTGGTCATGGAGCGCGCGGCGGAAAAACCGCTGGACGACATCATGCAGGATCTCGTCTTTTCCCCGCTGGCGATCCGCGCCAGCTATGATCCCCGCCGCATTTCGCCCCGTTCGGATCTGGCCAACGGATACAGCATGCGCTTTCCCCTTCCGCTGCTCAAATACAACGCGCAGGCGCTGGCCAAACGCAAACCCGAACCGTTTGACCCCGAACGCGATTATCTCTGCGCCGCCGGCCGGCTCATTACGGACAGCCGCGGCATGGCCGCGCTGCTGGGGCTGCTGGCCTCCCATGGCGAAATGGGCGTGCTCTCCGCCCCATCGCTCGATCTCATGCGCGCCCCGCAGGACGGGCTGGGCGGCGTCGGCCAAATCGGCCGCGGGCTGAACACTGCGGCCCTGCCCGGCGTGTTTCCCGGCTTTTCCCCCGTCGGCCATCAGGGCGTGGCCTACGGCATGTGCGCCGAATTGTTCGCTGATCCGACGACGGGCGCGGGCGTGGGCGTGATGACCAGCGGAACGCGGCTGAATCGCGACACCCCGCCGCTGATGCGCGTCGGGTTTGACCTGCTTACACTCGGTTTTGCCTCTTTGCGCGGGGCAGACTGACTCCGACACAATTTTGTCACATTGTTTTAATGTTTTTTCCTCAAGTCTACCATTTTTTCTTCATACCTCCCTTCTATAATACAGCCATCGCTTGAAGGAAAGCGGGCGGGCGAAAACCTCGTTCCCCCTTTTCAACAGGCCCACAAGCAGTTTCACCCCGAAAGGAGATTTTCAGTATGCGTAAATCCATTCGTCCCCTGATTGCCATGACCGCCGCATTGGCGCTGACGGTTACGGCCGGCATGAGCGCGCTGGCTCAGGCCGATAACACCGACAAACATTTCAGCGTGATTGAGGCCGCCTCGAACGAGGATTCCCTCACCATCCCGGAGATCGCCAAGAAGTGCGGCACCTCCGTCGTGGCGATTGAAACCGAAACCAAGGTCGTCTACAACACCTACGACAATAACTATTACAACCCGTTCGGCGGTATGTTCGGTTATGGCTATGGTTACGGCTACGGCAACCGCGGCGGACGCGGCGGCACGCAGGAATACACCCAGACGGCAGCCGGTTCCGGCATCATCATCTCGGAAGACGGCTATGTGCTGACCAATAACCACGTCATTTCCGGCGCGGACAAGATCACCGTCTATGTCAATTCGGGCGACGGCAGCGAGGAACAGTCCTATGAAGCCACGCTCGTCGGCTCTTCCGAGAGCAACGACATCGCGGTGCTCAAGATCGACGCGACCGGCCTGAACGCCGCCGCCTTCGGCGACAGCGATCAGATCGAGGTTGGCGAACTGGCCGTGGCCATCGGCAACCCGATGGGCCAGGTGCACGGCTCCGTGACCGCGGGCATCATTTCCGCCGTCGAGCAGGAGCTGACCATTGACGACGTGACCATCAACGCCATCCAAACCGACGCGGCCATCAACCCCGGCAACTCCGGCGGCGCGCTGTTTGATTCCTACGGCAACGTCATCGGCATTGTCTATGCCAAGAGCTCTTCCGTGAGCATCGAAGGCATCGGCTACGCTATCCCGGTCAACAACATCAAGGATCTTGTCGCTCAGATGATCAACGATCCGGATTCCGTCAAGGATCAGACCAAGGGCAGCCAGATTATGCTGGGCATCACCATCCGCGACATCACCGAAGACATGAGCAAGCAGTATTCCATGCCGGTCGGCGTGTATATCACCGAGGTTTCCAGCATGAGCGCGGCTGAGCGTGCCGGCCTGCAAAAGGGCGACATCATCACCGAGTTCGCGGGCGAAACCGTGACCTCTGCGGATGACCTCAACGCCATCAAAGCCAAGCAGACTTCCGGCGACACCGTCTCTGTGAAGATCGACCGCAACGGCAAGGAAATGACGCTGGATCTCGTCATCCCGCAGCCGACCGAGGTCGATACCGCCAGCAACAAGTAATCCCATGCTTCCCCTTTGTACATTCTCCTCTGTAACAGCCGGGGCCGCTTTTCCCCAATCGGAAAGGCGGCCCCGGTTGTTTTTGTCTTTCGCTTGTGCTATGATGAAACGGAACTCCTTCGGTCAGCTTCGCTGACATACCTTCGGCATTTCGCTTGCCTGCCTCCCGCACTGCGGGCGGCAAGCTGCACGCCCTCAGAGAGGGAGCCTTTGGGTATAGTAAACTGCCAGCCAATGAATTGATCCATCTCACGGAGGCTTTCATGAAACATCTTGCGCTTCTTCTCTGTCTGCTGCTGCTCGTTCCCGCAGGCGGTTTATGCGAAAAAATTCTCTGGGAGGACGACGCGGGGCAGGTCGTCCTGAGCGACGACGGCAACGTGCAGTTTGTCTCGCCAGGCGGCGAAGCGGCCGCCGAACCGATTGAGGAAAATATCGACGAAAACACCTACGCGCCCGATGAAACGCCCGCGCCGGTTGAAAAATCCCTTCCCAACGATTTTACCTTCAGAAAGACGGTCAAATACGGCGACTCCGGCGAACTGGTCGCGCAGATTCAGGCCCGTCTGGCCGAGCTGGGGTTCTACAACGCCAAGGTATCCGGCGGTTATTATAAGGTAACAAAGGCCGCCGTCAAAGCCTTCCAGACCCAAAACGGTCTGAGCGCGGACGGCATCGCGGGGCGCGACACACAGGAGCTGCTCTTCTCTGCCGCCGCTGTGCCCGCCGACGCCACGCCGCGCCCGTCTCCTACGCCGGAACCGACAAAATACACCCTGATGGTGGATGTGACCAACCAGATTACCCGCGCCTACACCTACGACGAGAACGGGCAGTATACCGTGCTCGTGCGTGAGATGATCTGCTCCACCGGCACAAGCAAATATCCCACGCCCTGCGGCACGACCATCATGCCGAAGAAGCGCGCCCGCTGGGGCTATTTCCCGACGTGGGGCTCGCACGCGCAGTATCTCACGCGCATCGATTCCGCCAACGCGTTTCACTCCGTGCTCTACACCGAGCCGGATGAAACGACCCTCTCCGTTCAATCCTTTGAAGCGCTCGGCACGCCTGCGTCGCACGGCTGTGTGCGCCTGCTCGTCTCCGACGCGAAGTGGATTTACGACAACTGCAAGGAGGGCACCATCATCACCGTCTACGAAGGCGAGTATGACCCGGAATACACCATGACGCTCAAACCCACGCTCAACACGAGCACCCTGCGCGAAAACCCGCTGCCTTCTCCGACGGCCGCGCCCGTTTACAGCCGTGCAAACTGGCCGACAAAGTACCGCACGCTCTCCAGAGGCAAGACGGGCGCAGATGTGTACATGCTGCAAATGCGGCTGACCGAGCTGGGTTATTACCACGGCTCAGTCACCGGCGGCTATTACGGCGGCACGATTCAGGCCGTCAAGGATTTTCAAAAAGACCACGGCCTGACCGTGGATGGCGCGGCAGGCAAACAGACGCAGGCGCTGCTCTTCTCCGATGCCGTCGGCCAGACCGCCGCGCAGCCGGAAGAAACGTCCGTGCCTGTCGCCGATACGCCCGTACCGACCGCCGCGCCGACGCTCACCCCCGAACCGACGCCCACCCCGCAGCCAACCTTCACCCCGACGCCCGATCCGGCGCTCTATATGCCGATTCAGGATTCGGTAGGGTAAACGATAACTTTTGTATAAAAAACGGGCGCGTACTGCGCGCCCCTGCATGGGTTTCCGTATTTTATTTCGGATTCGTTCCTTTATACCAGTCTCAGCGACGGGCAGGCGTTCAAATCCAGACCCGCGGTTTCGCCGCGCATCAGCCGATAAAACGCCGCGCTGCCGATCATCGCCGCGTTGTCCGTGCAGAGAATCGGCGGCGGCATCACCAGCCGAACGCCTGCCTTTTGGCTTTTGTCGTTCATCGTGTTGCGCAAGCCGCTGTTGCTCGCCACGCCGCCCGCCAATGCGACCGTCTTTGCGCCGGTTTCGACGGCAGCCAGCATCGCCTTGTCGCTCAAAAGCTCCACCGCCGCATGTTGAAAACTGGCGGCGATATCCGCGGCGGGTACGTCCTGCCCGTTCTGGCGCAGTTTATGCACCGTGTTGATGAGCGCCGTTTTCAGGCCGGAAAAGCTGTAATCATAGCGTCCCGGCGTCTGTACGTGCGGCAGTTTCAGCGCGTGCGGGTTGCCCTCGCGGCTGAGCTTGTCCAGCAGTGGCCCACCCGGATACGGCAGTCCCAGAACGCGCGCCGCCTTGTCAAAAGCTTCGCCCGCCGCGTCGTCCATCGTCTGCCCCAGCAGGGTATACACGCCGTAATCCTCCACGCGGACGATGTGGCTGTGTCCGCCGGAAGCCACCAGACACACAAACGGCGGCTCCAGATCGGGATGCGCCACATAATTCGCGCTGACATGCCCTTCGATGTGATTCACCGGAATCAGCGGCTTATCCGCCGCATACGCCAGCGCCTTGGCCGCCGAAACGCCGATAAGCAGCGCGCCGACCAGCCCCGGCCCATAGGTCACGGCCACGGCGTCCACATCGGCAAGCGTCATGCCCGCCTTTTTGAGCGCCTCATCCACCACGGGATCGACGCTCTCCACGTGCGCGCGCGACGCGATTTCCGGCACAACGCCGCCATACATCGCGTGCAGCGGAATCTGCGAAGAAATCACGGAGGAAATCACCTGCCGCCCGTCGCGCACAATCGCGGCGGCCGTTTCATCGCAGCTGGATTCAATCGCCAAAATCGTCGCGTGGCCGTCCGCCATCAGGCGTTCGGTCTGCGCTTTGGCACTCTGTTCATAGTTCATGGTCTTTCCTCCGTCTGTGTCAGCTGTCTCTCCACCATGCCGGAAACGACGGCATACGCCGCCGCCAGCAGCAGAATCGACAGAACCAGCGCCCGCGCAAACTGCCCCAGCACGTCGGCAAGCGCCGTTTCAAACAGGTTTTGCGGCATCATCCGAATCAAAATATCCGTCGCGGGGTTGAGCAGCCAGTTGTCGTTGATGAACAGCATGCGGTGCATGCCGACAAACATCGTCTCAAACCCGCCCGATTGCATCATCGCGCCGAACACGCCCGCGCCCAGCGCCAGCGCGCACACGCCGCACACCGCACCGACAATCACCGGGCGGTGGCGCTTTTTCAGCCCCGCGCCGACCCAGGCGACCGCCACGGCCAGCCCGGCCGCCAGCGAAATGCAGGCTGTCCGCACCGTTTTGCACAGCGCGATCAGCCGCCGCACGTCGTTCATGTGGCTAAGCTCTTTTTCGTTCAGTTCGTCCACGGCCAGCGGCGTGTCTTCGCCTCCCAGCTCCATATACAGCGCGATGATCTTCGCCGCTTCATTCTGCCGCGCTGCATCCATGCCGATATACGCCGTCACAGCGTCGTCGTCGCGCATGCCATGCGCCTGCGCAACCGCCGCGCGGGATTTTTCACCATACAGCGCCGGGTTAATCGCTTCACTGTAAACCGCGCCGCAGAGCGAACCGACGGCGGCCAGCATAACGGCGAGGGCGGCCATCAGGCCGACGATCCATGTTTGTTTTTTCATAGCTTTTAAATTGAAAAGGGCGGGCGAAATCGCCCGCCCTCGGTTTATTCTGCGTGATCCGCTCACTGCATTTGCAGATACGCGGTGATAAAGCCGTCCAGCTCGCCGTCCATCACGGCGTCCACGTTGCTCGTCTCATAGCCGGTGCGATGGTCTTTCACCAGCGAATACGGATGGAAGACATAGGAGCGGATCTGGCTGCCCCATTCGATCTTCTTCATCTCGCCCTTGATGTCAGCCATCTTTTCCTCACGCTCGCGCTCGCGCAGCTCGACGAGCTTCGCGCGCAACATGCGCATACAGTTTTCACGGTTATGCACCTGGTCGCGGCTCGTCTGAGAGGAGACGACGATGCCCGTCGGGAAGTGCGTCATACGCACGGCGGAGCTGGTCTTGTTGACGTTCTGTCCGCCCGCGCCGCTGGCGTGATAGGTATCCACGCGGACATCCTTCATATCGATTTCGACTTCGTTGTCGTCGTCGTCGATAATCGGCGAAACATCCAGCGAGGAGAAGCTCGTCTGGCGGCGCGCGTTGGAGTCAAACGGGCTGATGCGCACCAGGCGATGCACGCCCTTTTCGCTGCGCAGGAAGCCGTAGGCGTTTTCACCGTCTACCTCAAAGGTTACGGACTTGAGTCCTGCCTCGTCGCCGTCGAGCATATCGATAAGCTTGACGGTGAAGCCGTGGCGTTCGCAGTAACGGGTGTACATGCGGTAAAGCATGAGCGTCCAATCCTGCGCTTCCGTTCCGCCCGCACCCGCGTGCAGCGAAAGGTAGCAGTTGTTGCTGTCGTAGTCGCCGCGCAGCAGGCTTTCCAGTCGAAGCTCTTCCAGATCGCTTTGCAGCTTTTTGATTTCCTCGCCCGCCTCGGCCAGCAGGTCGGTATCCTGCATTTCCTCGGCAAGCTCCATGGTGGTATCCACATCGTCGGCGCGCTGGCAGAGCTTTTCATAATGCTCCACTTTATTTTCGGTGATGCGCACCTTCCGGCTGACCTCGGTCGAGCGCTTGAGGTCGTTCCAGAAATCCGGCTCGTTCATCGTCTCGTGCAGCTCAAGCAGCTGCTCCTTCAAGCCGGCGACGTTAAAGTGACTCACCTGCCTCAACAATGCTTTCGCGGATTTGTGCCATCTGCTGGCGATAGAGATCCAGTTCGATCACGTTGATTCACATCCTTTTATTTGGTCGTGAGGTTGCGGCGGGCTGCCGCCCGCACCCGCCTGAGGGGCGCGCCCCTCTGACTCCCTTCTTCGCTTCGCGGCGGTTAAAACAGGACTTGTTTTTTAGTCTTTGTCCTTGCCGCAGCAGTTCTTATACTTCTTGCCGCTTCCGCAGGGGCAGGGATCGTTGCGGCCGACCTGCTTCTGCACGCGCTTCGGGCCGGAAGGGCCGCCCGCCGCCTTGGCCTGTTCGAGGTTGGTCTCCTTCGGCTCGGCGACTTCTCTGCGCTGCTGCGGAATATTGATGCGGGCCTGATACATGCGGCGGACGGTATCTTCGCGGATGAAGTGCACCATCTCGTCGAACATGTCATAGCCTTCAATCTGATATTCGGTGACGGGGTTCTTGTTGCCATAGGCGCGCAGGCCGATGCCGTCGCGCAGCTGATCCATCGCGTCGATGTGATCCATCCAGCGGCGATCCACGCAGGAGAGCAGCACGACGCGCTCCAGCTCGCGGGTATCGATGTGCAGCAGCTCGAAGCCCTTTTCGCGCAGGGCGTAGAAATCGCGCGCTTCCTGCTTGAGCTTGGCGATCAGCTCGTCTTTATCGATGGTCTTGAACGGCTCTTCATGCGCCTTGAAGAAGCCAATGCGGATGCACAGGCGTTCCAAATACTGCGTCAGGCCGGGCAGATCCCAATCGGTGTAGTCGTCGCCGTTGCCGCAGTAGGTCGCGACGGCCTCTTCGATAAGCTTGTCCGCCATCTTGACGATGGTTTCGTGCATATCGCGGCCTTCGAGCACCTGCTTGCGCTGCTCATAGATCTCCTTGCGCTGCTCGTTCATCACGTCGTCATACTGAAGCACGTTCTTACGGATTTCGTAGTTGCGCGCCTCAATACGCTTCTGAGCGTTCTCAATCTGTCCGGTGAGCATCTTCGCTTCGATCGGCTCGTCCTCGGCCAGACCCATCTTCTCAATCAGGCCGCTGACGCGTTCGCTGCCGAACAGGCGCATCAGATCATCCTGCATGGAGAGGAAGAACTGGGAGGAACCCGGATCGCCCTGACGGCCCGCGCGGCCGCGCAGCTGATTGTCGATACGGCGGGACTCGTGGCGCTCTGTGCCGATGATGTGCAGGCCGCCGACGGCGATCACGCGGTCGTGTTCCGCGTCCGTCTGCTTCTTGAACCCCGCGTAGAGCTGTTTGTAAATCACGCGCGCGGCAAGCACTTCTTCGCTGACGTTCTCGTTGAAGCCGGTCGCTTCCTCGATCACGTTATCCTCATAGCCCTTCTGCTTCATCGCGCGGCGGGCGAGGAACTCCGGGTTGCCGCCCAGCAGGATATCCGTGCCGCGGCCCGCCATGTTCGTGGCGATGGTGACCGCGCCGAAGTGACCGGCCTGCGCGACGATTTCCGCCTCGCGGGCGTGATACTTCGCGTTCAGCACGACATGCTCGATGCCGCGCATGCGCAGCATCTTGGACAGCATCTCGCTGACCTCGACGGAAACCGTGCCGACCAGAATCGGCTGGCCCGTCTTGTGGCGGCGTTCGATTTCCTCGATCACCTGGCTGAACTTGCCCTTTTGCGTGCGGTAAACCAGATCGTTCATGTCCTTGCGGATCATCGGGCGGTTGGTCGGAATCTGCACGACGTCGAGCTTGTAAATGCCCTTAAATTCTTCCTCTTCGGTCTTGGCCGTGCCGGTCATGCCGGAGAGCTTGCTGTACATGCGGAAATAATTCTGGAAGGTGATGGTCGCCAGCGTCTTGCTCTCGCGCTGCACCTTCACGTGTTCCTTGGCCTCGATGGCCTGGTGCAAGCCGTCGCTGTAACGGCGGCCGACCATCAGGCGGCCGGTAAACTCATCGACGATGACGACTTCGTCGTTCTGCACGACGTAATCCACATCGCGCTTCATCAGCGCATGCGCGCGCAGCGCGGCATTGATGTGATGCAGCAGCTCGTTGTTGGCCATGTCGGAAAGGTTCTCCACGCCGAACCAGCGCTCGGCCTTGCGCACGCCCGCTTCGGAGAGGTTGCAGGTTTTCTTTTTCTCGTCGATGACGTAATCCTTGCGCATCGCCGCCAGCTCTTCGTCGGAGAGCGGGTTTTCCTCCCAGCGGTCCTGCTCCGGCTCTTCTCCCTTTTGCAGGGTGCAGACAAAGCGGTCCGCCTTTTCATACAGATCGGTGGACTTGTCGCCCGCGCCGGAGATGATCAGCGGCGTGCGCGCCTCGTCGATGAGGATAGAGTCCACTTCGTCCACGATGGCAAAGTGATGGCCGCGCTGCACCATGTTCTTCTGATAGATGACCATGTTGTCGCGCAGATAGTCGAAGCCCATCTCGTTGTTCGTGCCGTAGGTGATATCGCAGGCATACGCCGCCTTGCGCTCTTCCTGCGTCAGATCATGCACAATCACGCCCACGGTCATGCCGAGGAAGCGGAAAATGCGGCCCACGTCCTCGCCCTGGAACTTGGCCAGATAATCGTTGACGGTCACGACATGCACGCCTTCGCCGGAGAGCGCGTTGAGGTAAGCCGGCATGGTTGCCGTCAGGGTCTTGCCCTCGCCGGTCTTCATCTCGGCAATGCGGCCCTGATGGAGCACGATGCCGCCGAGCATCTGCACGCGGAACTGGCGCTTGCCCGTCACGCGGTAGGTCGCCTCGCGTACGACGGAATATGCTTCCGGCAGCAGGTCGTCCAGCGTTTCGCCGTTTTTAAGCCGCTCGCGGAACTCGACGGTCTTGCCGCGCAGCTGCTCGTCAGTCAGCGCTTTGTGCGCTTCTTCAAAAGAATCGATTTTATCGACAATTTTGTTCAGGCGTTTGATCTCCCCGGCGGACGGGTCGAATAATTTGCTGAAAAAGCCCATTGTTATCCTCCAATTACGCGGCCGGGATTTTGGCCTTTCGCCGAACGAAAAACTCCACATTGCCGCTCATTGTATTATTGTAGCATCTTTGCGGGGGTTTATCAACCTTTTCATGGCGAAAATGGCGGGAGTCAGAGAAAAGTTGGCTTTCCCTGCCCCTTGCGCGACGGACATGTATTTTGTATAATCAATCTGTTATTTTAAACGTGGAGGCGCTTTCCATGAGCCAGGTTTTTCGCCTTGACCGACGCGCAGTCGGCAAAATTTCGCTGCTGACCGCCGTCTTTTATTTTTCCGCTTACTTCTATCGTTTTTTTACGCTGGGCTACGCGCACGATTCTCTGTTGATCGATCAGAGTATCGATATGACCTGGCAGATCCAGCTTGGCCGGTTTTTGCAGCCCGTCTATCTCCTGTTTCGCGGGGACATCGCCGTGCCGTATCTGATCGGCCTGCTGGCCTATCTCTATCTGGCTGCCGCCATCTGTCTGGTCGTGGATCTGCTCTCGCTGTCTTCCACCCTGTCTATCTCGCTGGTCTGCATGGCGCTGTGCGCCAATACGACGCTGACCCGGCTTCACGGCACCTTTCACATGATGGCGGACTCCTATATGCTCGCGCTGCTGCTCTCCGTTCTCTGCGTCTTCGTTGCAGTGCGCCTTCGGCATGGCGTTTGGCTTGCGCCCGTTCTGCTTTGCGGTTCTGCGGCGCTTTATCAAAGCTATGTGCCGGTAGCCACCGTCTTTTTCCTGATTCTGCTCGTTCACCACGCGCTTGACGGTTTCTCCTTCCGCGCGCTCCTTCTGCGCGGCGTCCGGTATTTGGGCGTGTTAATCGCCGGACTGGTCTTTTATTCGCTTTGTCTGCGTGTGGTCTATGCGCTGACCGGGCAGACTGCCGCCGATTCCTACAACGGCATGGCGGGCATGGGCAATTTCGAGGGCTATTCCATCGTCGATCTGCTTCGGCGCGCTTATCTTTTCCCCTTTGAAAAAATGGCGCGCCCCCAAACCGCGTTCCCCCGCGCCGCAGCCGCGGCCTATGTTTTTCTCCTGCTCTTTTCGCTGGCCGCCGTCTGTTATCTGCTTCATGCCCGCCGCATCGCCCTGCCCTGTGCCGCGCTGACCTTTGTTTTTCTGCTGCTCGTTCCCTTCGGCGCCGATTTCGTCTACCTGCTCTCCAAAGGCATGGTTCACGACCTGATGATCTACGCTTTTTTCTTCTGCGCCGTGCTGCCCATCTCTCTGGCCGACCGGCTTCAGCCGCTGGCCTGGAAGGCCATTCGGCTGACCGTTCCGCTGGCCGCATGCTGTCTGTCGCTGGTCTATTTCAGCGACGCCATATTCGCCAATCAGTTTATCTTGCGCCGTGATCTTTCCTACAACGCGACCCTCAGCACAGTCACACGCATGCTGGAGCGGGCCGTTCAGGTCGAAGGCTATCAGCCCGGCGTAACCCCCGTCGCCTTTGCGGGCGTGATGAGCGACTCCCATCTGTACATGGAACGCCCCGGCTTTGAGGCGATTAACGATTTTGATTTTTACGTGTATTCCATCACCTATGAACAGACCTATCCGTGGTTCTTTCACATGATTCTGGGCGATCCCATCCGAATGGCCGACGAGGCGGAACGGATGGCCCTCGCTTACAGCGACGAGGTGCTTTCCATGCCCGTCTTCCCCGCGGAAGGTTCCCTTAAAATGGTTGGCGAAACGCTCGTTATCCGCATCGGTGAGCGCTATCTGTGATTTCATTCGTCCTGCCCGCGCGGCAGGGCGTTTTTTCTTCGCCTGTTTTTTGTCACGCCCGACGCCTGTCCCGCGCCGGTCTGTCCGCTGTCGGTTAGGCTTTCGCTCGGTCGTCTGACAACCTATTCACATTGCCCAAATCTTCACGGTTCCTTTTGCCAGAAATCTTGACGGCGTTCGGGGAACGGTGCTATACTGTATCTAGCTAAACGAGGGTTTTTACAGACCTTCTGGCAATTTTGCACGGCTATCTTAAATCTTGGGAGGTTACATTCATGGTTCAGCTCAATGCTTCCACTCTTTCTTCCGTCAAGATGGCGCGCGGCGTCGCGCCGAAAACGGAACGTGTGATTCAATTCGGCGAGGGCGGTTTTCTGCGCGCTTTCTGTGACTGGATGATCGATATGGCCAACGAAAAGGCCGGCATGGATGCCGGCGTGGTGATCGTGCAGCCCATCGAGCGCGGCATGGTTTCCATGCTCAACGAGCAGGACGGCCTGTATACCCTGATTCTCCGCGGTCAGGTGGACGGCAAGCCCAGCAAGGATGAGCGCATCATCCAGAGCGTCAAGCGCGGCCTGTCCCCGTACGAGGATTTCGAGGGCTATCTGGCGCTGGCGCACAACCCGGATATGCGCATCATCATCTCCAACACCACCGAAGCCGGCATCGTTTACACCGGTAAGGACAGCTTCGACGACAAGCCGCAGGCTTCCTATCCCGGCAAGCTGACCCGCCTGCTCTACGAGCGCTTCACCGCTTTTGGCGGCAAGAAGGGCACGGGCTTTATCCTTCTGCCCTGCGAGCTGATCGATTACAACGGCCGCAATCTGGAAGAGTGCTGCATGAAGACCGCCGAGCAGTGGGGTCTGTCCGAGGAATTCAAGACCTGGCTGAAGACCGAGAACGTCTTCTGCTCCACGCTGGTGGACCGCATCGTGACCGGTTATCCGCGCGGCGAAGCCGAGTCTCTCTACGAAGAATTCGGCTACCGCGACAACATGCTCGACACCGCCGAGCCGTTCGGCCTGTGGGTCATCGAAGGCCCGGCCTGGATTGAGAACGAACTGCCCTTCAAGAAGGCGGGCTGCAACGTCGTCTTCACGCAGGACGTTTCCCCGTACAAGCTGCGCAAGGTGCGCATGCTCAACGGCGCGCACACCTCCATGGTGCTCGGCGCGTATCTGGCGGGCCACGAAATCGTCGGCGACTGCATGGCGGACGACACCATGCGTTCCTACATGTCTCAGGCGCTCTTTAACGAGATCATGCCGACGCTGGACCTGCCGAAGGACGATCTGGAGGCGTTCGCTTCCGCGATCTTCGAGCGTTTCTCCAACCCGTTCAACCGTCACCTGCTGCTCTCCATCGCGCTCAACAGCCAGAGCAAATTCCGCGCGCGCGTGCTGCCGACCATCAAGGAGTATGTGAAGCGCAAGCACGCTCTGCCGAAGATCCTGACCTTCTCCATGGCGGCGTTCATCGCCTTCTACTGCGGCAAGAAGAAGGAAGACGGCTCTTTCGTGGGCGTTCGCGCCGCGGGCAACGAGTATCCGATTGCCGACGATCAGTTTGTGCTCGACTTCTTTGCGGGCATGACGGGCAAGCCGGCTGCGGAAATCGCGCACGCCGTGCTGACCAACGTCGATTTCTGGGGCAGCGACCTGACCGCCGAGCTTCCGGGCTTTGAGGCTTCCGTCGCCGCTTCTCTGGACGCCATCTTCACCAAGGGCGCCGCGAAAGCGATTGAAGAGGTTGTGGCAAAGGAATGAGCAGATTGATCCGTATCAATCCGCGCGACAACGTCGCCGTCGCGCTCGAACCGCTGAAAAGCGGCGAGAGCGCGCTCGGCGTGACGCTGCGCGAGGATATCCAGGCCGGGCATAAGTTTGCGCTTTGCGATATTGCCGAAAACGAGAACGTCGTCAAATACGGCTTCCCCATCGGCCACGCGACGCAACCCATTCCGGCGGGCAGCTGGGTGCATACCCACAATGTCAAGACCAATCTTTCCGGCCTGCTGGAATACAGCTACCATCCGCATCCCTGCGCCATGCCCGTTGACCGCAAGGCCACGTTTGAGGGCTATGTGCGCGAGGACGGCCGCGTGGGCATCCGCAACGAGGTCTGGATTGTGAACACCGTCGGCTGTGTCAACGGCACGGCCAAGACGCTGGAGCGCATGGCGCAGGAAGCCTACGGCGACCGCGTGGACGGCATTCACTGTTTTGTCCATCCGTATGGATGCAGCCAGCTGGGCGAAGATCACAAGAACACCCAGAAGCTGCTCGCCTCGATGGTTCGCCATCCGAACGCGGGCGCGGTGCTCGTGCTGAGCCTCGGCTGCGAAAACAACAACGTCAATGAATTTAAGAAGGTGCTCGGCAATTATAACCCCAACCGCGTGAAGTTCCTGATTACGCAGGATGTGGAGGATGAGGTTGAAGCGGGCATGCGGCTGCTTGACGAGCTGACCGCCTACGCCGCGACGTTCAAGCGGCAGACAGTGGATGCTTCCGAGCTGGTCATCGGCCTCAAATGCGGCGGCAGCGACGGTCTTTCCGGCATCACCGCCAACCCGCTTTTGGGCAGCGCTTCCGACCTTCTGGCGCGCCACGGCGGCACGACGCTGCTGACCGAGGTGCCGGAAATGTTTGGCGCGGAGACCATCCTGATGGATCGCTGCAAGGACGAGGCGACCTTCCGCAAAGCGGTCGATCTCATCAACAATTTCAAGGAATACTTCATCCGCCACGGTCAGGAGGTCTACGAAAATCCCTCTCCGGGCAACAAGGCGGGCGGAATCACCACGCTGGAAGACAAATCCCTCGGCTGCACCCAGAAGGGCGGCACGGCTGAGGTGCGCGATGTGCTCAGCTATTGCGAACCCGTGACCGAAAAAGGGCTGAATCTCGTGCAGGGACCGGGCAACGACCTGTGCGCCATCACGGCGCTGATGGCTTCCGGCGCACAGATGGTGCTCTTCACCACGGGCCGCGGAACGCCGGTCGGCGCGCCGATCCCGACGGTGAAGGTTTCCACCAACACCCCGCTTTCCGAAAAGAAGCGCAACTGGATCGACTTTAACGCGGGTATTCTGGCGCAGGGCGCGGACATGCAGGAGACGACCGAGGTCTTCTTCAAAAAGCTGCTGGCCATCGCCTCCGGCGAACAGACGCAGAGCGAGAAGCACGACTACCGCGAGATTGCGATTTTCAAAGACGGCGTAACGTTATAACTTCCTCAGTCACGGCGCTGCCGTGACAGCTCCCTCGGTGAGGGAGTCTTCATCCCGTTATAACTGTCGGCATTTCCGTACAATGTCAGAGTCTGGCATACGGAAGGCATTCAAAGCAAAGGAGGAGAACCCCTTGAAACCGTTTATGGATCAGGATTTTCTGCTTGAAAATGACGTGGCCAAAAAGCTGTATCACGAGTATGCGGAAAACATGCCGATTTATGACTATCATTGCCACATCTCCCCGTGCATGATCTACGAAAACTATCAGTTCCAGAATATCGGCGAATTGATGCTCGGCGGCGACCACTACAAGTGGCGCGTCATGCTCTCCAACGGCGTGGATGAGAAGTTCATCCGCGGCGACGCAAGCTGGCACGACAAGTGGCTGGCCTTTGCCGCGAGCCTGAAATACTGCATCGGCAACCCGATGTTCCACTGGACGCATCTGGAGCTGCGCCGCGTGTTCGGCATCGAGGAAATCCTGAGCGAAAAGACCGCCGAGGATATCTGGAACCGCGCAAACACACTGCTGGCGACGGAAGAATACCGCTGCCGCGGCCTGATCGAGAAATTCGGCGTGAAGGTCATCTGCACGACCGATGATCCGGTGGACGATCTGGAGCATCAGACCAAGATTGCGCAGGATCCGACCTGCAAGTTCAAGGTGTATCCGGCCTGGCGTCCCGACAAGGTGCTCAACATCGAGCGCGGCGGCTTTGTGGATTACATGAACCGTCTGTCCCGCGTCTCCGGCATTCACTGCCTGAATCTGGAAAGCATGATGCAGGCGCTGGAATCCCGTCTCGATTTCTTCCACGCGCACGGCGCGCGCCTGTCCGATCACGCGCTGGATACCGTGCCCTACGGCGTGCCGAGCACGCATATCGCGGGCGAAGCCTTCCGCAAGGCCATGAGCGGCGCGCCGCTGACCGAGGCGGAAATCGCTTCCTACAAGACCTACGTGCTCGTCGAGCTGGCGCGCATGTACAAGGCGCGCGGCTGGGCGCAGCAGTATCACATCGGCGCAATGCGCAACAATAATCCGCGCATGTTTGAGAAGTACGGCCCGGACGTGGGCTTCGACTCCATCGACGACACCTGCATCGCGGAGAATCTCTCCAAGCTGCTGGCCGAAGAAGAGCGCGCGGGCAACCTGCCCAAGACCATTCTCTACTGCCTGAATCCGAAGGACAATTACGTCATCGGCACCATGCTGGGCAACTTCCAGGGCGACGGCATTCCGGGCAAGATTCAATTCGGTTCCGGCTGGTGGTTCTGCGACCAGAAATACGGCATGGAAGACCAGATGCACGCGCTGGCTTCGCTGGGTCTGCTGGGCCGTTTCGTCGGCATGCTGACGGACTCCCGCTCCTTCATCTCTTATCCGCGCCACGAGTACTTCCGCCGCATCCTGTGCAACATGATCGGCAAGTGGGTCGAAAACGGCGAATATCCGGAGGATTACGACACGCTGGGCGAACTGGTGCGCGGCATCTGCTTTAACAACGCGGTCGAGTATTTCGGCATGGAGGTCTAAGACCCCTTTCTCCTTCGCCCGTGCGGGGCAATCCGTCAAACGGCGTGAAGGCGGTCGAAACGAAGCACGAAGTCAGGAGATGTTTCGGATGAATCCGTTGATCAAAAACGAAGAACCGCAGTGGATTGAGCTGGGCGGCGGCCAGCGCCGCAAAATCCGCGCTTACAACGAAAACGCGATGCTCGTCGAGGTCGGTTTCGACACCGGCGCGGTCGGCGCGGCGCACAGCCATCCGCACACGCAGATTTCTTACGTGCTGGACGGCGAGTTTACCTATACCATCGAAGGAAACACCCGTACCATGAAGAAGGGCGATTCCATCGTCGTGGACGGCGGCAAGGTACACGGCTGCACCTGCGTAAAAGCGGGCACGCTGCTGGATATCTTCACCCCCATGCGCGAGGATTTCGTCAAGTAACCTTAGCAGCCTTCCGCCGCCTTCGGGCGCGCGGATTGCATTCATACAGAAAAGCATACATGAGGAGGAATACAATCATGGATATGATGGAACAGCTTTCCCGAATCGGCATTGTGCCGGTTATCGCCATCAATGACGCGGCGGACGCCGTGCCGCTGGCTCAGGCGCTGATTGACGGTGGTCTGCCGTGCGCGGAGGTCACCTTCCGCACCGCCGCCGCCGCGGACGCGATCAAGAACATGACCGAAGCGTTCCCGGATATGGTCGTCGGCGCCGGCACCGTGCTCACCTGCGAGCAGGTGGATCGTGCTGTGGCCGCGGGCGCGAAGTTCATCGTTTCTCCGGGCCTGAATCCCACCACCGTCAAGCACTGCCAGGAGATCGGCATCCCGGTCTGCCCCGGCACGGCCAATCCGAGCGACATCGAGGTTGCTCTCTCCCTGGGCCTGAAGACCGTCAAGTTCTTCCCGGCTGAAGCGGCGGGCGGCCTGAAGTACATCAAGTCCATCGCGGCTCCGTATGTGGACATGAAGTTCATGCCCACCGGCGGTGTCAACGAGAAGAACCTGCTGGATTACCTCTCCTTCAACAAGATCATCTGCTGCGGCGGCAGCTGGATGGTGCCGGGCGACGCGGTGAAGGCCAAGGATTGGGATCGCATCCGCGCCCTGACCTCTTCCGCCGTGCAGCTGATGCTGGGCCTTGAGATCGCGCACGTGGGCATCAACAGCGCCGACGAGGCCGAGGCCATGGATACCGCGACCAAGCTGTGCAAGCTGCTGGGCTGGACGATGAAGGTCGGCAACAGCTCCATCTTTGCCGGCACGGGCATCGAGGTCATGAAGACCCCGTTCCGTGGCACGAAGGGCCACATCGGCATCAAGACCAACTTCATCGTGCGCGCCAAGGCGTATCTGGAGCGTCAGGGCTTCGAGTTCGACGAGAGCAGCGCCAACGTGAAGGATGGCCAGCTCAAGGCGATCTACCTCAAGGACGAGATCGCGGGCTTCGCGATTCATCTCGTGCAGAAGTAATCAGCCTGAGACTGCACGCGCTTTGCACATAACTCAAACCGGGAAGGGTTCGCGCCCTTCCCGGTTTTTTGGTATACGAGCAGACAAAAGCGCCCGCGAAACGGCCTTCTTCACCGTCCCGCGGGCGCTTTTCATTTCCATTCAGAATCAATCCAGCATTTGCAGCCACAGGCTCTTGAGATAATGGCTTTCCGGATATCCAGCCAGAACCGGATGATCGATGTCCTGACGACGCAGGGTAATCACGCGCACCTGACGATGCAGGTCTTGCGCGGCGGAGAGCACCGTATTCACGAAGACCTCTTCCGGCATGTGATACGAGCAAGAGTGCGTCGCCAGCACGCCGCCCGCCGGAAGCAGGCGCATCGCGGAGAGCGCAATCTCCTTGTAGCCGCGGCAGGCGCTGGCCATGTTGGCGTGCGCTTTGGTGAACGCGGGCGGATCGAGCACCACCACGTCGTATTTTTCACCCGCCTTGACCTGCGCGCGCAGAAAATCAAAGCAGTTCGCACAGACGGCGGTGATGTCCGCGCCGTTGAGCGCGGCGTTCTTTTCGATCAGCTGCACGGCGGCTTCGCTGATATCCACTGCCGTCACTTCTTTCGCCCCGGCTGCCGCCGCATTGAGCGCGAACGCGCCGATGTAGGAGAAGCAATCCAGCACGCGCGCGTCCTTGCAGAACTGGCGCACAAACAGGTGATTATCCTTCTGGTCGAGGAAGTAGCCCGTCTTCTGACCGCCGAGCACATCCACAGCCAGCTTGACGCCGTTCTCGTGGATGATGTTTTCCTCCGGCAGCGTGCCGTAAAGCACGCGGGTGAAGCACTCCATGCCCTCTTTGCGGCGAATCGCGTCGTCGTTTTGCAGCAGCAGGCAGTCCGGCTTTTCGCATGCAAGCAGCGCGTCGGCAATCGTCTGCGTAAACCGTTCCATGCCCAGCGCCAGCACCTGAAGCACGATCACCCCGCCGAAACGGTCGGCAATCACGCCCGGCAGGCGGTCGGCCTCGCCGTAAATCAGGCGGCAGGAATCCGTGCCCGGCCTGTTCATCACAAAGCGGCGGTAATCGCACGCCGCCTTCACGCGGGAAGCGATCAGTTCGTCGGTGATTTCCTCCTGGCGGTGGGTCAGCAGGCGCACGGTAATCAGCGACTTGCTGTTGTAAAAGCCCGTACCCATGTAGCGCCCGCGAAAATCGACGACCGTCACCAGACCGCCGTCCTCGATTTCGCCCTCCACGCGCTCGATTTCGTTGCCGTATACCCACGGATGGCCTTGCAGCAGCTTTTTCTGCCGTCCGTTGACAACATGAACAATCGGAAGATTTTCCATTTTTTTATCCTCAAAATTACGTTGGGGCTTTGCCCCAATCCCCACCAAGAACCTGAGGTTCTTGGAACTCCCACATTGCCTGGTTTAAGCCGCCGCGAAGCGAAGAAGGGGTCTGGGGACAATCGTCCCCAGCAGGGGATGGGGCTGGCCCCATCCCCTCCCCAATCATCAAGAAGAACGTAAGTTTCAAAGCAGGATGCGAAGCATCCTACGATTGAAACGGTTTCAAAGCGGCGCACTAAATTTCAAACGCAATGTGTTTTTGATTTACTCAACCTCAATCAAATTGATCATTACGACCGGGCGGCGCTTGGTACGCTCGTAGAGGAAAGAGCGCAGCTGGCCTTGCAGCTGGCCGGAGGCAACCGCCTCCTGCACCTTCTTGCCGCTGGCGGCAATGCGGGCAACCGCGTTCGCCGCATGCTGGCGGCAGGCCGCCTCGATCTTGACGTGCTCACTGTCGTAAAGGAAGCCCATCGCGCTGACCACGGGCTGGGCCATCATTTCGCCGGTCTTCTTGCTGACGGCCAGCGAAATAGCCACCACGCCGTCGTCGGAGAGCAGTTTGCGCTCGCGCAGCACGCTGTTATCCACCTCGCCGACGGACGCGCCGTCGATGAGCACCGCGTCGCCGTTGGTGAAGCCGGTCACGCGCGCCGAGCCCTTGGAAATCTCAAAGATATCGCCGTTAGCCAGAATGAAGATGTTTTCAAACGGCACGCCCAGCTTGTGCGCCAGCTCCGCGTGCTGATAGAGCATGCGGGTTTCGCCGTGCGCCGGGATGAAGAACTTCGGGCGGACGAGCGCATGCACCAGCTTGATTTCCTCCTGAGAGGCATGGCCGGAGACGTGCACGTCCGCCAGCGCGGAATAATACACCTTCGCGCCGCGGCGGTACAGCTCGTTGATGACCTTGTAAATCGGCTTCTCGTTGCCCGGAATCGGCGTCGCGGAGATAATCACGGTGTCGCCCGGCTGAATCTCGATTTCGCGATGGTTGGAGAAGGCAATGCGGGTCAGCGCGCTCATCGGCTCGCCCTGAGAGCCGGTGGAGATGATGACGACCTGCTCCGGCGGATAGTTGTCCACCTGGGAGATTTCGATCAGCGTATCCGGCTTCTTCTGGATGTAGCCCAGATTGTTGGCGGCGTTGAACACGTTGAGCATGCTGCGGCCGACCAGCGCGACCTTGCGCCCGTGGCGCTCGGCGGCGGTGAAAATCTGCTGCAAGCGGGACGTATTGGAAGAGAACGTCGCCACAAAAATGCGGCCTTTCGCATCCTTAAACATATCGGCCATCGATTCGCCGACGTGGCGCTCGCTCTTGGAGAAGCCCGGCACCTCGATGTTGGTCGATTCGCAGACGAAGAGCAGCACGCCTTCGCGGCCAATCTGCGCAATGCGCTGGAGATCCATGATCGCGCCGTTGATCGGCGTATAATCGATCTTGAAGTCGCCGGAGTGCATGATCGTGCCGATCGGCGTGCGAATGGCGAACATGAACGCGTCCGCGATGGAATGGTTCACGTGGATGAACTCCACGGAGAAGCAGCCGGAACGAATCGTTTCGCCCGCCTCGACGACGTGCAGTTCGCAGCTCTTGGTCAGCCCCGGCACGCGGTCGTCGAGCTTATACTTGAGCAGTTCGATGGTCATGCGGCCGCCGTAAATCGGCGCGCGGAACTCGCGCATCAGGTAAGGCAGGCCGCCGATGTGATCCTCGTGGCCGTGGGTGATGAAAATGCCGCGCACGCGGTCGCGATTTTGCAGCACATAGGTGAAATCCGGAATGACGGCATCCACGCCCGGCATGGTCTCATCCGGGAAAATCTGGCCGCAATCGACGATGATAATGTCGTTGCCGTATTCGTAGGCCGTCATGTTCTTGCCGATTTCGCACATGCCGCCCAGCGGGATCATGCGCAGAGTCGCGCGGCTGGGATGTTCGCTGGCGCGGGAGCGCATCGTCGGCGGTTTCTTACCGACCCATTGCAGGGTCTGCGAGATGCAGGGCTTTTCCTCCGGCGCAATCGGCGCGACAATGCGGCGGCGCATGCCCGTCTGCGGGCGCTCTGCCGGACGGGCGCTGTTTGCGCGCGGGCGAGGCGGGTTGCGGCGCGGCTGCATAGGCTTGGCGGCCTGCTGCGGCGCGGCGATCTGCGGCGCGTTGCCCGTGCTGCCGA
>UQNN01000013.1 GCA_900542445.1 uncultured Eubacteriales bacterium | reverse complement strand
GATGGTGCCAATGTTAACGTGCGGCTTCGTGCGCTCAAACTTTTGCTTAGCCATTGGAATAACCTCCTCGATAATTTCGGCTGACAGTTATGGTGCGGCCCGCCGAATTGTCGGTGGTCGCGTTGGAGCAGGTGATGGGAATCGAACCCACGCGGTCAGCTTGGGAAGCTGAAGTTCTGCCATTAAACTACACCTGCAAATGGCTGTCAACCGTTTTACTCATTCATATTCTATCCAAATCCGGGGAAAATGTCAATATCCCGGCGCATTTTTACCTGCAAAAACCTTGCGCGATTTGCAGGTTCAGTCGTTTTCCCCGCTTTGAATGAAGTTCGTCCGGTTTTCAGCCTGTTTGGGCTGCATATGAAAGAAAGAAACCCCGCTCAGTTTCCGCGCTCTTCCATCAGCTTTTCCAGCTTGTGCTTGACCCGCTGGAGCGCGTTGTCGATGCTCTTGACGTGGCGGCCGAGCATCTGCGCGATTTCCTGATAGCTCTTTCCATCCAGATACGCCGCCAAAACCCGGCGTTCCAGCGGGGAAAGCGCCTCGTCGATGCGGCTTTCGATGCTCACATAGCTTTCCCGGCCGATGAGCAGCTCTTCCGGATCGGCGCTGCGGCCCTCGGTGATGACGTCCAGCAGCGTGCGGTCGCTCTCTTCCTCATAAATCGGCTTGTTGAGCGACACATAGGAATTGAGCGGAATATGCTTTTGCCGCGTCGCGGTCTTAATGGCGGTGATGATCTGGCGGGTCACGCAGATTTCGGCGAACGCGTGAAAGGAAGCGAGCTTGTCCGGCCTGAAATCGCGAAACGCCTTGAACAGGCCGATCATGCCTTCCTGCACAATGTCTTCGTGATCCGCGCCGACCAGAAAATACGAACGCGCCTTGGATCGCACAAAGTTCTTGTACTTGTTGAGCAGATATTCCGACGCGTCCGCGTCGCCCTGCTGAGCCAGCAGGGCGATATCCTCATCGGTCATGCTGTCAAAGTCCTGGTGCATGGCTTCCTCCCTGCTCATTCCTCGCCCCGGCGCATGCGCTCAAAAATTTCGCGCTGATGGGGCGGCAGACGGGAAAAGATGTCGCCGCGGGAAACTTTCTCCTCCCGCATGCGCACCCGCCCGGTCTGCCGGGTCTGCGTAATTTCGATCAAAAACTCTCTTGAGGAAATGCGTTCCGCGCCGCGGCCGAGCGTCACCGTCTGCTCGACCGCGTCGCTGGTCGCCACGCGCACCCGCCGCCATTTCGGCGCGGCGTCGCAGGCCGCCTCGATGTAGTTATCCGCGCTTTCGGCGTGCCTGGTGAAGACGACCTCCACGCCGTGCATCATCATGTGCGAGCGCGTCGGGCGGTCGGTGTAGTGGCCGTCGAAAACAACGACGACCTCTTCGCCGGAATAGCCCGCGTAATCGGCAATCAGGTGGACGAGCCGTTCTCTGGCCTGTTCGATGGTCAGATGCTCCTCGCGCGGCACGTTCCACGCGCCGATGACGTTATAGCCGTCCACCAGCAGCAGGGGCTTCATCTCACTTTGCGTCCATCATGGCGTAGAGCAGAATGCCCGCCGCCACGGACGCGTTCAGGGATTCAATTTTGCCCTTCATCGGCAGGGTCACAACCTTGTCGCAGCTCTCGCCGACCAGGCGGCTCATGCCCTCGCCTTCCGAACCGATGACCAGCGCCTTCGCGCCGGAGTAATCCACCTTGCGGTAATCCTCTCCGTCCATCGCCGTGCCATAAATCCAGACGCCCTCTTTCTTGAGGCGCTCGATGGTGCGGGTCAGGTTCACTTCGCGCGCGACCGGCAGATACTCCACCGCGCCCGCGCTCGCCTTCACCGCCGCGGGGGTCAGGCCCACCGCGCGGCGCTCCGGAATAATCACGCCGTGCGCGCCCGCGCATTCCGCGCTGCGGATGATCGCGCCAAGGTTATGCGGATCGGTCACGCCGTCAAGGATGACGAGGAACGGCGCTTCGCCGCGCTCTTTCGCCAGAGCCAGCATGTCGTCCACCGTCTTATACGCATAAGCGGAGACGACGGCGATCAACCCCTGATGGCCGGGCGCCATCGCGTCCAGATGCGCTCTGTCCACTTCCTGCACGATGACCTTCTGTTCGCGCGCCATCGCAACGATTTCGCGGGCAGAACCGATGAGCTCTCCCTTTGCAACCAGCAGCTTCTCCATATCGCGGCCCGCTTTGAGCGCTTCGCGGATGGGGTTGCGGCCGACGAGCAGGTTGCTCGCTTCTTCCTCCTGCTGTGCGGGCGGCGGGGTCATCGGGCGGTCGCCGTAAGGACGGCACTCCCCATTGTTCGGACGATCTCCGTAGGGACGGCGCTCTCCACTGTTCGGGCGGTCCCCATACGGACGGCGCTCCCCATTATTCGGGCGGTCTCCGTAAGGACGGCGCTCTCCACTGTTCGGGCGGTCCCCATACGGACGGCGCTCTCCATTGTTCGGGCGGTCCCCATACGGACGGCGCTCCCCGTTATTCGGGCGGTCCCCATACGGACGGCGCTCCCCGTTATTCGGGCGGTCCCCATACGGACGGCGCTCTCCATTGTTCAGACGGTTGCCATACGGGCGGCGGTTTTTCTCGCCGTCGCGCTCCGGGCGGAGGGTCTCCTCGTCGTCGCGCCAATCGTCGCGCGGGCTGCGGGGCTTTTGGGTAAACTGATCGTAGTATGCCATGATGATTTCCTTTCTCATTCGGGTCAAGTGCGTCAAAAATAAGCTTTGAACTTTGTTTACAGATTTTGGGCTTTTTCCCTCACCTCGGCGGCTTTCCCGCAGGTGCTCTTTCCTTCCGGGCACGGGCCGGATACGCAGGCAGGCCCCGCGTGCTCAAACAGCGCAGGTGCGGCCTGTTTGCACAGTGCCAGCATCTGCCACGCCATTTCGCGGATTTCCCACTGAGCGCGGTTGCAGCAGCGCAGCGAGAAGAAGTGCATCAGTTCCCGCGCGTTCATCGTCATCACCAGCCGCGTTGCGGCGGCGTTGGGCAGCACGAAGCGCGCATCTTCGTTGGCGCTTTCCCCTGCTCCGCCCAGTTTTTCCTGCCAGTCGCAATACCATGCCTGCATCGTCTCCATCTGGCGGATAAATTCCTGTTTTGCATCCTCTCCCAGCGCCTCGATGGCCGGGGGAATCACGTAGTCAAAGCCTTCCGCCATGGAAACATAGCGCTGGCTCTGCACGGAAAACGACGCGAGCCTGTGCCGTGTCAGCTGCGCCAGAAGCGCGCGGCTCACGCCCTCCACCGCAAAGGTGAAATTCGCATGTTCCGTCACGGAAAGGTGCCCGCGCTGCATCACCCGCTCAACGAATGCGCGCTGATCGCCGCTCTCCACCCGCTGCTGCAAAGCGTCCAAATCCGCTTTGGCATAACAAAGCCGCGCGCCCAGCGCGACAAGCTCGTCCGGGTCAGGCGTGGCGCGCAGCAGAATCACTTTGAGTTTTGCCTGTGCCATAGTTCCTCCGTGCGCGCAATCGCAAGGGTAATCAGTTCGTCGAGGCGCTGTGTCTGGCCCGTCACATAGAGATAGCCCCACAGCGCCTCCAGCCCCGTCGCGTG
The DNA here is from genome assembly GCA_900542445.1 of uncultured Eubacteriales bacterium. Lineage (GTDB taxonomy): Bacteria > Bacillota > Clostridia > Christensenellales > Aristaeellaceae > Ventricola. The sequence continues at coordinate 63,931 of UQNN01000013.1, read as the reverse complement.
CGCATAATCCGCCGGGTCTGCGTGCTTCGGCGCGGCATGTTTGGCCTGCGCGTTGCGGCCGCGCCGCGTCATATCGGCTTCCTGCTCGGTCAGCTCGTCTTCGATCGCCGTCAGCATCGCCGCCTGCGCCGCCGCGCTGACCATTTTCACCGCCTGCCTGTGCATCGCGCCGACGCTCATCTTTTTGGCAACCAGCATGCTGCGGACATAGAGGTCGTGCAGCGTGTCGCCGACGTAAGCCAGTTGAAGCGGGTTCAGCTCCCGCGGATCCGGGAGGGAAAACGCGGCCTGCGCCGCCTTGATTTCTTCGCCTTGCAAAAGGGCACTTCCTTTATCGTTTCACAAATGGCCTATCCCGCCATTTTTTCAGGATATAGTATATCATGAACCCGAAAAAAGGGCAATCCTTCTTTTGGCGCTTGCCTTCGTTAAACCGCCGCGAAGCGGCCCCTATTTACAAGGCCGGGAGCGAAACGATACCTGACTTTGTAAATTCTGCTTTTCTCATCCCCGTCTCACACCAAAATCCTGTACAGCGTATACGTCCCGTTTTCGTATACCGCTTCCAGCCTTTCCGCCAGCGCCGCGTCGATCTCCATCTGCGAAATATCGCCCGGCTCGTTCGTCATCAGCAGATACTGCGCATCGTATACGTCGTGCCCGTTCACCGTCGGCTGAAAGGAAACACGGTTCGTGTTCAAATACAGCGCGCGGGGTTTATAGTAGGCGATCACCGCGTCTTCCGCCGTATCGGACAGAATATAGCCGAACATGTCCGCCGCGTCGTCGGAATAGGTTTCGCTTCGCGCCGAAAATCCCCCGGCCAGCGCATGCTCCCGCTCGGCGGTCATCGTCTTTTGCAGCGTGCCAAAGGTCAGAAACGCAAGCGCGCAGCAGCCCAGCACATACAGCGCCCGCTGCACGCTTTTCCTTTTCGCCAGCCGCATCACCCGGCGCGCGCCGTAAGCGGCAAACATCAAAATAAATGGCAGGGCATTATACAGATAGCGGACGGACTGCACATACGGCAGCAGATACAGCACGGCAAACGAGCCAAGCACCAGCGCCGTCAAATGCAGGTTGCGGCGGATGCCATCCGTCAGCATGCCCAGAATGGCGAGCGCATAGACCGCGTAATGCGCCGCATCCGTCAGCATGAACAGGCCGTAGGGCAGCATCGCGTTAAACCACTGGCCCATAATCATTTCGTAATAGCCCATGTTCTGCGCAATCATGCGGTTTGGGCCGCTGGCGATGTCCTTCATGTTGGACGTAGCCTGCGGAAACAGCATGCAGCCGATCATCCAGAGCGCGCCCGCAACCAGATACGGCAGCAGATGGACGAGCAGTTTTCTGCCCCAAACGCGATTTTGGGCAAGCCCGATGACGTGCGCCAGCAGCGCCATATACAGCACCGTCTTGCCGTTGAGCCGCACCACGCAGTCAAACCACAGCGCAATGCCCAATACGACGCCCGCAAGCGCCTGCCCGCGCCTTGTCTGCGCTGCCAAAAGCACTTCAATCATCAACAGCGCCAGCAGGCTGACCGCCAGACACGGAATATCCGTCGTGATCCGTGCGGAATCCTTCACCACTTCGCCGCCCCAGCAAAGCAGACCCGTCAGCAATGCGGAAACAACTTTGGAAAAACGCCGCCTGTACAGCAGATAGGCGCAGACCGCCGCCATCGCCAGAAAGAAAACGCCCGGCAGCTTATACCAGATCAGCGCATACCCCGTCGGCCGGTCAAACCCCGCGATGCGATACACGCCCGCCAAAATCAGCGGCAGTCCCCAAACATAGACAATCGGGTCGTCCGCGCTCTGGCCGTCGTCCGCTCGAAAGCTTCGCGTGCTGGGATGCAGCAGCGCGTTGAGCTGCGTCTGTTCATTCAGCCTTCCTTCGGCGATGGCGATTCCCTCGGACATATACGCCGCAAAGTCGTCGCTGCCCGTCGGCTGATCCGAGTCGAGCAGGCCGACGCTGAGCAGCAGCGTGATCACGGCCAGAATCACGGCGATCGCCGCGTCGGCGCGCGTATAAGGCGAAGTTGTGTTTGGCATGTTTTTTCCCCTTTGTGTTGATATGCAATGCTGTATTTTAACATAATTTGCGCGCAAAACAAAGAGGCCGTTCCCCCCTTTTCGCGGGAAAACAGCCTCTTCTGCTGATTATTGTGTTTCAAAAATGGGTTTACTCGACAACGGCGCCCTTGTTCGCGCTGGAAACCAGCTTCGCATAGCGCGCCAGATAGCCCTTGGTGACGTTCGGCGGCGGGCAGACCCACGCTTCGCGGCGCTTGGCCAAAGTTGCGTCATCCACCTTGAGTTCCAGCTTGCCGGCCGGAATATCGATGGCGATGGTATCGCCCTCTTCAATCAGGCCGATCATGCCGCCGCTCGCGCCTTCCGGAGACACATGGCCGATGGCCGCGCCGCGGGTCGCGCCGGAGAAACGGCCGTCGGTGATAAGCGCCACTTCCTTATCCAGCCCCATGCCGCAGATAGCGCTGGTCGGGCTGAGCATTTCACGCATGCCGGGGCCGCCCTTCGGGCCTTCATAACGGATGACCACCACGTCGCCCGGCTTGATCTGTCCCGCATAAATGGCGGCGATGGCCTCGTCCTCGCTGTTGAACACGCGGGCCGGGCCTTCGTGGACAAGCATCTCCTTGGCGACGGCGCTGCGCTTGACGACCGCGCCGTCCGGCGCGAGGTTGCCGCGCAGAATCATCAGGCCGCCGGTCGGGGAATACGGCTCGTCGAACGGACGGATGACCTCGTGATTGTAGTTTTTGCTCAGGCTGATTTCTTCGCCCAGCGTCATGCCGGAAACGGTCAGCGCGTTCTCGTCGAGCAGGCCGCGGCCCTTCAACTCGCTGAGCACGCCCATCACGCCGCCCGCCAGATGCAGGTCGATGACGTGGTGATGACCCGCCGGGGCGAGATGGCACAGATTCGGCACCTTGGCGCTGGCCTCGTTGACCCAGTTCAGGTCGAAGTCGATGCCCGCTTCGTGCGCGATGGCGGGCAGGTGCAGCACGGTGTTGGTGGAGCAGCCCAGCGCCATATCCAGACAGAGCGCGTTGCGGAACGCGGATTCGGTCATGATCTTGTCCGGCGTCAGGCCTTCTTTGACCAGCTCGACGATGCGCATGCCGGTCTTTTTCGCCAGACGGATGCGCGCCGCGTCCACGGCGGCAATCGTGCCGTTGCCCGGCAGCGCCATGCCGATGACCTCGGTGATACAGTTCATGGAGTTGGCGGTGAACATGCCGGAACAGCTGCCGCAGCCGGGGCACGCGGAGGATTCGACCGCGTTGAGCTGAGCGTCGTCCATCTTGCCCGCCTTATATGCGCCGACCGCCTCAAACACGGAGTTCAAATCCATGTCGCCGCTGCCGCCGGGCATGCGGCCGGGCATCATCGGGCCGCCGGAAATGACCATCGCGGGCAAATTCAGGCGGCGCGCCGCCATCAGCATGCCGGGAACGATCTTGTCGCAGTTCGGGATGAACACCATGCCGTCAAAGCCGTGGGCCATGGCCATCGACTCGCAGCTGTCCGCAATCAGTTCACGGGACGCGAGGGAATACTTCATGCCAACGTGGCCCATCGCAATGCCGTCGCACACGCCGATGGCCGGGAACTCGACCGGCACGCCGCCCGCCAGACGGATGCCGTCCTTGACGGCCTGCGCGATGTTGTTCAGGTGGTTGTGACCCGGCACGCACTCCGACTTTGCGCTCACCACGCCGATCAACGGAAGCTTCAGCTCCTCGTCGGTCAGGCCGAGCGCTTTCCACAGGGAACGATGCGGCGCTTTCTCCGGTCCGCTCTTAACGCGATCACTGACTGCCATCTTACAGTTCCTCCACTTTCGTGCCCCAGCTCATCTTGCTGCGCAGATCTTTGCCGACTTCCTCCAGCTGGCTGCCCGCCTCGATGCGGCGCTTGGCGAGGAAGTGGACACAGCCGCTCTGGTTTTCCAGCAGCCAGTTGCGGGCGAAGGTGCCATCCTGAATCTCGGTGAGCACCTTCCTCATTTCCTTCTTGGTCTCCTCGGTGATCAGGCGCTGGCCGATTTCGTAATCGCCGTATTCGGCCGTGTTGGAGATGGAATAGCGCATGCCCGCAAAGCCGTGCGCGAAGATGAGATCAACGATGAGCTTCATCTCGTGGATGCACTCGAAATACGCGTTCTCCGGCTGATAGCCCGCCTCAACCAGCGTGTCAAAACCCGCTTTCATCAGCGCGGTCACACCGCCGCAGAGGACGCACTGCTCGCCGAACAGGTCGGTCTCGGTCTCCTCGCGGAAGGTCGTCTTGAGAATGCCCGCCCGCGCGCCGCCGATGCCCGCGGCATACGCCAGCGCGTAATCCTGTGCCTTACCGGAAGCGTCCTGGTAGACGGCGATGAGGTCGGGCACGCCTTTGCCTTCCAGATACTGGCTGCGGACGGTGTGGCCGGGGCCCTTCGGCGCGATCATCACCACGTCGATATCCTTCGGCGGCTTGATGCAGCCAAAGTGGATGTTGAAGCCGTGCGCGAAGGCGAGGATCATGCCGGGGCGCAGATACGGCTCGATGTCTTTGTGATACATCGCGGCCTGCTTTTCGTCGTTGATGAGGATCATGATCATGTCGGCGACCTTGGCGGCCTCGGCGGTGGTCATGACGGTCAGCCCGGCCTCCTCGGCCTTCTTCCAGCTCTTGCTGCCCTCGTACAGCGCGACAATCACGTCGCAGCCGGAGTCACGCAGGTTGAGCGCGTGCGCGTGTCCCTGAGAGCCGTAGCCGACGATGGCAATCTTTTTGCCCATGAGATAGTCAAGGTTGCAGTCCTGCGCGTAAAACATCTGTGCCATTTTGTTTGTCCTCCTTGTTTTTTCAAAAAGCGGATACGATTGGGGCGCCGCCCCAAACCATGCCAAGAACCGGCGGTTCCTGGATTCCACATTTTATGGTTTTGTATTTATTCTTTCTTTCTTCGCGAAGCGAAGATGATGGGGGTTGGGGACTCGTCCCCAAACAGGTCTGGTCGGTAGCCCTGTTACTCAAAAATGTCCGAACTCATCACGTCGTCGCCGCGTTCCAGCGCGACAACGCCCGTGCGAACCAGTTCCAGAATGCCGTAGTCCTCCAGCAGCCGCATCATCGCGGTGATCTTGTCGTTGTCGCCCGTGATTTCCAGAATCATCGAGGATTTGGTCACGTCCAGCACCTTCGCCTTGAAGATATCCACCAGCCGCATCAGCCCCTCGCGCTCCTTCACGCTCGCGGCGACCTTGACCAGCAGCAGCTGGCGCTCCACGTCGTTGCGATTGCTGAGCACCTGCACCTTCTGCACGCAGATAAGCTTGTAGAGCTGCTGCACCAGCTGTTCGATATGCGCGTCGTCGCCGAGCACCACAATGGTAATGCGGGAGACTTCGCTGTCCTGCGTCGGGCCGACGGCAAGGCTCTCAATGTTGAAGCCGCGCCGGGAAAACAGGCCGGATACGCGGGAAAGCACACCCGGTTCGTTGGAAACCAGCACGCCGACGGTATAGCGGCGCAGGTTTTCGGGATTTATCAGCATATAGCCGCACACCTCCGTCAGTTCAGGCAGAACGAGTCGATCGGCGAACCCGGCGCAACCATCGGCGCAACCATCTCGTCGATATCCAGCATGCACTCGATGATGCAGGGTTCGCGTTTCTCCACAGCCGTTTTAAACGCCGCCGCAAACGCTTCCACCGTATCCACCCGCGTGCCGCTCAGGCCGTAAGCCTCCGCCAGTTTCATGAAATCCGGCCCGCGGTCGAGCGTCGTCTGGCTGTAACGGTGACCGAAAAACAGCGTCTGCCACTGGCGCACCATGCCCAGCGTGCCGTTGTTGAAGATGACGACGATCACCGGGATGTTGTAATACCCGATGGTGGAAAGCTCGGTCAGGTTCATGCGGAACGAACCGTCGCCCGTAATCAGCGCCACCGGCTTTCCCTGAGGATCGCTCGCCGCCGCGCCCATCGCCGCGCCGAGGCCAAAGCCCATCGTGCCCAGGCCTCCGCTGGTGATCAGCTGACGCGGATGCAAGAACGGGAAATGCTGCGCCGTCCACATCTGGTGCTGGCCGACATCCGTCGCGACGGTGATTTCCGGCGCAATTGCGGCCATCTGGCGGAGAATCTTGCGCGGCTCAAACAGTTCGTCGCTCAAATACTCCTCCATCATGCTGCGCGCCTGCTGCATCCACTGCGTGTTATCCTTCTGCTCCACGCGCGGGAGCAGAAGATCGAGCACCACGCGCGCATCGCCCGTGATATGCAGCGTGGTCGAAACGTTCTTGTTGATTTCCGCGCGGTCGATGTCGATGTGCAGCACTTTGGCCTGCGCCGCGAACGTCGCCGCGTTGCCCAGCGCGCGGTCAGAGAAACGCACGCCGACGGCAATCAGCAGGTCGCAGCGCTGCATGGCGATGTTCGCCGCGTGCGTGCCGTGCATGCCCAGCATGCCCAGCATACGCGGATTGTCCGCCGGCACCGCGCCCAGCCCCATCAGCGTGGAAACCACGGGCGCATCCACCCGGTCGGCAAAAGCCAGCAGTTCGCTTTCCGCGCCAGAGAGGATCACGCCGCCGCCGCAGTAAATCAGCGGCTTCTGCGCCTCGGCGATCAGTTTGGCCGCCTGCTCCAGCCGGGGCGCGGCCTTCACCTTGTAGCGTTCCAGCGCCTCGCCTTCGGGGCGAAGCTGCGCCGTCGGATGCTTCATGGAAAGTTTAGGAATCAGCTGCGCGCCGCTGGCCGGCTCGTATTCCGTCTCGGCGATCTGCACATCTTTCGGAATGTCGATCAGCACCGGTCCGGGGCGGCCGCTCGATGCGATATAAAACGCCTCGCGGACGATGTCGGCCAGCTTATCCACCCGCGTGACCAGATAGTTGTGCTTGGTGACGGGCATCGTCATGCCGGAAATATCCGCTTCCTGAAAGGAATCCGTGCCCATCAAACTCTGCGGCACGTTGCCGGTGATAAAGACGATCGGCGTGGAATCCATGTACGCCGTCGCAATCGGCGTCACCAGATTGGTCGCGCCGGGGCCGCTGGTGGCGATGCACACGCCCGTCTTGCCGCTGGCGCGCGCATAGCCGTCCGCCGCGTGTCCCGCGTGCTGCTCATGCGCGGTCAGCACGTGATGAATGCGGTCCTGACGCTTGTAAAGTTCATCGTAAATCGGCAAAACCGCGCCGCCGGGGAAGCCGAACACGGTTCCAACGCCCTGCTCGATGAGGCATTCAATCAGAATCGCCGCTCCGTTGAGTTTCATCCGAATTGTTCACTCCTCCTGATAGTTAAAAAAGCAGCCTCTCACCCCGCTTTAGGGCGAAAGGCTGCTTTCGCGGTACCACCTAAATTCCGTGCCTGCGCACGCTCATTGAGCACACATATCATGCTCGTTTCCCCGTAACGGAGGAAAACCGGCAGACCTACACAGCGCATACGGCATTCAGCCTGCGGCTCCGAGGCGACCAGCCCGCGCGCCTTCGCAGGAGCCTCGCACCGCCGCTCCCTCGCTTAGCGTTTCCACGCGGATTCTTCCTCGTCATCGCCGAAATATTTACAAGTATCTTATCACGACGGCCACAGGCTGTCAAGCCATATTCTTTTGAAAGAATGCGTTATTGGGTCAAATCCTGAATACTTTTCATCAAACAGGTTGACAAGTTGTCTGATGTTCATGTTTCAGCGTGCGGTTCGCCGCTCCTGTCCACCGCCGGAAGCGCCTGCGGCTTCTCTTCCGGCAGATTGGCCCACGCCAAAACACCGCTGGCAATCGCCTGCGCGACCCGCTGGCGGTAATCTTCAGTCAGCAGCAGCGCTTCCTCTTTCGCGTTGGATAAAAAGCCGCACTCCACCAGCACGCTTGGCACGCCCAGCGTCAGAATGTAATAATCTCCGCCGAGCGCCGTTCTTGTCTTTTTGGGGGAGAGTTTTTCGTTCATCGCGTCCTGAATTGCGCCCGCCAAAAGCCGTCCGGCCGGACATCCCTCCCGATAGAACGCCTGGGGCCCGCTCTGGTTTCGCCCCGCGTATTCGTTCATATGAATGGAAAGCACCATCTGCGCGCCGCCGCTTTCGATAATCGCCGCGCGGCGCTGCATGTCCTGAAGCTTTTTGCGAATCGGCGGATCTTCGTCGCACAGCGCATAGTCGTCCGTCCGCGTCATCACGACTCTGGCGCCCTGTGCCTCCAAAATGGCTTTCAGCCTCTGCGCCACATCGAGATTCAGCCCCTTTTCCGCCGTGCCGCTCACCCGCCCGACTGCGCCGCCGTCGTATCCGCCGTGCCCCGCATCCAGCGCAATCACATAACCGGAAAGCTGCCCGCTTTCCTCAACGCCCGCAGCTTCTTCCGTCCGCTGCTGCGCCCGAAAGGTCTGCACAGCGTTTTCCCCGGCGCAGGCAAACAGCAGCGCCGTACACAGCGCGCTGGCCGTGAGCCACGCCCATTTAACCGCTCTCCCCTGCATGGCCGTCCCCCTCTCCCGACTTCGGCCACAAATATGCTGACCGTGCCCAAAAGATGACACGCCTGCGCCATAAAGTTTATATTTCCATCCAATTTTATTTTTTCGCAACCATTCTGTCGAACTTTTCCGCTGGTTATCCCCCGGTTTTCCAACATCTCCCCACAGTTATCCCCCGATTTGTCCACAGCATTTTTTATAGAAATCACAGGAAAATCGACTTTTCCACTAAGTTATCCACAGTTGTCCACAGATGAAACGGCGTTTTTGTCCTCTAACTGTGGATAACGCATTTTATCCACAGTTTTTCTTTTGGAAACATCTGATGTTTCATTTCTTTGCCGCCCATTCTCTTTCATCTCACTTTTTCCCGGTTTTCGACGCTTTTTTCTTGTTTAAACAAGAAAAAAATTCATCTTCCTTTCGCTCTTTCCCCGCCGTCGCTCATCCCCCAAAAGTCGCTCTGGTTTTTGCAGAAATTCAGCGTTTCGGGCACAAGGCAAGAAAATGGAAAATAATTTTTAAAAAAGTATTGACATTCTCTGCAATTCGCGGTATAATCATTTTCGTTCCAAGTGACCGGAATAAAAAAATGAAGATTGCACCCATAGCTCAGCTGGATAGAGCGTTTGACTACGAATCAAAAGGCCACAGGTTCGAATCCTGTTGGGTGCACCACAAAAACCCTTGACGAGCTTCGCGCCGTTGAGGGTTTTTCTTTGTATTATCTACATTTTTTCTTATCTTTCCGTATCTTCTTCTGAATCGCTCAAAAAAATCCTTTGGCAAAATGCGCTTTTTACGGCGTTCTTTGACTCGTTTCGGATTTTTGTGGTAGTCAAAACGGTAGTCAAAAAGAAAAAGAAAAAAGCCGGTTCATCCCCGGCTTCTATCTATAAGATCATCAATTCGGCATCCAAGCACATCCGCCATCTTAATAAGCACATCGACGCGCGGTGAATGAACGCCTCGTTCCCATCTGCTCACATCCTTCTGACTGCATCCCAATGCAGAGGCCAGTTGCCCTTGTGTCATGCCTGCCGCCATCCGTGCCCGCGCAAGCGGCGAATCATTTCCGCGCTCTCGCGGAGCTTTATGCCCTTCCATAAGCTTTCCCTCTTGCCACATCGCCATAATAATGATAGAATAGAAAAGGAAGGGAGAGCGGCGGCGGTGTCGTTCCGCCCTCCCCTTGTGGCTTTGCCTGTCCCGTTGCCCCGGGTCAGGCTTTTTTGTCGTCCGCCATCATTTCTTCAAGATATTTGATGATCTCCTCTTTGTTTTCTGCTTTCTTCGCATACAGCAGAATTTGTTTCAGCACCGTTTCAAACTGCTTGTCGGTCATGCCGACCACCTCTTTTTCATCCATCGTATCCACCGCCTTTCTGTCAGTGGTTTTCCCATCCGACGCATTTATTATATACCATTTTCGGCATTTTGTAAATACTTTTTTCAACTATTTTCATAGTTTTAGAGCAAGAAAAAACACCCCGGAGATTTCTCTCCGGGGCGACACTCACTCAACGGCCTTAGCTGCTTCAATCTGCGGAATTTCAACCGCTTCGAGCTTCGGAACCTCGCTTTGCTCCATTTCTTTGATGGCTGCATCAATGTAGGCGTTCAGACGCTCTTTGTCCAGCACAATCCCATGCGCCTTGAGAATTTCGACCGCATAGTTGAGCTTTTCCTGCCCGTAACCACTGCCATACAGCTTTTCAGCCGCGTAAACGGCAATGTGAACCAGCTCCCGCACATGCTCCTGCTGCGCGTTGGTCAGCATCGCCTTGAAGTACGGCACGGCATATCGCGCAATAATCGCGCCAAGCAGCGTAAGCAAAACCTCGATCAAAGGGGTGATGTCAATGGTAGTCGTCATAGATGTTTCCTCCTTATTATCTGTCAATCAAATGTTCCGTGATATCGTCGCGCACTTTTTTCAGATTTTCGATACCGTTTCCCGTGATTTCGTGATTCAAAAGGGCGTTGACCCCTCTCAATGTGAGCCGCGTCATTTCTTCCTGCTCGGCGATGCGCTTATTGTCTCGGTCGAGGCACTCCGCATGCCGCTTGACTTCCTTTTTCAAATCCTCCTGCGGCTTGGCCATTTCACGCACCGCTTTAATTGCACTGCTAATTAAAACGATGGTTGCCAAAATTCCCGCCAAAACCAGCACAAAGCCGCCCCATTGATCTGGCGTCACACCTGCCAATTCTTTCATCTTTCCCTCCCATTATCCGGCGGCTCCCTTCCCCTCGTCGCCTGTTGTGTTTGTTTTCGTTTTCCGCGCCTCGGTTGTGTCTCCAACCGCCGACTTAAACGCCAGCGCAACAAGCTCACCGATGATGCAGGTATACAGATACTTCGTCAGCTCGCCCGGCGGCTCAAGCCCAAGCAGATAGTAACCGACGAGTGTTACTGCCGCATACACAATAGCCAAACCGATACAGACGGCGACGATGATCTTGCTGTATCGCATCAGTCGTCACCTGCCAGCGCCGCCTGAATGATGGTCATATCACCGTCGCACACCGCCAGCCATTGCTGACGCGTCGCCCGAATCACGATCTGCTCATCTTCTCCAGCAGCTTCCTGCTCACCCACCTTGTTACAGTAGGTCAGCGAACACCAGCCCTGATGCCCCTTGTACGTAACCTTGCCCCAATCCCCATCAACCTCGGTGACAGTCAGTTTCGCGCCGCATGGCATCGTGAGCATATATGCTCCCGTCAAACTGGGGCGTTTGCGTAACCGCAGACCATTTTCATAGGATACCGTATATTCCCCAATAGGGTACTTCACATCAATTTGAGCATCCTCGTCATTCACTTGCCCGTTCACCCCAATCATCCGATGCACGCCCAGCCCGTTCCAACCGTCCTTGGCGGTCAGCTCGGTTTCCACCACGCACCCCCGGCTCTTACTGCTGTGGAGCACCGTACCGCACTCCGTCACCAGCCCGACGTGATTCACGTCGCCCGTACCCACGCCCATAAACGCCAGCATCCCCGGCTTTGCCCCTGCAATGCCTTCCTGCTTCCACGTCAGATCGCGGTACTTCGCGCTGTTCGCATCGCTGTCCCACAGCGCATTGGTTCCCGCCGTGGTATAGCTGCTCACACCGCCCGGCGCTGTACGAATAATCTTTTTAATGAGGTTGATGCAGTCGATCACCTCGTAACTCGTGCCTTTGAGCGCACGAGCCGCCGCAATCGCGTCTGCCGCTTTAATCATCCCGGTCGCTCCCTCCAACATGAATAAACCTGCCGATGCCGACAGCGAGCAGGAACAGCCCCGCCAACACAATAAACACCGTCATGCCGTCATGTTCACCCCTCCATTCGTTCAAAAAAGAGCGGCATTTCTGCCGCCCCGTCCCCGTCGTTTACTCCGCCAGCTCGCCCACGCCGCTGTCCACCAGCAGCTCGCGCACCTGCTCGCGCAGCTTCGCCGGAACCTGCGCAAACGTCTTTTTGCCCAGCATGATCTGCTGCGCCCAAAGCATCGCCATCATATCCTCGCCTCCTTTCCCGAAAAGAATCTGAAATAAAAGCGAGGTCGCCCATTTAGCCATAGACGATCTCGCTCATTTCCAAAATGCACTCGGTCAGCATCGTGTTCTGCTCCTCAAGCTGCGCGATGCGTTCCTTGTCTGTCGGCATCGGCACATGCGGGTCATAATCCGCCGCCTTGCCCCAGTAGCTGTCAAAAGCGGCTTCCACGTCCTCCGCGCCGACGGTTTCCTCCGCCCGCAGAAACGCTTCCTCCGCCTCATAATAGGCATCAGAAAAGTCCTCCCCCGATTGCTCGGTAAGAGGACCTTGAATATTTTTCCTGAGCCAGATATCCGTGCCGCCTCCGGCGCGGGCGACTGCCCTAACCGGCGAGAGCGGCTCGCTGGATCGCACAAAGTCGATCATGCTGCACTTCCTCCCTTGCGTACCTGCCCATCTCCCTGCGGGCAGTCCTGAAAATGCTATACTTGAAGTCGTTTTTTCGCTGCCATCCGCGCGCCTCGATGTGGTCAAACCAGCCATGATAGGAAATCACGCCGCCGCAAAGCCGCTTGGACGGGCGCTTTTTCTGCCGCTTGAGCTTTTCCATGCGTGCATACTTCCGCCGCGCACGAAGGAAAATCCGTCCGCGCATCCGCGTCTTATCGCGATAGACCACATAGCCCATGCCGTCTGCCGGGCTGCCGTGGTGCCTGCCCTGCTTGTCCAGATAGTCAAGCCGATACAGCCGCCAGCAGCCTTTAATCCGCATGCCCAGCTCCTTGCGCATGTACTTTTCAAGCATCCGCTCCACGCGCATCAGGTCGCGCTTGTTGCTGCCAAAAATCTGAAAATTGTCCATGTAGATATCGCAATGCGTCACCATCCGCACGCGCGTCCGCTTGCCCCTGCGCATCTCCCATCGTACCGCCTGCTGCATCAGATAATGCCACGCATACGATATGATGTAGTTACACAGATTGCAGGACAGATACGACCCGATAGATATGCCGCGTCGAACGCGCCGTCCCTGCAAGCCCCCGCCGTCCGAAAACCGCGTTTCCGCCGTCAGCTTGCGCCGGTGCAGGTTGTGCTGTTCCCGCGTCATCTTGTCGATCAGGTACTCCGTCAGCCACAAAAGCTCCGGGTTTCGCACGTCACGCCGGAGGTGCTTCTTGAGCTGCCCGATGGACATGGACGGGTAGCACTTGCGCACGTCCGCCTCGATGGCATAGCGCGATACAGGGCTTTTCCCCACGGCTTTCCCGCCACGCATGGTCACGCGCTGCTCACGCAGCCAGCGCTCGTTAAACTTCTTGCCGTAGATTTGCCCGCGTCCGGGAATCGTCGCGCACTGATGCGGCGCGAATTTCGCGTCAAAAAGCTCCTGCAAACCTATCTTTGCGATGTAATCATAAATCTGTTGAAGCATCGAAGCGATACAAATGTTTCGCTGCTTCTTTGCAATACCGTCTTGAATCTTCCTGATCCGCGCGCGTCTGAGATGAATGTCGTGGTTTTTCAGGCATTTCTGGATATATGCTGCCAGCGTATCGACAACAGGAAAAAGCCGCGAACGCTCCGATAAATCGCGCGCATAGCGACCGACTTCATCCGCGTCCATGTCTGAAAACTCGGCAAGCAGCTCGTGTACATCCCGCCGCGTCCATTTACCATCCAAGCAGGCATAAATGCAATGCTTGATAAAGTAGATGCTGCGGATATTCACGCGCTTACAGTACTGCTTCAAGAAAAAAATACCCCTTTCTGCATCTCAACGGCTTTCGGTACTCTACTAACCGCACGCATAGCCCAGCGTCTATGCGTCCTCCCCAAAGGCTATCCTTCGGTTCATCGGTGCTGGAACGATGGATTTCGGCGACCACTTGCGCGGTCAGCTCCACTGGAGCTCTCTGTCCGGGCAGGCTTTCGCCTGATGCTTTGCGGCACGAAACCGGGTGCAAATATAGGGGTATACATGCAGAAATGCGCAACGACGAGTTCCAGTTCTCATTAGTTAGTCCATTATTCAGATTACGCGCGCGCGGACCACCATTGTTACCATTATTAAGATTGCAGCCCGCCCAGACCGCAAAGACTGAAACACTCGCCATGCACCCGGAGTCCCCTTTGCGCCACGCATTTTTCTGCGTCCGCCGCTCACGCGGCAGGAGGGGTTCCACCCCCTGCTTTCCGGCGCTCTTGTATGTTATCGCTTACCGCTGCAACGGTATCACCTCCGACTCCTGCATTATACAGTTTTTTACAGCTTCACGCAACGGGTAACGGCGGGGGAAATCCCCCGCATGCCCCCTTACGCCGCGGTCGCTGCGCGCCCGCATCGCCCAGTAGCGGAAAGGCGCAACGACGAGTACCAGTACTCAGCAGTAAGCCCAGCAGACAGATGACGCGCGCGCGGACCACCAGAGATACCAGTATAAAGATTGCAGCCCGCCCACACCGCAAAGACTGAGGTCGTATTGTTGGGGAGGTAACGAGCCGAGCAGTAGCCGGTGGTGGAGTTCGCGTTGCACTCCGTCGCTTCCATGACGGACGGATGCTCCGGGTCAAACCCCATGCGGCTGATCCATGCCCACTGGTCGAGCTTCGTGAATTCAAGCGCATAGCCGACCTCCTCGTAGTCGCTGGTGATGGAGGTCGCCTGCTTCGTGCAGTCGTCCACGACATAGATTTTCTCGCCCTTGTGAACTTCATCAGACAGAATAACATATTGATTGCCCCAGACGGTTTCGACATAGCGATAGCGCATGTCGTACTTGCCGCTGGTCAGCGCGTCCGGTGAGCCGGTAGGACCCAGTACCTTGTCCGTACTGCCCGTCCACCACGGCATCGTGGATAGATAAGTCGGCGCGGCGTATTCCGTACCGGAAGCCGTGAAGCTGCCCGTCGTCGTGTCGAAGGTCTTGCCGCTGTTATCGACGTAGATCGCCACGTTGCCATCTTCCAGTGTTTCCTTGCGCGTCACCAGCACGCGATCTGCCTTGGCGTTCATACTGGCATTATAGCGGTCCAGATTCGGATTCGAGCCGTTCAGCCTGTCCGGGTTGCCGATGGATACGCAGCTGCCGACGATGATGTTATTCGCCTGCGATGCCGTCAGGATGAACCGCTCCACGCCCGTTTCCTGCACTGCCGCCGCATACTGGAAATTGTAGCTCAGACAGCCATACACAACGCTCTTTTCGTGCCGCGTCGCGTATTCAATGTCCATCAGGATGGTCAAATGGAACAAATCTTTGCTGGTCATGCCGCAATACTGCGCGCCCTTCTTGCGCATCGCTGTCTGGATGCTGCTGTGGCTGACGTGATTCGCCGGGCATACGCCGCTGCGGCTGCGCGGGATGCCGTTTTCAAGGTCGCCCTTATAGGCTGCAATCGCGATAAATGGGCGAAGCGTCCCGTCAGGACGAACAACGCCCGGAGTCGGAAACCAGCCTTCACCGTGCGGCTCGTCCGATACGGAGTACACGTCCTCATCGTCGCCCATCGTGATTTTGAACCAGCAGGTCTTGAAAAGCACCCAGACATCGCCATTCGTTCCGTCGAGCTTGAAGGCGGGTTCGCCCTCCATCGCCGTGATGATGAACTCGCCGCTTGCATCCACATAGCCGTTACAGCGCTTACTGTTGAAGATCGGCACATGATCAAAATCATTCGCGCCGCGCACCGTGTTCGTAGACGGGTTGGCAATCATCCCCTCCGCGTCATCGCCGCGCGTGCCGACGTTCGCCTTCGTGCTGTTGTCAAAGGATACCGTGTAGATTTTGCCCGTCGTGTACGCATCAAAGCCCCATGCGTTCCGCAGGCTCAACATGCGCTCCCGCAGTGCCGACGCGCCCATGCGCGCATCCACGACCTCGGCAAACTCCGCGCCACCCGCTTCCGTCAGCGCCGCAAGACGCGCATCAATCGTCGCCGTCAGCGTATCAGACAATCCGTTGGCTTTGCTGATTGCCTCCGCGAGCTGTGCTTTCAACGCGGTCAAATCGCCCACGTTGGAGAACAGCATCCAATATGAATCATTCGGCGGTTCATTGCCTTTCGTGGGTGTCTCGCTGATATATACATAAGATTTTCCGTCCGGCTGCGTGACATGCTCGAACATACAGTATTCATGCGTACTGTCATAGGCCCCCGTAAAGGCCAGCAGCACATAGCCCAGCGGCAAATCCTGATAAAGTTCATTTGCCATTAACCCTCACCACCAATCTTCTGTCCTTGATTAGAAATTGAATCGCAGAAAAGCCATTCGGCATCCTCATCACGAGCTGACGCGTTGCCGGATTGATATAGAATGTAGCGTAAGCAAAATTGGAAGTCGGGATGCCCAGCGCAACCGTCGTCTTGGCCGCGGTCTGCGTCACCTGCGCAGTCGGGTCGGCGCTCGGCGGCAGGCTTTCCACCTGCACTTCAAAGTCAGACAGCTTATCCGCCGCCTCTTTCGCCCTCTGCGCCTGCTCTTTGCTTTCCTTTTGTGTGGCGGTATGTTCCTTCACCCGCGCCGTTTCCGCCGTCACGCGCCCCTTCTCGGCTTCCACGCGGGCGTTCTCCGCCTTGATGCGGCTGCTCTCGCCGGTTGCCCGTGCCTGCTCAACGCTGACCCGCTGCTCCTCCGCTTTGGCGCGGCTGTTCTCGGCGGTCGCCCGGCTCTGTTCTGCCGTCGCCCTTGCGCTTTCACTCTGAACCCGCTGGTTTTCGGCTGTTACGCGGTTTTTCTCGGCAGTTACTCTCGCG
This sequence comes from uncultured Eubacteriales bacterium, assembly GCA_900542445.1. Classification (GTDB taxonomy): domain Bacteria; phylum Bacillota; class Clostridia; order Christensenellales; family Aristaeellaceae; genus Ventricola. The sequence goes on along the minus strand of UQNN01000013.1, from coordinate 47,176 downwards.
CTTTCATTTTTCATCCGCTGATCTTCAGCAGTTGCACGGTTCTTCTCGGCGGCAATCCTCGCGTTTTCATTCTGAACCCGCTGATTTTCCGCTGTTTTGACCGCCGTATTCGTTGCCACGGTTTCCTTGGTTGCCGCTCTCATGTTGGCAACCTCTGCAAGCAGCTCTCTGACGCTCGGAAGCGTATGAGACGGGTCGATGATGATTTCACCATTGGCCTTGGTCACCATCAGATAGATCCGTGCGACAGATACGATTGTCTCATCTCCATCAGCAATCTGCATCGTACATTTCAAGCGTCCCTCAACCTCATAGCACGACTTATCCAGTTCGGCCACCGCATAGCCTTCACTGTCAAAAGCCGCATCAATGTAGCGGGTCGCCGTATCCTGCCGCTCCACGCATAGCATTGCGCGCAATTTTGCCGTATCGATGATCTGGCCATTAAGCACCGTTTTGACGCAGACCCGATGTGCCTTGGAATCGCCGACGCTGGCAAGCGTATTCCAGATCATGTCGTCATTCGGTTTTCCCAAATCAACGATGACCTTATATACATGGCCTGTCATTTTTTCACCTTCTTCATATCAGTAATTTCCTCCCGTATAGGAGGTAACGAACGTCTGCACAAAAAGGTTCGCTCGGATTCTCGTCAACTTGTCCGGCACAACAGACACCTCGTGCCATGTTCCGCGCATAATCCTCCCGTTGCTGTCCTTGCTCAAATATGGAATCACGTCAATTTCGTTTCCGTTCACCTTTTCGGCCGGAATTTCTTCGCCATCCACTCTGATTGTCACACTCGACGCGATATCGCCCTCATAAATGCCATATTGAATTTCATGCGTATGGCTCGGAAGCGTGAAGGAATGGCTGTGCGCCGGAACGCTCACCTTATGCGTATGCGCCGGAATTTCAATCGAAATCGCCGGAACGGTAACGGCCACATTGACCATGTGGTAGTGGGAAAATTCATGCCGATGCGTGATATCATGCACATGATTTCCGATGGGGTGCGTGTGCCCGTCTATCGTATGCCAATGGCTCATGCCATGCGTATGAGATGACAATCCATGCGTATGCGCATCCATCGTGTGCCAATGGCTCATGCCGTGCGTATGCGCCGAAACCGTATGACTGTGCGCATCGAAGTTATGCCAGTGACTCATTCCATGCGTATGTGCCGGAACCGTATGGCTATGCGCATCGAAGTTATGCCAGTGGCTCATGCCGTGCGTATGCGCTGGAATAGAGTGCGTATGGCTACCAATCGAGTGTTTGTGCGCAGTCTGCGATAAACTGTGCGTATGATTCGGCGTGCTGTGCGTATGGCTTCCGATGCTGTGATGATGCGCATTCACCGTATGGCTGTGCGACCCCTGACTGTCTGTACCAGGCGACTTCGTACCCGTCGATTTATCTGCTGAAACCTTCGTAACGCCGCTGGAAATTGCGCCCGTCGCGCTCGCGCCAGTGGATAATCTATGGTTGTGTCCAATACCGATGGAAAACGAAAAGGTGTGGCTATGGCTGTTCACCGTGTGGCTGTGCGAGCCTTGGCTGTCCGTGCCGGGACTCGCATCGCCCGTATCTCCGCTGCCGCCGCCTGTCGTTCCTGCACCGCTGCTGGTGACGCTGATATCTACGGTATTGGTTTTGGTGTTCAGCTCACCGCTGCCTCCTGACGTTCCGCTTCCGCCACTGTCCGTAGACAGCTTTGCGCCTCCCGCGTTCTGCGGCGCGCCCGTGCTTCCTCCGCCGCCGGAACCTGTTGAACCGCCGCCTCCGCTGTCCGTGGACAGCTTTGCGCCTCCAGCGTTCTGCGGTGCGCCCGTGCTTCCTCCACCGCCGGAACCCGTTGAACCGCCGCCCCCGCTGTCCGTGGACAGCTTCGGGCCTGCCTCATTTCTTGGTACACCAGTATTCCCGCCGCCGCCGCTCTGCGTTGAACCGCCGCCCCCTGCATCGGTATTCATCATAGCGCCAGCTTCATTGCGGGATATGCCCGTATTCATCTCGGCAGACATTCCCGTTGTTCCCGTCGCAACGCCCGTATTCGACATGTTGTCGCCATCAAACGTTTTGGCGAATCCCGTATTGGCATTGACAGCCCCATCCTGCATCGGTGTGCCGCTGGTGATTGCCTGCGCCACGGTACGCTGCGGCACAGATACCGTCGTTGCGCCTCCGGCCTCGCTCGTCTGCGTACTGCCGCCGCCTTCCTGCGTCGTGCGAACATCGCCGCCGCCCGCAGCCGCGCCCGTCTCATACGCTCGGAAATTCTCAAGTTTCCAGCTCAAGAGCACCTGATTGATTTTCGCGCAGGCCGTCGGCACATAGAAGTTCATCACCGCCGGATGCGACGCATCCGCATTGTCGCTGGCCTGCATGGCGTACAGATTTGTCGCGCCCTGTGCATACTGCGCCGTGATGGCCGTTTTGGCCGATATGCTTTCCAGCGTACTGGACACATCCGAAGATTGAGTTGCAATCTCAACGGTCATATCCAGCGGGTTTCCTTCGATGTCGCTTTTTTCGACTGACACAATGCGTTTGTCGAGGTCAAGTTTTGCTCGTGTATCGTTGAGACGCACGAGCTTTCCTTCGTCGATTAAATCCCATTCCAGCCCCGTCACGCGATGAAAATCCAGCGCTTTGACGGTATAGCTGTACATCGGGTTTTCAAGCTCACGCAAATAGGCTTTGCCCTTCGCAAAGAGCGTCGCTTCGTCGCTGATGGAGCTGTCCGTCAGTAGCTTGCTGATGACACCATACTTGCTGATGTTGGGAGAATCAATATAGCTTTTCCCGGTCGGATTGACCGTTCGGATGCTTGTCTGGTTCACACCTTCGCCGCTGCCCATGCAATACAGCCGTGTACAGAGATTGGAGATATCCCGTCCCCGTTTGATGCTCTGCTCATTGCGGCCGTAACGCACCTCGCAGTTGCGTACATCATCCGCCCGCACGAGGCTTATTGTCCACGGGTAGCTGTCCGTGTCATACGTCCAATGATAGTCGCTGTCGAAACACTTCGGGATTGAAAAAAGCGCGTTGAGCAAATCTTCCTTTTCCCACGAATACTGGAACTGATATCGAAAATCGCATCGCCCAAGCTGCCAGCGCTTCACCGTCTGCAAGCTGAGCAAATGCCGGATGATATCCTCGGTATAAACGCCAGTACCGCCCATTTCCAGATAGCCGTCAATGCGGTCATCAAACAAGAAGGCGATTACATGCTCCAGCTCATATTGAATGAACTCTCCTTCGCCCGTGATATCCGATTCGGGCTGATCGCAGATTCGATATTTGCCAACGGATTTGTCGCCGTCCACGATGTCCACGATGCCGTGAACCGTTTCGCAGAGGTCGTTGTCCGCATCATCATCGGCAGGAATTTCAAAACTCGCCGTATGCAGGTCGTTGAACATTCGCTTGTAGCCCACCTTGGAAGCATGGCGGATGGTTCCGATGCGCGTCATATCGCGACTGTAAATCGGAATCCTCAATTACAACCACCTCGCCCGTGCGCTCACCGTCACCGAAACCGCTGCCGCCGATGCGCTCATAATCTCGATGTTCACTGCGTTCGGAGATACAGAAGGAAAATCGCCCTCGTAGAGTGCCGAAATCATGCTCTGGCCGCCGCAAACCACAGACAGGTTTTCTCCATCCACTCGCAAGCTCTGGCCGCTCGTGAGCGAAAATCCGCCGCCATACAGCCGCGTTTGCCTCTGCTTTCCGAGTCTGTCCCTGTATCTGATGCGAAAATCCAAAATCGCCGCGCTGCCCGTATTCGTCACATCCAGCGTAAGCGGCGTTGTATAGCCCATGCCGCGCGAAAAGACCTTGCTCAAGTCGATGGTCTGCCACGCCCCCGCCGCTAAACTCACAGCCTGCGTAGCAGTGCTCATCGCCGCATCCTGCCATAAAGGCTGCTCGGTAAACGAGATATCCAGCACGCCATTTTCCCATTTATCGCATGTCAGCGAGGCTTCATCCTCAATCTCGGCCATAATCGACCGACTGATATCCGCATCCATCACCAGCTCCGCGCGTCCTGCTTGCAGCAGCCACGCCGCGACATCGTGCATCCGCTGTGCGACCTGCTCATCAGTCAGCCGCGTCCCTTCCTGCTCTCGATTGACGAAGTAGAGCTTTCCGCTGATTTTTCGCTCTTTGAGCATCAGCTCAGCGCGTTCAAAGCGCAATGTTCCCGCCGTGCCGGACACCTCATATTTGTTCAACACAGGTGCCGGAACGGCCGTCCTCTTATCCAGCACGAACATGCAGCCCATATCATTCAAGCAGTGCTTTCCGCCAAAGGTGAAGTTGTCCGCACACGGGTCTGCTCCGCCAACGGGTTTATCGTCATACAGGCGATACCGCCGATAATCCACACAGGTGAATGTTACCTTGAGCCGCGCCGAAGTGCCGCTGTATGTTGGCGCCTCCGTCCCCGTGCAGCGCGCTTTGTAATATGTGCCGCCCATGCTGTCAAAGTGCAGCTTTTCTTCACCGCTTTCCTCCAGCCACACCCTGACCTTTTCGAGCAGCAGCGGCAACGCCGACCTGTTTTTTGCCCGTACAAGCAGCTCTACTTCGATTTTGCGCACCGTCGGTACGCCGACACAGGCCAGCACCGCGCCCCTGCGCGTCACCGTCTGCCACTCTTTTTCAGCCAAAAAACACTCGGACACGGAAGTTACCTTCACGCGTCCGAGCTGTTCCGGCTTCATCCCGGCAAATTCCATCAAATCAGCACCCCCTGTGCGCTGCGGCCTGATACTGTTCGCCTTGTTTTCTCCGCGATAGACTTTGAAACGGTCGGCGCAGTTTTCCGTCCAACCTTTTCGCCGTCCATTACCACATCGCCGCCGAGCGCCCCGGATTCGATGAGCCTATCCGCAATCGCTCTGCCGACTGCGTTCGTGTATGTGTCCTGATTTTCGCCATTGGAGAGGCTGTTCGCCGTCTCCTCGGCGTTCTGTCGAGCATTGGCGCGCGCCGTCAGTACCGTGCCGACAGACGGGTCAGAAAGCCGCGTCTGCGCCGTCATGGCGCGGATGGTATCTTTCACCGCCTGTGTGGCTGCTGCGGCCATCATGCCGCCGGAAAGGCCGATAGCGCCGCCCTCGTCCATATCCTGACCGAGCGCAAGCGTTTCCCTGCTGGGGCTGTGTGCGTCGGCCGCCTTGCGCATAGCCGATACCGCATTGCGTACAACAGTCCGCGCCGTGCTGGACAGCATCCCCGCCATCGAGTTAATGCCGCTGATAATGCCGCGCATCAGGTCATTGCCGAGGCTGTACCCCGTGCTGCCGTTCAAACTGCCGCGCATTGCATTCACCACCGCATTCCCGGCATTTCGTGCCGACAGCGCCGCATTGCCCTGCATGGCCTGAATCCCGATAGATACGTTGGTCATCGCCATACGCGCTGTATTGCCGAAGCTCTGAACAGTCGGCTCAAAGGTGGTGTTCATCGACGCAACCAGCCCTTGAACAGCGGTTGTAATGTCCGTTTCTTTCCCTGAAACGCCGTCGCTCACACCTGTTCCAATGTTTTCGCCCGTGGTCTGCGCATTGCTGGCCGCAGTCGTGAAGTTCTCTGGATCCGTCGTCGTGTTCATCGAGGCAATAACAGAGTTCTTCGCGCCTTCCGTTCCCTGCTCTGCGCCGCTTCCATAACGCCCCATGTCTGCCTTGCCTGCGGTCTCCATGAAATCGCCCACCGCCCCGGTGATCTGCTCCATGCCCGTATTCAGCGCATCCGATGCACTGTTCCAGATGCTTTCGTCTCCCAGCGCATCGGCCAGCGAAGCCGGAATCTCAATACCCAGCGAATTACAAAGTGCAATCAGCGCATCCGTACCATTGCCGAACGCATCTTCAAACTGCTCAACTGCCGCTTGACCAGCCTCATACAGTTCTGGATATCTCTCCTGCAATCCGTTCGCCATTCCGGCAACAATCAATCCCGCCACCATCATGGCCTGTTCATTAGAGATTTCCGCTCCATCCTGAAAACCATTGATGACCGCCTGATACAGTGCCACGCCGGCCTCGCTGAAATGGCTTTCATACTGTGCCAAAACGCCGTTGATATCGAACTTTTCAAGGGACAGATACGCCGCAACCTGTTCGAGCAAAGTACCCTGCTGTTCACCGAGATATTTGGTGACAAGCTGGCTGCCCTTCATCGTCGCGCCTTCGGCATTGGTGAACATCATATCGGAAACCTTCGTCCAGTAGTAGTCCGTCTCAATGCCAAACCAGCTCATTACGCTGTCCAGCGCACTGGTGAAGATTGACCCCATCATCTTCATCAGCCCCTCGCCGATGTTAAGCATGCCGAGTGCAATACCCTTGCTGAGCGCAAAGACAAAATCTGCGCCGCACTGCACAATCTTGGTCAGCCCTTCCGGGGAAAGGATGTACCCGACAATCGCGCCCGTGATATCTCCGAGAGCGTCCATGCCGTTGATGATACCCTTGCCGAGATTCTGAACAAAACGGGTTAAGTCCGGCGTTGTCACGATATTGTTGATAGCGTCGATAATCGCGCCCACCAGACCGGCGGCAACCGTCCCAACTGACGTTCCCCAGTCTTTTTCGTTAATCAGTTCCAGCAGGCTTCCAATCGCCCCGGCAATATCTGCCGCTGCTGTGATGGTTTTCTGAATCCCAGTCACAACGCCGCCAAGCAGGCCGGATGCCAGCGCAGAAAACGCCGCTGTGAACGTGTCCCATGCGCTGAAATCTTTCAAACCGCCGACAAGCTCTGCCACAAATTCGGCGGCTTTTGCTGCAAAGGTGGCCTTGTTGCTGATGATGGATGTAAGAATCGTCGAGGCCAGCGCGGACAGGTCGCCGATTTTCGCTGCCAGCTTTTCAGGCGTAAGCGCTTTGAAGCTCGCGGCAATCTGACCGACAATCTTCTCGCCTGCGTCAGACCATGCCCCGCCGTTTTCTCCCTCATCGCCGAGGAACAGCTTCTTAAGCCAGTCTCCCGCCGCGCCGAAGCCGCTCTTAATCCAGCCCCATACGGTGCTGCCGACATCTTTCCACGTACTTTCTTCGGTCAGCGTGTCTCCCAGGATTAAGCCTTTAAGCCACCCTGTCACGGAAACAAAGCCGCCCTTAATCCAGCCCCAAATCTTCGCCCCCGCATCGCCCCATGTGCTCTGGTCGGTCAGCGAATCGCCAAGAATCAACCCCTTGAGCCAATCCGAACCGAAATGGAACGCCCCTTTAATCGCTGCAACAACATCTGCCCATTTGAGCGTTTTGATGTAGTTTTTTGCGTCTACAAAAGCCGTCTGCACCGTCTTGCCGAGGCCGCGAAGCGTTTCTTCAAGCGCCGTCAAAACGGTGACACCCAATTCGCCCCACTTCACCGCCTTGAATCCCTTGAAAATACCCTTGGCCAGATCAATTCCAGCCTCCAGCAAATTCGGCGCATTGCGGATTGCTGCGGTCAACACGGATACCGTGGCCGAGACGACGGACGGAATCAGTTTTGGCGCGCCTTTGGCGAAACCGTTCAGTAAAGACGTTACCGCCTGTGCGCCAACCTGCGCCACATCCGCTGCATTGTCAGACACAACGTCCGCCAGCGACGAAATCAGGTTCATTCCCACTTCGGCCGCCTGCGGAACAATTTCAGCAAGCCCCGTTTTGAGTGAGGCGGCCAGCTTGGGAATACGCCCGGAAATATTCTTGATGGTCGATTGAACCATTTTATCAAATGCCTTGAGCTTCCGCGCCCCGATTTGGGTATACTTTTCAAACGCTTTGCCCATATCGTTGCCCGCATCCATCGCGGCAGCCCCAAAAAGCAGGAACGTTCCCGCCACAATGCCCAGCGGGCTGACCAAAGCCGCAATCGCCGGGGCAATCTTCCCAGCCAGCATCAGCGCTTTGCCTCCGTACATCAGCGCAGGGCCAATCGCCGCCGCTAAAATGCCAGTCTTGAGGATGACCTGCTTCATCGGACCATCCAATGCGTTGAACTTGTCCACGAGCCCCGTCATACTCTGAATGGTCTTTCGGATTGCCTGCTCATTCAGCGTGAACAGCGCCACATACGCGCCCTCAACGGCAGATTGAAACAGCGTCCAGTCGCCCTTGGCATTGGCAAGCACTGTCGCCGCCATTCGATCCGTTGCGCCCTCGCAGTTATCAATGGAAGCCGCAAGTTTATTAAAGTCTTCATCGCTGGCGCTCACGATTGCCAGCAGGCCGGACATTCCCTCCTGCCCCGCCAGCGTCGCGGCGTACAGCGCCTTTTCCTGTTCAGTCAAGCCGGAGAATTTCCCGCGCATTTCAGTCATAAGCTGACGCAACGGTTTCATCTCGCCCGTCGATGTCGTCATGCTCAAGCCGAGTTCTTTCATCGCCGTCTTGACTTCCTTAGTCGGCTTGGAAAGCCTCGTCAATAAAGAGCGAAGCGCCGTGCCGGATTGGCTTCCTTTAATGCCTGCATTGGCCATCAATCCGATGGCGATAGCCGCATCTTCAATGTTATAACCGAGTGCGCCCGCCACAGGCGCAACATACTTGAAAGTCTCGCCCATAAGGCCGACGTTCGTATTGGAATTGGAAGATGCCTGTGCCAGAACATCAGAAAAATGGCTTGCATCGCTGGCTTTCAATCCGAACGCAGTCAGCGCATCCGTAACGATATCCGATACATCAGCCAAACTCTCGCCGGAAGCTGCCGCAAGGTCCATAATTGGCGCAAGGCCATCGAGCATATTGTCCGTTTTCCAGCCTGCCATTGCCATATATTCGAGTGCCTGTCCCGCCTCGGTGGCCGTGAACTGCGTCGTCGAACCCATTTTAAGCGCTTCCGCGTTCAGTTTTTCCATTTCTGCCGCCGAGGCGCCGGAAATTGCTTCGACGCGGGACATCTGCGAGGTGAAATCCATGCCGGCGCTCAAAATACTTTTGCCTATCCCCTTGAGCGGGTCTGTGACCATGGATGAAAGCGTCGAGCCTGCTCGAATCATATCCGCGCCGATGCCTTCCAGCTGCGTCTCAATGGTGCGAATCGTCCCCGTCATGCCGGACGCATCCAAATCAAAGCTGGCAAACAGTTCGCCGACCTTTAACGCCATGTTCTCACCGCCTTAAACCGAAACAACAGACGAAAAAAAGGCCTCCGCTGCTTTGCGGTCAGCCTCATCATCGCCCTCTGGATTTCTGCGTTGTTTGTCCTGCTGTGCGCGGATGCGTACCGCCACTGCTCCATACGGAGACAGGTTGCAGGACAGCGCAACGAAACGCCGCCATGACAGCCCCTCGATCTGCTCGGCGAGATTGATGCCGTAATCCCGCTGGAAATCGGCTTCAATCGCATCCCAAACGTCGAGCAGACTTACTTTTTTGCCGCGTCCCCCGGCAGCTTGGAGCGGCTGTCCTCATCGCTGAGTTCCTGCCCATCTTCTTCATCGAAATCTTCAACGCCGTTAATCAGCGCGAACGTTTTCTGCACGAGCAGCGACAGCATATCTACCGTCATGCCAGATTCGCAGATTTCGGTCATCGCCTTTTCGCCAAACAGCGCATCCGCCGCCGTGAAGATCATCTTGCTGTACGCCGCATTGCGGGAACTCTGGTCAGCCAGTTTCTCCGCACGCGCCATCATCAGCGGTACAATGGCCGGAATTTTGGGCGGAACGGAATAATCCTTGCCGCCGACGCGCACCGTGAGGTTTTCACCCTTCGCTTCCTGCATAAACGTATCAAACTCAAGCACTTTAGCCATGTGTTTTTCCTCCATTCATTTCAAAAAAAGAGGGAGAAGCACTCCGCTCCTCCCTGTTATATGTGCTGCCACTCTTACGAAGCGGCCGTAACGGTCACGGCAATGCTGGCCGTTTTCGCACCATTGACGCTGGTGATGACGATGTTCGCCGTGCCTTCACCAACCGCCGTGAGTGTAAAGCCGCTCTCGGTGATATCCGACACCTGAACAACGCTTCGCCTGTTGTTGGTCACGCGGAATCGCTGATTCGACGCATTTTCGGGCGTGAACTCCACGTCGATGAGCTTCGGGCTGTCGCCGACCTTCATTGCCAGTGTGGACGCCGCCGTGCCGCCTGACTTGGCCGCGATGGCCTTCACCTGCACATACTGAATCGGTTCGGCTTCGCCGACCTGTTCCAGAGACCACGTCACGCTGTTATCGCTGTCGTCGCTCGACTCCTCGGCGCTGGTCACAACATAATCCGCAATCCAGCCGTGACCATACGGGTCAACGAATTTGAGCGTACAGTCGGAATCGCATCCGCTCATTTCGGCATACTCGTTCAGCATCTCCTGTCCGGGGTCAACCTCGCCGGTCGATTCAACAACCTTCTTGTCGCCCTCCAAATCACAGGAGCTGGAACGCTTAGTGATGTACGGCTCCGCCCAGATATCGGTGTCCGCGCTGCCGTCCTCGGTTTCGCCCTCAATGGTGCGCGTCAGGCTGGTCAGGCCATAAATCCGCACAAATTGCTGCGTGGCAACGTCGAGAATCGACACCACCCAGTTGCGGATATTGACAGGGCAACCGTTTTTTCTGCCCTTCTTGCCCATGTGCTTCCCTCCAATCAAAAGTCACAGTAATAAATCAGATAGTTGCTGGAATACAGCTCGCGTCCCTTCGTATCCGTGCCAAGTCCCTGCGCAGAATTGACGGTTTCCACCCGCACCCTTGCGCCATCCCCAGCCAAGAATCCGATAAAGCCCTCCAGCTCTTCGGTAATCCTGCATGCCGTTTCATACGGCCATTGGGTATTGCCGACACCGCCGCGCGTATAGATTTGAATCCTCGCGCCGTCTTTGCTCCCCGAAAACCCTGTATCCGTGGAAAAAATGCAGATTGCGCAATCCGGGCTGTCCGGCAGATGCCCCCAGAAGATATTCCCGTCCTGTTCTTCCGTGGCGCATAAACCAAGCCCCAAAAATTCAAGATGGTTGGCCACCTGTTCAATTAGATTCACGCGCTTCATCCTCCAAGGTCTTCGCCCATTGCGTCCGCCAGCACGGCCAGCGCTTCCCTCTGCACGCCCTTATCATTGATGGGGTCTTCCAAATACTTGGCCTTTCGGCCTCGCTGATGGCGAAAATGCCGATTCTCATGCTGAACGACTGCATACGGCGTATCGTATGAAATCGTGCCGGATAAGCCATCCTCCGCCACATCCACAACGCAGGAGTTTTTCAGCGGCCCCATGTCCAACGGCACCTGATCTTTAGAGACAGATGCGATATGGTCAAGCATGGCGAACGTTCCCCTTTTGCCGCCAGACTGCACCTGCCGCTGAATCAGCGCTTTGTCGATTTTGACGCGCACCTTGCCGTGCCTGCTCATTCGAGCTGCACCTCCAGATGCGAATATGCCCCGAATCCGTGCATTTGGCTGCACTGAATCACGCGCATTTTCGTACCTTCACACTCGACGATGCTGTTCACGGGAATCGGCGGCATTGGGCAGAACATCAGCGCGGAAGCTACGGTTTCAACGATGGAGCCATCAGGATTTTTATAGACAACCTTCGTCTTTTTCCCGAACTCCATCCTGCATTTTCGTACTTCTTCGATGCCATACAGCGTCTTTCCGCCTGCATAGCGCTCAAACGGCTTAATGCGCGCCTCCTGCGTCATCAGCATATCAATCAGGGACATGCTGTCATCCTCCCTTCAAGCCCGCGATAAAGCAGCCCTGCCAGCAACAGCTCACTGTATGCCGCATCACAAATCGTCTTGCGGGTCAGCTTGCCAGTGAACGCCGAATCATCAAACGATGCCGAAAAGTGGCCGATTGCGACTGACGTTACCCCTTCGGGTAAGCTCATGCCCACAGCCGCGCGCCGCTGACGCTCGTGTTCAATCTGATAGTTGACAGCCCGCTCAAATGCGGCACGCTCAAAATCGCTGATTGGTACATTCGGAAAGATGAATCCGCTCATCTTCGCCCGCATGTTAATCAGGTCGTTTTCCTCAATGGGCATTGGCTTATCTTCATCTCCTCAAATAAAACTTCGGGCGGACAACCCATGCCCGCCCGATACCTTCCAGCTTACGCGCCAGTCGCGGTATACTTGGCCGTAATCGTCACGGTGCTGCCGTTCACGCGTTCCACAGTGACCTTGGCCTCGGAGGACTTGGGCAGACCGCTGATATTGGCCGCGCCGAACGTTGCCGGGAACATATACCCTTCCTCGGCGGTCAGCGTCACCTTGGCCGTATAGGCGGTAGAGGCCGCAAAGCTGTCCGCTGCCGGCAGCCATTCAATGCCTGCCGTATAGCCGTCGCCGCCATCGTGCGCGGCCTGCGGGGTTGCCGCCTTGACGGGCTTCGTCACTTTGAACGTCGCCGCATCAATGGTATGAACGGTCGTCGGCAGAAGCACGGCAAACGGGTAGTAGTCCGTGCCGGAAACCATGTTCACCGGCTTCGGCAGCGCCCAGCCAAGGCGCATGACGGCTCGAATCGCGCAGCAATCCTGCTGGGCGAGGTTGAGCAGCACCTTGCCGGAATCGTCGGTGAGGGATGCCTCCGTCAGAATCTTGTAGGTGATATCCTGACGAATCGCATAGCGCATGAGGTTCCAGTTACCCGCAAGCAGAAGCGCCTGCTTGCCGTCGAAAGAACCATTCATCGGGAAATCAATCTCGCTGCCGTTCAGTTCATACAGCGCCTTACCCGCCGCGCCGTTGCTGTACGCCAGTCGGAAAATCGGCTGGCGATTCGCATCCACCGCGCCGCGCAGCTTCGCACGAAGCTGAAGCGCGCCGATAAACGCATCAACGGGCAGGCCCTTTTCCTCAACGAGCGCAATCACGCCGTCCTCACCGTTGATGTCCTGATACAGGTCGCCAGTCATCGGGCGCACCTTGCCAGCCTTAATCGCACCGCTGACCAGACCTTCCGGCCACGTGTCCGGCTTGTTCGTGCCGTGGAACACGGCCATGTCGATGACCTTGGCGAATGCCTCCTCGATGCGCGGCTGCACCTCGCCCCAGATGTCGTAATCCGCATCATCCAGCACCGCGTCAGGAATCGGCACGATGACGGCGACTTCCTCCGCCACAATGTTGACCTTTTCCCACGTCAAACCGCTGGTCGGCTTGAGGCCAACGTCGCCATTCACAAAACCAGCAGCCACAGAGCCCGTCAGCACGGGAATCTTCTGCTGCTTTGCCGTCATGTTCGGCATGCGGTAGCCACGGCGCAGTGCCACAGAACGCGTCGCAACGTTCTGAATAATCGTCTTGGACACCTGCTCGGGAATAAGCGCTTCCGCGCTGTTGCGGTTAATCATGTTCATGTTGTTCTCCTGTCTGTCCTTTCGGACGGTCGATTATCGGCCTGCCGCGCGGCGAATCTCATCATTCACCTGCTGGTTGGTCGTTTCTGCGCCTGCGCCGCCGCTGTGCGAATCCAAACCGCCGCGGCCACCGGGCAGATTGCCGAAAAGATACGGCTGTGCGGTTTTCATCGGGTTGAGCTGATCATCCAACCCTTCCAGCTTCCCGTCCTTCTGCGTCACCTTGTCCATGTCGATCAGGCGCACCAGCAGTTCGGGGTCTCGCGCGCCTGCGTTGCGCAGTTCCGCGAGAATCAGCCCCTTCTTCGCGCTGTCGGCGATGGTCTTATCCCGTGCAGCCAAGTCGGCGGTCAACTGTGCGACCTGCTGATTAAGCGTGGCCACGTTCGCCCCGGCTGCCTGCGCCTGTTGGAGCTGGGTGTTCAGTTGGGCAATCTGCGAACTAAGCTGTCGCTTGTCCGCGTCGTATTTGGTTTTGGGAATGTACGTTCCATCTCCCACATTGGCGAGTTGGATGCCCTGCGCGGCGGCCATCTTCTCGGCAAATTGGCCGAAAAGCTCCTCACCGAGAACAGGCTTGAGGTAATCATAGTTCGGGGTATCAGGCATTTGTTTTTTTCCTCCTCTTTCTGGTCATCCGCTTTGACTTTTGGACGGGCTGTCTCCCGCTCGGCGGAGCGCGCGAAACCCGCGCGCCGGGCAAAACAAAAGAGCGTTCTTCAAAAAGAATCGCTCTGATGGTCATGGATTATTTGATGCTCGGCAGACCGGCATCCTCCAGCATTTGCGCTGTATCGGCTACGAACTGGCTCACAGCCTCCTGCACATCCTGCTTATGCGCCGTGCAGTAGTCCTTGTCGATCTGCTCAATCTGGAAGATGGTTTCGCCGGAATCATAGGACAGCCGCAAGGCAAGCACCTGCCGCTTTTCTTCATCCCGAAGCGTCCTGCTAAAGCTCCTTCTCTCCTCATTGCCAGTCAGCATGAATTATTCTCCCTTCTTTTCCGCCTGTTCGTTGGAATTGTTGATCATGGCTTTCAGCCTGTCAAATGCGTCTATAACGTTGGCCGCCTTATACGCGCTGCATACATGACGGCGAAAAAGCTCGCTCTGACAGGTATGATAATGCAAATCCGCCAACGCACAGGCGTTGAACAGCTCATAGATCTGCTTCGCATCTTCCATCGTCAGACAAACCGTATTTTTCTGCATCTGTTATGCCTCCTACTTTTTCATTTTTCGCGCCGCGTCGCTGAGCTTCACCCTGCCGCCCTCGCGGTCATAATGTCGAAGAAGGGTCGTCGGCGCACTCTGGATGTGCTGGCGTGTAATCCGCTGCCACTTGCGCACCATGGTGAACGCTTCCCGTTCTTCCTCCGGCGTTGCCGCTGCTGCCTGCCGCCGTTTATACCTCCGAATCTGCCGCTCACAGTACCGTTGGCGGCTGCGGGCTGTATATCCTTCGGACGGCGGCTGTACAGCCTGCGGCCGACTGCGCGGTGTTCCGTGCGTGATGCCCTCGTGATAAATGGAAATGTGATGCAGACACCGCGGATGAAAAACCCCTGCGGCGTAAGCATCATCCAAGCTCGGATAACGATGATTCGTCCCCGAAACGGAAACCACAACGCCCTGCCATGCTTCACAAAGCGGGCAAGCATCCATGTGCGATGAAATCATCGCCAAATCATAACCGTAGCTCTGCATGGTATCGGTATACCCGCTGACGGTCGCCTGCGTGATTGCAGTCAGCACCGCCATTTCCGCGTATGTTCCCATCTGCCACGTCCGCCCGGAACGGTCAACAAAAGATGATATGCCCTTATCGGCAAAGTCCCGAAGGGCGCGCCCAACCGCTTCCCGATAGGTGATGCTGCCCGTTGCCACGAGCGCCGACGCATCGGCTATCACATCCGCATACGCATCATCGCATTGACGGAGAATCCTTCGGTCTGCCGCATCCAGCCGCCTGTTGAGGTCGGACAAGATATCGGCTACCTTCGCGCTGTTCGGCGCAATATGTAAAACACCGATGGATTGCGCATATGCTTTCGCATCCGCAAAGCACCATTTCTGTGCGTCCGCATAGGCCGTTTCCAGCGTGTCCGATGTAATCTTCCCTCTGTTCTTTGCCAGAGCGGCAAGCAGCTCGGAAAGTTGGCGGTGTACCTGCGCCGTTTCGGACAGCTTTCTTTCTGTCCACCCCGGCGCATTCACGCCTTTCAGCAGCCTGCGGGCAACGCGGTGAATCATGGTCAGCTCCGCTTCGTTGTAAACCTCAAGCACCTGCCGCGCAAGGCTCTCGTATTCGCCTACGGGGATTGCCATGCTTATTCATCCCCCTGTTCCTCCCGTTCATCTTCCAGCGGCGCATGCTGCTTATTCGGCAACGGTGCATAATCGCCCAGCCGCGCATCCGGCTCATCCATGCCGATTCCGTTTTCCTCATAAATCAGCTTGACTTCGGCGGCGACCTGCGCTTCATCCCAATCAGGATGCAGCATGCGCACCTTCGTCTGTACGCTGGCCGACTGTGCGCGGTTAATCATCTCAATCGTGGAAGATGTGGTCGCCATGTCGCTGGCAAAGATGTCCGGGAAGCGCACATGCACATGGATTTCCTGCGTACTGCCCTTATTCGGGTACAACCGCGCGTCAAGATGGAGCATGGCCGTCAGCAATCCTTCCAACGTATCCTGCCAATACGTTTGCTTTTTGGCGCATGTGGAATAGGATTTCTTCTCACGGATTCGAAGTGCCGTACCCGATTGCGCCATTCCCTCAATGTCGATGCCGAAGGTCTGCGGCGAATATCCTGCTCCCGTGACAATTTCCCTGACGAGTGCAACACAGGTTTTCTGATGCTCATCTGCTCTGATGGAGAATTGAGAAGGTGTAATCTTATTGGATTCACCGTCGCCGCCCAAGGTGCCGCCTTGGGTGTCAAGTGCAACCAACGTCTCGACATCTTCATCAAACTCGAACGTCGGCGGGCGATTCATGCTGTCGCCGAACAATTCTTCCGGCTTGCGTCGAAGAAACTGTGCGGGAACAATCAATCGTGCTTTGGCCAATCTGATATCCCGCATCCAAGAGGAATAGGATTCATCAAGTGCATCCATCAGATCACGGAGATTGTCATAATCGCTGCGGCCCATGTACGAGCCTCTAAACATCCGATTGGGCTTGATGTTCGGCACATGGACGGCCAGAATCTCATCCGTTCCCGTGCTCACTTCCGGCTCAATGCCCAGCCTTTGCACCTCGTCATCGCTCATCTGTGTGCCGAGACTGTCCAGCGTGCCGCGATAAAGTCTGGTGGAAATCCGCTTCGGTTCATACAGCTCATACGCACGGATGACGCTCTGGACATTGCCGGATGCGCTGCGTTCTTCCTCAATGATTGTGAAAAAGTGAATCGCCCGAAGCGCTCCCAGCCTGTATTCAGGCCACGCATCATCGCCCTGCACAACGCGAATCATCGGACAGGACAGGCGCAGTACATCCCATGCAATTTTGAGATACACGTCGCCGAGCGCTGCCGCGCTCTCCGCCGCCTCGTTGAGAAGCGCCGACATGGTGTTGATTCGCAGAATCTCCTCCAGCCGTTTCTGACCTTCTCCGTTCGGCTGTTCCTTCATATCATCCACACAGATGATTTGAGGCTGTTCACCAAAAAGCAGGTCACTGCCCGTCGTGGCAATGTCAGCCGCAATCGGCACATGGATTTTCTGCTTACTCGCCCGCCGCCAGAAGGATTTCGGCTTGGCCGTCTTTCTCAACGCTTTTTCTGCGCCGCAATAAACAGCGGAATATGGCGCATAATACGCGCTTCGATGCGCCATCAGCGCCGCCCACGCCTGTTCCGGCGCAAGCACAGTCGTCTGCTCGTCCATGATTCAATCCTCCCTGTTTATCCAACCGTCGCCAGATATCCGGCGTATGGGTAGATGCTGTATTCGGAGCTGTCCAGCGCATCGACGGGGTACGAACCATTATCCAGCCGCATCCACTCGCCTTTTTCATAGGCCGCCTCATCCCATGTTGCCATCTGCAACGCCTCGTGCCACGGCGCAAGATGTTCAGCCACATGATACCGCCTCTGCATGAGCAGCATGCAGACCAGCTCGATTCGCGGTCTGATGCCGTCCGACTTATCCGTTCCGATGACTGCAATTCTCCCCATGCCCTGTTTACTTAGTTCTTCCCGCAGAGCAGCACGAAAAAGTTTTGCCGCACTATCCACATAAACGTTGGCAATTTGTGGATAAATCCGCGTCCACGGTTTCAGCCATTCAGCAATGGCCCGCGCATACCTCGCCTCGGTCATCTTCTCGCTGATTCCCTGTTTATGGTAAAGGCCGTCGATATGCACCACATCCCGCCAACCCGACGTGATACCCGTAAGGGTTGCGCAAGTCGCATCTGTGCCGCCCACGTCCACGCCAACGGCCATCTCGATAAATCGCTTTCCTGCAATCCATTCGCGCCCTACGGCCACCTGATCGCGCACATAGCTGTCATAAATTCGGCCTCGCGCCGATGTGCGCAAGCCCTGAATGTCCGACTGAAACCAGATGGAACTTTGGTCGTATTTGGCAAGTTCTGTCCGAAGCTGCTCATTGCTGAGCGATAAGTTGTCCAGAATTGTAAAATGCTCGTAGTTGTAACCAGGGTTCTCTCCCCGCTTTTTCAATTTGTCCTGATAATCCAGAAATTCATGATAGAACCAATGGCTTGGCGGCTTTGGGTTCAGGTCAAAAAAGACCTGCCGCCTGTTCGACGCAAGCGTTCGGTCGATACACTCTTTCACAAAGGTTTCGTGACACTCGTTGACCTCGGTAATATATACCGTACCATAGCTGTTGCCCTTGATTCGCGCCGCATCATCCGCTTTCTTCCCTCCGGCAAATAGCACAATCTTCTGCCCTCTCACTGATTGGATGAACAGGCAATCTCGCGCCTGATACTTTCCTTCCCTGCACCGCCCATCAAAAATTGCTTTGAGGCCAAAGCCGTTTGAATCAAGAATATTCATCTTCGCCGCCGATACCGATGTGCCGGCCGCAAGGTGTATTTTGTCCGGGTGCGTATCCAGCGCCGCCGCCCACGCCACCAGATTGATGATGTTCTTGCCTGCGCGTTTGCCGCCCTCGGCGACGTTGAGCCAGCAGCTTTGACAGTGCCGGATATACTCGGCCTGCTTCACTGTAAACGGTGCGTACTTTATCACGGTATTCCGTCCTCCTGCCCCGTCACATCATCCATCGTTCTATTTGGCTGCGGGTTGCGAATCAGGTCAGCCAGTGCCGTGATTTGCGCATTGGCAGAAGCAACCGCCGTATCGTTGTTCTCGATTGTCGGCTCGTCGCTCTGCCCAAGCATGTTTTTGCCGAGGAAGATTGCCATCGCGGGAGATTTCTTCGCAAGGTTGAACTGCATGCGCCTAAGAGATACCTTGCCGTCCTGCGCATATATTTTATAGACCTCCGAAAAAGTCTGCTTGTAGGTGCGTTTACACCACGCATTGAGCGTATCTTCACAAATCCCAAAAATACCGCAGATTTCCGTTTCGGTACACTGAATTTTGCAAAGCTGCTCAAATTCCAGCTTGGCAATCTCCTTCCTTGGCCGTCCCCGCTTTTTTCCCATGGTCACCCACCCTTTCGGGCCTCACAGCCTTTCGGTATTTTTCATTCAGAATCATGGGAACACAGTTGACCCAAGAGATATTATGATGCATGCGCCTGTGCGTTTCTCCCATCATGGCCACCGTAACGCAGGAGGGCATCGTCATCACGCTGTAAAACGATTTGACGTATGTTCCGACATCGAGATAGATATCCGTCAACCCACCCGCATTGGCCTGTGTTTCTTTCTGGATAAGCGACGCGTCCGTGACAGAAAAAATCTTCTCGCCACGGCTGCCGAGTGTGACGTACATGTTCACGTCCTCGTTTATCGAGCCGAAAAACGAAAACGGCCTGTCCACACGGCAGAAAAAAGCGTTCATCGCTTTTCTGCTCAGCTTCTTTGCGAAGTATTTTCCGTTCAGCCCGCCGATGTAATCACCGCCCTGCGACAGTGCCACAACCAGCGAATCAGATTCATACAAAAAATCAAGCATTGCCTCGAAAAGTCGGTCAAGGTCTGTGCAGTGCTTCGCTGCCAGTTTCCCGCTCTTTTCAAAGCGAAAATCGAACGCCGTATAATCATCGTCCAGCTCAAGGAATGATGACAACCCCAGCCGCTTTGCAATCTCAAAGCAGGAGTTTCGGGCATACAGCACGATATTATGCTTTTCATAATTGTCCATCGTATCGCTGTGCTTCATAGCTTCCAGCTTATCAAACACAATCACATTTTCTTTACCATATCGGGCTATATACTCATCCTGCTGTTCATCTTCGTTATCAACGACGATATAGATTCTCCCTGTATATCCACCCTTACGGAGCGTCGGAATTGTATATACTCTGTCCGCGCGCCCGTGTGAGAGAATCAACACGGCAAAATCATTCCGCATCGCCGCCGTCCTCCCCGATCATGTCCCGAATCGTTCCGTGCAGCTTGGCATACCCCTGCGCAATGGCATCATCCACGTCGATGATGACCAGCGCCGAGTGTTCCATGAGCCGCTGCATTTCCGGCGTTGCCTGTGCGTAATACTCGGCAATGGCTCGATAATTAAAAACATTATGCCGCCTCGCCGCCTGCACGAGAAAATCCTTCTCGTCCTGCGTTACGCCGGAAGCCTCAATCTCTCGAATCAGCTCATCCGTTCTGCCGCTGTCCAGCATATCCGCAAAGTTGGGCATTTCGCCCCTGACCTCGTACTGCGGGATGTTGATGCTGCTGGTATATTTGCCGTCCTCCCCACCTTCTTCGCCGGGCAGCTCAAAGCCGAACTGCTCCATGTCCAGCCCCTCATCCGCGATGTCGCCCAGCACATCATCCAGCAGGTCGTCATCCCACGGTGTTTCCATCGTGCTCTGATTATGCTCAAGCATATAAGCATCTCGGTCACGCTTGGAAAGATGGTCAAGCATGATGCACGGAACGCCTTCCGCCGGAATCCTGATTTTCCCATCCTGCACAAGCTGTTTCAGTGCTTCCAGCCGTCCATGCCCTTCCACCACAACGTGTTCTTTGCCCCATACTCCGATAGGGTCAAGGAATCCAAAATGCAGAATGGAGTTTCGGATATGCTCAAGCTGCTTTTTCGTGTGCTTTTTCGGATTCTTGGGATTCGGGCTGAAAGCCTCAATCGGCAGATGATGTGCCGATTCTGCCCACTTGATTTCTGCCATGCTCTTTTCCTCTGTCGTCCTTGGGTTTTTCATCACGGCGTTTCAAGCACGCCGCAAATGGGCAGTAAGCCTTGCCGCTGGATGTGCTGAGATAAACGCAGCTCAAGCAGCGATACGGCGCTTTGACCTCGCTTTTTCTCATAAACGCCTCCATCAGCAGGGTACAAAAAGAGCCGTCCGGGTTTTCGCCCGTCGGCTCTCTGCTGTTCACTTTTGACACAATAATTATAGCACGCGTAAAATAGCCTGTCACGGTCAAAACCCAGATAAAAAACGGTCAAATTCCGGCACTTGGCGCACTTTCCTCCGATTTCTGAATCCTCCTCATACCGAACACCGTATCTCGGAAGCTCTCTACCTGTGCAATCAGTTCATCGTGCGCCTCCATGTTGGCCACACAGAGCAGCCCCAACCGATTCTGTATCATATCCTGATAGTAGTCACAGATATCATTGGCCTGCTGAAGCAGATTGGTCAGGTTACCCAAATCCGCATCCGTCATACAGTATTCATCCTGCGTTTCTTCAGGCTCAACGCAAAGTTTCGGTTTTTTCATAATTTTCTCCCGTCTCCCCGTCCGGCCGCTAGGTCAGCCTGCTTTTTGTTGATCAGGCGGCTACTACTGCCGCATTGAGACGCTGCCAATCTCTCCCGCTCATTCCCAGCACCGTATAGCCGATGCTCTCCATCTCCGTCGAGCGGTCATAGCTTTCTACGTCCTGTGCCGCTCGTGTAATGGCATTGGATAAGCCATACAAGGACAGATCTCCGCCGCGAATCAGATGATCCAGCACACCACTTCCCTCCGCTTTATTTAAGCCGTAATCTGCGGCCGCCAGCTCCACCATCTGCGGAATATCTGTGCTGGTGATTTTGGCTTCTTTCGCCTCTCGCATCATTTCAACCACCCGTTCAAAACGGGTCTGGTCTACCACCGCTCGAACGGTATCTCTTACCTTGAGTAGCAACGCGCGGTCATCGGCTGCCAGCGTTTCGCTACTGTACAGGGTGTAATCCTCCCCTGCTTCGTTTCCGCGCCCAACATGATATTTGCGCGTTCTGGCATCGTTGACCACCATGCCATTCGTGCAAACAAGGCGATATACCAGCGGCTGGATAGACATACTGCCCATGCCGACCTCGGAATTGGTGATGAGGATGCCCGATTGCACGATGTCACCGGGGACAACCTCCGCCGTCAGCCGCGGATTTACCGCCTTGAGATACATCTTGCTTTCAGTAATCTCACAGCTTTCAATCCTCACGTCTGGCATTTCGGCAAGAACCGGAAGCACAGCTTCGGCAATTTCGGCGTTGTCGATTCGCCGATACCTTTCGGAGAGGAACGCCCTCGCATTGCCGTCCAACGTGCGCACCATTCGCTTTTGCGGGGTCATCGTGAACCAGCTGTTCACGTTCTGCGCCAGCAGTTCGGGATTCTCTGCGCGCATCTTATCATAATATTTAGCAGGGATGCCAAGCGCCGAACCGATCTGACGATGGGCAATTTCTCCAACACCCAACAGCGTACTGACGTTCTTGCTGTCATTGCGCATCATCATTTGATACGCCCCGGCTTCGACGAATCCCATCTCCAAGTTACGAGTGTCCAGCAGATAATCCCGCTTCGCGTTTCTCTGGCGCTCCAACTCCTGCGCCAGTTCCATAAGCGATCGTCCATTTTTCATTTTGCATTTCCTCCTGTTGGTCATTTCATCAGCCTTTGGGGCTTTGTAGAACGCCCAGCATCCGGGCGTTCTGAAAACCTCAACTGTCAGGCGTGTACATAGCTTCTGCGGCGATCAGGCAGATACGCTTCAATGTAGATATCATCCTCGCGATCTTCCATATCGTTGGAACAAATCTCGCATTGGAAGGTCTGGAAATCTCCGTTTGCCCCTTCCGTGTAATAGCCGGTCACACGGCAGTCCATTTTACCCGTCAACTTGCAAGCAAGCCTCTCTGCCTTTCTGATTTCTCCGCGCTTCGGTTCATTCATCGTTTTTTCCTCACTTTCTCAATGCGCGTTCTTGATGCACCACTCGATTGCGTGCCCTGCATCCACAAAGGTTTGCTTGGCGACCTTCAAAAGTTCCAGTCGGCACTCATCCGCTGAGAACCACTCCCCCGGGTCATCAACGAAGCCATAGACAGCAGCTTCCGTTCCTCCTTGCCAGTTCATCTGCGCAATCAGAACTCGGTCTCCGAACCGCATCATGCAGTCATAGCAAGGTCTGAGGCGTGTGCTGAAGCTCTCCATGCAGATACTCTTCGGGAAATCAATCCACTGCTTTTTCATACTTCATTTTCCTCTCGTTTCTTTAATTTGTTGTACTTATTCTACATCACATTGTAGAATAAGTCAATATGTTTTTTATATTTTTTCTTTATTTTGTTGTAGATTTCTATTTACAGCTTATAGATAGCCGCGCTATAATAGAGGGCAAGGAGGTATACTATGTTTTCTTTCAAAAAGTTGTGGCATAAACTGCTCGATCTAGGCATGACAAAAGAGCAGTTCCGTACTGCCGTTGGTTTATCCCCGACTACAATCGCTGCGATGGGAAAAGGCGTTGGCCTAACTCCAAAGGTTCTGGCCAGAATATGCGAGTATTTGCATTGTCAACCGGGCGACATCATGGAATACATTCCCGGTTCTTCGACTTCCGAATTTCCCCATGAAACAAAATAAAGGCGTCGAAATCGACGCCTTTTCTTTATGCCTCATTCATCTGTTGCGACACCTCGACCATGCGCTCCAACCCTTGGCGCATCACATACTTGAGCGCCCCCTCGGTCATCCAGTCCCCGTATTCATCCGAGTATCGTTTCACCGTTTCCCGCCAGCGCAACCCGCTGACCAGATGCGCCATAATAACAAACCGCTCACGTTCCATCAGCGCGGAGAGGAGGATATCAAGCATGTTTTTTCTGGCTTTGAGGCTTTCCAATTCGCGCACATCAGCTTGGAGACTATCTATGTCGGCCATTGGCAAATCATTCATCAGCACCATAGCCGTCCGCTCCGTTGGGCTGGTCGGTGATCCGTGCGCCACGGGCATATCTGTAATTTGGGGAGAACCAAGCTGCGTCCCTGCAATAAAATCTGACCCTCTGTCCAGACTCGCTTCTGCTCGGCGAATGCGATATGCAAGCACATCCATCCGCGTACACATTTTGCGGTAGTCATACAGATAAGTCATCAGTTTTGCCTTTGTCATACGCTTTCCGCTCCTCCTCCGTCATTATTCCCAGCAGCAATGCACGGTCAAGAACCATCTTTCTAAGCTGCATCGTCTCACTTATCGCCCGATTTGCCGTTTCTGCCAATTCAATGGCAGCTTTTGCCTTTCTGTCCGCCGCCTGCCAGACTGCTTGCCACATTGCCGCCGCGCCGAGTGCAAAAGCCACGCTCGCCAGCACCATCAGTTTCACTATCTCCAGCATGCTTTCCTCCGTTTCCCCACGCTATCGCTTAAAACGGCAGTTGGTCGTCGTCCACCTCGGTGAATCCGCCGTAGTCGTCATGATGCTGCGGGGTATTATCCGTCCTGCCGCCCTTGCTGGCCGCCTCGATGTAGCCGTCCTGTGGAGCGCTCGGCGGCGCACCGAAACTGTCGCTGCCCTTCTGCGCCTGTGGTGTCAAAAATTCAACTTCCTCCGCGACAATATCCCACGCTGTCCGCTTCGTGCCGTCTTTGGCCTCATAAGTACGCGTTTGAATCGAACCCGTCACTGCAACTTTTCTTCCCTTGGACAGATAGCGGCTGCAAAGCTCGGCAAGCTGCCGCCATGCGACGACGTTCAAAAAATCCGTCTCTTGCTGCCCAGTTTGAGAATTACGAAACCGTCGATTCACCGCGACGGTAAAGTTGCAAACGGGCGTACCTGCGCTCGTACTTTTCAGCTCCGGGTCTCTCGTCAGGTTGCCTATCAGAAATACTTTGTTCATTCTTCTTTTTCCCCCGTTTCTTTCTATTCGTATGGCATATCTGATCTATCTCCTCATCACGCCGACGTTTTTCTTCTTCAAGTGCCCTCTGCGTGACTCTCATGCAGGAATATGAACAGAAATACACATATCCATCAGCTTTCCCTTTGGCTTTCATAGACAGTTTATAAGCATGCTGCGGTGTTTTATAAAACGGTTTCCCACACTGCCAGCACTTACAGCGCGTCCGACTTACCGTTCCGCCATCCAGCGATGCCGTCCCGTGAATGAACTCGTGAATTTTAGAATCACTCATCTGGCACGGCTCCCCCCTCCTGCTGCGGCTCATCTGCGGGGTGATCTTCCGGAATGCCGCACATGTTATGCCAGCGCGTGTGCATATCATAGGCATGCATCCATGTCATATCGCCCTGTTTCCATTCCCGTAACCCGTCCCGAATACCATAAAGCATCTGGTACAGCGCCGAATCAACCGTCATTCCGCCTGCCCCAGTTCCCATCAGCGGCATAAACACTGCTACGTCGGCTGTCATGCTCAGCTCGTTTTTCACCGTCAAGACGGCCGCGCGTGCCGCCTGATAGACATAATCTGTGCCGACAATCTCCATCGGAATCTGCATGGTCGGCGCGTAGATGACATTGGGGGAATTTGCAACTTTCGCCCGAAGTGCCGTCCCGATGGGCATTTCCGGCCCATACAGCTGGGCAATCCTCGTCTGGATGCGTCCTTCGATGCCCGGCCACGTCTGCGCAACAGCCAAATCAACGCCGCCGTCCATCAGCCCAAAGCTGTTGCCCGAAGTCACGACAACATCCCTGCCCGTGACTTTCCCCTGCTGCGCCAAATCTTCCAGCTTGCCGCATACGGCCTGCATAGTCTTTTCCCGCTTCACGGCATTAGAAATGAACTCGCACACATCCTGATTGGGATGAAAAAAGATGATCTTCATGCGTCTTTTTCCTTTCTCACACTTTGCTTTCGTCGATTCTTGATGACAGATATGGCCAAAAACACCGCAAACAACGTACTGCAATAATCCAATGGGCTTCCGGACCATCAGCGCGCTTTCTTTCTTTTCTTCGTCGGTTTATTGCTCATCGTCAGGTATCCCGTTTTCTTTTTACGAAACAGCTTGCCCAGAATCTTCATTTTCGTTTACTCCCTTCATCGCGCAAAAAACTCGCCGATGCGGCTTCTTGCATATTCTTCTTCCGTTGCGCTGAACCAATATTGTACGATTTCACCGTTCTTTTCTCCCTCAATGCAAATTCGGTACTGTGGCCCGTGGCTGGTGCTGCTCGACCTGCCCGTATCCGCATCATAGCGATATGATGAATAGGCTGCTGTATAGCCCTTATCCACCACAATTCCGCACTGAATCGAATTGCGTTCATTTTCAACAAAACCGACAATGCCAAGGGCAATCAGGCACATGAGCACCGCAAAAAAGACCATTACGCCGATGAATCCCCAGTCAATCCGCCTCACCTTACACCTCCATTTTCTCCGCCGCTTTAATCCATTCTCTCGGAATCCGTCCATCGAAAGCCCTCCACTGCTCTGAATATGGATATCCATCAAAAACAATTTCCGCGCCGGGAACGGCTTCGGAAAGCTGCTGCCTATCAAAAATATTCTTCAGCCACAAATCGGGAATTTCAATCGTCAACCGCCATGCCGTCCGACTATACTGGACAAAGTTCTGCGTTGCCCAGCTTTGATGCGTCGGATCGGGGTCACAGGTCAGCCACACCCAGCCCGTATACATGACAAAGCCTTTCTTCTCTGGAACAACGACTCCGCCCATCGTCAGGCCATCCTTCAAAATACGCCAGAGCAGTTTGTCGGCGCAGAAATGATAGATTTTCACGGCTTTATCCTCCTCTGCTTTTCGGCTCTGATATCGTTCAGGAAATACAGCCACCTCGGCTGGTCGATCTGCTCATCTCCGAGACTGTCCGCCTCGATGATGTCCCGTTCCATAACCGTCAGCGTCTTGCTGTCCAGTTTCGACAGCAACGGTCTGATGAAATCTATCACCAGACCTGGCATATAGGTCTGCCGACCGATGCAGTACCTCACGGCGCAAATCAGTACCGCGCCGAAATCATTGTTCTGGTCAGATATCTTAATCATTCGTCGTCACCCCCTCCCAAGGGTGGTTCTCCATCTCTTCCTTCGTCGGCTTCCTCAGCCAGCAGCGCCATTTTTCCCCATAGGTTGCTTCACGCCCTCCATCGCCTTGTTAATCACTTCGGATAGCGCTTTCGCGTATTCTTTCAGGTCAACATTTCCGTATTCGTCACTCATGGCTTTCTCCTTAACTTGCTCAGCTTTTAATTATCTGTCTTTTCCGTGGCATGATTTAAAAAATAGCTGCATTTTTTAAGTTGCCAGTAAGTTTTACTTCTTTCTCTTTTTCTTCCGCCACTCGGCTTCCATGCACATCCTGCATATCATCGCGTCTACCTTCGCGCGCTCTATGCTCTCCTTGTCCATTTCAACGGGATTGGTCTTCGGCATGCGGTCAATCTCCGCCCGAAACGCTTCCCGGTGGCGTTCAAGCGCCCGTTCCACCCTTTCGCTCTCAGCTTTTTCCCTGCGCGCTCTGCCGCTCGCCTGGCCCGCGAGCCGTTTGGCCTCGGCCAGCCTCGCCGCCTTGTCCTCCCGCTCTTTTTCCGTCATGGCCGCGTCCTCCGCCTGCTTTTTCGCGTGATAGGCCGCAAGCGTTCGCTGGTTGTGCTTTTCGCCTTCATCAAGGCCGAAAACGTCCCTGAAAACCCGCTCCTCAAATTCCGCTTTCCGCGCTTCCTCCAGCGGCTTTTGAACGATTCGCATGCATCCATAGCTACAAAACCATGCCTGCCGCTTTGCGCCCTTGCCGCCTTCCAGCTTGTAGGCATAATCGGGGCTGACAATCGAAAAGCGCTTTCCGCATTGCGCGCAGGTCTTCACCTGCACCATGCTCAGTCCGAAAACCCGAGCGGTCTGTCTGGCCGTTATCATCGCGCGCCTCCTTTCGTCTCCAAAATCATCTGCACCGTGATTTGCACCGCGTCCTTTTTCCGGGGCTTCCGCCGGATAAACTGCGGTCTGTACGGCCAGAGCGGGCAGTCCTCGCTCGTGCACCGCGCGGCCTCCTTCGTGGAACCGCCGCAGCAGTATACGCACTTTCTGAAAATCACGCGCCGCAGCGTCTCGCTCTCATCTCGCGCCATCCGCTATCCCTCCATGCCGTAAATCGTGCAACAGCTCTTATTGCTTATAGTCTCTAAAAAACTTCGTCGTCTTGAATATCGCTTTCCGATTCACCCACCGGGCAAATCTTTTCAATTCATGCGGCGGCTCTTTGCTTGTTGTAAAATCTCGATATGGCTGGGCAAAAACCTCCGCTCCCATATCTCGTAACGCCAACGCTCGCCGTTCTGCCGATTCAATGTCCTGTACCAAAAGATAGACAAAGATTCTATATGGCTTCACACCTACTTTTCCCAACTGTCGAATCGCATCTTGGACTATCACCAGCATATTGTCTGTGTCACAGCTCATTCGGATGTATTTTATCCATTTCAGTTGTGACAGCATTTGTGCAATTTCTGGTGTAATCATTCTCGCATCCAATCCTTGATTGAAATCAACTCGTATATCTTGTCCTATCATATCTGCAATTTGTTCAAGTCCATGTGTGTATGCCAAAACATTATTGTCCATGAATACAATGTCCCGACTATCCGAGCGTTTAATCTCTCGCCACGTCCGATATGGTCGAATCCGCCCTTCTTTACGTGGTACAACACACCACGAACAATTTCGAATACATCCCCGTGTCAAAAATCCGATAGCATGATGGCATCGTGGATAAATCGAGTAATCAGGGAACATTGCATCGACTTCTTCTGGAAGCTCATTCATCATTCCGTATCCTGTCCCACCCTTGATCGTGTCTGGCGGCAGATAGGGGTTTTCGGGGGTGAAGGTAAAAACCTTACTGCTGTATATACGGTCATACGTCAACAAAGGATTCCACCATTCCACATTGTCACCTTGCTGTTTATGATAGGCAGATATCTTCATCAAAGCTAGGTTTGGAAAACTGGTACGGTCATTGTCATGAAGTGCCACATGCATCTTTGTTTCTCCATAGCTTTCAGCCATTTCATATCAATTTCGTGAGGTCACGAAATTGGTCTTTTACTTATCCCATGGGAACTGCTGAACGAAATCGACACCCATAATCCCTCGCAAGCTCGATTTCATAAAAATTGGAGTCTTTTGCTGCGCGGAACAGTATGCCAGTTCATCAATCCAGCTCTTTTCTGGAATAACCTTGCCTTTCCGATTGCCCGTTTCCGCGCCGACAATAATCCAATCTACCCGCTGTTCCGGCGGCGTGTCGAAATAATTCAGCCCGGTGAACGGTGCAAAAATCGGTTCGATGGAAACAAACGTCTTTGCCTTTCCACAGAAGAAATATTCCTGCATCGGATTTTCGCAAGTCGTCCCGTACCAGAATCGGTCATTGTTCAGCGGCAATATGCCCGCCTGAATCAGCTTGATATATCGTTTCGGATTCTTGGTCAGGAACATGTAGCGATGCTGCGGCGCAGCTTTGCAAGCCTCAATTACCGCACTGATCCACTCCGTCGGCACCCACTCGCCAAACAGATCTGCCATGCTGCACACGAAGATATTGCGTGGTTTCGTCCAGCGCAACAGCTGATTCAGCCTGTACCTGTGAAACGTCGGTTTGAATCCAAAGGGATACGGAGCATTTGTCGTTTTTCCATCCAGCCGCGTCACTTTCAAAGGCTCGTTCAATTCAATGCAAGGCAAAGAACTACGGCACATCGCCGAATCATCGCTCTGGTCATGTCCTTCATAGCGTTTTGCCATGCCTCTGGCATAGCAATATGGGCAACTGTGCAAACAGCCCGTAACAGGGTTCCATGTTGCATCCGCCCAGTCGATTTTCGTTTTATCCATTTTCCAACCTCGCACTTTTTTGTCGAATATGTCACTCATCATCGGATTTCACTGTCTTTTCGTATCTGTCCGGCTCATGGGCATAGCATCGGATGCAGTACATACACGCCGTCGGTTGTGAATCATTCTCGTGGCTGCATCCGCCGCATGCGTCCCTATACGCCATCACGCAAAGTTCCTGATGCTCGACAACGGGACACAATTCGCCGATATACGGGCTTTCAAATCGTGTGCATCGCCCGTCCTCAAATGCTCTACACTCCATGTTTTCACGCTCCCGCAATCAGAAATTGATTCATGCCCGCGTCGGACTCAGCAAGAAAATACTGAGCGTCGCGCATAACGGCTTCATAGCGCTCGCGTCCCTGAAAACTGTCCACAACGCGCTGTTCCTCCGAGGACATGTCCGAATATTTGCATTTCCCGTAGGCGTTCGGCAACCATCCTTTCTTTCGCCCTGCAAAGATATTGAACTTCTCTAGAAGATTTTCATCCTTGAAGACGAGATGAGCCGTGCCTTTTTTGAAGAATGTAGCCTTGAAATACTTGGTATCAATGTTTCGTGTGCATCCAGTTGACTCGGCTATTCTGATGGCTGTGTCGAGGCTTCCCTCCCAATCAGTTCGCCCGCAGTCGAGAAAATCAAACACCTTTTCAATATCACGGAATCTCTGAATGACGCGCCATGAATCAAACGATTTGTCATAGGAGTAGGTGGAGTAGAAGGGGATAATCACCTTCTTACCGACCTTGAAGCAGTCATTTGTTTTCCAGCCATCATAATAGTGCCGGTTCGGGCTTTCCTCGTTCCAGTATTTTTGAGTCCAGCTATCGAACAGTGCAACAATGGTATCTTCGATGCCGCCAATAACCTTGGCGTTCATCTTGATGATGAGTGTCATAATGTTGTAGATCGAAAATTCGTAATCGACCAGTTGCGAAATACTGTCGTGCAGTTCGTTGATAAGGTTCGATGTGAGTCGCTGCACAATAGTAGGCTGTTTGAAGATCATGTTCCAGTACTTGTATCGGGTTTCCCTGATGTACTTATTGATCGAGCAATCGTCTAGATTGCTACATCCCATAATTTTAAGGCTGATGATCGGCGAATTGTACTTTTCATTCGGCAGATTGAGCATGTTGGGTGACATGGCCTGCCATTCCTCAATGAGCCGGATGCCGCAGGCAACCTCATAATTGTAGCGGTTTACCCACTCGTCCATCTCACTATACAAGGCAAGATCGCCGTATTGTTCCGGGATTTCTTGGCGCTTGTATGTCGGAGCTTCTTTCATTTCCTGCATTATCGAACTATCCCGTTTTCGTTGAGGAATGACCTTTTTGATAAGAGCCACGTCTACATCCGTTTGGCGTTCTGCGGCGTGGAACGCGCCGGAAATGAAGGAAATCTCCGCACCCGTTTGAAGGGCTGCCACAAGGCGCTTTCGCGCCTCTGTGCAAGGGTTTCTGATTGTCTGAGCGTTGAGGATGCAGCGGATTTCGCCGCCGTGTTCCATCAGCTCAAACGCCTTGAGAAAATGTTCAGCGCCCTGGTCAAACGGAGGATTCATTACAATCAGCGAGTAACGCTTTTGTGTCTCGAATGACAGGAAGTCA
This sequence comes from uncultured Eubacteriales bacterium, assembly GCA_900542445.1. GTDB lineage: Bacteria > Bacillota > Clostridia > Christensenellales > Aristaeellaceae > Ventricola. The sequence continues at coordinate 15,989 of UQNN01000013.1, read as the reverse complement.
TCGTGAATGACCCTGAATCCGCGCCCTTCAAGGGTGTTGCGGAGGAGCGGGTCGATCTCAATACAGTCGATATCGGCTTCCTCGGCAGCCTCCCTGATGCTGCGGTCATCGTGCGGCGGGTAGCTATGGCGAGCGTAGAACATTTTCTTGGCAGCGAATAGAGCAAGGTCGCCCTTTCCGGCGCTCGGTTCAAGAACGCAGTCAACCATGTTCCACTTGATGCCGCCGAGCAGCTTTTCTGCCAGCGGCTCAGGCGTCGGATAAAAGGTTTTCTGCGCGCGGTCGCTTTCGACCGCTTTAATGATTTCTGTGTTCATTGCGCTGCCTCCGTTTTTTTCGTGCCGCAAAGCTCCGGCAGATTCGCTCTGACCAACGCTGCCGGAATTGGCGGACAAACAGCATTGCCGCATCTGGCGACCTGCTCCGCCTTCGGATAAGCCTTTCCGTCCGCATCCACATCAATGATGTAGTTTTCGGGGAATCCCTGCGCATCAAAAAGCTCGCGCGGGGTCAGCATCCGTAACCCGATATCCACAATCTGATACTTTTCCCCGCACACTGTAACCAGTCCAAGCCTGTCTTTGGATGTAATCGTCGGCGCGGGCTTCTCACAGGATGCCGCATTATCTCCATTCCCGTAATACTTGACCAAGAATGCTCGGACATCTCCAAAATGGCCGGCTCCGGCCGTAATGGTATTGAGCGGCTCATCTGCGCATTGCCCATCACAATTATTGTTGAACTGCGTCACATAGGCCGCGCACAGCGCATTGTGGTCGATGGCCGTCACCGTCGGCAACGGATTATCTGCCGCACTGGCCGGACTGCTCGTGCCATAGAACTTGCTGATAAATGCAGAAACCATTCCATATCGGTTTGAAGCATCCACAGTCATAATCGGTTTGTCTACCGTCTGCCCGCGCACTTCGCTGCCCTGCTCATCGTGATACTGAATCATCATGGGCATGACTACGCCCGTCCCATGCTTGGCCGTAATCGTATCCAGCGGTTCTTCGATATCCTGCCCCCTGAAATTCTCACCGCCATGATTGACTTGAATAATGAACGGCGACGGGTTCTTCAAAACAAATTTTTCAATGCCTCTCGCAATTCTGCGCATGGTCTTTTCTGAAAGTGGGCGAACAGCATGAATCCCGTACTGCTTGAAAATTTCTTCGCTTGTCGCAAAAATTGACGGGCATGGAAGATTGAAATCCAGCACATCAGCTACCGGCACCCACGGCTTTTTCATTCCTACCAGTGCTTCAAAGCTATCTGGCGCCGCGTGCGTCGGTTCAGGCCAGACAATCGGTTTTCCGTCACAGCGTGCAATCAAGAAGAACCGTTTCCGAATAGTTGGCGCTCCATAATCACACGCCCGCATCATCCTGTACTCGACCTTGTACCCTTGCCGTTCAAGCTGGCTGACGAACCGCCGGAAAGTTTCGCCCTTATATCGAGGATCTGGCCGATTATCCTTATCAAGCCGTCCCCAGTCCTGAAATTCTTCTACGTTTTCCAGCATGATAACGCGCGGATGCACCGCTTTCGCCCACTTTACCGCAACCCACGCCAGCCCTCGAATATGCCTGCTAACAGGCTTTCCGCCTTTCGCCCTGCTGTGATGCTTACAGTCTGGCGAAAACCACGCCAGCGCCACAGGCCGCCCCGCGCAAGCCTTGACAGGATTGACCTTCCAAACATCCTCCTGATAATGCTCGGTTGTCGGATGGTTTGCTCTATGCATTGCAATCGCCGCCGGGTCATGGTTGATGGCAATATCCACACTGCGGCCTATTGCCATTTCAATACCCGTTGATGCGCCGCCGCCACCTGCGAAGTTGTCCACGACAATCTCGCTCATTTGACTTCACTGCTTTCTTTTGATATAATGAATACGGTTTTTTGAGGAATGTCCTGCCCGCGGCCCTAACGCGGACAGGACGTTTTTTGTTTATGCGATAATCGTAACCATGCCGCTGGTTACCAAGTTATCCAACGCCTTATCCAGATACGCGTGAATGCCCTGAATTGCCCGATGCTTCCACAGGCCGCCGTCAGCCTCGTAAAGCGCAATCTCCGGCACGCCCTTTCCATCGCTGTTTTTAATGCGCAGAATGAACGGGCTCTCCGGCTGATCAATTTCACAGAACGTGCGGAATGGCCTCAAATACACAGGATTTTTGATAACCACATCGTTGACCCGCACAACACCGTCACGTACCGTCACACGCTGGCTGATGCCGTCGTCGCTGATGTTGGTTCCCTTCTCCACGCTCAAATTGCCAACCACCTTGCCGACTTCCAACGAATTTTCGGTTTCAATAAACCGACTCTGAAGCTGCACGATGAATTCTTCCTGCCCGATATACCTGCCAAACTCGAACGGCTCATTGTCGGTCACGACACGCGTCAGCTCGGCTCGAACCGCATAATCATCGCTGCACTTAATCCCGTACAGCACAACCTTGCGCGGGTCGGTTACCTGCACAACCAGATTGCCAAACTTATCCAGCTGACCATCCGGGTCGTTCAGGATATAATCCACCAGACCGCTCAGCGTGAAGATGTTCACAGTCGGAAGAACCGCCGGAAACGGTTCTTTGATACGCACCAAATCATTCGTGTTGACATACATACGGCCGTCAATCTCCTGCACCGTATAGCTGCGATTCTTGGTGCCCAGCTCGTACAGGAAGCGCATCGCCTCAGCGTCAAGCTCTCCCAGCTTGAACAGCGGAACTTCCTTCTTTTCGCTGACGTTCTTTCCATTCTGAATGCTTGCCATGATTTACAGGCTCCTTTCTTTTGCTCGGAACGACACAATTTGCGGCATCGTTTCCTGTTCATCCTGCGGTTCATCTTCCGTCGTGCCAATCGGCATGCTGACAGCTTCCGGCTGCACATTTCCGGCCATATCGAGCTGCCCAGCCACCTGATTCAACTTCTGCGTCGCATAAATCGTTCCGTCATCCGTCTGATCAAAGAAAACGCTCTGCTTCACAGGCGTAGGCGGCGCGAAACTCTCCTTCACATCAAAGGACATTTCCCCTCCGTCCCTGCTCTCGGTCGGCTTAATGGTCAGCACCATCGTGATTTTGCGCGCCCGTCTGGGTTCCGTGTTCGGGTCAAGAATGTTGCGCGTCATTCTGCCGAGCGCATCTTCCCAGCGCTCCTGCACTGCGCCGCCCATCAGGCGGCTCAGATCTTTGAGGTTGCCAAAAGTTTGGCTCATTGTGTTTTACCCTCCTTGTGTGTCTCTCTCAAATGCGAAGAAGTTCATGTGTGGTGCATCGAAAGCAATCGGCAAAATACCCTTTCGACCGTTTCGGTTCTTCGCCACGTTGATAAGCATGAATGTCCATCCGTTCGCCTGACAGGATTCGGCCATCTGCTGCCACGGCTCCGGGACAGTTCGAATATCCGGCGCATGCAGAATCAAAAACTGATTCGCATCCTGCTCAATGGTGCCGCTCTCTCGGCTTTCGCTCATTTTGGGCATCCGCCCGCCTTCGCCCGTTCCCATTTCGGACTGACGATTCATCTGTGTCATGGCAATAACGGGAATTTTCAGCTCCATTGCCAGCCGTTTAAGCGCTCTGGAAATCTCGCCGACTTCTTCCGCGCGGTTGTTGGTCTTTCTGCCGCTCCTGAGCAGCTGCAAGTAATCCACGACAACCATATCGAGCCCCGTCTCCTGCCGCTGTCTGAGGGCAAGGGAACGGATTTGCAAAGGGGTCTGTGCCTGCGTGCTGATGCTCAGCTGGATTTGCCCTATTTCCGCATACGCGGCAACGACGCTCTGAATCTGCTCATCGGAAAAGTTGCGCGCTTCAATGACATCCACCGGCACGCCTGAAAAACGCGCTATGATGCGGTCATACAGCTCGGCTTCGTCCATCTCAAGCGATACATACAGGACATGCTTTCCCGACCGTGCCGCGTTGGTAGCGATAAACAGCCCCAATGCCGATTTGCCAACGGATGGCCTTGCGCCGATGATGCACAGCTTGCTGCCTCGAATCCCGCCGCCCAACACACCATCCAGCCGCCCAATTCCCGTGTGCATGCTGTCATCCGTTTTCTGTTCGGCAAACAGATAGTCGTGCATATTGAGAATCATCTGCGGGATGGAAACAATCTCCTGGGTCGGCCCATTCTTCGCCAATTCATCAATCTGCCCGCGAATTTCTTCCGCCGCCTTGACAGGATCAGTCAGCTCGTTTCGGGCAAGCTCTACGGTCTGTTGAGCGATTTTGCACAGTGCCCGCCGCATGCTGGCCGCTTTGACGTTCGCCACATACTGATCACACAGCACCAGCGACGGCATGCCGCTTTGCAGCAGGTCAACCAGCAGCGTCGAATCGAAATTCGGCATCGCGTCCGAAACGGTAACGAGGTCGCATGTCTTATTTTGAGCATCTAGTTTTTGCATGACGGCAAAAACTTCGTGGCAAATCAAATCCGTGAAATCTTCAAGCGTCAGCTCAATATTTCGCGGAAGAATATCGCCTCGCAGGATAGCCCCGATAATCGCTCTCTCGCTTTCAGTCGCCTGATAGGCAGTGGTTTTCTCCTCACTCACAGGCACTCGTACCCCTCGTAGTAATCTTTACCGTCCTTCGTTTCACAGACGGGCGGCGCAGCCTGATTGGACGGCTTTCCCCTAGCCCTGTGGTCGGCTGGTGCAATATCATCATCCGACCCGCCCTGCTTGCGGTACGCTCGAAGAATCCCCAGCACATAGCGTGAGGTTTGTTTATGTGCACGACGCGCCTTTTCGATGGCTTCCAACACCCACGCCTTTGGGAACTCCAGCATGAGCATGAAATCCTCATGCTCGTCTCGGGCATCCGGCGATGCAGTGTCCCAATCCTCACGGAAAATTCCGGCCTTTCGTCCTGCTTCTTCGATTTCCCGATTGATGGCAATCTGCTCTAGCAAACCTTTTTCCGTTTCACCAGAGGGCGGGGGCAGGCTGCTCGTTTCGCCCTTGCTGCTTATATCCTCCTCTCTCTCTTTTTCTAATTCTTTATCTGATTCTATATGGGTGCATCCGCAACCGTCCGAATCCGTTTGCATGTTTGGCGCTTCCGTTCCTTGCGTTTGCATGCGTTCGCATCCATCTGCATGCGATTGCTTTTCAGCTGCACTTTGCGGATGCCAACGTGCATTTGCAGCATTGCGCGTGCTTTCCGTGCGCTTTTTGAGGTTCTCAAGCCCCCGATCTACATTGCGTACCATCAGCGTGAACGCCATACTTGCCGCGGGGCAAAGCTCGCCCTTCTCCGGCCGCCTGCCCTCTCTCGCGTATCTGGACAGCGCCACAATGACTGCCATCGCATCGGCAGGTTCAAGCTCATTGCTCAACGCCTCCACGTCGGCAAAGTCAAGGACAAACCCTCTGGCTTTTTCTGAACGCATTTGCCTGTTACACCTCCTTTCTGCTTTTTCTGGTCTGAATGCGGCAGTATGCCGCTGGTGCGGCGCGCCGGAGTTGAGCCGGCAACAGTGCCAAAGGGGAAAAACACTGTCAAAACCGTTTGCGCCGCATAGTGCCGGTCTTTCCCGGCTGTCAGTATGAATTTGCTATTCGATTGTGTGTCCGGCGGCGCACTCTGCCTCCCTTCTTCCGCCGCTTTTTCTACCGTTTCATCTCGACTTCTTCTGCTTTGGCGGCCATCGGACTTAAACCGATATCTGCGTCCGGCGCTGCTATCCGCCGTGCGCCGCACTGCTTGTGCTACGCCGCCACGATGCGGGGAAATATCCCCCGCATATTTATTTCTTGGCCTGTTCAACCTGTTTGGGCTTTTGAGGCGGCATGAACGTTTGAACCATCTGCACCACCTCGTCAAAACGTGCCGCCGGAATATCGGCGACCTTGGCAATACCCATGCGCTTGAGCGCATCGCTGATTTCGCCCTGCCGCCCCGTTTCTTTCTCCATCTGCATGATCTTCTCGATCTGCTCTTTGGTGATGGTTTCGTTCTTCCCGTTTCCGCCAAGATGCGGGAATACTTCGCCCAGCGTCAGTGCGCCGTCATCAAAGCTGCATTTCAGCTCTTTGAGCTTGACCATGTGGTCGGCGTTCCAATCGTCAATCTTGGCGTTCAAGTAGTTCTCCAAATCCATCCTCGTCACGCCCAGTTTTTCATAAATGCGCAACATCTTCGCCACAAGGTCGGCGCGCTTCTTTTCGTCCTTCATAATCTCAACCAACCCGTTAGACGATGTTTTGCGGCAGGCCGCAACCGCTGCCGAGGTTACATCGCCGGGAATAATCTGAAGGATGCAGGCGCGCAGTCTGCGGCTGCCCATGTTGGCTTCCAGTTCGTAGATATCGCGGTCATCGGTGAGCTTATAGCCGCCCGAACGCGTAGACCTCCAATGCTTCACCTCAAAATGGCGCGAAACGTAGGTGTTCGTCTGCAAATCCCATGCGAACGCGCGGATTGCACTGAACCCAACGCCATTCTTTGCTACGCCGCGTTCAAGCACTTCCATGCCGAAAGTCACATTGCCCCAGTTTCGAGCAAGCACCTCTGCCAGCCGGATAGATGGCCCTGAAATCATTTCGTTGCCACGCGGGTACAGGTAGATAGCCGCATCCGCCAGCGTCGGGCGCTCGCATTCTCGCAGGATGCAATCCATACTCAAAAGCGGGTCGCGCGGAAACTGGCGCGCCATCATCACCTGCGCTTTGACCTCGGATACCGCGCGAGCTTCCGCATTGGCGGCAACCGCATTGCCGGAATCATGGCGTTTCGCATCCATGCTCATACCGTTCGCCGGGGCAACCGCATACGGATTGATGACCTGCAAGTTTTCGAGTTCTTCCATCGTTTTTCGCTCCTCCCTTATGTCCTTACGCTGATGGTCGTATCCTGATAGAACTCAACGCCGGGGATACTGGCCTCGCCCTTGCTCATTCGGGCAAGCGCGTCCAGCGCCGACTGATTGATTTTCCGCAGTTCCATACCGTTCACATAAGCCGGAACGGCAGTTTCATCCACCACGCGCGCCTTCCAACGTTTATTGATGGTTGTGCCGGCTGCCTTCGCGGGTTCGACAACCAGCACGGGCGCTTTCATGTCCTCCACCATCTCGGCCATCGCCATCGAAATCGCCGCACCGTGCACGTCCCCGGCCTGCTCGGCCTCCGCCGCCTCATTCATCAGTCGGTCGCGCTCAATCTGCTGGCGCTTGGCGGCTTCCCTCTCTGCCTCGCGTCTGGCCTCCGCTTCCGCCGTCTGATACCGTGCCATACCCGCCTTGATGGTTTTCTCTGCCTGTTCCATCGGCGCAAGCATGGCCTTCTCCTGCTCACAGATGCGGGCGTGCGCGGCCTTCGCCGCATCCTTGCTGGGTTTCCAGTATTCCTTCATCTGCTTGGCGCGCTTCTTGATTTCCACAAGGAACGCCGCCGCGTCCTCATACTCGCGCGCATTTCCGATTCGCATGTTCTCGGCTCGCGCAATAATCGCCTGACCCGAAGCGGTCAACTGTTCTTCGATGCCGAGCGAACCGGGCGCCCGAATCTGCAAAACGTTGTCTGTTGCTCTGGCTTCCATGTATGTCACTCCTATCTGATTTCCGCCTGCATCGCGTTGTAAATCGCCATGCAATGCAAAAAGTTTTTATATCCGTCATCGACCTGCCCGAAGTGATAGCGTCCATCCCGCATAAGCTGTAAACCGTACAGCCGCCGAATCTTCACGCCGTGGCTTTGCATCGCATGGGCATACGCGCCAATCTGCGTGGCCAGCATAACGCTGTGATAAGCCGCGGTGCATTTCAGATCAACCACATCAACGCCTTGCCCATCGTCGGGTTCGATGTGCCCCAGCAAGTCCAGCGTCCCCGCATACATCATCTGTCGATGATAGGTGCGAATCTCGCTGCCCTGCCAAGTTGGCGAATAATCTTTGCAAAAGCAGAGAAACGCTCGGACGTATGGCGCAGTGTCTTCATCCGTTTCAAGCACACCATACCTGACATAGTTGCTGACCTGTTCATGCGCCCGCGTTCCTCTGTCCGCCGCCGCATCCAACGCCGCCTGCGGAACGGCCGCATAGAGCATGCTGCTCATCGGAGACATAATCTGCGTCACACTCGGCAGGACAAACCCGCCCAGCGTGTACAAATGCTGCTGCTCATCAAAGGCCAGCTCCGGCCTTGACTGTATCTCCATCACACGGCCTCGCAATAATCCAGTTCTTCCGGGATTTCGGCCTCCGCGCGGCTCTGGTATTCGTCGCGGGCAACCACGGCGCTGTCCAGTGCCGTATATAAGCAGCTGACCAAATCACTGAGCTGTGCATCCTGCAACGCGCCTTCTTCGGTGGTGCGAATCATGGCTCGCAAACCGCTGCAAACGCTTTCCAGATGATCGAGGGTGGCGTATTCCGCTTCACTCATTGCGTACCTCCTTGACGTTTCCGTGCCGAATCTGCTATAATAGCAATAGCACTACTTCTGTTGGTCTGAATGCGGTGCGGAGGTCAGCATCTTCTCCATGCTGATCTCTTTTTTATTGTCTCGCCGCATTTTGCTGTTCTTCTTTCTTGAGCTTGCACGCCGCCCAAACGAAGAATAACACGCCGCCGGCAATGCCGAGCGCAAGCAGGATGCTCACGCCAGCCCAGAACAGGTCAATCAGTTTTTCGAGCATTTCTTCCCACCGCTTTTCTCGACCGTCTTTACATCATCGCGAATCATCCGTTCTGTCGTATGAGACATGAACTCACAGACCAGCGACACTGCCTTGCCCTCATCTTCACCCGCCAAGGTTTTCGCGACAACGCTGACACAGACTTCCAGCGCTTCGAGGATATCCTTCGCATTTCCGGCCATCGTCGTAATGCCGTTCTCGACTTTAATCAGGCAGTCTCCGTTGCTGACCTTGGCTTCTTCGCCGCAAACGCCCTTGACCACCAGCTCGACAAACTTCTCGACAATCACCTTACGCATTTCGTCCTTATTTCCTGCGCAGGCCTCCTTGAGAACATTTACGGCAACGGCGGTTGCCTGTGCCAGCAGTAAATCGGTCGTTCCAGAAAGACGCAGTTCTTTGTTGTCTTTGCAATAAATCATGACTTTCGCTCCTATCTTCTCCGGGCTATCCGCCCGTTCTCATCCAGCAGCCCGTCCATAACGAGCAGCTTTGTCGTGGCTTTTCGCCTTCTGCCAACCTCCCGCTTTTCCGGGGCAGGCTGGCGCACCGTCCTGCGGCTCTGAATCCATGCGTCAAGGTCAGGCTCAAGCACGGCCAGATGCGGCCTTGTGGTGCTCGTTCCGATATTGACGCACGGCATTGTCCGCATAAGGTCGTTGGCCGTCCTGCGGCTTACACCCAAGACCTTGGCCACTTCCTCCGTGTGGAGCAGCTTTGCTTCCATGCCGCTTTCCTCCTAGATTTGTTTCAAGATGCCAAGTGCCGTTTCGATGGCCTCTCTGGCTTCCTCAAGCTCCCGTCGGTAGCTGTCCCGCAGCGTCGGATCAATCTGCCCGTCGATGGCATCCCGCTCCACTCTGTCTTGGAGTTTGAGCACATCGTCGATCTGATGCTTGGTATTGACGACTGCTCCGAGCAGCCCCAGCTCTCGGTTATCGGCCGCGCCGAAGTATTTCACAATTTCAGGGTACTGGGCACGAGCCCAGCGTCGGAACAAACCGACATCATGAAGCTGCTCCTCCATCATGTCCACGTCGGCCATCTCTGGAATCCAATCGCCACGCTCCATACGCTTGACCTGCTCAATGGACACGCTGAGCAGCGCCGCGACCTGAATTTGGGTCAGCCCCGCCTCTTTCCGGGCATCCTTGAGAATCTGATGGGCTGGCTCGTTCACGTTCTTTCCTCCTTTCCGAACGAAATCTGTTCTCTCTGCCTTCAAAACAGGTGTTTCTTGACACTATTACACGCTCAAAATTTAGTAAAATAGAATTACTAATATATTAGCCAGTCTTTTCAGGCGAATAGCATGCATCAAGTTCCTTGAAGTCGCATTCCAGCACTTCTGCCAGCCTGCACAGCATCTTTTCATTGGGCTGCTTAGTTCCAGTTTCCCACTGGCTGACTGCTCCTTGCGTTACACCAAGCGCTTTCGCAAGTTCCTGTTGGCTCATTCCCTTCGTAACGCGGAGAATTTTTAACTTATTTACCATATCTTCCCCTCCCTTCTCTAATATTTGCTATTATTATAATACCAGCTAATATTTCTGTCAACTTATTTTTTAATATTTCTATTATAAAACTTGTTTTATTTGTGTTTTTCCTATTTTGGTAATAAAATATTAGTGCAAAGAAGGGAGGACGCTATGAATCGTCTAAAAATGCTTCGCCGTCAAAAAGGCGTTAAACAAGGAGACATCGCAAATCTCCTTCATATTACGCAAGGTGCTGTATCTCAATGGGAGCTTGGACGTACTAATATGGATTATCAGTACGCAAAAACCTTAGCCGATTATTTTGGGGTCACAACCGACTATCTTCTTGGAGAAGCTGATATCATCGACAGTTCTGCCATCCAAGCCCCTGCCGCCGTTCGAATCCCCGTCATCGGTACAATCCGCGCCGGAATACCGCTGGCGGCCATCGAGGATATTGAGGACTGGGAGGAAATTCCCGCCGACATGGCAAAGAAGGGCGAATTCGTTGCTCTGCGTGTCAAAGGCGACTCCATGCTTCCCGATATCAAAGATGGAGATGTCGCAATCATCCGTCGGCAGGAAAGCATCGAAAATGGGCAGATTGCTGCGGTCATCGTCAACGGAGATGACGCGACAATAAAAAAAGTCCGGCTTCTGCCGGACGGAATCATGCTGATCGGTCTGAATACCGAAGTATACGAGCCTCATTTCTACTCAAAGCAGGAAATATCTGATCTTCCCGTTCGCATTTATGGGAAGCTGGTCGAAGTACGAAGGAAATTCTATTGAGGAGGGTATTGTATTTGAAAAGGGTTCTTTTCGTTGCCGTTATTCTCTGCATATTTCCATTCTGTTCTATTGCCTCAACAAATGACGAACTAAATTATTTATGGGGTATTCGCATTGGTTCTCCAATTACAGAAGCCGTTTCAGATTTTGAAAAAATTACAGGTTTTGAACTTGAACCCGTTTATTCCGATGATGGAAGCTCTCTTGCATATTATCTGTCAAACAATATTATAATCCGTGGAAATATCTTTTCTGTTCTGTTCTCAAAACATACTAATGAGCTCGGACAAGACATTCTAAGCACTGTCTATGTCTCACATGATTATTTGAATACTGGAAAAAAGGTTGACCGAATAGATGGATATCGTATTACTGCCGAATTAGCTTCCATGCTTATGGACAGCTTTGGTTCTCCCACCTCAAATAGTTGGTCTATTCCACTTAATGGAAAAAATTATTTCTTTGACGTTCCTTTCTCGGAAGGCTCATTCGATATGGAACTCATCGACAGTCTCGGTCAAGACCATAGATTATCCTTTTGCTGGAACAATATTAAACTGCAACTTAGTTTCTATAATTACGAAAGGGACGGCGCCTCTATCCAAATTTCAGAAAGTGACGAATCCGCCTATTCTTCGCCATCTCTCGGAACATATTCGCCAGACAAAATTGGTATCCAAGGATTCTGACAATTATCAATAGATCAGGAAGGGATTATTCCATGAGCAACGATTTTCGTTTTCTGATGTACCAATCCACCGAAGAAAATGTGAGTGTCAACGCCATCATCAAAGACGAAACAATTTGGCTTTCTCAAAAGGGCATGGCCGAGCTGTTTGGCGTACAGCCTCCGGCCATCGCCAAGCACCTTCAAAACATCTACGATGAAGGCGAGCTTTCACGAGACGCAACTCTTTCCAAAATGGAAATAGTTCAAAAGGAAGGCGACCGCGACGTTACCCGTTCCGTTATTTATTATAATCTGGATGCGATTATCTCTGTCGGCTACCGCGTCAATTCCCGCCGCGCGACACAGTTCCGCATCTGGGCAACCAGCGTCTTGAAGGAGTATATGACCAAAGGCTTCGCGCTGGATGACGAACGCCTCAAGCAGGGAACAGCCGCGTTTGGCCACGACTATTTCCGCGAGCTGCTTGAGCGCGTCCGCTCGATCCGTGCCAGCGAACGCCGCATCTGGCAGCAGGTAACGGATATCTTCGCAGAGTGCAGCATTGACTATGATAAAAACACCAGCACTGCACATGATTTCTACGCGATGATACAAAACAAATTCCATTACGCCATCACGGGGCAGACCGCCGCCGAAATCATCTATGACCGTGCAGACCGCACCAAAGACCACATGGGGCTGACTACATGGAAAAACGCCCCTGATGGTCGGATTCTCAAATCGGATGTTTCCGTCGCAAAAAACTATCTGGATGCGAAGCAGATTCGTCAGCTTGAGCGCACCGTCTCCGGCTATTTTGATTATATCGAAGATTTGATTGAGCGCGAAAATACCTTCACAATGGAGCAGTTCGCCTCCAGCGTCAACGAGTTTCTAACCTTCCGTCGCTATGACATTTTGCCCGACAAGGGGCGCATATCTGCGGCGGCCGCAAAAAAGAAAGCCGAAGCGGAATACGACGCGTTCAACAAAACGCAGCGCATCGTCTCCGACTTCGACCGTGAGGTTCAACGTTTAATCGAATCCGAAAAGCACAAATAAATATGTCTACTGGTTTGCACCAATCGTTTTGCCGTCGTCGGCTAAACGTTCAACCCCGTCGATTTCGATGGGGTTGAAAGAAAAAAGCGCATCCTTCATGGTGCGCAATTTTTTGACAGTCTATCAGAACATACGTTCGTATTTTGGATATAGGAAGGGGTTGGGTTCTCATGCCAAGGCAGCACCTCAAACGCCGAAAAGATGGGCGCTTCGCTTGCCGATATCAGGGAAAATGGTTTTACGGTTTGACAGAAGGTGAAGCCTTTGCTGCCCGCGATGCCTATAAGCAAATGCTGAAACAGGGCATCCAGCGCGATGCCGACAGCATGGATGTGCGTCACTACGCCGCATCATGGCTGCCCATTCACAAAGCCGAGGTCAGCAAGCGTCACTACAACGACTGCGCTCATCATATCGACATTCTTTGCGACCAAATCGGTGACATGCTCATCAAAGAAGTCAAACCATCCGACATCAAATCTGTATTCAGCTCTCACTATGTAGGGAAAAGCGAAAGCACAATAAAGCATGCAAAGATTCTTTTCTCATCCATTTTTGAAACTGCCGTTGAAGATGGCTATTCAAATTCAAACCCTTGTAAATCCAAACATGCAAAGCCCCCCAAAGGCGCATCTGGTTCACACCGAAACATTACCGAGCACGAGCGTTCCCTCATCCATGAAACCGCGCATAGCTTCCGTGCCGCCGTCTACGTCATGCTCTATGCCGGCCTGCGCCGCGGAGAAGCCCTCGCACTCAACATTGATGAAGATGTTGATTTTGAACGTCACATTCTTCGCGTTCAGCATGCTGTACACTATGAAAGCAATCAGCCCATCCTCGGCGACCCAAAAACTGAAGCAGGTGAACGCGAAATACCGCTGCTCTCCATCTTGGAGGATGAGCTGCGCGGCATGCACGGCCTTCTTGCTCCTGCATGCAAAAGCGGCGGCCTGATGTCTGAAAGTGCCTTTTCCAGTGCTTGGGATTCGTACATCGGAACGATTGAACGAGAGCTGAACGGCCACCCTAAGCGCTGGCATCATCGTGGGTCGAAGAAAAAAAGCCCCGACCCTATACAACTTCAGGTCGAAGCACTCACCAAAGCCGGAAAACGAGATGAAGCGGAAGCGCTGCGCCTTGCCGATTGGAAAACATTCACCGTTCGCCCTCACGATCTCCGTCATAGCTACTGCACCATGCTCCGCGATGCCGGAACTGATCTCAAACTTGCGATGAAATGGATGGGGCATGCCGACGAAAAAATGATTCTCAAAATTTATGACCATGTAACCGATTTTCGTACTGAGCTAGCTCTCTCCAATCTCGAAAAAATGACCTCTGGTAGTCAAAACGGTAGTCAAACTGTTCAAGAGCCAATAAATTTCTTGCAATATAAGGAAAATATTTCTATTCGCTAATTGCCTACGAATCAAAAGGCCACAGGTTCGAATCCTGTTGGGTGCACCACAAAAACCCTTGACGAGCTTCGCGCCGTTGAGGGTTTTTCTTTTTCTATCTACCCGATGAAAGGAAGTCCTCCCCCATGTCCATCGAAAAAGCAAAAGCCTGTCTTTCCGCTCTTGGCTACGCCGATCACATCATCGAGCTGGCCGCTTCCACTGCGACAGTCGCCGAAGCCGCGCAGGCGTTGGGCGTTCAGCCCGGCATGATTGCCAAGACCATGTCCTTTTTGCAGGGCGACAAAGCCGTCCTCATTCTCACCGAAGGCACGGCAAAAGTCGATAACCGCAAGTATAAGAATACGTTTCGCACCAAAGCCAAGATGATTCCCTTCGAGGATGTCGAGCGCCTGATTGGCCACGCGCCGGGCGGCGTCTGCCCGTTCGGCGTGCCGGACAACGTGGACGTGTATCTGGATGAGAGTCTGCGGCAGTTTGAAACCGTCTATCCGGCGGCGGGCAACGACCACAGTGCCGTCAAGCTGACCCTTGCCGAGCTGGAACAGGTCGCAAACGCCAAAGGCTGGGTGGATGTGTGCAAAGAGATCGAAACGCCCGTTTCATTCTCCGCAAAACCCTGATCGCTTTCTTTTAAAAATATACCGTTATTGATTATGCTTCTCCCATGCGCTTTGAATCGCTTCAAGCGTCGCGGGATCGGCAATGCCACTTTGTTTCAGCCCGTTTGCCTGCTGGAACTTGGCGACGGCGCGGGTTGTCCCCTCACCGAATTTGCCTGTGCAGATGCTTCCATTGTAATAACCCAAATCCTTGAGCTGCGTCTGCATCGTGATTACAGCTTCGCACGGCTCCATGTCCTCGTAGAGCGTGCCCTCGTCGTAGAACCGTTCGGTGCGCTCCTTGCCGCAGAGCGTACAGGCCGCCACGCGCGTTCCCTTCTTCTTGCCATCCGGCTGGCTCGTCACGGTGTATTCGCCGTAGACATGTTCCAGATGATCGATGGAAACCGTCTGCGTCTTGCCGCAGCGGGCGCAAATCCGCTCGCCTTTGCCTTTTTTCGCACAGGTCGGCTCCTGCGTCACGCTGACTTCGCCCCAGTCATGCCCCAGTTTCGCAAGGGTTTCCGTCTTTTTGCGACCGCAGACCGCGCAAAATGATTCGCCCTTTCCGTTTTGCGTACAGGTCGGCTCAACGGCGACGGTCATCTCGCCATATTCATGCGGAAGCATCTCGATCCTTCTGGATACCGTCTGCTTGCAGGCTGAGCAGACGCCTTCCTTGCGCCCCTCCTGCGTGCAGGTCGGCTCTCTGGTGATCGTCCATTCCTCAACCTCGTGCGGCAGCTTTTTGGTGTATCGCTTTTCCCAGTGGTCGCACTCGCGGCAGTAACGGAAATCAAGACCTTCCAATCGGCAGGTCGGGTTTCGTTTGGTCTTCCACGGGCCGAAAGGATGATCTCCGGTGCATTCCGCCAGCGCCGAAGCCGCCGTCAGCAGCAGCACACAGAGCATTGCCAGCGTGCCGAGTCGCATTTTTTTCTTCATCTATAGGTCCTCGTTTCGTTTTTTTGTATTCTATCACATTTCCCTTTCAAACTCAACCCGCTTTGAACCCATCGGATCGACGTCTGCTCGATCGCTGTCCTCTGTCCGCCGCATACAAAAAACGAGGGTCGATCAAACCCTCGTTTCCTTGTGCAAGCGACGCTCTGCCTCATTCTTCCATAAGAAAAGACCCAGACAGCCGTCTGAGTCTTCATCTGGAGGCGCCATCCAGAATCGAACTGGAGAATGAAGCTTTTGCAGAGCTTTGCCTTACCGCTTGGCCATGGCGCCACAGTGGAGCGGTAGACGAGATTCGGACTCGCGACATCCACCTTGGCAAGGTGG
>UQNN01000012.1 GCA_900542445.1 uncultured Eubacteriales bacterium | reverse complement strand
GATGGTGCCAATGTTAACGTGCGGCTTCGTGCGCTCAAACTTTTGCTTAGCCATTTTCTTTTTCCTCCATGTGTCAGGCCAAAACCTGACATATTATAATTCGGGAAATGGCTTCCCGCACAGAAAACGGGAAGCCTGAAAGACTTACTTCGCCGCCTTGGCGCCGCAAACCTTCTCCTGAATGGACTTCGGAACCGGCTCATAGTGCTCCGGCTGCATGGTGTACACGCCGCGGCCCTGCGTGCGGGAACGCAGCGCGGTGGAGTAACCAAACATCTCGGAGAGCGGAACCAGCGCGTGAATCTCTTCGGTCGTGCCGTTGTGATCCATGCCTTCGATGCGGCCGCGGCGGCTGTTCAGGTCGCCGATAACGTCGCCCATGTACTCTTCCGGCACGGTGACGTCCACCTTCATGATCGGCTCAAGCAGCACCGGATCGGCCTTGGCGATAGCCGCCTTGAAAGCCATGGAACCGGCGATCTTGAACGCAACTTCGGAGGAGTCAACGTCATGGTAGGAGCCGTCGTACACGGAAACATGGAAGTCCACAACCTCGAAGCCGCCCAGCGGGCCGTTCTTGGCGGCCTCGCGGATACCGGCGTCGATCGGCGCGATGAATTCCTTCGGGATGGAGCCGCCGACGGTGTCGTTGCTGAAGGAGTAGCCCTCGCCCGGCTCGACCGGGGAGATCTCAATCCAGCAGTGGCCGTACTGGCCGTTACCGCCGGTCTGACGGACGTAGCGGCCTTCGGCCTTCGCGCTCTTGCGGATGGTCTCACGGTAGGCAACCTGCGGCGCGCCGACGGTCGCCTCAACCTTGAACTCGCGCAGCAGACGGTCAACGATAATCTCCAGATGGAGCTCGCCCATGCCGGCGATGATCGTCTGACCGGTCTCCTGGTTGGTATAGGTCTTGAAGGTCGGATCCTCTTCAGCCAGACGCAGCAGGCCGAGAATCATCTTCTCCTGGCCGGCCTTGGTCTTCGGCTCGATGGCGACCTGGATAACCGGCTCCGGGAACTCCATCTTCTCAAGGATGATCGGATGCTTGTCGTCGCACAGGGTATCGCCGGTCGTGGTGTCCTTGAAGCCGACAACGCCGCAGATCTCGCCGGTGTAAACCTCGGTGATTTCCTTGCGCTCGTTGGCGTGCATCTGGAGCAGACGGCCGATGCGCTCACGCTTGCCCTTCGTGGAGTTGAGCACGTAGCTGCCCGAACCGATGTGGCCGGAGTAGACGCGGATAAAGCTCAGCTTGCCGACGAACGGGTCGGTCATAATCTTGAAGGCCAGCGCGGAGAACGGCGCTTCGTCGCTCACCGGGCGCTCGTCTTCCTCGTCGGTGTGCGGGTCGAAGCCCTTGACCGGCGGGATGTCCAGCGGAGACGGCATGTAGGCCACAACCGCGTCCAGCAGCGGCTGAACGCCCTTGTTACGGTAGGAAGTGCCGCACAGCACGGCGAAGAAGCTGCAATCGATGGTGCCCTTGCGGATAGCGGCCTTCATCTCGTCGATGGTCGGCTCCTCGCCTTCCATGAACTTCTCCATGATGCCGTCGTCCACGTCGGCCAGCGCTTCGATGAGCTGCTCGCGGTACATCTGAGCTTCTTCCTGCATATTCTCCGGAATCGGCTCGTCGCGGTAATCCTTGCCCAGGTCGTCATAATAGACCTCGGCGCGCATGGTCAGCAGGTCGATGATGCCGCGGAAATCATTCTCCGCGCCGATCGGCAGCTGAATCGGGTGCGCATTCGCGTGCAGACGCTCGTGGAGCATGTCCACCACGCGGTAGAAGTTCGCGCCCATGATGTCCATCTTGTTGACGTACACCATGCGCGGAACATGATAGTGCTCAGCCTGACGCCAAACAGTCTCGGACTGCGGCTCAACGCCGCCCTTCGCGCAGAACACGGCGACAGAGCCGTCCAGAACGCGCAGGGAACGCTCGACCTCGACGGTGAAATCGACGTGGCCGGGAGTGTCGATGATGTTAAGGCGATAGTCCTTCCAGTAGCAAGTCGTCGCGGCGGAGGTAATGGTGATGCCGCGCTCCTGCTCCTGAGCCATCCAGTCCATGGTGGCGGTGCCTTCATGCGTCTCGCCGATCTTGCGGTTCTTGCCCGTATAGAACAGAATGCGCTCGGTCGTCGTCGTCTTGCCGGCATCGATATGCGCCATGATACCGATGTTGCGAACCATCTTTAATTCATGGTCTCTGGGCATGTTGAATCTCCTTTTTGTTCAGGCGGCCGCTTGCGCGGCGCCTCGCACGATCGGACGGAAATTACCAGCGATAGTGGGCGAACGCCTTGTTGGCCTCGGCCATACGGTGCATTTCTTCCTTACGCTTGACAGCCGCGCCGGTGTTGTTGCTCGCGTCGATGATCTCGGCGCACAGGCGCTCGGCCATGGTCTTCTCGCCGCGCTTGCGGGAGAACTCGACCAGCCAGCGCAGGGCCAGGGTCTGACGGCGCTCCGGGCGGATCTCGATCGGGACCTGATAGGTCGCGCCGCCGACGCGGCGGGCCTTGACTTCAAGGCTGGGCAGAATGTTCTGCAGGCCGGCGTTGAAAACTTCCATCGCGTCCTTGCCGGTCTTGTCGGCCAGCATCTGGAACGCGTCGTAGCAGACGGACTGCGCGATGCCGCGCTTGCCGTCGAGCATGATCTGGTTGATCAGCTTGGTGACGATGGTGTTGCCGTAAACCGGATCCGGCAGCACTTCACGCTTGGGTACAAAACCACGTCTCGGCATGGGTTTAACCTCCTGAGTTGTCAGGAAGCAAGGATTGTTTCCTCGCTTCGGTTTTCTTGCAGCATGGCCCGAACGGCCGGCAAGCGCGCCGCCTCAGCAAAAGCGACTTTCTTAACCGGATCTAGCACACAGCCCTGCCCGCGAAAAATCCTGCGCGCTGTTCCAAACACGCACAGCATCCTTTCGCTTCGCGGCCGGCCACCCGTTTCAGACCGACGACACCTCCGATACTGGGAGGGCGCCACTTCCTTCGTTATCCCGAAGTATGAACCCTCAGAAATTACTTCTTCGGGCGCTTCGCGCCGTACTTGGAGCGGGCCTGCATACGCTTGGCCACACCGGCAGCATCCAGCGCGCCGCGGATGATGTGATAACGAACGCCAGGCAGGTCACGGACACGGCCGCCGCGGATGAGCACCACGGAGTGCTCCTGCAGGTTGTGGCCGATGCCGGGGATGTAGCAAGTACCTTCGACGCCGTTCGTCAGGCGGACACGGGCAATCTTACGCAGCGCAGAGTTCGGCTTCTTCGGCGTGGTGGTCTTGACAGACAGGCACACGCCGCGCTTCTGCGGGCACTTCTGCAGGATAGGCGCGGTCGGCTTTGCAGCGATCGCTTTTCTTCCGTTGCGGATCAACTGGTTGATCGTAGGCATGGAAGCACCTCCTATGTTTCTTCTCAAAAATTCTGGAACACTTGCTTGCTGATTCATCTATATGAACCCGCTTGCGCGGGGTCATAGCATACAAAGCGCCGGCGTGCCGCATAGCAGCCGGTATTTTTTGCGGCCGATTCGCCCTTATTTGAGCAGACCGGCGGCCGCAGCCTTGACGTCGATGCCACATGCGCGTCCAAGCTTTTCCATCGATTCCACCTGCGTGCAGGGGATATCCATGTCGTAACAGCGATCCACGACGCGCTTGGTGAGCAGCAGATCCGCATCCTGCGCCACATACGCATGGGCAACCTTGCCCTCGTCCAGCGCACGCAGAACCTGCTTGGTGCCGACTACTCGTCGGTCAACATCGGCGAGACCATCATTCATAGACCAATTCTTCCTTTCAATCGTCTTCCGCGCAGACCATCCCCGCGGACGGCTTGCACAGCAAACATGAGTATGATATCATCTTCCGTCCCGAATGTCAATTCTTATTTTTGGTTTTTCCCTTATTTTACACATTTTTTTCGGATTCGGCCCGCGCAAATCCAAAAAGGGGCTCCCGTGCCCCTCGCGTCTTTCGCGCCCGATGTTTACAGCGCCCGCAGCGCGTCGATGAGCGCCGTTTTTCCCTCGGTCTTTTCGTCCTTCATCTTGACGATGCGTGCCGGTACGCCCGCAACCACTGCGTTTTCCGGCACGTCCCGCGTGACGACCGCGCCCGCTGCCACCACCGCGCCGTTTCCGACGCTTACGCCCTCGATGACCACCGCGTTTGCGCCGATGAGCACGTTGTCGCCGATCGTGACGGGCTTCGCGCTGGGCGGCTCGACCACGCCCGCGAGCACTGTGCCCGCCCCGATGTGGCTGTGTCTGCCAACGATCGCGCGCCCGCCGAGCACCGCGCCCATGTCGATCATCGTCCCTTCGCCGACTGCCGCGCCGATGTTGAGAATCGCGCCCATCATGATCACTGCGCCTTCGCCGATTTCCACCTCGTCGCGGATGATCGCGCCCGGCTCGATGCGCGCATGCAGGGTTTTGATATCCGCCAGCGGCAGCGCGCTGTTGCGTCGGTCGCACTCGACGACAAGATCTTCAATCGCGTCCTCATTGCGTTCCAGCACGGGCGCAATGTCTTTGTAATCGCCCATCACGATCATGTCCGCGCCGGTAAACACGTGGCAGTTTTCAAAATGCAGCGGCCTGGTTGTCCTGATATAGGCTTTCACGGGCGTTTTCTTCTCCGCCGTTCGGATCTTTTCGATGATTGCCTTCGCGTCCATCATGTTCCTCCGAATATCACGTCGTCCATGTCATACAGGCCGTTCGGGGCGCGCGTTGCAAATGCCGCCGCCCGAAGCGCGCCGAGCGCAAAGATTTCGCGGCTGTCCGCGCGGTGGCGCAGTTCCAGCTCTTCCATCGGCCCGAAAAAATACAGCCTGTGTTCGCCCGCAACCGTGCCCCCTCGCACCGCATGCACGCCGATTTCCCGCCTGCGCGCGCCGCTTCGCCCTTCGCGCCCGTTTAAAACAGCATATGCGCCGCCTGGGTCAACGCGCCTCAAAAGCATCTTCGCCGTACCGCTGGGGGCGTCCGCCTTGCATCGATGGTGCGTCTCCACGATTTCCATGTCGAAACCGCCGCCGAGCATCCGCGCCGCTTCTGCCGCCAAACGCCCCAGCACCGTCACCCCGACGGAAAAATTATCCGCCCATACAATCGGGATGCTTCGGCCAGCCTCGCGAATGGCCTCGCCCTGTGCGTCGCTGAACCCCGTCGTGCCGATGACCAGCGGAATTTTTCTCCGCGCCGCGCTTTCCAGCAGCCCGTTCAAATTGTCCGGATGGGAAAAATCCAGCGCCGCGTCCATCTCCTCCAGCTCGTCAAGGCTCGCACAGCCGCCCCGCCCGACAAAACCGGCTATCTGCACATCCTCCCGCCGTGCGCAAACCGCCTCGATCATCCGCCCCATTTTGCCGCAGCCCACGACCGCGATGTTCATTTTCTCCCCTCCGTCAAAAAAGATTTCTGCCGCTCAGGATTGTCGGATGGGCGTTTTTTTATACGGTTTTCTGCCAGCAGCAAGCTGCACGACGTAGGCGTGACGGAAGACGTTTTGTTTTACATGTCCAATTTTCCGATGTCCCGCCGCATATGCGCGCCGTCGAAATGAATCTGCTCCGCCGCCGCATAGGCTTTGTGAATCGCGTCTGCCAGCGTGTCGCCCAGCGCCGTCACGCCGAGCACGCGGCCGCCCGCCGTCACATAGCCCGCGTCCGTCCGCTTCGTGCCTGCATGATATACCGTCGCACCCATCGCTTCCGCCTCTTCCAAACCGGAAATCGGCTTACCGCCTTCGTACTTGCCCGGATAGCCGCCGCTGGCCAGCACGACGCACGCCGCCGCACCGTCCTTCCAGCGAATATCCATCTCGGCCAGCCGCTGCTCACGCACCGCCCGCATGATGGCGAACAAATCGCTGTCCAGCAGCGGCAGCACGACCTGTGTCTCCGGGTCGCCAAAGCGCGCATTGTATTCGACCACCTTCGGCCCGTCTTTCGTCAGCATCAGCCCGACATACAGCACACCCTTGAACGTGAAACCCTCGGCGTTCATCGCCCGAAGCGTCGGCAGCAGAATTTCGCGTTCCGTCCGCTCTGCGATGTGCCGGGTATACAGCGGGCTGGGCGCGAACGCGCCCATGCCGCCCGTGTTCGGGCCTTTGTCGCCGTCAAACACGCGCTTGTGGTCCTGGCTGGCCTTCATCGGCACAATCGTCTTGCCGTCGCAGAAGCACAGCACCGTCACCTCGCGCCCGACCATGCATTCTTCAATCAGCACCCGCGCGCCGCTCCTGCCGAACTTGCCGCCCTGCATCATCTCGATCACGGCCTGTTTCGCCTCGTCTATCGTCGCCGCGACGACGACGCCCTTGCCCAGCGCCAGGCCGTCCGCCTTGACGACAATCGGCGCGCTCTGCGTATCCAGATACGCCAGCGCCTTCTCCATCTCGGTGAAGATTTCGCACTTCGCCGTGGGGATGCCGTATTTGCGCATCAGGTTTTTGGAAAAGATCTTGCTCGCTTCCATCTGCGCGGCGTAAGCCGTCGGGCCGAACGCCGCAATGCCTTCCGCTTCCAGCCTGTCCACGCAGCCCAGCGCCAGCGGATCATCCGGCGTCACGCAGACAAAATCCACCTTTTCCCGTTTCGCCAGCGCCACAATGCCGTCGATATCCGTCGCTTTCACATCGGGAATGCAGCGCGCCACTCGCGCAATGCCCGCGTTGCCCGGCGCGCAGAGCAGTTCCGTCACATCCTTCGATTCGCTCAGCTTCCTGCAAACCGCGTGTTCGCGCCCGCCGCCGCCAATAACCAATACTTTCATGCTTGACCTCCTGTCGCCCTCTCCGACCGCTGACGCGGCCACCTCTTCCAAAGGGAGAGACAGGTTTTTTTGTGCCTCTCTCGCCCTTTCTTTAAAAGGCAAAAAACAGCGTCCCCTCCCGCCCGCTTGGGGCGGCCCCAAGGGACGCTGCTCGTTTTTACCCTACATTATGAATCCTTTATCGCGAAGCGATAAAAATGGGAAATCCAAGAACCTCAGGTTCTTGGTGGGGTGTGGGGCAACGCCCCACGCGTTTCCCCTTTAGTGCTTGAAATGGCGCATGCCCGTAAAGACCATCGCAATGCCGTACTTGTCGCACGCGTCGATGGAATCCTGATCGCGGACGCTGCCGCCCGGCTGAATGATACAGCTGATGCCCGCTTCCGCACAGGCCTTCACGCAGTCGTCAAACGGGAAGAACGCATCGCTCGCCAGCGCCGCGCCGCGCACCTTGTCGCCGCTGCGCTCGATGGCCATCTGCGTGCTCCAAATGCGGTTGACCTGCCCCGGCCCGATGCCCAGACTCTGGTTGTCCTTGGCAATCGCAATGCCGTTGGATTTCGCATGCTTGACGATCTTCCACGCCAGCATCAAATCCTCCATCTGCTTTTCCGTCGGCTGCGCTTTGGTCACGACCTTCAAGTCGCCGTCTTCCGGCAGCAGCTTGTCGTCGATTTCCTGCACCAGCAGGCCGCCCGCCACTTTGCGCATCACGCGTTCGCCCTTCGGATACGTGCGGATCGTCGTATCCAGTTCCAGCAGGCGCAGATTCTTTTTCTTCGTCAGAATCGCCATCGCTTCCTCGGTGAACTTCGGCGCAACGATGATCTCAAGGAAGATTTTGCTCATCTGCTCAGCCGTCGCCGCGTCCACCGTGCCGTTGGTGACGACAATGCCGCCGAACACGCTGACCGGATCGGCCTCATACGCCAGCTTGTAAGCCTCGCTGACCGTCTCCGCCACGCCCACGCCGCACGGGTTGCCGTGCTTGACCGCAATGACCGCCGTCGTGTCAAACTCGCGCAGCAGTTCCAGCGCGCCGTTCGTGTCGTTGATGTTGTTGTAGGAAAGCTCCTTGCCGTGCAGCTGCCTGGCCGCCGGGAGCGTGCCCGCGATATCGCCCAGGTCGCGATAGAACGCCGCTTTCTGGTGCGGGTTCTCGCCGTAACGCATCTCCTGCACCTTTTCAAACGTGACGGTCAGGTTCTGTGGGAATTCCGGCGTGTCCTCCAGCTGGCTGCGCAGGTACTGCTGAATCATGCAGTCATACTGCGCGGTATGCTCAAAGACCTTATATTGCAGATAGCGCTTGGTTTTCAGCGAAACGTCGCCCGTGGTTTCCAGCTCGGTGAGCACGCGGTCGTAATCCGCCGGATCGATGACGACGACCACATCCTGCGCATTTTTTGCCGCCGCGCGAAGCATGGTCGGGCCGCCGATATCGATGTTCTCAATCGCCTCGTCGAAGGTCACGCCGGGCTTTTCAATGGTCGCGCGGAAGGGATACAGGTTGATAACGACCATGTCAATCGGCTCCACACCGAGCTGTTCAAGCTGTTTCATGTGTTCGGGATTCTCACGCACGGCGAGCAGCCCTGCGTGAATCGCCGGATGCAGCGTCTTCACGCGCCCGTCGAGGCACTCCGGAAAACCGGTCACGTCGCTCACGCCGGTGACGGAAATCCCCGCCTGTTCAATCGCCTTCATCGTGCCGCCTGTGGACAGCAGGGTCACGCCCTGATCGGCCAATCGGCGGGCCAGTTCCACAATGCCGGTCTTATCCGACACGCTCAAAATCGCACGCTTAACCATGAATAAGCTCCCTTCTGTAAGAACACGTTGGGGCTCTGCCCCAAACCCCGGCCGGGAACTGAGTTCCCGACACCCTCCGCTTCCTGATTCCTTCGGAATCAGGGATATCTTTATAGACAGGCTGTGTATACGACCGTCGGGCGCATGAACCTTCCAAATTATTTTTAGATGGATCGCATTGCGATCCATCTCATTCGGGAAGTCCAGAAACCTCAGGTTTCTGGCGGGGTTTGGGGCGGCGCCCCAATCGTTCCCCGGCTTACATGTCCCTGCCCAGCAAATACTCTTCCGTTCTCACCCAGTCAAACCCGCTGCGCTTGAAAAACTTCATCGCGCTGGCGTTGCGTCGGACGGCGCGGGCAATCAGGTGCGGCACCTGCTGCTTGTTCAGCTGGCCCAGCGCTTCATCCACCAGCGCGCTGGCCACGCCGCGGCCGCGCCATTTCGGCTCCACGCAGACCATTTCCAGCGTCGCTTCGGCCTGCGTGCCCGTGACGAGCATGCTTCCCACGTAGTCGCTGCCGTAATACATCGCCTTCGCCATGAAAACCGGACCGCGCATGCGCTCTTCCAGCCACTCGCTGGCGTGCTCCACGCAGCCAAATTCTTTCAGACCCAGCAGAAATTCTTCGCGCCGCGTGCGGGTGCGCAGATCCACGTCGATGGATTTCGTGCCCACCGGGCTGTAATTGCGCCTGCGCGCGGAAAGATCCTGCGGCACGTTCAGCACAAACAGCTCCACGCCGTCGTAATCGTCAAACCCCATCCGGGTGAAATATTCGTGGCGCTCCGCATCTTCAATCGCGCAGCGGGTATACAGCCGCGCGGCCAAACCGCCTTCTTCATCCTTGATCCGCTCGGCTCTGGCGCTCAAAGCGCCGAAAAGCGTGTCGCTGGCCATCGGATGGGCATTCATCGTCATCTCGATATCCAGCGGCCTGTCCGGCAGCATCTTTTTGATTACGCGGTATTCCAGGCCGCCCTGCCCGATTTCCACGCCCGCATCGTCGATGATTACAAAACTGTTTTCCCGCAGAGCGCCGCCAACGCCGCGCACGGGCTGATAAATTCTCATAATTAGGAAGACACCCTTCATCAAACCGGCTGATGCGCACGCTCTCCCGTTTCCAAATACCGGAAAAAGTTCGCATTCGCCGAAATTGCACATGTGAACACTTTATTATAGCACATGTACCTGTCTTCCATCTACCCCCAGTTTTTCCGCGCAGAAAAGTCGCACGCTTTCCGGCAGAATTTCGTGTTCGACGGTCAGCACGCGCGCGGCCAGCGTCTCCGGCGTGTCGCCCTCCAGCACGGGCACGCTCTTCTGCATGATGACCCCGCCGTGATCGACCTGCTCATCGACGAAGTGCGTCGTCGCGCCGGAGATCTTTGCGCCATAAGCCAGAACCGCTTCATGCACATGATGGCCGTACATGCCCGGCCCGCAGAACGCCGGAATCAGCGCCGGATGGATGTTGATGATCCGATGCTCATACGCCCGAACGACCTGGCGGCCCAAAATCGGCAGATAACCCGCCAGCACGACCAGATCCGCGTCCGCCGCTTTCAGCTTTTGGAGAATGATGTCGTTGAAAGCCTCGTCGCTCCCCGCCTGCTTTTTGCTGACAAATTCAGCCGGAATGCCGTGCTTTTTCGCCCGCTCAAGGGCAAACGCTTTGGACGCGTTGGCAAGCACCAGAACGATCTGCCCGTCGATGGTTCCGGCTTCCACCGCGTCGATGAGCGCCTGCAAATTCGTTCCGCCGCCGGAGCAGAGCACCGCAATCCTCTTGCTCACAGCAAAACCAGCCTTTCGCCATCTGCGGCCGTCTTGGCCACGCGGCCGATACGATACGCCTTTTCGCCCTGCTCTTCCAGCGTCGCGACGAGCTTGTCAGCCTCTTCTTCCTTCACCGCAAACACCATGCCGATGCCCATGTTGAAGGTGTTGTAAGCCTGCCTGTCGCCCAGCCCGCCGAGCTTTACCAGCTCCGTGAACACAGGCAGAACCGGCCACGTGCCGCGCTCGATCTGCGCGCTCAGGCCGTCGGGCAGAATGCGCGGGATATTCTCGATGAAGCCGCCGCCCGTGATGTGCGCAATGCCGTGCACATCGCAGGCTTTGCACGCCGCCAGCGCGGGCTTCACGTAGATTTTGGTCGGGGTGAGCAGGGTTTCGCCCCAGCTCTTTCCGCCGAGCGCTTCCACCGGCGTGTGAATGTCGCATCCCTCGGTCAGCACCAGCTTGCGCACCAGCGAATAGCCGTTGGAATGCACGCCGGAGGAGGCCATGCCGACCAGCACGTCGCCCTCCGCCACACGTTCTCCGGAGATGGATTGTTCCCGCCCGACGAGACCGACGGTGAAACCCGCCAGATCATATTCGCCCGCCGGGTAGAAATCCGGCATTTCGGCCGTTTCGCCGCCGATCAATGCGCAGCCCGCCTGTCTGCATCCGTCCGCCACGCCCGCGACAATCTGCTCGACCTTCGCCGGGTCGAGGTATCCCGTCGCGATATAATCCAGAAAAATCAACGGTTTTGCGCCCTGGCAGACCACGTCGTTGACGCACATCGCCACGCAGTCAATGCCCACCGTGTCGTGCTTATCCATCAGGAAAGCCAGCTTGAGTTTGGTACCCACGCCGTCCGTGCCCGCGACGAGCACGGGCTTGTCCACGTCTGCGTTTTCGATGGAATAAAACCCGCCGAACGAGCCGAGGCCGCCCAGCACATTTTCATCAAACGTGGCGGCCACATGCTGCTTCATCCTGCGCACGGCCTCATAGCCGCGTTCAACGTCCACGCCCGCATCCTTGTAGGTAATCACGATGAACCTCCTTTTAGGGCACTGCCCCAAGCCCCGCCAAGAACCTGATGTTCTTGGATTTCCTTCTTGACGGATTGCTTTGCAATCCGTCAATTCATACTTTCCTGCTTCCGCCCCAAAGCGAGAGCGTTTCTTGGGCTGCAGCCCAACGTCACCCTTCTATATCCTTCATTTCCCCCGTTTCGGGGTCGATGGGATAGTCGCCGTCAAAGCAGCCCGTGCAGAACTGGCAGCCCGAACCGGCCACCGTCTTGAGCAGATCGGGCAGGGAAAGAAATTTGAGGCTGTCCGCCCCGATGAAGCGGCAGATTTCCTCCACGCTGCGGCTGTGGCCGATCAGCTCTTCGCTCGTCGCCGTGTCAATGCCGAAATAGCAGGGGTTCAGCACCGAGGGCGAGGAAATGCGCATATGCACTTCCTTTGCGCCCGCCGTGCGCAGCATCTCGACGATCTTGCGGCTCGTCGTGCCGCGCACGATGGAATCATCCACCAAAATCAGCCGCTTGCCGCGCACGTTGCGGGTCAGCGCGTTGAGTTTCGTGCGCACGCCCAGTTCGCGCATCCCCTGCTCCGGCTGGATGAACGTGCGGCCGACATAGCGGTTTTTAGCCAGTCCGTCGCCGTAGGGAATGCCGCTCTGCTGCGCATAGCCCATCGCCGCCGCCAGCGCGCTGTCCGGTACGCCGATGACCATATCCGCCTGCACGTCGTCGCCGACGGCCAGACGTTTGCCCGCCTCCACACGGGATTGATACACGTTGATGCCGTCGATGACCGAATCCGGCCGCGCGAAATACACAAATTCAAACAGGCACAGGCGACTGCGCATCGGCGTTTTCACGTGGGTCGAGTGAATGCCTTCTTCGTCGATGACCACGATTTCGCCCGGCTGCACATCGCGGACAAATTCCGCGCCCACCGCGTCGAGCGCGCAGCTCTCGCTCGCCAGCACGAAGCTGCTGCCCACGCGCCCCAGGCAGAGCGGGCGGATGCCGTAAGGATCGCGAATGCCGATCAACTTATCCTTCGCCAGCAGCACCAGCGCATAACTGCCGCGCACTTTTTCCATCATGGAGCGGACGGCCTCGATTAAGCCCTTGCTGCTTTCCCGCGCAATCAGGCTCAGGATGACTTCGGTATCCACCGTCGTCTGAAAAATCGCGCCGTCATCCTCCATCTGGCTTCTGAGCGCGTCCGCGTTGACCAGATTGCCGTTGTGCGCCAGCGCCAGCATGCCGATTTTGCAGCGCGCCACCAACGGCTGAGCGTTGATGACGTCCTTGCCGCCAAAGGTCGAATAGCGCACATGGCCGATGGAAATATGTCCCGTCAGCCCGTGCAGGATTTCTTCGTCAAACACCTCCGGCACAAGGCCGAGGTTGCGATAATGCTTAATGCCCTTTCCATCAGCCACCGCAATACCGGCGCTTTCCTGTCCGCGGTGCTGCAAAGCAAACAGACCGTAATACGCGGCCTCCGCCACGTTGATGGCCTCATCCTGCGCGTAAATGCCGAACACGCCGCAGGCTTCCTCCATCCGGTCTCCGCGTTCCTTGATTTCCGTCATGCTGCCTCCGCCTTACACTTCATCCTGAATCTGTCTGTCGTCTGCCTCAATCGCCGCCGCCATCTGCTCGCGGTGCGCCAGCAGCTTTTCGGCCAAAATTGGGTACTTGATCGAGAGCATCTGCGCCGCCAGATAGGCCGCGTTATCGCCGCCGCCGACCGCGACCGTCGCCACCGGAATGCCAGTGGGCATCTGCACGGTGGAAAGCAGCGAATCCAGCCCGTCCATGAACGACGATTTGACCGGAATGCCGATGACCGGCAGCGTCGTGTGTCCGGCGATTACGCCAGCCAGATGAGCCGCTTTGCCCGCCGCAGCAATGATGACCTCAAAGCCGTTTTCACGCGCGTTGGCCGCGAACGCCGCAACGGTTTCGGGCGTTCTGTGCGCGCTGGCGACATGCACCTCAACCTCAATCTCGAACTTCTTGAGCACATCTACGCAGCCCTTGAGGGACGGCCAGTCGCTCTTTGAACCCATAATCAACGCAACTTTCGGCATCGTTTTGACCTCCAAACCTCGAAATCAATCTTAGTATAGCAAGAGTCGCTCCTGTTTTCAATAAAATTCCGGAACTTATTTTCTCTTTTTTTGATTATTGTTCGTATTTTTGTCTCATTTTGCGTTCATTTCATGTTTGCATGCCTGTTTTTCCGTGCTTTTTCCGGACTTTGATTGGTCTGCTTTTTTGGATGATGAATTTCAGCGTAAGCAGTGACTGCGAAAAAAGCAAAGCCCCCCTCTTTGAGGGAGGTGGCACGGCGCATCTGTGACGGAAGGAGTTTAAAAAAATCCCTCCGTTAAGGAGGGACTCGTTTTATTGAAATGTCTCTTTTCCGATCGGCGTCGGGGTTTGATCATAAAACACCCGTCGGACAGTGGGCGTCGTTTCCAAAATGCGCTCAACCGTGCGTTCCACCAGATCATATGGCAGCCTCGCCGGAACAAGCATCGCGCCGGAAATCGTCACTGCGCGCAGGATGATCGTGCTGGTTTCCTTTTGCGCGTCCACCATAATCGGGAAGTATTTATAGAGCTTTTTATTCAGCCCTGCTTCGCGAATCTCCCCGCTGAAAATCGCGTCGGCTTTGCGCAGCGCCGCCAGTTTTTCCGGGGTCACTTCGCCGATGATCCGCGCCCCCAAGCCCATCAGCGGGAATGGCTTGCGCTGCACGATGCTGCTGTCCATGCCCAGCGTCTCGGCGATTGCGCGAACCTCCTCACGGAAGAGCAGCGCCAACGGCTCAAGCACCGCCATGCCGCAATCCTGCCATACCGCATTGTTCGCGCCGCCCAGAAAGTCGCTGTAATTGGTGCCCATGACCAACGTCTTCGCGCCGGGAATCGCCTCCGTCTGCCGAATCATCTCTTCGTGCAGGCAGGCAACGACGACCTCCCGCTTTTCCCGCATGGTCTGCTTCCCGCGAAGTCCGGCAAGCACGCTTTCTGCGCGATCCGCCACGCGAAGCGGAATCCCCAGCCGTTCAAACGTCTCCTGCACGGCGGCGCTTTCCCCTTCGCGCATCAAACCCGTTTCCACATAGATGGCCGTCATCCGTTCGCCAAACGCCTGATGCGCCAATACGGCGGCCACAGCCGAATCCACGCCGCCGCTCACGCCGCACACCGCAAAACCGCCTTCAATCGAAGCGTCCGTCAGCATACGCCGCGCCTCGGCCAGCGCAGCGTCCATGGTGAACCATGGCATGCATCCGCAGATGTCGCGCGCAAAATTCTTGAGAATGGTCGAGCCATCCGGATCGTTGCGCTCCAATTCAAATTGAATGCCAAAAAGCGAGCGTCTGTCGTCCGCAAAGGCGATGGTGCAGCCGCCCGCGCCTGCCGTCACCTGCACATCGGCAGGGAGCATCAGCGTCATGGCTTCCTGAATATAGCGTTCTCCGGCCTCCACGCCTGAAAACAGCCGACACTCCGCGTACTGAACAGACGCTTTCCTGTGCGAAATGGCCGTGCCCGCGCATGCGCCGCCCATCGCCATGATGAGCATATGCGCGGCATGGCCCAGCGCCAGCACGGGAATGCCCAGTTTCAAAATTTCCGCGTCGAACACGCCCGCGGCGCTTTGGGGTTCGCCGCAGAGCACAATGCCGCGCGGCGCGGCCTGCGCAATCTGCGCAGCCGTGGTCATGCCGCTGATGATTTTGCAAAACACCTGCTCACCGCGAAGCCGCCTGGCCGCCTCGACGGCAAACTCATCCGAGTAATTGAGAATGAGAATCATGTCGTTCATGCTTCGTTCCCTCCCACAGGGCAGCTGCTCTTCTCCCCGATTTCAAAAGAAGCTGCTCCGCATTTCAGCGAAACAGCTTCTTTGGTAACACAGGGGATTAGATCAGCTCAAGAATGACCATCTCGGCGGCGTCGCCGCGGCGCGGGCCCTTCTTGAGAATGCGGGTGTAGCCACCGGCGCAGTTCTTCTCGGCGTTGCGAGCCTTGTACTTCGGCGCGATCTCACGGAAGAGCTTCTCCACGCAGGGATACTTCGCGTCCTTGGTGCGCTCGGCATAAGCCTTCTTGGACTCGTCGTCCTGCTTCGGCTCCTTCACGTCGTACAGATACGCCATGATCTGACGGCGGACATGCAGCTTGCTCGGGGCATCGTTCTGCACGGTCACGGTCACGGACTGGCCCTTGTCGTTGTTAAAGGTCTTCTCGACGGAGACCGTGTTATCGCACTCGCGGATGGCGAGAGTGATCAGGTGCTCGGCGGCGCTGCGAACTTCCTTGGCGCGGGCCAGAGTGGTCTCGATACGGCCATACCAAATGAGGTTGGTCACCTGATTGCGCAGAAGCGCCTTGCGCTGAGCGGCCGTACGGCCAAGTTTACGCTGATAAGCCATTTTGTTTATCCTCCTATTACAGCCCGCCTCCTGCAAATACAGTTCTTCACGCGGCACGCAAGAAGCCTGCTCCGCCGATTGGGCAGATCAGGCCTTGCCTTGCCGCGCCCATATTTCCCTTAGGCGCGACCTTGATAGCCCTTTCGGGCAGTGTATAATTTGTAACCGGTTTTGCCGGATTACTCGTCGTTGGCACGCAGGGCCAGACCCAGAGCGGCGAGCTTCTGCTCGACTTCTTCCAGAGACTTCTTGCCCAGGTTGCGAACCTTCATCATGTCTTCCTGATTGCGCTGCACAAGCTCGGCGACGGTGTTGATGCCGGCGCGCTTGAGGCAGTTGTAGGCACGGACGGAGAGATCGAGCTCTTCGATCGTCATTTCCAGCACCTTTTCGCGGTGATCGTCTTCCTTCTCGTTGAAGCCGATGGTCACCACCTGATCGGTCAGATCCATGAACAGCTTCAGATGGCCGTTGAGGATCTTCGCGGCGGTGCTGATGGCCTCATCCGGCTGGATGCTGCCGTCGGTCCACACTTCGAGGGTCAGGCGATCGTAATCGGTCTCCTGGCCGACGCGGGTGTTCTCGACGGTGTAATTCACCTTGCGGATCGGCGTGAAGATCGAATCCGTCGGGATGACGCCGATGGGCGTATTGGGATTTTTGTTGTTCGCTGCGCTCACATAGCCGCGGCCCTTTTCCAGGGTCAGGTGCATGATGAGGTCGGCGTCCTCGTTGAGCGTGGCGATATGCAGATCGCGGTTGACCACCTCGATCTGATCGTCCACGGCGAGGGCCGCCGCCGTCAGCTCACAGGGACCCTTGACGTTGATGGACACCGTCTTGGGGCCGTCGCAATACAGCTTGGCGGAAAGCTCTTTCAGGTTGAGGATGATCTCTGCAACGTCCTCTTTCACACCGGGAACGGCGGAAAACTCGTGCTGGATGCCCTCAATGCGGATGCTGGATACGGCAACGCCCGGCAGAGAGCTGAGCAGCACGCGGCGCAGGGAATTTCCCAGCGTCTGGCCAAAGCCATGCTCAAGCGGCTCTACGACAAACTTGCCGTAGCTGTCGCTGGCTTCCACACGTTCGATGCGGGGCTTTTCGATTTCGATCATTGGGCAGATTCCTCCTCACAGTTACCGTGAACAGCCATGGATTAACGAGAATAGAGCTCGACGATGAGGTGCTCTTCGATCGGGCAATCGATGTCCTCGCGGGCAGGCATCGCAGCCACGGTGCCGGTGAGATTCTGCGCGTCAAAGGTGAGCCACTTCGGAGTCACAACGCCGGTGCCCTCGCGCAGCGCCTTGAAAGCGGCCTGCTCGCGGGAACGCTCACGCAGGGTGATCACGTCGCCGACCTTCACGGAGTAGGAGGGGATGTCCACCTTCTTGCCGTTGACCAGGATGTGGCCATGCACGATGATCTGGCGCGCCATGCGGCGGGTCTTGGCAATGCCCAGACGATAGATCACGTTGTCAAGGCGCAGTTCGAGGAGCTTCAGCAGGTTTTCACCGGTGATGCCCTTCATGTTGGCCGCCTTGAGGTAGTAACGGTGGAACTGCTTCTCCAGCACACCGTAAACAAACTTGACCTTCTGCTTTTCCTTGAGCTGCGTGCCGTACTCGGAAACCTTCTTGCGCTTGTTGCCGCCCGGGTTGCGAGTAGACTTCTTGTTGCCGTAGCCCATGACCGCCGGAGAGATATCCAGGCTCCGGCACTTCTTGGCGATCGGCTCTTTATTGTTAGCCATGTACTTTCGTCCTCCTTACCAATACCTTACACGCGACGGCGCTTCGGCGGACGGCAGCCGTTGTGGGGGATCGGCGTCACGTCCTTGATCATGTTGACCTCCAGGCCGGCAGCCTGCAGGGAACGGATGGCGGCCTCACGTCCGGAGCCCGGGCCCTTGACGTAGACCTCAACGGTCTTCAGGCCGTACTCCATAGCGGCCTTCGCGGCGGTCTCCGCAGCGGTCTGCGCGGCGAACGGCGTGGACTTCTTGCTGCCGCGGAAACCGAGTCCGCCGGCGGAAGCCCAGCTCAGCGCGTTGCCCTGGGTATCGGTCAGGGTCACGATGGTGTTGTTAAAGGAGGAGCGGATATGCGCCGCACCGCGCTCCACGACCTTGCGCTCGCGGCGCTTGCGGACGACTTTCTTCAGCTTCTGCTTAGGTGCCATTGTCAATCACTCCTCTATTATCTGGTTGCCTTCTTCTTGCCGGCGATGGTCTTCTTCGGGCCCTTGCGGGTACGAGCGTTCTGCTTGGTGTTCTGGCCGCGAACGGGCAGACCCTTGCGGTGACGAACGCCGCGATAGCAGCCGATCTCCATCATGCGCTTGATGTCCAGGGAGACATCGCGGCGCAGATCGCCTTCCACCTTCAGGTGGTGCTCGATGTACTCACGGATCTTGTTGACGTCCTGCTCAGTCAGGTCCTTCACGCGGGTGTCAGGGTTGACGCCGGTAGCAGCGAGAATCTCCTGAGAGGTCTTCACGCCGATGCCGAAGATGTACGTCAGTCCGATTTCGACCCGCTTCTCACGAGGCAGGTCAACGCCAGAAATACGTGCCATTATTTACCTCCGATATCCAATTACGGTAGTGTGTTCTGCTGGATTTCTTTTATGAAAAGCCGCATGGTTCACAGACAAAGTCTGTGCAGCCGCCCAAGCGATCCTTCCTGTCTTTGATCCTAACGATAAGGTGATTAGCCCTGCTTCTGCTTGTGCTTCGGGTTCTCGCAGATGACCATGATACGGCCCTTGCGCTTGATGACCTTGCACTTCTCGCAGATAGGCTTGACAGACGGTCTAACCTTCATTTTGTCCGTTCCTCCTCGAATTTGTTTTCTCAACCCTTGCTGCGCCAGGTGATGCGACCCCTGGTGAGATCATAGGGAGAAATTTCGACTTTGACTTTATCGCCCGGATAGATGCGGATGAAGTTCATACGGATCTTGCCGGAGATCTGAGCCATGATTTTATGCCCGCCGGCCAGCTCGACGCGGAAATTCGCGTTCGGCAACGCCTCGACGACGACGCCTTCTACCTCGATATTGTCGCTCTTGGGCAAGTTTTAACCCTCCTTACGCGGCAACAAAGCCTCTTGATAGCCGATAGCATCTAGTTTATTTCGCACTTCAGAGTCAAAAATCCTCTTTTTTGCAAAAATTTTTTCACGAATTTCTTCAAGAATTTCGGGTTTGGCAACCAGATGCTTGATCTTCTTCTTTTTGGGATTGTCTACCTTTCGCTGACAACCGTTTGCGATGGCCACATGATCCTTGTCAAGGACGGCCACGACCACGAAGTAATGCCCCGCGTCGCGTCCGGCTTTGGAAAAGACCACCCGGCCAACTTCCATAGGGAACGAGCTCATCGCTTCTCCTCCTTATGATATCCGGGCAGCGAAAGCAATTCGGGTTCGCCATCCGTGATGAGGATGGTGTGTTCGTAATGCGAGCAGAGGCTGCCGTCGGTGGTGACTACCGTCCAGCCATCGCGGAGCGTTTTCACATTGTAGCTGCCCGCGGTGATCATCGGCTCAATGCAGATGGTCATGCCCCGGCGCAGCCGCACACCATGTCCCGGCGCACCGAAGTTCGGAATGCTGGGATCCTCGTGCATCTCGCGCCCGATTCCATGCCCGCAAAGGTCTCGCACCGCGGCAAAGCCGCGCTCCTCAACATATTGCTGAACGGCATGGCCGATATCGCTGACGCGATATCCTTCGCGCGCCACTTGAAGGGCGGCGAAAAAGCTCTGCTCCGTCACGTCAATCAGGCGCTGAGCCTCTGGGCTGACAGTACCGACGCCCACCGTAAAGGCGCTGTCGGACTGCCACCCATCCAGGATCAGGCCCGAATCAATCGAGATAATCTGGCCCTCGCGCAACACCGTGGATTCATTCGGAATGCCATGCACCACCTGAGAATCCACCGACGCGCAGATCGAGGCAGGATACCCCTCATAGTTCAGGAAGGAAGGGACGGCGCCGTAACCGCGAATGAGCTTTTCCGCATAACGGTCAAGCTCCTTCGTGGTGATACCGGGCTCGATCTTCCCTTTCAGCTGCTCAAGAACCTCATGCAGCAAGGCGCCCGCCTCGCGCATCTTGGCAATTTGAGAAGCGTTCTTGATGGTAATCATTTCGTTTCACCCAGCGCCTTGAGGATCGCTTCAAAGCAATCCTCCATCGGCTGAGCGCCGTCCACGCGGCGCAGCAGCCCACGCTGTTCGTAGAACTCGATCAGCGGAGCTGTCTGCTTGTGGTAAACGTTCAGTCGGCTGAGCACCGTCTCGGCCTTATCGTCATCCCGCTGGATCAGCGTCGCGCCGCAGCGCTCGCAGTCCGTCCGCCCATTCAGGCGGGAGATGTGGTAGGTGCCGCCGCACGCGGGGCAGACCCTGCGTCCGGAAAGACGGGCAATCAGCTTTTCGTCGCTGACGTCGATATCCACCACGGCGTCAATGTCGGCAAAACCGGCAAGCGCCTGCGCCTGCGGCACGGTGCGGGGGAAGCCGTCGAGCACATAGCCCTTTTGGCAGTCCTCCTGCGCCAGCCGTTCGCGCACGATGTCTATCACAACGGAATCCGGCACAAGCGCGCCGGCATCAATGTAGGCTTTGGCAGCCAGACCGGTCGGCGTTTGTTCCTTGATGGCGCGGCGAAGAATATCGCCCGTGGAAATCTGCGGGATCCCCAGCCGTTCGCAGACGCGAACGGCCTGAGTTCCCTTGCCCGCGCCAGGCGGGCCGAGAAAAATCACGTTCATGCTCAAGTACCTCACGCTGACCGCGTCATCAACCGAGGAAGCCCTTGTGATGACGCATGACCATCTGCGCCTCCACCTGGCGGATCGTCTCAATACCCACGGAAACCGCGATCAGCACGCTGCTCGCTCCGAACGGAGCGCTGATGCCGAAGATGCGGGTCAGCAGGGTCGGGATGGTCGCCAACACGGCGAGGAACAGGGCGCTGAACAGCGTCAAACGGCCGGACACGCGGGAGAGATAATCGCTCGTCGCGCGGCCCTGGCGAATGCCGGGGATGATGCCGCCGTTCTGCTGCATGTTCTTGCTGATGTCAACCGGATTGAAGGTGATGCTGGTGTAGAAGTACGTGAAGGCGATAATCAGAACCGCCAGCACAATCTGATACCAGATGCCGCTCTGGAAGCCCTGCCACCACACGTTAATGCCGCTCGTCGGGAAGAACGCAAAGATCGTCGCCGGGAACTGCAAAATGGCAAAGCCGAAGATCAGCGGCATCACGCCGGTCGAGTTAATTTTCATCGGGATGTAGGTGGACTGGCCACCGTACATCTTGCGGCCCACCACGCGCTTGGCGTACTGGATCGGGATGCGGCGTTCGCCCATGTCCACAAAGGTGATGGCCACGATCATCGCCAGCAGCGCAAGCACGATCACGATCACCGCGATCGGATGCACCGTACCGGCCACCAT
The DNA here is from genome assembly GCA_900542445.1 of uncultured Eubacteriales bacterium. Taxonomy (GTDB): domain Bacteria; phylum Bacillota; class Clostridia; order Christensenellales; family Aristaeellaceae; genus Ventricola. The sequence goes on along the minus strand of UQNN01000012.1, from coordinate 46,329 downwards.
GCCAACCGCAGCCTGACGGCCCCAGTTGAACATGTTGGAAACGATACCGGCCATGATCAGCAGGGAGATGCCGTTGCCGATGCCGTTCTCGGTGATACGCTCGCCGATCCACATCGCCAGGGCGCTGCCCGCTGCCATCGACAGACCGATGACAAGGTACCAAACTCCGCCATAGGAATTGGCACGCATGGCAAAGACGAGGCCAACCGCCTGAATGAACGCCAGGACGACGGTCAGGTAGCGGGTGTACTCGTTGATCTTCTTGCGGCCCTCCGGGCCTTCATTCGCCAGCTTCTCCAGTGCCGGAATGGCAACCGTCAGAAGCTGAAGGATGATGCTGGAGTTGATGTACGGAGTGATACCCATGGCCATGATGCTCATGTTCTGGAAAGAACCGCCGGTCATCATGTTCATGAAGTCAAGGATCGAGTAATCCTTCACCGCGCTGGCCACCGCCGAGACGTTGATGCCCGGAACCGGGATCACGCACAGCAGGCGGTAGATCAGCAGCATGCCGAAGGTGTAGATGATCTTCTTGCGGAGCTCCGGAATGCGCCAGGCATTCTTCATCTTTTCCAGCATATCAGATCACCTCAGCAGTTCCACCGACGGCCTCGATTTTCTCCTTCGCAGAACCAGTAAACTTCACGGCCTTCACCGTCAGCTTCTTGGTCAGCTCACCGTTGCCCAGAACCTTCAGACCGTCCAGTTCCTTGCGGATGATCTTCTTCTCCACCAGCAGCGCGGCGGTGACTTCGGTGCCGTTCTCGAACACCTCAAGCTCGCTCACGTTGACAGTGGCATATTCCTTGGCAAAAATGTTCTTAAAGCCGCGCTTCGGCAGCTGGCGAACCAGAGGCATCTGGCCGCCTTCAAAGCCCGGACGCTTGCCGCCGCCGCTACGGGCCTTGGCACCCTTGTGGCCCTTGCCGGACGTCTTGCCCAGGCCGGAGCCGACGCCGCGGCCCAGACGGCGCGGCGCGGTGGTGGAGCCCAGTGCGGGCTTCAGCTCATTCAGCTTCATGGTGAATCCTCCTTAGTCGCTGATTTCGACCACAGACACCAGGTGATTGACCTTGAAGATCATGCCGCGGATAGACGGGGTATCCTCAAACACCTTGGTGGAGCGGATCTTGTGCAGGCCCAGAGCCTTCACAATTTTGATGTGGTTGGGCTTGCTGGAGACAGGAGACTTCACAAGCGTTACCTGCAATTTCATACGTCTCTTCCTCCTTATCAGCCGAGCAGCTCTTCGACGGTCTTGCCGCGCATCTTCGCCACTTCTTCGGCGCTGCGCAGAGAAGCCAGACCCTCGATGGTCGCCTTCACCATGTTGATCGGGTTGTTGGAGCCGTAGCTCTTGGTGCGGATGTCCTTCACGCCGCACAGCTCAAGCACAGCACGCGCCGGGCCGCCGGCGATAACGCCGGTACCTTCCGGAGCCGGCAGCAGCACGATCTCGCCCGTGCCGAAACGGCCGACAGTCTCGTGCGGAATGCTGGTGCCCTTCATGCTGACGTGAACGAGGTGCTTCTTGGCATCCTCGGTCGCCTTGCGGGCGGCTTCCGGAATTTCGGTGGCCTTGCCAATACCGCAGCCGACGCGGCCCTTGCCGTCGCCGATGACAACCAAAGCGGCAAAGCGGAAGTTACGACCGCCCTTAACAACCTTGGTCACGCGATTGATGGCAACCATCTTCTCCTGGAACTCGCTCTCCGGGCGGCGGTCACGACGCGGACCGCGCTCGCGGCGCTCGCCGCGCTCCTGCGGTTTCTTTTCCATATCCTGAGGCATTTTTTGAATCCTCCCTTGAATCAGAAGTCGAGGCCCGCTTCACGGGCGCCTGCGGCGACCTCCGCCACGCGGCCGGTGTAAACGTAGCCGCCGCGGTCGAAGACGACCTTCTTGATGCCAGCCTGCAGCGCACGCTCGGCAACGGTCTTGCCGACGAGCTTGCCCGCGCCCTTCTTGTCCAGCTCGGAGAGCTGGCCCTTGATCTGCGGATCAAGCGTGGAGCAGGAAACCAGGGTCTTGCCGGCCACATCGTCGATCACCTGAACGTAGATGTTGTTCAGGCTGCGATACACGCTCAGACGCGGCATTTCGGGCGTGCCGCTGATCTTCTTACGCACACGCTCATGACGGATCTTACGGATCTCATTACGATCACGTTTGGTAAACATTAGCGCTCACTCCCTTACTTCTTACCGGTCTTGCCTTCCTTTTGACGGACAACCTCATCCGCATAACGGATGCCCTTGCCGTGGTACGGCTCCGGGCTGCGAACCGCACGGATGTCGGCCGCAACGTTGCCCACCTGCTGCTTGTCGATGCCGGAGACCTCGATGGTCGTCTGGTTCGGCGTAGCAAAGGAAATGTTCTGCGGCGCCTTCATAATGACGGGATGGCTGTAACCGATGGTGATGTTCAGGGTGTCGCCCTTCGCCTCGGCGCGATAGCCGGTGCCCACCAGAGCCAGCGTCTTCTTGTAGCCCTCGGTCACGCCGACCACCATGTTGGCGATCAGGGCGCGATACAGGCCGTGGAAAGCGCGATTCTGCTTCTCGTCGTTCGGGCGGGTGACATGCACCTCGTTGCCCTCAACCTTGACGGTGATGTTCTTGTTGACCGTCTGCTCCAGCTGGCCCTTCGGGCCCTTCACGACGACATGGTTGTCGTCGGAAACGGTGACCGTGACGCCGGCCGGAATTGCAATCGGATGTCTTCCGATACGAGACATTGTTTTTACCTCCGTTTCAGCGTCGTCGATTACCAGATGTAAGCGAGCACTTCGCCGCCAACCTTGGCCGCGCGAGCCTGCTTGTCGGTCATCACGCCCTTAGACGTGGACACGATCGCAATGCCCAGGCCGCCCAGCACCTTCGGCAGCTCCTCGCACTGCGCGTAAACGCGCAGGCCCGGCTTGCTGATGCGCTTGAGGCCAACGATGACGCTCTGCTTCTTGTCGGTATACTTCAGGCCGATCTTGATCTGGCCGGCAAGGCCGTCGTCGATCATATCGACGCTCTTGATGTAGCCTTCGTCGAGCAGGATCTTGGCAATGGACTTCTTCATGTTGGAAGCCGGGATCACCACAGTGTCGTGCTTGGCGATTTGGGCATTGCGGATGCGGGTGAGCATATCTGCAATGGGATCGTTAACGAGCATTTCAGTTCCTCCTTACCAGCTGGCCTTGCGGACGCCGGGAATCTCTCCCTTGTACGCCAGTTCGCGGAAACAAATGCGGCACACGCCGTACTTGCGGAGCACGGAGTGCGGACGGCCGCACAGGCGGCAGCGGGTGTAAGCACGAGTAGAGAACTTCGGCTCCTTCTGCTGCTTGTTGATCATACTGGTCTTAGCCATGTGATTGTCCTCCTCCTTACTTCGTGAACGGCATGCCCATCAGGCGAAGCAGCTCTTTGCACTCTTCGTCGCTCTGAGCGGTGGTCACGAAGATCATTTCCATGCCGCGAACCTTCTCAACCTTATCGTAGTCGATTTCGGGGAAGAGCAGCTGCTCACGAATGCCCAGCGCGTAGTTGCCGCGGCCGTCGAAGGCCTTGTCGCTCACGCCGTGGAAGTCGCGAACACGCGGGAGGGCGATGTTCATCAGCTTGTCCATGAACTCATACATACGCTCGCCGCGCAGGGTGACCTTCGCGCCGATGTTCATGCCTTCACGGAGCTTGAAGTTAGCGATGGACTTCTTGGCCTTGGTGGTGATCGCCTTCTGGCCAGCGATGGCCTCAAGCTCCTTCACGGCCACTTCCAGCGCCTTGGGGTTGTCCTTGCAATCGCCAAGACCCATGTTGATCACGATCTTGTCGATCTTCGGGATCTGGTTGACGTTCTTGTAACCGAACTTCTGCTGCAGGGCAGGAACCACTTCGGTCACGTACTTATCGTAAAGACGCGCTTCCATTACTTGTTTCCTCCTGCATTACTCTTCGATGCTCGCGCCGCACTTCTTGCAGACACGAACCTTGGTGCCGTTCTCCAGCACGCTGTAACCAACGCGAACGCCCTTCTTGCACTTCGGGCAGACGAGCATCACGTTGCTGGCGTCGATGGCGGCTTCCTTCTTCACGATGCCGCCCGGCACGCCCTGCTGGCGCGGCTTCTGATGCTTGGTGGCAATAGCAACGCCTTCCACGACGACCTTGCCGGTCTTCGGGGAAGCAACCAGAACCTTGCCTTCCTTGCCCTTGTCCTTACCGGTGATCACAACCACCGTATCCTTGGAACGGATATGCATATTCTCTTGCCCCTCCTTACAGAACTTCGGGAGCCAGAGACACGATCTTCATGAAGTCGTGCTCGCGCAGCTCACGGGCGACCGGCCCAAAGATACGGGTGCCCTTGGGCTGCTTGTCGTTGTTGATGATAACGGCAGCGTTGTCATCAAAACGGATGTAGGAACCGTCCGGACGACGGTAGCTCTTGTGCGTGCGGACGATAACGGCCTTCACGACGTCGCCCTTCTTCACAACGCCGCCGGGCGTTGCGCTCTTGACCGAAGCCATGATGATATCGCCGACCGAGCCGGTCTGGCGGAAAGAACCGCCCATGACGCGGAAGCACATAATTTCCTTAGCGCCGGTGTTGTCGGCGACTTTAAGACGCGTTTGCGGCTGAATCATTGAGTTATTTCCTCCTTATCCGACAGGGCTTACTTCGCCTTCTCGATGATCTCGACCAGGCGCCAGCGCTTGTCATGGCTAAGCGGACGGGTCTCCATGACGCGGACGGTGTCGCCAATGCCACACTCGTTGTTCTCGTCATGGGCCTTGATCTTGGTGGTACGGTTCATGATTTTGCCATACAGCGGATGGCGAACGCGATACTTAACCGCGATGGTGATGGTCTTGTCCATCTTGTCGCTGACGACGACGCCAACGCGGGTCTTGCGCATACCTCTTACTTCAGACATAATGCGATCTCCTTTCCGGGTTACGCCTGAGCCTTGAGCTCGAGGCTGCGCAGCGCGGTCTTGGCACGGGCGATGTCACGCTTGGTGTTGACGATCGCCGTCGTGTCCTGGAGCTGGCCGGTAGCCAGCTGGAAGCGCAGATTGAAGAGTTCCTTCTTCAGCTCCACGACCTTATCATTGAGCTCGGCGGCGGTCATGCCGTTAAACTGGTTCTTCTTCATTACGCTTCACCACCTTCGCTGGTCTTCGCGGTTTCACGCGCGATGATCTTGGTCTTCAGCGGCAGCTTGTGCTGGGCAAGACGCAGGGCCTCGCGCGCATCGGCTTCCGCAACGCCCTTGATCTCAAAGAGCACACGGCCCGGCTTCACCACCGCGACCCAGTATTCGGGAGAGCCCTTGCCGGAGCCCATTCGGGTCTCGGCCGGCTTTTCGGTGATCGGCTTGTCCGGGAAAATCTTGATCCAAACCTGGCCGCCACGCTTGGTGTAGCGGGTCAGGGCGATACGGGCGGCCTCGATCTGGCGGGCAGTCACCCAGCTCGGCTCAGTGGCAACAATGCCGAAATCGCCGTAAGCCAGGAAGTTGCCGCGCTGGGCCTTGCCCTTCATGCGGCCGCGGAAGACGCGGCGGCGCTTCACTCTCTTGGGCATCAACATGGTTTATTTGCCTCCTTCGGTCTTGGCCGGAGCTTTCTTCACGGTCGGAAGAACCTGGCCCTTGTAGATCCAGACCTTCACGCCCAGGCGGCCGTAAGCGGTCTTCGCCTCGGCAAAGCCGTAGTCAATGTCGGCACGCAGGGTCTGCAGCGGGATAGAACCCTCGTGGTAGCCCTCGCTGCGCGCGATATCCGCGCCGCCCAGACGGCCGGCCACGCTGGTCTTGATGCCCTTCGCGCCAGCGCGCATAGAGCTCTGCAGGCACTTCTTCATCGCGCGGCGGAAGGAAACGCGGTTCTCCAGCTGCGCGGCGATGTTCTCGGCAACCAGCTGCGCGTCCAGATCCGGGTTCTTGATCTCCTGCACGTTGAGGATCACCTGAGCGTTCTTCGCGCCCAGTTCCTTGACGATCGCAGCCTTGATCTTCTCGATGTTCGCGCCGTTGGCGCCGATCACGATACCCGGCTTCGCCACATTCAGGGTCACCGTCACGCGCACTTTATCGTTGTCAAAGCGGCGCTCGATGTCAATGGAAGAGATGCCGGCGTCGTAGAGCTTGACAGGCTTCTTGCTCTTGTCGTCTACGAACTCCAGTTCCTTAATCATTTTGCGGAGCTTCGCGTCGGACACAAGGTTGTCCGCGAAGTTCTTCTTATCCGCATACCAGCGGGTGCTCCAATCCTTGATGACGCCGACGCGGGCGCCATGCGGATTCACTTTCTGGCCCATCCGAAAACCTCCTTACTTCTGGTCGAGCACGACGGTGATGTGGCTCGTGCGCTTGAGCATCGGGGACGCGCTGCCGCGGCTGCGGGCAACGTAACGCTTGAGCGTCGGGCCCGGGTTGGCGAACACTTCCGCGACATACAGGGAGCCACGGTCCATGCTCAGGTTGTTTTCGGCGTTAGCAATCGCAGAAAGCAGCAGCTTCTCCACGACGGGAGCCGCCGCCTTCGGCGTGTACATCAGGATCGCAAGCGCCTCGTCCACCTGCTTACCGCGGATCAGATCGATGACGATCTTCACCTTGCGGGAAGAGATGCGCACGTAACGAGCGGTCGCGCGGGGACGCTTGTCCGCAGTTTCCTTGCGGACCTTCGCCTTTTCACGAATTCTGGTAGCCATGCGATTTCACTCCTTTACTTGCGGCCGCTGGCGCTCTCGCCGGCGTGACCCTTGAAGGTACGCGTCGGGGCGAACTCACCCAGCTTGTGACCAACCATCTCTTCCACGATGTAAACCGGCACATGCTTGCGGCCGTCGTGCACCGCGATGGTGTGACCAACCATCTGGGGGAAGATGGTGGACGCGCGGGACCAGGTCTTCAGCACGCTCTTCTTGCCGGATTCGTTCATTTCCTCGACCCTCTTGAGCAGCTTAGCAGCTACATAGGGGCCCTTCTTGACCGATCTGCTCATTGATGAGTCCTCCTATTACTTGTTGCCCGCACGCTTGACAATCTTCTTGTCAGAGTACTTCTTGTGCTTGCGGGTCTTCAGGCCGAGAGCCGGCTTGCCCCACGGGGTGACAGGCGCGGGCAGGCCAACCGGGCTCTTGCCTTCGCCGCCGCCGTGCGGGTGATCGCACGGGTTCATAACCACGCCGCGGACGCTCGGACGGATGCCCATGTGACGGGTGCGGCCGGCCTTACCGATGCGCACGTTGCTGTGATCAGCATTGCTCACGGTGCCGATGGTCGCCTTCGCGTCCATGGAGATCATGCGAACTTCGCCGGAGGGGAGGCGAACCTGCGCATTCGCGCCTTCCTTCGCCATCAGCTGAGCGGCGTCGCCGGCGCTGCGGACAAGCTGGCCGCCGCGGCCCGGAACAAGTTCGATGTTGTGGATCAGCGTGCCCAGAGGGATGTTGCGGATCGGCAGGGCGTTGCCCGGCTTGATGTCCGCGCCTTCGCCGCTGACCACGGTGTCGCCGGTCTTCAGGTCGATCGGCGCCAGGATGTAGCGCTTCTCGCCGTCGGCGTAGTTGAGCAGCGCGATGAACGCGGTGCGGTTCGGATCGTACTCGATGCCCGCAACCTTGGCCGGGATGCCGTCCTTGTTGCGCTTAAAGTCGATCACGCGGTACTTGACCTTGTTGCCGCCGCCCTGGTGGCGAACGGTGATCTTGCCCTGCTTATTGCGGCCGGCATTCTTCTTCTTGCTTTCCAGAAGGGACTTTTCCGGCGTCGTCTTGGTGACTTCCTCGAAGGTGAGCACCGACATGAAACGTCTGGCCGGGGAAGTCGGCTTATAAACACGAATAGCCATTTTTGTTAACCTCCCTGTTACTGCGCCATGCCGTCGAAGAACTCGATGGTCTTGGAGTCTTCCTTCAGCGTGACGTAAGCCTTCTTGATTTCGGGGGTGCGGCCGGCGTAACGGCCCTGACGCTTGATCTTGCCGAGGGTGCGCAGGGTGTTGACGCTCTCAACCTTGACGCCGAAAGCAGCTTCAACGGCCTGCTTGATCTCGATCTTGTTCGCGTTGATCGCGACTTCAAAGACGTAGCGCTTATCCGCCATGCCGTCGTAAGACTTTTCAGTCAGAACGGGGCGGAGGATGATATCATGAGGATTCTTCATTACGCGTAAACCTCCTCAACGAGCTTGACCGCTTCCTCGGTGATGATGAACTTCTCATTGCCGAGGATGTCCAGCACGTTAATCGTGTTGACATAAGCGGTCTTCAGGCCCGCGATGTTCGCGGACGCGCGGGTGATGGTGTCGTCCGGGCCGGCCAGCACGAGCAGCGCGGTCTTTTCGACGCCCAGGTTCTTGAGGATCGCGGCAACCTCGCGGGTCTTCGGCGCGGTCAGGGCGATCTTGTCCAGAACGATCATCTCGCCATCGTTCACCTTGGAGGTGAGGGCGCCCTTGAGCGCCAGGCGGCGAACCTTCTTCGGCACATTCACGACGTAGTCGCGCGGCTTCGGCGCGAACACGACGCCGCCGTGGGTGAACTGCGGCGCGCGGTTGCCATGGTGGCGTGCATTGCCGGTGCCCTTCTGGCGGTAGATCTTACGGCCGCCGCCGCGGACTTCGCCGCGGGTCTTGGCGGACTGGGTGCCCTGGCGCTTGGCGGCCAGCTGGCTGCGAACGACCAGGTGCAGGACGCTCTCGTTGATCTCGGAGGCGAAGATCGCTTCGCTCAGCTCGATCTCACCGACTTTAGCGCCTTCCTGATTCAGCATTGCAATCTTAGGCATTGTGACGGTTCCTCCTTATCAGGCCTTGACGGAATCGCGGATCACAAGGGTTCCGCCCTTCGGGCCCGGCACAGCGCCGCGCACGAGCAGCAGGTTGCGCTCCGCGTCAACGCGCACAACGCTCATGTTCAGCGTAGTCACGCGATCGACGCCGTAGTGGCCGGACATCTTCTTGTTCTTGAACACGCGGGACGGCGTGGAGTTCGCGCTCAGGGAACCAACGCCGCGATGATACTTGGAACCGTGGGCCATCGGGCCGGTGTGCTGGTTCCAACGGGCGATCGCGCCGGTGAAGCCGTGGCCCTTGGAGGTGCCGGTGATATCAACCTTGTCGCCCGCGGCGAAGACGTCAACCTTCACCTCGTCGCCAACGTTGTAAGCGGAGCAATCCTCAAGGCGCAGCTCGCGCAGCTTGCGGCAGGGAGCGACGTTCGCCTTGGCGAAGTGGCCCTTGATGGGCTTGTTCACCAGCTTCTCGGCGCGGTTCTCGGCGTAAGCGTCAAAACCGACCTGGATCGCTTCGTAGCCGTCGTTTTCCACGGTCTTCTTCTGGACGACCGGGCAGGGGCCTGCCTGAATAACAGTAACCGGGATCAGGCGGCCGTCCTCGGTAAAGATCTGCGTCATGCCGATCTTCTTGCCGACGATACCTTTCTTCATATCTGCTTACCTCCTGATCACAGTTTGATCTCGATTTCCACACCAGCGGGGAGATCGAGCTTCTCCATCGCGTCAAAGGTGGCGCGAGTGGGGTTCTGAACGTCGATCAGGCGCTTGTGGGTGCGCTGCTCGAACTGTTCGCGGGAATCCTTGTACTTGTGCGGCGCGCGCAGGATCGTCACGACTTCCTTCTCGGTCGGAAGCGGGATCGGGCCGGACACCTTGGAACCGGTGCGGCGAGCGGTCTCGACGATGCGCTCGGCAGCCTGGTCAACGAGGCTGTGCTCGTAAGCCCAGAGCTTGATGCGAATTTTCTTGCTGGCCATTTCTTTTCCTCCTTGTTCGTACTCAAGTACGACTTGCTTGGCTTTTGCCCTGCATGACGGACCTTGAGCCGTCGTCCGATTGGCGGACATGGTCCATAACAGTTCCCTCACCGGCCAGTGAGCAATCTGTTACTTCATCCCCTTTGCAGACATCTGCCACATTATATTCCATTTCTTAAAAAAAAGCAACCCCTTTTTCAAAACTTTTTTCATCTTTTTTGAAGTTTTCCGCTTTTTCCTCTTTTTCCTTCTCCGCTCAAAAATCCTTCTGCCGTCTGCTTTTTTCAGCCGTTCGTTTTCCCCGTTTTTCATCCGCATTCTATCCACTGTTCCAGGCGTATCATTCGCATGTTCAATATCCACGTGTCCGTGCGTATCATCACGCTTTTAAAAGATACTTTCACAAACTTTCGGCCTTCCCCATGATCCGTTTTTGTAAAATTTGTACAATCCCATCTTTCATCCCTGTACCGACTGACCTGATTTCGATTCATCTCCATCTTCGCTTTAGCGCTTTAAAGCGATTCAGTCCGTTTCATCGGTCGTCAGACGTTTCTTGTGTTATTCATTATTTCCCGGCGCAATCCGGATATGAAAAATGTCCTCCCCCGCTTGAGAGGAGAACATCCTTCTTTTATCTGCTCCGCCTGCCGCGCGTCCGCCGCACCAGACACGAAAGCGTAAAGTTGATTGCGAAATAGGCCAGAAACGCAAACCCGAACAGCACAAACACATCCGTCACATGAATCGTTCCCCGGTTAAATCGATCCACCCACGTGCCGTTGTAGGCGTTCGCCTTGCTGATGATCAGCTTTGTGCAGGCCATCAGCTCGACCGTAACCAGGCTCGCCATGTAGCTGCTGTCCTTGATCGTCGTAATCATCTGGGAAAGCAGCGTCGGCACAATGTTGCGCAGCGCCTGCGGCAGCACAATCAGCGTCATCGTCTGCATCATGCCAAAGCCCTGCGAATAGGCCGCTTCAAACTGTCCTTTCGCCACCGAGTTCAATCCGCCGCGGATAATTTCCGCCATGATGGCCGACGTAAACAGTGTCAAGGCGACAATCGCCTTGAAGAGCGTCTTCACAGCCACCGTCGAGCTCATACCCAGCATCTCGGCAAACGATTTGCTCACCGCCGGAGCCGGACACATCACAAAACAAACGAACATCCACAGCATCAGCGGCGTGTTGCGAAACAGCTCTATATAGATAGAAGCCATTTTTTGCAGCACGCGTGCCGGGCCGCGCGTGCAGTAGTTTCTCGCCAGCGCCAGCGCCACGCCGAGCAGCAGGCTGAATACGATCGCGATCACCGAAATCACCAGCGTAAACATCAGCCCGCGCAGCAGATAACTCATCACGTCCGCGTTGGAAAGAATGCCGAAGCTGCCTTTCAGGTCTTCAAGGAAGCCGTTCATGCCGTCGCCTCCTTTTTCTCGATCTCCTCGACCGACGCGCGGTCTCTCGCTTTGAGCCTGCCTTCCCACCTAGCCGCCATCAGCGACAGCGGATAGCAGATCGCAAAGAAGAGCAGGCCGCCCACCAGATAGGCCGGGCCATACGCGCCGCCCGTGCTTTCGCCCGTCACGAAGTTATACGTCGTCGCAATCAGGTCTGCGCCGCCGATGATGAACAGGCACGATGTGTTTTTAATCAGCGCAACCACCTGATTGACCATCGGCGGCAGAATGATTTTCATCGTCTGCGGCAGAATGATGGTCTTCATCGTATCGATATACCCGAACCCCTGGGACCACGCAGCGTCAAACTGCCCATAAGGCACAGCCTGTATCCCCGCGCGGACAACTTCCGCCACATAGGCTCCATGGTAAAATCCCAGCGCGACAAATCCGACGACCACCACCGAGATTTTGACGCCTGAATACGCCAACGCATAATAAAGAAAGCAAACCTGTAAGATGAGCGGTGTGTTCTGAAAGAATTCCACGTAAATCCGCGCGATGACACGCAGAGCTCGCTTTCCGCTCGCCGCCATCAGGCCCAGCGCAAAGCCGATGATCATGGCAATCGCCAGCCCGACAACGGCGCTTTCCAGCGTATTGAGCAGCCCGTTCAGAAACGTTGCCCGATACTGCCAGACCGTCGCCCACGCTTTTTCGCTGAAAATCGTATTCAAACCCACCACGTCCTTGCTTCAGGTTTTAAGGGGTACGTTGAGGCTCCGCCTCAAACTCCGGCAGGGAACTGAGTTCCCTGCACCTTCCTCCTACCGCTTCACGGTATACTGCGAAGCGAAGCGGGAGATGCAAGAACCTCAGGTTCTTGCTGGGGTTTGGGGCAAAGCCCCAACGTTCTCTTCCGTTCTTTTACTCCAGGCCCCACTCGGCGATCATGCCGTCGATCGTGCCGTCGGCCAGCCATCCGGTGATCAGCTCTTCCACCTTCGCGCTCAGCTCAGACCCCTTCTTCGTCGCCACGCCATATTCCTGCGGGCTGAACGAATCGGCAATGAAGCTGCGGCCGTCCGTCTTGTAGTTCGCCAGAATGGACTTGTCCACGCAAAAGGCGTCCACGTCGCCCGCGTCCAGCGCCATCGAGATGGCCGGATAGTCATCAAAAATCTTGAAGCTCACGCCGCCGCTGAACGTCGCCGCGTCAAACGTGTCCTCATCAAACGCATCGATCACGCCCGCCTCAGCCATCGCCTTGGCCAGCGCTTTTGCGGAAGTCGAACCGGAGGAAACGCCGACCGTCTTGTCTTTCAGACCAGCCAAATCCGTAATGCCGGATTCATCCTCGACCAGCACCGTCACAGCATCCACATAATACGGCGTGCTGAAATCCCAGCTTTCCTTGCGTTCCGGCTTGATGGTGAACGTCGCGATTACGCAGTCCAGTTCGTCGTTGTCCAGCATCTGTCCGCGCGTCGCCGCCGTCACCGCGGTGTATTCCACCTCGTCATAACCCAGCGCCTCGGCCAGCTTTTCGCCCAAGTCGATTTCCATGCCGGAGAACTCGCCCGTCGCTTCGTCGTAATAGCCAAAGCCGTAAACATCCTGCTTCACGCCCACGCGGAACGTGCCTTCGGCCAACGCCGCCGCGCCCATCGTCATGCACAGTGCCAGTGCAGCCGCCAGAATCTTTTTCATCGTTTTTTCCTCCTTTATCTTGCATAGGAGGGAGTACGTTGGGGCTTTGCCCCAAACCCCACCGGAAACCTGAGGTTTCCGGCCTTCCCACATCCGCTTCGCGGCATGCCGCGAAGCACAGGCGGAAGGTGCAGGGAACTCAGTTCCCTGCCGGGGTTTGGGGTGGAACCCCAATCGTTTTCCCCCGTAGTCACCGCAAAATCTTCGATAGAAACGCCTTCGTCCGCTCGTTCTCCGGGTTTGTAAAGAAGTGCTCAGGCGTGCCCTCTTCCAGAATGTGCCCGCCGTCACAGAAGACCACACGGTCGGCAACCTCCCGCGCAAACCCCATCTCGTGCGTGACCACAACCATCGTGATGTTGTCGTGGCCCAGCTCAATCATGATGTCCAACACCTCCTGTACCATCTCCGGGTCGAGCGCGCTCGTCGGTTCGTCGAAGTAGATCACCGGGTTCTTCATTGTCAGCGCCCGCGCAATCGCAATGCGTTGCTGCTGGCCGCCGGATAGCGTCGCCGGATAGACCAGCGCTTTCTTTTCCAGTCCCACGCGTTTCAGATTTTCCATCGCCAGCGCCTCGGCTTCATCCTTGCGCACTTTCTTGAGCTTCACCGGCCCCAGCGTCAGATTATCCATGACCGTCAGATGCGGGTAGAGGTTGAACTGCTGAAAGACCATTGATGAGTACTGCCGGTTGAGTGCCGCGCGCGTCTTGTGCGTCATCAGCTGCCCGTCGATGTAAACCTCGCCCTTCGTGACCTCTTCCAGCCCGTTCATGCAGCGGATCAAAGTGCTCTTGCCCGAACCGCTCGGCCCGATGATGACCAGCTTCTCGCCCTTGGCCACTTCCAAATCAATGCCTTTGAGCACTTCCAGATGGCCAAACGTCTTATGCACATTCCTGAGCTTAATCATCGCTTTGCACCCCATCTCCGCCGCGCACCCTTGCGCGCGATGGTTTTTGTTTTCGCCGTCTTGCAACGTCGTAACGGCAGTATAGCATAAGCTCCCATTTTTTGCAAGTTTAATTTTGTTAAAATTCAATTTTTATTCAGTTTTTTATTTTATAACGTTTGAGAAGAATTTTCTTTATTTTCATTTTTCATTTTCGCGTTCGGGTAAAGAAAAAGAGCCGAACGGCTCTCCGCTCGGCTCCTACTTGGGCTGACGTTATTCAATTCCAAACTTCGCCTTCACCTCGTCGGTTACTTCTGCGCCGATTTGCTCCGCTTCAAACACATATCGCTCGTAGAGCGTTTCAGGTCTGACGGGCGCGCCGCAGGAGCTGCACGGGGTCAGCTTTTTAAACTCATCTTTTTCCAGATCGCCATAGGTAAAATCGCCCGTCAGCGGCAGATACTGCGATTTTACGCCGGAGCAGTTCTCGTCCACGTGGTAGTTGCTGCCGCCGTTCGGGTTACGATAGAGCTGCAAATTGCTGTCCGGCAGTTCCGGTTCGTACATCTGCCGCCCCTGATCATCCCAGATGAACACTTTCGTCTTGTTTTCGAGGTTGTCCCAGAGCCACTGCATATTCTGCCCCTGCGCGTTTGCCTTGCGCTGGATGCGGATGCATCCGTGGCTGGCTTTCATGCCCAGCTGCGGCTCGTAGGCTGTATAGATCCGCGTGCCGTCCTTCGCCGTATCATGCAGCACCTCATGCAGCAGCGTGCCGCCGTTGATGCGGATGGCAAACCGCCCGATCGTTCCGCTGCCCGCTTTGAAATCGCCGACCTTGCTCACCGTGATGTATTCGCCCGCCGGGGATTCGTTGTACGGCTGCTTTGCATTGTTCAGACCCGTGGAAACATCCAGCTCACCGATGATCGCGCCCGCTTCAAAGATGTAAAGCTTCTGCCTCAGCTTATCCACCAGCAGCGCGTATTTGCTCGACGGCTTCACCTCGAACAGAATGCTCTTTTTCACATAGCCCTGCACTTTTTTCGCGTTCAGGGATTCCATATACGTGTCGTCCGTCTTCGTGCCGTCGTTGGAGTAGGCCTCGATCAGCACATAGCCGTCGCCGTCCGTGTCCTCTTCCAGCACATGCACGCCCTGGCTCTGCCCGTGCAGTTCGCCCGCGCAGTTCTGCTCATAGGGTTTGCGATTCGCGCCCGGTGTAAACGTCGGATAGACGTGTTCGGTCTGCCCCACATCCATCACTGTGATGGGCTGCATCATCAAATCCCAGATGGCCTGCTGATGGTCGGGATCGGTCAGGTCGTATTCGTCCGGGTTCATGTCCCAGAAACTCGTCGCCTGTGGCACGGGACGCCTGCCGTTTTCATCCGCCGTCGGCTCCCCGTTCGCCGTCTCGCCTTCGTCCCAGACCTGCGCTTCCTCGATGCCGCCTTCCCAAATCTGCGCTTCCTGAATATCGAGGCTGTTCAAATCCAGCGTGTCCGGCACGCCGGAAACCGCCGCGTTCGTTTCCCCGATGGTCAGCGGCAGCAGGCTTTCTTCGCTCTCTTCGCCCCAGTAGTTGCGCAGCTGAACCGCAACCGTGTAAACGCCGTCCGCCGCCTCGCTTCCGTCGGGCAGAACGCCGTCCCAGACCAGCTGTCCGCTCCCCGCGTCCACCTGCGTCGCGCCCAGATCGACGGTTTCGCCTTCCGTGCCGCGCAATTGCATCGCCAGCGCGCCGCCCTCCGTTGTCTCAAAGGAAACCGTCCATCCTTCTCCGGCGTGCAGGCTCTCGCCGTCCGCCGTCACATTCGTCAGCTGCGGCGCGGCCTGCGCACAGGCCGCCGTCATCAGCAGCAGGAAAACCATCCATGAAATGCTTTTTTTCATCATAAACAGATGCTCCAATGGTTCAATTTATCGCTTCGCAATAAACTCTGTGGAAAATCCCGAAACCTCCTGTTTCGGGCAGGGTCTGGACCAGCGTCCCAGCGTCCCCTTTTCGCCATTTTGATAAAAAAGGGCTGTAAAGTGCTCTGCCTTACAGCCTCTTTCGTAATAATCCCTTCAACCATGCAACCGAATATATCCGATACAATGTCCTGTCAGCGTCAGAGCAAAGCCTCTCTTTGAAGGAAGGCGTTTTTGCTCAGCCCGGCAGATCCAGAATGTCGCCCGGCGCGGCGGTAACGTCCGGAATCGGGGTCACGCCGGAAATGGTGTAGAGCTTTTCGAGCGTCTTCGCGCCCGCAATGCCGTCCACGTCCAGTCCGTTGTCCTTCTGGAAATTCTCAACCGCCGTCTTTGTGCCCGTGCCGAAGTTGCCGTCGCTTGCGCCCTTCAGATAGCCCAGCGCAACCAGCGCCTGCTGCATGGAAACAACTTCCTGCCCGCGGTCGCCCCGGCGCAGCGTCTTGTATGTCGTCACCGCGGCCGCCGTCTCCTGCGGTTCCGGCGTCGGCGTAATCTCAATGTTCGGCGTCGCCGTCAGCTCAGGCGCGGGCGTGTTCGTCGCGCCGAAAACAATAAAGTTGTTTTCCTGCTGCGGCTGCTGGGTCGCCTGCGGAATCGGCGTGTTCACCACCGCGGGCGTGCCCGTTCCGAACATGGATCGCACAATCATCACAATAATCAGCACCAGAATCAAAATCAGTCCGATGGCGATAATCATCGGCGTTTTATCCTGGCTGCGCTTGCTCTTCCTGCTTCCCTTGCTGTATGCGGGCTTGGCGCTCTTTTTCGGCGCGGCCTTTTGCGCCGGGCGCGGCTTTTCTTCTTCTTCAAACCGTTCCGTGCTCTCCGTCTCGCGCTGTCTCACGCCGACCAGATTGGCGTAGCACAACGGGCAGAAATTGCTTCCGTCCGGGATTTTGTTATGACAATGGGGACAAAACATGGTCAGCCCTCCTTGATTTCCAATGTCTCTGATTATAGTATAAACCACAATCAAATCAAATTTCAAGTCCTTTGGCAAATTCCCTGTTCTATGGATATGTCGATGTATACCTTTTTCATGCCCGGCAGCTTTCCAGCAGCCTGCATGTGTGGATGGTGCACAGCGCCGCCATCACGCCGGAACGCAGCGCCATTTCCTGCGCGTCAATCTGTTCGTCAAACAGCTCGATGTGTCCGCCGCGCGCAGATTCCTCAATTTTCCGCGTGATCGCGCAGAATCTGCCGTATCCCGCCTGCACCCCCTCTTCGCAGAGCGCCAGCAGAATCTGGCTGATGCTTTCCATGCTCAGCGCCTGCTTGAGCACGCAGATCATCAGCAGCATGGCCAGGTGCTCCCGGTCGTATTTCTTGCCGGCAGGGCGCGGAATCAGCCCAACCTTCACATAGTTGTTGACCATCGATTTGGTCATTTCCCCCTTGGGCAGCGCCGGGCTGAACGTGCGGTCCATCAGCGTGATGACCTGATCCATGTACAGCCCGATGTCCGGCAGCAGTTCCCACTGCGGCAGATCAATGTTCACGATCTCCTCCCGCTCCATCCGCTTTCCTTCTTTCACCGCGCGTTCACTGCGCATCCATCGTCTGCGCCGTTTCAAAGAAAACGCGCTGACTTTCAATTTCATAAATGGTCATGCCGCTTTGCTCCCAGCGCTTCTGCGCGCCGCTGAGCGCCAGAAAATCGGAAAGCTGTCCGCTCTCCTGCGCCGTCAGCATCAGAAAGACCGGCTCGTCCGGCCGCTCCATCCGCCTGTCGGCCGTGGCTTCCAGCCACATGCTCGTGTGCGGCACGCCCTGCCCCTGCGCATTTGCATCGATGGAAACGGCCACCGCTTCCACGTCGCCGTCCGTCAGTTCCGTGACGACGTTCGCATTCCAGAACGTCGCATAGCCAAACGTCAGCCCGTTGTTCTGCAAATGAGCCGCCCGTTCCCGCTGAACCGACGTGATCTCCGGATTTTTCATCGATCCGGCGATCTGCATGGCAGAGGAAACCACCACCACGCCCGCAAACAACAGCACGCAGACGTTTCTGAGCGGCGCGTTGTTTTCGCGGCTCAGGCACGCGGCCATCACCGGCGCGCCCAGCGTCATCAGCGGAATCCAGTACCGGTTCAGATACAGATCCTCCAGAAGCACAAACGACAGCGCCGTAATCGCCGCGCTCATCGCCAGCGTCAACACGCCGACGCGCAGCACGTTGTTCCCGTCCCGTCTGGCCGCTTTCAATGCGCGGCCCATCAGAATCGCCGCGGCGGCGGGCAGCAGCAGCGCGCCGACGCTCGCCAGCCCGTGGACGGAGAGCAGCACGCTCCCCTCGCTGTATCCCATCAGCCGCGCCAGTCCGCCCAGCGCCTGCTGCATCATCTCCGGCATATCCGCCGAGGTAAAGGCCGACAGCCGCACCCCGCCGTACCTTGCCGCGTCATAGTCGCAGATTTTCGGCAGAATTTTCTGCCCGATGAGAAATCCGCCAACGCTGAACGCCAGCCCGGTCAACGTCAGCAGAAACCCGACCTTATCCTTCCATTCTCTCGGCGCGCTCTCGTTCCCGGCAGGGAAAAGATACGCCCATACGCCCGCCGCAGCAGCGGGAATCGTCGCGCAGAACAGGTATCGAATGGAAGAAGCCCCCATCAGCACGGACAACGCGATCAGCAGCGCCAGGATACCCCGCCGCCTGCCGTGCTTCCGTTCCGTCATCAGCCGGGCCGTCAGTCCCACGTACAGGCTGGTCAGCACCGCGTGCGGTACATAGTACGCGCCGATGGTGATCATCTGCGCATAGACCACCGAGCATACGCTGATGCTCAGCCCTGCAAACAGCAGCGCAAAGCGCTTCCTCGCGCCCAGCGACCGCCCGCAGAAATACGCGCTTGCGGCCAGCGCCGCCTGCAAAATCAGGCAGCCGAGCGTGCGCACCAGCCGCCAGTTGTGCGGAAACAGCGCCATCAGCGGCGTGAAAACCAGCTGGGTGGAAAGCACGCGCACCTCCGTGGAATAGGCCCACGTCGAGGAAATCAGCGCGCCTTCCTTCGCCAGATGGCTGGCCAGGGCCAGCTCGGAAGCCATGTCCGAATCCAGATATGCGCCATATCCCGCAATCAGGTAAAACCCCGTCATCAGGGCGCAGAGCAGGAAAATGGCCGCCGCGCACAGGCCGCCCAGCCGCTTTTGCTTCATCGTCGCTTTCCCTGCCTTTCATTTCGATTTTTTTATTATAGCATTGTCAAAAAAAGCTGTCAAACCGTCAGCGCGGCGCGCCCGTTCCGAAAGTCCCCGTTTAAAACAAACGGCCAGACTTGCGCCGCTTGTCAGCCTGACCGTTCCGCTCTCATTCTTTCAAAAATTCCAAATTCGTCAGCCGGATTTCATTTTCTCCGCTCCGAATCAGGAGCATGAAGTATTTGTCGTCGTCCTCCAGCGTGAATCGAACGCTGTTTTCTCCCGGCGCAAGTTCCGCTTCGCCGATCACCTCAAAACCGCGCGTCGCAAACGCCTGCACCGTGCCGCCTTCGCCCTCGCAGTTCACCCGCAGCGTATACGTGCCCTTCTCCCGCCACGAAGTCGGCACGCGCATGCGCCCTTCCGGCGAAATCGTGTATGTGCCGTCCGCAAAAACCGCGTTTTCCAGCTTCATCTTGCCCAGCAGCATGTCGCCGCAGATCTCCATCGAGGAACCGAATCCGTATATCGCATACGTGTCGTTTTCGTGAATCTTCGGCGCGCCCGTCATCGCCAGCCACGGCGCGAGCTGTTCCTCTTCCGCGCGGGTCAGCAGCAGGAACGTGCGTTCCGGGCAGATATCCAGGTCGGAATAGTCGTCCGGCTCAAGCCAGCGAATCGGGTCGAGCGATACGCTCGATACCGCGCCCTCCTCCGTCTCCACCGGGGCAACGCCGGTGAACGTCAG
The DNA here is from genome assembly GCA_900542445.1 of uncultured Eubacteriales bacterium. GTDB lineage: Bacteria > Bacillota > Clostridia > Christensenellales > Aristaeellaceae > Ventricola. The sequence continues at coordinate 26,669 of UQNN01000012.1, read as the reverse complement.
CGCGCCCTGCGTCCGCTCCTGCATCACGCGGACATTCCAGAATGTGCCGTATCCGTGCGTGTAGCCGTTCTCCGTCAGATAGTCTGCCGCTTCCATCATGTCCGCGCCGCGCTCCTGTGCGTGAGGCTCGGCGGATTTCGCGTCGCGGAGCATCATGCCGGAAGAAAGCGCCAGCTGCGCGCAGACCGCCAGCAGCAGCAGGCTGCGCAGCCGCCCTTTTTCCAGCCCGTGCAGCACCACGGCCAGCACCGGCACAAAGAAGATCACCGCCAGAATCAGATAGCGGTTCAGATACGTTCCCTGTACGAATACAAAGCAGAACAGATTGACGAAGAACGCCGCCGCGGCATACTGCATCACCCGCCTGCCCGTCCATTCGCGTTCATCTTCAGGGTTCAGCCCCGCGTAAACGCGACGCGTCGCAATCGTGCCAAGCACGAGCACCGCGGCGATCAGCAGGTTGGCTGCGCCCTCCGGCGAAAACAGCGCCGCCCCGCCCCGCCAGCCGATGAGCTTGAGGAAATCCGCGAAGACCGTCCAAAGCGTCTGCCCCATTGCCCGACCGTCCAGCGGGTTGAACACAAACGAGCCCGCCCCGCCGACGCCGCTGACAAACAGCCGCGGATAGACCACTTCCGACGCGGCATAACCCAGCACGCCCAGCGCAAAACCCGCCAGCGTCACGCCCAGAAAACGCGTGTGCGTGTCGCGCAGCGTGCGCCTGCCTGAGGAAAGCAGCCAGTCAAGCCCCGCCACAACGACCATCGGACACAGGAAGCAGAGCACATAGCGCACCGAGCAAAGCCCTTCCACCAGGCAGATTGCCGCAAACGCCGCCGTATTCCGCTTTCTTCTCTGCCGCGCCGCTTTCAGCCACAGCGCCGCGCCCCAGAAACCGAAAACCAGATGAATGATGTAATATCCGCCGACGGTCATGTTTTCCGCATAGACGGTGCTCGCCGCCAGCGGAAGCATTGCCGCCGCGCAGAGCGACGCGCCCAGCGACAGCCCGCACGCGCTGCACAGCCCCGCGCAGGCTGCCATGCCCATGATGAAGACAAGCGTATTGCCGATGATCCGCGCCGCCTCATAGCTCGGCGTAAAAACAAACGCCAGCGCGTAAAACAGGTTCATGTGAACGCTGTGGATCTCGGTCGAATACAGCCAGTCCATCTGCACAAGGCTGTGCGTCTGCGCCTGCCGGTTGGCCAGAATGATTTCCGACGCCATGTCGCTGTTCAGATAAATCAGATATCCGGCTTTTTGCAGCAAAACGGAAACGACGAGCGTCAGCACGCAGAGCGCCGCCCCCAGCGCAATCCCTCTTTTTGATCGGCGCATGCCTTCTTCCTCCTTTCGCGCGTTCAAAACCCAAACGCCTCATAATCTTCCTTCGTAAACCGATGATAGGTCAGGTGGCAGCCTTCGTCGGCGATGCAGTAGCGGTACGCGTCCGGCTGTCCGTCTTCAAAAGAGATGAGCCAGTCAAATTCGCCGTTGTGCAATTCCTCCACATGCACCCTGTCGCCATATCGGTTAAAAACTGCCAGCAGCTCGTCCATCGTGCAACCATGCCGCCCAATGGCCGCGATAAACGCCGCCAGAAAGCCGTTTGGATTCGTGTGCGCATGCACCCACGCCGCGCCCTTCGGCCCGACGGCCAGGCAGAAGCGGTCTCCTCTGCGGCTGATTTCGATTTTTCCAAGCTCTGCTTCGTCTTCCGTAAAAAAGGCTTCCAGTTCGCGCATCATCTGCGCCGCGTCCAGCTTTTTTCCGGTCAACGCACAGAGGGATTCCAGCGGATAATACAGCCGAATCGTCTCGTCACGATAGCCCAGTTTGAGCTGTCCTTCCTCGATTGCATCGATCATGCTCTTTTTCAGCGCGTCAAACATGCTTCTTTCTTTCCTTCCTTCTTTCCATAAACAGCCCGATCAGCGTCAGCAGGGAAACCGCGTCCGTCAAACGCCACCACGTTTTCCCAGCGAACCGCACGCGCAGCGTGCCGCGCGTTCCGGCGGACAGATGAATTTCAAGGCGATTATTCTGCGCCTGATTCAGGGCGACTTCCACGTTCTGCCCGTCCACCTGCGCCCGATAGCCGTCGTAGCCGAACAGCGGAAGCAGCAGCGTTCCGTCCTGCTTTGCGTCTACGTCGGCGGTGACAGTCGATCCCCGCTTCGTCTCATTCGTCACCGAAACGCCTTCGCTCGCCGCATATTCCCGGTTGCCCGTCCGCGTCGGATACGAATCCGGAATGAGATATTCCACGTTGGTCAGGTGCGGGCTGATGCCGACGCCGCAGGCCATTCCGTCTTCTTCCACATAGGCTTGGAGCTGCGGCTGCACCGCCGCCACGGAAAGCGCCAGCGCGAGAACCACGGCCAGTTTCTGATGTTCCCCCTGCATTCCGGCAATCGGATAGGCCGCCGCAAGCGCCAGCAGCGCCGCCGTCAGCGCCAGCAGCCGCCACGGGAACTGGATGTAGTTCACCAGCCCGCCCGTCAGCGCCACCGCATAGCTCCACGGGAAAAACGAGGTGGCCGCAAGCGCCGCCGCCGCGCCGCCCAGCACCAGCGTCAGCGCCGCGCGTTCCTTCTCCCCAATCTTGCCTCGCTTGCAGACCGCCTCAGCTGCCAGCGCCGCGCCAAGCATCAGCGGCAGGCCGATTTGAACCGCAAAACGCCCGTTTGAACTCAAAAGTTCGGCGGGCCGTATGCTCGAATAACTCACGTCCCGCATCAAGTCGCTTGCGCCCAGTCCCTCCCTGATGTACATCAGCATCGGGGCCAGATGAAACAGGACGAGCAGCAGGCAAAGCCCCGCCGCTTTCAGCAGATTCGCCAGCCGCTTTTCGCGCAGAATGCGCCGCGCGTTCATCAGGCACAGCAGCAGCGCCATCAGCGCGCAAAGCAGCGTCGTGATCATGTGCGAAAGGAAGATCGCCGCCGCGCTGAGCGCCAGCGCTTTCCAGCGATTCTTGTCTCCGGCCACGCAATCCCACAGCGCCGCGATAAACAGCGGCAGAAAGGCCATCGCCAGCGCTTCGCCGACCGCGAACCGCGCGTATACGTCCGTCAGCCGATACGCCGCCAGCACGTACAGCGTCGAGGCCGCAGCCGCTGCCCGTCCGCCGCCAAACATGCGTTTAGCCGCCGCATACATGCCCGCCGCCGCGCCGATGTTCAGGCTGATGAGCAGCATGTTGCCCACATAGGCAAGGCTCGCGCCGCACAGCCGCATCAGCGCGAAGGGATACAGCGCATAATCCGGATAGAAAACAGAGGTCAGCGCGCCGTATCCGTCGTACATATACGCGCCCAGCCGTGCCGGAAACTGCCCGCACTGCCACGCATCCACGATGTTTTCAATCCGGCAGAGATGATACTGAATGTCGTCGCCGATGTGCAGCGTCTCCTGAAACGCGGGCGCGCTGGCAAAAAGCACGGCCAGCCCGATCATCAGCATCCCTTCTATCTGTGCTGTCCGAAGCCTGCCCCTGCGCACAGCCACCCAAATCAGGCTGAACGCCAGCGATGCAAACAGCAGCGTAAAGGCGTTGTCGCTGCATCCGGGCGTATAAATCCGAACGTCGTAAATCTCCATGTACGTTCCGGCGGCAAATTCAAATTGAAGCTGCAAGCCGGATATCGCGCTGTCCAGCGTAAACTCAAATTCCCCTTCAAACTGACCGGCGGGCAGAATCACCGTCTCCGGCTCCATTTTCACGCCGTTTTCGCTGTACAGATGCAGGGCGTTGTCCCCGTCGCCGTCAACAAACCATTTGAGCCGATATGTTCCGGCGGAAAGGCTGTGTCCCGGCCCGCCGCTTGGCACCACGCCGTAAACATCCCCGTTTTCAAGGCTCACCGCCGTGCCGTTCGGGAAATCCATCGCCTGCACCTGGGCTTCCAGAACGGGATACCGGGTCAGCACGCCCGTGGCAAACGCCGCCGCGCAGAGCAGCGCCAGCAGCACGACCGGCCCGTAGGTCAAAAGCTTTCTGTTCATGCCCGCTTCCCAAACTTTCTGCGCAGCAGCACCGCCAGCAGCGCCACCAGCGAGACCGCGTCCGTGATCTTCCACCAGCGCTTCCCGGCGAACCATATCCGCACTTCGCCGTCCGTTCTGGCGGGAACGCGAATCTGCACGCGGTTGTTGTCTCCGGTTTCGACTGCGATTTCCTGCCCGTTCAGCGTCGCCCGATAGCCGTCGTAATCAAACAGCGGGAAAGAAACCGTTCCCTCTGTCGCCGCCTCCACCTGCGCGGTGATCGTCGTTCCCCGCTTGGCGTAATCCGCAACCGCGACACCGCCCTCGATATGAAGCGAACGGTCGCGCGTTTCAAGAAAATTCGTATCCGGCAGGGTGTATTCCGCATAAGCCAGTCCCAGATGCGGGCTGACAGTCGCGCCCTGTTCAATGTATCTGGCCCCATGCAGTTCGCCGGAGAGCGTCGGCATGACGCAGACCGCCGCCATGCACAGCGCAGCGGCCGCCGCCGCGTCCGGGCGCTTCCCGCCCAGCTCGGTTACGCCATAACCTCCGGCCAGCGCCAGCAGCGGCGCGACAAACATCAGCAGCCGCCACGTGAACTGCATGTAGCCAACCTTGCCGCCCATCAGCGTGGAAACCGGCCCCCATGGAAAGAAATCCGTCGCCGCAACGGCCAGCGCCGCGCCGCAGGCCAGCAGCCTCAGCACGGCCTTTTCATTTTCGCCGCGTTCCGGCTTTTGCAGCGCGGCATACAGCGCCAGCATCGCGCCTATCAGCAGCGGCAGGCCGATTTCAACCGAAAACGCCAACACCTTCTGATTGGCGCTGCTTCCGGAGGCCGAACCCGCCCCCATCATCAAAATCTGCCCCGGTTCCACGGCGTTGACCGTCAGATCGTTGACCAGCGTGCCCGCGCCGATCCCCTGCATGCTGTACATGCAAAACGGCGCCAGCTGAAACAGCCCCAGCAACAGGCAGAGCCCGGCCGCCTTCGCCAGCGGCACAAACCGCTTCTGCCCAATCATCCGGCGCAGACACAACAGCGCCGCGCCCGCCGCCAGCACCGCGCAGAGCATCGTAGAGAGCATGTGGCTCAAAAAAATGCCGCACGCGCTCAGCGCCAGCATGCGCCAGCATTTCGCGTCGCCGAAAAGCGCCTCATACAGTCCCACGATGAACAGCGGGAAAAACGCCATCGCCATCGCCTCGCCGACGGCTACGCGCGTATACACATCCATCACGCGATACGCCGACAGCGTATAGAGCACCGACGCGCAGGTCGCCGCCCAGCGGTTTTGAAACAGCCGCTTCGCCGCCGCATACATGCCCGCCGCCGCGCCGATGTTCAGGGCGGCGAGCAGTACGTTGCCCACGTAGGCCGCGCTCGCCCCGCCCAGCAGCATCAGCGCAAAGGGATAGAGAAAAACATCCGGATAAAAGACAGACGTGATTGCGCCATAACCGTTGAAAGAAAATCCGCCCATGCGCACGGGGAACTGCCCGCTTTTCAGGCCGTCCGCCAGATTTTGCAGGCGCGCCAGATGATACGCGCCGTCGTGACCATAGTTGAACGTCGATTTGAGCGACATGGAGCACGAAAGCAGCACGGCCAGACCGATAAACAGCGCAGGCGCCATGTTCCGGCGCGTCAGCCTGCCCGTCGCCAGCAGCCCATACAGCACGCTTGCGCCGATGGCAAAAAACAGCAGCGTGAACGCGTCGTCCTGATATTTCGGCGTGTAGAGCTTTAAACCGTACACATCCAGATAACTGCCGGAGGCAAACTCGATTTCGACCGCAAAGTTTTCGCAGGCTTCCTCGATTTCAAATACGCATTCGCCTTCGCCCTCGTCGGCAGGCAGCACGAATTCATCCGGCGTAATGGCCGCGCCGTCGTCGTTTTTCAGCCGCAGCACATTGTCGCCGTCGCCGGAAATCATCCATCTCAGGCGGTATTTGCCCGCGGGCAGGTGCAGCCCCGTCATCTCGCCGGAAAGCGCGCCGTAAGCGTCGCCGTCGGCCACGGCGTAGCGCGTCTTTCCGCCCGCAAGCTGCATATACTGCCCGTTCAGCAATTCAAATTCACTCGGCTTTTTCATCGCGCCCGTCGCGAATACCAGCGCGCAGAGCAGCGCCGCCAGCAGCATCGGCCCGTACAGTTTTGCCTTGGCTTTCACGTCGTCTCTCCTTTCTGAACCGCGGTATTGGAAAAAAGGGGCTGTACATTTGAACAGCCCCTTTCAACATCAATATGCCTTTGCGAAATAGATGACCTTCTTGGCCGGCTTGCCGCAGCAGACGCAGGTCTCGCCGATGGGCGTCTGGTCAAACGGCATGCAGCGGGAAGACGCGCTGAAACGATCCTTGATCTCGTCCTCGCACGCCTGATCGCCGCACCACATGGCCTTGGCATAGCCGCCGTCCACCTGTCTGCCCAGCTCTTCCATGTTGTGCACATCGGCGGTGTGCGCGTCGCGGAACGCGCGGGCAATTTCAAACATGTTGGTCTGAATCGCGTCCAGCATCGCCTTGATTTCGCCCTCAAGGCCTTCGATATCCAGCGGCGCTTTCTCGAAAGTGTCGCGGCGCACGCTCATCACTTTGCCCTCAGCCAAATCGCGCGGGCCGATCTCGACGCGAACCGGAACGCCCTTGAGCTCCCACTCGTTGAACTTCCAGCCCGGCGTCACGTTGTCGCGGTCGTCAAACTTCACGCGCAGTCCGGCGGCGGTCAGCTTGTCGGCGACGGCCTTCGCGCCCTCCAGCACGCCTTCCTTATGCGCGGCGACCGGCACCACGACCACCTGATACGGCGCGATCATCGGCGGCAGTTTCAGGCCGCGCTCGTCGCCGTGGGTCATGATAATCGCGCCGATGAGACGGGTGCTGGTGCCCCAGCTCGTCTCGTGCGCATACTTCTGCGTGCCGTCCTTGTCCAGATACTTGATTTCAAACGGCTCGGAGAAGTTCGTACCGAAGTTGTGGCTCGTGCCGCTTTGCAGCGCCTTGCCGTCCTGCATCATCGCTTCGATGGAATACGTCGCGCGCGCGCCGGCAAACTTTTCCTTTTCGCTCTTCTGGCCGCAGTAAACCGGAATCGCGAGGTTCTTTTCGCAGAAGTCGCGGTAAACGCCCAGCATCTGCATCGTCTCTTCCTGCGCCTCTTCGGCAGTGGCATGGACGGTGTGGCCCTCCTGCCAGAGGAACTCGGCCGTGCGCAGGAACGGGCGGGTCGTCTTCTCCCAGCGCATGACGGAGCACCACTGGTTGTATTTGAGCGGCAGATCGCGCCAGCTCTGCACCCACTTGGCATACATCGTGCAGAAAATCGTCTCGCTCGTCGGGCGGATCGCCAGACGCTCGGTCAGCGGCTCGGTGCCGCCCTGCGTGACCCACGCCACTTCCGGCGCAAAGCCCTCGACGTGGTCCGCTTCCTTAAGCAGCAGGCTTTCCGGAATGAGCATCGGCATACTCACGTTCTGGTGGCCGGTGCGCTTAAATTCCGCGTCCATCTGCTGCTGAATCAGCTCCCAAATGCGGTAGCCGTAGGGCTTAATGGCCATGCAGCCGCGGACGGGGGTGTAATCCATCAGATCGGCCAGGCGCACCACGTCGGTGTACCACTGGGAGAAATCCTCGCTGCGCGGGGTGATGTGCTGAACGAACTCCTGCTGATTTTTCTTCGCCATGTTTTTTCCCTCACTTTACAGGTTCATGATTTCAAAAATAAGTCGCCTTTAGAACAGTATGTCCACAAAAAAAGCGCCCCGTCCCATCACTGGGACGAAGCGCATTGCTTCGCGGTACCACCCGGTTTGGCGCTCTCCGCGCCCTGCTCAACCCCTTATCGCGGGGAGAACGGCGGCGTTCTTGGCGCCGCGGCTGATGGGGTTCGGAGCCTTGAACGCGCGCCCTGCCCGGCCTTGCAGCTGTTAGCCCGGCTCTCTTGAAAGGTTTTCGCGTTCCGCTTTCCCCGTTATCGCCTGATATCGCATTCATTATAAGCAAAAATCGGGGGGATGTCAACCGTTTCGCGGCTCAATTTTTCGCCTTGCGCTGTTTGCAGCTTGAATAAACGTTGCCCGCAATCAGCAGCACAACCAGCGCCAGCACGACCAGCGAAACCGGGCGCATCACGATGTAGCCCACCAGGCTCAGCGACTTGGCGGAAGCAATCGTCATCGCGCGGCGCAGGTTCTCTTCGGCCATCGTGCCCAGAATCATGCCCAGGATAATCGGCGCGACCGGGATTTTCGCGCGCTTGCAGACCAGGCCCGCCACGCCGAAGACAATCGCGACCAGCACGTCGAACATACTGTTGCGCGCGCTGTATGCGCCGATGAGCGAAAACGCCAGCACCGCCGGAACGATCACCTTTTTATCGATTTTGAGCACCTTGGCGAAAAATTTCACGCCGCCCAGACCGATGATGACCATGAAGACGACACTCAGCACAAGCCCCAGCATCATGGTGTAAACCACGTCGGCGTTGTTGACGAACAGGCGCGGGCCGGGAATCAGCCCATGCACCGTCAGCGCGCCGAAGATGATGGCCGACGTCGCCGAACCGGGAATGCCCAGGCTCATCAGCGGCACAAACGAACCGCCGACCGCCGCGTTGTTCGCGCTTTCCGGCGCGACAATGCCGTCGATGCTGCCCTTGCCGAACAGCGCCCCCTCCTTCGAAGTTCGCTTGGCCTCGCCATAGGCAATGAAAGACGCAATCGCGCCGCCCGTGCCCGGCAGAATGCCGATGATTGTTCCGATGACGGACGATTTGAGAATCACCCACCAGCGGCTCAGGCATCCGGCAAACGCTTCGCGGACGCTGAACGGCTTGAGTTCCGAGCAGATTTCTCCGTTTTCGCCGCTCTGGCTCATCAGATCCAGCATTTCCGCAATGGCAAAGAAACCGACGCTCACCGGAATCAGGTTCAGCCCCGCCTGCAAATCGGCGCTGCCAAAGGTAAACCGGTAATTCGAGCTCATCGTATCCATGCCGACCATCGACAGCACGAGGCCGACGCCCACCGCGAAAAAGCCCTTCGCCATGCTCTTATCCATCAGGCTGCCGACAACCGCAAGTCCGGCCAGACACACCAGAAACAGCTCCGGCGGGCCGAATTTGAGCGCCATTTTCGCTAGCACGGGCGTAAAAAACAGCATCACCAGCGTGCCAAACATACCGCCGATGCCGCTGGACAGCGCCGAATACGACAGCGCCTCCATCGCCCGCCCCTGCCGCGCCAGCGGGTTGCCATTGAGCGCCGTGCAGGCCGCCTCGCCCGTGCCCGGACAATTCAGCAGAATAGCGGAAATCGAGCCGCCGTAAGTCGCGCCCATATACAGACCGCCCAGCATCATCAGGCCGTTCGCAGGCGAAAGACCATAGGTCAGCGGCAGCAGCAGCGCAACGCCCACCACGCCGTTCAAGCCCGGCATTGCGCCGAAGATGATGCCTAAAACAACGCCAAAGATATTGACACCCAGCGCCAGCGGATGAAACAGACTGCCAAGCACTTGAACGATCATTTCCATATTGACCTTTTTCCTCCAGCATCAGCCGCTCCGCCCCAAAGGGCGGAGCCGGCTTTCCGTTCGCTTCAGCGGCTCAATGCGTCGGGGTTCTCTTCCAGCATTTCGACCATCGCCTGATAGTCGCCGTCCAGACGCGCTTTCACCTCGTCCGGGCCCAGGAAGCGGTAGATTTCGCCCATGTTTGCCATCTTCTCCTGGAATTCAGGCGTCTGAGTCACTTTCTTCATCGTCTCGGCAATCGCGTCGCAGATTTCCTTCGGCGTTCCGGCAGGCGCGACGATCACGCGATAGGTTTCCGTCGCCACGTCGTAACCCTGCTCCTTGAAAGTCGGCACATCCGGCACAACGTCCATGCGTTCGCCGCAGAAAATGCCCAGCGTATGGCAGCCCTGCCCGTCAACCTGCGCCACGAATTTCTTATCCAGAATCGCAACGTCCACGTGACCGCCCAGCACCGCGTTCAGGCTGTCGCCGCCGCTGCTCTGCATGATGGTCGTCACCTTGATGCCCGCGGCGCGCTCCAGCAGCGCGGCTTCCGCGATGTGGGTCTTGCCCGACACGGAAACCGTCAGGCCGCCGGGGTTCTTCTTCGCATAGTCCATCATATCATCCAGCGTCTCAAAGCCGCTCGCCGCGCTGGCAATCAGCACGTTGGCGGTCGTGTTAATCGCGCCGATGTACTCAAACGAATCATACGTATACGACACGTTTTCGCCCGTCAGCAGCACCAGAATGTGGTCAAGGTTGGACAGCGCGCCCAGCGTGTAGCCGTCGTTCGGCTTGCCCGCCAGTTCCGTCAGGCCAACCTGGCCCAGATTGCCGCCTTTGTTGGAGATGATGATCGATTTGCCCCATTCCTCTTCCATAGCCGCCATCAGCACGCGCATCAGCGCATCCGTTCCGCCGCCCGCGGCGTAGGGAATGATGAACTCGATGTTCTTCGTCGGGTACGCGATTTCCGCCACTGCGGGAATCGTCACGGCCAGCGCGCAGACCAGCGCAAGCGCCACAGCAATCAGTTTCTTCATGTTCGTTCCTCCTCTTTGTTCTCTTTCTTTTTTTAAATGATCAACCCCGAAGGCGTGACCATTTGAAGCAAAACCACAAATACCACGTACAGACATGCGGTAAACGCCAGATTCAGCGCCGCCTGCCTGCCCACCGTCCGCGCCGTCCATCCTTCCGCCATAATCAGCGAAATCGCCATCAGCATCAGGAAGACGGAAGCAAAGAAGCCCAGCGCAGGCATCAGCGCCCAGCAGGCCAGCAGTGCGACGATCGCCAGCCATTCCTTTCGGGCAAACAGCAATCCGCCCGTCTCGTCGTTTGCGCGGCCCGTCAGCGATTGAATCAGCAGCACTGCGCCGGAAAAGGCACACAACACAAACGACAGCATCGGCAGCATTCGGCTGTCCGCCACCTTGATCGTCATTGTCTGCGCAAGCAGCACGCCGCTGAACGCCAGCATGCCCAGCGACACACAGAGATTCCTGTTCTTCACGTTCTCGTCCCTCCCGCGTCACATGCGTTCCCAGCGCCCGTTCACAAAGCGCTCGCCATACGTCCGAAATACTTCCGGCTTGAGCTCGATGCCAATGCCCGGTTCTTCGCTGAACCAGTACCGGCCATCGTGAACCTGTTCCATCGGTTCGCACAGCAGTTCGCGTTCCGGCACGGCCATGAAGGGATACTCCATCATGGTTTCAAACCGCGAGAGCGCTGAAAGGTGCGCGCTGTGCGCCGTGGCAATCAGGCCGTTCGGATTATGCAGCGTCACCTTGAAGCCCAGCCCCTCGCCGTAGGCCATCACGTTTTTCACCACGCTCGGCCCGCCGATGTATTTGACATCCGGCATGAGCATCTCATAACAACGGGACTGCATGATCTGGTTCATCATGTTGTAGGTCAGCGCGTCCTCACCCGCCGCCCAGCGGATCTGCGGGTAGCGCGCAATCACCGTGCGCATGGCGTCGTAATCCTTCACATCCACAGGGTCTTCCACCCAATACGGCACGCCAAAGTCATCCAGCAGGCGCGAGAGCATTCGCGAAAGGGTATAGCGCTCAAACCGCTGATGACAATCTATCGCAATGCGCTCGATCGACACGTGGCGGGCCAGCGCTTCCAGCCGCCGGAAGCCCGCGTCCAAATCCGAATCCACGTTGGCGGGATTCACTTCGTCAAACGGCGTGCACTTGAGCATCGCATAGCCAGCCTGCGCGGCCAGCACGCCGTTTTTCTCCAAGTCCTCAGGCCGCCGCTTCTGGCGAATCGCCTTATTCAGGTTGGCGTACAACGGAATGCTCTTCTTCTCCCCCGCGCCGTACATCCGGTACAGCGGCAGGCCGTAGTGCCTGGCCGTCACATCCCAAAGCGCCTGATCGAGTCCCGAAAGCGCCGTGCTGTATGTCCGGATGGTTCGCGTCACGGGATACGTCCACTGATGAAACGGCCGCTCGCATTCGGCGATGTTCAGCGGATTCCGGCCGATAAGCGTCGGTTTCAGCCCTTCCAGCAGCGCGGCCAATCCGTGATCGTCCATGCTGCCCGTCACTTCGCCCCAGCCTCTGTGCCCTTCGTCCGTCTCCACGCACACAAGCAGCCAGCGGTCTGTGGGCAGCGTCACCCGGCAGATCTGTACATCCGTGATTTTCATGGCTGTTCCGTCTCCCCCTCTTCTTCCTTGAACGCATTGCGGAATCGAACCAGATTGTATTCAAACGTGCCGTCAATCACGCGTTTCACGTGTTCCGCGTTGCGGGAGATCAGGCTCTCATAAATCTGCGTGTGGTTTTGAATGGCTCTTGAGAAATTGCCGTTTGAAACCGCCGCCATCTCCTGAAAATAGCGCATGAGCACGTCCTTCAGCCCGTTCATCACGCTGGCAAACAGCGGATTGTGACTGCCCAGAATAATCGCCCAATGGAAGTCGTAATCGGCTTTCACGTATTTTTCCACGTCGCCGCCGCAGTCCCTCATCTGCTCAAGCGCGTCGTGCAGCCGCTCAAAATCCTCTGGATGGCCGTATTTGACCATCAGTTCCACCGCCGTGAACTCGATGGCTTTGCGCAGTTCCACCACATAGCGGAATTCGTTTTTGCTCAAATCCATCTTGCCGACCGTCATGCTGATGGCGTTTTCGCCCGTTCGGTTGCTGAGCACAAACGTGCCGCGTCCGGGCCGCGTGATGACCATGTTCTGCGCCTGAAGCTTTTGCAGCGCCGCGCGGACGCTGACGCGGCTGACTCCATATTCCTTGCACAGCGCGTTTTCCGAAGGAATCCTGTCTCCGATTTTCCATTCCTTATTGACGATTTTGTTCAAAAGATTTTCGTAAACTTCATCCGGGAGAAGTTTCAGGTTGTCTGTTCTCTCCATGCTTCATCCTCCGGCAAAACTTGTCTAACTTGTATTACAGGTATGTCATGTATAAAAGATAACACCCCCCCGACAGATTTTGTCAAGAGTGTTCATTAAAATATTTCTATTTTTGTGCTTCTTTTGGGTTTCCGGTCGAATATGATGGCGCGCTGAAATCCGCCCGCCTTGTTTACGCCCCCAGCAATTTGCTGAGCGTACACACTGCCTGCGCCTCATCCGGCCCTTCGGCAAGAATGGTCACGGCCTGCCCGTCGCGCAAATCGGCGGAAAGCACGCCCATCAGCGATTTGGCGTTGACCGTCAAATTCTGCCGCTTGAGCAGCACGCGGCTCTCAAATTCGCTCATCCTGTGCGCGATATCGGCCGCCTGCCGGGTCATCATTTCCTTCTGAATCGCAACTTTAATCGTCAGCTCCATCGCTCACTTTCTCCTTTCGCTCTGCTCGTGTCGGGTTCAGGCCTTTTGGGCCTTCCGTCTGTGTTGAATGCGCGCGGCGATCAGCGCCAGCGCCGTCAGCAGCGATACTGCATCCGATATCCGCCACCAGCGCTTGCCCGCATACCAGAGTTTGACTTCACCCTTCGTGCCCGCCGGAACGACAACCGTCAGCCGCTTGTTTTCGTCAAGCCCCGTTTCCAGCTCCTGTCCGTCTGCCTGCGCGCGATATCCGTCGTAGCCAAACAGCGGAACGGAAATCACGCCGTCCGTTTGCGCTTCCACCTGCATTTCGATCTGCGTGCCCTGTTTGGCATACGCCGTCAGGCTGATTTCGCCCTGTTCGACATGCGGATTTTTGTCGAGCGTATAGCCGAAGTTCGTCCCTTCCATCGTGTATTCCGTGCCATACATATACGGGGGATACGTCTCGCCGTAGCGCAGATACAAGTCGCTCTGCGTTTCGGTTGTCAGTGTCGGCAGAGCCAGCGCCGCCGTGAGGCACAGCGTCAGCAGCACGCCGTGTTCGGGCTTCTCCTCAAAGAAGCGCGCCACGCCGTATCCGGCCGCCAGCGCCAGCAGCACCACCGCCAGCATCAGCAGCCGCCAGGTGAACTGCATGTAATCCATCAATCCATGGTCAATCAGCGCCACATAGCTCCACGGGAAAAAATCCGTCGAAGCAACGGCGAAGAACACGCCGCCCGCAATGAACGTCAGCGCCTTTCGCTCGTTTTCATCGCGTCTACGGCCGCGAAGGATCGCCACCAGCGCCAATCCCGCCCCGATAATCAGCCAGAGATCCAGCCCCGCCGAAAAGCTGAGCAGGCGCAGGTTCTTCGGCTTGACGATTGTGCCGCGCCCCAGCGTCAATAACTGCGCCGGTTCGATGGTGTTGTAAATCAAATGCCATGCCAGATCCGCCGCGCCGATGCCCTCCGCCGCATAGGTCAGGAAAGGCACATATTGGAAGGCGACAAGCAACGCGCAGAGCCCCGCCGCCTTTAAAATCGGCAGAATGCGCTTCTCCTTCACGATGCCGCGAATGTGGATCAGGCCGAAAAGCACGGCCAGCAACGCACAGAGCATCGTGCTGATCACGTGGCAGAGCGCAATGCCCGCCGCCGTCAGCGAAAGCGCCGCCCAGCGGCGTTGATCCCCGCAGACGACCTCCCACAGCGCCCAGATGAACATGGGCAGAATGGCCATCGCCATGGCCTCGCCGACCGCGTAACGCGTGAACACGTCGGAAAGCCGATACATCGCCAGCGTGTAGCCGATGGAAGCGCAGGCCGCCGCGCCGCGATGGCCGAACAGCCGCTTGGCCGCAACATACATGCTCAGCGCCGAAGCCAGATTGATGGCGATGCTCAGCACATTGCCCACGTAAATCAGGCTTGCGCCGCACAGCCGCATCAGCGCAAACGGATAGAGGAAGAAATCCGGATAGAAGATGGAGGTCAGCGCGCCGTATCCGTTGTAGGATTCGCCGCCCAGCCGCACGGGGAACTGCCCTTCCCGCAGGCCGCTGGCCAGATTTTTAATGCGTGCCAGGTGCCACTCGGTATCGTGGCCGATATTCAGCGTCTCCTTGAGCGCCGGGCCGGAAGCGATCAGCACCGCTATACCGATCGCCAGCAGGATGCACGCGTCGTCCGGCTTCATGCGCCCGGTTGCGTAGAGCACCCAGAGCACGCTCAGCGCCAGCGCAAAGAACACCAGCGTGAATTCATCGTCGGCATACGCGGGCAGATAGATGCGGATATCCTCAATGCTCAGCGATTCGCCCGCCGCAAATTCGAATTTCAGCTGCACGTTTTCGCAGCTTTCCGGCAGCGTCAGCTCAATATCGCCTTCCCCTTCGCCCGCAGGCAGGACAAAGGTGCTCGGTTCGATGGCCGTTCCGTTGTCGCAGAGCACATGCAGCAGCGCGTCGCCGTCGTTTTCCGCCACCCAGTGAATGCGGTATTTCCCCGCCGGAAGGTTGAACCCCGGCCCTTCGCTTTCCATCAGGCCGTAAGCGCCGCCCGCGCTCAGGCTCACGCCGGTTCCGTTCGGAAAGGTCATCTGCTCGGAAACGACGTTGCCGATGGCCTCCTGCTTTTGCAATCTTCCGCTGAGAATCGCCAGCACACAAAACAGTAGCGTGGCCACAATCGGCAGCCATACCGCAGTTTTGCTCCTCTTGTTCATGTCCGTTCTCCCTTGTCAGTTCGTTTCGCCCGCTCAGCCTTCTTCCAGCTCTTTCGCCATGGCTTCCAACCTGCGCAGCCTGTGGTTCACGCCGCTCTTACCGACCGGCGGATCGCACAGCCTGCCCAGCTCCTCCAACGACATTTCCGGGTGGGCCAGCCGCAGTTCCGCCATTTCCCAAAGCAGCGGCGGCAGGCTCTCCCGTCCATGGGCCGCCAGCACCCGCTCAATCGCCTGCGCCTGCCTGGAAGCCGCCGCCACCGCGCGCTGCACGTTGGCGCTGTCGCAGTTGACGGCGCGGTTGGCGTTGTTGCGCAACTCTTTGCGGATATAAGCATCCTCCATCGCGAACCGGGCGCTCTGCGCGCCGAAAATGCTGAGCATGTCCGTGATTTCGTTCTGTCCTTTGAGATAGACCAGCGTCATGGCGCGGCGCTTGGTCAGATGCGCGCTGAGCGAAAACCGCGCGATCAGCCTTTGCAGCGCCGCCGCAAAGGCCTCGTCTTCCAGCACAAATTCCAAATGATATTCCTTTTCCGGGTCTGTCACCGATCCGCAGGCCAGAAACACGCCGCGCAAAAACGACATGCGGCAGCATTTGCGCACCGTGATTTCGCGGGGCACGCCACGCCGCTGGCCCATCTCGATGCCGCATCCTTCCAGCACGAAGGAAGCCTCGCTTCCGCTGATCTCGATGCGGTAGGCGCTCCGCCCGCCGAGCCGCGAGCGCTTGAGCGTCACCAGCTGGGGCTGCACGTCAAAAACCTCGCGCAGCAGCCGGAACGCGCGCCGGGCGACGGCGTTGTTTTCCGTTTCGATGGAGAGCCGCTTCTCGCCTCCGCCGCGGTAGATGACCGAACCGGCGGCGCAGACGATACCGCTCAATTCCGCCAGCAGACAGCACACGCTGTCCGGCTCAAAGCGGCAAAGCTCCTCTTTGGTCTGCGATGAATACGACATGGCGGCAGAAATCCCCTTTCATCAAGCCTTCCGCCGCCGGAACGCTTAGTCCCTGCGGCGGTTGTTGCCCGCAATGAGCACCAGTCTGAGCAGCTGCAACAGCGATTGCAGCGCGGCGGCAACATACGTCAGCGCAGCCGCGGAAAGCACTGCCTTCACGCCGCGCACCTCGTCTTCCGGCAGATAGCCGCTTTCCATCACCTGAACCGCGCGGCCGGAAGCGTTAAATTCCACCGGCAGCGTCACCACGTAAAACAGAACGGCCAGCGCAAAGCAAAAGATGCCGATCTTCACCAGCGGTTCCCACGAAAAAATCAGGCCGAGCATGAACAGCGGAATCGACGCGCCCGAACCGATGTTGGCAATCGGCACCATCGTCGAGCGGATGCGCAGCGGCGCGTAATCCTGCGCGTCCTGAATGGCGTGTCCCGCTTCGTGCGCGGCCACGCCCAGCGCCGCGACGGAATCCGAACCGTAGACCTCGCTGGACAGGCGGAGCACGCCGTTTTCCGGATCATAGTGATCGGTCAGCTTGCCGGAAATGCGCTCAATGCGCACATTCTCGCAGCCGTTGCCATCCAAAATCTGCCGCGCCATCTGCGCGCCCGTCATCCGCGTGGAGGAAGGCACCTTCGACCATTTGGAATACGTCGTCGAGACCTTGATCTGCGCATACAGCGCCACAATCGCCCCAAGGATAATCAGCCAATACGTCGGATCATAATAATAAAACATGGCGTACCTCCCGTTTCGTTTCTAACGTCCTGTCTATACTGTCAATTTAAAAGCGTATGCTTTTCTAGCGTCTATGATACGCGTTTTGCCCCTGCCGCGCAAGCCTTCCCGCATAAAAACCCGATTTTGCCGCCTGATTTGTCCTTCTGTCCCGCTATTCTTCCATCTCCGAAAACTTCACCAGCACCGCGCCGTCCGCCCATCGGACGGAGCCTTTTTTCGGGAAGCCGTCCATGTTTTCGGCCGCTTCCCTCTGCGCTTCGCTGAGATCGGCCGTGTTCAGGCGCGCCATCGGGTAGGCCATCACGTCGCCCAGATACATCCAGATCATGTTCTCATCCGTAACAGCGAACAGCTTGTCCGCGCCTGTGAAATAGACGTAATCCTCAAACCCCGCCCGCGTCATCGCGATGGGCGAACGGCTGATGTTGCCGATAAAACACACGGGCGTTTCACCCGGCTCATAGCCGTCCAACTGCTCGACGCGGTCGAGCACGCGCGTCATCACGGACTGCGTCGCGTCGTATTCCAGATCCTTTTTGAGATACAGCCGATTGGCGTAGATCGTTCGATCCAGCAGCAGCAGGCAGACGGCCAGCGGCAGGGCATACGCCAGCGCGCGCTTTCGCGTTGAAACGAACTGCACGTCCGCCAGCGCCAAATCCCACGCAATTTCGCTGACAACCACCGCGTAAATCGGCGCGGCGACGTAGGCATACATCATCAAATCATGGATAAATTCCTTGGAAAACAGGTAAATCCAGTTCATGCCCGCCGGAAGCAGCAGCAAAATGAGCGTCGCGGCCATTCGGCTCCCCCGGTCAAGCCCGCTTCTGCGCATGACATAGGCCGTCGCGCCGACGCCATAGAGCAGCGCAAAGATCAGCGCTGCACGCGCCCAAAACGGATTGGCGCCTTGCATGGAAAACAGATGTTCAATCGGATAGAGCCACGTGTTCAGCAGCAGCTTCGGCACAAAGACGCCCTCAAAATCGCCGAGGTTCGCCATGCCGTTCTGTCCCACCTCCGGCGCAATGCCCGTCGCCGCCAGCACGATGTGATAGACCGCGAAGAACAGGCCCATGCCCATGCCGAGCGCCGCAATGCTCCCGCCACACCGGGGATACAGGCGCATCAACGTATCCCGCAGACTGTCGCCCTCCAGCAGCCGGATCGCGGCCCAAACCATCACCAGCGCGGTGAAGACCTGCAAATACGCCTGATACAGCCCCGCCGAAGCCATCAGCAGCACCGCCGCGCAGACATACGTGGTCAGGCGCTTTCTCCCCCGCAGGCAGAGCCACGCCGCCGATACGTTCAGCAGCAGCGCCAGCGCGTAAATATCCGTCAGATAGACATACGTCGCATCCGCACAGATGAGCGCCAGACTGCCGCACATCAGCCCCGCCAACAGGAACAGCGTCAGCCGTGAGCGCACTTTCAGCAGGCTGGCCGTGCCGTAAACCGAAAGCGTCATATACACGCAGGTCAGCAGCCCGACGAGGAACGGCGCGCCGACGCTCCCGCGAAACGCCCAATAGACCGGCTGCATAAACCGGCCGAGCGAAAGCTGCCACGTCAAATCATCCGGCCACGCAAACGCCAGCGAATCATGGGAAAAGCCCAGCGACACATAGCGGTAGCCGTGCAGAATCAGCATAAAAAACAGGGTGCACAGCGCCGCGTCGCGAAGCCGTCTGCTGATGTGAATTTCGAGTTTATTCATGTCCTTCCTTTACCCAAAGCGGCCTGAGGCCGCCCGCCCTTCCGCCGCAATCTGCAAAACCTCAAATCTCCGCACACGCGGATGATTGTTGCGCCGTTTCCCGTGTGTCGAAAAGCGGCCTGAGGCCGCCCGCCCTTCCGCCGCAATCTGCAAAACCTCAAATCTCCGCACACGCGGATGATGGTTGCGCCGTTTCCCGTGTGTCGAAAAAGCAGCAGAAAAACTCGCGCTTTTCTGCTGCTTGACTGGTTCGTCCTGTTACGCCTTGATGCCGTTGTAGATGAATCCCTCGTCCGCATCGACGGTAATCATCATGCCGCTTTTGAGCATATGCACCGCCTGATAGGTGCGGTCCATCATCATCGGAATGCCCATCGCCTGGCAGGCCACGGCCGCGTGGCACTCCGGATTGGTGCTTTCCACGACGACGGCGCTCGCGCGGCGCATATAGGGCAGCATCTCGCTCGAAGTCATCTTGGTGACGATCACATCGCCATCCTTGAAGTCGCTCTCCAGATCGCTGAGCGTGTTGACGGTGCAGACATTGCCGCTCGCGCAGCCGCTGCCCACGCCGATGCCGCGCAGCAGCACGTTGCCGACGATATGCGCCTTGATCAGGTTGGTCGTGCCGGAAACGCCCGTCGGCACGCCCGCGGAAATGATCACCACGTCGCCGGTCTTAATCAGGCCGGTCTGCTGCGCCGCCTCAACGGCCGTATTGATGAGTTCGTCGGTATCGCCGCTCACGCCCATGTGCGCCGGCATAACGCCATAGCTCAGGCCCAGCTGATGATACGCATGTTCGCTCGGCGTCGGCGCGATGATCGGGCAGTCCGGGCGGAAACGGGCGACCATGCGCGCCGTCGTGCCGGAGTTGCTCGGCGTGATGATGGCGTTGGCGTTCAAATCGCGCGCCATCTGGCAGCAGGAATAGGAAACCGCGTTCGCCACCGTGCGGACGGTCGCGTTGCGCACCGCCTCCTGCTGGAGCAGCTGGGTGTTGTCGTGCAGCTGATGCGCTTCGATGTAGGTCGCAATGCGCACCATCGTGCCGACGGCCTCGATCGGGTACTTGCCCGCGGCGGTCTCGCCGGAGAGCATGATCGCGTCCGTACCGTCGATGATGGCGTTGGCCACGTCGCTGGCTTCCGCGCGGGTCGGGCGCGGGTTGCGGATCATGGAATCGAGCATCTGCGTCGCGGTGATGACCGGCTTGGCCGCCACGTTGCACTTGTGGATGAACTGCTTTTGCAGCACCGGAACTTCTTCCATATCGACTTCCACGCCCAGGTCGCCGCGCGCCACCATGATGCCGTCGGAAACCTTGAGGATTTCGTCAAAGTTATTCACACCCATGCGGTTTTCGATCTTGGAGAAAATCTGCACATGGCTGCCGCCGTTGTCGGCGCAGAGCTTGCGGATGGTCAGCACGTCGCTGGGACGGCAGACGAAGGACGCAGCGATGAGGTCAATGCCCTTTTCAATGCCGAAGATGATGTCGCTGCGATCCTTTTCACCGATGGAAGGCATCTGCAAATCCACATCCGGCACGGAAATGCCCTTGCGGCCGCCAAGCACGCCGCCGTTGATGACCGTGCAGACGATGTCCGTGCCGTTCACGATCTGCTTAACGTCCAGCGCGATCAGGCCGTCGTCAATCAGAACGCGCGTGCCGGCATGCACCAAATCGACCATCTTCGGATAGGTGATGGACACCTGCGTTTCGTCGCCCTCGATGTCGCGGCTGGTCAGGATGAAATCCTGCCCGGCCTGGAGCGTCACCTTGTCGCCCTTGAGGGTTTTGGTGCGCACTTCTGGGCCCTTGGTATCCAGCATGATGGCGACCGGGATATTCTTTTCCGCACGCAGACGCTTGATGCGGTCAATGCGCGCGCCCTGCTCTTCGTAAGAGCCGTGTGACATATTCAGACGGCACACGTTCATGCCCGCGTCCATCAGCTTGGAGATCATCTCTTCGCTGTCGCTGGCCGGGCCAAGCGTACACACGATTTTGGTCTTTCTGATCATTTTGTTTTCCTCCTTGAACGGCCGCCACTCCCAGACGGCCAGGCACACTCCGCTTTTTTGCAAACGTACCTATTTTACATGGAAAACAGCGCGCTGTCAACGTCCGCCCCTGCTCCCTCTTCAAGTTATTTTCTTCACGAAAAGGCAGGCCGCATAAGGATTTTCAAGCCTTACAAAACCGCGGCGCATCTTCTGTTTAAAGTGTCGAATTCATAACTTTTACGGGGATTTTACGAGCCAACCGATTCAAACATTTCGATCATTCTTTTGCGGCCATTTCTTTTTCATTGTTTTTCTCAATCGCCCTGCACTCCATATAATACCGCTTTTCCGTCGCCTCGCCCATGGAGAACGTCTTCCGGGGCAGCACGCCGCCCGCGGCGATCGCCGGGAAGAGCGCGCGCTTATCCATCGCGCCGAGCAGCGCCGCCGTCGCACCGTTTTGGGCAAGGCTCGCCGCGTCTGCGTCGCCATGCACGTAGTCCAGCGACCAGCCGCTCTTTTCGCCGCACGCCTGATCGAGGTATTTCTGCAAAACGTCCACCGGCAGGCGGTCTCCTCGCCCGCTGATGGCAAAGCCGCGCCGCTCGCCGCCCTGCACGAGCGTCACTTCGCCGCCATCCGTGAGCGTCATGCCGTGGGCGCGCAGATACAGTTCAAAGCCGCTTTGCAGCGCGTCGATATCCGCGCCGAAAACCACGCGGTGAACCGGTCGGAAGACCAGCGCCGGGCTGTGCAGATTGACCAGCTCGCAGAGCGCAAACCGCGCGGGATGGTTCTCCCGCTCCGCTTCGGAAAGCGTCGGCTTGATCTGCTCCCAGCAGGCTTTCGCCGTCGCCAGCGAGTGGTTGCCGTCGCCGACCGCGAGGAAGAAGCCGCCGCTCTCCCGCTGCATCTGCGCAATCAGCTCCGCCGTCCGCGCAGCCGGTTCGCCCTCGACCGCAAAGCCGCTGATGTGTCCGCCGCCGAGCATCAGCTGTGTGTCATAGAGCTTGGGCAGATCCATCTGCGCCAACGGCTCGATCAGGCGCATGGCCGCGTCATCGACGAGCATCATCACATGTGGGCTTTCAATCGGCGCGCCCTGACGGATGCGCACGCGCGGCGGAATGCGCGAGAGAATCGTTCCCTCCGTCGCGCGGACGGGCGCGGATGTACCGGGCGTAAAATCATACTGCTCCAAATCCAGCTTACCAACCAGCCCAAGACGTTCGCCGCTCTCTGTCACGCGGCGCACAAACACAAAGCCGTTTTTTACGCGCGTTTGCAGCACGCCGCGCTGCATGTAATCCGCCATCGCCCGCCGAATGCGCTCGATTCGCGCGTCGCCCTCGGCGAGATAGACTTCCGGGTAGACGATGTTCAGCGTGCTTGGCGCGTCGCCGACGATCTGCGCCGCCTTCTGCCAATACTCCATCTGGCTGGTGAACTGGTCGCAGGCGACGACCGACCATTTTTCAACATCTGCCGCCGCATCGGGCAAAAGAATATCTGCCGGGAGAAAACAGGCCTGCATCTCGCTCATTCCTTTCGTACTTCAAACCCCGGTGCCGTCAAACGCCGGGATGAACGCGCCATCCGCCGAGCCAAGCTCCTGCCGATAGCCGTCCAGCCCAACGGCCTCCATATAAGCCAGCACGCGGGCATATTCTTTTTTCCTGATCTTTCTGTCCATGCCGGGTATGGTCAGCGCCCTGCCGCACGGCGTGTACTGCCCCATCAGCGAAACGGGAATGCCGGGGAAATCGTCGCAAATTCGTTCCAGAATGCGGATGCTATCGCCCGTCAGCCCCGGCAGGACGAGATGACGGATCAGCGTGCCGCGCGTCATCATGCCGTTTTCGTCATAGACGGGCACGCCCGTCTGCCGCACCATCTCGGCAATGGCCGCGTGCGCCACATCCGGATAATCCCGCGCGCCGGAGAGCATCGCCGCCATGTTCGGATCGATGTATTTGTAATCCGGCAGATAGATATCCACCGCGCCATCCAGCATGCGCAGCGTCTCCACGCTTTCATAGCCGCTGCTGTTGTAGACGATGGGCAGATTCGGTCTGTACAGCGCCAGCGCGTCAAGCACGGCCGGCACAAAATGCGCCGCCGTCACAAGGTTGATGTTGTGCGCGCCCTGCTCTTCCAACTCGCGGAAGATTTCCGAAAGCCGCTTCGGTGTGACCTGTTTTCCCTCGCCTTTCTGGCTGATGCGCTCATTCTGGCAAAACACACACCTCAGCCCGCAGCCAGAAAAAAACACCGCGCCGCTGCCGCGCGTGCCGCTGATGCAGGGCTCTTCCCACATGTGCAGCGCCGCTCGCGCGATTCTGGGCATCGTGCCCATGCGGCAGACGCCCGCGCCCGTTTCTTCCGCGCGTTCCGCCTTACAGTTTCTGGGGCAAAGCGTGCAAATCATAGGTCGATGAACTCCTTAAACCGCGGCAGAATGCCAATACCATCCGGAAAGTGCGCGGCAAACTGCGGAATCGCGTGGCTGGGGAAGGAATTGCCCTCGATGAACACCGGCCCGTCCGGCGTAATCGCCACATCCCACGCAACGAAGCGCACTTGCGGCACGACGTGCATCGCCTTCAGACACATCGCCTTGACCTCTTCCCAATAGGGAATCTGCGTGCCGGGGATGCGCTTGCCCGTCATCGGGTGGAACTCATAGGTTTCGCCCGCCTTGTTCGCGCCCACGCCGCTGATGACGCCCGTATCCAGGTTGATCGGTGCGGCCATGCCGCCGCAATCAACGTTATCCATCACCTTGCCGTTGCCGATGCGGATATAGGCGTAGACAATGCCCTCTTTTTTGTCGCCCAGCAGCGTCGCCACGCGGATCGTGTTGACCGAAGTCGGACAAAGGGCCGCAATCGCCTCGTGCTGGATGACCTTGTCCTCCACAATGCCGATGCCCGCCGCTTTCAGCCGCTCATAGAGCGCCTGCACATCCTTGTAATCCTCCGGCGTACACTTGCAGATGCCCTGCCCGCTCGAACCGTCGATCGGCTTGCAGATGATGTCGCCGCGCCCCTGCACAAACTCGGCGAACTGTGATTCCGTCGCATTGGCAAAGTTGAGCCACTCGCGCTTCACCTGCTCATGAAAGAGTTGGTTGAACTCGGTTTTATTATCAAAGAAATGCCAGAACTTTTTGTCGTTCATCCGCGCAACGATGCTGTTGGAGATGCCGCGCGTAATCTGCGTCGCGCGCTGCGCGTCGTTCAGGCGGTACATCTCCGTGATCTTATAATCGACATATCCCGCGTTGTATTTGGCGGCGCACTTGGCCATATCGGCCATCAGCCAGACGCGGCTTTTGCCCGTCTTTTTGTGCAGCATATCGGCAGTTTTAAACATTGCGCGGTAATCCATCTTACGGGCGCGCTTGAGCGCATAGGACAGCTTTCCCATGATTGACCCCTCTCGTTTTCTATGTTGGATTTGGTCTCTTTTTTATTTTCTTTGAAAACGCTAAAAGCCATACGGGCGCATTTTCATGCTCTGATTATATTCCATTTGGCGCTTTTTGGCAAGAAAAACGGAGACGCACCCCGCCGAATGCATCTCCGTTTTGACGTTTGCAACCGTTTATTTCGTCGCAAGCGCTTCCAGCGCGTCGGTCGCGACATAAATCGCCGGGCGGACGCTCAGCCGCGCGTTATCCACGCGGCCCATGCTGTTGCCGCCGCAGGTCATTACGCCGCCGCTGCCCGCGACATAAGCGCCGCGGTGCTTTTCCTCCCAACTGTGGGAGCGCAGCCACCACTGCGCGTTGCCGGGGCCATACTTCTGGCTCTGCCACGCGCCCTGCGCGATGGCGTAGGCCGTCGGCACGGTCATGCGGTCCGCATGATTTTCAAACAGGGTTTTAGCCTCGTCGTTATCCAGCAGGGAAACCGTGTCCTGAGTGTTCACGTCCTTCCAGTTTTCCAGCTCCTTGGTCACGATGCCCTGCTTTTCCGTGTCGTTGAAGGCCGCGTCGTAAAAAGCCGTATTGAGCCACGTGCGCAGCGTGCATTCGCTCCACAGCGCAACGGCGTATTTTTCGTTATACGGCTGGCTGTCCAGCGCATACTGGCTGATCAGCAGGGCTTCGCCGTTCTCCACCTTGAGCACGCGCCACTCGATCGCCTCCGCGCCATTGGTCAAATCGTTATCCTGTTCATAATGGCCAAAGAAAACATGATCGTTGACCGCGACTTCCGCCGTCGCGCCGGTCGCTGCGCCGACCGCCAGAAGCAGCGCCGCAAGCGCAGCCCATTTTTTCATCTTCATGCGTGTTTACCCTCTTTCCCGTTTTATAAGTTGTATTATAGTCTATACGGAAGATTCTGGCAATGCTTAAAACGCACAAAAAGGGTTCGCGCCGCGAAAGCGTGAACCCTTTCAAATGGAATTGTGTGAAACACCTTACTGGTTGTCCGCCTCGATCGCCTGCGCCGCGGTACGGCCGGAGACGATGATTTCGGTCACAGCGTTGCCGCCCAGACGGTTGCCCGCATGGATGCCGCCGGTGATTTCGCCCGCCGCGTATAGACCCGCGATGGCGTTGCCGTCGTTATCCAGCACGTGGCGCTGCGCATCGACCATCACGCCGCCCATGGTGTGGTGGGTAGACGGCGCCATGAAGCGCACGCGGATTGGGTCGAGCTTGTAGGTTTCCGGCTTATACTTGCCGCTCTCGTCCTGCTCAACCTCGCCGACCGTGCCGCGCACGGAGAGCTTCTCCACCTCCAGGCTGTCCGCCGTGCCCATGACATAGGCGTCATAATCCTCGATGGTCTTGCGCAGGGTCGCCGCGCCAGCCGCCACCGCCATGGTGATGCCGTCGCCGGTCAAAGAAGAACTTCGGTATTTCATGTTGTTTATTCTCTTCAATCCAAAAAGGAGCTGAGCCTGCCTGCATTTCCGCCGCAGTCTGCAAACCTTCAAAACTTTTACGCGCGGGCAGCCTTTATGCCGTTTTCCTTGCGCAAAAAAGCCCTCCCAAAAGGAGGACCTTGCTGCCGACGCTTACAGATTGGCCTTGATCTTTTCGATCATCTCGGCATACTGCGCATCGGTCAGCTTCGTCTGGCCGGGATTCATCGCGAACACGCCGCCCCACTCGAAGCCGTCCCTGTATTTCGGCACGAGATGCACATGCAGGTGGCAGCCCGTGTCGCCATACGCGCCGTAGTTCAGCTTATCCGGGTGGAAAGCCGCATGAATCGCCTTTGCCGCGCGATTCACATCGGCCATGAACGCATTGCGCTCTTCGTCGGTCAGATCGACAATCTCGCTCACGTGGTCTTTATACGCGACAACGCAGCGGCCGGGATGGCTCTGCTCTTTGAAGAGAATCAGCGTGCTGACGTTCAGTTCACAGATGACAATGCCGAACGCATCCAGCAATTCGCCGCGCGCGCAGTAGCCGCAATTCGGGTCTTTCATGGAAATAACCTCCTGTCGATTTAAACTGAGATTATTATACACCCCGCAAAGCCGAGGGGCAACGCCCAAAAAACAAACTGAGCCCGCCTGCTTTTCCGTCGCAGTCTGTCAAGCTTCAAAGACCGATACGCGCGCGCAGCCTTTGTTCAATTCCCTATGGAGCAAAAAGAGGACTCCCTTTCGGGAGCCCTCTCTGTATGATCGTGTTCGACCGGGTATCACTCAAGGATCTTGGTGACAACG
>UQNN01000011.1 GCA_900542445.1 uncultured Eubacteriales bacterium | reverse complement strand
AGAAATCTACTACCGCTTCATCGGCAAAATCGACTGACCTTTCTTTTTTACCCAATAATATCTTTAATTAAGGGAAACGGGGCTTTCCCATCTTCGCAAACGGGTCGAGCTTCAGGATATCGGTCTTTTCGATTTCGTAAATACCAGTGTTCATGTACCGGTCCAGCAGCGCCTCCAGCACCTCGCGAGCCGCGCCGCTGTATCGGCTCAGAAAGTCCCGCTTCTTCACATTGTTGGCGCGCTCCCTGCGAGTCAGCGGTTTTTTGTCGAAGGCGACATGGCAGATGAAATCGAAATCATCCACGTCGCCCATCCCCTGCTCCGCCTTCATCAGCTCCAGATCGATGCCCCGTTCCCGCAGCAGCTCGCAGATGCTCTCCTTCTTCTCCTCCGCCGTCCACTGGCGGATGAAGTTGTCCAGCGAGGCATAGGTGCCCAGGATGTTGGACTTCGTATAGTCCACAATGCTTTCCTGCCGCAGCAGCTTGCCGTTGGTGTCATAGACGGAGACCGTCTTGTTGATGATGCGCACCGTGCAGCCCTCCGCGTCCACCACGGGCATCTGGCGCGGCGGATCAGGATCAATCGGCAGGTCATCCTCGCCGCCCTCCGGGCTGCCTCCGCGCGGCACACGGCTGCCGCCCGGCGTAAAGCCCTCGTCGATCTCGATGGGGCCGTCCCAGTCCGGGTCGGCAAACAGGCGCGTGACCGCTCGGAAGTCCATCACGACGAAGTGCGTCTTGCCCTCCTTCTCGCGCAGGCGCGTGCCCCGGCCAACGATCTGCTTGAACTCCGTCATGGAGCTAATCATTTCATCCAGCACGATCAGCTTGGTCATCTTGCAGTCCGCGCCCGTGGAGAGCAGCTTGGAGGTCGTGGCGATCACCGGGTACTTCGCCCCAACGGAGATGAAATACTTGAGCTTCTTCTTGCCCTCGATGTCCCCGCCGGTAATCCGCACGACGTAATCCGGGTTCTGCTGCATCATGTCCGCATTCAGCTCCGCCAGCGCGTTGCGCATCCGCAGCGCTGCGTCCTCCGTCGCGCAGAACACGATGGTCTTCGCCATGCGGTCCGTGCTCTTGAGGTAGGCCGTGATCTCTCTGGCCACCTGCCGGATGCGATCCTCGATGACGATGTTGTAATCGTAGTCGCTGTTGTTGTAGATTCTGTCCTCGATTTCGTCGCCGTAGATGTCGCGCTGCCCCTTGTACGGTCGCCAGCCGTCGCTGATATCCGTCGTGATATTGATGACCTTGAAGGGCGCGAGGAAGCCGTCCTCGATGCCCTCCTTGAGACTGTAGGTGTACACCGGGTCGCCGAAGTACGAGATGTTGGAGATGTAGCGCGTCTCCTTGGGTGTGGCGGTCATGCCAATCTGTGTCGCGGAAGAGAAATATTCCAGAATTCTGCGCCAGCGGCTCTCCTCCTTGGCGGAGCCGCGATGGCACTCATCGACGATCACGAGGTCGAAGAAGTCCGGCTGAAACAGCGCGGAGTAATGCTCCTCCTCGTCGTCCCCGACGAGCTGCTGATACAGGGAGAAGTACACCTCATACGACGTGATGCTGCTGGGATCGTCCTTGGCCACATTGATCTTGTGGATGGTCTTTTCCAGCGGTGCAAAGTCCTGCTGGATGGACTGATCGACCAGTATGTTTCGGTCAGCCAGATACAGGATTTTCTTTTTCATGCCGCTGCGCAGCAGGCGGTAGACGATCTGGAACGCGGTGTAGGTCTTGCCCGTGCCCGTCGCCATGACAAGCAGAATCCTGTTCTGCCCGCGGGCGATGGCGTCCAGCGTGCGGTTCACGGCGACGCGCTGATAGTAGCGGGGCGGATAGGTGCTCTGGCTCGAATAGTACGGCTGCCCGATGATGGCCTCCTCTGCCTGCGTCAGGCCCGCGCCGCCGTTTGCGCCCTTCTGAAAGCGCGCGTACAGCTCGTCCGGCGTCGGGAAATCCTCCATGGCGATGTCGCGCTCGGTACCCATCAGGAAGTCGTGCTCCCGGAAAGCGTCGCCGTTCGAGCTGTACGCGAAGGGAACGTCGAGCATCTGCGCATACGTCATGGCTTGCTGCAGTCCGTCCGCCACGGCGTGCTGATTGTCCTTAGCTTCGACAATCGCAATCGGGTTGTTCGCGTTGATGTACAGCACATAGTCCGCCCGCTTCGGCTGCGCACGCGACACCAGATTGCCCCGCAGATTGATCTTTCCGTCGGTAATCTGCGTCTCCATCGTCATCCGCCCGTTCCACTTTGGGGAAAGCGCCGGCGTGATGAAGTTGAGCTTGATGTCCTCTTCGGTCATTTGCCACTTGGGAATGATGCCGCTCATCCTCGTCCCCTCCACAAAATGCTGCCCGGTTCCAACCGGCTGCCTGCGCCAGAAGATTGCATAATCCGTCCATACTGGATGTTTATTCTATTCTACCACAACGATGGAGCAGCAACAAGTGTGGATTGGATACGCTCAGTTTTTCAATGCTGTCAGCAGCTGCGATGTCCCACAGGCAGCGCGATATTCTCACGTTCCACTGCACGGCTTACACTGCCTTATCGCACGCAAACAAAATATGCTAAACAACTGCTTTATTGGTTCCTGCATTGGCGAAGGATACGCATAAGCAAACTTGAGACAGTTTAGGACAACTTGGGACAATTCCGGACAGTTTGGTACAAAATACTGTGCTATAATGGTAGGGTCAAAGAGGATGGTTCTGGTCTATCCTTTGTCTATGAGTTTTTTCCACTCAACTGGTTTTTCGCTGGATGCCGAACAGTCTGTCTTGCACGGAATGCTCGTCATGCCCCGCATAAAGTCATTGGTACCCTGCCTACGCGAATCGACCCCTGAAAGTTGGCGCACAATGTCGCATGATGCCCAAGTCAATACCTGCTATCATATAAACTGTCAAAAAAGGACGAGAGCACATGATGCAGCCCAGCATCGGAGAAAGCCATCCACAGGCAATACATCCTGTTGACCAGAAAAAAAACAAACCAGCGTTGGCGGAATCCCCGTCAGCGCTTTTTCTTTGCCCAAAACCTGAAAGGTGGTGATTTGATGTGATTCCCACATTCCCTTTCTTATCCCCGCTTCCAAGCGGAGCGTCCCCTTTCCCCGGACAGGCTTCATGGCCTGTCTTTTCTTTTATCTGCGAACAATCGAAAGAGAGGTACTTTATGAAACATCTTAAGAACATGCAAATCATTGGCATCGACCACGGCTACGGCAACCTGAAAACCGCCAGCGGCATCTTCCCCGCCAGCGTGCTGACCTTCGACCACGAGCCTGCCTACGCGCAGGACTTGCTCATTTACGACGGCAAATACCACGTCATCGGCAGCGGACACCGGGAGTTCACCCTGGACAAGGTCAGCAACCCGGATCACTATGTCCTGACCCTCGCCGGCATCGGGCAGGAGCTGTGGAAGAACAGGATGACCAAAGCCCGCGTCTACATCGCCGCCGGTCTGCCCCTGACCTGGGTGGAGTCCCAGCGTGAGAGCTTTCGTGCCTATCTGCTCCAGAACGACCATGTGGATTTTATCTGGCGCGGCATCGAATACCACGTCGATATCGTGGGTGCGGACGTGTATGCGCAGGGATTCTCCGCCATCGTGCCCATGCTCAGGCAGTTCAGGGGCGTGAACATGCTCTGCGACATCGGCAACGGCACCACGAATATCATGACCATTCAGGACAGGCGCGCCGTCATGGACCAGTGCTTCACGGAGAAGTACGGCACCTATCAGTGTATGCTCCGGACACGCGAGGCCCTGACGCAACGCTTTGGGCGCACTGTGCCGGACGCCATCATTGACGAGGTGCTCCGAAACGGCGACGCAGACATCGGGCGCGACTATGTGGACACCATCCGCGAGGTTGCTGCGGGTTATGCGGCAGAGATCATGCGCAGGCTGCGCGAGCACGAATACGATCCACAGACCATGCGGCTGTGGATCGTTGGCGGCGGCGGATGCCTGCTGCGCCACTTCGGCGAGTTTGACCGTGACCGCGTGACCATCATCGACAACATACACGCCAACGCCGAGGGTTATGAATACCTTGCGGAGCGGCGCCTCAGGCGCGAGGGAGCTGCCGGATGAGCCAGATGTTCCGCACCACCCTTCGGCTCGATTTAGACCATCCTGCCAGCGCACAGGCCTCCTCGCTGCTGCGTCAGCTTCACGCAGAGCGCGGTCTGTCCTACAGCGCACTGATTGTTCCTGCCGTCAACGCCTATTACGGCAAATCGCCTACGGACGAAGACCTGCGGGAGACGATTCGCTCCATTGTCCGGGAGGAGCTGGCGACTGCGCCCGTTCAGCTTGGAGATTTGCTGCAGGCGCTGAAAACCGCCGTTCCCGTAGATCATCCCGCATCTCCCTCCGCTCACGATGACGAGCCTGACGACGATGATCTCGACGATGCTCTGGACAGCTTCGGCTGCTGATGCTCTTTGGTGCTCATGCGCACCGCAATCCCGTATCCAGCCTCATATCGTGCGATACCTATATTACCAGAACGCACCACCGTGCACCAACCCCGCAAAGCAGGAAGCCATGCCGTCAAAAGCATGGCTTCCTGTCTTTGAGCCGGGTGCAGGGCGGCAGCGCCTGCCGGGTGTGCAAAGGGCAGCGTCCCTGCCCGGAGTCCAGAGGCGGAGCGCTCTGGCCCACGGCACTTTGCTGGATTCCGCAGGAAGACAGAAAGTGTCATAGTGGGTAATTACACTTTCGCAGAAAGTGCCGTGCCCCCGTCACCCCGCGCCCCAAACGAACCATCATCACACCCACGAAAGAAAGGAGGTGCTTCCATGGCAAGAAACGATGGCGTGGATCGCACCACTGTGCGCAACCAGCCCCGAACGGAGAGCAACATTGCAGACGCCGAAGCTCACAACGAGCGACAGAAAGCCTGCTACCGGAACGAGGATATCGTCCCCGAACGCAGTCATCTGAACATCCACTTCAAGAAGCCTTCCGGCAGCTATCAGGAGATGTTCCGGCAGATGGAGCAGGACGGCACCATCTCTACCCGGGGTCTCAAGCAGGACGCCGTCCATTATGGCGAGCTGGTTTTCGATGTCAACTCCGCGTATTTCCACAATCACGGCGGCTACGAATACGCCAAGGCGTTCTACGCCGAGGCATACCGGGCTGCCGTCGATATTGTCGGCGGCGAGCAATACATCCTCTCCGCCGTCATACACGCTGACGAACGCAACCAGGGCATGAGCAAAGCCCTTGGCTACGACGTATGGCACTATCATCTTCATGTGGTCTATGTGCCCGTCGTCGAAAAACAGATTCTGTGGTCGAAGCGCTGCAAGGACTCGGCGCTGGTTGGCACCGTCAAGGAGACCGTCATGCAGATCAGCCACAGCAAAAAGTGGCAGTCCCGGCCTGTACTGGATGAATTCGGAGAGCCCTTGCGCACGAAAACAGGCAAGATTGTCCTGAAGAAATCCTACAGCATTTTGCAGGATCAGTACCACGACGCCATGTTCGCTGCGGGCTACACCGACGTGGAGCGCGGCGAACGCGGCAGCACCGAGGAGCACCTGACCACCGTGCAGTTCAAGGTCATGAAGGAGCAGGAAGCCCTCGACGCCATCATGGCGCAGCAGCAAAGCGCGGAGCAAGCCGTGCATCTGGCGCAAGCGAATCGGGAGGAGGCTGAGCATGAAGTCGAAGCCGCAAAAAGGAAGATAGATGCACTTGCGAAGAGCGACAAAGAGGTCAAAGCATTCGTACAAAGCCTGGGTTCCGCAGACGAGCTTCTGCCCGACACCGGGATGCTGGAAACCGCCAGGAGCTACCGCGCAAACAAAGCTCTCCCGGTTATCAAAAAGCTCGTCCGCAAGTTGAGAGAGATCTATGCCCTGCTGGTCACCGAGCGTCAGAAGAACAGCGACATGCTCAGAGAAACCGCCTAAGGCTCCCGCTCAGAACGGCAGATGGATGGCAGCGCGATTGTTCGGACGATAACCCGTTCATCTGAAATTCCCTGTAAGTGAGAATTTCCGCGATTCTCTGTGTACATACGTACACGCATACAAAGGGATTGTACACATGTATGTATGTACGCAGTGGATTCGCATATCTGCAGGAACAAGAAAGGAACACTGAACCTCTATGATGCACCCACCACCGATCAACCCTTTATTGGAGGAATCATGGCTTTGCTCAAAAGAACGCCTAAACAGAACGCCGCCTTTGAGCGGTGCGTCGGCTTTCTTGCCGAAATGATCGAAAAGTACAGCGGGAAGGTGGAGTTTCCCGTTCTTCCCGCTGACAGCAAAACGAGTTGGGACAGTTTATCCAATCCATCATCTCAAACAAATTCAGAAGAACCATTGACAAATGATATGGCTGCGTAATAAAATGTAGTTGGGACAAAATACACGAACAGTTACTGCACGATTGACAGGAGGTGCACCATGCTTCAGAATCATCCTGCTCCTGAGAGCCGCACGCTGCCCCAACATATCACCGACGAGCACAACGGCCTGAGCTACACCCTTCACGGCGATTATTACTTTCCGGATCTGGAGCTTCCGGAGCAGCAGCCCATCGGCAAATGGGGCCGGCTGCACCTCCGGCACCTGGAATCGAACCATCCGGGTCATTTCCAAAGGCTTCTGCTCACGGGAACACTGAATGCCTATCTGCACACTGTCGATGAGCAGGTCAGCGAGCGTTTCGATGTTCTCATGAAGGGATATGCCCAAAGCTGGGGCATCACCGAAGCCCTGAAGGCTGAAGATCCCATAAAGTGGGTCGGGCTCATGAATCTGGCGCGCGCCGAAGTGGAGCACAACGTGATGATCGAAATCATCTGCGCCTGAACCACCTTCCTTCACCGGCTCGTATCCAATCGGGCCGGGGAAGGCTTCCATAAACCGCACGAGGAGGAATTCCCATGTCCAGAGAAAAGCAGACGCCCGCGCCCATCCGTTCCAGCGCGGCAGAGGTGTTGACCTATGTCGCCTCCACGGGCGACCCGCAGGGCAGCATCGAAATACGCTACGAGGACGAAAACATCTGGCTAACGCAAAAGACGATGGCGCAGCTGTATGATGTGAGTGTCAAAACGATCAATTATCACATCAAGAAAATCTTCGATGATTCCGAGCTGTCAGAGGATTCAGTTATCCGAAAATTTCGGATAACTGCCACAGACGGCAAGCCGTACACTGTCCAGCACTATGCCCTGCAAATGATCATCGCGGTCGGCTTCAAGGTCAATTCCGAGCGCGCCGTTCAGTTCCGCAAATGGGTCAATCAGATCGCAACGCAGTACACCATTCGCGGCTGGGTCATGGACGACGAACGGCTCAAGCGGGGCACCTATCTGACCGACAAATACTTTGAGGAACAGCTGGAGCGCATCCGGGAGATCCGCGCCAGCGAGCGCAAGTTCTATCAGAAGATCACCGACCTGTACGCCACCGCCATCGACTATGACCGCACCTCTTCCGCCACCAAACGCTTCTATGCCACGGTGCAGAACAAGATGCACTTCGCCGTGCACGGGCACACCGCCGCCGAGCTCATCATGGAGCGCGCCGACCACACGAAGGATCACATGGGTCTGACCACCTGGCAGGACGCGCCGGACGGCAAGATCAAAAAGTCCGACGTGTCCATCGCCAAGAACTACCTCACCGAGGACGAGCTTGGGCAGCTGAACCGCATGGTCACCTCCTATCTGGACTTCGCCGAGAACATGGCCCAGCGCCACATCCCGCTGACCATGCAGGACTGGGAAACCCGCCTGAACCGCTTCATTGAAATGTTTGAATACGGTCTTCTCAGGGATGCGGGCAGGGTGTCCACGGAAATCGCCCGGCTGCATGCAGAAACCGAGTTTGAAAAGTACCGCATCATTCAGGACCGCGAGTTCCTGTCCGATTACGACAGGTTCCTCCTTGAGCTTGAGGAACACGCCGACGCGGCAAAGGCTGGACCGCAGGAGGAAAAGCCATGAAGCGAATGAAATGCTACATCTATACCCGCGTCTCCACCTCCATGCAGGTGGACGGCTACAGCCTGGACGCGCAGAAGGACAAGCTGCGCAAGTACGCGGAGTTCCAGAACATGCTCGTCGCCGGGGAATACTGCGACGAGGGCAAGTCCGGCAAAAACATCGAGGGCCGCCCGGAGTTCCTGCGCATGCTGCGGGACATCGAATCCGGCAAGGACGGCGTCTCCTTCGTGCTGGTGTTCAAGCTCTCCCGCTTCGGCCGCAACGCTGCCGACGTGCTGACCTCCCTGCAGCGTATGCAGGATTATGGTGTCAACCTCATCTGCGTGGAGGACGGCATCGACTCCTCCAAGGACAGCGGCAAGCTGATGATTTCCGTTCTCTCCGCCGTCGCCGAGATTGAGCGCGAGAATATCCTTGTCCAGACGATGGAGGGCCGCAGGCAGAAGGCCCGTGAAGGAAAATGGAATGGCGGCTTTGCTCCGTATGGCTATAAGCTCGAAGAAGGTCAACTGTTCATCAATGAAGAAGAAGCCGAAGTCGTGCGCATCATCTTCGATAAGTATATTCACACCACAATGGGGTCTAAAAAAATCGCCGACTGGCTCAATGCACATGGTTACTTCAAAACCTGTCGCTACAACGGCAAACAGGAAGCCTTTACTTCGCCTTTTCTGATTGGCGTTATTGACAACCCCATTTATTGCGGAAAACTGGCTTACGGTCGCAGGTGCAGCGAAAAAATTCCTGGAACGCGCAATCAATATCGTACTGTTAAAACAAACGATTACATGCTTCACGATGGTATTCACGAAGCCATTATTTCTGAAGAAGATTGGCTGGCTGCTCAGAAGCAGCGCGAAAACACAAGCATCCGCCAGCCTAAAACACATAGTCTTGAACACGAGCATATATTATCCGGTTTATTGAAATGTCCAATCTGCGGCAGTGGCATGTACGGAAATGTCAACCGTAAGAAGAAAAAGGACGGAACATATTATAAAGATTATTTTTATTATGCCTGCAAGCACCGTCTGCATGTGGATGGCAAACGCTGTGACTATCACCATCAATGGGGCGAAGACGTAATTGATGCTGCCGTTGAAGAAATTATTCGTCAGTTAGTCAACACCCCCACTTTTGAACAGGGATTACGTGAAAAAATCGGAAGCCGTTTAGATACAGCCGATTTAGATCAGGAAATCGAGCAGCTTCGCAAACAGCTCCGACAATATATCGGAACCAAAGATAGGATTAGCGAACAGATGGATGCGCTCACCTTTGACGATCCGCATTACGATCGGAAACTTCAAGACCTGCAAACCCGTCAAAACAAGATTTACGATCAGATTGCCTCCGTCGAATCCGAAATCGCCGACACACAAATTCGGCTTGAAAACATCCAGCAAAACAAAGTTTCTGCTGATAACATATATCAATTTCTTCTCTATTTCGATAAACTCTACGGCAAATTTTCAGATATCGAAAAGAAGACCTTCATGAACAGTTTCATCGAGCGCATAGAAATTTTCCCGGAACGTCAAGAAAATGGACGGATTCTCAAACATATCGAATTCCGCTTTCCTGTTTTCTACGAGGGCCAAACACTGACCGGTTTGGATTGGGACTCTAACGAATCCGTTGAGACGGTGATGGTGTTGTCTAAACTTTCCGATGCCGAACAATATCGCCATTAAACTGGATATGGGCAAGCTGGTATAACGCCTGCCGAAAGCCATGCTTCCGCAACCTATGACGAAATCAAAGCTCACGTCAAGAAACACACAGGTCTTACGGTTTCAACGCAGAATATCGCGCAAGTTAAGCAGAAATGCGGAATCATTGGGCGGGAATGCTACAATAAGGCAAAGGCAGAGAATGTGAAGCAATGCCCTGCAGATAAAGGAAAAGCGATTGAAGAAGCGCTGCGGTTCTTTGGCATGATATTTGACGCCATTTAACGCCGAATTCATTTCCTATCCTTTAGCAACGCACATAGAAAACCCGGCAGAGTTTTTCGCTCCGCCGGGTTTTCTATACATTTTCAGAATATATCTTTTTATTATACGCTTATTTTTTCGTTCATTTCCACCCGATATACCCTGAAAGCATCGGATACACGCCCTGCGCTTCGGTCGGGAAAATCCGCATCGCCGCATCGGAAGCGGCCGCCTTCGTTTCGGCGCTCACGCGCTTGTTTTAGAGCGTGTTTTCGTCGGATGAAAGCGCCTGTCCTTCCGTCACGGTTTTCAGATACGTTTCCAACAGATTCAGGTTTTCGGTTTCATAGCGCTTTTTGCCGATAACGGCATAGCTGCCCTCGAAGCGGAGCGCCGTCGATCCTTCCGCCGTAACAAACGTGAGCGTCAGGCCGTCGTCCGCCACGCCGATATCCGTCTCATCGCCGAGCGAAAGCACACAGCAACGCGCATGAACGCCCGAAACGGCGGTTCTGTCCGTGATGACAGTTCGCTGTGCGCCGCCCTCGGTATAGGCAATCCATTCAATCTGCTCGATGGAATCGGCGGAAAGTACCTTGACGGCATCCAGTTCCGGCCATTCAGAGGATGTCCGCTCCTCCCCGGTCGGCTCCGCCGCATTTCCAACGACTGCGCCCGAAATGCCCGCGGCAGGCAATGCGTCGGGCATCGCGCTCTCGACGATTTCCACGGACAGCAGTTCACCGTCGGTAACGGCAAGCGCGGACAGCGCGGCAAAGGCCAGCAGTGCAAACAGGATGATCCACACAGATTTTTTCATGAGACACACTCCTTTCCATTTATCAAGAACATTCTTTATGGATATCTATATCATAGACGATTCATCCTCAAAGCGCAAGTGTCAAAGCCGTTAAGAGCGCAAACGAAGACGGATCTTCGCAATGGGGTTTCGCTTTTGAGATGATTCGTGTATAATAAGGAGAACCGATTGCGCGCGCACAGGCCGCGCGAATTTCAGATCGGCTTCAACGAAGGGAATCAAGGACATGTTTACCCCGAACGAATACGGTCTTTTCTCCATGCCGACGCTCGAAACGCCGCGGCTGATTCTGCGGCGGATGACGATGAAGGATGCAAAAGACATTTTTGAATACAGCCGCGACGAGGAAGTCGCGTGCCACGTGCTCTGGTCCGCGCAAAGGGATATCGGCGAAGCGAAGGACTACTGCCGCTACATGCTGCGCCGCTACCGCGCGGACGAACCAAGCAGCTGGGGCATCATCGACAGGCAGACCCGGCATCTGGTCGGCACCATCGGCTACATGGATTACAGCATGGATAACGCAAGTGTGGAAATCGGCTATTCTCTGGCTCGTTGGCTTTGGAACGGCGGCTACATGACGGAAGCGCTTGCGCGGGTCATCGACTACACGTTTGAATCGATGGATATCAACCGCATCGAGGCTCAACACGAACTGGACAATCCCGCCTCCGGCCGCGTGATGGAAAAATGCGGCATGCGCAAAGAGGGCGTTTTGCGCCAGCGGCTCTACAACAAGGGGAAATTTGTGGACGTGGCGCTTTACGCGATTCTCAAGAGCGATCCAAGAAAACCGGTTGGGGTTCCGTCCCAAGCCCTGCAAGGGAACTGAGTTTCCCTGATCTTCCGCCTCGCTTCGCGGCGGTTTAAATCTTTATCATTCATGAAGCAAGGGTACATGGGAATCATTCCCCGCCGGGGCTTGGGGCAGCGCCCCAAACGTTAATCTCTATGCGCTATCCTCCCGAAAGATACCGAAATCAAAGGAGTTTTGGAATATGATCAAACTGATTGCCTGCGACATGGACGGCACGCTGCTGGACAGCCAAAAGCGCCTGCCGCCCGAATTGCCCGAAGTCATTGCGCAGCTCAGAGAAAAGGGCGTGATCTTCTGCGTCGCCAGCGGCAGGCAATACGCCTCGCTGCGCCGCGACTTTGAAGCGTATGCCGACGATCTCCTTTTCCTCTGTGAAAACGGCGCGCTGGTCATGCAGCGCGATAAGCGCGTGCTCATCGACCCCGTGGACGCAAGCTTCATCACGCGGATCGTGACGGCGACGCGCGCGCTTTCGGGCGTGTATCCCGTCGTCTGCCGCGCGGACGTGGCGCTGATTGAAAAGACCGCTTCCCCGGAATTTATCCGCAACACGAAGATGTATTACCCCAGCGTCGAGGTTGTGGACGATCTGACCGCGCTGGGCCAGCTCGGCGACGTCTGCAAGGTCGCTTTTTACGACGAGGGCGACGCACAGACGCATGAACTGCCGGAACTGAAAAAGCATCTGGAAGGGCCGCTGGCGGTCATCCTCTCCGGCGAACATTGGGTGGACGTCATGAAGCCGGGGGTGAACAAGGGCTGCGCGATGCGCGGCATTCAGCAGAAGCTGGGCATTTCGCCGGAAGAATGTATGGCGTTCGGCGATTATCTCAACGACTGTGAACTTTTGCAGGCCGTCGGAGAGAGCTATGCGATGGAAAACGCGCACCCCGCGCTCAAAAAGCTGGCGCGCTACATTGCGCCCGGCAACGACGACAACGGCGTGATGCGCGTGGTCCGCGAACGGCTTGGGCTGGCGGAGGCATAACCATGCACAGCAGAGAAAAAAAGGCGCTTGCGCTGAACCTGCTGCTGTCGCTGCTGATGGCGGCGGGCTACATGCTTCTTTTCGCCTACAACAACACGCCGCTCGGCGCGGCCATCGGCAGCGACAACGCCATGTACCTGACGATGGGCACGGCGCTGGCCAAAGGCTGGGCGCCGTATGTCGATGTGTTTGACCACAAAGGCCCCCTGCTCTTTGCGCTTCAGGGGCTGCCGCAGTGGATCGGCGGCGGCTATAACCTGACCGCCGTGTTTTTGCAGGAGGTCGTCGCGCTGTTCGCCTGCCTGACGGTTGTCCGCGCGCTGGCCAGAGTGCTTTCCTGCCCGCCGGTTTGGGCGCAGCTCGTCTATCTGGCGATGACGTGCGCGTTCATGGACGGCGGCAACCTGACGGAGGAATACACCAATCTGCCGACGCTGCTGGCGCTGTATATGGCGCTCCGCGTCTTTGGGCAGGAAAAAATCGGCGAAAAGCTGTTTCTTCCGGCGGCAGGTATGGGCGTATGCGCGGCGGCGGCCTTTTCGCTGCGCGCCAACAACGCTCTGCCCATCTTTGCGCTGGTGGCCGTGCTGGCGGCCGGGCTGGCGATCACACAACGGTTTGCCCAACTGGGTCAGTGCGCGGCGGGTTTCACGCTGGGTCTGCTGGCCGTGTTCCTGCCCATCCTGATCTGGCTGGCCGCCAAGGGCGCGCTTTCCGCCGCATGGTACGGCGCGATCATCCACAACATGATGTACGCCGACAGCGGCACGGGCGACCGTTTTGCCGCGCTGTTTACCACGTCTTACGGCCACATGGCGATGATTGTCGCAGCGTTTGCCTGTGCGGGCGCGCTCGCCGTCTGGAAAAAGCGCCGCGCGCCTCTGCTCGCTTTGGCGATGCTGGCGGCGGCCGCCGCCGGCGGGCTGGCCGCGTTCCTTTCCCGCAAATTTTACATCCATTACCTGATGCTCGGCGCGCCGCTGGCCGCCGTAGGCGCGATGGCCGTTGTCAGCGCTTTGCGTCAGCCGCGCGCCCAAAAAGCCGCCGCACTGACGCTGGCCGCCGTCAGCGCACTCTGGCTGGGCATCAGCGGCGTGTCGGCCAACGCGGCGCGCCTTTCCGAGCGCGAAGGACTGGCACAGTTCGCCGCCGACGCGCAGACCCTGATGGCACAGGTGCCGGAGGACGAGCGCGACAGCTTCATGGCTTACCGCGTCGAGCCCAAGTGGTATGTCGCGGCAAAGGCTCTGCCCTGCATGCGCTTCTACTTCCTTCAGGAGATTCTGGCGCAAGCCGATCCGGCGGTGATGGATGAAATCGTCGATACGTTTGAAACCGATCCACCGCGCTGGCTGGTGCTCTTTTACAACCGCACGTTCAGCCCGCCCTACGACGAGCGCGTCGCACAGATTTTTGAGACGGAATATGAGCGCGTGGATACGGCCGGGCAGTATCAGCTGCTGCGTTTGAAGGAGTGAACGGCGTGCGTGAAAAGCTGTTGAAAACAGGCATGGGCTGTTTCGTCTTTGCGTCGGGCGTCGGCGTGGCGAACACGCTGCTGCTCCCCTACGCCCGCGCGCATTTCGGCTACCCCGTTTGGGGAACATGGGCCGCTTATGCCGCGGCGCTTCTGCTGTTTTGCCTGGCCGGGCGCGCCGTTTCCGTCCTGGAGGATGAAAAAGCCGCGCGTCTTGCGCGCGTGATCGCGCCGACGTTCATCGCGTGTCTGTTTGCCGCGCATCTGCTGATGGGGTATTTGCTGGAATATACGCCCGCCGGGGATAACTTCATGCTCTACAACGGTTCGCAGATGCTGGCCGCCGACGGGAATTTTGATCGCTACACGGATTTTTATCTCTATCTAAGCCGTTATTCAAACCAGTGGGGCTTCATGCTCATGCTGACCGGCTTTTACAAGCTGCTTTTCGCCCTCGGCGTGACGCAGACGTTTTTCCCGTTGGCGCTGACACAGGCTGTGCTCTATATTTTCGGCGTGCGCGCGATTCTGCGCATCGCGGAAAGACTCTCCGGCGCTAAGGGCAGGCTGATGACCATGCTCATGCTGGCCTGCTGTCTGCCGCTTTGGCTGGCCGCCGCCGTGCTGTATACGGACACGTTCTCCCTTCCCTTTATCGCAATGGCGCTGGATCTGGCGCTCCGCGTAAAGGACGCGGCGAATCCCCGTGCCCGGTTTGCGCTGTCGGCGCGGTGCTCTCTGGTTGTGCTGATCGGCTGTCAGATCAAGATGACGGCGCTCATCGCGTTGATAGCGGCAGCCATCGTCTGGCTGCTGACGATGAAGCCCAGGCAGTCCGTCGTCTGCATCCTGCTGAGCGCGGCGCTGGTCGGCGGCGGCACGGCGGTCGTACAGCGCTATATGAAATACGAGGTGCTTGATCCCGCGATGGTGGAGCAGCACCACACGCCGACGATCCACTGGATCATGATGTCCATCCCCACGGGCGACAATCCCTACGGCGGCGCGACGGGCGATTACGGCATCACCTGGGGCATGATGGAAGACGGCGCTTCGCGCACGGACATCATGGACTCAATTTACGCCCGCATGAAGGATAGAATCTACGCCCTGCGCTACCCGAACCGGCTGGCCGAAGCGGCGCTTCGCAAAAACAGCGCGTTCATCGGCGATGGCACATTCGGCATGACCGAAATGCTCGACGACGGACCCGTTCGGGAAAACGCAGTCTCTTCCTTCGTGCTGGAAGGGCGGGCGCATTACGGCGCATACGGCGCGCTCACCACAGGCATCTGGCTGGCACAGCTGACGCTGGCACTCGCCGCCTGTGTGCGCGACATTCGCAGGCGGGATGTTTCCGGCGCGATGCTGTATGTCGCGTTCTTCGGCGCGACGCTGTTCCTGATGCTCTGGGAAGCACGAAGCCGCTATCTGTTCGGCTTCGTGCCGGTGCTGCTTCTGCTCGCTGCGCGCGGCGCGATCGGCAGGAAGGAGGATACGCTGTGAAAAACAAAACCGGCGTTTGCAGGGCGCTGCTGCTTGTCGGCATGGGGCTGATGATTCCGTGCTATCTGTTCACGGCGGGCAACACGCTGCTTTCCCCATGGCCGCTGTATGACCGCAATCGTCTGGCGCTGTGCCTGCTGACCCCGTTATGTCTTCTGCTTCTTCTGTTGCTGGGGCGCGCGGCGAAAGCCAAAGTCTTTGAAACGCACGAGCGCGCGGTGCTGCTCGGCTTTGCCGCGTTTTATTTTGTCATTCAGCTGGTCATGGCCTCTGCGCTCCGCTTCACCCCGGTCACGGATTTGGAGCAGTGCGTCACGGCGGCGCGGCGCCTGGCGCAGACGGGCGCATTCGGCGACTCCGAGCGTTCGCTCATCTACTTCGGGCGCTACCCGCATAACATGGGGCTGGTCTACCTGCTGGCAGGCATTTTCAAAGCGGCGGACGCGCTGGGCGCGGATGAGCTGATGGCGGCGGCGCTGGTCTGCGGCCTGCTGTTTTCGATGGGGCTGCTTTGCGCCGCGCGGCTCTGCCGCCGTCTGGGCGGCGCGCAGGCTCAGGCGCGCGCGCTGCTGCTGTTCGCAACCTGCCTGCCGTTTCTCTACTGCACTTCCGAATTGTACACCGACGCGTTTTCCGTCGCATTCGCGCCGATGATCGTCTTTGCGTTTCTCAAAGCGCGGGACGCGGGCAGCCGAAAGGAACGCGCGCTTTGGGCGCTGCTGTTCGCGGTCTGCACGTTTTTCGGCGCACAGATCCGCTTTCCGACGATCATCGCCGCGATCGCCTGCCTGATTGCGGCGCTATTTGAAAAGCGCGCAAAGCTGACGGCGCTGCTGGCCGCGCCGCTGGCGCTCGTCTTCGCCGTCGGCGGAAGCGCCGTCAACGCGGCAAACAAAGCCAACCTCGGCGCGGCAAACATCGCCCAAAACAAGCTTCCCAAGCTGCATTACATCGCGATGGGTCTGCCCGTGCAGAGCGACGAAGGATACGGCCAATACGGCTATGGCGGCTGGCTGATTTTCTCTACGTCGTTTGACGATCCTCAGGCTCGCGACGAGGCGCTCCGTCAAGAAGTCGTTGACCGCGCATATACGCTGGCGCACCACCCGGCTCAGCTGCTCAGCACGCTGAGCCGAAAAAACCTTTCCACCTTCGGACGCGGCACATTCAATCTGAACGAAATCTTTGAGGCCGACGCACACGAGGCCGACAACGCCGTCAAGCAGGCGGTCTTTGAAAACGGCCGGTTCAACCGCGCATATACGCATCTGGCGACGGCAATGTTCGTTGCACAGATGGCGCTCGCGTGCATCGCCTGCATACAGGCGATCCGCAGACGCGACACGCGCGCCGCGCCGCTGTTTTTAACGCTGCTGGGCGCATTTCTGTTTTTGAGCATCTGGGAAACGCGGGCGCGGTATTTTTTCCAGTTCATGATGATCCTGCTCTGCGCAGGCGCAATGTTTGAAACGCCGTCCACGCACGCCGCACAAAAAGCATAAATTCCGCGCTTTCCAGGCGTATTCAACCGCCGTTTATGGATTAGCTTGCCAAAGCGGCATGATATGTGTATAATATAGGGGTTAAAGTTTACCATCTCCGGGCAACCGGCATAAGGAGGATCACTATGGCAGAAGAACGAATGCTCATCACCGGTGGGCAGCGATTGGAGGGCACCGTGCACGTCAGCGGCGGCAAAAACACCTCGGTCGCGGTCATCTCCGCCTCGATTCTCAGCCAAACGCCCTGCGTCATCGAAAACTTGCCCAACATTGAAGATGTAAACGTTTCGGTGGAGACGCTTCGCCACTTGGGCGCAAAGGTCATCTGGGATCCCGACGCGGGTGTGATGGAAGTCGATTCCAGCACCATCAACCGCACGGACGTGCCGCTGGAACTCTGCCGCCGCATGCGCGCGTCCTCGTATTACATCGGCGCGCTGCTGGCGCGCTTCGGGCGGGCGCAGGTGCCTCTGCCGGGCGGATGCGATATTGGGCGCAGACCGATTGATCAGCACATCAAAGGTATGCGCGCCCTCGGCGCAAAGGTGGAAACCACGCGCGGCATGGTGCTGGCCGAAGCCGACGAACTGACGGGTTCAGACGTGTTTATGGACATGGTCACGGTCGGCGGCACGATCAACGTCATGCTGGCGGCCTCCCGCGCAAAGGGCATCACCACGATTTACAATGCCGCCAAGGAACCTCACATCGTCGATTTGGCCAATTTTCTCAATTCGATGGGCTGCCGCGTCAAAGGCGCGGGTACGGATGTCATCCG
Source organism: uncultured Eubacteriales bacterium (assembly GCA_900542445.1). Lineage (GTDB taxonomy): Bacteria > Bacillota > Clostridia > Christensenellales > Aristaeellaceae > Ventricola. The sequence goes on along the minus strand of UQNN01000011.1, from coordinate 57,033 downwards.
CATTCGCGGTGTGGATACGCTGCAATGCCGCCGCCCTTACGCCGTCATTCCGGACCAGATTGAAACCGGCACGCTGATGATCGCCGCCGCCGCGACGCATGGCGACGTGACCATCTGCGGCTGTATCCCCACGCACATGGAAGCGCTGACCGCCAAGCTGTTGGAAATGGGCGCGCGCGTGGAGGAGCGCGACGACGCAATCCGCGTCCGCTCGCTGGGCGCGCACCGGGCGGTGACATTTAAAACGCAGGTCTATCCCGGCTTCCCGACCGATTTGCAGCAGCCCATGAGCGCGCTGCTCTGCACGGCGACCGGCACTTCGACCGTCGTGGAAAACATCTTTGAATCCCGCTTCCGCCATCTGTCGGAGATGGAGCGCATGGGCGCGCGCGTGCGTATTTACGAGCAGACTGCCGTCATCGAGGGCGTGCCGCAGCTGCACGGCGCGGCTGTGGAGGCCACCGATCTGCGCGCGGGCGCAGCGCTGGTCATCGCAGGGCTGATGGCGCAGGGCACGACCGAGATTTATAATACGCACTTCATCGACCGCGGTTATGAGCATCTGGAAGAGAAGCTCAACAGCCTCGGCGCGAAAATTTCCAGAACAACGGACTGATTTTTAGGTTTCTTCCGTTCCGAAATCATCGATTCAAACCGCCGCGAAATGTTGACATATATTCATAACCAATCAAAAGAGCTTTGCACCCCGCCCCTCGTTGGAATTGGGATGCAAAGCTCTTTCTTTTCTGTTTTCGCTTATTTCCGCACTTCGTAAACCGCCGTCACGCTTGCCGTCACGGAAACGCTGCCCGAACGAATGCCTGTGCCGGCCGCTTCAGCCTTCATGCTCACCGCCCCGTCATGCGTACTGACGGTGTACTCGTCAAAGCCGGTGTTTTCGGTCACGGATTCCAGATGATCGATCGTCATCCCCGCCGCCTCAGCCATGCCTTCAGCCTTGGCCGCCGCCTCCTCGATTGCCGCCTTGAGCGCCTGACGATACAGTTCGCTGCGATTTGAAACGTCATATTCCACGTTGTAAATCTCGCTCATGCCGCAGTCCGTCACCACGCCGATCACGCTGTCGAGCATATCCACATCCTTGCAGGTGATGGACAGCGTGTGATTGGCCTGATAGCCGTTGACGGTCGGCGTTTCGCTGTTATAATCATATGTCGGATAATACGTGTAGCTTGTGGTCACGATGTCTTTCTCTTCCACGCCCAGATCCAGCAGCTTTTGGGTCGCGGATTGAACAATCGCATTCATGCCCTCCTGTGCGTCCGCGACGCTCCTGCCCGAAACAGACGCATTCGCCGTCACCGTCACCATGTCCGGCGCCGCCGTCACGACCACCGTGCCCTGTGCGGTGATATCCGCGTCGTTTCCGTCGGCAAAGGCCAGCGCCGGAACCGCCAGCATCAGCGCCAGCGCAAAAACCAGAATCTTTTTCATATTTCATTTCCCTCCTGATGGTTGATTTTCATTTCCGCGTTCGTCGTTTCCTGCACCGAACATCATATAGACGTTTCAGCGCCTGGTTTTGTTCCCATTATCTGGATTTTTTCTCATATTCCGCAAAAGATACAAAATTTCCGTCATCCGTAAGCAGCATCTTTTGATATCGCGCCAAATCGGCGTCGGCCTGTTCCTCGGAAATTTCTTCGCCATCGTAAAAGTCATGGCTTTCCGTCATGCGGAGATAGACAGTTCCCTCTAAATACTCGCCGTTTTCGTCCATTCTGTCGGTGGTCTGCACGCCCTCGCGAACCACAATCCTTCCATTTTTGATGTCACGAATGCACCACGTCGAATATGACGCGCCGTCGGAGCCTTCGTTATAAATTCCTCCGTCCGCACAAAGATAATTTCGGCTTCGCGTCCAACTTTCCAGCACCCGGACAGGCTTGTTATTTTGCAGAGTATAGACCGCGTAAACCATATCTTCAAAGTTTTCAAAGCGGCTTGCGGTTAAACTGCCTTTCGCCAGAATGATCAGTTCATCGTTCCCGTCCTGATTCAAATCCTTCAGCATATATCCGTCATTTTCCAGCGAATCGACGAAGCAAGTAGGTTCAAACCCCAATTCTACAATTTTTTCCCAATCCCAATCATCTTTAATTGCTCTATAATAAAGTTTAATCACTTCATCATAGCTTTTGCAATCTATATCGATATCATTTTTATCGGATGCACTTATCGTATCTGCATTATACTGGTTAGTGCTGCAATAACAATCTATATAATCTGCACTCACCCAGCCGCTCAGGCCCGCCCATGAATCCGGGCTTGTCTTTGCAGCCTTTTCTACTTCTATTTTGGCCCATCCATCCGTGATTTCAGTTATTTTGAATCTGTCTGCCTGTTCAAGATGCCCAAGTACATTCTGACCGTTGATTTGATCGCGTACTCTTAGATTATTGACAACACATTGCACATCTGTCGTATCCAGATGATTTTCCAAATGCGCCGCATGGTACCGTAAATCTGCATCCGACGCAATGTCGCGCGCTTTGTCCGCAGCCGCCGTTCCCCCGCCAAACAAAGTGCAAGGGTCAAAAGCACCATCCATCGTCTCATCTTGCCCGACCTCTTTTCAATGTTTTTTCTTCTTTCGGATAGCAGCCCGCACCATCACCGTCCCAACCGCCGCGGCGGCCGCCCACGGCAGGGCGTAGGTCAGCCCCAGCACTGCGTTGGAAACAAACTCGCCGAAATTCTCCATGCCCTCAACGAACTCCTCGCCCATCCGGGTCAGGAGCGGCTGCTTGGCGCTCACCGCGCTGCTCTTTTCGTTGATGGTCACATACAGCGTCGCCATGCTGGCCTGATTGTCGATCCGGCGGTTCTGCCCCTCCAGCCACTCAATCTCCTCCTGCACGTCGAAGATCGCGTCGGTCAGCGTGATGATGTCCTCCATGTTTTCGGCCTTTTCATAGAGCGCGTCCAGCTGCCGCTTCTTCGCCCGCGCGCTTTCCAGCCGGGATGCGTTGTCCGTATAGGTGCTCGTCATATCGACGGCGCTGGTCTGCTCGCGCGTCACCTCGCCCCACTCGCCCGCGCCGGAGAGCACGCTGTCCAGCATATCGCTCGGCACGCGCAGCGTCAGGTTTGCGCTTCGGCTCGCGTTCTTCGCGCCGCTGATGTCGCGGCTCTCCACCGCGCCGCCCGCCTGCTCAATCTGCTCGCAGAGCGCGGAAACCGCCTCGTCAAAGCGCTCGGTTTTCAGGGTCAGCCATGCGTTGCGGACGATCTTCTTCTCGTCCTCCGCCGTGCTGTCGTTCGCCGCGCCCTTTTCCGCCGCGCTGCGCGCGCCAAGCGCCGGAGCACTGTTCTCGTAAAGCGCGACCGCGTCCTCCTGCGGATAAGCTTCGTAGGTATCGTAAGCGCCGTAGTCGTAATCGTAGGCTGTCCGCGCCTCGTTTTTTTCGTTTCCGCCCAGCCGTCCGACGCCCGTGCCCGCCGCGAACACCAGCGCCGCGCACGCGGCATAACCGACGACGCGCGCCCCCTTGCGCCGCATCCAGTCGCCGATGGAAATGACGCGCGGCGTTTGGCGAATCGCGCTGCGCCAGCCTGTTTTGAAGGATTCCGGCGCCGTCACGTCTTCATCGATGTGCTGCATGCCGGAAAGCACATCCGCATGATCCAGCAGCGCGCGGCAGGCCTCGCACGTTTGAGCGTGCGCCTCCATCTCTTCACGTTCTTCCGCCGAAATTTCCCGGCCGGAAAAGACGATAGCTTCCAGTTCCTCACACCGCATGTCGTTCACCTCCCGTTTCTCCCACGCCGCGCCGTTTCAGCTCGGCGGCAATCTTCTCTCTCGCCCGCACCAACCGCGACTTCACCGTACCTTGCGCAATTTGCAGCGCCTGCGCCGTCTCTTCCACGCTGAGGCCATGTACATCCCGCAGCAGAAAGACCTCGCGCATCGTTTCCGGCACGGCGGAAATCGCCCGCTGAATCTCGCTTCTCGCCTCCGTCCGTTCGGCATGCTCCTGTGGGGTCTCGCCGCTGTCCGCCGGATCAAAGCCGTCCGTCTCGCCCATTTCCTCCAAAGACGGCTGTGCATGCCGCTGACGCTTGCGAATCGCGTCCATACAGCAGGAAGCCGTCACCCGATAGATCCACGTGGAAAACGCGCTCTCAAACCGATATTGCCCGATCGTGCGCCAAATGCGCAGCATCGCTTCCTGCGCCGCGTCCTCGCCGTCGTGGGGATTGCCCATCATCCGCAGGCAAAGCGCGTAGATTTTTGTTTCGTATGCGCCCATCAGCGCTTCAAAGGCGTTTGCATCGCCTTTAGCCGCCCGCGCAATGTTTTCGCGCTCCATCCGCGCCCCTCCTTTCGCGTTCCTTCTGATATTTAGACGAATGACCCGTTCAAAAAGTTCCCGCATTCTTTCAAAAACCAGCAGTAAAAAAATCTGCACAACGAGCGGACGCGCATTCGTGAAACGGGCGCGTTTTTCGGAGAAAAAGGACAGCGCCCTGCGCCCCCTACAACAGTTTTTCGCAAATCCATCGTATGCAGGGGCGGCCAGTGATCGTCCGCTGAGTTTGTGCAAATTTTCGGATCGAATCCTTTATTGCAGCAATCAAAAACAAACTCTGCCCTAAACGAAACGCTTAGAACAGAGTTTGCCTTATTTTGCAGCTTGCTTGGAGCAAAGCCTCCCTCAGGGAGGTGTCGGCGCAAAGCGCCGACGGAAGGAATTCGTTATTACTCCTCGATGATGCTCTTGCCGGTCATTTCCTTCGGCACGGGCAGACCGATGTAGGGCAGCATCGTCGGCGCGATATCCGCCAGACAGCCGCCCGCGCGCAGCTTCACGTTGCCGCAGCCCGCAACCAGGAACGGAACCGGGTTGGTCGTATGCGCGGTGAACGGCGTGCCGTCCGGATTCTCCATCTTGTCCGCGTTGCCGTGGTCGGCAGTCAGGAACATATAGCCGCCCATGTCGCGAACGGCCTCCCAAACCGTCTCCACGCATGCGTCAACCGCCTCAACCGCCTTCACGGCCGCGTCAAACACGCCCGTGTGGCCGACCATGTCGCAGTTGGCGAAATTGAGGATCACCACGTCGTATTTGCCGCTGCGGATGCGCTTGGCGCATTCGTCGGCCACTTCGTAGGCGCTCATCTCCGGCTTGAGGTCGTAGGTCGCAACCTTCGGGCTGGGGATGACCTTGCGATCTTCGCCCTCATACGGCGCTTCCACACCGCCGTTGAAGAAGAATGTCACGTGGGCGTATTTCTCCGTCTCCGCAATGCGCAGCTGGGTCTTGCCGTTCTTGGCGAGGTATTCGCCCAGCACGTTGGTCAGCTCCACCGGCGGATAGGCGACTTCGACGTTCGGCATGGTCGCGTCGTATTCCGCCATACAGACATAGTGCACGGGGAAACGACCATAGCGGCGCTCGAAGCCCTTAAAATCGTCATCCACAAAGATGCGGGTCATCTGGCGCGCGCGGTCCGGGCGGAAGTTGATGAACACAACCGTATCGCCCTCCTGCACGCGGCCGCCTTCGCAGGTGACGCACGGCACGACGAACTCATCCGTCACGTCGTCGGCATAGCTCTTTTCGATGGCTTCCAGCGCGCTGCTCGCGTGGTTGCCCTCGCCGTAGACGAACGCGGCATACGCTTTTTCCTCGCGATCCCAGTTGGAATCGCGGTCCATCGCGTAGTAACGGCCCGTCACAGTCGCAATTTCGCCCACGCCCAGCTCGTCGAGCTTCTTTTGAAGATCCTCAAGGAAGCCCTTGCCGGAATGCGGGTCGGTGTCGCGGCCGTCCATGATGCAGTGGACGTACAGCTTTTTCGCGCCCAGATGCTTGGCCAGATCCAGCAGGCCGAACAGGTGGTCGATGTGGCTGTGTACGCCGCCCGTGCCGAGCAGGCCCATCAGGTGAACGGCCTTGCCCGCGTCGATGGCCGCGCGCATGTTGCGCACCAGCACGTCGTTTTCCTTCATCGTGCCATCCATGATGGACTTGGTGATCAGCGTCAGCTGCTGATAGACGATGCGGCCCGCGCCCATGTTGGTGTGGCCGACTTCGCTGTTGCCCATCTGGCCTTCCGGCAGGCCGACCGCCATGCCGGAAGCCTGAATTGTGGTATAGGGATAGGTTTCAAACAGGCGGTCGAGGTTCGGTCTCCTGGCCGCCGCAATCGCGTTGCCGAACGTCTGCTCCGGCACCCAGCCGAAGCCGTCCATGATGCAAAGCAGAACAGGTTTCTTAGCCATAATTGCTCCTTTACGCGTCGAAATGAACAACCTTGGAGAAGTCCTCCGCCTTGAGGGACGCGCCGCCGATCAGGCCGCCGTCGATCTCCGGCTGCGCCATCAGGCCCTTGCAGTTCTTCGGGTTCATCGAGCCGCCGTACTGAATGCGCACATCGTCCGCTGCGTCGCCGTAAGCCGCGCGGACCGCCTCGCGGATCACGCCGATGGTCTCGTTCGCCTGCTCGTCCGTCGCGGTCAGACCCGTGCCGATCGCCCAAACCGGCTCGTAAGCGATGACCACATTCTTCACCTCGTCCGCCGTCAGGCCGGAGAGCGCAATCTGCGTCTGATAGGTCACCAGCGCGTTGGTGTAGCCCGCTTCGCGCTCTTCCTTCTTCTCGCCGACGCAGATGATCGGGGTCAGGCCCGCCTTAACGGCCGCCAGCACGCGCTGGTTCACCGTCGCGTCCGTCTCGCCAAAGTACTGACGGCGCTCACTGTGGCCGAGAATGACGTATTCCACGCCGGATTCCTTGAGCATCGCCGCGCTCAGCTCGCCCGTGTACGCGCCGGATTCCTTCCAGTGCATGTTCTCCGCGCCCAGCTTGATATTCGTGCCCTTGATGACCTCGCTCACCGCGGCAAAATCCACCGCCGGGGTGCAGACGACGACGTCGCACTTCGCATCCTGAACCAGCGGCACAAGCGCGGAAACCAGTTCGCGCGCCTCGCTGGGGGTCTTGTTCATTTTCCAGTTACCGGCAATAATCGGCTTACGCATGGGATGTTTCCTCCTCATCATAAATGCCCCAAGCGACCCCAAGGCCGCTCAGGGCGAAATCATTTACAGTTTCTCGTCAAGGCAGGCAACGCCCGGAAGCACCTTGCCCTCCAGATATTCGAGGGACGCGCCGCCGCCGGTGGAGATGTGGGTCATCTTGTCGCCAAGGCCCATCTGCTCAACCGCAGCCGCGGAATCGCCGCCGCCGATGATGGTCACGGCATCGCTGTCGGCCATCGCCTGCGCCACGGCCAGCGTGCCAGCCGCAAGGGTCGGGTTCTCGAACACGCCCATCGGGCCGTTCCAGATGACGGTCTTCGCGTCCTTCACCGCAGCGGCAAACAGCTCGCGGCTCTTCGGGCCGATATCGCAGCCTTCCATGTCTTCCGGAATCGCGTCCGCGTCCACCGTCACGGTTTCAACCGCCGCGTCGATCGGATCCGGGAAGTCCTTGATGCAGACGGTATCGACCGGCAGCAGCAGCTTGATGCCCTTCGCCTCGGCCTTGGCCATCATGTCCTTGCAGTAGTCGATCTTCGTCTCATCCAGCAGGCTCTTGCCCACGCCGTAGCCCTTCGCCTTCAGGAAGGTATACGCCATGCCGCCGCCGATGATGAGGGTATCGACCTTCTCCAGCAGGTTGTCGATAACGTTGAGCTTGTCGGCCACTTTCGCGCCGCCCAGCACCGCCACGAACGGACGATCCGGATTTTCCAGCGCCTTGCCCATGATATCCAGCTCTTTGCCGATCAGGTAGCCCGCCACGCACGGAGAGAGGAACTTGGTCACGCCCTCGGTGGAGCAATGCGCGCGATGGCAGGAGCCGAACGCGTCGTCCACATAGCAATCCGCCAGAGAGGCCAGCTCCTTGGAGAAATCCTCGATGTTCTTGGTCTCTTCCTTGCGGAAGCGGGTGTTCTGGAGCAGCACCACGTCGCCGTCCTTCATCGCGGCAACGGCGGCCTTCGCGTTCTCGCCGACGACAGTGTCGTCATCCGCGAACACAACCGGCTTGCCCAGGTACTCGGACAGGCGCTCCGCCACCGGCGCGAGGGAGAACTTCGCTTCCGGGCCGTTCTTCGGCTTGCCCAGATGGCTGCACAGGATCACCCTGCCGCCGTCCGCGATCAGCTTCTTGATGGTCGGCAGCGCCGCCACAATGCGCTTGTCGTTGGTGATCTTGCCATCCTTCATCGGAACATTGAAATCGCAGCGCACAAGCACTTTCTTGCCGGAGACCCGGATGTCGTCAACGGTCATTTTTGCCATGGGTAATTCCTCCATTTCAATTTGGTTCCAATTCTTTGGGTTTCCATGATAGATTGAGGTTTTATATCCGTCCGCATTCCCCAAAAATGCCGACGGAAGAAAGCCGCGCGTACCGCGGCGTTTCAAACCGTTTGCCGATCGGGCGAACGCCCAACCGAACGCCTCTAGTGTAGCATTTTTTGCCGAGATTGTCAAAGATTTGCGCAAAGAATGGCGCTGACTCCGCAAATTTCATTCCTCACGGGCGCAAAAGTTCGAGCATCCGCAGCGCCGCGCCCTCGTCCACAACCAGCAGCTTGTGCGGATGGTGCGCGCAGACCGCCAAAATGGCCTCCGCTTTCGCGCGCCCAGCAGCGACCGCCGCCGCGCGGTTCTTCCGCCCGATGTCCTCCGGTTTGAAGGCCAGCGACGAACCGCCTCCGACCACGTACCCTTCCGCGTTCAGATAAAAGCCCAGCGCCTCGGCCACTGCGCCTTCTGCGCGCAGCGTCTCCTGCTCCGCCCGGCTCAGGCCGCGCCGCTGAGCCAGATCCATCGCCCGTCCGATTCCGTAAAGCAGCACATCCGCATGACGCACCAGTTCCAGCGGCTCGCGCACCTGCGGCAAGCGCGCCAGCTCGTCCGCCGCCGCTTCCGAAAGCCCGTCCGGCAAGTGCAGAAAACGATAGTATCCGCCCAGCTTCTGCGCAAAGCGCTCGGCCACCGTGTTCGCCTGCGTGCTGATGCCGCCGCCCATGCCGCCCTGTGCCGGAACAACCGTGATCTCCATCGGCGCGGCGACCGTGATCGCCTCCGCCGTTTTGGCGACGGTTCGTCCGCCCGTCACCGCCATCACATGCGCGTCCTGTAAAAGGAAGCGGATTTGCCGTGCCGCCGCGCGCGCCACCTCTTCCATCACCCCGGAATCGATGTCCGCGTCGCCGTGGACGACGCAGACCCGCTCTACGCCCAGCATCTGCGAGAGCGACAATTCGATGCCCGATAATGTCCGCCGTCCGCTGCTGACCGTCCGCGCCGCCTCTACCAAACTCTGCCCCTGCGGGGTCAATTCCATACCCGACGCGCTCTGCGTCAGGCATCCGGCTCTTTTCAGCGCCTCCGCCGCCGCGCGCACCTCGCGCTCGGCCAGATGCAGCCGCGCAGCCAAAGCCCGCCTGCCAATCGGCTCCAGCGCCGCAACACGTTCCAAAATCAGCGTGCGCAGCTCCATTTCTTCCATCAAATCCGGCGCAATCAACGATAGCGTGTTCAGTATCGACGTGTCCATATCTTTCATGCAAGCCTGTGGGCCTGTTTTCTCCCGCGTTCATTTTTTGTCCCGATTAGTGTAGCATAAATTCTGTTTCTTCGCAAGCCGAAGCAAATGCAGGAGTTCGCCCCTTCATTGTCGAAATGGTTTTGTTTATGCCGCCGCGAAGCGAGGCCTGACGCCTGCAAAGCCTGTTATTTCCTTCGTTTTCCCACTCTATCAAATATCTTATCTCAGGAGGAATTTTCTCATGACCGATCTTCTTATCGTCGTCGATATGCAACGCGATTTCGTCTCCGGCGCGCTGGGCAGCGAGCAGGCCCGCGCCATCGTTCCCGCTGTCGCCGCACGCATTCAGCAAGCCAAAGCGGAAAATACGCAGGTCGTCTTCACCCTCGATACCCATGAAGAAAACTACATGAATACCCGCGAGGGGCGCTTTCTGCCCGTGCCGCACTGCATCCGCGATACGCCCGGCTGGGCGCTTGAGCCGGAAATCGCTCAAACGTGCGCGCGCGGCATGATGTCCTTTGAAAAACCGACCTTCGGTTCGACGGCGCTGTGCGAGTATGTCTGCACGCTGGCCGCCGAAAAGGGCGCGGTTGCGGGAAAAGGCTTCCACGTTGAGCTTTGCGGCGTGTGTACGGATATCTGCGTCGTTTCCAACGCCCTGCTCATCAAAGCCTCCCTGCCCGAAGCCGATTTGACCGTGAACGGCGCGCTATGCGCAGGCGTCACCCCGCAGAAGCACGAGGCCGCGCTGGAAACCATGCGGTCGTGCCAGATTGAGGTGCTGTAAATCAGGCTGAGCCTGCACGCATATTCGCCGACGTCTGAAAAACCTCAAAATTCTGCATACGCAATCAAACCTTATACAGAAAAACAAAATCCCCTTCGCACGACTCACCCATGCGAAGGGGTATTTCTATGCTCTGCTCATCCAAATCAGCGCCATCTTAATCACAAACAGCAGAAACGCAACGACAATCGCATAAGTTTCCCGCGTCATGGCCAGAAACAACACAGTCAGCACGCTCAAGCCCATCGAGCAGGCCGTCAACTGCCGTCCTTTTTCATACCATACATCAAACGCCCGAAGTCGTCCTTCGGGCGTTTGCTTTTAACCGATCAGTTCTTCCTTATGCTTCAAAATCGCTTCGCACGCCGCGCAGGCCGGGCAGTCGCAATACTTCGCGCCCGCAGCCTTGATGGCTTCCGCATGCGCCAGCACTTCCTTCGCCTTTTCCTCGCCGAAGACCTTCGCGCCCATGTCGGACGCCGCAAAGCCGATCAGCCCGTCGATGGGCATGATGTCTTCTTCCAGCTCGGCGACAAGCGCCTTCGCCTTCTCCTTTTCGTCCGCCGTGCCGACGGCGCAGAGCCACGCGTTGGCCGCGTCCTTCGCCTCCTGACAGCAGGAATGCGCCGCGATCAGGTTCTTCGTCTGCTCGATAATCTCTTTGTTCATGTGGATTCACTCGCCTTTCTTTTTCGTTGTTCGGATCGTTTTCGTCGGTTTTCTCCGGGCGCGCCGGGCCTTCTGCGGTTCCACGCCAGCCATCTGCGCGGTCAAAGGCGCAATGCGATAGCTGAACAGCACGTTGGAATTCGGATACGCCTGATAAAACTTCTGTTTGAGCCGTTCCATCACGCTGTCGCCCGTGCTGTAATCCACGGTCGGCAGCAGCATGGCAACCATCGTCGGGGAGAAATGCGTGATGACATCGCCCTTGCGCAGGTTGGTGCGCAGAATCTCCATCAGCCCGTGCATCACGTTTTCCTGCTTGATGCTCCCCATCTGTTCCCCATTGATTTTGGAAACCATAATCACGGCGAGGAACATCGTGGAATCCAGCCGCTCGATGTTGCGGATCTGCAAATTGAAAATCTCTTTAAACACCGGAAAATCGCAGACGAACGCGCCCTGCTCCCGGCTGCTCTGATACAGCTGACGGCAGATGGTTTCGAGGTTAAACTCGATGTTTTTGCTGGCTTCGACGATTTCGTTGTAAAATTCCATCAGCTCACGGCTCGGCTTCACGTTCAGATAGTGATAATGCAGGTGCATCACCTCTTCAAACTGCGCCTTGGCCTCTGTGGCGTTGTTGTTTTTCAGCAGCGCGCGCATCAGTTCGATGTGAATGCGATCGTCAAAAGGCTCGCGTTCCAGCGCGCTGCGGCAGACGCTGATGATCTCCTGCTCGTCTTCGGCCTTTTCGCTCTGTTTGAGCATTTCGATATAGCCGTAAATCCCGGCGATATACTGGTTGTGGAGCGCCGTCGCGCGGGGGAAGACCCATTCGTTGAGCTCGCTCTTTTGCAGCAGCGGCCCGCGGTAGAGCTGCATCATCCGGCGATAGAGCGCGCGCTTGCGCTCTGCATCGCATGTATCCTGAAGCCGACTGAAGACGTCCTCCAATTCGTAGAGATCAATGGTCATCTCTGGCAGGCATTCCCAGTGGTATGCGCCGCGATCGGCGACGATGCAGCCGCCCAAATCCGGCGAAACCTGGCTAAGCATCGCGCGCACGCGGCTGATTAACGTTTTGAGCGCGTTTTCCGGGTTGGTAACGCGTTCGTCGCCCCAAAACGCGGAAAGCAGCCGTTGATTGGAAACGGGCTGCCCATGACCTACGATCAGATATTCAATCAGCGCCAATCCCTTCCGGGATTTATTGACCATGTGATCGGCTTGACGCTCGTTGATGTAAATGACAAATTCGCCCATCATCTGAATTCGGATGATATCGCGCACAGAGAGAACCTCCTTCGCAATCAGATCAGCCGCTTGCGCAGCATGTCCGGATTGACAGCGTAGAGTTGAGCCGCTTCTTTGGTAATTCTGCCTTCTTTGGTCAGCCGGATGAGTTCGTTATCCATGGAAAGCATCGCCTGAGACGCCGCACCGCCATAGATCACGTTGTCGATCTGGAAAGTTTTTCCATCTCGAATCATGTTCTGAATGGCGGGGTTGATCGTCATCACCTCGAACACGGGCACCTGCGTGCCGTCCACCGTCGGCACAAGGCGCTGGCTGACGACCGCGCGCAGCACCATGGAGAGCTGCACGCGCACCTGCTGCTGCTGATTGGCCGGGAAGGTATCGATAATGCGGTCGATGGTTTTGGCCGCGCCCACCGTATGCAGCGAGGAAAGCAGCAGATGGCCGGTTTCCGCCGCGGTCAGCGCGGTCTGCACGGTTTCATAATCGCGCATTTCGCCAAGCATAATCACGTCAGGCGCTTCGCGCATGGCCGCGCGCAAGGCCCGCGCAAACGAGCTTGCGTCGTTGGGAATTTCCCGCTGGCTGACCAGCGCGCGCTTATGGGCGTGGAGATATTCGATTGGGTCCTCGATGGTGATGATATGCACATCCTGATTGGAGTTAATGCGATCCACCATGCAGGCGAGCGTCGTGCTCTTGCCGCTGCCCGCCGGGCCGGTGACGAGCACCATGCCGTTTCGGCAGGAGGAGACGAGATCAATCACCATCGGCGGGATATGCAGCGCGTCCGGATCGGGCAGGCCGAAGGTCACGACGCGGCAGGTCGCCGCCAGCGTGCCGCGCTGCTTATAGGCGTTGCAGCGGAAGCGCGCCTGCCGGTTGAAGGAGAACGAAAAATCGTCGTCGCCGTCGCGGTGGAGCAGCTCGTCGCTGTGATCGCCCGCCATGCCGTAAGCCTCCCGGATCATGTCGGCCGTATCGGCGGGCAGAAGTTTTTCCTCGGTCAGCTGCACCAGATGGCCTTTAACCTTAGCCGTTGCCGCTGAGCCGGGAATCAAAAAGATATCCGAACCGCCGATTTCCAGCGCCTTTTGCAGGATTTGCGTCAATTCCATATTACAGCTCTCCTATGTATCCGGCGTCAAACAGCAGGTCTTCCCCCTCCATCGCGCCTTCGTCGATCGCCAGATGGTAAACCGTACGCACAAATCGCGGGAAAGCGCCGAACGGTTCAAGCTCCACGGCGCAGGCCAGCGTGCGACCCTCGTCGTTGGTTTCTTTCCACGACACCGTGCGGCCTTCAAGCGTCATCGCTTCATTCAGCGCCGCTTCAACCCGCGCCAGATAATCTTCCTCGCTCTGCGCCGCTCCGGCCGCCTTGGCAAGCGCGTCGTCCAGCTCAGCCAGCGAGCGTTCCGCCGAAACGTTCAATTCGGCGACCTGCCGCGCCACCTCGGCGCTGCGCAGGCTCAGGTTTTCGTCCGACCTTGCGCTCATCAGGGCCAGCATGCCCAGCACGCTCATGCTCAGCACGACGACCAGCAGCATCAGCGAAGCCGCGCCCGGCCCGATGCGGTATTCCCTCTGGTTCACGGTGCCACCTCCCCTTGCACATAGCGCGCGGAAGGCAGGGTGAAGATCGTCTGCTCATTCTCCAGCGCCGTCACCTCAGCGGTTTCCAGCGTTCCGGCGGAATATGTCTCCTCGCCGAGCGTCACGAGCAGGTCATACGCGCCGCAGCTCAAATGCCACGTACCGTCCCCGCGTTCAAAAAAGCCGCTCTGGCGCAGCACGTCTTCCCGCTCGTCCGCCGCATAGAGCCTGTCGGCCAGACTCTGCGCCGCCGTCAGCGCGTCGGCCTGCGCGCCCGCGCGCGCGCTCTGGTTATGCGCGCCGACGAACACATCCAGAATCACCGTGGAGCAGAGCGCAAAAAACAGCACCACGATCAGGATCTCCATCAGCAGGGTATTCAGCTGGTTGTGCTTCACCATCGTCATCCCCTTACTGCGCACAGCGGCGCGCGATATATACGGTGGATTGATCGCCGGACCCGTCCGTCACCCTGACGGTCAGCAGATTGCCTTCAAGCGCCGGTTCAAAACGCTGCGCGGCGCAAACCGCCTCGCCGTCCTCCGGCGAAAAACCATATCTCGCCGAGGTAAACAGTTCGCAGAGACTGCCGCCATAGCTGTAAATATACTGCACATAGCGTTCGCCGTCCAGCTCGCTGGAAAGGGCAAGCACAGGCAGGCCGTCGTGCTCCTCCACGGTGATCGCGCCCCGTTCATCCTGCGCGCGCACCGCGTTGCGGACGAACGCCGTCACGATCCGCTTCTGCGTGTGCGCGGCTGCGCCGTCCACCGTCGTGCGGTAAGCCTGCGCGCCGAGCACGACCAGCAGCATGGAAAACACCGCAAAGACGCCCAGCAGCATGAACACGAACGCGCCGGAAATGCTGTGGCTCTTCGTTTTCATCAAGGCTGCGTCTCCCCCTTTCGGAGCACCTGAATATTCGGCATGATGTTGGAGGCAAACGCGTCGTAAGAAACGATATACGCGTCCTTGTTATAAGCCAGGCCGTAGCCGCGCTCCAGCTCTTCAAGCGACTGGGGATACGCGCCCTCCACCGCATAGCAGGTCAGCGCAGCGCGGCGCACGGCGTCGAGCACCAGCTGTTCCTCCATATTCTCTGAGGATGAGCCGATTTTCTGAAACGCCGCCACAGCCCCGCCAAAAAGCGCGGCAAATACCGCCAGCGTGAGCGCGAGGCCGCGCGCAAGGCCATGCTTTTTTGTTTTCACGCGAAGCCCCTCCTTTCGCCCTTACAAAATGCTGGAAATAATGCCGGCCATCGGCATCATCACGGAAAGCAGCACCGCGCCGATAACGATGGAAAGCGCGGCGACCATGGTCGGCTCGATGATGGAAACCAGACCGGAAATGCTCTCTTCCACCTGCTGCTCATAGGTCTGGGCAATCTTGCTCATCACCTGATCCTCGCGTCCGGCGGCAATACCCATGCGCAGCATCTGCCGATGGATTTCATCAAACATCGCGCTCCCGGTCAGCGCATCGGAGAAGGACACGCCTTCGCCCATCTTCTCGCGGATTTTGGCGATTTCACCCGCCGCCTCGGCGTCCGGCAGAACAAGCGGCACCATCTCCAGTGCCTGCTCCAGCGGGAAACCGCTGGAAAGCATCATCGCCAGCACGGAAGCCGCGCGGGAGGAAGCCAGCCGCATGCTCAGCCGGCGCAGCGGCGGAAACGCCTTTTTCAGCCCGGCGAGCACCTGTTCCCGCCTGCCGCTTTTCAGCAGCAGTACGCAGATAAGCGCCGCCAGCGCAAAGACGAGCACCAGCGCCAGCACAACCCAGCCGATCACCGTGCCGACGTTCATCATCATGCTGCCGGTGGCGGTCATCGCCACGCCCATGCTGCCCAGCACGCGCCGGAACACCGGCATGACCTTGAGAATCAGCACCATCAGAATCAGCACCATCATCACCGAAAGCACCAGCGGATACGTCACCGCGCTGCGGACGGCCTGACGGATGCGGCTCTCTCTTTCGTAATAGGCGGAAAGCCCCTGCATCACGTCTTCCAGATGGCCCGTCCGCTCGCCGATGCCGCACATCTCCACCAGATAGGTCGGAAACGCGTGCGTCTCCTCCAGCGCGTCGCGCAGCGAACCCGTCTGCGTCAGCGTTTCGCTCACCTTGTGGTAAAGATCGGCATGCGCGTCTTGCTCATACGTCTTTTCCAGGGCTTCCATGCCCGCGTACAGCGGCATACCCGCCCCCAGCATGAGGGCAAATTCCGAACAGAAACCGCTCAGTTCAATGGGCGTCAGACCGCGATCCTTGCTTGCCATGTGTGCATCCTTTCCTTTCAGATCCTCATCCGAAATCCCGCATTTTTTGAGTCTTCCGCGATTCAGTAATATCGCTCCACGGTGTAGGTCAGGCCTCTGTCGATGGCGCTCAATTCAAGCGTCGGATCGTAGAGCACTTCCTCCCCGTTGATGATGACAGTGTTCCATGCGTGATACATTTTTCCGGCATAACCGATCATCAGCCGCGTCGGAATTCCCTGCACGCGCAGCATGCAGGCCGCCATCGCGGCCAGATCCTGACAGATGCCCATCTTGGATTCATAGCAGCCGTCGATATCCGGCAGCGTGCCGCTCTTGACCGTCTCCGCCTTAATATAATCATACAGATAATTGGCTTTGATATACGCCTGAACGGTTTCAAAAATCTCCTGCGGATCGGTCATGCCCGCGCACAGCTCGTAAGAGGTTTGAACCGCTTCCGTATCCGGCGTGTAATTGACGTACTGGTTGGGGCCGAGGAAAGGCGCGTAGGGATCGTCCAGCTTGACGTTCACCGACACCTTGCCTTCGGCGGAATACTTCTTGCCGGAGACGTTTTCAAACAGCTCGACGGTGTAGCTGCCGTCGCCGAGCTGAAGCGGAAACACCTCGTAATCGCCCGACGTATTCAGATCGTAGGTCAGCTTATACTGTCCCTGCGTCACGCGCAGTTTGAGTCGTTTGTTGCCCGCGTCGCCGCGCGCCATGATATAGCCCTGCGACGCGTTGCTCGCGTCCACCACAAGGCTTTTGGAGGTCAACACGTTCGTGCCGCTCTGCCGGGGCCATATTGTGTCATATGCAGCCAGCGCCGCGCCGGCCAGGACGATCAGCAGGCCCAGCGCGGCCGCCAATCGCCATCCGTTTCGCTTTGGCATGAACGCCCTCCTCTCTCTGCGATTGCGCGAAAGCCATTTTCGTTTCGCTCCCGAAAACGGTTACATCCGCCATTCGGTTCAGTATAGCACAGAGCGTCCGTCTTTTCAATCAATTCAGACGCTTCCCGCTCATTTTTCCGCCGCTTGACAGTCCGCCCCAAAGTCTGTAAACTAATTGAAACAAGCTTTCTGCGGGAGGAATCCATTCATGCGCTTTAGGGCCAAACGCTGGGCCGTTTTCACCCTGTCCGCCAGCGCCGCGCTGCTGCTGCTGTGCGCGCTGGCCGTCTTTCTTGTCGATCCGTTCGAGCATTACCGGGAGTCTTCCATCCTCCCGCTTTACGATCAGGAAAGCTATAACAACCCCGGCATCGCCCGCAATTACGATTACGACGCGGTGATTTTGGGTACGTCCATGGTTGAAATGAGCCACCCTTCGGTGATCGACGCCTGCTTTGATGTAACCTCTGTCAAACTGCCCATGCGCGGTTCGCACATTTCCCAGATGGGGTGGCAGCTCACCCACGTGCTCAAAACGCACGAATTGAAGCTGGCGATTCTGGCCGTGGACGCATACAGCATGATGGGCCAGCCAAACGACATGGAGGAGATTTACGACTATCTGTGGAACGACGACCCGCTCGACGACGTCAACTATCTGTTCAACCGCGACGTGGCGCTGGTGAAAATCCCGAAAATGCTCCAAAACGTCGGCAAGCCGCTTGCCGCCAAGCGCGATAACATGTACCAGTGGACGGACGTGGTCTTTTCCGCCCAGAGCGTGTTTGACGCCATCCCCGCCATCGCGCAGAAGGACATGCAGTCCGCCGACACCAATCTGTCCCGCTCCACCGAAAACGTCGAGCGCCACCTGATCCCCTCGATCGAGGCGCATCCCGAAACCATCTTTAAGATTTATATGCCGCCCTATTCTGTCGGCTACTGGTTTCTGATGACGCGGGAAGGCATTTCCGAGCAGCAGTTCCGTTCCCGCCGCCTGCTCTGTGAAAAGCTGCTCGATTATCCCAACGTGGAAATCTACGATTATTCTTCGCGCATCGACTGGATCACCGACCTTAACCAGTATTTTGATTATTCCCACCACAGCGGCGAGGTGAGCGACAGGCTCATGCGCGCCATGGCGGCGGGCGAAAACCGCGTGTTTTCCGTTTCCGATATGGAGGCGGGCAGCGAACGCATCCGGCAGGCCGTGGCCGATTTTGCCGAAACCTATTACCCGAATTGACAAACGACTTGACGATACGGAGGCAGTTATGACCATCATCGTTTTGGACGGACAGGGCGGCGGCATCGGCCGCGCCATCATCGCCGCGCTTTCGCCGCTTCTGCCGCAGGGCGCGCAGCTGCTCTGCGTGGGCACCAACGCCATGGCGACCGCCGCCATGCTCAAAGCGGGCGCTCAGCGCGGCGCGACGGGCGAAAACGCGGTATGCTGGGCTGCGCGGAACGCGGATATCCTGATTGCGCCCATCGCGCTGGTGCTCAAGGATTCCATGATGGGCGAAATCACCGGAAACATGGCTGCCGCCGTCGGTTCCAGCCGCGCCACGCGCATCCTCGTGCCGACCGAGCGCTGCGGCACGCACGTCGCCGGGGCGCACGGGTTCAGCATGCAGTCGCTGGTGGAAGACGCCGCCAGACAAGCGGCGGCGCTCGCCGCCCAGGCGTAAGCTTTGGCTCTTTTGCATAACCTTTGGCTTGACGCTGCGTTCACATTGCCTTATAATGGAAAAGACTCAATGAAGGAGGTTGATCCCCGTGATTGTTGACCGCATCGAAGAACAGGAGCGTTATTACCCGCTCCACCCCGATATGGAGCTGGCATTCGCATTTCTGGCGGAAGCGCCCGATCTGGAGCCCGGCCGCTATGAGCTTGAAGACGGCCTGTTCGCGACGGTTTCCGAAGGCGACACCCGTCAGATGGATACCGTGGTGATGGAAGCGCACAAAAACTACATCGACCTGCAATACTGCATTTCCGGCGGTGAGCGCATGTCCTGGGCGCATATTCAGGAGCTGAATCCCTCGACAGCCGACCCGGAACACGACAATTACTTCTATACGGGCAATTCCACATCGGTTTCGATCCGTCCGGGCATGTTCTATGTGATGTTCCCCAGCGACGGTCACAAGGCTGCCTGCCATCACGAATTTCAGAAGCACTACCGCAAGGTAGTCGTCAAAATTCCGGTCGTTCCCCAGAGGAAAGATTGATCCAAGGGCCGCAGGTTTGCGGCTTTTTTTGAATCGAATATGGCATGATCCATGTCCTCCCATGGGCATGCTGTATGATAGATTGAATTTAAATCGTATCGTGAGGATATCACCATGAAAACAATTTTTGCTTATGATCCCTGGCGGCTGGTGGAAAACGAGCTGCACAAGGACGACATGCGTCTGTCCGAGTCCATGACCTCCATCGGCAACGGCCATATGGGCATGCGCGGCAACTTTGAGGAGCGCTACTCCGGCGACAGCCATCGCGGCACCTATCTGGCGGGCGTCTGGTTCCCGGATAAAACGCGCGTGGGCTGGTGGAAAAACGGCTACCCGCAGTATTTCGGCAAGGTCATCAATGCGATGAACATCATCTCCCTGCGCGTGCGCATCGACAGGGAAGACATCGATCTGTTTGAGGACGACGTTCTTTCCTTCCAGCGCGTGCTGGACATGCGCGCGGGCGTGCTCAGCCGCGAATTTGTCATTCGCCGCGAAAAAGGCACGGTGCGCGTCTTCTTTGAGCGCTTCGTTTCCCTCGCGCGGCCGGAACTGCTGGCGCTGCGCTGCCGCGTGACGGCGGATTACGACTGCAAGGTCGCGCTCATTCCCGCCATCGACGCGGACGTGCGCAACGAAGATTCCAACTACGAAGAAGCCTTCTGGCTCTTTGAGGGCGAAGACGAAGACCGCGACGGCGTGCTCAGCGTGCGCACCCGCACCCGCGAAAATCCTTTCGGCACGCCGCGCTTCTCCGTCTGCGGCGCAATGGCCGCCGAGCCGACCGAAAAGCTGAAGAAAAACCGCGTCACCGTGGAAGAGGGCTATGTCGCCCGCAAGTTCGTCTTTGAGGCCGAAGCCGGGCAGACCGTCGGCTGCGACAAATTTGTCTGCGTGGCAACCGATCGCGATCACAGGGAAGACGAGCTGACGCAGGCCGCGACCGCGGGCGTTCTGAGCGCGCAGCAGGCGGGTTATGACGCGCTGCGCCGCGAGCAGGAGCGCGCATGGGCACGCCGCTGGGAGAAGGCCGACGTGCGCATTGACGGCGACGTGGCGGGTCAGCAGGGCATCCGCTTCAACATCTTCCAGCTCTTCTCCACCTACTACGGCGAGGACGCGCGGCTGAACATCGGTCCGAAGGGCTTCACCGGCGAAAAATACGGCGGCGCAACCTATTGGGACACGGAAGCCTACTGCCTGCCGATGTACACCGCCATCGCGGGCGAGGAAGTCGCGCAGAACCTGCTCAAATACCGCTGGCTGCAAATCGACGGCGCCTATCACAACGCGCGCGAACAGGGGCTGCCGGGCGCGCTCTATCCCATGGTGACTTTCACGGGCATCGAATGCCACAACGAGTGGGAAATCACCTTTGAGGAAATCCACCGCAACAACGCCATCGCCTATGCGATTTACGCCTATACCCAGTACACCGGCGACCGCAGCTACCTCGATCAGTACGGCATCGATGTGCTGCTGGGCATTGCGCGCTTCTGGGCGGGGCGCGTGCACTACTGCAAGCGCACGGGGCAATACATGATCCACGGCGTGACCGGCCCGAACGAATACGAAAACAACGTCAACAACAACTGGTACACCAACCGCCTCGCCGCGTGGGAACTGGCCTACACTGCCGAGCAGCTGATGCTCATCCCGCGCGAAAAAGCGCAGACGCTCAGCGTCAACGCCGAGGAAATCCGCCGCTTCCGCGAGATCAGCGAAAAGATGTATCTGCCGTATGACAAAGAGCTGGATGTGTTCGTGCAGCACGACACGTTCCTGGATAAAGACCTGATGCCCGCCAGCGCACTCTCCCCGGAGGATCGCCCGCTGAACCAGAAGTGGAGCTGGGACCGCATTCTGCGCTCCTGCTTCATCAAGCAGGCCGACGTGCTTCAGGGCCTGTATTTCCTGGAGCACCTCTACGACAAGGAGACCATCCGCCGCAACTTCGATTTCTACGAGCCAATGACCGTCCACGAGTCGAGCCTGTCCCCGTGCGTCCACAGCATTCTGGCCGCCAGCCTCGGCAAGCTCGACAAGGCGCAAGAACTGTATCGCCGCACTGCGCGCCTCGATCTGGATAACATCAACAACGACACCTGCGACGGTCTGCACATCACATCGATGGCGGGCAGCTGGCTCTCCATCGTGCAGGGCTTCGCGGGCATGCGCACCATCACCGGCAAGCTGAGCTTTGACCCGCAGCTGCCCGACGGCTGGGACGGCTACGCGTTCAAGGTCGTCTATCGCGGCCGGCTGATCGAGGTCAGCGTCTCCCGCGAGGGCACGGGGCTCAAGCTGCTCTCCGGCGAAGCGCTGACCGTCACGCTGCACGGGCGCGAGGTGACGCTCTCCCCGGCGGAGGCTGACGCATGAAAGACATCGCCATCGTCGGTGCGGGCCCGGCCGGATACAGCGCCGCCATCACCGCCCGTAAGCGCGACAAATCCGTCGTCGTCATCGGCCAAAACACGGGCTGGCTCGCCCACGCCCACAGCATCGCCAACTATCCCGGCCTGCCCGATATCTCCGGCCACGATCTGCTTGAAGCCATGAAAAAGCAGGCGCAGGATTTGGGCGCGGAGCTTCGCCCCGGCGTCGTACATCAGATTGTCTCGCTGGGCAGCTCGTTCGCCCTTTCGCTCGGCGCGGATTTTATCGAGGCTGAGCGTATCATCCTCTGCACGGGCGCAAAGCAGCCCAAGCTGCTCCCCGGCGAAAGCGAACTGCTCGGACGCGGGGTCAGCTATTGCGGCACATGCGACGGCATGTTCTACCGCGGCAAACGCGTCGCCGTCATCGCGCAGGGACCGGAAGCCGTGAGCGAAGCCAACTTTCTGGCAGGGCTTTGCAGCGAGGTCGTCTATTTCGGCGCAAAAGAGGACGCGCTTGACGACAGAATCACCGTCTGCGGCCAAAAACCGGAAGCGATTCTCGGCGAAAGCACCGCCACCGGTCTGAAAGCGGGCGGCGAGGACTTTCCGTTTGACGGCGTATTCATCTTTCGCGAAACGGCAGCGCTCTCCACGCTGCTGCCGGGGCTTGAGATGGACGGCGCGTTCATCCGCGTGGATCGCCGGATGAAAACCAACCTGCCCGGCGTGTTCGCCGCGGGCGACTGCACCGGTCAGCCTTTGCAGGTCGCCAAAGCCGTCGGCGAGGGCTGCGTAGCCGCCATTTCCGCCGCAACAACCTGATTTTCCCTTTCTTCCCATGATTTTCGGCATTTTTGTCGTAAAATCATGGGAATTTTGCTTTTTTCCTTGTCCGCGCAAAGCGTCCGTGTTATAATCAATCTATAAACATATACACAGAAGAGATTGGCTTTTCTGTGAGACGATTGGATTTGACGGAAGGAGGGACACAGGTGAGAACGATCGAAACGGGCAAGGCGATTGTCGATATCGTCGCTTGGCCCGAAAACCGCCCTTGGGAAGGGCGCTATCAGACGTCCAGCCAGATTGAGCGGGGGCTTTGTCGGCTTGTGCTTTCGCCCGCTGTTTTCCACGACGCGGCGCGCGCCAACACCGCCTATCGCCGCTTCGCCCGAAAGATTGAGCGCGAGGGGCTTGTGCCGCCGAACATCGTCTTCCGCCACATGGTTTCGCGCACATCCCAAAACGTGTTCTGCATTTTAACGACCACGGAATCCGTGTTCAATTCCGCGTGCTCGGTCGGCAAGTTCTACGTTGTGGAATCCGGCATCGACGAGCGCCGCCGCCTGTGCGCCGTCCGCGTGCGCGATCAGGCCGCCCCAAACAATCCACAGGAGAATGTTATGTAATATGTTTCAACAACTGCCCGAAGGATTTGAAAGCCAAATGAAGCGCCTGCTTGGTGAAGCAGGCTTTTTTGCGTATCTGGACGCTTTGAATCAGCCGTATACCCGCGCGCTGCGCGTCAACCTGCTGCTCAGGCCGGACGGCACGCCCCCCTGCCCCATCAACGGACTGGGCGCGCCTGTGCCGTGGGCGAAAGGCGCGTACTTCGTCGAGGGAGACGCGCGGCCCGGCCTGTCCCCCCTGCACGAGGGCGGCCTGTTTTATATGCAGGAACCCAGCGCCCTGACCGCCGTCACCGCGCTTGATCCGCAGCCCGGCGAGCGGGTGCTCGACCTCTGCGCCGCGCCCGGCGGCAAAAGCACGCAGATCGCCGCGCTGATGGCGGGGCAGGGTCTGCTCGTCTGCAACGAACCTGTACCAAACCGCGCGCAGATTCTTTCCCGCAACGTGGAGCGCATGGGCGTGCGCAACGCCGTCGTCGTCAACGCGCTGCCGGACGCGCTTGCGCCGCGTTTTCCCGCTTTTTTTGACCGCATTCTGGTAGACGCGCCCTGCTCCGGCGAAGGCATGTTCCGCCGCCAGCCGGAAGCGCGGGGCGAATGGGATGCGGATTCGCCCCACCGCTGTGCCGACCGCCAGATGGAGATTTTGGAACAGGCCGCAAAAATGCTCCGTCCCGGCGGCACGATGGTCTATTCCACCTGCACATTCAACGACATCGAGAACGAGGGCGTGCTGAAACGTTTTCTGGCGCTGCACCCGGAATTTACGCTCCAACCGTTTGCCCTGCCCGGCCTGCCGGAGGCGAAGGACGGCTACCTGCATCTGTATCCGCATGAGATGCGCGGCGAAGGGCACTTCGTCAGCCGCCTGAACAAATCCGCCGACACGTCCGAAACTGAATCACCCGTTCAGGCTGCGCCCAAAAAGAAAACGTCGGCCCGTCCGGCCGCTTCCGCCAAAGGCAAAGCGCCTGCGCCCATCGCCCTGCCGGATGTGTTTTCCGCTGCATTCACGCCCGAACAGCTGTATGCCGCGGGCGACGCGCTCTGGATGCTGCCGGAACAAATTTCCATCGAGCGGCTGCACGGCCTGCGCGTTCTGCGCACAGGGCTTCTGCTGGCCCACGCGGAGGGCCGACGCAGCGAACCGGATCACGCGCTGGCAATGGCTCTGCGCCCGGAGGAAGCCGCGCGCACCGCGAACCTGACGATCGAGCAGGCGCTGGCCTATCAGGCGGGCGAAACGCTGGCTCTCGGCGACCTGCCGGGCGGGTACACCCTGCTCTGCTGCGAGGGCGTTTCGCTCGGCTGGGGCAAACAGGCGGGTGGAATGATGAAAAATCACTATCCCAAAGGGTTGAGACGGAGAAACTGAGTCCGCGTGCGCGTTCATCCATCAAAAGAGCCGTCCGGCAATGCCGGACGGCTCAATCTGTTGAACGGGCTTACATATTCTCTTTGACCACGCGCTCGATATAGGCTTTCTGTCCCTCGGTCAGCGTCGGGAACGGCTTGCGGCAGCCGCCGCAGTCCACGCCCTGCGTCTTGAGGATGTGCTTAATGGACGGGAACAGCGAACAGGAAACCAGCGCCTGCATGATGTTGTTTGCGCGCTTCTGGAGCGCCTGCGCCTTGGGAATATCCAGCGCGCTGTATGCCGCCTCAATCTGGTTGAACAGCGGCAGGGTGAAATTGAAGGTCGAACCGATTGCGCCGTCTGCGCCGAGGATGCGCGCGCCGATGTAGACCTCGTCAAAACCGCCGTAGATGACCAGTTCCGGGTTCAGGTCGCGAATGCGCTCCATCTGATAGAGGTTCAGACTGGTCTGCTTCACGCCGGCAATCGTGCCGTCGGTCAGCATGCCGCGGATGTGGTCGTCCGCGATATCCAGCTCCACGCCCGTGTTGCCGGGGAAATTGTAGAGGAACAGCGGCAGATCGACGGTCTCGCGCAGCGTGTTGTAATACTCGCTGATGGCCTTCATGCCGAATTTGTAGTAATACGGCACGGTGGAGATCATCGCGTCATAGCCCAGTTCTTTGGCGGTCTTGGCATATTCGACAGCCTCATCGGTAGAAATCGCCGCGACGGAAGCGATGAGCTTCGTCTTGGCGCGATCCTGATACTTCGCGGCGGCCTCCAGCCCCTCCACGCGTTCCGCATGCGTGAGCAGCGGGCATTCCGCGCTGCTGCCGCCGATCAGAAAGCCCTTCGCGCCTTCCGCGATCGTCTTATCCATGAGCTTGTGGAGCGCAGACGCGCTGAACTTGCCCGCCTCGTCAAACGGGGTGACGGCGGCGACAAAAAAGCCGCTCATATTCTGCATTTTCTTCATCCGAAACTCTCCTTTTTATCCCTGAAACAGCGCAAGCGCGCCGTGGGTGACAATATATCCCTCCTGGGCGGCGGCGAGCAGCGGGCCGTCCGCTTTAGCGTCGTCGGTATACATGGCGCGGATTTCAAACGGGCCGATATTCTGCTCGATGCGGCGCAGTTTTTCCTCGCCCTTGCAGTTCTTGCCAATGAGCGCGCCGGTTTTCACGTCGCATTTCGTGCCGATAAGTGTCGGCACGCCCAGCAGTTTTGCCGCATATTGCAGCTCAAACTCCGGCGACGCAGAAGCGATGACAATCGGCAGATCGCGCGGCCTGTCAAAAAACCATTTGCCCAGCTTGGCACGGGTCGCCTCAGCCTGCCAGAAAAGCTCGGCTTCCGTTTCCAGATTGAAACGCCTTGCCATTTCGCCAAAGAGCACGCTCTTAAACTGCGTCAGGCTGCGTCTGCCTGCCGCCAGCAGAAGCGACGTGCCCAGAAACTTTGGCAGGCCTGCCAGAACGCCGGGATGGCGGCGCAGACAGAACCGCGTGAAATCCACCGTGGAATCGCCGTCGTAAATCGTACCGTCAAAATCATAAACGTCGATGCGCATACCATGCCTCCGATCTGGTTTCCATCGCGGTTAGTATACCATGTTTTGCAAAAAAAGAGAAGAAAAAACGGTACGATTGAGGTTCCGCCTCAAACTCCGGCAGAAACCTGGAACGTCATTCACTGTATCCCGCACAGCGGGTGTTCATTCCGTTCCTGCACCTCCCGCCTTCCGGCAACTTCGTTGCCGGACACATGAATAAAGCCCCTGTTTCCCGACGCATCCTTTCCTTTTCAAATTTTTGTTGGCTTTTGGCCGCTTTGCCGTTATAATGGAATTATCCAATTTTCATCAATTTCAGAAAGGGGCTGTTTTCATGTCCAATCCGAATATTCCCACGCCGCACATCACTGCCAAAGAGGGCGACTTTGCCCGCACCGTGCTGATGCCGGGCGACCCGCTGCGCAGCAAATTCATCGCTGAAACGTATCTGGAAAACCCGGTGCTGGTCAACAACACGCGCGGCGTGCAGGGTTACACCGGCACCTATCAGGGCAAGCGCGTCTCCGTGATGGCTTCCGGCATGGGCATTCCTTCTATGGGTATCTACTCCTATGAACTCTTTAACTTCTACGGCGTGGAAAACATCATCCGTATCGGCACGGCAGGGGGTATGGCCGACGCCGTGAAGGTGCGCGACGTGGTGATGGGCCTGTCCGCCTACACCAATTCCAACTTTGGCCGCCAGTTCGGCTTTGACGGCAACGTTGCGCCCTGCTGCTCGTTCAAGCTGCTGGAACAGGCCGTCGCGGCCGCGCGCAAGATGGGCATCGAGCCGATCGTCGGCCCGCTGTATTCCTCCGATATTTTCTACGACGAATCCGGCATGTCCGGCAAGCTTAAGAAGCTGGGCGTGCTGGCGGTCGAGATGGAATCTGCCTCGCTGTATCTGAACGCGGCACGCGCGGGCAAAAACGCGCTGGCCATCTGCACGATTTCGGATCACCTCGGCACGGGCGAATCGCTCGACGCGCAGGCGCGCCAGACGGCCTTCACCCAGATGATGGAAATCGCGCTTTCCATCGCGTGAAAGGATGACGCAGAGTGCTGAACCGAATTTTTCTTTCCGCCGACATTGAAGGTACGTGCGGCATCGCCCATTGGGACGAAACCGAGCTGGGCAAGCCGGATTACGAGCCTTTCCGCCGCCAGATGACCCGCGAAGTCGCCGCCGCATGCGAGGGCGCTTTCGCCGCCGGTTGTGAAGATCTGCTGATTAAGGACGCGCACGACAGCGCGCGCAACCTGATTCCCGCCGAACTGCCGGAGCGCGTAAGCATCTTCCGCGGCTGGGGCAGCGACATCCACTCGATGATGTCTGGCATTGACGCCAGCTTCGCGGGTGCAATTTTCACGGGCTATCATTCCTCCTCCAACACGGACGCCAGCCCGCTGTGCCACACGATGAATCTGGACAACGTATCCATCCGCATCAACGGCATTCAGGCCAGCGAACTGGTCATCAACACGTTTGCCGCCGCGCTGTACGATGTGCCGGTGCTGCTGGTGACGGGCGATTTGGGCGTATGCGAGCAGGCCAAGCGTCTCTGCCCCGCGATTTATACCGTTCCCGTCAGCCGCGGCTGCGGAAACGGATCGATTTCCATTCATCCGGCGGAGGCCGTCAAACGCATTCGCGAAAAAGCGGAGATGGCCGTTGCGGACGGCATTGCCCATCCTGAAAAATTCGCCGTCGCCCTGCCGAACAACTTTGACGTTGAGGTGGAATTTGTGAAGCACAACCGCGCTCGGCGCGCGAGCTTCTATCCCGGCGTGAAGCAGATCGGCCCGCGCACAGTGCGCTTCTCCTCAGACGCGTACTACGACGTGCTGCGGTTCTTCATGTTCTGCCTGTAACTCCTTCCGTCATGCCTTCGGCATGCCACCTCCCTCAAAGAGGGAGGCATACGTATAAAAAATGATCACAAAAAGGCAACCTAAGCAGTTTTGCAGCTGTTCAGGTTGCTTTTTTCTTCTTTTTTCTTGTATGCGCTGATATGATAGGCTCCCTCTTTGAGGGAGCTGGCGCGCGTCAGCGCGACTGAAGGAGTCATCCTTTACTCTTTTCCACAACCTCTTCCATATTCAGCCGATGGTGGCGCTTTTTCGGCGGAGTGAGCAGATAGAGCCGATAGCGTTCGCGGACGTCGTCCACATCCTCCCGGCTGGCGGGATAAGCGCGCTGGTGCATAATCAGCGTGTTGGCACTCGTGCGCTTGAAGTGCATCTGCCCGTAGACAAAGCCGTGCTGCGGGCAGACGGAAATCGCCAGATAGCGCTCCCGCCCGCCGTCAAACCACGGCGTATCAAACGCGGTGCGTTTGCCGCAGGCGGGACAGGGCAGGCTCATCAGGCGCTGATCCGCCAGCGCATCCGTCTGAAACATATACGGCGTGGGCAGAGAACGCAGCGCGGAGGCCGCAACGCGGCTCTCCTTTTCCAGAATGTGATCCAGCTGCATGCGCCGCTCAGGCGTGAGCGCCTGCACCGCCCCATCCACAATGGGCAGCAGTGCCGCCGTGCATTCCGCGTCGTTCACCGCGCGATGGGCCGCCACATCCAGCTCGACGTTCATCTGTTCCATCGCCGCATGCAGGTTCATCTGCTTGTGTTCCCCGCCCAGACAGCAGAAGCCGAAGACCAGCTGCGCATCAATCGGCGGATCGAACGGCATCGGGGTCATGAAAAACGCGGCGTTGCGCTTGAGCACGGGATAATCATCCCGTCCCCATGTCACCAGCTGCGCATCCTCGCCGCACCACGAAATAAAATCGCCGAAGACATCCGAAAACGGGCGTCCCTGCGCGAGCTCCTGCTCGGTGATGCCCGTCACCTGCTTGATGTGCTTATCCAGCCGCTTATAGACCCGCGGGCGAATCAACTCACTGAACCGCGAAACGACATGCCCCTCCCGATCCACACGGCACGCGCCGATTTCGATAATTTCATGCGGCATGCGGTGGTTGGGGTTATAGCCGCTCTGATTCCATTCCAGATCAAAAACGATAACGTTTTGAATATCCTGATTGAGTAACGAAAACATGTTCCACATCCTAAAGAATCCATATTGCCTTCGGCAATCAAAAAACGAAGATTCATTATTTTTTGCTCTTCAGCACATTCTATTGTAACGCATCAGCGCCCATTTTCATAGAGTAAATTCTGTTTCGCTGCGATTTTGGAGAAAACTTCCCGCGCACATCAGTTGAATCCCCACGCGTTTTCTGTTATCATAACCCATAAAGCGCAAAGGAGGACGAACGAACATGAATCTGTTTGACATTCTCGGCCCGGTGATGGTCGGCCCAAGCAGCTCGCACACGGCGGGCGCGGTTCGGCTGGGGCGCACGGCGCGCCGACTGCTGGGTGAGGGCACGCCGCGCGAAGCGGCGATCACGCTATTCGGCTCTTTTGCCGCAACCGGCCACGGGCACGGCACAGACCGCGCGCTGATCGCAGGTCTTTTGGGCTTTCAGCCGGATGACGAGCGTATCGCCCGAAGCTTTGACATCGCCCGCGACGCAGGCATGGCGTTCTCCTTCACCCTCTCCCGCGCGGGCGGCGAGCATCCGAACACGGCGCGCATCGACCTCGTCGGCCAAAGCGGCAAAACGCTGTCGATGACCGGCTCTTCGCTGGGCGGCGGGCGCATCATGGTGG
The DNA here is from genome assembly GCA_900542445.1 of uncultured Eubacteriales bacterium. GTDB lineage: Bacteria > Bacillota > Clostridia > Christensenellales > Aristaeellaceae > Ventricola. Next base: position 27,409 of record UQNN01000011.1, on the reverse strand, counting down.
TGGAAATGAACGGCCTGCGCGCCAACTTTTCCGGCGATCTGCCGACATTGATCGTGCAGAACGTCGATCAGCCCGGCCACGTCAGCGAAGTGACCAGCATGCTGGCGCACAAGGGCGTGAACATCGCGACGATGCAGCTCTACCGCGACCATCCGGGCGGAAACGCCGTGATGATTATCGAGACGGACAAAGCCGTTCCGCCGGAGGGCATCGCCTGGCTGGAACGCAGCGAAGGCATTACGCGCGTGACGTTTATCGACGCCGAGCGGGAAGCATGACGGGAGGGGCAATATGGCCATTGAATCGCTTCGCGCGCTGATGGAAGCGGGCGAAAATCAGGATCTCTGCGACATCATCATTCACAGCGACTGCGTGGATCGCGGCGTGACGAAAGAAGCGTCCTTTGAAAAAATGCGCGCGCTCTATGCCGCCATCCGGCGCGCCAGGGCCGGATATGATCCGGCTCTGCGCTCCGCCAGCGGCATGGTCGGCGGCGACGGCGCGAAAATGCGCGCCTATGTGCAGAGCGGCAAGACGATCTGCGGGGATTACATCGGGCAGGTCATTGCACAGGCGCTCGAAATGGGCGAAAGCAACGCCTGTATGAAGTGCATCGTCGCCGCGCCGACGGCGGGAAGCTGCGGCGTTCTGCCTGCGGTGCTGCTGCCCTATCAGGCCCGTGAGGGACTGGACGACCATACGATGGTGCGCGCGATGTATGTCGCCGGCGCCATCGGACAAGTCGTCGCGGCAAAAGCCTCCATCGCGGGCGCGGCGGGCGGCTGTCAGGCGGAAATCGGCACGGCCAGCGCGATGGGCGCGGCGGCGCTCTGCTACCTGGGCGGCGGCGACGCGCAGGCGGTCTGCCATGCGGCGGCCATCGCCATCAAGAGCATGCTCGGTCTGGTCTGCGACCCGATTGCGGGATTGGTGGAAGTGCCCTGCGTGAAGCGCAACGCAGCGGGCGCGATGATTGCCATGTCCAGCGCGGACATGGCCCTGGCGGGCATTCGATCCGCCGTGCCGCCGGACGAGGTGATTCTGGCGATGCGCGAAGTCGGCGACAAGATGGATGTTTCGCTCAAGGAAACGGGCGTCGGCGGCGTAGCGGGCACGCCTTTCGGGCAGAAGATCGCCGAAAAAATGGAAATGGGTTAAACTGATTTTTTGGGGCTGCCGCTGCAGCCCATTCTTTTATTCCAAAATACGACTCCAGTAGTATTGACATTTTGATAAGACTGTTGTAGTATAGAGTCACGATCGTACAAAGGAGTGTATGCACCCATGAAACTATTCGATTCCGAGCTGAAAGTGATGGACGTTCTCTGGACAAACGGCGACATGCCCGCGCGGCAGATCGCCGCCATCCTGACCGAGTCCATCGGATGGAACGTGAATACCACCTACACCCTCATCAAGCGCTGCATCGCCAAAAACGCGATTGAGCGTATCGAGCCGGGCTTCCTGTGCCACGCGCTGGTTTCCAAGCAGCAGGTGCAGGAGGAAGAGACGCAGGAGCTAATCGATAAGGTGTTCGACGGTTCGGCGGACAAGCTTTTCGCCGCGCTGGTCGGCGGCAAACGCGTCAGCGCCGAACAGCTGCAAAAGCTGCGCACCCTCATCGACGACATGGACGACTGAAAGCAGGGCAATCATGATGACCTTTCTTTCCTCCAGCCTCGCCGCAGGCGCGCTCATTCTTCTGACGGCGCTGGTGCGGCGTTTTGCAGGCAGCCGTCTTCCACGGCGCATGTATATCGCGCTGTGGGATATCGCTGTGCTGCGCCTGCTGATTCCCGTCGGCCTGCCGCGCACAGACGGAGCTTTTGCTGCCTATGTGCAAACATCTGCGTTTGTTCAGCCCTTGCAGGCAGAGACGGTAACCGCCGACATGGTTGACGTGCAGGCGCTTTCCAGCACGACCGAAACCGGGTTTCAACTATCCGAAACGGTTCGCGTCGCTTTGCTGGTGATCTGGGTGGCTGTCGCGCTGGGTTTGGCGCTGTATTTCATCGCCGCCCACATCCGCAGCACGCGCGCGTTTGCGCAATCCCTGCCGGACGACGACCCGCGATGCGCGGCGTTTCTGCAAGCGCATCCGATCCGCCGCCGCGTGCAGATCCGCTTGAGCAGCCGCATTGCGTCGCCGCTTTCCTACGGCCTGCTGCATCCGGTCATCCTCCTGCCCAAGGGCATGAATCGGGACGGCCTGCTTTTCGTGCTGGAACACGAAATGATGCACATCCGCGCGCTGGATGCGTGGCGCAAGCTGCTGGTGCTCGCAGCGCTTTGTCTGCACTGGTTCAACCCGGCGGTATTCCTTCTGTTCCTCCTCGTCAATCGAGACATGGAGCTGCTCTGCGACGAGCGCGTGCTGTCGCAGTGCGCCACATCCTCCAAGCGGGCCTATGCGCTCACGCTGCTGGAGATGGAGGCCGCGCGTTCCGCCGCGCCGACGATGAGCTGCTTCCGCATGACAGGTATTGAAGAGAGGATTTTTGCCATGAAAAACATCAGGAAAAACACGCTGCTGACCCGTCTGGTCGCCGGTTCGCTGGTCGCCGCCTCCTGCTTCGCGATGATTTCCGCCGTGCCCGCCTGCGCGGACGACAAGGTTTTCATCGTCAAGGCGGAAGATGCGCTCGTTATGCGGGAGGACGCGTTTGTTTCGTCGGAGGACTCGCTCGTCCTTTCTACCGACACTGCGGAGGATTCTGCGTACAGCTACGTCGTTTATAACGAAGAAACGTCCACTTCCGAATCCGACGTCCTGCCTATCGAGTGGTGGACAGTTGACGAATTTGAAAACTATATGGCGCAGACGCGCAAAGACCTTGAAGAGATGGCTCAAACAGGTGAACGCGGCTACACAAGCACCGACGGCTGGTTCACCTGGACGCAGGAAAAAGTTGAGGAAACCATGGCCGTCTATGAAGAAATGCTGGCCGAACTCAAACGCGGCGTGAAGATATCCAAGCCCTTCGGCTCCCTGAGCGAAGGAACGGACATCGTCATTTCCCAAGTGCCGGATTCTGTCGCTTCACACAACGAATCCACCCTGATGATTGATGCGGACACAACCCTCTATCTGGAAAAGGACGGCGGTAGGGTCTTCCACTCCACCCCCGATTGCACCGCCATTCCCGAAAGCGCCCGCAATGCGCTGGAAACATTTTCCGCCGACCTGCTCGATCAAAGCCCGTACAGCCTGCTGAGCGCATGTCCGGTTTGCTTTGGGACGCAGGGCACGGAAGAGAACGGGGGAAATAAGTAAAAAACGAAATATATATTGCCGCCGCACGGCTTTTATCCCGTGCGGCGGCAACGTTCTTTATCTATTTTTTCAGCACACAATATTCAGCAGGCGGCCCGGCACGAAGATGATCTTCTTCACCTGCGCGTCGCCGACGAGCTTCTTGACGGTTTCGTTTTCCAGCAGCTTCTCGCCGTCGTCCTTGCCCAACGTGGCGGGCACCATGATACGGCCACGCACCTTGCCCTTGATCTGCACGGCGATTTCCACCTCGTCCGCGACGAGCTTCGTCTCGTCGTAGGTCGGCCAGCTCTGCTTGTAGATCGGCTCACCGAAGCCGCAGATCTCCCACATTTCCTCCGTCACGTGCGGAGACACCGGGTTCAGGCACAGCAGCAGGGCGCGCAGCTCGCCGCGCGTCAGGCTGCCGCGGGTATAAATCTCGTTGACATAGGACATCATCGCCGCGATGGCGGTGTTGTACTTCATGCGCTCGTAGTCCTCGGAGACCTTCTTGATCATCGCGTTGACAGGCGCTTCCATGTCGTGCCGCACGCCCTCGTCGGCGGTCAGCATATCCTGCAAACGCCAGACGCGCTCAATGAAGCGGCGGCAGCCGCGCGCGCCCTCGGTAGACCACGGAATCGCCTGATCGAACGCGCCCATGAACATCTCATACATACGGAACGCGTCCGCGCCGATTTCGGCGATGGTGTCGTCCGGATTGATGACGTTGCCGCGGGACTTGCTCATCTTCTCGCCGTTCGCGCCGAGAATCATGCCGTGGCTGGTACGCTTGTTGTAGGCTTCCTTGTTCGGAATCGCGCCGATATCATAGAGAAACAGGTTCCAGAAGCGGGAATACAGCAGGTGCAGCGTGGTATGCTCCATGCCGCCGTTGTACCAATCGACGGGCATCCAGTATTTCAGCTCGTCCCAGCGCGCCAGCGCGGTATCGCAATGCGGATCGGCATAGCGCAGGAAATACCAGGAAGATCCCGCCCACTGGGGCATGGTATCCGTCTCGCGTTTGGCCGGGCCGCCGCAGCACGGGCAGGTGGTATTCACCCAGCTCTCCATCTTGGAAAGCGGGCTTTCGCCGGAATCGGTCGGCTCGTAGTTGTCCACCTCCGGCAGGAGCACCGGGAGCTGATCTTCCGGAACGGGCACCCAGCCGCATTTTTCGCACTTGACCAGCGGAATCGGCTCGCCCCAGTAACGCTGACGGGAGAAGACCCAGTCGCGCAGCTTGTAATTGACCTTGCGCTCGCCGACCTTATGCTCTACCAGCCAGTCGATGATGGTCTTTTTCGCCTGCGCCACGCTCAGGCCATTGAGGAACCCGCTGTTGCAGAGCACGCCGTCTTCCACATCGGTATAGGCCGCTTTCTGCACATCCTCGCCGCCCGCGACGACTTCGATAATCGGCAGGCCGAACTTCTTGGCGAAATCCCAGTCGCGCGTGTCGTGCGCCGGAACGGCCATAATCGCGCCCGTGCCGTAAGTCGCCAGCACGTAGTCAGAGATGAACACCGGGATTTCATGGCCGTTGACAGGGTCGATGGCCTCGATGCCCTTCAGTTCCACGCCGGTCTTCTCCTTGCTCAGCTCGGTGCGCTCAAAATCGCTCTTGCGCGCGGCGGCCTCGCGATAGGCGACAACCTCGTCCCAGTTGGTGATGCGATCCTTGAGCTTATCGACGGTCGCATGTTCCGGCGCAACGACCATGTAGGTCGCGCCGAAGAGGGTATCCGGACGGGTGGTATAGACGCGGAGCTTCTCGTCGGTATCCTTGATGGCGAAATCGACCTCCGCGCCTTCGCTGCGGCCGATCCAGTTGCGCTGCTGCACCTTCACCTTGTCGATGAAATCCACATCGTCAAGGCCGTCGAGCAGCTTTTGGGCATACGCGGTGATCTTGAGCATCCACTGGCTCTTCACGCGGCGGATGACTTCCGCGCCGCAGCGCTCGCACTTACCGGCGACAACCTCTTCGTTGGCCAGGCCGCACTTGCAGCTGGGGCACCAGTTGACCGGCATTTCGGTCTTATAGGCGAGTCCCTTCTTGTAGAGCTGAAGGAAAATCCACTGCGTCCACTTAAAGTAGTTCGGATCGGTGGTGTTGACCTCGCGCGTCCAGTCGAAGGAGAAGCCGATGCGCTTGAGCTGCTCACGGAAGTGATCGATGTTTTTCTTCGTCACGCCGGCAGGATGGACGTGGTTCTTGATGGCGTAGTTCTCGGTCGGCAGGCCGAACGCGTCCCAGCCGATGGGAAACAGCACGTTATAGCCTTCCATGCGGCGCTTGCGGGCGATGATATCCATCGCCGTGTTGCTGCGCGGATGGCCGACGTGCAGGCCCGCGCCGGAAGGATACGGGAACTCGATCAGCGCGTAGAATTTCGGCTTCTCATGGCTGGCTTCCGCCTCAAAGCAATGGGCCTCTTCCCACTTCTTTTGCCATTTCAGCTCAATCTCATCGGGATTGTAAGCTTTGCTCATGGTTTCTTCCTCCTTGCGGCCTGAGGCCGCATTCACTTCCGCCACAATCGGCGAAAAAACAGGTTCTCCACGCGTGGCCAAACTGCACCGTTTTTCAAGCACGAAAAAAGCGCCCCTGCACGCATGGCAATCATGCACAGGGGCGCCCGAAAGCGCGGTACCACCCTGATTCAGCTGCAAAAAGCAGCCCTCAGCGGCTAAGAAGCCGAAGCCTGTCACGGGGCTGAGCCGTCGCGGGTTACTGCTTTCGCCCACGATGCTCCGGGAGGAGAAAAGCCGCGCTTCGGCCCATCGGCTCGCACCGCACCGCCGACTCTCTGAGGACGCCTTTGCGCGCTGATTCCCATCATCGCATTTAATCATCCGGCCGAAGCCGTCTGTGAAACGCCTTTTATTGTAGCCAACGCGGGCGAAAATGTCAAGTCCGTTTCTGGCCCTGCGCCCGGAGCTTCTCGGTATATTTTTCGACCGGAAGCGTCGGCGAGAAGAAGTAGCCCTGAATATCCGTGCAATCCAGCGCGCGCAGGAAATCCACCTGATCCTCGGCTTCCACGCCCTCGGCGGTGGTATACAGCCCCAGCTCATAGCACAGGCGCACGACCTGCCGGAGCATGATTTCACCCTTGCGGTCGCCGATGCAATCAATCAGGCTCTTGTCCAGCTTGACCGTATCCACAAACGGCAGTTTGAGCATCGGCAGGGTGGATTTTTCCTTGCCGAAGTCGTCGATTTCAATTCGGAAACCGTAACGATAGAACTCCTGCAAAACGGAGATGACGGCCTCGTCGGAGATCATGGTGCTTTCCGTAACCTCCAGCGGCACCATCCATGTGGACAGGCCGTATCCTTCCAGAATGCGCTTGTAGGTCAGCGCCACGCCCTGACGGCAAAGCGACGCGCGCGACAGGTTGACCGACACCGGGCGCAGCTCCACACCCTCCTGCCGCCACTGGCTCAACTGCGCGCAGACGCAGGTGAACATATATTCATCCAGCTTGCCGATCGCGCCATTCTTTTCAAACAGCGGGATGAAGCGCGCGGGCGGGATCATGCTGCCGTCCTCCTGCACCCAGCGGACAAGCGCTTCCGCGCCGACAATCTCGCCGGATTTGGGATTGCACTTGGGCTGATAATAGGCCTTGAACTGATGGCCGGCGATGGCCGCGTCAAAGCGATCCTCTATCTGCATGCTCTCAAAGAACGCGTTCTGATCCACATCCTGATAGAACGCGACGGCGTTGTCGCCGCTGCCTCCTGCCGCGCCCAGCGCCAGATTGGACAGTTCGCATGCGCGGCGGACATCCTCTTCCGGACGCATGGCATACACGCCGAAGCGCGGCACGACATGCAGCACGCCCATCTTATCCGACAGGCGGCGGATGCCGCGCTCAATCTGACGCAGACGCTCCAGCACAACCGAGCGCTGACGCTCGTTCAGGTAGAAAACGAAATGATCCGCATCCACGCGGGCGACCGGTTCGCCCTCCTTCAGCGCGCCGCTGATGCACTCATAAACGCCGCGCAACATGTCGTCGCCTTTCTGCACGCCGAACACGCCGACCATCATCTTATAATCATCCAGGTCGCTGGAAACCATGTAGCCGCCCTCTGCGCTGTCAACCTTCATCAGGAAATCGGTGAAGTTGCTTCCGCCGGTCAGCATGTCGGAATACGCCACGCGGCGCAGACTTTCGTTATACTGGCGGTAAGTCGCCAGCGTGCCGAAAACAGACGCGACGCACAGCAACACAATCACGCCGAGCAATTCGTGGATTCCGGAAAAAACGGCGTTCATTTTGCCATACAGCGCATCGGCAGACATGACCATAATCAGATACCAAGTATCGTTTTCGCAATAATTTTCAATCTGGCGGCAGCTGAGACGCAGCTCACCCGTGCCAAACACACGTTTTTCCCCCGACTGACTGCCGGAAAGAATCTGCCGAAGCTGCTCCGCGTCCTGTTCGCCTGTCGTTGAAATCTTCGTCATTTCCTCCAGCAGATTGCCCGTCGCGGCAATCCTCGCGCTGGACGAGGCGACCAGAATATCGCCCGTCGATTCCACAATATAGCCGCGTCCCTCGCCGCCGAAGGATTCCACATCCATCATCTTTTGAAATGCTTCCGGCGTATAATCCGCCAGCACCACGCCGATCACCTCGCCGGTCTGCGGATCGCGCACGGGCGCGCTCATCACATGAACGGGATCGCCTTGGCTCAATCGGTCGTTGATCTTGCCCGTGATGCTGTACTGTCCGTCCATGCTGCGGCGAAAATAGGTGCGGAAGGAAAAATCGCCGCTTTTGCCGTCGCTGGAGACCGTCCAACCCGTGGCATCCATATAGCACAGCCGCTTGAAGCCGTATCCGTTGGCATACTCGCCCAGATAGGTCAAAATATCCTGCGCGCTTTCCGGATCTTCCGCAATTTTTCTGCCCACATCGTCCATCAGCTCAAAACGGCTTTCCAGCGTCATCTGAAGCATGGCCGCGTTTTCATCCGCCGTTTCCATCATGGCCGCGTCCGCCACGCCGTTCAGCCTCTGGCGGATGCTGCGATAACTGAATCCGACGCACGCAAAAATAAGGGCTATAAAAATGAGCAGTCCGATCCATAAAAAGCGATGGGTTTTTGATCCTTCGGGCTTTTTGACTTTCTCTCTTTTATTCATGTTTCCCTTATTCTCCACACTTTGATGCGTATAAGTCTATCACGTTTCAAAAAGGATAGCAACCATACAAATACATCGTGTGTGTAAAAAACGTCAAGACAAACCCAGCACGCCGAAAAGCAGAATGCCCAGCGCGCCGCTCAGACAGATCACCTTCGGAATGCTGACCTTGAAACGCACGAGCAGCAGCAGGCTGACAGCGCCGATGGCAATGGCGGGCCAACTGATTCCGCCCAAATCCGCGGCATAATTGGTCATGCAAAGGGAAAAAATCACGCCGAAGATCATGCCGACACACGCAGGGCGCACGCCTGTCATCACCTTGGTCATGAAATTGCTCGTGCGGAAGCGCTCAAAAAAGATCGATGCCAGCAGACATACCGTCAGTGTGGGCGACAGCGTGCCCAGATTCGCCGCAATCGCGCCCAAAAAGCCTGCCGTGCGCATGCCCGCAAAAGTCGCGCAGTTCAGCCCCAGCGGACCGGGGGTCATTTCCGCAATGGCCACGATATCCGAAACCTCCGCCGCGGTCATCCAGCCGTGGGAAGTCATTTCTGAAGTAATCAGCGGAATCATCGAAAGGCCGCCAAAGCTTGTGAAGCCGATTTTCAGAAAACTGATGAACAGCTCAAGCAGCACCATCATGTTTCTTCGCTCCCTTCCGCTCGTAGAACTCCGCAATCAGCAGGCCGCAGACCGCGCCGATGACGACCAGATAGACGCAGTTGACATTCAGAAACAGATAGAGCGCAATCACCAGCAGCATCACCGCATAGCACGGCGGGAAGCGGAACGCGCTGCCCACCATACCGATCACCGCGCTGATCATGATCGGCACCACTGCCGCGCGGATGCCGCGCATGGCCGCCGCCACCCAGAGGTTGCTCTGGAACGCCGTATAAAACTGGGTGATGACGGCCAAAATCGCCATCGGCGGCAGAATCATGCCGAACAGGCAGGCCATGCTGCCCGCAATGCCCGCCACGCGGTAGCCGTAGAGCATCGCCACATTGCCGATCATCGTGCCGGGCAGACTGCGCCCCACGCTCGTCAAATCCAGCAGCTCTTCGGACGTGATGGTATGCTCCTGCTCCACATAGAGCTTCTGCATCTGGGCAATGATGCTCCAGCCGCCGCCGAAGGTGAATAAACCGAATTTCATAAATTGAAGAAACAGCTCTAAAACCTGTCGCGCGCGCTTCATGGCAGCGTTCCCCCTTTATCGCCTGATTATCCTTATCAAGCATACCCCTAACGGGACGGGCAAGTCAAGTGTATATTTGATAAACCTTTACAGCCTGCCCGGCTTCAGACTGACCGACCCGAAAATTATTAGCACTCTTTTGTGTTGAGTGCTAATTTTCTCTTGACATCCCTCTTAAACAGCGATACAATACGCTTGCATAACGAATCGTGAGCGGGTTTATCCCGTTTATAAGGAGGTTTTTGATTATGGAACCGATTCAGGGCAACGTATCCATTGACGCGCAAAATATCATGCCAATCATCAAAAAATGGCTGTATTCCGATAAAGATATCTTCATCCGCGAGGTTGTTTCCAACGGCTGCGACGCCATCACCAAGCTGCGCATGGTGGACAGCGCCGCCGCGCAGAACTGCTCCATCCATGTGGAGGTGGATAAGGCCGCGCGCGAGCTTCGGTTTATCGACGACGGCGTGGGTATGACCGAAGATGAGGTCAAAACCAACATCAACCAGGTGGCCTTCTCCGGCGCGAAATCCTTCATGGAAGAATACGCCAAGAACGAGGGTCAGGAAAATTCCGGCATCATCGGCCACTTCGGTCTGGGCTTCTACTCTGTGTTCATGATCGCCGATAAAGTGACCATCGACACCCTCTCTTTCCGCGAGGGCGCAACCCCGGTTCGCTGGGAGAGCGAAGACGGCATGGCCTTCACCATGACCGAAGGCACGCGCGCCACGCGCGGCACGACCATCACCCTGCACGTCAGCGAGGCAGAAAGCGAGTTCCTTGAAGTCTGGCGCGTACGCGAAGTCCTCGACCGCTACTGCTCGTTCATGTCCGTGCCGATTTATCTGGATGAAATTAAGGAAGAAGAGGCCAAGGTGACGGGCGAAGGCGACAACGCCGAGGACAAGCCCGAAGAGAAGAAGGAAGAGCCGAAGCCCATCAACGACACCCAGCCGCTCTACGCCCGCGCGCCGCAGGACTGCACGGACGAAGACTACAAGCAGTTCTACCGCAAGGTGTTCCACGAATATGAAGATCCGCTGTTCTGGATTCATCTGAACGTAGATTATCCGTTCAAGCTCAAGGGCATCCTCTATTTCCCGAAGATCAAGGAACAGTTCGGCGGCATTGAGGGCCAGATCAAGCTGTACTCCGGTCAGGTGTTTGTCGCCGACAACATCAAGGAAGTCATTCCGGAATTCCTGATGCTGCTCAAGGGCGTAATCGACTGTGCGGATTTCCCGCTGAACGTCTCCCGCTCCTTCCTGCAAAACGACGGTTATGTGCGCCGCATTTCCAACCACATCACCAAGAAGGTGGCCGACCGTCTGACCGGCATGTTCAAGACCGAACGCGCGACCTACGAGGGCTTCTGGCCGGACATCCATCCGTTCATCAAGTACGGCGTGATGCGCGACGAGAAATTCGCCGAGCGCATGAAGGACTGCCTGCTGTTCAAGACGACGGACGGCAAGTTCCTCACGCTGGCCGAATACAAGGAGCGCAACGGCGAGAAACTGCCGGATAAGATGGTCTATACCTCCGATCCGGCGCGTCAGGACGCGGCCATCCGCCTGTTCACTGAGCGCGGCATCGACGTCACGGTGCTCGATCAGCCGATCGACGTGAACTTCGTCTCCTACATGGAATACAGCGCCGATCCGGAGAGTAAGTTCCGCTACTGTCGCGTGGACGCCGAGCTGGACAGCCTGACCAGCACCGAAGATGCGCCAACGCTGGACGCCGAAAAGCTGACCGACCTGATGCGCGAGGCAAGCGGCAACAAGGAGCTGACCGTCGAAGTCAAGCCGTTGGTCAACGACAGCGTGCCCGTCATGCTGGTGGAAGACGAGCAGACCCGCCGCTTCAACGACATGGGCCGCATTTACGGCCATAGCGAATACACCATGCCGGCCAAGTACAGCGTCGTGCTCAACAGCCGCAGCAAGACCATCGAAAAACTGGCCGCCCGTGAGAAAGACGCGCGCAGCGTGCTGCTGGCCCGCCAGCTCTACGACCTCGCCGAGCTAAGCCGCCAGCCGCTGGAAGCCGAACAGATGACCGAGTTCATCCGCCGCTCGATGGAGATTGTCGATATCGCCGCGCAGATGTAAGGGTTTTTGCTTGACAGAACAACTGCGTTTGCCTTATAATAAACGGGTATCCGAAAACGGATGCCCGTTTTGATGGAGAGTTGTCCGAGTGGTCGAAGGTGCAGCACTCGAAATCTTCAGATCCTTTTGGAACGCTCTCTTGCGAATTTTCAAGTAATATCTAAGTTTTTCCCTATCAAATAAGGTCTTAAAGTGCCTTCATATCTCTCCTCTTATCTCTCCTTTTTTCAAGGAGTCAATGAGGAGGGAATTTTACGGAGACGTATCGAAGCGGTCATAACGGGGCAGACTCGAAATCTGTTAGCTCTTTTTATCGGGCTCGTGGGTTCGAATCCCACCGTCTCCGCCATAGAAGGAAGTCTGGCAAAACTAGGTTTTGTCAGACTTTTTTCATTGTTTGGGATAGAAGAATGTTGTACATCAACCCATATCCAGTCCTGTCAGCATTGCTTCTGCCGAAGATATTTTTGATTGATAGTCAAGATGAGCATAAATATTTGCCGTAGTGGAGAAGTCGCTGTGTCCGAGCCATTCCTGAATTTTTTTCATCGGCACGTTGTTCGCGAGCAATAGACTGGCACAGGTGTGGCGCAAATCGTGAAAGCGAATACGGCGAAGACCATTCTGTTCCAAGATTCTCTTGAATCCGTCCGACAAGTAGCGTGGCTTCCATCGTTCGCCCATCTCATTGACGAAAATGTAATCCAGATACTCTTTACAGTATGATCTGCCACAGAGCTTCCGATAGTGTTCCTGCTTCTCTTTTTTAGCGAGCAGCATCGCTCGGAAATTGGTGACAAGGGGCATTGTCCTCAAACTCGAATCCGTTTTAGCGGTATCGCTTGCCACCTCAATATGCTTTCCATCCAGATTGCATTCCGTCACAGTATGCTGAATTGTAAGTGTGTTATTTTCAAAATCAATCGCAGTCCACTTCAATCCGATAATTTCTTCCCTGCGCAGACCATAAAACGCAGCCAGCTTAATGGCAACTTCCAACGGATGACCTTGAATGATATCAAATAATGTATTGATCTCTTTCTTGTCGTAGAAACTACCAATAAACTTTTCCTTCCTAGGGCGTTCGACATTCACTGCTGGATTAGATTGAATTGTTTTGATTTTGACCGCATATTTCAGCGCACGATGAATGACCGCGTGATAATGAATCACTGTGTTGGCAGAAACCCGTTCGAGCTGAGCGCTGTAAAATTCCTGAATATCTTCCGTAGTCAGTTCCTTGAGTTTGATATTCAAAGTCTCAAAATAAGGGATAATAATCCGCGTAGCCATCATTTCATAGGACGCATACGTCGTCAGCTTTACGGTGCTTTTTGCCACACGCAGCCATTTCAAAAGGAAATCCGTAAAGAGAATATCTCCTTTTTGCATCGCTTCGCGTTCTTCGATCCGCTGAACATTCGGCGGAACAAAGTTCCGGCGTACATCCATCATGAAATTTTCTGCCCGTTTCTTATTTCCTTTGACTGGAAGATTGGTCGAAATCCATGGCGTTTTCCGCTTTCCGTTCTCATCTCGATAGTTCAAAACAACATAGAACATTCCGTTCTTTTCTTGCAGGTGCCCTGCGACCATTGTTCTTTCCTCCTTCTCGCCGCTTCCACCCGCTGTTGACAGGAATATCATACCACAGCATAAACGAAATGGCGAGGATACGGTGCATCATTTTGCGGGATTTTCGTCCACAATTTTCAAATAAGACAATACATGAACTTTAGGTACGCGGTATGTCCTGCCAACCTTCATACCCACGATCTTTCCTTCTCGCAGCAGCTTATATCCCGTCTTTTTACTGATGCTCAAAGCCGAACACATTTCCTCGATATTCATAATATCGGGGGAATCGCTGAGCATAACGCTGTATGCTTCTTTCCCTGATATTTTCATATATATGCCTCCTATATATTTCATCTATCCTCTCGTGCAGCCCGCTGCTTCTCTTTGTGGATACATCTATCTGCTTCTGCTTCGATGGACTCTCGAATCGTGTCCATATAGTCCGTTTCACGATCTCTGAATTCTTCATATACATCTTTCAGTGGACACGGAGATTTAAGCATGGCTTTTGCCTGCTTCGGCTGCAACGACAATTCCTCCATGCACATCAAAATATCTTCTCTCGTTGTGTATTCATAGGTGTGATTCAAAATCTCCGCAGGCGGCTGCGACAAGAGCCATTTACGATAGCTGTTCTGCTCATTGTTCATTTTTTCGTAGAGCATTGCCTTGTAGTCAACATTGTTCATCATAAATCCACCTTTTCGCGTTTGCTTTTTGAAATATGCCTTCACCCTATACAAAAAAAGAGAGGAGAGCCGATTTTTATCGACTCTCCCTAAATTCACGTTTTTCTCACATTTGTCCTCGACACCCCTGAGCAGCAAAACGGATGTTTTGCAGGGAGATCATCAGGCGGCTGGCAGCGAACCAGCGCCATAGGTTTTTGCCTCCCCGCATCCTGCCGGGCTGTCCCCATTGCGTGATCCTTCCATAAGGGCTGTGGCTGGACAGAAGTATCATTATCCCCATTGCCGGTCATCGCCTTATCATGAGCTGCACGATATTGACTGCCGATAGGAATCGCTCTTGTGTTCAAAAACACTGTCGTGGCGTATCGCAGATGTGGCTGACACTTTCGCATCAACAATGAGAACGTACCTGATGAAATGACTATTCGGTTATCAGGTTCAAACGAATCTCTTTCTGATCCGCATCCTTATTATACCGCAGTCATTTTCTTTCTGTTATTGCCCAGTAGACGGAATTTAGCCCCTTTTATGGTCTGATAGACGGAATTACATGCTTTTTTCGATCTCCTCCAACCTTACAATGATATTATGGATTTCTCCCTTCAACAAACGCATATCCGACTTTTTCCCTAAAATGATATAATCAGTCGGCACTTCAAAGAAATCTGACATGCAAATCAGTAAATCAATGGATATTCCAGTCCGTCCAATTTCGATCTTTCCGATAGTTCCTGCTGTAATATCCAGATTTTCAGCAAGCTGTTCCTGTGTCAACCCCTTTTCCTTTCGGAGTTGTTTGATTCGAGTTCCGACTTCTTTCATATTATAATTCACTTATATTTCCTCCAAATTTCTGAATTTTGTTATCAGAAACTTGGAGGAGAGCGGCATTTTACGCGATTTTGTGAATATAAAAAAACATATCACTCTGTTTATTTATATCCTGCGCGTCATATAAATAAAAGCACCAAATTGGAATTTCCAACTCGGTGCTTTTTTGTTACACGGGTGTTCTATTTACTTTTACATAGCTCTTTTTACGACTTCAAGTGAGCGATTTACCCGCTTGATTACCGCACCTACGCTTCTGTTCTTGATTCTTGAGATTTCACGGTACGAATACTCTTGAATGAAGTGCATCTGAATAAGCTGCCTGTCGTCCTCTCTTATCCTTTCCATTGCCTTGTGAAGCGGATCAAGCTCAACGATATGTTCATATTCATTTTCATAATAAATTGAGTTATAATCCGCTTCCATAGGGATAGGCACTTTTTTTCTGAGCATCGTTTTGCACTCATTAACAAGGATGCGCGTCGCCCATGTTTTGAAATACTCGGGATTCTGGATGGACTCCCGTCCCCTCCATGCTTTATAAAAGCACTCTTGGACAGCATCCTCACAGTCCGCATAACAGGAGAAAAAACGATGAGCTGTTCCCAGTAAAGTTGACTTTATCGTTTCCAGTGCTTCCAGCACTTCTTCTTCGCTCATCGCTTTCTCCTCCTCTTTTTATCGTTCCAAGACTCTGTTTTCAATATCTTCCATCAGTCTACGGGTCATTGCTTCCATCTTATCCCGTTCTTCCTGCGTGTCTGCTTCAGATTCGACTTCTTTTATCCAAGTTCTAATCTTTTCTACGTTGATTTTATCTGCCGATTTATTCATTTCTATTTCAATTTTCTTTCCATATAGCCATTTCATAAATTTATTCATCCGTTTTTCTCCTCTCAATGATTTTCCATATAAACCATATCTGCAACGCGATTTAACTCATGAATTAACGCATTTACTTCACTTTCTTCAAGTCCGTCTGCACAATACTGCAAAATAACATCGCTAAGCATCCCAAATCCATCGCTTCCGTTTGAGCTAAACTTTGACTGATACGGGATAGTCATTTGCTCAGCAGCTTTACGATAGATTTCAATACTCTCAGGAGAAATCGCCCACTTTCCGTCCTCAACGCTTGCAATCATCTCCTGCTTTGCCGTAATTTCATCTTCCAACGTATACTTTTTCTCATCATTTTCTTCTTTAGCATATCGGTCTTGCAAATCATTCAATTCAGAATTAAGCGTCTCCAGACGAGCTTTATACGTTGCGCTTTCAACCGGTGCGGTCAGGCTCGGATGAATCTCATATTGGGTCATCTGATCCAGATGCTCGGCGCAATATGCAACAAATGCTTTCGCAGCTTCCTGTTTCTTAGAAGAAGCGCTGATGCACATCACGTCAATATTCGCGTTGAGCGTTTGTTGCTGCCCTTTTTCAAGCGTCGGCGGCAGCATCATTACCATTGCATCCCTATCGGCGTAGGTAATCCCAAATCCCATATAATACGAGGAAATTAACGGCATACCCCATTGCTCGTTTTCCTCTGCAAACAACTGTTGATTTTGGGCGACAAGTGCCATCAAAGAATGAAATTCTTCCGTATCAAAGGAAATCTGACCATCTTCGTTTTCATTCTGCGCAACATACGCTTTGACCATCATCGTCACAAGTCCGTCTATCCCCATCTGCTGAATATCGGCAAGTGTATAATCTGGATAGTCCAGCGCATATTCATCCAACCAGACCTTGATCTTATCAAAGAGTTCTGCATACGTCGTCGGGTATTCACCTAACTCCATATTCTTCCATTGCGTTTCATTGACCGTCCAAGAATCCAACATCAAAGAAATCGGATATCCCAGCAGAGTTTCGCCATCAAAAATGACATTCTGAATTGCCGGGTAAAGTGTTTTAGCATCCACACAAAGCGACTCATTATCAATCGCAGCCAGATAACCCTTTTCTTTAAGTGCCGTATATGAACCGGGCGCGGATACTACAAACAAGTCAATAGAATCGTCACCCGAAAGGGCAGCCTGCTGGATTTCACTGCTGTTAAGTGTTTGCGCCGATACTACTGCAACATCAGGGTGTTCAATCGAAAAATTAACTAGCATATCCGGCGATACGCTACCCATCAGCGTCAATACAGTCTGGGTTGATTCTCCATCCTTTGAAATATCTCTCAGAAATACACGATTGGTATACGGATAAGCATACACCCCTGCTTCCGAACAAGCGGCTCTCGTGTTCACCATTGCATACTGAACCGGAATATACGCCTTAACCAGTCGATTTCCGGCTTCGTCTACTTCATAAACGCGGTTATCCGCAAAATATACCAGTTTGCCTTGATGGAAAGCTATTCCGCTGGGAGCCTCCATGCCTTCCAGCTTCATAACCTCGCTCTCGTTCATATCCGAATTGGCATTATATTTCCAAATTGCATTTTCATCGCCTTGCGTATATATAATCAGATCACAACCTTCTCCTTGCGCAATGCTCTGAATCCCTGTAATTCCCGAATACATCACGTCTTGCGTGGCAAAGTCAAAGATTGCAAGCTCGGTTTTATCATATTCATCGTAGTTATCCGTTCCGAGCAACAGAAACAATTTTCCGTTGTTCATGGTTGTTCCCTTGATTTCTCGATAGAAATCATCGCTCTGAACATACAGAATATCTTCAGGAAGCTGTGTATACGGTTCTAACTTTCCCTCCGTAAGTTGAAAGATTTGTCCGCTATACGGTTGCAACCCATAAAGCGTCTGACCATCTGTAAAAATGACGCTGATCGCCTTTTCCCAGATGGACGCTTCCGTCTCATCCTCCGGGCGTTCCTGATTATAGCGGTACAAATAAGTATCCGACAGATCAATAGCCGTTGAAAGTTCTCCACCCTGATACGCATACACGCCATACGTTCCGAGCATATACAACGTATCTCCCACATAACAAAGCGAATCTGCGACTTCATAATCATGAACCTGCGTGAGGTTCAATGCCACATCCCCCTCTGCAAAAGCCACAGCTGCTACTAGCAGCACCAACAGCACCAGCACCGCACACAGTTTTTTCATGATTACCGCTCCTTTCAATTCACCGTCTTATTCTAAATCATATTTAGATTTCCGTTTTCCATTTCATAAACGATATCGCAAGCCTTTTCGATATCCGTCGCACTATGGCTTGCCAGAATGATCGTCTTTCCATCCCGTTTGAACTGCTGAAGCAGATCGTGAACTTCTTCCATCGAAGCCTTATCCATTGCGTTAAAAGGCTCATCCAGAATCAGGACATCCGGGTTTTCCATAAAGGCTTGCGCAAACCCCAAGCGCTGACGTTGTCCAAGCGAATACTTCCCGACCGGCTTTTTCTCATCGGGACCAAGTCCCAGTGTGACCATTGCTTTCCGCGCAGCTGCCTTATCTACTTTGCCCGACATATCCGCAAGCAACATCAGATTTCTCAGACCTGTTTCGTTAGGAAGAAAGCCGGGGCTTTCGATAATAACACCTGTAGACGGAGAAAAATCAGCCATTGTTTTATACGGAGGATTTGCCGCTTTCTTCAAATCGGGATTCCGTTTCAAGGCTGCCTTATTTCCGATCAAACAGCCATTTACTACAACATAACCTGTTGTGGGATGGGAGAAACCACAAATGCAGCGCATCAGCGTTGTTTTGCCGCATCCATTTGCACCGACCAGACCATAAATCTTTCCAGCCTCAAGCTGGATAGAAATATCTTTGAGTACCGTGTTATTACCATATCGTTTGGATAGGTTTTGAATTGTAATCATAGCGAAACCTCTTTCTCTTTTCAAACTTAGAATTGCATATCCATCTTTTTCACACGGAAAGACATCAGCGCAATAATCAAGGCATCTACAATGCCGTAGCCGACCAGCACTTTCAAAAGCATTTCAAATTCATGTTCCGGTTTCATGGAAACAATCGCGCCCAAAGTTGCAAAATTACTTGGCAAAACAATGCCCGGCAAATATTCAAAAAGCACTGTGATATTCAGCAACAGCAGGGAAACACATACCACAATTCCAAGGTTTGGCATCTCAAAAAGAGAAAAAGACAGTATCAGAAGGGTCATTGTCAAAAAGAAGCAAAACAGCACAAACCACGCCAAGAAGCACGCTTGAACCGGTGAAAGACCTCGAATGTATTGTGGAATAATCTGCATTTCGTAGATGTAGTCGGCGTTTTCTGCCAATCTTTCCAAATCGCTCCATCCGCTTCCGGGAGTCACATAAGACAGCGAAAACAATGCGCACATTGCTGTCATAAACAGCAGGAAAAACGCTACAATGCCGATGCAAAATACAATCAGGGAGAGCAGCCATTTTCCTCTCGAAAGGCGAATCAACACATATTTTTGATAAGACACTCGCTTTGGTATTTCTGAAATCATGACAAGAAATGCGACGCTCGTCATAATCAGATTAAAGCCGGAATTCAGGCAAGTAAAAAGAGTTTCACCTAAATGTACTTTATATCCATACATGCCTATCATCGTCGCATTACTGCGAACCAGCATAAAGTTCATCAGCAGGATGAACACCAGCATTAAACCCGTTCTCATTGAATGTAACCATAAGCTCATATCTCCTTGAAGACAGGCTGTCAGCCATCCTTTCAATTTCCTTTCATTAAGCATTTTCACACCTCCTCTTACATCCGGCATAGTAAATAACCAAGCTGACCGCCAGCACAACCAGATAGCTGATAATCGACACAACCGCTTTTTGCGGGGTTAAACCATCATTAAAAAGTGTTGCAGGATGTGGCGTTTGGATGCCGAAGAAGAAGAAAATGACATCTGCGTTCCAAAGATAGTAGAGAAACGAAGGAATTGTGACTGTCAGCAGCTTATCGGGAATCCACACTGCAACAGCCAAAGCAACAACCGCCCAAACACTCGCTGTGAATCCGATACCTACTGTGATTTCCAAATAAACCGGCAATCCATAGCAGATCGTATACCAATTATAGAAGATACAGGACGGGTCAAAATAAATGGTATGGTTTGGATAAGTCGTCGGATCGCACGGCAGTGCAATGATATTCCAGATAATTGCATGGAGAATAAACGCACTCATCGTTGCAACCGCAGCACCGATCATCGAAGCACCTGCTTTAATTGCAACATACTTTGCGACCGAGCTTCGCAATGTTCTCCATTGCATGATACTTCCGCTTTCTTCTTCGACTTGGCTTGTCGAATGTGCAAGCGCCGCACAGAACGGCAGCAACAACATGAATCCACCGAAAAAAATGCCGCCAATCGAAAGCTGCAATGCGCTTTCTCGATATTCAAGCCATTCATCCACGCTGCCGATCCAGTATGCTGCTGAATAGCCCATCAAAGTGAATATTGCTACGCCGAACGCAATCCAAAATCTTTTAGAGCGAAATGTATTTTTTAATTCTTCGTGCACTTCTTTCACTTCCTTAATTTAATTCAAATCCAATGATTATAAGTTGCAACTGTTCCAATTAAATTTATCGAGAATCCAAGTGCAAAAAGTGGAATGTTCATCCATTCTATTTTTTCAATCCGTTGTTCTTGTTTATATGATAATAATCCATAAAACACATACGGAAGCATATCAATAATATACCGATTTCCGAATTGATACCCTCCCATGGTTCGATGGCAACAAACAATGATTAAATGTATACACACCGTCATAGGAACTATTATTAAACTTGTTTTGCATTCTTTTCGCCTTTTTATCAGCGCATAAACCCACAACACAATAAAAAGAATTGTCATTGGAGCAATCAGCCAAAATGCCATACAATCATAAGTGTCATAAATCAACATTCCATGTTCTCCTCCTGTTTGGGGTAACCTTAAAAGTTGATTCAAATGTTTTATTGCATAGCTAAAGCTGAATTGGCCTTCATCTGCACGAATAAATTCTGGTAAATAGTTGTGCCCAAACTCAAACGGATTATCAAATCGAGCAGCATTTAGCGTCAAATAAAATCCAATTATCATACATGCTGGAATTAGATGATATCCCTTTTTTACCAATGTTTTTATTCTTGTTTTTTTAATTACAAGTGCAACGATTAGTGGTATATAAACAACGACCATTGGTCTACATCCGAAGGCGCAGGCTAAAAAGGCAAACGCTCTCCCCATGTGCTGATTTACTGCATAAAAAAGAGACATTAACGAAAGAGCAAAACACATTGTTTGAGCCATGTACCAAACCCATCCGCCTTGCAGGGAAATAAATAGGTAGCCATTCCCTAAAAATAGGAACAAAACATATTGTTCCGCCATTACGTATTTTCCTGTTATTGTACGGTAAAGACGAAGCGCATATATAATGCCAACAAGTGAAAAAACAAGTGATATCCAGTGGTCAGGCGTATTTGTTCCAAATATCGCAGCAAACGGAAGTAGTACTAGCGATGGGAATGGAGGAAAACTTACATAATACTTCCCTTCATAAATTGCCAGCTCTAACCAAGGATAATCCGTGCCTAAATCCAATCGTCCATCTAGCCATGCACATGCTTGCAATGTATATGAACGATATGGATTTTCTTCTGTTATCCAATGCCCTGTAAAAGATGCACTCGTCCATAAAACAATAAGAAAGGCTAATGGGAAAATTAAATATCTCCAATCTAGTCTAAAATACTCCTTTGTTTTCCGCTTATTGGACATCATCCCATGTCAAAACTCCTTTATAATCAGCGTTTCCATGTCCATTTTTACTCCTATCAAATGGATCCAGCACCACTCCACTTTGAGCATCAATCATGACCATTCTATACTCCGGCGTATTTTTCTCATCTTCATTCATTTCATCCTCCTGTTTTCCCTTATATACATATTCTTCTTTTGGATTTTCCATATATATACAATTTACGCACCACGTTGGAACTAAATAATAGCATTCTGCCTCATACGCATCTCTTTTTCCCTGCGGGTAATTCGGATCATTATATAGAACATATCCAAGTCGAATATCATATATTTTCCTAATGTGGCCTTGTTCTATTAATTTAGAAATACTTCTTTTAATTTCATCAAAAGAGCATAATGGAATGTCACTTGCAATTTCATCTACTTTTTTAACTGCATTCACTGTTATTTGATATTCATCCTTCTCTCGCATTCCCAACACAAGTTGAGGAAAGAAATCCGGCCAACCTGTCTTATAGAAAGCACGATTTGCATGTTCAAGAATCGGTACTCCATCTATCGTCTGCCAGAAGTGTGACAGATAGATCGCTTGTTCTGTTACTTCTAAGCTATCTTTCTTTACTCTGCATCTAACACTAAAATCAAAAGGTTGTTCAAAAAGGTATGAATCCGCTTCGATTCCTTGAGGGATTAAAATATTCTGTGCGCAATCAATCATATCTTGAACAGTATATTTTTCTCCGTATTCGTTCCCATATATCTTATTCAAATCTATCCTTTCCCCGTAAGAACGATATACAATAAGTGGCATTTCGCCTTTTTTTTCGCGAAAAATATAATCTGCCGGATTATGATGTAAGATTATAGCTCCTCTTCTATCGTTCCATTCTGTTTCGGATTGAAAGAGAGTTTCGTCTAATTTGTAATCGGCAATTTCTACCTTTGAAACAGATAATGTTCCATTTCCATAAACCTCTGCATTTACATCAACTGGAATAACCCTGCCTTGTGAATCCTTATATTCCGCTTTCCATTTTTCTTGAACCTGCTTATAAACATCTGACACCCTATAATATTCTTGTGCTAAGCAACCTGTGGGTAACGCCATCCACATACACAAAACAGCTAACACTTTTATCCATTTCGTCATAATCATTTCTCCTTAAATAATTGGATTATGAGTAGCCGATGTCAAACATCGGCTACTCATAAGATGGATCAGCGTTAATCCGCACGCATCGAGCCGTACAAAGTAATGTTATTCAGACCGTACTTACTTGCGTAATTAGTATTGCCACGCCCTGCAACGCTGTAATACTGACTAATAACCAATGCATTGGACATGCACTGATACTCGCCGTTGTCAGAGCGATGCCAGTTTGCCCCCATCGTCTTGCCCGTATCATGGCGATATGCTGCAATTCGATTCGTCTCCACTGCACTGGTTTCTTGAATCCTGTGCTTCACATAGAACTTGTTGCCGCCGGAATACTTCCAAACCTTCTGCTCGCTATGATGCTGGTAGAGTTGATTATCAGCGAGTGCTTCACACGGAGTACGAAGAGTAAAGCTGACAGCAGCAGATGCAATGCTCGCAATAGAAAGCAACGTAGTGGCAACCAAAATGATAGCGATCAGTTTTTTCATAAGTTTTTCTCCTTCCTGATTGAAAACTGTTTTTATTAGGACTTACTTGTGGTATAATGTTATGGGTTCTTGCGAAACGTTCATCGCTTCGGCGATGAGGTGCTTGCCGGCATGTTTTGCAAGAACTTTTTATTTGGAGCTACCCACCTTTCGATTAGCCCGGATCATGACACCTAAACTGCATCGTATCGTCGCCTCCTTTCCTGTATGACCATAACATCTTTCACGTCTCGAATTCTACCATAAAAGGGTTCGGATTTGGGGCTGATTACCTGAAACGACAATTTAGATACCCGAAATGCAACGTTTTCGGCTTGATAGGGTATAATTCTTCCTTTTTTCGGTAATATTCTTCCCATTCCAAGCAAAACAACATACGCTCCTTTTGCGTACAAAAGAAATCGCCAAACATTTTGAATGTCCAGCGATTTTGATGTGTGATTCTTTACTTTTTTATTGCTTTACTTTATTCCAAGAAATAAACCCCTTATAATCAGCGTCGCCCCAGCCATTTTTACTTGTATCCATAGGGTTTGTTACTTCACCGGTTTGAGCATTTATCGTAATTACTCGAAATTTATCAGTTGATCTTTCGGTCGTATCGGCACCGCCATCTTTAGCTAGTTCCGCTTCGAGACTATATGTTTCTTTAGGATTATTGATGTAGATACACTCAAGCACCCACGACGGAACTAAGTAATAGCAATCAGCATCAAGTGCTGAACGTTTTCCCTTTGGATAGTTCGGATCGTTATATACGGAATATCCAAATCTAATAGAAAATACTTTTCGAATATGACCGTTAATGATTTCGCTCTGAATGTTTTCTTTTATGGTTTCAAATGAACATAACGGAATATCTTCTGCAATAATCTCCTGTTCTTCTAAGACGTTAACCATAGCTGTGAATTCGTTTTCGTTTCTCATCTGAAATGATATATTAGGCTCATAATCTGGCCAACCTCTCTTTGTATTGAAAGAAGCTATTTTTCTTGTTAAAACTGGAATTCCATAAAATTGTTCATAGAGTCGAACTAAATAAAAAGCGGTCGCCTTTACTTCTCCCGTTGATTGTTGGATATTGCATAAAACATCAAAAAAACGCGGTCTTTCATAAAGAAAAATATCGCACGGTATTCCCTGATCTGTTAGTAGCCTCTTTACAAATGAATACATTTCATTCAGAGTTAAATCATTTCCATAATCCGCGCCGTATGGTTTATCCAGATCAACTTCAGTTCCATAGGAGCGATAAATATGTGTCCTTTTTCCACCCTTTCTTTTTACATTAGAGACCGTATCATATGGACAATTTTGTACAACGTCATATATATCGTATTGCGGAAATCCGGCTTTGATCAGTGGTGCAGTTTGTTCTCCAAATACATCAGCATCTATATCAACCTGTATTTCTCGCCCGTATTTGTCAGTATAGGTTTCATGCCACCCTTCTTTTGCCTGTTCTTTAATTTCTGGCAAAGAATAATATTTTTGTGCAAAACCATTTGCTGATAAAGATACAAAAATGAAAAAGAACAACATTGCAAATCGTTTCATTCTTTACCTCCTCATTATAACTATTACAAATCTACGCAGTCGGCAAATCCGACTGCGTAGATCTTAAAACTTAGTCGTTGTCAGCGCGGAAATAACCAGTCAATGTGATGCTGTTCAGACCATACTTGCTCTGATAATTTGTGTTACCACGACCGGCAACGGTATATTCACTACCAGAAGAAATTGCATTGGACATGCACTGGTAAAGCCCAGAATCTGCACGGTGCCAGTTTGCACCCATCGTTTTTTTCGTCAAATCAGAGTACGCGGCAATTCGGTTTGTTTCTACCGCGCTCGTTTGTGTAACATGGTGACTGACAAAAATTTTGTGGTCGCTGCCTCCCTTGTACTCAAAAACGCTTGCGCAGTACTTGTAAAGTTGATTATCCGCGATTGCCTCGCAGGGGACAGGAAGAGTAAACGTTACAGCCATCGCATTTGCCGTTACAGCCAGCAGCATGGTGAACGTCAGAACAGCGATAAGAACCTTTTTCATAAGTTTTCCTCTCCTTTTCATTGATTTTGGATATGTACAGCGTGCATTTTTCTGTGATAAAATGTTATGGGTTCTTGCGAAACGTTCATCGCTTCGGCGATGAGGTGCTTGCCGGCATGTTTTGCAAGAACTTTTTATTTAGAGTCAGTCTCCCTCCGACTAGCCCGGATCACGACACCTAAACTGTGCCATATCATCATCCCCTTCCTTGTACGACCATAACACTTTCCACGCTTCGGATTTTATCACAAAGGCGCCATCATTTGGGGCGGATTACTCGAAACGACAATTTAGATACCTGAAATGCAATCTTTGACGCTTGACAGGGTAAAATTTACCCTTTTTACGGTAATTTTCTTCCTTCCTATTCCAAGCAAAACAATGGACGTTCCTTTTGCGTATAAAAGAAATCGCCAAACATTTTGAATGTCCAGCGATTTTGATGTAGGATTCTTTACTTTTTAACATCATCCCACGAAACAAATCCTTTATAACGAGCATCACCATATCCTTTATAACTCTTATCGAAGTAATCAAGCATTTCCCCTGTTTGTGCGTTGATAGTAATGTCTCTGATTCTTGACTCATGATAAGACTCGTAATCTTTTTTTGGATTGTCAACAATAGCACATTCGATTATCCAAGACGGAACAAGATAATAGCATTCTGCATCGTACCCTGAATAGCGCTTAACATCTACAATACTTGGATCATTGTATATTGAATATCCAAATCTTAAAGATATTACATTTTGAATATATCCTGATTCTATATTCTTTTCAATATTCTGAATAACTGTGTTTAATGCACATAGTGGAATATCATCTGCAATTACTTTTTGTTCTTCAAATATCCGTTCAATTATACTGTATGAACTTTCACTTTCTACAACTATTGAGATGGAAGGGAAATAAAAAGGTGTTGGACGATTCAAGTATGATTCAGATACATGATTAAAAATGGGTAATCCCCTTTTTTTCATTTGTAATTCTACGATATAAAATGCTGGAACTAGAATTTCATTTGTATTCTCATTTATACTATATACTAAACTGAATTGCATTGGAGTTTCATACAAATAATCATAAATGGGAAGGTCCTGTTCTTTTAATTTTTCAGTTGTGAAATCATACACTTCATGAAGTGTCAATTCATTTCCATATTCTTTACCATATTTTTGCTGTATATCTATATTCATATTTGAAACAGATTCATATACATATTTTGATGTTCCTCCTCGTTTTTTTGCTGCTTTTAAGTTTCCAATAGGTTGATTATTATCTAATTTGAACATACGATCTTCTACAGCTTTTCCATATTCTCCCCATCCAACTTCGAGTACTGGGGCAACCTGTTCACCATATACATCTATATCGATATCAACAACGATCGTTCTTCCAAATTTGTCCGTATATGTTTTATGCCATCCATCAGATGATTGTTCTCGAATTTCGGGAAGCGTAAAATATTCCTCAGCAGCTGCTGTCATACTATTAGCTGCTAAAATAATTAAAAATAATGACAACAATCTTTTCATAGTCTATTCCTTTCATAATTTGATAATAGGCAGCCTAAAGGCTACCTATTATTATTCATGATCTATAATTAGTCGTCATACGAATTAATGATTCCACTAATCGTAATTTTGCTCAAGCCATATTTAGAGGCATAATTCGTGTTGCCTCGGCCTGCTACAGTATATCGATGACCTTTGGTAATTGCATTGGAATTACACGGATACGCACTACCATTAGCTTTATGCCAATTTGCGCCCATCGTTTTAGAGGTAGTGCAATCGTATGCGGCAATGCGATTCGTCTCTACGGCACTGGTCTGCGCAACAGTATGGCTGATTTGTACGATGTGATCAACATCCAACTTTGTAACACTGTTTTTCGTATCTGCGTGATACTGATAAAGCATATTATCAGCAATGGCTTCGCAAGGCATATTATAAATTGTATAATTGCTCTTTGCAGCAGAGGCAGTCACCGCAATCGCCAGCAGCATTGTCAACGTCAAAACAGCGATAAGAGCCTTTTTCATAAGTTTTTCTCTCCTTTTTATTGACTTTGGATATGTACAGTGTGCGTTTTTCTGTGATAAAATGTTATGGGTTCTTGCGAAACGTTCATCGCTTCGGCGATGAGGTGCTTGCCGGCATGTTTTGC
>UQNN01000010.1 GCA_900542445.1 uncultured Eubacteriales bacterium | reverse complement strand
ACGACGTTTTCCTGATGCTGGACGCCAAGACCTCCAAGGTGGATTATGTCAGCCCGAACATCGAGCGCCTGCTGGGCATACCGTGGAAAGAAGTCCGGCAGGATGTTTTTGTTCTGGACAAGCTGCACCCGAAAAACGCCCCAGAGCACGGTAAAAATTTTCTGGAAGGGCTTCTCAGCGGGGAAGAGCGCGAATGGGATTTCGAGTATGAGCATCCGGAAACCAAAGAGCGACGCTGGTTCCATAACATCGCCATGTGCAGCGAGGTGGAGGGCAGAACCAAGTACATCCTTGTCATGTCCGACCGCACCGCCGACAAGCAGGTGAATCAGGCGCTTTCCAATGCCGTTGCAGCCGCCGAGACCGCCAACCGCGCCAAGAGCACCTTCCTTTCCAATATGTCCCACGATATCCGCACCCCCATGAACGCCATCATCGGTTTTACCACGCTGGCGATCAGCAATATTGACGATAAGGATCGGGTGAAGGATTATCTTGCCAAGACCCTTGCATCCAGCAACCATCTGCTCTCCCTCATCAACGATGTGCTGGATATGAGCCGCATTGAAAGCGGAAAGATCCATCTGGAGGAAGTGGAAGTCAACCTTTCGGATGTGCTGCACGATCTGAGAACCATCGTCAGCGGGCAGATCTACGCAAAGCAGCTGGAACTGTATATGGACGTAATGGATGTGACCGAAGAGGATGTCTATTGCGACAAGACCCGCCTGAACCAGATCTTGCTGAACCTCCTGTCCAACGCCATCAAGTTTACCCCGGCGGGCGGCACGGTCTCTGTGCGGGTGCGGCAGCTGGCCGGTAAGGTGCACGGCTGTGGGCAGTACGAGTTCCGCGTCAAGGACAACGGCATCGGCATGAGCCCGGAGTTTGTCCAAAAGATCTTTGAGCCGTTTGAGCGGGAGCGCAGCTCCACGGTAAGCCAGATACAGGGCACCGGTCTTGGTATGGCGATTACCAAAAACATCGTGGATATGATGGGCGGCACCATCAAAGTGCAGACGGCGCAGGGCAAGGGTAGCGAGTTTATCATCTGCTTGCCCATGCGCACACAGGCGGAGCACCGTCCGGTGGAAAAGATCACCGAGCTGGAAGGCTTGAAGGCGCTGGTGGTGGACGACGATTTCAACACCTGCGACAGTGTGACAAGGATGCTGGTCAAGGTGGGCATGCGCGCCGAGTGGACCCTTTCCGGCAAGGAGGCGGTGCTGCGTGCGCGGCAGTCCATCGAGATGGGCGATGTCTACCACGCTTATATCATCGACTGGCGGATGCCGGACATGAACGGCATCGAGGTCACCCGCCAGATCCGCAGCCTGAACGATGATACGCCCATTATCATACTGACTGCCTACGACTGGTCTGATATTGAAGTGGAGGCAAAGGCTGCCGGTGTAACCGCCTTCTGCTCCAAACCCATGTTTATGTCTGACCTGCGCGAGACCCTGATGAGCGCCCTCGGGCAGAAACAGACGGATGCAACGCAGGAACTTCTGCCCGAAAAGAATGCCGACTTCAAGGACAGACATATCCTGCTGGTAGAGGATAACGAGCTGAACCGCGAGATCGCGCTGGAAATTCTGCGCGAGTACGGCTTCCGGGTCGATACGGCCGAAAACGGTGCAGTTGCGGTGGAAAAGGTCAGCACCGCAGCGCCGGGCAGCTATGATCTGTTGTTGATGGATGTGCAGATGCCGGTGATGGATGGCTATACCGCCACCCGGCAGATCCGCGCACTGGACGACCCAGTCCGGGCAAATCTCCCGATTCTTGCCATGACTGCCAACGCGTTCGACGAGGATCGCCGCAACGCCTTGGAAAGCGGCATGACCGGCTTTTTGTCCAAGCCTATCGTGATCGGCGACCTTGTGAAGGAGCTGCGCAAGATCCTGTAAGCAAACGCCGGTCAGACGTAAAAAAATAAAGCACCCGCAGCATTCGCTTTCAAAGGTCAGGCACCTCTGCGAAGTTTGCTGCGGGTGCTTTTGTTTCGATTCTGCTTGCTGAAAAAGAGGAACCGCTCAATCATCCCCCGATACAGAAAAAGCCGTGGTTCTCAGCACGCACACCGCCGAGAACCACGACTTCATTTCTTCTGACCAAGGGAGCAGATCATCAACCTCAAAGCCCTTGTTCCGCTCCGCGCGCTCAGGCAATAAAGCGCGTCAGTGTTTCAACCGTCAAAGCGCTCTTCGTCTCTCCGAATATGTAGCGCCGATTCTTCCGGCGCGTCAAAAACTCCCTTCATGATGAGCGGTGATTTCTCACCGTTTCTCATAAAGGGAGTTTTTTTACACCTTTTCGGTTCAATCAATCCCAGGCCGTCAGCCTCTCAGGCTCAATACAGCACGTTTTGCAGCCACATGAACGGCGCCGGGAAGAATGCAAGGATCGCCATGGCAATCAGGAACGTTGCCAGCCACGGAATCATCTCTTTGGTATACTCGCCAAGCGAGCAATCGATGATGGAGTTCACCGTATACATCGACAGTCCAACCGGCGGCGTGCAGTTGCCCATCGTCACCACCGTGCAGATAATCATGCCGAAATGAACGGGATCGATTCCGATGGATTTGATCACGGGCAGAAGAATCGGCGTCAAAATCAGAATCGTCGCCGCGCCTTCCATAAACATGCCCACGACCGTCAGCATCAGGATAATCAAAACGAGAATCAAATGCGGATTGCTGGTAATGCCCAGCATGATTTCCGCAACCTTCTGGGGCACTTTGTCGATCGGCACGCCATAACCAAACAGCGCAGACAACGCAATGATGAACATGACCGCGCCGACGTCCCGCGTCGTATCTCCAAGCGCCTGAACGAAAGTTTTCCAATTCAATTCCTTGTAGATGAACACGCCGACAAACGCCGCATATACACAGGCAAAAGCGCCAACCTCAGAGGGCGTAAACAGACCCGCGCGGATGCCCACCAACAAAATGACCGGGAAGAGCAGCGCCCAGAAGCACTCTTTGAACGCTTCCCACACTTCGCGCGGCTTCGCTTTTTCGGTTCTGGCCGGCTTGTATCCGCGAATCGCGGCGATCATCCACGTCGTGAACATCATCACCAGCATCATGAACAGGCCGACGACCAGTCCCGTGGTAAAGAGTTTGCCGATGGAAACGTTGCCCGTCGTGCCGTAAATGATCATGGCGTTTCCGGGCGGAACCGTCGCCGTAATCAATCCGGTAAAGGCAATGTTGCAGGCAATGAATCCCTTGGAATAGCCCGCTTTCTTCATGTCGCCGCCCAGAAGGCGCGCTTCCATGGCCGCGTCCGCAATAGCCGAGCCGGAAACGCCGCCCATCATCGTGGACAGCACGACGCTGGTCTGCGCATAGCCGCCGCGCATGCGTCCGGTCAGAATGCCCGCGAACTTGGCAAGCCTGTCCGTCGTTCCGCCGCAGTTCAGCAGGTTGCCCGCAAAGATGAACAGCGGCACCGCCAGAAGCGCAAAATTCTGCGCCTGCGTCAGCGGCATCTGCACCATGATGGTCGCCGGAAGGTTGCTGTGCTGCACAAAGAACAGCGCGCCCGAAATGCCTACCGCAAAAGCAATCGGCATGCCGACAATCAGGAAAATGATAAACGCGATGAAAACAATCAGCATGACCCGTATCACCTCAATTTCTAGTTCTTCTGTGGATTACAGCTTCGCGATCTGCTTTTGATCTGTTTCCTTCATCAGCTTCACATATCGGCCGATTGCGGAAATGAGCATCAGCGCCGCGCACACGGGCATGCAGACCGTCACCCAGGAATAGCTGAACCCCTGAATGCCGTTAAACGTGCGGAATCGAGATGAATACGTCAGCTTTGCGCCAAAGTAAATCATGCAGACAAGGAACGCCACGATGATGGCATACACCGCCGAGACAATCCCCTTTTGCGCCTTCACCGGAAATTTGGCCAGCACGATATCCAGATTGGCCAGCCGTCCCTCGCGGAAAGCGATGTCTCCGCCGAGGAACGTTGACCACGCGAGCATAAACACGCCCATATCCGTCGTCCAACTGAACGGATGGCCCACCGCACGGCTGACTGCGCCAAGGAAGATAAAAATCGTCATCAGCACAATTCCGGTCATGGCGATGACCTTTTCCGCCTCGCAAATCCAATGGTATATCTTCTTCACAGCGTATCAGCCTCTTATCTTACTTGCCCAGGCCTTCGTAAACGGCCTTCTTCGCTTCGGTGATGCCCATCACTTCATACGCCTTCTCGCCGGCGGCCTTGAAAGCTTCGATGTCGATGTCCTCATACGGAACGATGGTCACGCCAGCGTCGATCATCTCCTGCTTAACCTGATCCGCATTCTCCTGGATGGACTCGGAAACTGCGTAACCGGCCTTGTCGGCTTCTTCCACCAGAATCTGCTGATACTCTTCCGGCAGGCTGTTGAACCAGTCCGCAGAGCAGACGCTCACGTTCACCAGATAGATGTGATGCGTTTCGGAAACAACCTTCAGCACTTCGTTGAGCTGCGCGTTGGCATACGCGGTATACACATCCTCAATACCGTCGATGGCCTTCGTCTGGGCCGCGGAATAGATTTCGGAACGAGCCAGCGAAACCGGCGTTGCGCCGATCGCGCGGATGGATTCCTGCCAAATCGGCGCGCCCGCCGTGCGGATCTTCATGCCGGAAAGATCTTCCGGCTTGGTGACAGCCTTATTGGAAATCACATTACGGTAGCCCTGCACATAAGCGAAAGAAAGCACTTTCAGACCGAATTCTTCTTCAAGGCGCTTTTCCCATTCCTTCACGCAGTCAAGCTGCTGCGCCTTCTTCACATCGTCCAGGCTTTCGAGCATGTACGGCCCGTTGAACACGGCGACTTCCGGCACATAGTTGCCCAGACGCGCAAAATCGGTATTGTGGCCGATGTTAGCGCCCATGCGCATCTGCTCGATGACATCCTCTTCGGCGCCGAGCTGAGCGTTCGCATACACGTCAATCGTCAGTTCTCCGTTCGTGCGTTCGGAAACCGCGTCGGCCCACTGCACAAACGCCTGATGATACGGATCGTTTTCCGTCAGCGTGTGGCTGAACATCAGGTTGTATTTTTCCGCCAGCGCTCCGGCGGAAGCCGCAACGGCCAGAGACAGGGTGAGCGCGCCAATCAGCATTTTTTTCATGGTAAGATATCCTCCTTTTATTTGTTAAGAGGTTGATATATCCAAACCCCTTTTGTTGATATCAGCTTAACATCAAGACCGTCTTATGTCAATTACGCCAGATTTCGTTTCCGATTTAATGTGCTTTATGTGAACTTTCGCTCTTTTTTAATCTCATTTGCACAAGAAAACGAAGCTGCATGCGGGATTCACGCGGCTTCGTTTCCTGATTTGATCGGTTTTACTTCAGAAATGTGTGCAGGAAAGCGCACGCGCGTCTTGCCGCCTCGTCTCCGTCAGGGAACGGCAGGCATTCGACCGAAAGCATGCCGTCGTAACCGATTTCGCGAATGCTCTGCGCCAACGCCTGAAAATCAAAGCAGCCGCCGCCCGGATACAAGCGGTTGTTATCCGCAAAATGGATGTGCCCCAAAACATCGCGCGCATCCAGCAGTCCTCTGGCTCCCTGCGCCTCTTCGATATTCATGTGGAACGCGTCCATCAGCGCGCGCGTATGCTTGAGCGCATAGCCCTGAATCATGTCCGCGAGCTGCGCGCCGGTATTGAGCACGTTGTTCTCATACCGGTTTGTCGCCTCCAGCAGCACCGTCACATTTTTCTGCCCGGCGTAATCGTCAATGCGCTTGAGCGCCTTTCCCAATATGTCCAGATGCTTTTCTCTATCCTCATCCGGGCGGATATTGCCCTTGATGCTGCCGATCGTCACCCGCGCATTCAGCTGCGCCGCACAGTCGATAAACGCGCACACCCGCTCAAACAATTCCCGCTGCCTTTGCTCATCTGCATCGCACAGATGAAGCCCATATCGGCCATAGATCGTGCCCGTCCCAAGCGTCGCCACTTCCATGCCCGTTTCCCGCATGCACGCCTGAATGGCCGGAATATCCAAAACAGAGACGTCCGGCACATGGATTTCAATGGCGTCATACCCCATTTCATGCGCTTTGCGCATCTGCTCGCAAAAGTCGCCGCTCAGCGGCACGGGGGTCGTCGGGCTGCCAGCCATATTGGCCGCCACACAGTATTTCATCGTTTTTTCCTCCATGTTTTTTCTTTTTGAATGTCATGCGTTGGTCAAGCCTGCACGACAAATTCATCGAAACTCTCAGGCTTCTCCATTCTTAAATAGCGCTTCGTCTTTCACCAGCGGCAGTTTCAGCGTGATGGTCGTTCCCTTTCCGTATTCGCTTTCAATCTCCACGCCGTAAGTCTCGCCATAAACAAGCGTTATCCGTTTATTGACATTGTAAAGGCCGATATGCCGCCCATTTTCGGTATACGCGCTTCTGAGTCCTTTCCGCACCTGTTTCAGCTTTTCTTCGTCGATGCCCTCGCCGTCGTCGCTCACGCGAATACACAAATGATCGCCGTTCAGTTCCACGTTCACCCGAACGTTGAGCCGCTCGTCCTCCTTCATGCCGTGGGAAATCGAGTTTTCCACCAGCGGCTGAAGCATCATCTTCATCACACGCGCGTCCATCGCTTCCTGAGGGCAGCAGCAGATGTAATCAAACTGATTTTGGTGCCGAATTTTCTGAATCGCGACATAGCTTTCCGTCACGGCCAGTTCTTCCCGCAGCGTCGCCCATTCCGTTCTGGAATCCAACACATAATGAAGCAGATCCGAAAGGTTTTCAATCATGTCGCTCGCGTCGTTTCGTCCTCCGGTCAGCGCCATGGTGCGCCATTGGATGGTGCTCATGGTGTTATACAGAAAATGCGGATTCAGCTGCATTTGCAGCGCCTGCAATTCCAGCAGCTTGGCGTGATGCCGTCTCTCGGCCAGCTGAACGGACAGATATTCCTTTTCCAGAAACGTATCCACGACATTCTGGAGCATCACGCTGTACTCTTCCTGTTCGCCCTTGCTTTTTTCAACCGTTTTGCCCTGCTTTGCCCGCTGAATGGAGCGTATGACGTTATTGATATCCCGGCCGTTCTGTCTGGCCAGCTGATAGGCGAACCACACGCCGAACAGCATCGTCACCGCCAGCACCAGCAGCATGATCTGAAAGCCGCGGTTCGGCGCCTGATACAGGCTTTCCACCGGCGAAAGGAAGATCATCCGCCAGCCGTACACACTCAGCGGCTGCATCAGACAGACATATTTTTCCTTTTGAATCGTGACGTCGAGCCTCGTCAATTCATCGGCATCGAGACCGGCCGTCTCCAATTCATCCGGCGTCGTGCCGTTCTGCGCAAAGCGCGCCCTGTATTCGCTGTTTGAAAAAAGGACGTTTCCGCTTGCGTCGCTCACGCATGAAGCCGTGTGCCAGCCGCCGTTCAGGCTGTCCAGCAATTCGTTCATATAGGATTGATCGATGTTCAGCACCAGCACGCCGCGATCCGAGCCTGTTCCTCCCGCAAAAATACGGTGGTAAATCGTCAGAAAGCGTCTGCTTTCGCCATCCGCCGTATTGACCTGCCGCATGGAAGCCCATGTGCCCACAAACGGATCTGACGAAAGATAATCCTCATACCACTGGGTATCCTCGTATTCGTCCAGATTGGTCAGCCGCTTTTTGCTGCTGATGAAATACCGCTCTCCGTCTTCAAAATACAGATAAATGGAATCCACATATTTGTTTCGATAAGACGACGCATAAATCAAATCGAGCACAGCGTTGTAAACCGCATATTCGCTCTCCTGTATGCCGCCGCGGGCCGCGTGCTGCATGGCGCTTTTCAGCCTGAGCGTAACCGCCGGATTGGTTGACAGACTCTGGTTCAGCTTTTCCAAATCGCCCGTCACGCCGCTGACCCGTTCGGATACAAAGCGAATCTGCCGTGCATCGCTTTGGTCGATCTCCCGCCGGAGCACATGGTTGTTGACCGCCCCGACCGCCAGCCCCAGCACAATCAGCGGCAGCAGCACCATCGTGAACAGGCTGGTCGCCGCAACGCCGAAAAAGCGCTTGCGCATATCATTCATCGCTGTTTTCTCCCCGGCGCAGCCGATATTCCTTCGGCGTCATGCCGTAAAACTGACGAAAGCTTCTGGAAAAGCTGTTCGCCGTCGAATATCCGACGCGCACAGCGATCTCCTGAATGCGCATCGAGCTGCGAACCAGCAGGCGCGCCGCTTCCTTCATCCGTTTTTTCAGCAGGTAGTCGCCAAATTTCTCGCCCGTCTGCTGATGGAAATAGCTGCTCAGGTATTGCGGATTCATCCGAACGCTTTCAGCCGCAAGTTCCAGCGTGACATCTTCCATGTGGTCATAGATATAGTTTTTCACGCGCCGAATCACTTCGTTCGTCTCGTTTTTCGTCGCTTCCGTTTTTTCCTGAATCGGTTTAACCTCTTCCCGGTTCTGCACGCCGTTTTTCGCGTCCAGCTCCTGCCGAATCTCGGTGAAAACCTCCATGATCTGCGCGTACTTCATCGGCTTGACCAGATAGTGCCGCACGCGCATTTTCATCACCTGCTGCGCATAGTCAAAGTCACGGTATCCGCTGATGACCACAATCTCCATGTTCACGCCCGCGTTCCGCACGGCCTCGATCAGCTCGATTCCGCTCATGCCGCGCATCCGGATATCCGTCACCAGCACGTCCGTCTGATGTTCCTTGAGGTATTCTTCCGCTTCCTGCGCGCTTTTAAAATCCGCCCGGATTTCAAATCCGATTTCCTGCCACGGGAAATAGGTGCAGAAACCCCGCCGGATTTCCATCTCATCATCGACCACGATCATCGTGTACATACCGTCACCCCCCTTTATATCTTCTAAATTAGAATATCGTTTTTCTTTATGTTTGTCAAACGCTTTTAGGTCGATTTTTACGATTCTTTCGCATATAAAACAGCCAATATGCGTCAAATGTGCATAATCTAAAGTATTGTTCCACTCCCCATTTTCAGTCATTTTCCGTTCATGCAAAAGCAAAAAGGCCTGTGATCCGCTTGACGCAGACACCAGGCTCCTATGGGGGAAATCCGGTTTTATGGCGTGAACAAATCATTCGTTTTTTTGTATAAACTGTTTGATTCACGCGTTTTTTCACATATAAAAAAAGAGACTGACAAGTTCTCCGCTTATCAGTCTCTTTGGATTCCATTCAGGTATTCCGCCTTATTTCAGCACATCCATCGCGATTTCGCGATACAGCTTTGCTGCGCGGAGGAGCTGAGCCTTTTCGACAAACTCATCCACCGTATGCGCCTGATCGAGGCTGCCAGGGCCAATGATAACCGTCGCCGAACCGGCTTCCACAAGGAAGCACTGTTCGCAGGAAGCACCAAACGCCTGAGGCGCTTCCTTTCGCTCGTTGAGCTTCTCGGCCTGCTCCACACAGGCGGAAACAAACGGATGAGCCTGCGCCACTTCGCCGCCCGGCATGAAGAAATGCTTAGTCAGTTCAAAGCCGACAATGCCGTGCGCGTCGAGCGCGTCCTGCACCAGCTTGCGGGTCTGCGGCTCAGTCATACCCGGCAGCACGCGGAAATCGACCAGCAGACGAACCTTGCCCGGCACAACATTGTCTTTTTCATAGCCCTGCACCATCGTCACCACGATGGAGGGAGACGGCAGAACGTCGTGCGTCATGCTCTCCAGCTGCTTGTTCAGATCTTCGATCGCCATCACGGCGCGCGCCGCCTTGGCAACGGCGGTTTCTTCCGTCGAGCGCAGCGCGGCATGGCAGGCGTGGCCGAGCAGGTCGATGTAATAGCGGCCGACGCCGCGGTGCGCAATCGCCACGTGCAAATCCGTCGGCTCACCAAGAATGGTATACGTCGCCGCCTTGTGCGAATCGAGGAACGCGTGCATGCCGAGGTTCGCGTCCTCTTCGTCGGCGACAAACGTCAGGCGGATCTGGCCGTTCAGCGGCGTCTTGTCGCGGAACATCGAGATCGCCGCAGAGCACATGGCCGCCACGCCGCCCTTCATGTCGCACGCGCCGCGTCCGTAAATCAGCTCGCCCTCTTCCGTCGTGCCGATGGCTGTGTGCTGCCAGTCGCCGACACAGGGCACAACGTCCAGATGGCCGCTGTATTCCAGAATCTTGTCGCCTTCGCCGAAGGACGCGATGAAGTTCGCGCGGTTGTCGCCCAAATCCTGCACCTCGCACGGGATGCCTTCGCGGTCAAAGATCTCCTTGAGACAGAGCGCGCCGCGCTTCTCGTTTCCCGGCGGGTTGATGGTATCCTGCGCCATCAGCGCTTCAAAAATTTCCAGCGTCAAAGCGTCGTTGATCATCTTGTTTGCCTCACTTCTGGTAATGCTCGACGGCCTGCTTGAGGGAGTCCATGTCGCCCGGCTTCACGCTGGGGATATCGGCGTTCTCGTTGTTGAAGAGCTTCAAATCGCGAAGACCGCTGCCCGTAAGCACGCAGACCACGCGGTCGTCGTCGCCGATCACGCCGTCTTCATGCAGCTTGACCGCCGCAGCGATCGTCGCCGCGCTGGCCGGTTCGGGGATGACGGCTTCCATCTTCGCGCAGGCGCGCATGGCGTCGAGAATCTTGTCGTCCGGGATGGCGATGGCGCGTCCGCCGCTGCGACGCACGGTATCCAGCGCGGTCACGCCCTCAAAGGTCACCGGATCGAAGATCGCGAACGCAATGGTGTCGCCGTTCTCCCACTTCTCGGTCGCCTTCTTGCCCTCGTCATAGGCCTTAACCAGCGGCGCGCAGCCCGCCGCCTGCACGGCGATCATCTTGGGCAGATGATCGATCATGCCCAGCTCGTACATTTCTTCATAGCCCTTGTAGACCTTGCTGACCACAATGCCGCCGCCGACCGGGCAGATCACGTAGTCCGGGGCTTCAAACTTCATGCTCCGCGCCGCTTCATAGGCAATGGTCTTGTAGCCGTCGCAGGCCAGCGGGTTGTTCATCATCGTGGTGCACATGTTCTTCCAGCCGAAGATGGCCTCGCCGTCCTCCGCCATCTTCACGCAGTCGTTCACGCCGCCCAGGCCGTAGATGAAGTGTCCGCCGTAGGCCATGTTCTGCCACGCGCGCTCCTTCACCGCTCCCGGCGGAAGCATGATGAAGCACTCCATATCCGCCTTGGCCGCGTAAGCTGCTACTGCCGCCGCCGCGTTGCCGGCGGAGCCGATGGCCACCTGCTTAATGCCGTCCTCCTTGGCAAGGGTCATCGCGACCGTCGCAAAACGATCCTTGTACGTACCGGACGGATTGAGCGTCTCGTTCTTGAGATACAGGTTCTTCATGCCGTAGAAAGCGCCGAGGCGGTCGGTGTGGATCAGCGGGGTGTTGCCCTCGCCCATCGTCACCGGCTGCGCATCTTCGGGCACGGTGAAGAAATCGCGGTAGCCCCAAATGCCGTCTTCGCTGCCCTTGCGCAGCACGTCGCGCAGATGGTCAGGGTCTTTCTTCAGATCGACCGGGCTTTCAATGGAAGCGCCGCAATACGTGCAGACATAGTGGTTCTTCGGGCCGATATACGGCTTGTGGCAAACGGTACATTGCATCATAGTCTTGTTCCTCCATGATTGTTTTGTGTTCAAACGAGGCGGCCTTGGGCCATTACGCGGGCGGGATGCGCCAGCGCCTCGATGCAGGTTATGGGATCAGTTTCAAGCGCAATCAGGTCGGCAGAAAGGCCTTCGCCAATCGCGCCCGTTTCGCGTGTCAAGCCAAGGCAGGCGGCGGATTGAGCCGTGCCGATGCGAATGGCTTCCCGCGCGCTCAGGCAGCCGCGGCGAACCATCAGCGCCAATTCGAGCCACGTTTCGTCAAAACGCGTGCCGCCCGTTCCGGCGTCCGTGCCGCAGACGGGCAGAAGCCCCAGCGCAATCACCTTTTTGAAAATGGCAAACATCCGCTCTTCCTGTTCCAGCCAGAAGGTTTCGTTCGCGCCGCACGGGCGTTTTCCGCTTCGGAAGTCGTCCAGATTGTGATATCCGGCGGAAAGCCCCATCATGAAATAGCGCTTCTGCCCCGCGTATCGCGCCATGACCTCCGGTTCATATACGCGCTCCAGCAATCCGTTTTCACGGTTGCGGATGAAGCAGGCGATGTGTTCAATGCAGTCCACACCGCCGTCCATGCAGCGCGCAAAGCCCTCGGTAGTCAGGCAGTGCGCGAAGGTCGGCACGTTCAGCAGATGCGCCTCGTCCACAACGGCACGGATTTCCTCCGTCGTCATGCTCACGCGTTCGGCGACCGAACCGGGGGTCATCTGCCCGCCGGTGACAATCAGCTTCACCGCGTCGCATCCGCGCTTCTGGCGCAGACGCGTCTGGCGAACCATGTCCGTCACGCCGTCCGTCTCTTCGCCCAGAAAGTGCAGGTGGCCGCCCGTCACGGTCAGCGGCGGCCCCGCCATCTGCATGCGCGGCAGGGCGCAGAGTTCGCCCGCACGCGGTGTTTTCAAGTCGAGCAGCGTCCAGTCGCTTCCCGCGTCGCGCAGCGTCGCCACGCCGCTTTTCAGGGCCTCGTTCGCCCGCTTCGCCGCGCCGAGCGCGCGCAGGGCAGGCGTTTCATCGATGTAGTGAACTCTCGCCTGCGCCGTCGCGTCAAATTCCAGATGGACGTGCGTGTTGACCAACGCGGGCAATACGTACAGGGCCGGCCAGTCGAGCGTCTCGGCTTCCGGATAAGCCCGTTTCAGCGCGTCATAACCGCCGAGCCGCGCGATTCTTCCTTCCCGCACGAGCAGGCCATCCGCGCCGCCGTATCCGCCCGGCTCATAAATCGCGCGGGCTTTGATTAAACAGAGCTCCATGCGTTCGCTCCTTTTTCTTTCATCCAAAAAGGAGTTGGGGCCGCTGCCTGTGCAACGACCCCAACCCGGGCATTATTGAATCAGCCCCGGCAGGAACGTGCAGATCTGCGGGAACATCATGAAGCAGAAGGCGAGCACCATGAACGTGATGATATACGGAATCATGTTCTTGGCGATGCGCATGACAGGCATCTTGGTGTAATCCGCCAGCACATAGAGAATGCTTCCGACAGGCGGCGTGAGCAGGCCCTGCGAGAACAGCAGCGTGGATGCAACGCCGAAGGCAATCGGGTTAATGCCATACTGACGGATGACCGGCATCATGATCGGGATGAGGATCAGCATAGCCGGGGTCACGTCGATGACCATGCCCGCGATGATAATCAGCACCATGCAGGCGAGGATAATGCCCACCTTGGAGGTGATGTGCGTCACCGCCCAGGCGGCGACGGCCTGCGGAATCTGATTATAGTTGAGGATGGTGGCCAGCAGCATGGAGAACGTCACCAGCGCCATGACCATGCCGCTGGACTTCAGCGTGTCAAGGAACACGTTGTACAACCCCTTGGGCGAAAGCTCCTTGTAGATGAAGATGCCCAGGAACAGCGAATACAGACAGCAGACGACCGAAGCTTCCGTCGCCGAGAAGATGCCCAGCAGAATGCCGCTCAGCAGGATGATCGGGGAAAGCAACGCCGGAACGGCGCGCCAGAATGCGCGGCCGCGCTCCTTCCACGTCACGCGCGGGCTGATGGGGTAATTGCGGCGCTTCGCCGTGATGTACACGATCAGGCACATGGCCGCCGCCATGATGATGCCCGGCAAAACGCCGGCAATGAACAGCGTGCCGACGGATTCCTCGGCCATCATCGCGTAAAGCACCATGCCCGTGCTCGGCGGGATGATCGGGCCCAGGCAGGAGGAAGCGCCCGTAATGGCGGCAGAGAAGTCTTCGTCAAAGCCCTGATCCTTCATGGCCTTCAGCTCGATCGCGCCAATTCCGCCGGTATCGGCCAGCGCGCTGCCGGACATGCCGGCGAAAATCACGCTGCAAAAGACGTTGACGTGGCCCAGGCCGCCGGGAATGTGGCCGACCAGCGTGTTGCAGAAATCGAAGATACGCGTCGCCACGCCGCCGGCGTTCATGATCGTGCCCGCGAGCATGAAGAACGGGATCGCCAGCATGCTGAACGAATCGCCAACCGCCATAATCAGGCGCTGAATCATCAGCGTCTGCGGCATGCCGCTGGTGAGCATGAACCAGACCGAACCGGTCAGCATGGAGAACGACATCGGCACGCCGATCAGCGCCAGCGCGACGATCATAATGATCATAATCCAAATCATCGTTCTTCCTCCTTACGCCTTCTCAATCGTATCCGGCGCAAACAGGAGGATACTCTTGAGAATCAGATGCACGACGGTCAGCACGCAGCCCACCGGCAGGGAATAATACAGATACTTGAACGGAATGCGCATCATCGAGGTCAGGAACTTGCTGTTCTTGCCGATGAACTTCATCGCGATGGGCAGCAGGCGGATGAACACGATCATCACGACGACGTTGCCCAGCACGGTGGTCAGCTTCTTGGCCTTGGGCGGCAGCGCGTCGCGAAACGCGGTGATGCCGGTGTGCGCGTCCACCGAAACGCAGTACGCGCAGCCGATGTAGCTGATCCAGACGAAGGAATAGCGCGCGAATTCTTCGCTCCACGCAATCGGCGCGTTGAAAATGTAGCGGCTGACCACCTGGCAGGTCATCACGACCAGCACGATGGCGAACCAGAATACCATGACCGCGCCTTCAATTTTGGCCAGGGTATTGTTGATTTTGGAAATGGCTTTCAAAGGGAAACTCTCCTCTCACGCTTCATGCAAAGAGCGCTTGAACCCAACATTGCCTCCCGGATAAAGGGAGGCAATGGAAGAAGAAAAATTAGTCGGCCAGCTTGCTAATGATGTCGTACAGATCCGGCGCGAGGTTGGAATACTCGTCCACGACGCCGG
The DNA here is from genome assembly GCA_900542445.1 of uncultured Eubacteriales bacterium. GTDB lineage: Bacteria > Bacillota > Clostridia > Christensenellales > Aristaeellaceae > Ventricola. Next base: position 72,033 of record UQNN01000010.1, on the reverse strand, counting down.
AAAGCGCCTGCTTGAAGGAATCGATGTCGATCTCTTCGTACGGGATGACCTTCACGCCGTCAGCCTCAGCCTTGACATAGGACTCGTCGGAATCCTTGCGGGTCTGGTCGGCCAGCTCCTTCTCCACCTCAGCGAAGGTATCCAGAACGATCTTCTGATACTCTTCCGGCAGGGAAGCGAGGGAGTCGTTGTTCATGATGAAGAACACGCACTGGAGCGCATGGCGGGTATCGGAGTAGTGCTTGGCGATCTCGGTCAGCTTCCAGGTCTGGTGTGCCCAGAGCGCGTGATCCGCGCCGTCAACGATGCCCTGAGAGAGGCTCATGTACTGGTCGGCCGCGGCGGTCGGGGTCGGCACATAGCCCATCGCGGTGCCGATCTCAATCAGAGAAGCGGAATCCGGCACGCGCAGCTTCAGGCCGGCCAGATCAGCGGTGGAATACACATCGCGGTTCTTGTTCAGGATGCCCTTGAACGCCTGGTTGAAGGTCATCACGAAGGTCACGCCCTGCGCGTCGCCGTGCTCCTTGAGCCAGGCCTGATAATCTTCGGAAGCGAGAACGCGGTCAAAGTGATCAAAGCTGGTGAAGAGGAACGGGCAGTCGAACACCTTGAACGCCTCGTCCCAGTCAGACCACTGGCCCGGGCCGATGCAGACGATGTCGATGTCGCCGCTCTGGCACATCACGCCGAGGTCATGCTCGCTGCCCAGCGTGCCGGAATAGGTGCGGGAGAAGGTCACGTCGCCGTTGGTGCGCTCGGTGATGAGGTCCAGCGCCTTATCCATATAAATGGTAGAGCTCTGTTCCTGAGAAACGGCGGTGCTGAAGGTCATCTGATACTTTTCAGCGCTGGCAGCGGCGGCCACGCTCAAACTCATTGTCAGCGCAGCAGCCATGGCAAGAAACTTCTTCATGAGAAATCCTCCTTCGTTGTGTTTGACGTTTTCGTCAAAATTGCTGATTCAAAGATAGCACTCTTTTCGTCCCATGTCAATACATTCTCGCAAATATTCTAAATTTTTTTCTGATTTTCTGTTTTCTTCAAAAAATTAGTCATTTTTCTCTTGACCTTATGCTGGAATGTGTTTATACTGATGGATATAAGAAATCAAACTTTTTTTCATGATTTCTTTCATTTTTCGGCGAATCTTCTGCCGCGTCCGTCTTCTTCATGCGCCGCGGCAGGGAAAATGTCTTTCCCGAATATATAAAAGGAGGAATCCCACCATGGCAAACGTTTACGACAAGCTCAAAGAGATGAACCTCACCCTCCCCACCCCGCCGGCAAAGGGCGGTCTGTACACCCCGGTGATGGAGTTCGGCGATCATCTGCTGTACTGCTCCGGCTGCGGCCCGCAGATCAACGGCACCAGCATCAACGGCAAGCTCGGCAAGGATCTGACCGTGGAGCAGGGCCAGGAAGCAGCGCTGCGCTGCATGCTCAACCTGCTGGCCAATCTGGACGCCAAGCTCGGCGACCTCAACCGCATCAAGCGCTTCGTGAAGGTGCTCGCTTTCGTCAACAGCGCGGATGATTTCACCCAGCAGCCGCAGGTCGTCAACGGCGGCTCTCAGCTGCTTCTCGACCTGTTCGGCGAGGAGCGCGGCCTGCCGGCGCGCACCGCGATGGGCGTCAACGCCACGCCGGGCGACATCGCCGTGGAAATCGAGCTGCTGGCCGAGTACGAATAAGCGGCCTGAGGCAGTTCACCATCTGCTGAAAAAGGAGCGTTCCGCATGAAGCCTTTTGAAATCGAGGTGCAGCACAGCGCTGAAACGGTCTCGGATTTGACCCGCGCCCAATATGCCCTTTCGCATAAAACAGCGCGCCTGATTCAGGTTGTCACCGCCGTCGTCTGCCTGCTGATCGGCGTGCACGCCATCGGCAGCGTTGCGGAACCCTTCAATTACTTCTTCTCGCTGTATGGCTGTCTGGCCATCGTCTTCATCAACGTGCCCGCCAGCAGTCTGGCTGGGCGTGTTGTGGAGCAGATTCAAAAAAGCGGAAAACCTTTTCCCTGTTCGGTTTTCGTCTTCGGCGAAAAGGACTTCAACGTCCGTCCCAAGGGCGACGGCGGAAAGGGCGAAACCATCGCTTATGCCAAGTGCCGCCATCTGCTGCGCTACCGCCACGCGACCTATTTCTTTTTGAATGAACAGGCCGCTTTCATCTTTCCTGACGGCTGCATCAAAGGGCAGTCGCCCGCAGAGTTTCAGGCGTTTCTTTCCTCCAGAACCGGAAAGCCGTGCCAAACCCTGTATCCATGGCTGAGCGCTTCGCTCTGGTCCATCATCAGGCAAAAGAAAGCAGGCTGATTCATAACCCATTCCTCTTCTTTTTACGGAAAAGCCGCTTCTGCCCGTTCAGAAGCGGCTTTTCCATGTCCTTTTTCATACTCTTTGGGACGAAACAGCCGTCCCTGCCTCGGCAGGAGCGGCTGTTTGAGTCTGCTTTTTACGGTTTGGCTTTCTGTTCCTGTTCGTTGTGAATCTCATCCAGATAATTGTACAGCGTAAATTTGGAAATGCCCAGATAGCGGCAGATTTTCGGACCGGATTTGGTAATCAGCATCGCGCCCTTCTGATCCAGATAGCTGATGATCTGCTTTTTCTCTTCTTTGGTCATCTCTTCCGGCGCTTTGCCGATCTGCTCCGTGCCTTCTTTTATCAGGTAATCCAGCAGTTCGTTCACATCGTTGGTGAAAAACTCGCGGCTGACCTCCTGTTCGCCGGGGCGCACGCACGGGAAGAGCGTCACCCCCGACAGCCTGTGCTGCATCATGATATAATCGGTCACGTCCAGATTGATGCACAGCGCGCCGACTTTTTTTCCGTTTTCATCCGTCAGATAGAGGGAAGAGGAGCGAAGCATCCGGCCATCCTGCGTCTGCGTAATGTAGTTGAGCTGATTGGAACCGTCCGTCGTGCCGCGCATGACCTCCAGCCCCAGATTGCTGCCGCCGTCCCCAACCTTTCTGCCGGATACGTGCCCGTTTTCAATCGCAACGATCGTCGATTCATATTCCTTCGACCAGTCGTGCAGCACCACTTCGCAATCCGGTCCAAACTGAGCGGCAATCAGCTTCATCACGCTTTCAAGCAATCGCTGGCTTTCCTTTTCCATGCTTCCATACACCTTTCAACACACGGCGAATCTCCCGGCTTTCCGTAAAGCGCTGTTTCCCGCCCTGCCTATTTTTCCAACTTCTGATTTGGATTTCCGATCTTTTTTTATTGTACCGCTTTTTCCATATTCTTGCAATGTTTTTTCCTGCAAGTTCAAAAAAAGCGTCATTTCTCCGTCCTTTTGCAGAAAGCGCCTTCCGCCGCGGTGATCTCCGTTCGGCGGAAGGCGCTCATGAGCCGCTGCTTATTGAAGCGCTTCGCGTATCCAATCCAGATGGCTCTGCGGAATCAGGCCATAGTTGTAGAATCGAAAGTCCTCCACGCCCATGCGGCGCGCCGCGCGCACCTTGTCAATCAAGGCCGCGCCGTCGGCATATTCCGGCGTAAAGCAGCGCATGCCGAGCAGCAGCTTGCTGCCCCCGGCGAAATCCCGCTGCGACTCCCGAACGTCCGCTTCCATCTTCTGCGTGCCGCAGTCATAGCTACAAACCAGCGCGCCCTCGCACAGCCCTGTAATCGCCTTCAAATCAACGCCAAAGAGCCACGAACCGGAATGCGGCAGCAGGCTCAGGAAGTACATCTTCGCCCGACCGCCGACGGCCTGATGCGCCTCCTTGACCAGCGAGGTGACCACGCTCGGCCGCCATTTGAGGAAAGCGTACAGCGCCGGCTCGTTTTCAAAAAACGCCAGCTTCTGCACAAAGAACCGCTCGTTTTCTTCCTTTGTGAACTGCGTTTCGCTCAGCTGCGCCAGCATGCGGTGAACCGCCTGCTGCGCCGCGTCCGCATCGATTCCTTCCGCCCGCGCGCGCGCCTTGCAATGATCGCAGAAGCAGATGGACAGCAGGAAATCCTGCAAGCCGCTCAACCCGATTCCATCCTTTTCATGGTGATATTCATGCGCATGCCCCATGAAATTCATGGATTCCAGTTCAAGCGCGTCCAGCGGCACCTGCGTGCACAGATCGTCCAGCAGCGTACACATATACGTCCGTACATCCGGGTTCGACGGGCACTGGTTGTAATAGACCGCGTCCCCGTAAGCATTGTGAACGCAGGTGTCCGGATACGCCATGCCGATCCGCGTATTATGCAGGCAGACCGTCCAGCCCGAAACTGTCATGCCGCGCTTTTCGGTCTCTTCAAAAAGCTTCGGCCAGAAGTCGGGATGTTCCCGGCTGAACTGCGCCTGCCGGGGCTGAATACGCTGATGCTCAAATTTCTTCATGTCGCAGGGGTAATAGGCAACGCCGTCCTCCGGAAAATAGATTTTCCGTTTCGGACTGCGGATGCAGAGGAACCGTCCCGCGTGATAGCTGGTAATCATGCTCACGCCGTCGATTCCGTGCGCCTTCATATCGTCCAGCGCATACGCCATGCCGCAATCTTCCAAATCCCACGGATACGACCACATGGATATGCTCATTCTTGAATCACTCCTCCCGTTTCACAGGTTTTACTCGATGCTGTTGGGCGGCAGGGCGAGCGTTTTCAGCTTGTCCTCCGCTTTTTGGATGTGCAGCGCCCCGTTTTCCAGCGCAAAACGGCCGTGCGCAGGCAGCAACACATCCGGTTTGAGCGTGTTCAACCGATGGATCGTTTCTACGTATCGCTGCAAGTCACAATCCCAGATGGCTTGAAGCGCGATTTTTCCGTCGCACTGAATCGCATCTCCGGCAAACAGTACCATTTTTCCATCGATTTCGCCCCAATAGCTGCAATGCCCGGCGCTGTGCCCTTCCGTGGGGATCACTTTCAGCGTCACCTGTCCGACGCGAATTTCCTGATTGGGTTCCAGCGGCTCCACCGCGCAAGGCATGAAGCGATACCCCGCTTCATAAACGCCTGCCTCAATCGCCGATTCCAGTGAAAGCGCGTGAATATCGCCTTTCCGAATAAACTCGGCCGCCGGTTCCATCGCGTATACGGTCGCGCCGCACGCCTTCGACAGCGCATACGCGCCGCCCGCGTGATCGCCGTGCCCGTGCGTCAACAAAATTTTCCCGATCTGCGCCGGGTCAAAGCCGTCCCGCTCGATCTGTTTTATAATTCGTTCGGGCTGAACCCCGACGCCCGCGTCAATCAGCGCCAGCTCGTCTTTTCCATCCACCAGATAGACGGTGCAGTCAAACGCGTTTGTCATGGAAAAACCGGCCGTGCCCGAACCGACCATGTACACCGAATCCATCAGCTTCATAGGATGTTTTCTCCCCTTTTCAGACGTTTGATCGCCCGCTCAGCAGGCGGTAAAGGTTTAAATACTGCGGATAGAGTTCGGCATATCGCCCAGCCTGCGCCGCGTCGGGCGTCAATCGGCGCGAAACGTTCAGCATGTCGAGCGCCGTCTTTCGCACGTCCGTAAATATGCCCGCGCCCATTCCGCCCAGAATCGCCGCGCCGACCGTGGACGCGTCCGCATGAACGGTTTCCTGAATCTCCATGTCGAAAATATCTGAAATCATCTGCGGCCAGGGCGCAACCCGACATCCGCCGCCGCCAAGATAAACGTTTTTTAGGCGTTCCGGCGAAAGCGCGTCGAAAATCTCCTTGGTCTGCCTGAGGTTCATCGTGATCCCCTCCAGCAGACTTCTGAACAGCTGTCCCCTGCCGGTCGCCGCGCTCGCGCCGAGGATGTTCAATCGATCCGCCGCATTGAAATATGGCGACCCGCTGCCTACCAGAAACGGAATCGTCATCACGCCCTGACTGCCGGCCGGAACGCGCGCCGCCTGCGCGGCCAGCGCCGAGACGGTTTCATAATCCAATTCGCCTTTTTCGTTCATCAGGGATGAAAACCAGTTTACGGCCAGACCACCGTTGAAGTGCGATCCCAGCGCGTAAAACATGCCTGGAACGGCGTGCAGATGATACGTTACCTGCCCGAAGAAACGGTCGTCCGCCGTCTGAACCGGCGCGAGGAAGGTCGCACAGGTTCCTAGCGTCAGCGCCGATTCTCCCACGTTAAACAACCCCATGCCCAGCGCGCCGCATGCCATGTCCGCGCCGCCGGCGTAAACCGGCGTGCCCGCCCGCATGCCCAGCGCCTGTGCCGCTTTGGCCGTCACAACGCCCGCCTGCGCATCCGGCGAAAGCATTTTCGGGAATTTGCTTTTTTCCAGCCCCGTAGCGTCGATAACGGCTTCGCACCATGTCCGGCTGAGTCGATCTACGCACAGCGAATTGTACGCATCCGTGTACTCGGTCGCTTTCTCCCCGGTGATCCAATAGCGCAGATAGTCCTTCGGCGCCAGCCATACGTCGGTTTGACGCCAGAGCTGCGGCTCGTGCCGTTTGATCCAAAGCAGCTTGGGCAGTGAGAAAGCGTTAATCACCGGATTGCCCGTGTATCGGCGAACCAGTTCGCCGACCGTTTCGCTCAATTCAACGCATTCCTGCTGACTTCTGGAATCGGAGAGCATCACGCAGGGACGGAGCACCTCACCCTGTTTGTCCACCAGTACGACGCCGCTCATGTGCCCGGAAAAGCTGACCGCATCGATGCTCCGCGCATCCATGCGCTGCCCCAGTTTCCGCATTCCCCTTTGAAGCGCCTCAATCCATTCTTCCGGCTTCTGCTCCAAAAAGCCGCCGTCTTCCGCATAGGTCGGGTATTTCTCCGAATCCAGATACAGCACCTCTGCGTTTTCGCTCAAAACCATGAGCTTGAGCTGCGTGCTCCCCAAATCCAGCGTCAAAATTGCAGCCATGTCTTACTCTCCCAGCAAACGGGCCATGTTCTCCACGACCGCATCGATAATCTCTCTTCCCTTTTCGGCCGTCGCCGCCGTCGCGTCGCCCAGCACCGCAGTGGGCATGATTTCCGTCCAGCGGTGCGGCGTCACGTCAAAGTCATCCGGGAAAACGGGGTACTGGCTGATCGCCTTGCTCATATCCACCTGTTCCGGGCAGAGATAGAGCATGTAAGAGGTTTCGATCTCACAGGCATGAAAATATGCCTTATGCGGCCTTTTCGACGTGCAGACCCGGCTGATCACCGCTTCCGCGCCGGGATAGGTGAACGCGTATACCTTCATATCGCATTGCGCGTAAACTTCGCGCATGGCCGCCTTGATCGCTGTGTTGTTGCCCACATGCGCGTTGAGGAAGACGAACTTGCGCACGCCCGCGCGATACATGCTCATTGCGATCTGCACCAGATACGGCGTCAGCACCGCGTCCGGAATATCCACGGTGCCCGCCGTCTCGCGCAGCGACCAGACCTGTCCGTAAGGTACGCAGGGCAACACCAGACACCGCTCGCTGCCCAGCCTTTCTTCCAGCTTCCGGGCCACGCCTGTGGCCAGAAAACTGTCCGTTCCGACAGGCAGATGATTGCCGTGTACCTCCGTCGCGCCGATCGGCAGCACGGCGATGCAGTTCTTCACGGCCTCGGCGGCCATTTCCTGATTGATTTGTGCCAGCAGCATCGCGCATTATCCTTTCTTAAACGTGAAGCACGCTCTCGGATTGTTGATAAAGATATCCTCCACCAGCTTCTTACCGTCAATGCCGTTTTCCTCCGCCTCTTCAATCAGGCGCGGAACCCACGTCTTGATGATGTATTGCAGGCCGATGGCATAGGTGTAAGAATAATAGTAGCTCTTGCGCGCAGTATCGCCGCTGACCAGAATCTGCTTCTGATGGCCCGCTTTCACCAGATCCAGGATGCACTTGATGCGCACGCTCTCCGGGTTATACTTCACTTTGGCAATGCCGTCGAAGCAGAGATACGCGCCCGTTTCCGCCAGTTTGCGGTGCATCCACGGGTCGGGGTTGCGATCCATGTGGCCAAAGCTCACGTTATGCGGATCGACGCCCTCTTCTCGGATATACTTGAGCTGTTCAAGGCCCATCGTGCCCGCCTCCGTGTGCGAATGCACCGGCGCGCCCGTCGCCAGATGGGCGCGGCAGGCGGCGCGGATGGTCTTGATTTCCAGCGGGCTGATGGAATTATAGCCCGTGCCGAATTTCACCTGACCCGCGCGCACGCCGGTTCCCTGCATGCCGACCTCAACCTCGTCAATGATGAACTGCGTCAGCTCGTCTTCCGTCGCGCTGTCGATCCACTCCTTATAGGTGCGCTCCTCGCCCGGCATTTTGGCGTTCCACAGGAAGCCCTTGTTGAAGCCCGCCGTGCCGATAATCTGCACGCCCGTCGCTTTGGAAATATCGCGTACAGCCGCCGGATCGCGGCCATAGTCGATCGCCGTCGCATCTACGATGCTGACGCCGCCCGCCTGACGGAAAAGCTCAACCTCGCGACAACTCTTTTCCGGGTCGTCCAGAAGCAGGTCGTCCTGATTGTGTTCAATCCAATAACGGGGTCTGCACACGATGTGCTCATGGGAATAGGTGAAACCGAGCTGTTCGGGCTTGATGTCGCCCAGCATTGTACGAATAAACGGCATATTTTTTTCTCTCCCTTCGGAAAATCCGTTCTTTTTTCAGCGACGCTTGCGCTGGTTAATCGCAACCATCACCGCAATAACGATACCCTGTGTGATAAACTTGCCCGCCTCCGAAATGCCGATGATCGTCATCAGGCTCTGGAGGATGTTGGTAATCAAAACGCCGGGGAACGTGCCCTCCAGCGAGCCGATGCCGCCCAGGAAGGACGTGCCGCCGATGACGGAGGAAGCGATCGAGTTGAGCGTATAATCCGCGCCCACGCCCGTGGAAGCCGTGCCGATATACGCGGAAAGCAGCAGGCCGCCGATGCCCGCCAGCAGTGAGCAGAGCACATACGCCGAAATGACGATCTCTTTGCTCTTAAAGCCGGAAAGTCTGGACGCATCCTGATTGCCGCCCGTGATATACAGCCGATGGCCATACGGCGTATGGTGCAGCACAACGGAGAGCACCAGCCAGATGACCAGCCAGATGATCGCCGCAATCGGCACAATGCCGATCCATCCTTCGGAGATAAAGCGAATGCCCGTGGCAATGCTGCCCTTGGCAATGCCCTTCGTATAGATGTAGTAGCCGCCTTCGATAATCATGGACATGGCCATCGTCACCAGAAACGGCTGCATCTTGAAGGTCGCAATGATATAGCCGTTGAGCAGGCCGACCAGCAGGCACAGCGCCATGCAGATCAGCAGCGCCGGCAGAATCTGCGCGTCGCTTCCGCCCATGACGGAGGCCGCCACCAGATTGACCATGGACATCGTCGCGCCGACGGAAAGATCGATGCCGCCAACCAGCAGCACAATCGTCTGTCCCATCGCCGCAACGCCGAGCGGCGCGGACTGACGAACGATGTTCATCAGATGCGCGGGCGAAATCGTGCCCTGCGTCGCCGCAAAGAACACGACGATCACCGCCACAAGCAGCAGATAGACGCCGAACGGAAATTTGTTGAATTTCAGTTTCTGACGAAGCTTACCGGAGTTGGTATTCATGCGCGCTTCCTCCTCTTCATCTGGAAAATCATCAGACTCAGCACAAGGACCATGCCCTTGGTGATGTACTGATAATACGGAGAAATGTCAACATTGTTGATGACGTTGTTGATCAGCTGCATGATCACCGAACCGGCCATCGTGCCCAGCACCGTTCCGATGCCGCCGTTCATGGAAATGCCGCCCACAACGGCCGCCGCCACGGAGTTCATCGCGTAAGAATCGCCGACCAGCGGGTTGCCCGTCGCGATACGCGCGCTGAGCGCCACGCCCGCCAGACCCGCAATCGCGCCGGAAAGGACATACGTCAGCACGATATACTTCTTTGTGGCAATGCCGGATTGCTCCGCGCAGACTTCGCTGTTGCCGATGGCATACACGCTGCGGCCATAGTGCGTATAATGATAGATGACAAAAAACACCGCATAGAGAATCAGCGCAAAGATCGCCGTCATGTTCAGCACGCCGAACCGCGTCTTCATGAACGCGGCAAAATCCGCGTTGACTTTGCCGCCAGAAGACGGCATCAGCACCAGACAGATACCTTTCAAAAACGCCTGCGTGGAAATCGTGATAATCATGGCCGGAATACGGAATTTGACGACGCCCAGGCCGTTAACCAGACCGGTCAGCATGCCCACGCCGATCGCCAGCGCCAGCGAACCGGCAAGCCCCAGCGCGCCCTTCGTGCTGAACATCGCCATGGCGATGGTGCCGAAGGAAATCACGCTGGATACCGACATATCGATGCCGCCGATGAGCAGCACATTGCACTGCGCAATCGAAACGATGGCCAGCACCGCCGTCTGCGCGACGATGTTGCGATAGTTTCCGATTTTTCTGAAAGAGGGCGACACCATACTCATGACAACGAAGATCACGATCAGGATGACATAAGCGGGTATCGCCTGTTTGACGTGCTTTTTTACCGAACCGGTCACGTTATTGTCCCTCCTGTTTCCGCTTATTGGCGCTCTTGGCGCTCATCTGCATGATCTTTTCTTCCGTCGCTTCCGCGCCCGCGATATGGCCGGAGATTTCGCCCTCGTACATGACGTAGATCTCGTCCGAAAGGCCGATCAATTCCAGAATGTCGCTGGTGAAAACAACGACGCTCACGCCCTCGGCCGTCAGGCGGCGGATCAGCGCGTAAATCTCCAGCTTGCTCTGCACATCGACGCCGCGCGTAGGCTCATGCAGATACAGAATCTTCGGATGGGTTTTAATCCACTTGGAGAAAACGATCTTCTGCTGGTTGCCGCCGCTGAGATACTGCACGGCCTGCATCGGGGAGGCAACCTTGATATTCAGCTGCTCGATGCCCTGCTTCACTTCTTCGTCCGCCATTTTGCGATTCACAAATCCATGCGGCGAAACCCTGTCCAGAATCAGCGACAGGATGTTTTCTTCGACAGACAGCGGCAGAACCAGTCCCTCCGCCTTTCTGTCGTCCGGCACAAAGGCGATGCCGTTGGTCACCGCCGCGCGCGGGGAATTGATTTTGACGGGCTGCCCCTCGATCTCATATGTGCCCGAAGTGAACGGATCGATGCCAAACAGCGCGCGGCTCAGTTCGCGCTGACCCTGGCCTTCCAAACCGCCCACGCCGATGATGCTGCCCGCGGGGACTTCCATGTTCACGTTGCGAACCACGTCGCCCACACAGACGTCTTTGAGCCGCACGCGGATTTCATCGCTGCGTTTTTCGTTGCGCGGCGGGAACGCGTTTTTAAATTCGCGGCCCACCATTTTGGAAATCAGTTCGTCGTCGTTTGTTTCCAAAACCGGCTTGCTGAACACAAACTCGCCGTCTTTCAAAACAAACGCGGTGTCGCAGGTTTCAAAAATATCGTCCATGCGGTGCGAAATCATGATGACGGCCACGCCGTTTTTCTTGATTCTGTCAATGAACCTGAACAGTTTGACGCTCTCCGCCTGATTGAGGCTGGAAGTCGGTTCATCGAAGATCATCATTCTGGGCTTTCCGGCCCAGGCTTTCGCGATTTCGGTAATCTGCTTATCGGAGGGCGCAATATCCGACACGATCGCATGCACATCGATCTCGTAGCCGATGTCCCGCAGAATCTCTTCCGCCTGCCTGTGCAGCGTCTTGGAATCGATCAGCCCGAAGTGGCGCGGTTCGCGTCCGAGCATGATATTTTCGCCCACCGTCATCTCTTCCATCAGGCTCAGCTCCTGATGAACAAACGCAAGGCCCATTGCCTTGGATTGATGGGGCGAGGTGAAATGCACTTCTTTGCCATCCACCAGCACGGTTCCGCTCGTCGGCGTCAGGCTGCCGGTTAAAATGTTCATCAGCGTGCTTTTTCCGGCTCCGTTTTCGCCCACCAACGCGATCGCTTTTCCCGCCTCGCATCGAATGGAAACATCACGAAGAACGACGTTGCCGTTGAATTCTTTCGACAGGCTGCGTCCTTCTACAATCACATTTGTCTCACTCATCCGTTTTCTCCCTTTTGCCGCGTTCCGTCAACTCAAGAAAAAAGGGAAAGAGGGATGTGCCCATCCTTCTTTCCCTTCTGTCGAAAGGTTACTGGAAGATCTGCTGAAGCACTTCCGCAGGCATTTCCGTGCCGCACCAGACGTCGTCAGACAGGTCGGCCTGCACATAGTTCGGAATGTCTTCCGTCTTAATGGTCTGCACCGGATAAATCTGATCCTTTTCCACCGTCTCGCCGTTCATCATCTTCACAGCGTTCTCGATGGCCACGCGGGCGAGCCAGGTCGGCTTGGCGCAGCCGATGCCCTCAGCACCCAGGCTGCTCCAGGCCTTCATCAGGCCGTTGTTGTCTTCGCCGGTCATCGGAACCAGCTCACGGTTGGCCGCCTGGAACGCTTCGATCGCGCCAAGGGTCATCGAGCCGCCCTGAGACCAGACGCCGTCAATCTGCGGATACGCTGCCAGCAGGTCGCTGGTCACGGTCTTGCCGGTCGCATAATCCCAGTTGGCGTCTTCAACCGCCAGCACTTCGATGCCGGGGTTCTGGTCAAACACGCTCTTCGCGCCCGCCCAGCGCTGCTCGCTGGTGGACAGACCGGAAATGCCGTTGAGGCAGATGATCTTGCCCGTGCCGTTCAGCTGCTCGACGAGCCACTGCGCGCCGACGCGGCCAAACTCGGTCTCGTCAACGGTGATCAGCGTGTCATACTGGTCGCCGTCGATGCCCGCGCACAGGAGAATGACCTTGATGCCTTCGTCCATCGCGTCCTGAAGCGTCGCGTTCAGCGCGGTCGTGTCGTTCGGCGTGGTGATGATCACGTCCACTTCCTGCGCGATCAGGTCTTCGAGGTTGGCGATCTGCTTGCTGATGTCGCCTTCGCTTTCCACATAGGTCACGTCGATCTTGTCAGCGTAATTGTTTTCAATGTTCCACTTGAATTCCTGATAGAGCTGCACCGACCAGGAGTTGCCGAGGAAATAAATGTCGTAACCGACCTTGATTTTGTCCTCCGCAGCGACGCCTGCCGCAAAGAGACCTGTGATCATGGCGCAAGCCAAAATCAGCGTGAGCAATTTCTTCATGTTGTTTTCCTCCCTGTTTTCATGTGCAACATAGTCAACTTTATGTTGCTCTTTCTGTCAGTCATTATAGCATTGATCACTTGACTAGTCAAGTGATCAATGAAAAATTTCAGTTGTTTTTTGTCTATTTTTTATTCCGATCCAAATTCCGCCATTTCGTTGACAAAGTCAACGCTTTCCTATAATATTATGGGTACTCGATACATGTATCCCAATGAAAGGGAGCTTCATTCTATGCACGAAAACCAGCAGCATATTCCGCAATACGTCGTCATCAAAAACTATCTGCGTAAAATGGCTTCGGAAAAAAATCCCAATGAAAAAATGCCCAGCGAAACCCAGATTGCCGCCTCCTTCGGCGTCAGCCGCGGAACGGCCAAACAGGCCATCACCGATTTGGTCTACGAGGGCACGCTCTACCGCCTTCAGGGCAAGGGCACGTTTGTCAGCGAGCGGCGCATTTCCCGCTCTTTTTCCAAACTGCCTTCCTTCACCGAGGACATCCGCCGGATGGGCACCCATCCGGAAACCCGCATTCTCAAGCTGACCAGAGAAACGCCCACGCCCTTTTTGCAGCAGCTCTTTGAGCTGACCGAGAAAGACTATGTCGTGCGCGTCAAACGTCTGGTTTCCACCGAGGGCAAGCCGATTGTGCTGCTTTCCAGCTATCTGAATCCGCACATTTATCCGGAGCTTTCCGTTTCGGATATCGACGACAGCCTCTACGCCGCGCTCCAGAAGAAATACAGCGTCATCCCCACCAAGGCGCACGACACCTATGCCATCACGGAGATTTCGCCCAAAACCGCCGAGCTGCTGCAATGCCGAAAAAACGGGCTCGTCTGCTTCTCCCGCCGAATCGGCTATCTCTCCAACGAGGTCGCGGTCGAGTATGTCGAAAGCTTCATCCGCTATGACCGCTTCAAGCTCGACGTCACCATCGGCCTTTCCGGCGAAGAGGCGCAGTTGGCTTCTCCCGTCGGCGAACATGTCGGCTCGCTGTATGACGTCGGCATCCGCAACGTCCTTCTGTAACCGCGAAAGCGTTTTGGGAATACCGCCTTTCAGGGACATCCGTCCGCCCATTCAAAAAGAGAGTCTTTTGATTTCATGCTTTGAAAATCAACCGACTCTCTTTTGTTATGGTCTTTTGAAACCGGGTTTACGCGCCGAATCCCGGCAGGCCCTCGATCGCGTATGCGCGAACCGGGCAGGAATCCGCGCCGATGATCGGCAGCGCGGAATAGCTCATGAAGAAGGTGTCGCTCTTGAGGTATTCCAGATTCTTGAGCACCTCAAGGAACACGCCGTCATACGCCATGATGATGTCGTGGAAGGGCTTCACGTCCGCCTCGCAGTTCTCGATGGACACGCCGTCGCCAAAGCCGACGCACTTCACCTTGTGGTCGCGCATCCAGATGGCGGTCTCCGCGTTGATGAACAGGCGCTTGTCGGCCGGGCTGTTGGTCTCCGGCGTGAACGGCGGGAACTTCCAGTTGCTGTCCAGAATGACGATATCGCCTTCCTTGATGCGGTCGCCGCAGGCGCGGTCGAGGTCGGCGGCGCTGATGTGGCTGTTCGGCTCAAGGAAATCGATGTTGACATAGATCGCGCGGCCCATGAACGTGGTCAGCGGCAGTTCGCCGACGGACTTGCCGTCCTCAAAGTGATGATACGGGCACTCGCAGTGCGTGCCGAGGTGGCTGGTCAGATCCAGCGCAGTGTGGAAATCCGGGATCGGTCCGCCGGTGTTGTAGCGGATCAGATGACAGCGGCGGGTTTCGGTCTTCGGGTCGAGCACTTTCGTGAGATCGACCACGCGATAACCATTGAGTTCGTATACGGGTTCCATGATATCGTTCCTCCTTAAATGGATGATGGTTTACGCTTTGGGTTTGCCTTCCATCGCGTGTACGAGGTTGACCATCGCGCGATGGGTCGGCGCGGGCACGCCGTTGCGCTCGCTGGCGCGGACAACGCTTCCGCTGATGGTATCGACTTCGCTTCTGCGGCCGTTATGCAGGTCGGCATAGATGCTCGTCAGGCCGTTCGGGCTTTTTTCGCAGACCTCACGCACCTCGGCAATTTTCTGTTCCGCATCAAAGTCCAGCCCTTCGCCCGCCGCAACGGCAACAGCCTCGCGAATCAGCGCTTCGCAGACCGCCCACGCATTCGGATTCTGCGCGATGTAGCCCAGCGGCACCTGCAAAACGCCCGTCAGCACGCTGGCTGACACGTTGGTGAACATCTTCTGCCAGATCAGCTTCTGCACGTTCTCCACGCAGTCCGCCTCCAGCCCGCAGGCGGTAAACGCGTCCGCAATCGGCTGGAGCCGCGCCGAGCCGCTCGTCACGCCGCCGATATGCGTCATGCCGCTGCCGCCGTGGCGAATCTCGCCCAGGCCGACAACCGCGCTGTTGTGCTGTGTCGTGCCGATGACGACATGCGCGTCATCCGCAAAGCGCTTGAGCACATCCTCGTGGCCGCTGCCGTTTTGCAGCGTCATCAGATACGTGTCGGGGCCGATGAGCGCGCGGTTGTTTTCCAGCGCGCTTTCGCTGAACATCGCCTTCACAAACACGATCACCAGATCGACGGGCTGCATGCCCTTCGTGTCGCTCGTGATCGCCGGATGATAGACCGCGCTGCTGCCGTCCGGCTCCGCGATTTTCAGGCCGTCCGCCTTCACCTTTTCAATCAGGGCGGTGTTCACATCCACGATGGTCACATCGTTTTTCCGGCTCAGATATCCGCCGTAGAGCGCGCCCATCGCGCCGCCGCCCAGAACTGCGATTTTCATCTGTTTTTCCTCCGCTTACAACAGGTCAACGCTCACCTTGACGACCACCTTGCGGTAATCGAGCGGCTTGCCGTCCACGCACACGCCGGGGCGATGCGCGTCGTTTGGAAAGAACACGGCGTAGCAGCCCTCCGTCGCGTGGATGAAGAACTCGTTTTTCACGTCGTCATAGAGATACAGGTCGTCATCCTCGCGCGTCTCGATGCACTTGCCTACGCCGTTGTACGGCGCAACGCCGCAAAGCTCCTCGCCGCAGATCCAATACTGCACGTCCACATATTTCTTGTGCAGTTCGGGATGCGCCTCTTCCTTCTGCTTGCTGGTCAGGTGGAAGAGGTTGGCGTACATCTTGTCGCCGTCAATCTCCTGCCGTCCGTCCTCAAGCGCCGAAAAATCCGTGTTTTTCGCATACTCGATGGCCTTTTGAATCGCCGCGGGATAGCGCTTCAGATCGTCGTCGGCATGCACGCTGGAAAAGAACATGAAATCATCCTCCTTCGTCAGTGAAACCTTTAAATATTCAGCAGCACCAGGGCCGCAAAAATCATAAACATGGAAAGAATCTGCCTGCGGCTGAGTTTTTCCTTAAAGAAGATCACGCCCACAAGCGTCACCATGACGATGGCCGCGACGCTGTATGTCGGATACGCGATCATCGCGGGGATATCCGCCAGCGAGAGCAGCAGGAACAGCGCCGAGCAGAAATTCGGAATGCCGATCACCAGACCGAACCCAACGTCCTCTTTCGTCACGCCCTGCTTTTTCACCAGACAAACCACGATACACAGCGCAAACGCCATCATGAACGTGTAGAGCAGAAAATGGTTTTTCAGCGCGCTGACGCCCAGTTCCTCATAAACCTTGGACATCGCGTCCGTCGCGCCGCCCGCCACCAGCAGCAGCACCAGACCCAGGCTGCTGGCCGCCTTGCCGCTGCCTTTTTCCAGGTTAATCAGCAGGATGGCCGCAAGCGCTACAATCATGCCGATCACCTGCACGGCCTTGGGCACTTCGCCAAAGACGAGAATCGCCATCAGCGTGGGCACCATCACGCCCAGCTTCATGAACATCGAAGAGAGCACAATGCCGTTGGTCTTGACGTTCCATTGCAGCAGCATGAAACTGCCCATATAGAACAGGCCGCTGATCAGGCCAAGCCCGACGCTGAACGGAAAACCCTCCGCCGAAACCGGGAAAAGGTTCCACGTGCCCGTGCAGATCGCCGCCAGAACCGAACACATCAGGTAGTTGGAGGCCAGCATGGTGATGTTGTTGTGGATATATTTTTCGCTCACGCGCATGATTACGGATACCAGCATGCTGCTGGTCACCGCCAAGATCAGGTATATCATTCCGTTTTGTCTCCGTTTTCGTGCCAAATCAGATTTTTGTCCGGGAGACTTCCGCGCTTATTCATAGAGGATAAGCGCAATCATCTCGATCGGCTCGTCGCTGATGCACTCGATGCCGTGGCCCTCGCCCGGCGCGGTATAGGTCACATCGCCCGCGGTCACGGTGGTCATCGTGCCGTTGTCGTTGTAGCGTCCCGTGCCGCTGAGAATGTAATACGTCTCGCTGTCCCCGTGGTGAACGTGGTAGCCGATGGCCGCCCCCGGATACACCGTCGTATGGCCGAAAACGCGGCCCTTCTGACTCATTTCCTCCGGGCCGTTGAGCAGACTCCGGACGGTGATTTCGCCCACGCCGTTAAACGGAGCCGGTTTGGTCACAACCTGCTTTTCTTCGCTCTTGCGTACCATATTTCCAATCTCCTTTGCAAATGAGAAGAAGCCCTCTCCCATTCGACCGGCAAAGAAGGCTCCTTCCTAAATTACTGATGCTTTTCGGGCAGCACGTGGTGGCAGGCCACGAATAGCTTCATGGATATCTTCCGCCTTTTTCATGATGTAAATCTGCCGCATGCGCCCCCCGCCGTGAAAATGCGGCGTCCTTCCGGCAGCGTCGGCGATTTCTTTAGTGAATCACCGCGACATAGGCGACCAGCGCCATCAGCAGCACCAGCCCCCCGACGACCGGCACAATCGTCAGGAATGCAGAAATCAGCATGGCGCACATGTCGCCCCGCTCAAGTTCGGCACGCATTCCGCCGTTTTTCTGCGCGTCCAGCTCGCGGCGCTTTTTGCCCTCTTCCGCGCTGTGGCGCATGGCCGCATTCATCTTTTCAAACAGCATCATAACTGCCGTTTTAACAAATCTATGCCTGTTTTGCAAGGCTTTCAATAAAATACTGCTGCAATGTTATAATTCTCCGCCTTGCCGCCTCCGTTCAATGCGTCACTGTGCAAACGGATTCCAGAATCTGCCGCCGTTTGCCGCGATCATGCCAAGGCTGAACGCCAGCAGCAGCGCGCCCAATGCGATGGCGATAAAATCGTTCCGCTTCATCGGGCGCTTCATGTACCACGTGCGCTTCTTTTTATCTTTGCCAAAGCCGCGCAGTTCCATCGCGCTGGAAATCACATCGATGCGCTGCAAGCTAGACAGGATCAACGGCAGCAGAATGTTGACGGAATTTTTGAGCCGCATGAGCAGCTTTTCCTTTTTGCCCAGCTCGATGCCGCGCGCCTGCTGAGCCTGGCTGATGGCGTGGTAATCCCGCTGGATATCGGGAATATACCGCAGCGCCAGCGCGACGGAATAGCTCACGCGATAGCTCACGCCGATGCTGCTCAGGCTGGCGGCAAACTCGCTCGGATTGGTCGCGGAAATGAACAGGATCGCAATCGGCAGGGAAACAAAATACTTGAGCGAGATATTCAGCATGTAAAACAGCTGCTCCTGCGTCAGGTCATACCGCCAGAACAGGTGGAAAAGCACGTGCCGCGTACCGTAAAGCGCCGTGCCCTGATCCGGATTGAACAGAAAGATGAACAGGTTGTTGAGCACAAGGAACACGAGTGTAAAGGTCATCATGAACCGCACTTCGCTGAAACGGATTTTGCTCAGGCGGAAAATGCCCACACTTACCAGCAGGAGCGCCAGCAGCACACGCGTGTCATAGGTCATCATGCTGGCAAAGGTGAACAGCAGAAAGAACACCAGCTTGGTTGTGCCCGTCAGCTCATGTACGACGCTCTTTCGCGGCAGATAATTGAGAACGGTCTTAGCGGCCACGGCTGCGCACCTCCCTGTCGGTTTCAATAAATCGCTCCACAAAGCGCACCGGTTCGTCTATGCCGCACAGGGAAGCCAGCGCAAACAGGCTCGTCTCCTTGAGCGCCGCCCGTTCCACCAGTCCGCTGTCGCAGAGCACGGCGGCGGGCACGGCGTCCGCAATCAAACGCCCGTCGCTGAACACCAGCGCGCGGGTCGTGTATTCCAGCATCAGGTGCATGTCGTGGGTGATCATGATGACGGTCACGCCGAGGGCGTTGAGAGAACGCAGAAACTCCATGATCTCCGTGTAGTGGAAAAAATCCTGTCCGGCGGTCGGCTCGTCGAGGATGATGATCTTCGGCCCCATCGCCAGCACGCTGGCGATGGTCACGCGCTTCTTCTGTCCAAAGGAAAGCGCGGAAATCGGCCAGTTGCGGAAGGGATACAGCCCGCAGATTTTGAGCGTCTCTTCCACCTTTTCGCGGATCTCGGCTTCGCTCAGGCAGGAGCGCGAAAGCCCCAGCGCCACTTCGTCATAGATCATGACCTTGGAAATCATCTGGTTCGGGTTCTGCATCACGTAGCCGATCTGTCCCGCGCGTTCGCGGATGCTGTCGTCCTTCAGGTCGCGCCCGTTCAGGCTGATCGTGCCGCTGTCCGGCGTTTCAAATCCGCAGATCAGCTTGGAAAGGGTCGATTTGCCCGCGCCGTTTCGCCCGACGATCGCCAGCATTTCGCCCCCGCTCACCGAAAAGGAGATGTGTTCCAGATTCTTCCGCTCTTTCGTGTAGCCAAAGGAAACGTCGCTCACGGTCAGCAACGGCGGTTTCCGCGCCGCCTGCCCTGCTTCCGGCGCGCCCAAAAACCAGTCGCGCACGCGCCGCCCGTCCGCTTTTTCCAGCTTCAAATCCGGCAGATGGCCCGGATGTTTTGCCGCCGTCACTTCCACACCCGCATAGCGCAGCGCGGTGACATACAGTGGCTCGCGAATGCCGTTCTTTTGCAGTAAGTCGGTGGAAAGCAGCTCATCCGGCTTCATATCCGCAACGATTTCGCCGTCGTTCACAAGGATGATTCTGTCCACGTTGCGCCAAAGCACGTCTTCCAATCGATGCTCGATGATGAGCACCGTGGTTTCCGTCTGCCGCTGGATGTCGTCAATCAGCTCCATCGTCTGCTTGCCAGCCGCGGGGTCGAGGTTCGCCAGCGGCTCGTCAAACAGAAGAATCTTCACCTGATCGACCATCACGCCCGCAAGGCTGACGCGCTGCTTCTGCCCGCCGGAAAGCTCGTGCGGCGCGTAATCCAGATGGTCCTCGATGTGCACCAGCTCGGCCGCCCTGCGCGTAATTTCGTGCATCTCTTTCTGCGGCGTGCAGCTGTTTTCCAGCGCAAAGGCGATGTCTTCCGCCACCGTCAAGCCGATAAACTGGCCGTCCGGGTCTTGCAGCACCGTGCCGACATGCGCGGAAAGTTCAAAAATGCTGCTCTGCGGCGCGTTTACGCCGTCAACCACCAGACTGCCGCTCACTTCGCCCGGATAGCTGAAGGGAATCAGCCCGTTGATGCAGTTGCCCAGCGTGCTTTTGCCGCTACCGGACGGCCCGGCAATCAGCACCCGCTCGCCCGGCATGATATCCAGATTGATGTGACGGACAGTCGGCTCCTTCTGCGCCCGGTATTGAAAGCTGAAATCCCGGAAGGAAATAATCGGCTCCATGAAAGCCCCTCCTGATCTGAACCTTGAACTGGAAAAGGCGGATCGAACTTGACCCGCCTTTTGATGATGATTGTATCCGGCCTTACTGCTTTTCCAAGGAGCCCTTCTTGGCAATGGTCTTGGTATAAGCCGCAATCAACAGCGCGCCGACGATCACCGCCGTCAGAATGTTGGCGACCGCCGCCATCGCGCCCTGCGCAAAAACCTTGTCCACCGGCTCGGCATAAATCAGAATGTCCAGCACCGGCGCAACGCCGATCCACGCCACCGCATGCGCGATCACGTTGGCGATGGCGTAGGTCACAACGTCCTTCTTGCTAAACTCGCCCTCGTTGACGTTCAGCTTCTTGGCAAACAGGCCGACCACGATGCCCACAAACGTGGACGCGATCACCCAGCTCCACCACGGGCTGCCGCCCCAGCTCATGTCAATCAGCGTGTGGCCGATAAAGCCGATCAGGCCGCCCGCCACCGGGCCGTACATCGCCGCCAGCAGACCGAGCACCGCATATTGCAGGCTGATGTTCGTATTCGGAATGCCGCTGGGGATCGCCACAAAGCGGCCGAGCACAAAGAACAGCGCCGCGCCGATGGCCACGGCCACAACCGTCTTGACCGAATTTTTGTTGTTCATGATGATTTCCTCCTCCGTATTTTGCTTTCAACCCGGGAAACCGGGGAAATGCCGATAACCGCCCTCTATTGTAGCCCATTTTTGTCGAAAAGAAAAGACTTTTCGCGAATTTCTCTTTTCTCTGCCGTTTCGCGAAAGCGCAGGGTAAAAACGCTCTGTTTTCGGCTTTCTGCCGCACGCAGATTCTCCGCGTCCGTCGGCGCGTCGTCGCGCTTCATCACCCTGACAATCCGCCATTGCCGATCTCATATGGAAAAAGCGCGCCCCTGTCCACAGAGACGCGCCAGCGAATCGGAGAAAAATCAGGCGTCAACCCTTGACGGCGCCGGCCGTCACGCCGTCCATGAACTGCCTCTGCGCGAGGAAGAACACGACCAGCGACGGGATGATGGAAATCAGGGAAACCGCCATCACGCGGTTCCACGCGAAGCCGCTGTCCGCGTCCATGCTCATGCGCACAAACAGCGTCGCCGGGTAGCGCGCCGGGCTGTTGACGTAAAGCAGCGGGCCCATGAAGTCGTTAGACGACCACATGAACTGGAACAGACCCGCAGAGACCATCGCCGGCCAAAGCATCGGCACGAGCACCAGCACCAGCGTCTGCATGATGTTGCAGCCGTCGATCTTCGCCGCCTCATCCAGCTCACGCGGGATGTTGCGCATGAACTGAATCAGCATGTAGACGAAATACGTCTCCTGCGCGAACAGCGTCGGCACGATCAGCGCCAGATAATACGGCGAATCGACCCAGCCGAAGTTGCGGTACATCAGGAACTGCGGAATATTCAGCACGACCTGCGGCAGGAACAGCGTCGCCATCAGCACCGCGAACAGGAAGTTGCGCCCGCGGAAGCGGAAGCGGCCAAATCCGTAAGCCGTAATCGTCGAAGAGATGACCGTGAAGATCACCTTCGGGATGACGTATTTATACGTATTCAGCATGGCCTGCCAGATGTTGATATCGCCGCCGTAGTTGTTCATCGCGGCCTTGTAGCCCTCCATCGTCGGGCGGGTCGGGATGAGGCTCAGGGTGGAGAAAATCTCGTTGTTGTCCTTAAACGTGGCGCTGATCATCCACAGCAGCGGATAGACCATGAACACGCCCACGCCGATGAGGATGATGTAGCGGATGGTGGTGCTCATCGCGTGCTGCACGCGCAGGCTTGCCTTGGCGAACGCCGTGCGGTAAAGCACGATGAAGAGAATCAGGCCGCCGAGCAGAAAATAAAAGTTCTTCATCTGCCCGATGGATTCCGCCAGACCGACTGCGCTGACCACATCGACGGACGCGCCGTAGAAGCCCAGCCCCAACAGCACGATGCTCAGGACGAGAAAAACGATGCCAATGATGCTCATCTCTTAGCCCCTCCCATCGTCGTCGGAATAGTAGACCCACTTCTTCTGGCTGACAAAGGCGATCACCGTCAACACCATCACGATCACGAACATGACCCACGCCATCGCGGAGGACATGCCCACCTTGTAATCCTTGAAAGCCGTGTTGTACACGATGACGGAAATCAGCGTCGTCGCGTTGCGCGGGCCGCCGTTGGTGATGATGTACGGGCCGTTGAACTCCTGGAACGCCTGCACCAGCTGCGTCACCAGGTTATAGAAGATGACCGGGGAAATCAGCGGAATGGTGATGGAGAGGAACTGGCGGCCCTTGGTCGCGCCGTCGATGGAAGCCGCCTCGTAGAGATCCTCCGGCACGCCCTTGAGCGCCGCGAGGAACAGCACCATCGCCGAACCGAACTGCCACACGCGCAGCAGACAGATGATGAACAGCGCCCAGTTCTTATCCGCCAGGAAATTGATGGATTCAAAACCGAGCATCGCCAGAATCGTGTTGATGACGCCGTCGTTTTTAAACAGCGCTTTCCACAGCACCGCGATGGCCACCGAGCCGCCCAAAATGGAAGGCACATAGTACGCCGTGCGGAACAGACCCACGCCCTTGATTTTGAAATTGAGGATGTAGGCGATGAACAGCGCGAAAATCAGCTTGAGCGGAACGGTCATAAACGCGTAAGTGAAGGTCACTTGCAGCGCCTTGACGTTCTTAGGCTTGGTAAACGCGTCGATGTAGTTCTGGAAACCGACGACATTCTGCACGCCCTTGAACAGATCGTAATCCGTGAAGCTGTATACCAGCGAGGACACGAACGGATAGAGCTTAAAGATGCAGAAGCCGATCAGCCACGGCAGGATCAGGATAAAGCCCATGTAGCCCTGCTCCAGCTTGCTCAGCCCGCGCCGCCTTCTGAGGTCCTGGCGCGCGGCGGAAGATCCATTCGTCATGGAATCTCCCCCTTCCCTTCATAAATAATACAAATCAGAGCGGCTTAACATCCGCCAAGCCGCTCCGATTATCGATTTGGAAATTACTTGGCCAGCACTTCGGTGATGCCGTCGCAGAGCGCCTGAGCGGCTTCCTCAATGGAGTAATCCTTGTAGGAGAGACCGTCCATCACGTCATAGTACACGCCGTCGCTGCTCTTGAGCGCGCTGCTCTCGAACTTCGGGTCCAGCTTGTTGGAGCACCAGTCGAGCACCTTCGCGTTCGCCTCGGCGACCTTCGCGTTGAGCAGGCCTTCCTGCGCGCAGAGCTCGTTGGCCTTCTTGCTCAGCGGGATGCCGCGCTCGCTCTTCATCAGCTTCGCGCCCTCGTCGCTGTTGAGCAGGAACTCGATCAGCTGAGCCGCCGCGTTCTTGTCCGCCGCCGTGTTGGAGATGGCCAGCGCCAGGGAAACCTTGGTGAAGCCGCCGTGATACTCGCCCATATCGGCGAAGTAGTTGCCGACAAAGAATTCCTGGCCCTCGTTCAGAGCCTTCTCAAACTTGCTCGCGGAGGAATCCCACTCGAAGATGCCGGCATACTTGCCTTCCATCCACTTGGGGTTCTTGTCCAAGCTGTCTGCGCCGTCGCCGGTGAGGGTCTGGGCGGTCGGGATGACGTGGTTGTCTTCCAGGCTCTGGATGAACTCAAGACCCTTGGCGATTTCCTCGGTCGTGTAGTTCAGCTGGCCATCGACAACCCAATCCTTGCCGTACACGCTCTCGACGTAGTACACCATCAGGATCATCTTGTCGTAAGCGCCCAGCGCCAGCGGGTAATAGTCGTCGCCCAGCTTCTCGGCGAACACCGGGCCGGCGGCCATCAGGTCGGCCAGCGTGGTCGGGGTCTCAAGACCGGCCTTCTCGAAGGTGGTCTTGTTCCAGTAGAAGATACGGCCGGTCATGGAAACCGGGATCGCCAGCAGCTGACCGTCGATGGTGCACTGGGCGAGAGCCTTCTCACTGAACTGGGACAGGTCGATCACGTCCGCAACCTGGTTGAGGTCGTAGAACTTGCTGGAGCCGTCCGCGTTGGTGAAGGAGTACAGCCAGTTCCAGTTGATCTGGTTCACGTCGAAAGCGGAATCAGAAGCGAAATACTGGCTCATCTTGTCTTCCCAGCCGCTCCACGCGCTGTACGTGCACTGCACATCGATGCCGGTCGCGGCCTTGAAAGCCTCGACAGCCTGCTGGGTCGCTTCGTGGCGGGCATCTCCGCCCCACCAGGAGAAGGTCAGGGAGCCTTCGGCCATCGCGCAAACGGCGGTCAGCGCCAGCGCGAACGTCAACAGGCATGCGATCATCTTTTTCATCACAATTCGCTCTCCTTTAAAACTGAAATCTATTCTGCCGGAATTTCCGGCGCCAAGGGGTTTGCCTGCCCCTTTCAGCCATACATCAGACACCCTCCGGATTCAGGCCTTCCGCGGCGTTTTTCCGCGTCCCGCCTGTTCCCTATGTGCATGTTTATTATAATTTTTTGGTCAAGTTGTGTCAAGTGCATAAAATGGAAATCAATCTCTTGTGCGAAACTTTGTGAGGTTAAGCGATTAACCCGCCCTCAACCTTTGTTCAGCTATGCGTTAAACCTCCAGCGCGCAGCAGGCCATCAGGAAGGGCGCGGTGCCCTTCGTGTCCCCGCTGCACACGGTTTCGTGTACATAGTAGTCATAACTGCCATCGCGATACGGCTCCCCGCCCAGCCCCGCGACCTTGCAGATGCGCGTCAGTTCGGGGTAGCCGTCCGCCGCCGTGACGACGTTTTTCTGCCAGAGCGCGTCCATGCTTTCCCGCGCGGCAGCTTCTTCCTTCGCGCCGCACAGCCCCAGCGCCTTGCCCTTCGCCAGCCCGTAGATGAACATTGCCGAACAGGAGGATTCCGCATAGTTCTCTTCGCTCTCCGGCCTGTCCATCACCTGATGCCAGAGCTTGTCCGCGCCGCGCGCGGCCATCACCGCCGTCAGCAGCGATTTCATTTGCAGGCTCAGCTGCGCGTAATCCGGATGGCTTTCCGGCAGAGCGGCCAAAACGTCCGCATGCGCCATCACAAACCAGCCCATCGCGCGTCCCCAGACGTGCGGGGAAAGTCCCGTCTGCGGATCGGCCCACTTCTGCGCTTTCGCACTGTCCCACGCGTGCGCGTGCAGGCCGCTTTCCAGCCGCGTCTTTTCAAAGATCAGCTTCATCTGCTTCGCCGCCAGATCCGCCCACTGCATTTCGCCGAATGTCACGGCGAATTCCGTCAGGAACGGGCAGGCCATGTAAATGCCGTCCAGCCACATCTGCTGGGGATAGAGCTTCTTGTGCCAGAAGCCGCCCTCCGCCGTCGTCGGCTGACCCTTGATCTGCTCGATGAGTCGGCGGCACGCCTTTTCGTATTTCGCCTCGCCCGTCGCCTTGAACAGCCGCAGCGCCGTGCGCCCCATGCAGATCATATCCAGATTATATTTTTCCGGCTCATAGGTTAGAATCGCGCCGTCTTCGGTTACATACTGATCGACATTGGCCTTCGCCGCGTCGTAAAAGCGCCTGTCCCCGGTCGCCGCATGGACGTCCAGCCACGCTTTGGTGATGATGCCCCGCTCGTAGCACCAGTGATAGTTATACTCCTGCTCACGCGCGAGCGTGCCTTCACCCGCCCAAACGGTCTTTTCGTATCTCATGGGGGTTCCTCCTCACTCTACGTCGCGCAGCGTAATTTCGTCTTCCCGCGCGCCGACGATGCGCAGATCGGTCAGATGCAGGCCGCGCACATGCTCGGCCGTCAGACCCGCCAGCGTCACAGGCTGCTGCACCGCGTTCATCACCGGGAAGCTCGGCGTATCCTCAACCAGATGGATCTGCGTGTTTACGATGCTGATATCCTCCAGCGGCGCTTCCGGCAGGCCGTAAAGGCACGCAGCGGCGCTTTTGGCGTTGGTCACCACGATATCGGCCATGCGGATGCGGCGCACATGCGGCGTCGCATCCGTCACAGGCTGGACATTCGGGTCGGAAACGATGGGCAGCTTGCCATCCTTGCCGCAGAAATACATCAGGTTGATGACCAGCGGGCAGAGCACATCGTTCATCACAATACCCGTCACGCTCACATCCTCCACCGCGCCGCCGCGCCCGCGGCGGCTCTTGATGCGAATGCCGCGATCCGTTCCGTCAAACACACAGCCGGTGATGGAGACGCGGCGGATGCCGCCGCTCATCTCGCTGCCCAGCACCACGCCGCCGTGGCCGTGCACCATCGTGCAGCCCGTGATGGCGATGTTTTCGCAGGGCACATCTTCCAGCGCGTCCTCCGTGCCTGCCTTGACCGCGATGCAGTCGTCGCCCACATCGATGTGGCAGCCCGTGATGCGCACATTGCGGCAGCTCTCCGGATCGATGCCGTCCGTGTTGGGCGAATCGAACGGATTGACAATGGTCAGGTTGTCGATCGTCACATTTTCGCACCGAACCGGGTGAATCGTCCAGTTCGGGCTGTTGTGCACCATGAAATCGCTCATGCGCACGCGGGTGCAGTCCTCAAAGCAGACCGCGCACGGGCGCGCCGCGTCCAGCGTCTTGGCGCGGAACGCCGTCCACCACTTTTTGCCCTGTCCTTCCAGCGTGCCAAAGCCCGTCAGCGCCACGTTGACCTCGTTCTTCGCGTAAATCAGCGGGCGGCGGCAGGGCTGCTCGTAGCCCTCCCAGCGGATGTTCACAACGGGGTACGCGTCAAAATCATCCGTAAAGCGCAGCACGGCGCCCGCTTCCAGATGCAGCTCGACATTGCTTCTCAAAACGAGGCTGGCCGTCTCATATTCGCCCGCCGGCACAACGACGCGCCCGCCGCCCTGCACCGCCGCGGCATCGATCGCGCGCTGAATCGCGTCGCCGCAGAATTCTCCGCGCTTTGCGCCAAAATCCAGAATGTTCATCAGCCCAAATCCTCCCCGTTCTCGATGGCCGCAATCTGATCGATGCGGCGCTGATGGCGGCCGCCTTCAAACTCGCTCGTCAGAAAGGTCTGCGCAATCATGCGGCCCAGCTCCGTGCCAACCACGCGCGCGCCGAGGGCAAGCATGTTCGCGTCGTTGTGTACACGGCTCATCTTGGCGGAATAGCAGTCCGAGCAGGCGCAGCAGCGAATGCCCTTCACCTTGTTGGCCGCGATGGAAATGCCGATGCCCGTGCCGCAGCACAGAATGCCGCGCTCGCATTCGCCGCCCACCACGGCCTTCGCCGCGCGCTGGGCAAACACCGCGTAGTCGCAGCTGTCCGCGGTATAGGTGCCATAGTCGTGATAGGGCAGCTGCATCTCATCCAGCAGCGCCATGATTTCCTTTTTCAGCGGCAGACCGGCGTGGTCGCTTCCCAGTGCAATCATGATAAATACCTCCTACACACGTTCAAAATTGAATTCTTGCTTCAAACCGCCGCGAAGCGAAACGGAAGGGGCAGGGAACTCAGTTCTCTGCCGGGGAATTGGAGCCATGCGCCCGCTGTGCGGGAATCAGCATGGCGGAAATTGGAAACTGCAAGGAGCCGAAGGCGACTATGCACGTTTCCCGGTTTGGGACGAAGCCCCAGTCGTTCCCAATCGCGAAGCGAAAAGAAATGGGAGTCAGGAAGCGAAGCGTTACCTGACTCTTGAAGCGCTGGTTTGGGGCGAAAACCATACGTTCAGGTTTTCAGTCAATGAAATCTTCGGGGCGAAGCGGCTCGCGCCTGCCGTCGCCCGTCTCTTCCTGCGCCTCGTGTTCAGCCGTGTGATCCACGAAGACCAGGTTATGCAGATTCTCGCGGCTGACGACGGTATTCGTGCCCATGCACGCCCGGCAGCGATACAGGCATTCCGGGCAGACGCAGCCGAAGTTCGTGCCCTCCGATTGAATCATATACGTTCCGCATTGCGGACATCCGCACCGCATTTCGTTTATCCCCCTTATTCCTGCGCCGCGTCGGGCAGCATCATGTGCGCCCCGCAGCGCGACAAAATTCCACGATCCTCTTCACTCGTGGAAAGCGCGCGGAACTCGTATCCCGCCTCGCGGAAATAGGCTACCAGCTCCGGCAGAATGCGCCGCGTTCTGGCTTTGCCCTCGTGCATCAGCAGGATGATGACGTCCTTGCCTTCCGTCTGCCTGAGCGTATAATCCAGCATCTCCTGATCGCTCGAAAAGGTGTACTGCGCGTCGCCCGTCATCGTGTTCCAGTCAAACCACGCGTAGCCCGCGTCCCGCACCAGCGTCTTAACGCGCGACTTATATGCCGTGCTGCCGCCGGGAAAGCGGAACAAATCGGTCGAAAAGGTCTCATCCACCTCTTCGCGCATTGTCTTTTCAAAACGCGCCAGATCGCGCAGCACAAATTCCGCATCCTTTTGAATGCGGCCAATGGAGTGCGCCATCGTGTGGCTGCCGACGGCGTAACCTGCCTGCACAATCTGTTTGGCGTATTCCGGAAACGCGCGCACGCTCAGCCCCACCAGAAAGAACGTCGCGGGCACGTCCAGCTCGCTCAGCGTTTCCAGCAGTTCCGGCGTGTCCTTCTTCGGCCCGTCGTCAAAGGTGAGGTAAACCACGCGCCGCGCTTCCGTCTGCTCGGCCATGCCTGCGCACGGAAGCGCCATGCACAGCAGCACCAGCAGCGCAAGCCCTCGCTTGATCATTCCGGATTCCCCCTTCACAGGAGTTTCTGATGCGTGAAGCTGCGCCGCCCCGCCGCAAAATCGCCGACAATATCGCCATGGCCGCGCAGAATGTACTTGTAGGAGCAAAGCCCCTCCAGCCCCATCGGGCCGCGCGCGTGAATTTTGCCCGTGGAAATGCCGACCTCCGCGCCAAAGCCGTAGCGATAGCCGTCGGCGAAGCGCGTCGAGCAGTTCTGATACACGCCCGCGGAATCCACCAACGCAAAGAACTTACCGGCCGCCGCCTCGTCGCGGGTAATGATGCAGTCCGTGTGATGCGAACCATGCTTATTGATGAAAGCAATCGCCTCGTCGATGGAATCCACCGTATGAACCGCCATCGTCAGCGCCAGATACTCGCGCCCCCAGTCGCTTTCGTCCGCCGCTTCGCTGGCTATGCCCGCCGCGTAGAGCGCCGCGCGGGCACGCTCGTCCGCGCGCAGGGTCACGCCCGCCTTCGTCAGCGCTTTGGCGATTGCGGGCAGGGCGCCGGCCAGCTGTCCGCTGTGAACCAGCAGCATCTCGGCGGCATTGCAGGCAGCCGGATACTGCGTCTTCGCGTCCACGACGATGCGCGCGGCCATCTGCGCGTCGCAGTCCGCATCCACATACACGTGGCACACGCCGTCGCTGTGCCCCAGCACCGGAATGCTGCTGTTTTCCATGATGTAACGCACAAAAGCGTTCGAGCCGCGCGGGATGATGAGGTCGATATCCTCGTCCATTTTGAGCATGACGGAAACATCCTCGCGCGTGGTCAGCAGGCCGCACCAGCCGTCCGGCAGGCCCGTGGCGACGCTCGCGTCGTTCATGATATCAAACAGCGCTTCATTGGTATGCAGCGCCTCCCGGCCGCCCTTGAGCAGCACGGCGTTGCCGCTCTTGAGGCACAGCCCGCCGATCTGGATCAGCGCGTCGGGCCGCGATTCAAAGATCACGCCGACCACGCCGATGGGGCAGCTGATGCGCGAAAGCACCAGCCCGTCGGCCAGTTCGGTGCGCAGCTGCTCCTGCCCGATGGGATCGTCCATCGCGGCCAGCTGTTCCAGACCCGCGCAGACGTCGCCGAGCTTGTGCTCGTCAAACTTGAGCCGCTTGAGCGCGGGCGCGGCCAGCCCTTCCTTTTCGGCCTGCCGCATATCGATATCGTTCGCTTTGAAAATCTGTCCTGCTTTCGCGCGAAGGGCGGCGGCAATCGCCAGCAGCGCGCTGTTGCGCGTCTTGCTCGGCGACGCGGCCAGCGCAAAACTCGCCTGCTTGGCGGCGTGCGCCACGTCGGCGGCGGTCACTTCCCGATTATTCATACAGCGCCTCTTTCACCATGTTCCGCATGGCCGTTTCGTCGGCCCGCAGCGGGTTTTCGCTCGTCACCTGCTCCGCCGTCGGCAGCGCCATTTCGCTGCGATCGTCTCCGCCCTTGACGGCGGAAGCCAGCGTGACGGCGGTCATCGCGTTCAGATTGGTATCCATCGAGCCGAGCAGTTTCGTGCCCAGCCCCAGCATGCTGCCCAGATCGCCGTTGTTCATGCCCGCGTAGAGCAGCTGCATCAGCATGTCATAACCGCGGCTGCGCGCCGGATCGTCCCCGTCGAGCTTCAGGCGCACAAAGGTCAGCGCCTCGTCGCCGGTCAGGTCGTTCCAGCCCGCGTCAAGATTCATCGCCTCAGCTTCCGCGTCCGTCAGCTCCATGCTCACGGTATCCACGGCATCGACAAGCTCCGGCAGGTTGCTCACGTCCAGCGCGACATACGTGCCGATGTTCAGCCCCAGCAGCGTGTTGACGGCGCGCTCAGCAACCAGACCCCGGCTCTTCTTCGCGCCCAGCGCGTAGACGTCGGCCAGCCTCGTTTCGCCGTTTTCCGGCACGTCCACCGTCAAATCACAGTTTACGCGGAGCATCACCGAGCGCCCCGTCCGGCTGTTGATGGAGGCGATCATCATCGTGTCGGTCTCCCCGCCGTCCTGCAAGAGCACGAGGATGTTGCTCACGTTTTTGTCCAGCGCCGTATTCATATTGATGTCGCGCTTGGTGATGGTAATTTCCGCCGAAGCGCCCGCGCACAGCAGCATCATCAGCGCAAAAAATGATGCAAAAAGACGAATATGTTTCATGAATCCTCCTGTGTTTGTCCTTGGGGCTTTTAACTCCTTCCGTCACGCCTGCGGCGTGCCGCCTCCCTCTAAGAGGGAGGCCTTATGTATATACTCTTCCAAGCCAATCAACTGTGCCGCCAAAAAGCATTCTTTTTTGCCGGAGCAGTCGGAACAGCGAAAGTCCTTCAGCAAAACGGACTGAGGGAGTTAAAATGCGTCAAACATGTTACTTCTTCTTAAAAATAAACAGCTTGGAGAACACGTAGTTCAGGATAATCACCACGATGTTCACCAGCAGTTTCATCGCCAGGTCGTTCAGGTGCAGCATCTCCACCAGCAGGAACATCAGCACCGTTTCCATGCCCAGCGAAACCAGCCGCATCGTGAAAAAGCTCCCCGCCTCGCGCAGCAGCGCCGCCGTGCTTTCGCAATGCGTCTTGAAGACGAAAATCTTATTGGCCACATAGCCGAACGCCACCGCGATAACCCACGCCGTCCACGTGCCCGCCATCACGCTCATACCCGCGGTGCGCGTCGCGAGGAAATAAGCCACATAGTTGACCAGCGTCGTCGCCACGCCGACAAACAGATAACTGACCAGCTCCGTGTTCTCCCACAGTTTCAGGCATGCGTCGCCCAGCTTCGGGGAGATTTTCGCAATCAGGCCGATCACCGCGCGCGCCAGCCAGTCGATGCCTTTCCAGATGATTTTCATATGTCTTTCCTCTTTCTCTGTGTTTTTACGTTTTCGTTCGTTATTATAACACGACCATCTATCCGGGTCAATTCCCGCGCGCGGCGCGTCAATTCTTCCCAAAATGACGCGCTTAATCGCTCAACCTGACCGTGTTCCTGCAAAAACCCGTCTCTTTCGCCGCCGCATGCCGCCGCCCGGTGGAATTCTGCATCTTGGCCTGCATGGCACTGCGCAGATTTTCTGCCGCCCAAATTTCCCGCCTCCGCTTCCATTTTGGCGCTTCATCCTTTATAATAGCAGAAAATGAGTTCCGCTAAGGAGGCGTTATCCATGGAGAATCCCATCGTATCGTGGCTGTTTGAAACCGACGCCGTTCGCGTCTGTCCCGAAGGCCAGCCGTTTTGGTATACATCCGGCAAGCTCGGCCCGTTCTACATCAATACCCAGTTCCTCTACGGCAGCGAAGAGGCAGCCAACGCGCTGCTGACCGTCATCGAGCAGGCTTGCGCGGGCGATAAGCTCCGGTTTTACGACAAAGTCTACGGCGAAATCGAAAAGCAGCTTGCAGCCTGCCCGATTTATCGTCAGCTGATCGACCTGATGACCGAAGCCGCGCGCAAAATGGACGTGGATTTCGTCTCCGGCGGCGAGCGTCGCGACTTCTTCTTCTCCATGCCCGTGGCGCGCAAGCTGGGGCTGGGTCATCTGTCCATCTTTAAGGATCTGTCCAGCGTCTACACCGACGCAAACGGCGTGAGCATGCCCGCCGAGCAGGCGAGCCTGTCCGGCAAACGCAGCGTGCATATCGCCGATCTGGTGACGGTCGCTTCTTCCTATATCCGCGCATGGATTCCCGCCGTGGAAGGGTTGGGCGCGAAGATCGCCTGTTCGCTGGCCGTCGTCGATCGCGATCAGGGCGGCAGCAAGATTCTCGCCGACGCGGGCTGCCCGCTGACCACGCTGGTCGTCATCAAGCCGGAGCTGTTTGAAACCGCGCACAAGATGGGCCGCATCACCGACAAGCAGCTTGCGCTCGTGCTGCATTTCATCGACGATCCGGATGCGTTCATGCGCAGTTTCCTGCTCGCCCATCCGGATTTCCTCGCAAACGAGCTTGCCAAAGGCGGCAAAAGCGCTCAGCGCGCGCAGCTCTGTATCGACAGCGGCTTCGCCCCTGCCGAAGCCCTGCCCAAAGCCTGATGCAGCTTTCGCTTCTTCCGCTCGATCCGCCGCCCTGTCTGCGGTATTTCATCCGCGCGGACGGCCGCCATGCGGGCGGGATCACGGTTCACTCCGTTCAGGGCGCGCAGTTTTCCTACGGCGTCGCCGTTTCAGGGGACATGCGCAGGCGCGGCGTGGCCTCGTCAGCGCTCATGCTGCTGTTTGAAACCATGAAATCGCGCGGCTTTACCGCCTGCGTCGTGCAAATTGCGCCGGACAACGCCGCTTCGCTGGCGCTGCACCGAAAACTGGGCTTTGTTCAAACCGGGCGGAATGCACAGGCCGTGACGATGGAAAAGGCGTTATAAGCGCAGAATTGTCCCCGACTTATTTCATCCGGCAAAAAAACAGACGTTTCTCAATGTGAAACGTCTGTTTTTTCTTACCATGTCGCACAGAAACCCGTCACATACCAATCGTCCTTCTGGAGGGTATATTGGCAGTTTTCCTGCGTGATTTCGTTTTCCGGCACGACGGACATATTATAATACTTGCGCTTGGGGTTCGCGTTGTAGCGGTAGTTGATGCGCCGCACGGTCGAATTGAGATTTCCCTCGATGGTCGTCAGCTCATACAGCCCGCCGCCCAAATCCCGCACGCTCTCCACAATCGCCACGTGCGTATACGGCGTGGACGAGCGCACGCCGTAAATCACCAGATAGCCCGGCTTCGGCACAGCGCCTTCCGTTCCATCCAGCCAGCGTCCGTGTTCCTCAAAGGCGAGGCGCACATTGCCCACGCGCCCTTCCATCGCGGAGATGCAGTCGCCCGGCTGCACATCCACATCCTGCTTGTAGCGAACAAGCTGCAAACCGCTGTGGTACGCGCAGTAAATCTGGAAGACCGAGCACCAGCCGATTTCGCGCTTGTCGTGGTAATACCACTGGGTATATTCGTTGCACTTGGGCAGGCGCGTCCAGTCGTTCTTTTCAAATTCCGCGCGCGCAAACAACACAAAGTTGCGCGCCGCCAGCGGCATATCCTCCGGAAACGTCAGGTCGTAGGTTTCCAGCTCGCCCTCCGCCTGCGTTTCAATCGCTTCCGGCGGAACTTCCATCTTCACCGGCGCGGTATCGGCCAGCGCGCCCGCCGCCATCATCATCAGCAGCAGAAAGCATAAAATGATTCTTTTCATTGTAACAGCCTTTTAACTCCTTCCGTCACGCCTGCGTCGTGCCAACCTCCCGCTAAGAGGGGGCAGTTGCTACACGCTGCCAAGCAAAGCAGAAATCCTTTTTCAAAAGCACTTTAAGCCGATCATAAGCCGGAGGTGTCAGCGAAGCTGACGGAAGGCGTGATTTGTCCCTTTAGTCCTCCATCACAATCGACAGCTCACCGTCAAGCGGAAGCGCCTTCTCTTCCCCGTTTTCCGTGACGCGAACCGTCCAGCCCGTCTCCTGCGTCCTGATCGTATAGCGGGCATGGCTGGGAGACACGCGCTCGCTGGCCACGTCGAACGACGCGCCGCCGATGCAGAGGTTCTCCATCTTCCAGCCTTCCCAGCCGATGGGCGTATGCGGATGCCACGCAATCGTCTTGCGTCCCGCATCGGGTCTGATTCCGAACAGGCATTCAAACACCGGCCAGATCATCCCGGCCGCCGCCCGCGCCTGAAGCAGCACGCCTGGCGCGGCATCCTCCGTGCGGATGGAGCCCGGCAGGCCCGGCGCGGCGGAGGCGACCATCTGCATCAGACAGCCGATCATCTGCTCCACGTGGACATGCTCGCCGTGCCGCTTTGCGCGCTCGGCCAGCGTCGCGTTCGGCGCGATGTCGCTTTCTTCCCTTTGAGCAGGGAGTTTTTCGAGCAGCGCCAGCGTCGGCGTGTCGTCCGCGCCCGTAAGATTCAGAATATACGCGTGACCGACGAGCGCCGCGCGCACGTCTTCCAGCATATCCTCCTGCACATCTTCAAAGCCCTTGGTACTCCGGCGCAGATAGTTGATGCAAAGCCCCGTCATCGGCAGCATGGCCGCCGCGAACGTCTTGTCGCCGGACCAGAGCAGCGTGCGATGCACGAGCGCGACAAACTGCGCGCTTTCGCGTTCGCCGCCAACCTGCAAAACCTTACCGGAGAGGGACACGCTGCGCGCCAGACGGCCGGGGGCCATCTGCGCCTGCGCGCTCACGCCGACGAGCGTATGCAGCATTTCCTGCACGCGCGCCGCGCCGCCCAGCGGCAGAAGCGCTTCCATCGCCTTTGCCCATCCTTCGCCGTACAGCGCGGGATGCTCCGGCAGATCGCAGCACAGCGCGCACCCGCCGCGCGGCAGGGTGCGAACCAGCCAATCGGCGTAGAGCTTCGCCCAGTTGACGCTCTGTTCCAGCGCGGCGCTGGGCATCGTCGCGGCGCTGCGCGCCATCACCCGATCGATGCGCGCACGCTTTTCGGCGAGCAGGGTTTCGGCCTTTTCTCTCAGCAGCGCCAGCGCTTCCTCCGCCTTGGAGCGGGAGGGATAGCCGCCCGCAATATACAGCCGCATGGCTGCCTGCCCGTTTGCGGCCAGCCGCAGGCGGTAGAACAGGCGGCCGTTGACGCCCTTGCCCTGGGTATTGCCAAAGCCATAGACGCTCTGCGGCAGATCGGCCTGAAGCACGCGGCAGTTCGCGTCCGCGCCCCAGACGGCGTGCCACGGGTTCCGACTGTCGCGGGCAAAGAACGCCTGCTCCTGCTCGTCGTATTCACCGACATCGCGGCCAAGCTCTGCGCCGTCCTCGCCGCGCGCGGCGGCGGCAGTCAGGATATCGGTGCGCACAGTGAAGGAGACCTCGACCATGCGCGGCGCGTTTTTGAGGTTTTCAATCATCAATTCGACCACGCAGCCGCCCACTCCGTCGGGAATAAACTGACGGCGAACGACGTGCAGCTGCTGTTTCTGCATACGGTAGTGAAACGCGGTGACGACCGGATGGATTTCACAGGCGTCGGCCTGTGTCAGCGGCACGTCGTCGATGGCCAGGAAGAAGCCATCGCAGACCTTCTTTTCCCCGGCCCAGAGGCCGCCCATTTCGCCTGGCACGGCAAGGCCCATATCCGGGAAAAGGCCGTTCTGCGCGCCGATGAGCACGGCGCTGCTGCCCGCGATGACGACCGGCGCATCCAGCCGGTCATAACGATAGACCCTATAATCGCTGCGCATTTGAGCTCCTCCTTTTGGGGCTCTGCCCCAAACCCTGGCAGGGAACTGAGTTCCCTGCACCTTCCTCTTTCCATCCACTGCGTGGATGGATTATTTCATCCAAACATCTTTTTTCTTCTATCACGAAGTAATAAATGAAGTGGGAAGTCCAGAAACCTCAGGTTTCTGGCGGGGCTTGGGGCAACGCCCCAACGTCTCCCAACGTCTCCCAACGCCTCCTTACCCCTTCGCAACCGCGATGATCGTTTTGAAAATCAGCCTGATGTCCGCAAGCGGGGAAATCTCCCGCAGATACTTCATGTTCAGCTCGATTTTATCGGGCATAATCTGCTCGATGTACATCTTTTCGGGGTCGTCTGTCCCAGCCAGCAGATCGTTTTCGTTGCGATAGGCAATCGACGCATAATCCGTAATGCCCGGCCGCACAAGCAGCACCTGCCGCTGATACGGCGTATAGAGCTTCACATACCGCTCCACTTCGGGGCGCGGGCCGACGAAGCTCATCTGCCCGCACAGGACGTTGAGCAGCTGCGCCAGTTCATCCAGCTTGGTCTTACGCAGAATCGCGCCGACGCGCGTAATCCGGTTATCGCGTCCGACGGTGATCGCCAGCCCCTTTTTATCCGCGTCCGTCACCATCGAGCGGAATTTGAAAATGCGGAACGGCTTGCCGTCTCTGCCAATGCGCACCTGCCGGTAAAACACCGGGCCGGGATCATCGATCACCACCGCCAGCGCGATGAGCAGCAGCAACGGCCAGAGCACCGCCAGCGCGCATGCCGAGAGCAGGATATCCATCGCGCGCTTGGCGATGAGCTGCGGTTTCCGCCGCGCCAGCACCTCGGCGATGTCCATCGGTTCTTCATTCTTTTGCATGGTCGTTCCTCATCTTTCGTCAAACCCGGTCAAACACATAGGTAAACAGGAAGCACATCGTAAACGCCATTTTTTTCTGCATCAGAAAGAGCTTCATACCCAGCTGAGCCGGGAAATCGCCGGGCTTCACATCGTCAAACAGCGCGGCAACGTCCGGCCTGTTCATATATGCCTTCGCGCGGCGCACGCGCTCCCCGAACGCATAAGGCGTGCCGGGATAGCAGAAATTGCGCACGGTGTTCACCGCCATCTTGCGTCGGCGGATTTTCATGCGGCGCATGCACTCCGGATGATCCGCCAAAAGCGTTTCCAGCGCATCGTTGGATTTTTCATAGCTCTCCGGCACGTGAAAGCTGAAATGCTTCGTCACGCTCCCGGTGTGAAAGCGGTAATGATAATACGCCCTGTCCACCGCGACGGCGCGGCCCGCGTCCTTCATGCAGGTGACGATAAAGAGCAGATCTTCCGCATATCGAATATCCGGGCGGAAGCGGTGACTGCCAATGACCTCGCGCCGAAACAGGTTGCGCGGCGTGTAGCCGGAAAGCGGAAGCTCGTCGCTGTCCGTCGGTTTGGAAAGCATCGCGGGAATCAGCGTCCTGCCGATGGCTTCCCGATCAAACACCGTGCCGTCGTCAAAGCCCAGCGGCACATTTTCGTGCTTGTCGCCCCTGTCCTTGAACACCCGGCAGAACGAAATATCCGCCCGGTTGTCCTCTGCCGCACGGTATAGCGTCTCAACCATTTCCGGCTCCGCCCAATCGTCGCCGTCGCAGAAGCCGATATAATCTCCCCGCGCCGCATCCAGCCCCGCGTTGCGCGCCGCCGATACGCCCTGATTTTCCTCAAAGGCAATCACGCGGATGCGGCTGTCCAGCGTCTCCGCCTTGCGCAGAATCGCCAGCGAATGATCCGGACTGCCGTCGCAGATGAAAATCAGCTCAATGTCCCGAAGCGTCTGCGCGCGCAGAGAAGCAATGCAGTCCGGCAGAAACGCCTCCGCGCCGTAAACCGGGATAATGACTGATACTTTTGGATTGATCATTGATTTATCTCCCATGTGGAAGGTGCAGGGAACTCAGTTCCCCGCCGGGGTTTGGGGCAGAGTCCCAACGTTCCCTTATTCCGCGCGCCAGAGCGGCGCCTGAACCAGGAAGTATGTGCAGCCAATCACCGAAAACGGCGCATAGACCGACTCAAACATGCCCACCAGAATAAACACCGTGCAGAAAGCCAGCGGCGTGGCCGCATACGGGCTTTCCCGGCGATGCGCCCAGTAATACTTCACGGCACGGATAAACGCCAACACCGTATAGCACACCAGCAGGATGCCCGCGATGAAGCCGTTGTTGTACGTCACGCCAAAGAACGCGTTGTGCGCGTTGAAATGGCGGTCGCCTGCGCCGTCCTTCGCCACCCATTCCCAGATGACGCTGTCCTCGTGGCCGTTCCACGTCAGGTTTTCCAGAATCGTCATCCAGATGCCCCAACGGTCGCTGGTCAGGTCGTCCATGCTGATCTTTCGATCTTCCGGCTTGGGCACAAGGATCTCGTTGCCGTAAGTCTCGTGATTGTACACGGCGAGGTTGTAATCCTCCACCGCCGCTTCATACATCTTGTCCTCCGTGATCTTCACGCCCGCCGCGCCGCAGAGCGCGATGAACACGCCGAGCACCGCCAGCAGCCGCTTCGGGTGCTTCGCCGTGCCCGCAATGATTGCCGCAACCAGAATCGCCGCCACGCCCGCAAACGCCAGCAGACCCGAACGGGAGAGCGTCGCCAGCAGCATAACCGCCGCCCAAACGCCCAGCAGCAGATAGGCCAGCGCGGCCTTCCTCTTCTTCTCCGTAAAGCTTGCGTAAGCCAGCAGCAGCGCCGCCGTCGCCATCACGATGCAGCACATCGACAGGCAGTTCGCGTCGTAAAAAACGCCCTTGTAGCCCGGATAGGCAAAGCTCAGCGGCACGGAAACCGACGACCACGCCAGAAACGGAAGCACCGCAAACACCGCGCCGCGCAGAATCGAGCGGAACGTGGAATTGTCGTCGCGCGAAGCGAACACCGAAAACACAATCGGGTAGCAGATCAAAAGCGACACGCTCTCCGGCAGCCAATCCTGATAAAACAGGCCGGAAACCACCATCATGCCGTGCAGTGCAAACCACAGTCCCGCCATGCCCTTGTGAAAGCGCACGCGGGTCTTTTGTCCGGGCGTGCGCGCCGTCAGCGTCACAAACGCCAGCAGAATCATGCCGAAAAGCACGAAAATCATCCAGCGCATCGGAAATTTCCGCTGCGTGAACAGTGAGCAATAGCCGATCAGCGCGAAAATCGCCACGGTCAGCAGCCGCGAATCAAAGATTTCGTTGAAAATGCCCGTCACCCGATCGTACAGGTTGAGCATCCCCGTTCCGTCAATGCCCTGCTTGCGCATGTTCTTTCCTCCAATGCTCGATGGCTTCGCGGTAAACCCCCGCGGTGATTTCGGCGTTGTGCGCCCATGTCAGTCTGCGCGCGTCGCGCGTGCCGCGCGCCCGCAGCGCTTCATACGCTTCTGGATGGGCGAACACAGCGCGCATGACCGCTTCCACCGCGTCCGTGTCGGCGGCGGGCACAAGAAAGCCGTTCTCGCCGTCCGTGATGGTGTCGGCAATGCCCTCGTTTTCCGCGCCGACGGCGATGCAGCCCGCCGCCATCGCCTCGATGTAGACAATGCCGTATCCCTCGCCCCAGCTGGGCAGAACGAACAAGTCGCTCTGCGCCATCCGCCGCAGCACTTCTTCGTGCGGCAAACCGCCCGTCAGCGTCACGCTCTCTTGCAGACGCAGCTCGGCGATCCGGGCCTTGAGCTGCGCTTCCATTTCGCCGATGCCCACGATGGTCAGCGTCGCATCTTCATATTCATCCGCCAGACGCGCGAACGCCTCCAGCGTTTTATCCATACATTTTCTCGCTTTGAGCGTGCCGACGGAAATCACCGAGCGCGGCCTGCGCGCTTCGTTTTCCGGCACAAGCGAAAGATCTACGCCGTTCTGCACAACGCGGCTGATCTTTCCCTCCCCGCGATACGGCGCGACGCGCGAGAGCAGCAGGCTCGAAACCGCCATCAGCGCATCGACGTTTTGCGCGGTTTCGATGTTGCGCTTCCACGGCGTTTGACCGGGAATGAAGTAGTGGAACACATCCGTTCCATGCACCGTCAGCGCGACGGGCACGCCCAGCGCCCGCCCCAGCAGCCGCCCCGCGTGCCCCTCTCTGGGGAGCATGTGCGCGTGAATGACATCAAACGGCTTTTCATCGTGCAGTTTTCGGGCAATCGGCAGTGCCGCGCGATACATCGGATAGCCGCCCAGCAGCTTTTCGCCCGCATTGCCCAGCGTCAGGCAGCGCGGAAAATATACGGGAATGCCGTCGATGACGTCCGCTTTCGGCGTCCGCTTGTCCGTTTGGGCCAGCACGGGGCGAAGCCTTTTCATCATCGGCATCGTGCCTACACAGGAGATGACCGTCACGTCATGCCCCTGTTCCCGCAGAGCTTTCGCCTGCTCGTGCACATAAAAGCAGTACGGCGAATTATCCGCCAGGCGATGAATCATCATCAGAATCCGCATTCGGCCACCTCCTTTTAGGCTCTGCTCCAAACCTTACGGACGCGCCATGCGCGCCCTTACATTTTTATCCGTAAACCCGTAACTCCAGCCCCCGAACGCGCCCCGCAGGGCGAAATCGTTCGGGACGTTTTCAGCCCCTCTCCCCTTTTTAGGGGAGATGTCGCCGCAGCGACAGAGAGGCGGGTGCAGGGTGTCCCTGCTCGTTTCAGAGGGGGTTATGGGGTTCCTAGGGGATTTAAGGGGGAGAGGTCGAAATCTCCCCCTAATCCCCTAGGCTCAGCGGAGCGCGTCCCCCGCATTGCCCACAGGCAATGCTTCACA
Organism: uncultured Eubacteriales bacterium; assembly: GCA_900542445.1. GTDB lineage: Bacteria > Bacillota > Clostridia > Christensenellales > Aristaeellaceae > Ventricola. The sequence continues at coordinate 30,724 of UQNN01000010.1, read as the reverse complement.
CTCCGCGTTTTTCAATACATATCTCCCGATACAGTCTCATCCACATGCCTGCGATCCGCGGCCACGCGTATTTCTCCGCACCGGCTACACATCGCCGCGACCGCTGGGCATACCCCTGCGTGACCTGTTTCAGCGCTTCCGTCTGCGCCTGCACATCGCCGCACGGCACGGCATAGCCGATCTCGCCCTCTGGAAACTGGCCGTCAAACCCCTGCCCCTTCGTATACAGCACGGGCACGCCCTGGCTCATCGCCTCCAGATAGACCATGCCGAACGTCTCCGCCGAGGACGGCACAAGCAGCACATCACAATCCGCGTAGAACGCCTTCATCGCGTCCGTGCCCGATATGCGCCCCAGATAGCGGTCGCCCGCCCGCATCGCCGCGCAGAACTTTTCCTCAAGCGGCCCGTCGCCGCACGCGACCACGTCAAAGCCCGCCGCATGCGCCGCATTCAGCGCGTCCAGCGGACGCTTCCGTTCGTTCATCCGCCCCGCAAAACCCACGCGCACAGGCGCATGCGGCGCGGTTCGGGGTTCGCCATCCAGCCATGCGGGATCGATGCCGTTGGGAATGACATGCAGCTTTTCATCCAGCGCATCCCGCGCCGCGCCCGAAAACCAGCCGAGCACCTTCTCCCGCGCCGCGCTGCCCAGACAGACCACCCGCGCCGCGCCGCGCAGAATCCGCCGCGCCATCGGCCGCAAATGCGGTTCATATTTCCAAATCGCCGAAAGATCGCTGTATCGCAGCGTGACGACATACGGCAAGCCGCGCTTTTTCGCCAGCCGTTCAGCGATTGAACCGTCGGTGAACAGCGTATGCGCGTGGATCAGCGTCACGCCGGATAAATCGATCTGCTTTTCAATCGCCGGAACGCTCCTCTGCGCCTTGCGGAAGAAAAACAGCGCGTCGCTCTGCTTTACCGTCATCGCGCGGACGGTCTTCACCCCGCGCGGCTCGTTTTTATTCAAATCCGCCGCGCGCTTTTCCGGCACGAACACGATTTGCTCAATTCCCTGTGCATCCAGCGCTTCAAACAGCTGCGGAAAGACAGTCGAACCGGCGAGGTTGCAGCAGATATGCAGCACGCTCACCGCCTGTCACCCGCCTTTTTCTTTTCCTTCCCCGCTTTTACGAATTTCGGCAGCGCCGCAATGCCGCACAACGAACCGAAGCCGTAAGCAAAGTGGAACGCCGGATAGAGGATGATTTCAACCGGCAGGAACTTCCATCCCTTTTCCTTCGCGATCGTATACGAATAGAAAAAATCCAGCAGCAGATACGCGCCCCATTCCAGCGCCAGCAGGCCGCCGAAGAGCATGCTCCGCGTGAGCAGCGTCAGCAGCACGAGCAGGATCGTAGAGAGCACGAACGCCAGCGGAACGAAGTGGCGCACGCCCATCGAACCGGGCACAAGCGTCATCGTGATGACGTTCCATTTGCCGTTCATGTAGCCCATTTTCATAATGCCGCGCATCGTATCGCGGCAGTAATACTGCACGCGGATGTTGTGGTTGAGGTAGATCTTGCCGCCGTTTTTGCGGATGCGGAAATTCAGCTCGTTATCCTGATTGCGGGTCATGCGCTCGTCAAACCCGCCAATGCGTTCAAACAATTCCCGCTTGAAACAGCCGAAGGGCACGGTATCCACATAGCCGTCCTCGGTCGTCAGGCGGTAGGTCGCGTTGCCCACGCCCAGCGGCGTTTTGAGCATCTCCGCGATGGCCTCGCCCATGAAGCCGCGCCCGTGCGTCTCAAAGACGCCGCCCGCATTGTCGCAGTCCTGCGTGAGCAGCGTCTCCACGGACAGACGAATATAGTCCGCCGGATATTCCGCGTGCGCGTCCAGCCGCACGATCACCGGCGCGCTGCTGTGCGCAATGCCGATGTTCATCGCATATGGCACAGTGCGGTTCGGGTTATCCAGCACCACGATCTGCGGATGATCCTTCTGCATGGCATGCAGCATCTCGACCGTGCGATCCTCCGAACGGCCGTCCACAAAAATGACCTCCATCTTCTCAGCGGGATAATCCTGCGAAAAAATGGAGTCCACGCACGCGGCGATATAGCGCTCCTCGTTGCGCACAGGCAAAATCACCGAAATGAAAGGCAGCTGCATGCTTATCTCCCAACTTCCTGACAAATAATCACAATGGTATTCGATTGATTATAACACAAAGCCCGCCATAAAGAAAGACGCATGCGGATTCCTTACAAAAAATTGAAATTCAGGGTTGACAATCCCGCCATATCATGCTATACTATTTTTCGTTCCGAGTGACTTGGTCTGTTGGCTCAGTTGGTAGAGCACATCGTTCACATCGATGGGGTCACTGGTTCGAGTCCAGTACAGACCACCATAATAAAGCCATGCAAATGCTTGCATGGTTTTTCTTTTTCCATTAAAGTTTTTGAGTTCACATCGATGGAGGTTTTTTCCGCCGCCTGTGGCGGTTTCAGTTTCTGTATTCCGTCGTTGTTCCTTTTTCATCTTCATATTTTCCGACACTACATGTCGCCGGGCCGATTGCGCGAGGCATTTTTCGGATTGTCATGCGCCATATGTCCGCCACAGTCGCCTGATTTTCTGTTTTCACTTTTCCCGTTATATAAAACGGCTGTCAAGTTTTTAGGCTTAACAGTCGTTTTTCTTTATTTTCCCTCGTCCAGCGCTTTGATCTCGATGACCCTGCCGCCAAGTTTTTCATAGACGCGATGAGAAATGGAGAGCACCGTCCGCCCGACGGACGCGCGGCGGAGCGCCTCCAGCACCCGCGCTTCCGTTTCCGCGTCAAGGTTCGCCGTGATCTCGTCAAGCAGAAGCACGGCGGGATCGGCCGCCGCCGCGCGGGCGATGCAGAGCAGCTGCCATTCGCCCTGAGAAAACAGACCGTCCGAACAGGGCGTGTCATAAGCGGCGGGCAGCGCGTCGATGGCGGCGTCCAACCCGGCCAGCCGTGCCGCATTCTGCGCCATTTCCCGGCTGATGCGCGGATCGCCCAACGTGATCTGGTCCAGCACCGTGCCCGGCACACGGGCGAAATGCTGCTCCACACAGCCGATGCAGCCGCGGCGCTGACGATCCGTGATTTGCGAAACATCCACGCCGCCGATGGTGATCGTTCCCGCTTTCGGCTGATACAATCCCATCAACAGCTTGAACACGGTGCTCTTGCCCGCGCCCGTGCGGCCGACAAGCGTCACCTGTTCGCCAGACTTCACCGTGAAGGACAGATCGCGCAGCACCGTCCGCTCGTCATAGCCAAAGGTCACGTGAGAGACAACCACGTCGCCGCGCGGCATGGACGTGCCCTCTTCGGCGAGCATTTCCCTTTCCGGCTGTGCGAGGAACGCGTCGATACGCTTCACGCCCGCCATCGCGGATTGAATCGTCTGAATCTCCATGCCGAGACTCTCAATCGGCGTGAAGAGACGCGAAATGTAGTTGATGACCGCGACCGACGTGCCGACGGACATGCCGAACAGCGTCAGCACCTTCGCATTGCCGGAAGCCGACAGCAGCATGACCACGCCCACGACGACGGCGTTGAGCACCAGCACGACCGGCGAATAGATTGCGTCGTAGAAATTCGTCTTCTCCACGGCGGCATAGCTTTCGCCGATGCGCTTGTCGTAGCGCCGCTCCATGTATTCTTCCAGCCCCAGCGCATGAATGGTGCGGATATTATGCAGTGCTTCCGGCACCTGACCGGAAATGGCGGCTACCGCGCGGCGGTTTTCCAGCTGCGCGACGAGCATCCGCTTCTGCACATGCCGCGTGAACACGGTCAACATCGGCAGAACCAGCAGCAGCAGAATCGCCAATCCCGTGTTCTTCACCGCGATCACCGCAAAGATGGAAAGGATTCTGCATGCGTCCGCCGCCATAGAGATCACGCCGGAGGTGAACAGCGCCTCAACCGTGTCCACATCGCCGGAGAACCGCGCGGCAGTCTCGCCGGGGTTCTGCGCCGAAAGCGTCGCGGCAGAAAGCCTCGTCAGCTTCCGGGACATTTCGGAACGGAGCATGTGCGTCATCCGCTGGCCAAACATCTCCAGCAGGGTCTCCTGCGCGGAGGCAAGCACGCCCTCCAACGCCAGGCTGCCAAAATACAGCAGCGCGGCGCTGAACGCAAGCGGCATGCCGCCCGTCAGGTTATCGATGATCCGCGCCAGCACCAGCGGCGGAAGCAGCGAGGCCAGCACCGAAGCCGCCGCGCAGAGCACCGTGCCGACACTGAGCAGCTTATGCTTAAAGGCCGCGTCGCGAACGGCGGCAAACACTGAATTATGCTTCATGATCCACACCTCCCGTCTGACTTTCATACAGGGAACGATAGGCCGGGACGGACGCGCGAAGCGTTTCGTGCGTCCCCACCGTGGCCTTTCCGTCTTCCATGAAGACGATCTGCTTCATCTCCGGGAAATGATAGAGCCTGTGCGAAATCAGAATCACAACTTTATCCCGCGCATAGGCTTTAAGGTTGGCAAAGACCTTGTCTTCCGTCTGCCTGTCAAGCGCGGAGAACGGATCGTCCAGCACAAGCACCGGCCGGGGATGTGCCAGCGTCCGCGCCAGCGCCAGCCGCTGCGCCTGACCGCCGGAAAGGCGCACGCCGCTGCTGCCCACCACCGTCTGCGCGCCCTGCTCCATGGCCTTCACCTCACCATCCAGCGCGGTCATTGCCAGCGCCTGCATGGCGTCGCCGGCATCGCCGCAGAGCACGTTCGCCTCGACCGTATCGTTCCAAAGCTCCGGATCATGGCCGAGGTAGCCGACCGCCGCCGCAATCTCGCGCGGCGCAAAATCGGACAGCTCCCGCCCGCCGATGCGCACCGATCCTTCATACGGACGCTCGCAAAGGAACACGCATCCCAGCGTGGATTTGCCACAGGCTACCGGGCCGGTCACGCCGATGATATCGCCCGGCTCCGCGGAGAAAGACAGGTCTTCAAAGACCGGCTCGCCGCCGTCATAGGCGAAGGACAGATGACGGGCCTCCACCGTCTGCGCGGCAGACAGGGAGAGCGGCTGAAGCGTCTCCTGCGTTTTCATCATGGGCTTGATGCGCTTCCACGAAACCTCCGCGCGCTGCACGGCGTTGAACAGCTTCGCCGCCTTGGAGGACTTGGTCGCCATCTTCGCAAAGCAGGAGAGGAACGTCGTAAACGCCGCAATATCCCATGCGCGCCAGCCCGTGCCCAGCACGTTTTTCGCGCCGAACCAGAGAATAAACGGCACGCTCAGGTTGGAGATCACCAGATAGAGCGGCGGCAGCGCGGCCTGCCAGACGTTGGCGCGCACGGCGTTTTTCTCGTAATCGGTCAGCGCCTTTTCATACCGCGCTTCCCGCACATCCTCGCAGCCGTATACGCGGTAGGTAACGGCGTTTTTCGCCCGGTCGAGCGTCGCCGCGCTGAGCGCCGAGGCCGCCTTTTTATAGGCCGCGCCCGCACGCTGAACCGGCTTTTTCATCAGCTCTGCGCAGACATAGGAAACCGGCATGAAGATCATGCAAAACAGCGCCAGCCGCCAGTCGTAGACAAACAGCATAACGACATAGCCCACCAGCGCGACGCCGGTATCAAAGATCTCCGTCGTGAACTTGCGCATGCCCTCCGCGCAGTCGTCCACGTCGGAGATCGCCTTGGTCATCAGTTCGCCCGCGCCCTGCTCTTCCAGCGCGCCGCGGCTCTGGCGAACAAGGTTGGCGTAAAGCACGCCCTTCATTCGGCGGTTGATGTTGTTGGCAAAGCGGCGCACATAAAACCGCTTCACAAACCGCGAAGCCTGCACGATCAGCGTTACGACGATGTAGCCCGCCACCAGCGCCGCCATGGCGGAAGCCGTTTCGCTTCCGCCCAGAATATCCGCCAGGCATTGCGCCAGCCTGCCCTCAAACCACGGCCCGGCCAGCAGACCGATGTTGTAAATCAGGCCGGACACGGTAATCAGCGCTATCGGCAGCCATTCCAGCCGGAAATACGCCAGAATGCTGTCCGGCCTGAAATCACGGTTATGCTTTCGGCTCATTCGTTTTTCCCTTTAATACGTCTTTCAGATGTGGGAAGCCCGCGCGGCTTTCCGCTTTGGAGCGGCGATAAACCACGTCGAGCAGGTTTAAAAACGTCTCTCGGTCGCTTTCGCTGAGACCATCCATCAGATAATCGTAAAAAGCGCTCTCCGTTTCGGCCTTTGCGTTGCGCAGACCTTCGGCCTGCGGCGTGGCAAAGAGCAGCTGACTGCGGCCGTCTTCCGGATTCGGTTCCCGGCGAAGGTAGCCCTTTCGTTCCAGGCTGGCCGTTCGGCGGGCGATGGCGGGCTTGTCGGCATGCAGCATGTCGGCCAGTTCCGTCTGTGTGATGCCCGGATGATGGCGCAGCGCATGAATGCAGTCGATTTCTGCCGTGCCGATCTCGTCCTGCCGCATGGCCAAGAGGACGATATGTTCCGCCTCGCGGGCAATTTGGGTGATTTTTCTTGCGGGATGTTCCATCTTCTCGCCTCGTTTTTTTAATTGCTTGCATGTACAACCATATGGTTGTATGTGCAACTTGTTTAACGCGGACAGTATAGCACAAGCAAAAACAAAAAGCAAGACGCCCGCGAACATTCGGAGAGCAGCTTTCGCGTTCCATGGCGCATCTATCGCATAATCTCATCCGTTTTTTATCCATTCTGCACATTCCATCTTGACAGTTTCCCGCAAAACGCCGTATAATTGTAAAAAATATGTTTCGTTTTTGAAAAATCCACGTCAACAATGAAGGAGGATGTATCTCATGAAACGACTTCTGCCTCTGGTTCTGGCCGGCGCGATGATGCTGACCACCGGCGCAACCGCTCTGGCCGACAACGTGAGCGACGCGCTGGAAAAGGCCGCGACGATGACCAACGACGAGCTTTACGCCAAGGCGCAGGAAGAAATGGCCGCGGGCGCGCAGCTCAACTTCTACTCCACCACGTCTTTTGCCGAGAAAGCCGCCGCCAACTTCATGCAGGCTTATCCCGCTCTGGATGGCAAGGTGATTTATGCCGAGATCGACGACGGCGAATCCTACACCATCCTGACCAACACCATCGGTTCTGGCGTGAAGGATTCCGCCGACATGGCGCTCACGCAGAACGGCGCAGACCTGAAGACCTATCTGCTTGACGACGGCCTGAGCTATGCCTACTTCCCGAAGGCGCTTGAAGACGTCGTGGACGAGCAATACCGCAATCCGGCGGTCGTGACGTTCGTCAACTCGCTGCTCATTTACAACAACACCGAAGGAAGCGTCGGCCTCAAGAACGTCTGGGAGCTGACGGAAGAAAAGTGGAAAGACAAGGTTTTCTTCAAAGACCCGACCAACGAGACCGTCAACATCAACTTCCTGATCATGCTGACCAGCCTGGAGTGGAACGAAAAGCTTGAAAAGGCTTACGAAGATTACTACGGCAAAGCCTGGGAAAAGGGCGAGTTTGAATCCGCCGCTTACGAGTGGATCGCGGGCTTCCTGGGCAACGTAAACTACACCTTCACCTCCGCCTCCAAGATGGCGACGGGCATCGCTTCCGGCGCGGCGGGCAACATGGGTCTGTTCGTGTTCTCCAAGCTGCGCAAGGTGGACGAAGCCGACCGCGGCAAGCTGACCGTCGTGCAGTTTGAAAACGACGTGGACGGCTTCTCCGGCTTCATGTATCCGATTTACGCGACCGTGTGCAAGGACACCGAGTGCCCCTACACCTGCGCGCTGTTCATCAACTATCTGCTGAGCGAAGAGGGCTTCGCGGGCGAAAAGAGCTGGAACTCCAGTCAGGGCTATTACTCTCCGAACACCTCCATCCAGAAGCCGGAAGGCCTTGAGGACAAGCCGTTTGAGTATTGGCAGGATAAGCTGGTGCTCGAAGACCTCGACTACCTCTACGAGCACTACATCGACGTGTATGAGTTCATCGCGACCCGCGTCGGCTGATCACCGGATCTAGAAATCGAATAAGCGAAGCGCTGTTGCATGAACCTCCTTTCCGTTATGCTGTGACAGCTCTCCCCTTCGGGGGAGGCCGGAGGGGAGGCCATGCAGCAGCTCTTTTCTTCAAAGCGGAGGATAAACGATGGTTCATACGCGCGATTTAAGGCACGAGCCGTGGCGCTATCGGCTGCGGGCGTTCGTCTCCAAGCCGGCCAACCTGCTGCTGGTCTTTTTCCTGATTGTGCTGGTGGTGCTCAGCCTGCTGCCGATGGCGACCATGCTGAGCAATATGTTCACCGTGCACGTCGGCACGGAAAAGAAACTGCTTCGCCTGCCGGTCGACTCCACCACGCTCTGGCACTTTCAAAAGCTGTTCGCCGGGGACGAATGGAGCCAGGTCAACTTCTGGCAGCCCCTTTGGAACTCGCTGATTGTCGCGCTCGGTTCGGGCATACTGGGCATTGCGGTCGGCGGCACGGTCGCGTGGTTCATCACGCGTTCCGACCTCAAATGCAAAAAATTCATTTCGGCTGTTTTCGTTTTTCCCTACATGATGCCCGCATGGACGCTCGCCCTGTTCTGGACGAACATGTTCCAAAACAGCCAGGTCGGCGGTGGCAACATCGGCATGGTGGAATCCATCTTCGGCGTGTGTATGCCGGAGTGGTTTGTCTACGGCCTGTTCCCGATGATCATCGTCACGGGCCTGCATTACTCCCCGTTCGCATATCTGCTCATCGGCGGCATTCTCAAAAATATGGATGCGACGCTTGAGGAAAGCGCAACGATTCTCAAGGCCAACCGCGCGACGATTATCCGCCGCGTGACCATCCCGATTGTCATGCCCGCGATTCTCTCGACCTTCCTGCTAATCTTTTCCAGCGGCTTCAGCTCGTACACCGTGCCCGTGTTCCTCGGCTCGGCGGTGAAGTGCTATACGCTCTCCACCAAGATGCGTGCGCTGATTCAGGCCGGCTATCAGGGTCAGGGCTACATCATCGCGTTTGTCTCCATCCTGCTGGGCTGCCTGATTCTGGGCGTCAACCAGCATTTCACCGGCAAGCGCAAATCCTTCACCACCGTCACCGGCAAGAGCGGCCAGGTTTCGCTGGTCAAGCTGCGCAAGGCCAACTGGCCCATCAGCATTGTGCTCATCGTCTTCACGGCGTTTTTCGCCATCATGCCGCTGATCTCCTTTGCGCTGGAATCCGTCATCCGCCAGCCCGGCAATTACAGCCTGAGCAACATGACGCTGCATTTCTGGATCGGCACGGAAGACTCGGCCTATGAAACCGGCATGATCGCGGGCATTCTGCTCAACACGACGATGTGGAGCGCGCTGCTGCGTCAGGTGCTGCTGGCGCTGGTCGTCGCCGCGATTGTCGGCACGTGCGGCATGCTCATCGGCTATGCGTGCGTGCGCCGCCGCGGCAGCAGGCTCTCCCGCATGGTGGAAAGCCTCGCCTTCTTCCCGTATCTGATGCCCGCAATGGCGTTCGCGACGATCTACCTCGCCGTGGCCACGTCCGCCAATTTCAAATTTCTGTATGGCACGTTCGGTGTGCTGGTGCTGGTGGCCTCCATCAAGTTTCTGCCGTTCGCTTCCCGCAGCGGCGTGAACAGCATGATGCAGATCGCCCCGGAAATTGAAGAGGCGGCTGTCATCTTCGGCGTGCCGTGGCGCACGCGCATGACCCGCATTCTCTTCCCGATTCAAAAGAGCAGCATCATCTCCGGCTATCTGCTGCCGGTGATTTCCGTGATGCGCGAGGTTGCGCTGTTCACCCTGCTGGTGCCCTATGCGCGCTATCTGCTGACCACGATGCTCTTCTCCTTCAACGAAACCGGATACGCGCAATACGGCAGCGCCGTCACGCTGCTGATCATCCTCATCATTATTCTCATCAACTTTGTCACCAATAAGCTGACGGGCGCATCCTTTGACAAAGGCATCGGAGGCTGACAACATGCCGGAAATTATTTTGCAACACGTCACCAAGCGCTTTGACAAGTTTGTCGCCGTGCAGGATCTGGATTTGCAGATTCAGGATCGCGGCTTCATCACCCTGCTCGGCCCTTCCGGCTGCGGCAAAACGACCACCCTGCGCATGATCGCCGGGCTGGAAACGCCGACCAGCGGCCGCATCCTCATCGACGGCACGCCGGTTTTCGATTCCGAAAAGGGCATCAACCTGCCGCCGAACAAGCGCGACATCGGCTTCCTGTTCCAGAATTACGCACTCTGGCCGCATATGACGGTGTATGAAAACATCGCTTTCGGTCTGGAAATGCTCAAGTGGGATAAGGCGCGCATTCGCAAACGCGTGGACGAGCTGCTCGCGCTGCTCAAAATCGAACAGTTTGAAAAACGCTATCCCGCCGAACTTTCCGGCGGTCAGCAGCAGCGCGTCGCCATCGCCCGCACGCTCGCACCCAGCCCGAAGGTGCTCTTCATGGATGAACCGCTGAGCAACCTCGACGCGAAACTGCGGCAGGAAATGCGCACCGAGCTGAAACGCCTGCATTCGGACACCAACAGCACCTTCGTCTACGTCACCCACGACCAGCTGGAAGCCATGACTCTGTCCACCAAGGTCTGCCTGATGGACACGGGCGTTTTGCAGCAATACGCCCCGCCGCTGGAGATTTACGGCCATCCGGCAAACCTGTTCGTCGCGGAGTTCGTCGGCAACCCGACGATGAACTTCATCCCCGCGACGGTGAAATCCGCCAGCGGAAACCGCGCGTCGCTCTCCCTGCTGGGGCACGACGCAGCATTCGCCGCCAAAGCGCCGCTCGACGGGATAAAAGGCGACGTCGTGCTCGGCGTTCGTCCTGAATTTCTGCCGATTCAGCCGGACGGCCCGCTGCGCGGCAAGACCTATTCCACCCTGCCCGCCGGCATGGAGACGACCGTCAAGCTCACATGCGGCGGCGCGATGCTCACCAGCGTGGTTTTCGGCTGCGTCGATTACGCCGTGGATACCGAACTGCCGCTGAATATCGTCGGCGATAACATCGCGCTGTTCGATAAAGCCAGCGGAAAGAGCGTCGGCTTCGGCAGTGTAACCTTCTGATTGACACGCAAAAACCTCTGTCCGGTTGGAACCGCATTCCTTCCGGCAGAGGTTTTTTTTCATGCAATTTGGAAGCTTACGCCTTATTGGCCGTATACACGCCCGCCACGATCACCGCTGCGCCGACAATCTGTCCAACGCTCAGCGGTTCGCCCAGCGCCAGCGCGCCGGCCAGAATGGAAACGATCGTGGATACGCCGATAAACGAGGACGTTTTGTTCACGCCGATTTTCGCAATCGCCGCATTGGACAGGAAAAACGCCGCAACCGAACAGCCGATGCCCTGATAGAGCACCGCCGCGAGAAACGTTCCGCTTCGCGCCGGAAGCGTGAGCAGCTCCGAAAGCGCGCCATGCGCTGCCGCTTCGCCAAGCGCCAGCAGGCCGTAAAACGCCGCGCCGGAACACAGCATGACATAGGTGATCTCCGCGCCGGTGTAATCCGCCGCAAGATCGACAAACACGCTGTACAGCGCATAGGCGACAACCGCCAGCATCAGCGCCGCATACCCCACAGGCGACAGGCTTGAAGAAAGGCCGACCGCGACTACCGTCGTCATCACGCCCAAAAACGTGACCAAAATGCCGATAATCTGCCGTTTGGTGGGTTTCTTTTTCAAAATGACCGTCGAGGCCAGCAGAGACAGCGCCGGAACGCAGGCCAGAAAAACGCCGCTCTCCGTCACCGTCGTTTCGCGAATGCCCATCGTTTCGCCGATGAAATACAGGCACGGGCAGAACAGCGCCACGCGCAGCAGCGGCCCAAGCCGTCTGCCTTTCAACCGAACGGGAATGAATCCCAGCGCCACACACAGGCTCATCGCCGCCAGCGCAACAACAAACCGCCAGCCCAGCAGCGCAAGGGGGCTCGCCGTTTCCGCCGTCTGTTTGGTAAACAGATAGCTCAGGCCGTAGAGCACTTCACACCCCAGCGCGCACAGGCTGCCGGTCAAAACCCGATTGTCTTTCATCTTATACCCTTGTTCTGAGCACCTGCATCCGCCCGGTCAGCTCATAGGTTCCCATGCCTGCGGGCAGGAACACGCTCTGCCCCTTTTTCAGCGGATACGTTTCACCCCGGTAGCTCAGCGTTCCTTCGCCCTCCACCGTCAGCAGCGAAACAAAGCTCTCGTTGGACACGCTGTCGCTCATCGTCCCTTCCACCGTCAGCACGGCGGTCGTGAACTTGTCGCAGGCAAACAACGGCTGAACGCTGCCCCCAGCAATGCTTTGCTCCGGCTCAATCGGGCCGACAGGCGTTTGCGGCGGTTCGCGGCGGGTAACGGCCAGCGCCTTGTCGATGTGCAGGGGACGCGGCTTGCCGTCCGCGCCAAGGCGGCCGTAATCGTAAACGCGATAAGTCAAATTGGAGCTTTGCTGCACCTCGGCAATCAGCAGCCCCGCGCCGATGGCATGCACCGTACCCGCCGGGATGAAGAAACACTCGCCTTTTTTTACCGGAACCCAGTTCAGCAGCTCGGTCAGGGTGTTGCTTTCAATGGCAGCTTTCATCTCTTTAAGCGTGGTTTCGCGCTTGAAGCCGTAATAAATGCCCGCGCTCTCGCCGGCGTCCAGCACATACCACATCTCGGTTTTGCCCAGCGCGTGCTCCACCCGTTCCGCATAGTCGTCGTCCGGGTGTACCTGCACAGAGAGCGGCCCCGCCGCGTCAATCAGCTTGATGAGCAGTGGAAATTCGCCCGCCTTTTCGGCTTTCGTGCCCACAAACTGCGGGTGCACGGCCAACACCTGTGCGAGCGTCCGCCCCGCCCATTTGCCGGACGCGACGACGGACGGCCCGGCCTCGTGGCAGCTCAGCTCCCAGCTTTCCGCCAGCGGCGACAGATCCGTCCGTTTGCCCCAGTCGCGCTTGAGCCGTTCGCCGCCCCAGATGTAATCCTTGAACGCGGGCGCAAGCATCAGCGGGCGCTCGTTTTCCCCGGCAAGGGCATTTTTCATCGCGTCGTTTTTCATGGTTCTTCTTTCTGCGCCAGACAGCGGGCAAAATACCGCTTAAAGTTCTGCGTCATCAGCGGCCAATCCCACTTCTGAATCTGCTTCAGGTTTTCCTCCGAGAGCGCCGCAAAATCTTCCGGGTGTTCCATCAGGCGTCGGATCGCGTCGGCCAGGCATTTCGCGCTGCGCTCCCTGAGCACATACTGCATCTGCTTCGGGCCAAACGCTTCGGGAATCAGCCCCACATCCGTGGAAATCACCGGCACGCCGCAGGCCATGGCTTCCAGCACCGGGTTCGGCGTTCCCTCGCAGAGAGACGCGCAGACATACAGATCGATCTGGTTATAATAGCCGGGCATCTTCTCGTGCGGAATCATCCGTTCGTTGCGGTCGGATGTGACCAGCTCCACGTTATAACCTTCGCCGATGAGCTGATCTATGGCCGGTTTAATCACCGTGTTGATGCCCTTCAAGTCGCGCACCTGCCACTTGCTGTTACCCACCCAGCCGATGCGGATCGTTCGGCCCTGCACGTTTTCAAAGCGTTCCAGATTTTCGGGCTTAAAGAGCGACAAATCCACGCCGTCCTGCGTGATGGCCGAGGGCTTGAGCCGGATATCCTTGCGCTCGTTATACAGCTTCATCAGCTTTTCGGAAGAGACGGTATACGAAGAAACGATGGTGTTTTCGTCCGTGAAGAGCTTTGGAGTAAAAAATGCTTCCGGACCATCCAGCAGAAGATGATCATAAACAGCAACCGAAATCACTTTGCCTGCTACATACTTCCTATAAAAGGAATCCGAATCCATTCCAATCGCATGAATACGATTCTGTGTATACCCTGAATAAAAATCAGAAGCAAGCGGCCTCCATAGAAAATGGATGATTTTGCAATCTTCGGCGAGCATTAAAATTTCAGCCAGATTATCAAAGTCTTTCAAATAGATAATCTTGAAATCATAGAAAGAAGCAAGATTTTTTTGAACCTGTTTCGCGATATGGTCCAATGCCCAATCCGGCTTATCGACAATCAACGCCACACCCGGTTTTTCATCCGATGAAGCCAATCCTGTTTTACCCGGCTCCCTTTCGGAAATCAATTCATCTCTGCGTTGATTGATCCATTTCGCCACATTCGGATTCCAAACCGCAAAGCCATGCTTTTTTTCAAATACTTTAGCGGATTCTTGAAGATAATTCACCGAAAAACGCTGCTTTTCGTAATGTGTGTCCGCGTCGTTCTTCGGCTTGGGATGATCATGAATAATGCAGCAAACGCCACAGGTTCCAACCTTAAATCCCTTTTGGAAAACACGAACCGAGAACTCCGTATCCTCAAAACCGACAAACATTTTTTCTTCATAGCCGCCGCAATAAAAGAACGTATCCTTTTTGAGAATATTCGCACAGCCCGAAATAAATGTGCACAAAAACGGTTCATGCTCAATGTTGACCTGCACATGCGGATTGATTAAAACACTTCCCCCACCGACGTTCACATGGCCATTCAAATTATCCAAATACAGGTGTCCACCATAAACAAATGTATCATAATGTTCCTGATTTATCGTCGGCAAAAACATAAAATGACATCCGAGCTGACAGATATCCTGCTGAATCTTTTTCAACGGATTGCCTACAAAATAAACGTCGTTGTCAACCGCAATAATCCACTCGGTCTGAACTTCTTTAAACAGCTTATTTCTTCCTGCTGCAACACCGTAATTCTTTTTAAATTCAAGAATACGGCAGCGATAGGGCACTTTTTCGCAGAAATCATAAAGCATGTCTAACTGATCATCTGACGAGCCATTATCACCAATTAAAAACTCGCCTTCAAATTCGGGCATCTGCTCCGCAATCGACCGCATCAGACGAATCGTGTTATCCGCCCGATTCATGGACAAGACTGCAAAGGTCAGATTTCTTCCATTTTCACCGATGCTGTCCAGCTCCGCCTGACCATTGTGTGATTCAATACCAATCATCTTATGAGTAGCAGACGAATAGTATCGCAGTGTTTCGACACTCCAACCTTTTGTGAACTCCCTATCCAGATCCATATCAGCACCCCGTCCTCACTTCTATATCTTCAATGCCCGTCAAATCTCTTTGCCAAAAATCTTCCAAATCCGCTTCTTGATCGGATAGCCCATGTTCAAAAGTTTGAATCCTCTGGAGGCATGAATCAGGCGAAGCTCTTCGCAATGCTGCGCGTTTTCCGTGCTGAGCTGGTTATATTGCTCGCGAAGCCGCGTCAGCTCCGCATAGTCGCGGGCGTAACTCTGCTGCATCATGTCCTTTTCCTTGTTGACCAGTTCGAGCATCATGGACGTGCGCTGCTGTTCCAGTTCCGCCACATGCGCCTGTCTGGCCGCCTCTTCTTTGATATGCTCGATATACGCCTTTCCGGCTTCCAGCTGCTGCTTGTAATCTTCTTCCCGCTGTTTAAAAACTGCCTTGGTTTCTTCGAGCTGGCGGGCATATTCGGCTTCCTGCGCGGTGTGCTTTTCAAAATCTTCTTTCAGCCTGGCAACTTCGCGCAAAAATTCTTCATCTTCATCTTTAATCTCAATAAACGTCTCTCTCGGAAAAATTGAAGCATTGATCGACGTAGAATTATTCGGTCCCCAGATGCCGACAAAATAGTTGGCATTCCAATGATTCAAATAGCGCTCGCCGGAAACACATACTGCTTGGACAGCATCCTTATAATTGAACATTTCCATCATGTCCGTTGGCAGCGGAGATTCTTCACCGCCTTCCGGCGGAAGCGTGCTCTCTTCAATCGGCAGATTGACGAATCCATTCAGGGCATACGCCAGATAGTAGCGCACCCGCTGACCGAGATATTTTTCGGCCAGCTGCTTGAAATCGAAATAGGTATACTGTCTTTTGTGGAACGGATTTTCCGGCGTTCCCTGTTTGTAATAATAGGGATCATTCGGGCAGGAAAGGATGATGTTTCCGCCGGGCTTGAGCACACGCCTGATCTCCTGAAGGAACAATTCGGGGTGATCGAGATGCTCGATCGTCTCAAACGAGCAGACCACATCGAAGGTATGATCTTCAAAAGGGAGCTGCTCCGCGGTGTGGCACTGGTAATGCACGCCGTCGCCGCCGAAGAGCCGCGTCGCGGTTTCCACGGTCTGCTCGTCCACGTCGATGCCCTCCACCGATTCCGCGCCCCAGCGGCGCAGCAAAAAGCTGCCGTATCCTTCGCCGCTGGCCACGTCCAGCACACGCTTGCCCGCGACGTACGGGCGCGCCATCGCGTAACGGTTCAGATGGATGGTCGCTTCCACCGCGCTGTATTTTTGCTTCCCGCTGAAATCCAGCCGTTCAATCATTTCTCCCATAAACTTTTCCTTTCTGTTCGACGCGCTCCCGCGCGCATCCGTTATATTTCAGAATTGAATTTCATACAATGTGCGATAAATTCGTGAAACTCCCGCAGCGCTTCGGGCGCGGGATCGAACCGCGCCGCGCCGCAGCGAATCGTCCGCATCAGGTTTTCATCCTCGGCGCAACGCTGCAACGCATCCGCCGCGCTTTCGGCGCTGAAATCGCAGAGCAGGCCGTTCTGCCCATCCACGATATGGGTGCATGCGCCGCTGGTTCGGGTCGCAACCGCCGGTCTGCCCAGCATCATGGCCTCCGCCATCGCCAGCGGCCACGCCTCGTAATCCGAAAGCAGCACAAACACCTGCGCCGCGCGCATGTAAGGATAGGGATTGGCTCTCGGCCCCAGCAGAATCATCTGCCCGTTCAGGCCGCTTTGCGCAATCTCCCGTTTCAGCCTTTCCAACAGCGCCGCATCCGGCTGCGCACCGACGCACAGCCACGTAAATTCCACCTTGCGCGCTTTGAGCGCTTTCGCCGTTTCCAGCATGCGCGGATAACCCTTTTCCGTCCGCACGTTGGCGACGGTGATCAGGTGCAGCCCCCACACGGGATAGGCAAAATCTTTCACCGGCTGCGCGGCCTGCTTTTCCAGCCACGCGCGGTCGAGCACATTATGAATCAACGCGCTCTTGCCAATCAGGAACGGGTATCTGGCCTCCGCTCTGCGCTTCGTATCCTCGGAAACAAAGATATAGTATCGATAGCTGAGGAACGAATCGAAAAACGCGTTAGCGTCAAATCCGTTTGACTTGGTGATATCCGTATGAATCCAAACCGCCTTCGTCCGTGCCGCCACGTTTTGCGCCACAAATTCCAGCGGGCACCACTCGCCGTAGCTGAACGCCGCGTCGTATGTCCGGCCCGCAACAAAGCGGAGCGCCGCGTCCCCGCCCAGCCAGAACGCCTTCTTTGTCATGGAGAAGGGCTTTGCGCCGTTTTCCGCGCCTGCGTCCAGCACCCGCACCCATGCGGGCACTTCCGGCAGGAGCGAATTTTCCTGCGTCGTCTGGTTGAGCACCAGCAGATCGACGTCGTAATCCTCCGGGCTGAGCGCCTTGAGCAGGTTGACCAGCGCGGTCTCCGCGCCGCCGCGATAAAACTGTGTGATGACGAACAACAGCGTCCGTTTCATTTCCTGTTTACGCTCCCTTGGGCGCAAAAACCCGCATCAGGCTTTGCAGAATTTCGGCGTTCCGGTCGCCCTCCCGCCGCAGATTTTCGCGCCATTCATTCAGGCATTCCGGATGCGCCAGCATCCGCTTCAGCCCGTTATAAATATCCTGTTCATCATTATCGACCAAAATTCCTGTTTTTTCGCTTTGAATTTGTTCGGGAATTCCGCCCACGCGCGTGGCGATCACCGGCACATGCAGCAATTTGGCCTCGTCGATGGTCACGGGCAGACCCTCGTATTTGGAAAGCAGCGCAAAACAATCCGCCGCCTTCATCACCGGATATGGGTTCTCCATCCGCCCCAAAAACGTGACCGTCTTTTGCAGGGCCAGCTGATCCCGCAGCGCCGTCCATTCCCTGAGCAGCACGCCGTCGCCGACGAAATACCAGTGAAACGCATATCCCTCGTCCGTCAGGCGGCGCGCAATGCGCAGAATGCGATCCACGGCCTTTTCCGTGTCCATTCTGCCGACGGAGACGATGTTGGTCACGTTTTTATCGAGCGAAACGCCTTCCAGCGGCGCCTGCGCCTTTTTCAAAATTTCTTCAACCGGCTGCAAGTTGGCGACGACAATCGTTTTTTCGCTCAGCTCCGGATGCTTTTGCAAAAAGCCCTGTCGGCTGGTTTCCGTCAGGCAGACCACCCGGTCGTAATGGCGATATCGTTCGCCGTCGTTGGCGGTAATCTGCCGCGTCCAATCGCTGTATTCGCTCCAAAGCGCATAGTCCGTGTGAATCCACTGAATCTTCTTCGGATGGCTCAGTTTGGAAACAAAATCGCGCATCTGAGAAGCCTCGCTGAGCACGCAGACCGTGTCGAACCCCTCGAAGAAATCTTTCATCTTCTGGTTGGACAGCTTTTCGATCGCCCAGGCTTCCTTCCCCAGCTTGCGCATCACGCCATAGGCCAGCCGAACGGCCTTCTGGCGCATGGTGAATCCCCGATGCAGAAGCACGTCCCTGCAGGGGATCGCCAGGCAGGTCACGCCGCAGCAGGTCTGCATATCCACAATCGGCACGCCCGCAAACAATCTGCGGCTGCGCTCGTCAGGCACCTCCATGCTGAACACGGTGATGGCGAAATCCCGGCGCAGCGCCTGCACCTGCGTCGCCGTCACGCGCTGCACGCCGCTGACATAGTTGATGTTGTCGCTCACATACAGCAGCGACGGCCGCGCGCGATGCACCGGGCAATCCGCGAGCATCTGCGTAAATTCCTGCACGGAGCGCTGCTGCGTGGAAAATCCTTCCAGCGCCTTGCGAATGCGGCTTTGCAGCGCCGCGTCTTTCAGCAGCCGCTCGATGCCGTCGGCAATCGCTTCCGGCGTAAAATCGCAGAGCACGCCGGTTTCGCCGTCCTCGATCTGCTCGATGGCGCCAGATGTGCGCGTCGCGATGACGGGCGTGCCGACCAGCTTCGCCTCGGAGATAACCAGCGACCAGCTTTCAAAATCGGAGAGCACGCAGACCGCGTCCGCGTTTTTCATAAATCGGTAGGGCGAGGCCTGCGCCGACATGCGGATAAAGCGGCCTTCCAGCCCGCGTTTCTTCACCGCCGCGTCGATCTGCGAAATCAGCGCGGTATCCGTGTCGCTGCCGATGTTGAGCCACGTGAAATCCAGTCCGCGCTTTTTGAGCAGCGCCATGGCCTCTACCTGGCGCAGATGGTTCTTCTCCGCCCGGAAATTCGCCACCGTCAGCAGCAGCGGCCGCTTCATCTTCTCCGTTTCGGGCGCTTTCTCCATGGCGGCGCGGCGGATGCCCTCGTCGTCGCAGAGGTTATGCACCACCGTCGCGCGCCCCTGCATGATCGGGTATCGCGCGAGCGCCGTTTCCATGGACTTGCCGGAGGCGAACAGATACAGATCAATCTTGTCGTCAAAGCGGAACATCACTTCCTCGTTAAAGAAGAGCGCCTTGTCGATGTCCGAATGAATCCAGACGATTTTTCGATCCGCCTGCACATGTTCGGCCACAAATTCCGGCGAAATCCATTCGCCGTAGGAAATTGCCGCGTCATAGTGCTTGTCTTTCACAAATTCAAAGCACGCGGGGCGATACAGCTGCTTTTTCGTCGCGTCCCGCGTAATGCGGCAGAGCGCCTTATGCCAAAATCCGCTCCCGTCCTCGCGCCCGGCCGCGTCGCAGACCGTCACATGCGGCGGCACCTGCGGCAGCAGCGAAATGACGTTCGGCAGTTTCATCTGATCGTAAACCAGCAGATCCACCTGATCATCCGTTTCAGGCAGCGCCTTAAGCAGGTTCAGCAGGTTGGTTTCCGCTCCTCCTTTGTAAAATTGGTTGATGACAATCAGCAGTTTCACGGCCGTATGTTCCCCCCTGTCCTTTGTCACATCTGGCTGTACGCCCGGCAAACCTCTTCGGCCGGGCCGTACATCTTCACATGGCCCTTGTCCAGCCACAGCGCCTTGGAGCAGAGCTTGGTAATCTGTTCCCCGGAATGGGAAACAAGCAGCAGCGTCGCCCCGGAATCGATCAGCGACCTGGTGCGCGCAAAACTCTTCTCCTGGAATTTATAGTCGCCGACGGCAAGAATCTCGTCCAGAATCAGGATATCCGGCACGTTCATCGTCGCGATGGCGAAACCCAGTCGGGCTGTCATGCCGGAAGAAAAGTTTTTGATGGCAATGTTGCGGAATTCCTCCAGCTCGGCAAAATCCAGAATGCTGTCCACCCGCTCTTCCATATAGGCGTGCGAATAGCCCAGCACCGCGCCGTTGAGGTAGATGTTTTCCACGGCGGAAAGTTCCGGATCGAAGCCCGCGCCAAGCTCGATGAGCGGGGCAATGCTGCCGTAAGTCTCCACCGTGCCCTTCGTCGGCTTCAAAATGCCGCTGACCAGTTTGAGCAGCGTGCTCTTGCCGGAGCCGTTGAGGCCGATGACGCCCAGCGAATCGCCGCGCTTCAGCTCAAAGGAAACATCCTGCAAGGCCCAGAAAGGCTCGACGGCAATCTTGTGTTTGAGCACGCGGATGAAATATTCCTTGATGTTATCCACCTTTTCGCTGCTCATGTTGAACATCATCGAGACCTGATCGACTTTTATGCTTGTGCTCATGATCGTTACCTCATTAAATGTACAGGACGAAATGATCCTGCTTCTTGTAGAAAACCCAGAAGCCCGCAAACAGCATCAGCACGCTCATGGCCACGCAGATCAGATTCTCGGTGATTCCGGGGAAAGTGCCGTAAATGACCAGCTCGCGCATGAAATTGACATAGTGGAACATCGGGTTAAACTGCATCAGCCTGAGCGCAAAATCCGGCAGGATATCCACCGGGTAGAAAATCGGGGTGAAATACGTCCAGGCCAGAATGAACACGCCGTAGAAATGCGCGATATCGCGGAAATACACCGTCAGCGCGGCGAGCATCGTGCCCAGACCGACCGAAAACAGGAACGTATAAAAAATCGGAATCGGCATCAGCAGCAGCGTCGCATGGAAAGGCGTGCGCGTGACGATCATCACGATAAACATCGCGACGAGCGAAAAGCCGAGGTTCACCAGCGAGGAAAGCACGCAGGAAATCGGAAACAGGTATTTGGGCAGATAGACCTTTTTAATCAGCGAACAGTTGGACAGAATGGAGTGCATCGCGTTGGTGGTCGCTTCGGAATTAAACGAAAAAATCAGCGAACCGCTCAGGTAATAAATCGGGAAATTCGGGATATTCTGCTTGAAAATCGTGGAAAACACCACCGTGATGACGCACATCATCAGCAGCGGATTGAGCACCGTCCAGAGCATGCCCAGCACCGACTTGCGGTAACGCACCTTAATATCGCGCGAAACCAGTTCAATCAGCAGCGGATTGTATTTTTTCAGGGCGGCCGCCATGTTGCCGACCCGCGTTTTCAGATTCTGAAACATCTTTTTTCTCTCCTGTTATGTCTGAATATGACGAAGCGTTTCTCCAAACGCATTTTGTTTTTTCCCAAGTCATCGCCGCTTTCATCCGCGCGCCGCGGCACAGCGCCTGAACCCCCTTTCCCCCAGCAGTGTGAGCGCCGCCGCACCGCGGTTTTTCATTCTCGCCCGTGGGTCGCTCAAAACCCTCCAGCGCAGCCGGCACAGCTCCGCAAAGATGGCCTCCGCCCGACCGCGATACCGCGCGTCCTCCGGCGGAATCGCCAGCAGGGTCTGGCACAGACAGCTGAACCGGCGGCAGTCCGCCGCGCGCTGCACGGACGGACAGTTTTCCCGCACAAAATCGCATAGTTCATCGATCGCGGTCAGCTCATCGAAGCGCCCCTCGTGGAAGCGCTGATTCATGATGCTGTCCCCGCGCGTGCGATAGCCGTAGAGCGCGTCGCTCTCCCATGCTGTGCGCTCCGCGCGCCACAGGAAGCGATACACCGTCGCCAGATCCTCAAACAGCCTCCCCACGGGGAAAAGCTGCCCGCGCGCATCTTCGGTGCGGTATAATTTGCCGCATGCGCTTGTATCGAAAAGCCGCTGATAGAGCATGTGCTCCAGGGCCTTTTCGCGTTCAAAGCAGGCCGTTTGGCCCGTTGTCTGCCGGATGACTTCATCCGGCTTTTCCTGAAAAGTCTTCATCGTGCAGACAGCCAGATCGGCCCGGTAGCGCTCGATCAGCCCGTACAGGCTTTCCACGCAGACGGGATGCAGAAAGTCGTCGCCGTCCACATAGGTGATATAGTCGCCCTTCGCCGCCAGCGTGCCCGTGTTGCGCGCCGCGGACAGACCGCCGTTTTCGCGATGAATCGCCCGCACGCGCGCGTCCCGCCGGGCGTAATCCTCCGCCAGGCGGCCGCAGCCATCCGGCGAACCGTCGTCCACCAGAATCACATCCAGTCGGTCGTAGGTCTGCGCCAGCACGCTGTCCACACACAGCGGCATCTCCGCTTCCACACGGTAAAGCGGGACGACAACGGAAATCAACGGTTTGGTCATCTGTCCGCTCCTCCCGCCGTCATCCTCTCATACAACCGTTCCAGCTGTATGCCCGTTTGGCGCACATCGCGCCCCGCGCGGCGCACGGCCTCCACGCCCCCGGCGCGGTCTTTCTGCCTGTCCGCGCGCTCAAACGCGGCGCACCACGGCTCTGGCCCATGATCCAGCGGCAGAAACGCCGCCTCCGGCGTGACCGCCGTTTCCGCCGTCACCCGATCGGACATCAGGCAGGGCAGACCGTTGGCCTGCGCTTCCAGGCAAACCATCGGCAGCCCCTCATAGAGGCTGGGAAGCGCAAAGATATCCATCGCGCTGTACACCTGCCGCATATCCTTGCGAACGCCGGCCATGCAGACCGCGCCGCCAATCCCCAGCGTTTCCGCCTGCCGCTGAACCTGTTCCTTCAACTCACCGCCGCCGACAAGCAGCAGGCGGCTGTTTGCGTGGCGTTTATGGTATTGCGCGAAACATGCCAGCAGGAAAGCGTGATTTTTCTGCGGCATGAAGCGCCCCACGTGGCCGATAACCACCATATCCGCGTCAAAGCCCCATTGCCGCCGCAGACTGTCGCGCCCCGCCGCATCATAAGCGAATGCGGCTGCGTCGATGGCGTTGGGCAGCACCGTGACGCGCCCCGCCTCGACCGCTTTTTTTCCAAACATCCAGACCGCCGCCTGCTCGCCGCACGCCATCCGGTCCGTGGCAAACCATCCCGCCGTCGGGCGGAGCATCAGCTTGAGCAGCGTCCGCGCCTTTTCCTCCGGCGCAGCCGCGCTGTGATTGTGGCTGATGCGCACGGGCACATCGGCGCGCCACGCCGCATACAGCACCGGCAGGTTGAGCGTGTTCATATGCGCGTGCACAATGGCATAATGATTTTCGCGAAACAGCGCCGTCAGCGCACGCACCCGCGCAGCCGCGTGCCGGGTGGACGGCACGACAAAATAGCGCGCCCCGCGGTCGATCATCTCCTGCGGCGGCGCCAGCTCGGAGTCCTCGTCGATGAAATAATCAAACTGAATCCGTTCCGTATTCATGGAACAATAATAGTTATTGACCACCGCTTCCACGCCCGCTGCCGCAAGCTTGCCGATCACCTGCGCCACGCGCATGCCGCATCGCCCCACTTTTCCGCTTTGTCTTTATAAAATTCCATCAGTTATCCAATTAAAGAGCAGAATATAACACTTTAAGATATTATACGGTTTTCGCTATCTTCTGTCAACTCTTCCGGCCCTCCGAGTCAGACGTCGGCGTCCATCGCCAACCGCCGTTTTTCTGCGGCGAAATGGGCTATTGGTCTTATTCCGCGCTGGACGGCTACAACGGACAGATGATTCTGGGCTATGTGCCTCAAAAGATGCTGGCCTCCGTCAAAGGCGTGCCCTCCATCGTCGATGATCCCGACGACACGCGTTACGCCGATTTGAACAAGCACGCGTATGTGCAGCGCTGCGTCGAAACCGACAGCGCCATGGCGGAATAATCCCGTAAATGCAAAACACGGCGGCGTTCTCTTTAAGCCGGGGAGAACGCCGCCGTGTTTTTAATTGCGGATTTCATAGAGAATAAAGAAAAAAGAGGATCATGACTGCCATCATGATCACTCTGATAAGCAGGGCTAATCAATCCTGAAAGCCCGCTGCTGTGCCTATATACAGCATTTTCCCGGTCGTCCGTCAAGGGCGGCCGTTTTACTTTTTCACAAAATCCCGCGCGACTTCGGCGATGTGATCTGCGCACAGGCCAAACTGACGCAACACTTCCCATGCCGGGCCGGAATGGCCGAATTCGTCGTTCACGCCGATTCGGCGCATCATCGTCGGGCATTTTTCGCTGAGCACGCCCGCGACAGCCTCGCCCAGACCGCCGATAATGCTGTGCTCTTCGCAGGTGATGACCTTTCCGCACTCCTTCGCCGCCTTGACAACGATTTCTTCATCCAGCGGCTTGATGGTGCAGATGTTGATGACGCGCGCGTGAATCCCCTCATCCGCCAGCGCCCTGGCCGCGATAAGCGCTTCGTTAACCATCAGGCCGGTGGCGATCATCGCCACGTCATTGCCCTCGGTCAGCTGTTCGCCCCGGCCGATTTCAAAGCGATAGTTTTCCTCATCGTGGAAAACCGGGATCGCCAGTCGGCCGAAACGCAGATACACCGGGCCGTCGTAGGCATAGGCCGCCTTCACCGCCGCGCGAGCTTCCACATCGTCCGCCGGGCAGAGCACGACCATGCCGGGGATGGAGCGCATCAGCGCGAAATCCTCGCAGCACTGGTGAGAAGCGCCGTCCTCGCCGACGGAGATACCGCCGTGCGTCGCGCCGATTTTCACATTGAGATGGGGATAGCCGACGGAATTGCGTACCTGCTCAAACGCGCGCCCCGCCGCGAACATCGCGAAGGACGACGCAAACGGCACAAGTCCCATCGTAGACAGACCCGCGGCGACGGCGATCATGTTCGCCTCCGCAATGCCGCAGTCAAAATGGCGATCCGGAAACGCCTTGCGGAACATGCCGGTTTTGGTGGCGGCGGCGAGGTCGGCGTCCAGCACGACGAGGTTGCTGTGCTCGGCGCCCAGCTCGACCAGCGCCTTGCCATAGCTCTCACGGGTCGCGATTTTCTTCACTTCGCTCATGCTCACGCCTCCAATTCTGCCATCGCGGCACGCAGTTCGTTCATGGCCACTTCATATTCCGCGTCGTTCGGCGCTTTGCCGTGCCAATCGACGTTGTTTTCCATATACTTCACGCCCTTGCCCTTGGTGGTGTGCATCAGGATGGCCGTCGGCTTGCCCGTGCAGGCGCGGAACGCGTTAAACGCGCCTTCAATCTGGTCGTAATCGTGACCGTCGATGGTGATGACGTTAAAGCCGAAAGCCTCCATCTTCGCATCGACCGGCGCGCTGTTCATGACCTTCTCGGTCGGACCGTCGATCTGCAAACCGTTGAGATCGATGATGACGCACAGGTTATCGAGCTTATAATGCGCGGCGAACATGAATGCTTCCCAGACTTCGCCTTCCTCGATTTCGCCATCGCCCAGCAGGGTATACACGTTGATATCCTGTCCCAGATATTTCGCGCCCTTGGCCATGCCCGCCGCACAGGAAACGCCCTGGCCGAGCGAACCGGTGCTCATGTCCACGCCGGGCACGAGGTTCATATTCGGGTGGCCCTGCAAATAGCTGTCCGCATGGCGCAGCGTCGGCAGGTCGCTCACCGGGAAGAAGCCGCGATAGGCCAGCGCGCTGTAAAGGCCCGGCGCCGTGTGGCCCTTGGAGAGCACGAAACGATCTCGGTCGGCCTTTTTCGGCTGTTTGGGATCGATACGCAGCTCTTTGTTATACAGATAGGCGAACATCTCTGCGGAAGACAGGCTTCCGCCCGGATGGCCCGCCTTGGCGCCGTGCGTCGATTCAATGATGCCCATGCGGATTTGGCAGGCAGCGATCGCGAGCTGCTTCTTTTCCTGATTGGTCATAATTTCCTCCCTGAGACGGTTTGAAGTGGGTTATCAGTCTCTCTTATTTTATTGCTTTCCGAGCAGCTCGTCAAGTGTCGCGACGCGCTGAAAAAAGCACTGGTTTGGCGATAAAGCCGGCCATGCCGAAGGCGAACGCCTTCTTTTTGTCCTCGTCAAACGCATTGGCGGTCATGACGGCAATCGGAATCGTGCGCTTTTCCGGGTCTTTCAACTCGCGAATCACGCGCGTTTCGTCATAGCCGACATCATCAAAACCATACTGATTTATGATATAGCTTTACGCGTGTACGGTCAAGAGAAATTTGTGCATTTTGCTTTCTACTGACCGCATTTTTTGAAAAAAGGAAATCCCCCTTTTTTTCGCGAATATAAAGCGTATGATTTCCCGCTTGGCGGGCGAAAGGAGCAATCATCATGGATCAACTGAGCGAAGGACTCCGCAAACTGATTTTGGCCGGCATCGGCGCGGTCGCCGCGACAAAGGAAAAGTCCGAAGGGATTCTGGACGAGCTGGTGAAAAAGGGCGAACTGACCGTTGAGCAGGGCAAAGTGCTCAATGAGGAACTCAAGCACAACATCAAGGACGCCATCCGAGAGAACGTGACGCTGCACGTCGTCACGCCGGAGGAAACCTTTCGTGGTTCTCCATCCTCTTTTTTGCGCTGAGCGCCGCTCTGCTGGGGTGGACGTTCGTGTGGAAAGGAAAAAAGAAATAAACGCTTCCGTCAATAAAACCGCCCATGCCTTCTCACTCGGCATGGGCGCTTGTTTTACTGCGGCGCATCCATCATCGCGCATTCCACACGGCTGAGGCTCTGCGCCGCCTGCTCACAAAATGCGTTCAGCCCGGTTTGCCGCGCGTCTTCCGGCAGGGCGACGTATTCCTTGATGAGCGATATCATGCCGCCCGCTTCGCTTTGCAGACGTTCAAAACGCTTGTGCTCGTCGTCCAGCGCTATGCGCAGCATGTCGCAGCGCGCGCCCAGCCTGTCCGCCTTGCGCTGCGCGTCGGCGTTTCCCTCCGGCCTGGTCATCGCACGGGCCAACAGATAATCCAACGATTCAAACAGCTGACCGATGTGCGCGTCGCCGCTCTCCTGTGCGCGCGTTTTGAGCCGCGTCAGCTCGACCGGGCTTTCTTCTCCGGCGTAGGGACTGACGTAGGCGCGCCCCTGCTCGTTTAAGCGCTCCATCACGCCACGAACCAGTTCCGGCCGCGTCCGCACCGTAGACCGATATTTGTTCTGATAGCGCAGCATCCGCGTCCGGTCGCCGCCAGCCAGCTGCTGCACGCAGGCGCGCACGCTCACGCCCTGCGCTTTCGCGGTGAGTACCTGCTCCACCAGCCGCTCCACCTCTTCTTTGGAAAACGTTTCAAACGGCATCGCCCGCGCGCCGCCCTCCCCCTGTTCGGCGCGCACCTGCGCATAATAAAAATTGCGAATGCTGTTGGGTTTGCGCCCCAGCTGGCGGCTCATCCGATCAAATACGCTGCGCAGCGACTCGCCGCTTTGCTCCGCCGCCTCAATACTCTGCCGCAAGGCGTCGATTTCCTGCTTCCGCCAACCTCCGTGCGGGCCGCGTATGGGCCGTGCCGCCTGCATGCTGACCTCCATCCCGTCTATCCCCTCCTTCTGATTGTCCGCGCTCTTGCGCAGATACAGGGTTCACATTGATGCAGTATTTTATACGGCGCGCGGCTTCATCCGTTTCCCGTCAAGGCCGTCCGTCTCTTCGTTTGTCGCTATCAGTGTATGAACAACTGCCGCCGTACATGACGCGGCTCCTTGCCTAAGCGGTGAATTTGCGATATAATCAGAATATACGGGTTCGGGAAGAAAAGCCCGGCCCGATTCGTTTTATTTTTTAGAAGATTTTTCCCCACAGTCGGAGGACAGCATGAAAAAACGGATATTGGGGCTTGCGCTGGCGATGCTCCTGCTTTTCTGCGCGGCGGCGCTCGGCGAAACCAATACACAGGTGAAGCATTATCTGATGCTCGGCGAGGATGGTTATGCGGATCAGGTGACGGACGACGCGCGAACGGATACCATCGTGCTCGTGTCGCTGGATACGAAGTACAACCGCGTCATCCTGACCTCGATTCTGCGCGACAGCAAGATCAACAACCCGCGCGGCAACGAGACCAAGATCAACCTACTCTACAAAAATCACGGCTTTGACGGCATCGTCTCCTGCCTGGAACGCGAACTCGATATCGAAATCGAAGGCGCGATTCTCGTCAATTTTGAAAACGTCAAGCCCGTGATCGACGCGCTGGGCGGCGTGGATATCGAAATCGATCAGAACGAATATCTCGCCATCCGCAGCATCCTTTTGGGCAAAGACCCGAACATGCCGGACGGCCCCGGCCTCGTCCATATGACGGGCCGCATCGCGCTGGCCTATATGCGCACGCGGGCGACGGGTTCCGGCGGCGACTTCGCCCGAACCGAGCGGCAGAGGAAAGTCGTCGCCCAGCTGTTTGACAAGTGCCGCAGCCTGTCGCTGCTGGAGCTGGTCGGGCTGTATAACGAAGTTTCTTCCGGCATGAAAATGAGCCTTTCGGCGATGGATATCCTCAGTGTGCTTTCGCAGGGCTATACTCTGATGACCTCCGGCGCGGATTTTGTGGAATTCCGGATTCCTCAGGACGGCACGTATTCCTACGGAAGCGTCGGTTCGTCCTCCGTGCTCGACGTGCGCTGGAAAACCAACAAAACCCGTTTCCATGCGCTGCTGGATAACGAGCAGTGACTTCGTTTTACAAGGAGCTAAACCATGTTGAAACACATCACCGCCGCTTTGGCGGCTTTCTTCCTTCTTCTTCCCGGTTCGGTCTTTGCCGAATCGCTCGATCTTTCCAAGCTCGGCGACATTGAAGAAGCCGAACAGTGGGAAGAGCGCGCGTGGTATCAGCGCGAAGACGGCAGCGACTGGCGCGTGCAGAATGACGGCTCCGTTATTGTCACGATTTCCGCGACAGGCGATGTAACCATCGGCGGCGACACACGCAAGAGCGGCAAGAGCATCTTCGATAAACAGCTCGCACAGGAAGAGCTGGGTCTGGATTTTCCGCTTTCCAATGTCAAAAGCATCTTCGAGGCTGACGACATGACGCTCATCAACTTTGAAGGCACGCTGACCAACACCAAAAGCGCGACAAAAAACACCTACTCTTTCGCCGCGCCGCCGGAATATGTGCAGGTGCTGACCTCTTCGAGCGTGGAGGCCGTCAGTCTGGAAAATAACCACGTCATGGATCACGGCACAGCCGGATATCAGGACACCTGCGACACGCTGGCCGCCGCCGGAATCACGTACAGCGGTCATCTCGGCGCGTCCACATTCACGACGGGCACGGGCGTCAAAATCGGCATGCTGGCCTATCAGACCTTCAACGGCAACTACAAAAACATTTATGCCTTCATCGAAGGCGATATTCAGGCGCTCCGCGACGCGGGCTGCGCGCTGGTCATCGTCTCCTACCACTGGGGCGATGAAAAGGACTACGTGCCCAACGAGCGTCAGGTGCCTCTGGGACGCGCGACCATCGATGCAGGCGCGGATCTGGTCATCGGCCATCACAGCCACCGCATGAACCCGATTGAGCTTTACAAAGGCAAATATATCTGCTACTCGCTGGGCAACTTCTCCTTTGCGGGCAACGCCAAGCCGGAAGACATGGATACCTACATCTTCCAGCAGCGCTTCCGCGTCTATCCGGACGGCACGGCGGAAAATGCGGATATGCGCATCATCCCCTGCTCCATTTCGTCTCAGGAGAAGGTGAACGATTTCAAGCCCACGCCGAAGGATGCGGATGGCGCGCAAGCCCTGCTCGCCCGTCTCGATCAGCTGAACGCCCAGTTTGAAAAAGCATTCTCCAAAACGGGCGTTTCCGCCGTTTCGCCGTATCCGACGGAATGGAAGTATGCCTATTAAGCAGCTCAAATCCTCACGCATTTCTTCAAAAAGACGCGGCCTGTGCCAAAGCACGGGTCGCGTCTTTTTGTATGTCATTGGGTCTCAAACGGAATATACACCCGGAAACAAACCTTCCGGCCCTTATCGTCCGTTCCGCGAAGCATCCAGCCGTCGCCGACGCTCTTGGAATCCGCCCTACAGCCGTAGGTGAGCCGCCGAAATTCCCGTCCGCTGATATAGCTGGGTTTTCCGCCGTTATTCTCGCCGAAAACATCCGTCGTCTGCGCATAGATGTCCGTCTTCCCTTTTTTGTAAAAACGCACGCGCGTCAGCTCATCCACGGTTACGCCGACGCCGTTTTCTTCCTTGAAAAAGAGATTATATTCCCAAACCGGCGTGGATTCCTCCGTCTGCTGTTTGACCGCAACGGGCAGTTCCGTCTTGGTATAAATGCGGATATAGGCCTGCCCCGGCTCATTCGCCATTTCCTGCTCAAACCAGTCGATCGTATAGCCGCCCTTTTCATGGCCGACGGACGGCAGAAAGATAATCCCCAGCACAAACAGAGCTGCCGCCGCCAGAATCATCAGCCACGGACGCAGGCGAAACTTCTTTTTTTCATCGGGCTTTTGCGCCTGATCTTCCTCCTCGGCCTCCGGCTCGGTTTGAGTCTCTTCTTGGGGCACGAATTCCAGCCCCACCAGTTCCGAAAGCCGCGTCAGGGTCTGATAATCCGGTTCGGTTCGCCCCGTCTCCCTTAATTAAAGATATTGTTGGGTAAAAAAGAAAGGTCAGTCGATTT
>UQNN01000009.1 GCA_900542445.1 uncultured Eubacteriales bacterium | reverse complement strand
CGTTGTCACCAAGATCCTTGAGTGATACCCGGTCGAACACGATCATACAGAGAGGACTTCCGAAAGGGAGTCCTCTTTTTGTATGAACTCTTTCCGTCACGCCTTCGGCGTGTCACCTTCCGCTTTTATCTGATGTGATAAGCCGAATTTGGCCCAAAATAAAAAGAAAACCGGCGAAAAATCACACAAATCAGAAGAAATTTGCATAAAATCGCCGGAAACACTTGACAGACCTTTTAAAAAGGAATACAATACTATATTGCATCAGTATGCACAATAGGCAAAGATGTGCCTGGGAGTTGGGCATCCGCCTATATCATTGTACAACGCTTTAGGCTGTTTGGCAATGGGCAGTTTTAAAGCGATTGCCTGTTGCCGCATATATCCTTTGCAGGTTTAGACAAGTTAGGGGTGATGGCATTCATGGTTACCGTCCGCGACGAGCGCGAGGAAGCTGAGATCATGAAGTACGTCGGGGTTCACGACGTCAATATGGGTAAGGGCCGGGTTCGCAAGAGCTTTGCCACCATTGACGAAGTGGTGGAGATGCCCGACCTGATCGAGGTTCAGAAGAATTCTTACGAGCGTTTCCTCAAGGAGGATCTCCGCGAGGTCCTCAACGATGTTTCTCCGATTTATGACTTTAACGGCAATCTGAAATTGGAGTTCGTCGATTACGCGCTGGATAAAACGCCGAAGTATTCGCTGGAAGAATGCCGCGAGCGCGATATGACCTACGCGACGGCGCTCAAGGTGCTCGTTCGCCTGACCAACAACGAGACGGGCGAAGTGAAGGAATCCGAAGTCTTCATGGGCGATTTCCCGCTGATGACCGAACACGGCACGTTCATCATCAACGGCGGCGAGCGCGTCATCGTCAGCCAGCTCGTGCGCAGCCCCGGCGTATACTATCGCGAGAGCATTGACAAGGCCGGCAAGCATCTGTTCGACACGCAGGTGATTCCGAGCCGCGGCGCGTGGCTGGAGTACGAAATCGACTCCAACGACGTGATCTGGGTGCGTGTTGACCGCGCCCGCAAGCTGCCGGTGACCAGCCTGCTGCGCGCGCTGGGCTATGGCAGCGACGAGCAGATCCGCCAGCTGCTGGGCAACGATGAGAAGCTCGAAGCCACCATGCAGCGCGACGGCGGCGACGACGGCACGCGCCGCACCCGTAGCGGAAACGAGGTCAAGAGCAAGGAAAGCGGCCTGATGGATATCTATCGCCGCCTGCGTCCGGGCGAAGTTGGCACGGTCGATTCCGCCGAGAAGCTGCTGCACGCGACCTTCTTTGATCCCAAGCGCTATGATATGATGCGCGTGGGCCGCTACAAGTATAACAAGAAGCTGGCGATCGCCGCGCGCATTCGCGGCCACGTCGTCGATCAGGACATCATCGACCCGGCCACGGGCGAGGTGCTGATTGCAGCGGGCGAGCGCATTCCGGCTGCCAAGACCGACCCGCTGGCCAAGAAGATTCAGGACGCGGGCGTGAACGATATCTACCTCCGTTTGGAGGATCGCGTGGTTCGCGTCATCGGCAACAACTTTGTGGACGCGGCTGCCTGGCTGAGCGAGGAAGAAATCGAAAAGTCCGGCATCAACGAGATGGTTCACCTGCCGACCCTCAAGCAGCTGCTTGAGACCGCCGAGCAGGAGGGCATGGACGAGCTGGCCAAGATCCGCCTGCTGCACGAGAATCTTTCCGCTCTGATGCCGAAGCATATTCTCATCGATGATATCGTGGCTTCCATCAGCTATCTGCTGAACCTGCCGTATGGCGTGGGCGTGACCGATGACATCGATCACCTCGGCAACCGCCGCCTGCGCTCCGTGGGCGAGCTGCTCCAGAACCAGATCCGCATTGGTCTGGCGCGTTTGGAGCGCGTGGTTCGCGAGCGCATGAGCGTGCAGAACCAGAGCGAAGTCAAGCCGCAGGAACTGATCAACATCCGTCCGGTTTCCGCCGCGATCAAGGAGTTCTTCGGTTCTTCCCAGCTGTCCCAGTTCATGGATCAGCCGAACCCGCTGGCTGAGCTGACCCACAAGCGCCGTCTTTCCGCGCTGGGCCCGGGCGGCCTGAACCGCGACCGTGCGTCTTTCGAGGTTCGAGACGTTCACTATTCGCACTACGCGCGTATCTGCCCGATTGAGACGCCTGAAGGACCGAACATCGGTCTGATCGGCTCGCTGGCGACTTATGCCCGCATCAACGAATACGGCTTTATCGAAGCGCCGTACCGCCTGATCGACCACAGCGGCGAAAAGCCGCGCGTGCTGGACGAGATCGTGTATCTCGCGGCGGACGAAGAGGACGGCTGCTATATCGCGCAGGCGAAGGAGCCGCTCAACCCGGACGGCACGTTCGTCAACGACCGCATCACCGCGCGCGTGCGCGCCGACGTTCAGAGCGTCGAGCCGAGCCGCGTGGATTATATCGACGTTTCCCCGCGCCAGGTGATTTCTGTCGCGACGGCCATGATTCCGTTCCTCGACCATGACGACGCAAACCGCGCCCTGATGGGCTCGAACATGCAGCGTCAGGCCGTGCCGCTGCTTCGCCCGGAAGCCGCTTACGTTGCGACCGGTATCGAATACAAGGCGGGCAAGGATTCCGGCGTGTGCCTGCGCGCCCGCGAAGACGGCTTTGTGAAGAAGGTTTCTTCCGATCAGATCGTCATCGAAGACGAGCTGCACGAGACCCACACCTACAAGCTCATCAAGTTCGCGCGCTCCAACCAGAGCACCTGCATCAACCAGCGCCCGATCGTCTCCGCCGGTGAGAAGATCAAGAAGGGCGACGTGATCGCGGACGGCCCGTCCACCGACCACGGCGAAATCGCGCTGGGCCGCAACATCCTGATCGGCTTCATGACGTGGGAAGGCTATAACTACGAAGACGCGGTTCTGCTCTCCGAAGAGCTGGTTCGCAACGACGTGTTCACCTCCATCCACCTGGAGAAGTACGAGTGCGAAGCGCGTGACACCAAGCTGGGCGCGGAAGAAATCACCCGCGACCTGCCGAACGTCGGCGACGACGCGCTGCGCGATCTGGATGCCGAGGGCATCATCCGCGTGGGCGCGGAAGTGCATCCGGGCGATATCCTCGTCGGCAAGGTCACCCCGAAGGGCGAGACCGAGCTGACCGCTGAGGAGCGCCTGCTGCGCGCCATCTTCGGCGAG
Source organism: uncultured Eubacteriales bacterium (assembly GCA_900542445.1). GTDB lineage: Bacteria > Bacillota > Clostridia > Christensenellales > Aristaeellaceae > Ventricola. Next base: position 100,999 of record UQNN01000009.1, on the reverse strand, counting down.
AAGGCCCGCGAGGTTCGCGATACCTCTTTGAAGGTGCCGCACGGCGAGGAAGGCATCATCGTCGATGTGAAGGTGTTCGACCGCAAGGATCACGCCGAGCTGGCGCCGGGCGTCAACCGCATGGTGCGCGTCTACATCGCTCAGAAGCGTAAGATTTCCGTCGGCGACAAGATGGCAGGCCGTCACGGCAACAAGGGCGTTGTTTCCCGCGTGCTGCGTCAGGAGGACATGCCGTTCCTGCCGGATGGCACGCCGCTGCAAATCGTGCTGAACCCGCTGGGCGTTCCGTCCCGTATGAACCTGGGTCAGGTTTTGGAGATGCACCTGGGCATGGCGGCCAAGGCGCTCGGCTGGCGCGTGGCCACGCCTGACTTTGACGGCGCGTCCTTCGAGCAGATTCAGAACGCTCTGGAAGCCGGCGGCAAGCGCCGCGACGGCAAGACCATCCTCTACGACGGCCGCACGGGCGATCAGTTTGACAACCCCGTTACCGTCGGCTACATGTACTACCTCAAGCTGCATCACCTCGTTGACGATAAGATGCACGCCCGTTCCACCGGCCCGTACAGCCTCGTGACCCAGCAGCCTCTGGGCGGCAAGGCGCAGTTCGGCGGCCAGCGCTTCGGCGAGATGGAAGTCTGGGCGCTGGAAGCTTACGGCGCGGCCAACACGCTTCAGGAGATTCTGACGGTCAAGTCCGACGATATCGTGGGCCGTGTGAAGGCCTACGAGGCCATCGTCAAGGGCAAGAACATCCCCGCGCCGGGCGTTCCGGAGTCCTTCAAGGTGCTCATCAAGGAACTCGAAAGCCTGTGCCTGGATGTCAAGGTGCTCGACAGCGACCACAACGAAATCGTCATCAAGGAGCTTGAAGACGAGGACGAGGGCTACGACCGCAGCCAGAACGAGGAGAGCGAAAGCGAACGCGCCGCGCTCCCGACCGGCGACGACGAAGCCGATACCGACGCGGACGACACCGAAGGCGACGAGGGCGGAGACGACTTCGACACCGACGACGACGTGTTTGACTTTGACGACGTGCCCAGCTTCGAGGATATCTCCCTGGACGACCTGGATGACAAGTAATTGTCTTTTCCGGGACATGAACGCAACAATGCCCCGCCGCGCTTTGGGCGCGGCGGCGGCCTGATAGAAGTAGAGAAGGGAGTGTACCCCTTTGTCGGAACTGACAAACCTGTCTTCCATTCAAATTTCCATGGCTTCCCCGGAGCAGATCCGCGCGTGGTCCCACGGCGAGGTCAGCAAGCCGGAAACGATTAACTACCGCACCCTCAAGCCGGAGCGCGACGGTCTGTACTGCGAGCGCATCTTTGGCCCGACCAAGGACTGGGAGTGCAACTGCGGCAAATACAAGCGCGTGCGCAACAAGGGCATTGTCTGCGACAAGTGCGGCGTTGAAGTGACGCGCGCGAAGGTTCGCCGCGAGCGCATGGGCCACATCGAACTGGCCGCCCCGGTCAGCCATATCTGGTATTTCAAGGGCATTCCGAGCCGCATGGGCACGCTGCTTGACATCAGCCCGCGCGCGCTGGAAAAGGTGCTCTATTTCGCCTCTTACATCGTGCTCGATCCCGGCTGCACCCCGCTGCGCCCGAACACCATTTTGACCGAGACGGAGTACCGCCAGCAGATCACCGCGCCGAGCTACACCGCCGATGTGGCGATGGGCAAGGCCCCGCTTCGCGTGGGCATGGGCGCGGAGGCCATCCGCGAACTGCTTCAGAAGCTCGATCTCGATCAGCTCAGCGAACAGCTGCGCACCGAGATCGCCGAGCTGACCGAAAAGGAGCGCGAGCGAGAGACCGAAGGCCAGAAGCGCGCCAAGGCCATCAAGCGCCTTGAGGTTGTCGAGGCCTTCCGTTCCAGCGGCAACAAGCCGGAGTGGATGATTCTGGAAGTCATCCCGGTCATGCCGCCGGATCTGCGCCCGATGGTTCAGCTTGACGGCGGCCGCTTTGCGACCTCCGACCTGAACGACCTCTATCGCCGTGTCATCAACCGCAACAACCGCCTCAAGCGCCTGCTGGAACTGGGCGCGCCGGACATCATCGTCCGCAACGAGAAGCGCATGCTTCAGGAAGCGGTGGACGCGCTGATCGATAACGGCCGCCGCGGCCGCCCGGTCACGGGTCCCGGCAACCGCGCGCTCAAGTCCCTTTCCGACTTCCTGCGCGGCAAACAGGGCCGTTTCCGCCAGAACCTGCTGGGCAAGCGCGTTGACTACTCCGGCCGTTCCGTTATCGTCGTCGGCCCGGAACTCAAGCTGCATCAGTGCGGCCTGCCGAAGGGCATGGCGCTGGAACTGTTCAAGCCGTTCGTCATGGAGCGGCTGGTCAACACCGGCATCGTTCACAACGTCAAGAGCGCCAAGCGCATGGTGGACCGCGGCGAAACCCGCGTGTGGGATATCCTCGAAAGCGTCATCAAGGAGCATCCGGTTCTGCTCAACCGTGCCCCGACGCTGCACCGCCTGGGTATTCAGGCGTTTGAGCCGATCCTCGTTGAGGGCAAGGCCATGAAGCTGCATCCGCTCGCCTGTACCGCGTTTAACGCGGACTTCGACGGCGACCAGATGGCTGTTCACGTGCCGCTCTCCATGGAGGCGCAGGCCGAGGCCCGCTTCCTGATGTTGTGCGCCAACAACATTTTGAAGCCGCAGGACGGCAAGCCGGTCATCTCTCCGTCGCAGGATATGGTTATCGGCTGCTACTACCTGAGCTGCATCCGTCCGGGCGCGAAGGGCGAGGGCCGCTGCTTTGCCAATGAGGACGAGGCCATGATGGCCTACCTCTGCGGACAGATCGGCCTCCAGAGCCGCATCAACGTGCGTATCGCGCGCAAGTGGGCGCCGGGTATGGATAATTATACCGAGCCCACGGCGGAATATCTGGCGGAGCATCACATCACCGGCGGCAACCGCGACTACATGTATTACAAGCGCATCGACACCTGCCTGGGCCGTCTGATTCTCAACAGCAACGTGCCGCAGGATATGGGCTTCAAGCGGCGCAAAACGCTTGACGACATGTTTGCGCTGGAAATCGACATGAAGGTCGGCAAGAAGCAGCTGGGTCAGATCGTCGATATGTGTTTCCGCAAGCACGGCGTGGCGGAGACTGCCCGCGTGCTGGACAACGTCAAGGCGATGGGCTACAAGTATTCCACCATCGGCGCTGTCACCGTGGCCGTGGCCGACGTTATCGTGCCGCCGGAGAAGAAGCCGATTCTGGAAGCTTCCGAAAAGGAAGTCCGCGCGATTGAAAAGCAGTTCAAGCGCGGCCTGCTCACCGACGAAGAGCGCTACGAGCGCGTCGTCAAGGTCTGGAGCAGAACGACGGACGACGTCAAGAGCAAGATCATGGACCACATGGACGAGTTCAACCCGATCCGCATGATGACGGATTCCGGCGCTCGTGGTTCCATTTCTCAGGTTTCCCAGCTCGCCGGCATGCGCGGCATGATGGCGTCCCCGACCGGCCGCCCGCTGGAAATGCCGGTTAAGGCAAACTTCCGCGAAGGCCTGACGGTTCTGGAATTCTTCCAGAGCTCTCACGGCAGCCGTAAGGCGCTGTCCGATACCGCTCTGCGCACGGCAGACTCCGGTTATCTGACCCGCCGTCTGGTGGACGTTTCCCAGGAGGTTATTGTCCGCGAGCGCGACTGCTTCGCCAGCCGCCACGAGAAGATCCGCGGCATCACCGTGACCGCCATCGGTTCGGAGAAAGACCCGATCGAAACGCTTCTGGATCGCATCGTTGGCCGCGTCGCGGCGGAGGACGTCATCGATCCGCGGGATGGAAGCGTCATCACGGCGTGCAACGAGATGATTTCTTACGAGCAGGGCAACAAGATTGTGGAGGCCGGCATCAAGGCCGTGCAGATCCGTTCCGTGCTGACCTGCCGCAACGAAACCGGCGTGTGCGTCAAGTGCTATGGCCAGGATTTGGCGCACGGCGGCTATGTGAACATCGGCGAGGCCGTCGGCATCGTTGCCGCGCAGGCCATCGGCGAACCGGGCACGCAGCTGACGATGCGTACCTTCCATACCGGCGGCGTTGCTTCCGAAAAGGATATCACGCAGGGCCTTCCGCGCGTTGAAGAGCTGTTCGAGGCGCGCAAGCCGAAGCGCGAGGCCATGCTGGCCGAGATCTCCGGCACGATCTCCCTGGGCGAGAACAAGAAGAAGCGCGAAATGATCATCACCAGCGACGACGGCACGATGAAAGCCTATCCGATCGCCTACGGCAGCCGCCTGAAGGTGAAGGAAGGCGACCGCGTTGTGGCGGGCGACGAGCTGACCGAAGGCCAGATCAACCCGCACGATCTGCTGCGCATTCTCGGCGTGAAGGCCGTTCAGGAACACCTGCTCAAGGAAGTTCTGATGGTTTACCGCCTCCAGGGCGTCGGCATCGGCGACAAGCACATCGAGGTCATCGTCCATCAGATGCTGCGCAAGGTTCGCGTCGAGGACGCGGGCGACACCAGCATGCTGCCCGGCTCGATGGTGGATATCTTCCACTTCGAGAAGGAGAACGAAAAGACCATCATGAACGGCGGCCGTCCGGCTGTGGCCAAGCGTATCCTGCTGGGCATCACCAAGGCGGCGCTGGCGACCGAGTCCTTCCTCTCCGCCGCCTCCTTCCAGGAGACGACGCGCGTGCTGACCGAAGCCGCGATCAAGGGCAAGGAAGATCCGCTCGTCGGCCTGAAGGAAAATGTCATTATCGGCAAGCTCATTCCGGCCGGTACGGGCATGTCGCGCTACAAGGACGTCGAAGTCAAGGAAATGTATTAAGCCCCCAAAAAGGTATAAAGAAACAGGGTGTTCCGGGTTGCCGGAACGCCCTGTTTTTTGAGCTTATTCCAATATAAGCCCCGGATCGTCATGCGCGGGCAGATCCTCAAAGGGAACGACGGCGATGGGGTAGGCATCCGTGTCTCTGGTAACGGCGTAAAGATTGCCGAAGGTATCCAACACCTTATCATAGCGATAGGTCGCGTGGGTCGTAAAATCACGTATGTCGCGGGAAAGGATATTCCCCTGTGCATCGACGTGCAGCTTGAAAATCGTGAACAGTTTGCGGGAGTTGGCGAATGCCGAACCCATCAAAACGGTTTCATGATTGGGCAGAAACTGAACCTGAGAGACAGCGACGATAGCGTTGGGCGCGCTGAGCGTCTTGCTCCAGAGCAGAGCGTTCTGCTCGTCTGCACAGTTGAGTACGGAGGATTGATAAGGGTCCCCAACCTGATATTGGCAGAGAACGCCGCCGTCATCCGAAAAATAGACTTTGGGAACGATCGCATCGGTTGAATGCGGAATGGGTAGGTCGGAAAGCAGCGTTCCGTCTGCGGAAAGATGCTGAAAATGGAGGCCGTCTTCACAGTCGGGAACATAAACGAGTGTGTTGTCGGGCAGAACGGTATAGGCATAGGGTCCGGACAAATCCAGCGGAATGGGCGTGCTGGAAATCAAATCGCCTTCAAAATAATATTGATCGACGAACTGAGTTTCGCCGTCATAACGCCGGTTTAAAATGCAATCCGACGTAAAGCGGTAATAGCCGGGGCTGCTGTTCAAAGTTATGCCCTTCGTCAAACCGTTGCCCAAAAGAAGCTGAAAGCGGACGGGGCGAATCGTTTCGCTGTTCGGCTGGTAGGTAATCAGCCCATACCGGGTGGGGCTGGCGGCAAAAAGATCATACAGCTGGCGCGTGCCGTCCGCTGCGTAGTCCGGCAGTTCGATTTGCAGACCGATTTTTCCTTCGTCGTAGAGCGTGATGGAGGTCGGCAGGGTGTTTTCGTTGTTGCGGCCATAGGATTTGTCGGTGAGCACAAGCGTCAGCGCGGGCGAGATGACCTGAACGGATGAACCGTATTCGCTGGGCAGTTCATAAGGCGTCAGATCGATTTCGGCGAAAGCCGGGGCGGAAACGAGCGACAGCGCTGTCAGCAGCGCGAAAAGCTTTGTTTTCATGAAAACTTCCTCCTTTATTCCAGCATAAATTCGATGTCATCAAGCACGGGCAAATCTTCAAACGGTACGATAGCAATGCGGTTTTCATTTTCTGTGACGACATATGCGTTGCCGAGAGGATCAAGCTTGACGGTGTACTGATAGTCTGCGCGGGTGGTGAAATCACGTACATCGCGGGAGAGAATCTGACCGGATGCGTCCAGCTCCAGCTTGAATACGCGGAAAAGTTTTTTGGAGGATCGTTCAGCAGTGCCATAAATCGTGGCTGAACCGTCGTTTCGCAGAACGGCTTGAGTGACGGAGAGGTTGATATTTTTGGCTTTCAGACTTTTGGTGAAGCGCAGATTGCCGTCCGTATCCGAACAGGCAAGAAAGCTGAAATATGGTTCACGAAGCCCTGCGAGTTTGGCGTCCGTATAAGACAGGATGCCGCCATTGGGCGAAAATGCGCCCATTGGAGAGAAAACTTCATTCGGCAGGGAAATGGGGACAGAGGAAAGCAGCTTGCCGTCGTGGGAGACGCGCAGATGATATAACCTGTACTGATCTTGCGAAACGTTGATATCCCACGCGATATAGGCGATGCTTTTGTCATCCAGCACCGTGAAGCCCGAATAGGGCGTAGGTTCAATTTCGGAAACGGGCGTGGAAGAGAGCAGAATGCCGTTCCAATCGAAGCGCTCGACAAAACACATGCCGTCCTGCCGATGCAGCCTGCACAGGCAGTCAGGCAGAGGCTCAAAGTGAGGATAACCTTCAATGGAAAAACCTTGGGTCAGCGTGCCGTTTTCCAAGAGTTGGAAGCGAGCAACATAGGTGCTGGTGTCAAAGATTCTCAAGCCGTAACGTTTTTCATCCGCAACAAAGAGTGAGTAAAAGGTATGAGGGCCGTCAGAGGGTTCTTCCGGAAGGCGCTGCTCGAATACCTTTTGCCCGTGGTCGAGCAGAACCAGTGCCGTCGGCTGTTTGACACCGTTCAAAGAGCCGTCTTGCAGAACCAGATACATATCCGGCGCAAGAATTTCGACAGGGGTGAAACGGTCGCTTTCGATTTCATACGGTTTTAAATCGATCTCTGCTAAGGCCCAAGCAGAAAGAAGCGACAGCGCAGTCAGCAGCGCGGCAAAGAAGCGTCGTTTGTTCGGCATGAAAAAACCTCCCTTGGTGTTGCTTATACTTATAAGACGACACAAAAGGAGGAAAATTTCATGAATTTTTCAATTTTGGAGATTTTCAGGATTCCGATGAGCATAAGAACAATTTTACATGACAAAAGGACGCGCATCTATGAGACGGACATGTTTTTCAGATAAAAAGCATGCCTAAACTGCTTTAAGCATGCTCAAAAAATATTTTTCTCATCGGCTCACAAAGTGAGCGGATATGGAGGGGGAAGGGAACCCGGTTTCCTTTTCCTTACTCGCCCAGCATCAAAAGCTCGACCATCTTCGCGCAGCGATCCATGCTCTCGGCCGCGATGTGCTCATACGGGCCGTGGAAAGCGAAGCCGCCGGTGCAGAGGTTTGGCGTGGGCAGACCCATGTAGGAAAGGCGGCAGCCGTCCGTTCCGCCGCGAACCGCTTCGATAAACGGCTTCATGCCCGCCTGTTCGCAGGCGCGCTTTGCGTTTTCGACCAGCTCCATGTGGTCGGCCAGCTTTTCGGCCATGTTGTAATAGCTGTCCTTGAGCGTGAGGGTGACGACTTTGCGGCCGTATTTTTCGTTGATGACCTTCGCGGCGTGCTCCATCATCTTCTTGCGAGCCTCGAAGGTCGCGCGGTCATGGTCGCGCACGATGTAATGCAGCTCGGCGTTTTCCACGTCGCCCTTCATGCCGCACAGGTGGAAGAAGCCTTCGTAGCCCTCCGTCAGCCGCGGAATATCGGAAGCGGGGAGCAGACCATTGAATTCCATCGCGACGAGCGCGGCGTTGATCATCGTGTCTTTGGAAGAACCGGGATGGACGCTCAATCCCTCGAAAACCACATCCGCCGAGCAGGCGTTGAACGTCTCGTAGGCGATTTCGCCTTCTTCTCCGCCGTCCACCGTGTAGGCGCAATCTGCGCCGAACTTGGCGACGTCAAAGTGATCCACGCCCGCGCCGATTTCTTCATCCGGCGTGAAAGCGATGCAGAGCTTCCCGTGCGGGGCTTTGCTTGTGACGACGGCTTCCAGCGCGGTCATGATCTCCGCGATGCCGGCCTTGTCGTCCGCGCCGAGCAGGGTAGTGCCGTCCGTGGTGATGAGCGTCATGCCTGCCAGCTTTTGAAGGCCGGGGAAGGCTGCCGGGCTGAGCGTTTCGCCGCTGCCGGGCAGAACGACGTCGCCGCCGTCATAGCGCTCGATGATCTGAGGCTTTACATTTTCGCCGGAGCAGTCCGGCGCGGTATCCATATGGGCGATGAAGCCGAGCGCGGGCCCGGCTTCGCAGCCAGGCGTCGCGGACAGCCAGCCGTAGACAATGCCGTTTTCATCTACGTGGACGTTTTCAAGACCGAGGGCGTTCAACTCGTCCACGAGGATGCGTGCCAAATCGTATTGGCGCATGGAGCTGGGGACGGTGGCGCTGTTCGGGTCGGAAGTGGTGTAGATCGAAACATATTTGAGCAGACGTTCGTATGCGCGCATGGGAATCGCTCTCCTTTGATGATTGATGGATGTATTATAGCAGGTTTTGGGCAAAAGAGAAAGCCGCCCGGCGGTGAAACCGAGCGGCTTTTTGGAAGATGGAGTTATGGAGCGGGTTTCATTATCCCAGCCCCACCATATTCATCGCGGCGACGAGCAGCGGCAGGGTCACGCCGCTGAGCAGGGTGGAAACGATGGTCGCGTGAGAAGCGGTCATATCCTCCGGCGTATAGATATCGGAAAGCATGCTGCAATTTCCGGCAATCGGCATGGCGGCGACGATCACGCAGATGCCCGCAAGCATGCGGTTGATCGGAACGACGAGCGCGAGGCCGATAAAGACCAGCGGCATGACGATCAGGCGCAGCAGGCTCACGCGATACAGGCGGGGGTTGGAGAATGCGGCGCGGATATCGCTGTGCGCCAGCGAGGAACCGATGACCATCATGGCCATCGGCGTATTGATGGAGCCGATGGAGGACAGCGCGCTTTCCACCGGGGAGGGAAGCCGCCAGCCGGTCAGGCCGAAGAGCAGCGCGATCAGCGCGGAAACCACGCCGGGATTGACGAGCTGCCTGAGGTTGATGCTGCCGTTGCCGCTGACCAGCATCACGCCGTAGGTGAAGACAAGAAAGTTGAATACCAGCAGGAACATGGAGAGCATCGCCACGCCCTGCGCGCCGTAGAACGCCTGAATGATCGGAATGCCCATGAACGCGAGGTTGGTAAACACGAGCATCAGCTGGTCAAGACTGCGCTCCGGTTTGGGCGTGGGCACGATGCACACGAGCACGGCGGCCAGCGCAATCAGCAGCGCGAAGAACGCGACGCTTACGCCCAGGGCGACGACCATGTCGCCCGGCGCGCCGCCGCTTTGCAGCACGGACGAGACGATGCAGCAGGGGAATGCCGTGCTCAGCACCAGCGAGGAAAGACCGCGCCGAAAACTCGGCGAAATCAACCCGGCGCGGGCGGCAAGATAGCCCGCAAACATCATGATGAACAGCGTGATCATTTGGAAAATGATGCCGGAAACAGCCATGGAAAATATCCTCCGTAGATGATCGCCCTTCCGCCGTCTGCGGACGGTGGAAAGGCAAATGAATATGAAGCGCCGCCTATTGTACACCCTTGGCAGACGGTTGTAAAGTTTTTCTTTTTGTGATATCCTATTTTTATATTCTTGATTTGACTGTGGAGGCAGAAAGATGGGCTATCAGGCGCTGTACCGCCGCTATCGTCCGGCGCGGTTTGAGGATTTTGTAGGTCAGGAGGCGGTCATCAAAACGCTGCGCAGCCAGATTATGAGCGGACGTATCGCGCATGCGTATCTGTTCTGCGGCACGCGCGGCACGGGCAAAACCTCGACGGCGAAGGTATTTGCCCGCGCGGTCAACTGTGAGCATCCGGAAAACGGCGATCCCTGCGGCGTGTGCCCCACCTGCAAGGCGCTGGCGGAGGAAAACAGCCTCGATATTCTGGAAATCGACGCGGCCAGCAACAACGGCGTGGATGAGATCCGCGATCTGCGCGAAAAGGTGAAGTATCCGCCGCAGACGGGGCGCTACCGTGTGTATATCATTGACGAGGTACACATGCTTTCCCAGGGCGCGTTCAACGCGCTGCTCAAGACGCTGGAAGAGCCGCCCGCCTATGTCGTGTTTATTTTGGCGACAACCGAGCCGCAGAAACTCCCGGCAACGATCCTCTCCCGCTGCCAGCGGTTTGATTTCGGCCGCATTCCGGCGCACCAGATCATCGAGCGGCTGCATGTCGCGCTGGAGGAGGGGCAGATTCAGGCCGAAGACGCGGCGCTTGCGCGCATTGCCCGCGCGGCGGAAGGCGGCATGCGCGACGCGTGGTCGATCATGGACATGTGCCTTTCCTACGCACAGGAAGAAGACGGCGGGCTGACGGAGGAGCTTGTGCTGCGTGTGCTCGGCGCGGCGGACAAGAGTTTTCTGTTTGCTTTTGCGGATAAGCTGATCGACTCGGACGCGGCGGGCGCGCTGGCGCTGATTGACGAAATGATGCGCAAGGGGCGCGAGGTACAGGTGTTTGTGCGCGACGTGAGCGCTCATCTGCGCGCGCTGATGCTGGCGGACATCTGCGATGAGGTGCAGCTCAGCAGCCTGTTAGAGGTCACGCGCGAGGACGCGGCGGAGTACATCGCGCAGGCCAGGCGCACGTCGCACACGCGGCTGATGCGCATGCTCGATCTCTTTCTGGCAAGCGAAACGGATATGAAATGGGCAGCCCAGCCGCGCTTCGCGCTGGAAACCGCCGCCCTTCGCGCGTGCGCGCCGGAAGAAAGCTTGCAGGTGGAAGCGCTCGTCGCCCGCGTGGACGAGCTGGAACGCAAACTGCGCGAGGGCGTGGTGACAGCCGCGCCGACCCCAAAAAGCGCCAAGGCCGCGCCGATCGATGCGCCGGCCGCTCAAACGGAAGCGCCGGAGATCGCGAAGGAAGCGCCGCAAGGCCCTGCGGCAGACGCCGAGCGCATTTGGCAGGACGCGATGCGGCAGGCCAAGCAGAAGCCTCAGCTTTTCGGCATGCTCAAATTCGGACGGCTGGTTTCCGGCGATAACGGGCTGTTTACCGTGGTTTATCCCAGGGCGACGGGCGGCGCCTATGTCAAAATGCTGAGCATGGCGGAGAAGAATGCGGAGGTTGCGGATTATCTCACCAAAGCGGCGGGATACCCCTGCACATTCCGCGCCGCCATCGAGGGCACGGTGCAGGAATCGGATAAGGCGATCCTTGCCGCGCAGGAGGAAGCCCAAAAGCAGGCGGAAAACAGCCTGAATAAAGTTTTTGACATGTTTGGCCGGGAGAACGTGCGGGTGAAGGACGAATGACGAAGGGGCGGCCCAGAGTGGCGCGCCGCAAAAATGAAAAAGAAACCTCGCAACCCCAAAGAGTCGGGAGTGGAAATTGGTGATTCATCAGCTTAGATATTTTGTCGCGTTGGCCGAAGAAAAGAGCTATTCCAACGCGGCAAAGCGTCTGTTTGTCTCTCAGCCCTCGATCAGCAAAGGCGTTAAATGGCTGGAAAACGAAATGGATCTAGAACTTGTGAGTCGGGGAGGCGCGCAGTTTCAGCTGACGCCCGCCGGCGAGTGTCTGTATCGGCGGGCGAAGACGATCGTCGCTCAGGTGGACGGGCTGAAGGACGAGATTGCATCCGAAATGAACCTGTTCGCGGGCGAACTGCGAATCGGATACCTGACATATGGCTATCTCAACGCGATTACCGGGCTGATGAAAAGCTATCGGAAGCGGTATCCTGCCGTCAAAATCAGGACGGAATATGTGACTTATGAAGAAGCGAAGCGCAAGCTCCGAAGCAGGGAGATCGACTGCTTTCTGGTTTCGCAGACCGAGGTGAGCGATGTGTCGGAAAGCGTTTACTCGGTTTTTCACCATTCCAGAATGATGGCGATTATTCCAAAAAGTAATACGCTTTCCAGAAAAAAGAGCGTTGCGATGGAGGAACTGCGGGAAGAATGGTTTGTGTTTTACGGGCCGGACGCGGTTCCAATTTTGATGCAGGCGACCATCGAACTTTGCCGTACTTTCGGATTTGAACCGAAAATCGCCGGATACGGCAGCAAAATGGCAGAGCTTGTCGCGCATGCGCAGATGTACGACGCCATTGCCATTTCCGACGATACTGTGAAATATGTGGCGAGCGACGCTGTGAGCGTGGTGCCCATCCGGGATGCGATCACGGGCTTCGATCTGTGTGTCGTGTACGGAAAAACGATGAGCAGCATGCCGATGAAGGCGCTTGCGCGGATGGCCGAAGCTTATGCGGAAACGGAATATGCCGACGCAAAACGGCCGGACTGATTTGTTGTTTTCATATCAATCTCCTTGCTGAAGGCGGGTATCCTGTGCTACAATCGGGCTGTAATAGGCCGAAAGAGGGAAAGGCGCCTTCCCGTTTTCGGATGAAACATGAGAACGGAAGGAAAGAATTGTGATGAAGAAAACAGCATGTCTTCTGGCTTCGCTGATGATGCTGCTGGGCAGCACGGCGTTTGCGCAGAATTACACGCCCGGCACGTATGTCGGCGAAAGCGGCGGCCGCAACGGCGTTGTGAAGGTGGAGGCCGAATACAGCGCGGACGCGATTGTCTCGGCAAAAGTGATCGAGCACAGCGAAACGCCGGGCATCAGCGATGCGCCGATTGCACAGCTGCCCGAAGAATATGTGAAGTATCAGTCCCTCGGACTGGATGTGATCTCCGGCGCGACGCTGACCTCCAATGCGATTCTGGCTGCGCTTGAACAGACGGCCGCCGCAGCGGGTGCGGATGTGGAAGCGCTCAAGGCGGCGCCGGTTGAGGCCAAGACGGCGGGCGAAGACGAAGTGCTCAGCGCGGACATTGTTGTGGTCGGCGCGGGCGGCGCGGGTCTGGCGGCGGCAGTTTCGGCCAGTGAGCAGGGCGCGAGCGTGATCGTGCTGGAAAAGACGGTGGCTGTCGGCGGCAACACGCTTCGTTCCGGCGGCTGGTATAATTCCGCCGATCAGGAGCGGCAGAAGAATCTGGAAATGAGCGAAGCGCAGAAGGCGACCGTCGAGGCCATGCTGGCTAAGGAGGCCGTCAACGAAAAGATGGCGCAGCTTCAGCAGACGCTTCAAACCGAATGGGATGCTTACAAGGCGGAGGGCGGCACGTATCTGTTTGATTCTCCGACGTTCCACGCGCTGCAAACCTATGACGGCGGCGATTATCTGGGCAACATCGACCTGATTGCCGAGTATGCCAACGAAGCGCCGAACACGCTCAAGTGGCTGGAAAGCCTCGGTATGCAGACCAATCCCACCGTCACGATGTGCGTCGGCGCGCTTTGGCAGCGTTCGCATTCCGTCGTCGGCAACACGAACGTCGGCTACGGCTATATCGAAACGGTACACCGTGCCGCCGAAGAAAAGGGTGTGCAGATTCTCTTTGAGACCCGCGGCACGGAGCTGATGACCGATGAAAACAACGCGGTGATCGGCGTTCGCGCAGAGAAAAGCGACGGCACGAAACTGACGGTCAACGCGGCGAAGGGCGTCATTCTGGCGACCGGCGGCTTTGGCGGCGATTTGGACAAGGTGCGCGAAATCCGTTCGGATATCCCCGAAACGATCAAGACGACCAGCTCTTCCGCGTGCACCGGCGACGGCATCTGGATGGCGCAGGCCATCGGCGCGGAAGCGATTGATCTGGATCAGATTCAGCTCTATCCGCTGGCCAGCGCCGTGGACGGCAGCACTGGCTACGCCATGGTCGGCCCGACGACGGCGATGTATGTCAACGCGAAGGGCGAGCGCTATGTCAACGAAAACGAGCGCCGCGATGTGCTGGCTGCCGCTGCATTTGCGCAGGGCGGCGTGATCTACTGCATCAGCGACAGCGTGGCCGCGCAGAACACGCGCGACATCGACGTCGTGAATTATGCGGTGGAGCAGGGCGCGGCCTATCGCGCCGATACGCTGGAGGAGCTTGCCGAGCAGCTGGGCATGGATCCGGCCGTGCTGGTGGATACGGTGAATAAATTTAATTCTTACGTGGATGCGCAGAGCGACCCGGATTTCGGCCGGACGATTTACGGCCCGAACCTGAAGGTGGAAACGGCGCCCTTCTACGCTTCTCCGCGTTCCCCGTCCGTGCACCACACGATGGGCGGTCTGAAAATCGACGGTCAAACACACGTGTATAACACGGACGGCGAAATCATCAAGGGGCTGTATGCCGCGGGCGAGACGACCGGCGGCCTGCACGGCTCCAACCGACTGGGCGGCAATGCCGTCTCCGATGCGCTGACGTTTGGCCGCATTGCGGGCGAAACTGCGGCAACGGAGAACTGAATGAACAAAAAAGAAATTGTGAAGAAACGGCTATAACCTTTTGGCTCAGAGCGGATGCACGGCAGGTGCGTCCGCTTTTCGCTTTCAAGCGCGAAACGGCCTGAAATTGGTGCAGATGGTATAATTCAAAAATGTAAAATGATTGAAATGAATAAAATAAATAAACTTTCAGCTTATAAGACATAAACGGAACGTTAAAAAAAGAGATTGACCGACGACGAATGAGAGTGTTATAATCATCACAATCAAAAAGCGGAAGGATGGATTTCCGCTTTGGATGGAGTTTCAAAAGGAGGATACGGACAATGGCGAAGAACATTTCCCGTAAGGATTTCCTCAAGGGCGCGGCGATGAGCGCCGCGGGCGTCGGCCTGTTTGCCAGCGGACTGATGAACGCTGCCGCCGAAGAGGAAAAGCCGGAATACAAAAATTCCAGCAACTGGGTGCTCGCGTCTCAGAATGTGAAGTGGGACGAGGAACACGACATCGTCATCGCCGGTTACGGCATGGCGGGCACGGCGGCGTATATCGAGGCCGTGGAAATCGATCCGAATGTGGACGTTGTGATCTATGACAAGTCCGACGAAGAGAACGCGGGCGGCCAGGCGATTGCATCCGGCCAGTGCGTCATCTTCGTGCAGAAGGACGACATCGAGACGTTCCGCACCTATATGCGCAACCTGAACAAGCCGCAGGTCATTCCGGAAGAGGATTTCAACTGGCTGACCAACGAGTTTGCGACCGACCTGGAGTGGATTCAGGGCGCGCTGGAGCCGGTGGGCTACGAAGTCGGTTATTCCGGCGGCGGCGCGCTGCGCTGGGGCACCCTGCTGGTCGAATTCCCGAAGCTGGAAGGCGCGGATTTCGTCGGCGCGACGGGTCACTTCCGCAAGAAGGACGGCGGCGTTCCGTTTGAAAACGGCGGCTGCTGGAACGGTTTTGCCGCGGCGGCTGAGTATCGCGGCGCGAAGCCGAATTACAGCCATCAGGTGGTCTGCCTCGTGCAGGATTCCATCACCAAGCGCGTCGAGGGCGTCGGCGTGAAGAAGCCGGACGGCACGGTCATCTATGTCAAGGCGAAAAAGGGCGTTCTGCTGGCGACCGGCGGCTATGAAGGCGACATGCAGATGTATCGCGACTTCAACGGCGGCGACACGATTTACAACGCGGGCTCTCCGTATGTCACGGGCGACGGCGTGAAGATGGAAATGGCCATCGGCGCGCAGCTCTGGCACATGGATAACCACACCATGTCCTGCGGCTACTTCCACGGCATCAAGGTGCCGGATTACGAGACCTGCTTCATCCGTCAGTTCTACATGAAGCACGGCGGGTGGATGGAAGTCGCGGCGGACAGCACCCGTTACTACAACGAGGCCGATTCCTATCAGCGCCAGCACATGAAGTATTACAGCCACGGCCAGTATGTCGATGTGCCGATCTATCGCTCTCAGCCTGTCCACATGATCTTTGACGACGATTGCTGCAAGGCGCAGCCGATCGTCAATGCGTGGATCGGCTGGCCGGTGACCTGCCGCAATCCGTATCACTGGTCGGACGACAACAGCGTCGAAATCGAAAAGGGCTGGATTGTCAAGGCCGATACCATCGAAGAGCTGGCCGAAAAGCTGGGCCGCGATCCCGAAGCGCTGCGCGCCGAGGTCGAGCATTACAACGCGATGGTCGATGCGGGCGAGGACGCCGATTTCGGCCGCGACATCACCACGATGGCCAAGATTCAGAAGGCGCCGTTCTACGCCATCGAAGAGTTCCCGGCGATGCCGGCGTGCTCCGGCGGCGCGAGGCGCAACATCAAGGGTCAGGTGCTGACCTGGGACAACCAGCCCATCGAGGGCCTGTATTCCGCGGGCGAGCTGGGCAGCCTGGTCTGCAACCTGTATCAGAACGGCACATACCTGCACGAGGCCATCTGCTCCGGCCGCGCCGCCATCGATACGATGCTCGGCGGCCGCGCGGAACTCAAGTCCTCTGCGGGCGGCGAAGCGGCTGCGCCGTGGGCTGAGGCCGAGGATGGCGACTACTCCGTGTTTGTCACCGGTCTGCATGACCCGTACGAGGTTATTTTCACCATCAAGGATAAGAAGCTGGTGGATATGAAGATCGGCGAGGGCAAGGAAAACATGTTCATGACCGACGAGCAGTTCGCCGAGTTCGCCAAGAACATCATCGACACCCAGAGCATGGGCGTGGATGCGATTTCCGGCGCGACGATCGACAGTCAGGCGATCACCGGCGGCCTCATGACCGCGTTCTCCCACAAGACCTCCTGAGAAATGAGCAGGAAAGTGAAAACCTGCTGACGAAACAAGACAATAACCGTAACCCGCTGTCTGTTAAAAGGCAGCGGGTTACGCTGATGTGTGCGGAGAATGTATGGACGCGAAACAGATTCGTTTTTTTCTTGAAATCGCGCGGACGGGAAGCTTTACCTCCGCAGCCAAAAAACTGTTCATTTCCGTGCCGGGCTTGGTTAAAAGCATGGATAAGCTTGAAGACGAGCTGGGCGCTCCGCTCTTCGTGCGCCAGCGGACGGGCGTTTGCCTGAGCCCTGCCGGACGCGCGCTGGAACAGATGGCCCCGGCCTATCTGCGCCAGACCGAGACGATTCGCGCGGAGGTGGTCAAAGCCGCCTGCGACCGCGACGCGCAGGCCGAGGTCTGCATGACGTGGGGGCTGCTCAGCTTTTTCCCAGCGAATTTTCTTTCCCGGTTTGTGCTGAGTCATCCCAAAATCAACCTGTGTACGCGCAACGATACGATCGAAGGATGCTATGCGCGCGTGGCCAGCGGCAAATCGGCCATCGCGCTGGTTTTCGGCGCGGTGAACGATCCGGCGCTGGAGGTTGTCTTTCACCGCGAGTCGACGCAGGTTGCGCTGCTTTCCGAAAAGCATCCGCTTGCTCGAAAACAGGAGCTTTGCATGGCGGATTTCGCGCCCTATCGGTTGGTGCTGCTCAACAGCACACCCCATGTCATCGGCAGTCTGGAACGCCAGTGCGCGGCGGCGGGCTGCGCGCCGCAGATTATGTTGGATGGCGGCGCATGGGGGCAGGCTCTCGAGCTGGTAGCCAAGGCGAACTATGTGTCCTTCTGCCTGCCGCCCAAGACGATGAAGGAGGAAAAGCTGGTCACGCGCCCCGTGCGCGATCTTGATCTGACCATCAATTTCAATATGGCCGTTCTGCGCGGGGCGGCGCTCTCCGCCGCAGAGAGCGAATTTGTGGATTATGTGGTGCGGGTGATGCAGCGGGAGGGGTAAAGAGCCCCTTCCGTTTTTTTGACGATAGATTTCGCTATTGATGCCATGCGATTTGTAAAAAATACAAAATAAAAGACGGATTATTGTAATTTTGTTGACTTGAAGGCCGAATGGGTGTAAGATAAGCCCATTCCAAAGGAAACCCAGTTGACAGACTCCATGAGGTCGGAGAGGATACGAAAATGAAGAAGATGCTGGTTCTGGCCATGACGATGGCAATGGTTCTGCTCGCGGCGGCGGGCGTTTGCGAGACCCTGCGCGTGGGCATGGAGTGCAACTACGCGCCGTATAACTGGACGCAGAGCGACGCGAGCGAAAACGCCGTGGCGATCGCGGCGGGCGGTTATGCGGATGGTTACGATGTGCGCATCGCGAAGATCATCGCGGATAAGCTTGGCATGGATCTTGAAATTGTCAAGACCGAGTGGGACGGCCTGACCCCGGCGCTGCTCTCCGGCAACATCGATGTGATCATCGCCGGCATGAGCCCGACCGCCGAGCGCAAGATGACCATTGATTTCACGGATTCCTACTATGACACGGAGCTGACCGTCGTCGTCCGCAAGGACAGCGCGTTTGCTTCCGCCAAGAGCCTGGCCGATCTGGCGGGCGCGAAGATCACCGGACAGATGAGCACGTTCCACTACGACATGATCGACCAGATCGAGGGCGCGGTAAAGATGCCCGCGATGGAGACCTTCCCGACGATGATCGTTGCCGTTTCTTCCGGCGCGATTGACGGCTATGTGGCCGACCGCCCCGGCGCGGTGTCCGCGACTTCCGCGAACCCGGATTTGACTTATGTCACCTTCGACGAGGGTCAGGGCTTCACCGTTTCTCCGGATGACGCGCAGATTGCCGTCGGCGTGCGCCAGGGCAGCGAGCTGAAGGAGCAGATCAACGAGATTCTCGCGGGTATTTCCGCTGAAGAGCGCAACGACATCATGGATGCGGTTGTGCTGGCTCAGCCGCTGAGCGAGTAAGAGGTTGACGCAAAGGACTGTCGGTCAGGCCGACAGCCTTTTTGCGCACCGTGGGGGAGATCCGTTGGGGCGCTGCCCCAAACTCCGCCAAGAACCTGAGGTTCTTGGATTTCCCACTCTGTTTATCGCTGCGCGATAAACAGAAAAAAGAAATATCTTCATTAAAATAAACCATCTGCGAAGCAGATGGCAAGTGGAAGGTGCAGGGAACTCAGTTCCCTGCCGGGGGTTCGGGGCGGCGCCCCGACGTGACCCCATATAAGGAGAAAAAAATGCCGAACGCTTCAACATCTTTCTTTGGCTGGGTGGCCTTTTTGCTGCAAAAATACGGCATGCTGTTCCTGCGCGGAACGGGCATGACCCTGCTCATCGCGCTGACAGGCACGGCGCTGGGCTTCGTGCTCGGCCTGCTCGTGGCCATCATTCGCACCATCGCGCTGCCGGAAAAGAAAAAGGCCGGCTCGAATGCGGGCGTGATCGTCAAGCGCGGCCTGCTTCGGTTCGTGCATATGCTGATGAACGTCTATATTCAGGTATTCCGCGGCACGCCGATGATTGTGCAGGCCGTTGTCATTTATTACGGCGCGCAGTATGCGGGCGTGTTCATGGATACGACCTTTGCGGCTGTCTTCATCATCTCCATCAATACAGGCGCGTATATGGCCGAAATCATCCGCGGCGGCATCGTCTCCGTCGATAAGGGCCAGTTTGAGGCCGCGCATGCCATCGGCATGACCCATTGGCAGACCATGACGACGGTTGTTCTGCCACAGGCCATCCGCAACATCCTCCCGTCCGTCGGCAACGAGTTGATCGTCAACATCAAGGATTCCAGCGTGCTGAACGTCATCTCCGTTTCCGAACTGTTTTTCCAGGCGAAGAGCGCTGCGGGCACGTATTACCGCTACTTCGAGGTGTATTTCATCATCGCGGTGATTTACCTCATCCTGACGCTGACCGTCAGCCGCATTCTGCGCGCGGTGGAAAAGAAGATGGACGGCCCGGATAACTACGTCATCCACGGTTCGCAGAGCGACAGCCGTGCGGATATCAAGGTATCCGTCGAAAACGAAAAGGAGGCCGTCAAGAGATGGAACGCGTGATTGAGGTTAAGGGCATCAAGAAAGCTTTTGGCGACCATGAAGTGCTCAAGGGCGTGGATTTTGCCGCCAACAAGGGCGAAGTGACCTGCATCATCGGCTCTTCCGGTTCGGGCAAATCGACGCTGCTGCGCTGCATTAACCTGCTGGAAACGCCTGACGAGGGACAAATCCTTTACCACGGCGAGGATATCCTCTCCGGCGCGGTCAACATGCCGCGCTACCACGCCAAAGTCGGCATGGTCTTTCAGCAGTTCAACCTGTTCGGCAATATGGATGTGCTGAATAACTGCGTCACCGGACAGATGAAGGTGCTCCACCGCACCCGCGAAGAGAGCGTCGAAAACGCGATGAAGTATCTCCAAAAAGTCGGCATGGACGCGTATATCAACGCCAAACCGCGCCAGCTTTCCGGCGGACAAAAGCAGCGCGTCGCCATTGCCCGCGCGCTGGCGATGGACCCCGAAGTCATCCTCTTTGACGAGCCGACGAGCGCGCTTGACCCGGAGATGGTCGGCGAGGTGCTCTCTGTCATGCAGAATCTCGCGCAGGAGGGGCTGACGATGCTGGTCGTTACCCACGAGATGGGCTTCGCCCGCGCGGTCGCCAGCGAAGTGGTGTTTATGGATCAGGGCGTAATCTGCGAACACGGCAATCCCGAAGAAGTGCTCGGCGCGCCGAAGACCGAACGGCTCAAGGCGTTTCTGGCGAGTATGCTGTAAAAGCGAATACGCGGCGCTTTCCCGAAAAAACGGGAGGGCGTTTTTTTGCATGATGATCATTGCACCCGTTATCAGAAATTTTGCAGAATTTCGGATTCGCGAAGAACCGAATAAAACGGATTGAAAAAAGAATGTCGATATGCTATGATGTTTGTATCTATTTTGTCGGCTGTATATAGGAAAACAATGAACCGAAGGAAAGGCGGAGAGCTGTGAACGGGAAGATTTGGAAGGCACTGGGCATAGTGGTCTGTATGCTGGCGCTGGCGGCGCCGCACGCTATGGCGGAGACGATTACGCATATGGTCACGGCTGATACTCATTTTGCCGATGTGGTTAAAAATATTAACGCATCCGGCGTTGATGATGAAAACGTGATCGAATTGTGTGCGGATATCACCTTGACAGGCAACCATACATTGAAACGCAGCACGACCATCAAGAGCAAAGACGAAGATCGTAAGATTTCCATGAATGGTTCGAACGCAGGAATTACGGTAACAGGAGAAAAGACTGTCCTGAATTTGGGCGCGAAAGGTTACGACAAAAAGCTGACGATTGAAGGAGATGGAGATGCAGAAATACAGGCGGCCTTTGTAACTGTATCAGAAGGGGCAACCGCGAATATGTACGAGAATGTGACGCTGCAAAATAGGAAGTCTATGGGCAACGCCTGCATAGTGATTATGGGTTCGAAGTCAGTTTTTAATATGTATGGCGGCGTAATTAAAAAGTGTTGCCGCGCAGTAATTGCTGATTCGGGGGCAACAGTCCGTATGCTGGGCGGCAAGATTGAAGATTGTGAGGTATATGGAGACGGCGTCATCCTTGTTCATGACAACTCAAAATTTATCATGGAGGGCGGCACAATCAGCAAATGTGAGGCATCGATAAATAATGGCGGCGGTTTGTATGCGGACAATTCAACCATCACCATCAGCGGCGGCACAATCAGCGGATGTAAGGCAGATGCGGGCGGCGGTTTGTATGCAAAAAATTCTTCAACCATCACCATCAGCGGCGGCACAATCAGCGAATGTGAGGCACCGGCAGATAATGGCGGCGGTTTGTATGCGGACAATTCAACCATCAACATCAGCGGCGGCACAATCAGCGGATGCAAGGGAGTATGGGGCGGCGGTTTGTATGCAAAAAATTCCTCAACCATCGAAATCAGCGGCGGCACAATCAGCGGATGTACGGTAGGTGCGGGCGGCGGTTTGTTTGTGGATCGTTCAACCGTCAGAATCAGCGGCGGCATAATCAGCGGATGTATTACGTCAGATACAGGTAATGGCGGCGGTTTATATGCAAATCATTCAACCATCAAAATCACCGGCGGCAGAATCGAAAACAACAAAGCAGCACATGGCGGCGGTGTGGCGCTGGTCGGCAAAACAACGTTTGAAAAACCAATAACAAACTGGACGGTTATTGGCAATGAAGCGTATGCAACCGGCGGTGTCGGCGGCGGTATTAAGTTGGAAAATGGGTCGATGGATGTTTCCGCCGGATCAAACCGGATTTACAACAATACGGCAGGCGGACAAGGCGCGGATATTTTTCTGCTTAATGATAGTTCTACAATCAAACTGCCCAACGCCACGAACATGAACGCGACCTATCGCGACAGCGGCATAGAAATCGACGGCTGGTATAAGGACGACAACCCGCGATATACGCCCTCTGAAAACGGCGTAGGGGTGGATGTAAGCGGGGAGCTGACAGGCGGATTGTCGCTCGTCGCTTCGTATAAAACAATCCTGGTGCGCATCGAAATCGACGTGAACGGCGGCGTAGGCGGAAGCGGCAGCCAAACGGTGCAAAAGGGCAAGACCGTCACCCTCGAAGCGCCCACAAAGGAAGGGCATCTTTTCACGGGCTGGAAGGACGAGAAGGGGAACAGCTATCCGGCCGGAGCTGACGGAAAAGTCAACATCACCGTCACGGAAGATATGACGCTCACGGCGGAGTGGAAAAAGCTCCCCAGCGCGCTGGTGCGCATCGAAATCGACGCGAACGGCGGCGTAGGCGGAAGCGGCAGCCAAACGGTGCAAAAGGGCAAGACCGTCACCCTCGAAGCGCCCACAAAGGAAGGGCATCTTTTCACGGGCTGGAAGGACGAGAAGGGGAACAGCTATCCGGCCGGAGCTGACGGAAAAGTCAACATCACCGTCACGGAAGATATGACGCTCACGGCTGTTTGGGAAGCCCGGACGTTCACGGTTACATACGTCCTGCTGGACGGCAAAACGCGGACGGAAACGGTGGCTTACGGCCAAAAGCTGACGCTTGGCGAAGAACCGCGAACCGGCTATACCTTCGTCGGCTGGAAGGACGGCGAGAAGATGTACCACGCGGGCGAAACGATCACCGTCACGGAGGACAAGACGCTCACGGCTGTTTGGGATACCCGGTCGTTCACGGTCACATACGTTCTGCTGAACGGCAAAACGCGGACGGAAACGGCGGCTTACGGCCAAAATGTGACGCTTGGCGAAGAACCGCGAACCGGCTATACCTTCGTCGGCTGGAAGGACGGCGAGAAGATGTACCACGCGGGCGAAACGATCACCGTCACGGAAGATATGACGCTCACGGCGGAGTGGGAAAAGCTCCCCAGCGCGGAAAACCTGCCGAAGACAGGCGACGAAAGCCCCGTTCTGCTTTGGAGCGCGGTGCTGGCGGTTTCCGCTGCGGCCGGTTTCATGCTCAAGCGTAAAAAGTAAATGAAACATAAAACGAGCACGCAAAAAAATGCGTACTCGTTTTTGCTTATGGAAAGAGGGATGACCTTTCGGCACTTTATGGTTGCATTTTAGAGCAAGGGAGGGTAGAATATAGATAGATTCTTAACGAATGCAAAAGGACAGGACAGCCATGGATACCAAGCAGCTTTTGACCATGATCACGCTTTCCCAGACGCTTAACTATCAAAAGGCGGCGGAACAGCTGCAATACGCCCCCAGCACGCTGTTTAAGCATATTCAGATGCTCGAACAGGAGGTCGGCGCGCCGCTTTTCCGCAAAACGGGCCGCCAGATGGCGCTCACCCCGCAGGGCGAAGCGTTTCTGGTGCATGCCAACCGCATGGTGGAACACTATTATCTGGCGCTGGACAGCGTTTGTCCGGCGGAAAAGCTGGAGGGCAGCATCACCGTCGGCGGATGCGAAATCAACATCGGCAACAGCCTGATTCCGCTGTTTGAACAGTTTCATACGGCGCACGGGGAAACGCGGCTGAACATGATGATGACGCACAACGCGGGCGTTCCGGCGCTGATCCGGTCGGATATGCTGGATATCGGCTTCTTTTATACGACGCGCCCCGGCGCGGTCAGCGGGCTGAGGGTCGTGCCGCTGTATCGCGAGCCGGTGTATATGATGGTCTCGTGGGATCACCCGCTGGCGCAGAAGAAGGGGCTGAAATACGACGCGCTGGAGGGCATGCAGTTCATGTATCCACACGATACCTGCTGCTTTGTCAGCGAATTTCTGCCGATGCTGGCGAAGATGGGCGTGCATTTGGGGAAGACGACGTTTTTGGGCGGCGTGCAGCTGGTTGTGGAGCAGGTGCGCAAAGAGGGCGCGATGACGCTCGCGCCGCACTGCGCCGCGCAGCACTATCACGACGCCTACGGGCTGGTGAAGCTGGACATGGACGAAGAACCCATTTGGGCATGGGAGAACATGGTCTATAAAAATTATGAAACGCTCAAACCCACCGCCCGCGCGCTGGCACGGAGCAGCGCGGTATACGCCGACGAGCGTGTCAAAAAAGACACGACTGGGTGTATCACAAGGCCGGAGGGGAAGGCATAAAGAAGCCCGACAGAAAGAAGTCGTTTCAGATCGGAAGGCAGAGCATCCCGATCCGAAACGGCGCTTTTTCTTATATATAGGAAAAATGAACGGCTGCCCGTGCCTGCCGGTGAATTTCGCCCTCCAATCTATTTTTGACTTTGCAGCGGGATGAAAGAACAAGACGTCAGATGATTCGTTAAATTTCTGTTTTTCGAATGGTTCGTTTCCTCCTTTCGAGTGTTCAAACGTATAAAATCGTGTACAATGATGTCAAGGAAATTCCGAACGTGCGAAACGTAGGAAAGGAGAAAAAAGAAGAATGAACAAGAAATGGATCGCCTCTCTTGCAAGCGTCTGCCTGCTGGCTTCTTCCTGCTTCACGGCCGCGATGGCCGAAGGCATGAAGCCCGGCACCTACACCGAGGTCACCCGCGGCATGTATGATGGCCTGACGGTTGACGTCACCGTGTCCGAAGACAAGATCGAGGACATCAAGGTTACGGCTTACAACGAAACCGCTCCCGGCTGGCCGGCGCTGGAAAAGATGCCCGCCGCGATTCTGGAAGCGCAGTCCCTGGCGGTTGATACGGTCAGCGGCGCGACCCGTACTTCCGAAGGCATCCTCAAGGCCGTCGAAGCGGCCCTGACCGAAGCCGGCGCGAACGTTGAAGATTTCAAGAAGCCGGTTGAGGCGAAAGAATCTGCCGCGCCGGATTACTTCCCGACCATGGGCTCCGTCGAAGTGCCGGAGCAGTGGGACGAGAGCTATGATGTCGTCGTCGTCGGCGGCGGTTTCGCGGGCCTTGCGGCGGCTTACTCTGCGGAGAAGGCTGGCAGCAGCGTCGTGCTGGTTGAGAAGCTCTCCACCACCGGCGGCAACAGCGCCATCAACGGCGGCCAGTACGCCGCTTACACCTCCGAGCGTGCCGCCGAGCTCCAGCAGAAGCTGGGCCTTGAGCCGGACACCGCCGAGAAGCACATCGAAGACACCATCAAGGGCGGCGACAACATGAGCAACCCAGCGCTGGTGCGCGAGATGGTTTACGCTTCCCCGGTCTACTTTGATCTGCTGCTGGACAACGGCCTCCAGATCCGCGATACGCTGGCTCGTCCGGGCGGACACTACGGCTACCGCACCTACGTCACCGAGAACCAGGTCGGTTCTGACATCACCAACCTGCAGCTCAAGATGCTGAAGGAAACCAGCGCGACCATCGAGCTGGAAACCAAGCTGGTTGAGATCTACCGCACCCGCGACGAAGCGAACCGCGTTGTCGGTATCCGTGTCGCGACTGCTGACGGCTACAAGACCATCGAGGCCAAGAAGGGCGTCATCATGGCGACCGGCGGCTTCTCCTCCAACGTCGAGATGCGCGAGACCCAGGTTCCGTACCTGACCGCGGATCTGCCGACCACCAACATCAAGGCCGCGTCCACCGGCGAAGGCATCTACCTTGCGCAGGCGATCGGCGCGAATACCACCCAGATGAGCAACATCCAGCGTTATCCGTGGGCTGACCCGAACACCGGCGTCCTGGATAAGTACGCGGTGTGGCCGTTCACCGGCCCGTCCTACGGCGTCATCTATGTTGACTACAACGGCAATCGTTACGTCAACGAAGGCGACCGCCGCGACGTTTGCGCGAACGCTGCCGTCAACACCGGTTTCGTTTCCACCTACGCCATCTTCACCGAGCCGGTCGTTGCTGGCTATGTCCGTCCGGAAGAAATCGAAGCGGGCATCGCTGACGGCCGTATCCTGAAGGCGGATACCCTCGACGAGCTGGCTGAGAAGATCAACGGCTTCGAAGTGAAGGGCCAGTATCCGACCGTCACCGGCGAGAACCTGAAGGCGACCATCGAGAAGCACAATGGCTACATCGACAATGGCGAGGATCTCGACTTCGGCAAGGTCATGGCTTCCACCATGGTCAAGATCGAGGATGGCCCGTACTACGCGCTGCCGCAGTTCCCGTCCGTCCACCACACCATGGGCGGCCTGGTCATCGACACCATGACCCGCGTTATCGACATCTACGGTCAGCCGATCGACGGCCTCTACGCGGCTGGCGAAGTCACCGGCGGCGTGCATGGCACCAACCGTCTGGGCTCCAACGCGGATGCTGACGCTTGCGGCTTCGGCTACATCTCCGGCATCGTCGTCTCCACTGGCGAACTCCCGGACTTCATCCCCGCTGAGTAATTGAATCGCTCATATGCGGCGGCGCGAAAGCGCCGCCGTTCTTTTTTCTCCCTGTCATGTGTATATATGAAGCATGACGACGGGGGAGGGGATGCGTGTGAAAAAGGTCTTAGCGGCGATTCTGCTGGCGATAGGCGGCATGATGGCGGGCACAGGGGCGCTGGCTCAGGTGCAGATGGATGTGTATTTCACGGCGAATGCGATGGAACGAGAGACAGCCGAACGGCTGATGGAGCTGACACGGCGGGCGTTTCCGCAGGCCCAGTGGAATTGCCGACAGGCCGAAGACGAAGAAAGCGATCTTCGCGCGCTGATTCTCGCGGACGACGTACCGGAAATCGTCGTCTGCGCACCGGGCGAAGCGAATTTATGGGTGAGCGACGGACTTTTTGCCGCACTGGACGGGCGGGTGACGGATGCCGACCGCATCGACGAACAAGTGCTTGGCGCATGTGTGCAGGATGAATCGCTGTTCATGCTGCCCCTTGTCGCGCGCCATCGGCAGATGGCGGTCAATCGGCGGCTGATGGAAAAACGACGGTTGGACAGCATGACCAATCCCATCGAACACCCGCTCTGGTATCCGATGGAGTTTGATCAGATTTTGGAAGAATTTGCGCTGGCAGACCATCCTGCGCTGGAAATTTGGCCTGCCGAGCCGGAAAACAGCGGCGCGCTCGAAGCGATGCTGCAAGCGCTATACGGCGGCGCATGGCTGGATGAAAAAGGCGAATGTGCGCAGGCGGAGCACGTCAACGTGCGCGCAGCGCTGGAATGGCTGCAAGACCGCGTGAAAGGCGGGCTGATTGCCAGAGTGGAGAGCCGGGATGAGGCGCTGACGCATTTTTTGAACGGGGAGACGGCCATCTTCATGGATTGGCAGTCAGCATACAGCAGGCTGTATGCCCGCGAGCTGGAGAAAAACGGCGTTGAAATCGTCGAAATGCCATATCCGTCGTCTACGGGTTTTGTCATCCGTTCGTTTGAGCTGACGGGCGCATGCGTTGCCGCAGGAACGGACAATGCCAAACGCGAATTGGCTATGCGGGCGATTGCTTTTTGGCATGAGGATGCACAGACGCAGATGGCGCTTGGCGACCGCGGCATCTGGCAGGACGACGCGGTCTGGCTGCCCGAAATCGACGCGACGCAGAAGGGGATGACGCTGCGCAGGCTGATGTGCGAAGCAGTTGAAGCCGTGCTCGGCGGCGAGTGCGCGCCCAAAGACGCGCTGCGGCTCGTACAGGCGGCCATGGAGGCCATGTGACGCGCAGAAAAACCGGATTTCTTTGCCGAAAACGAAAATTTCTCTTGCAAAACAGAGACTGACCGTGTTATAATCTTCTTTGTATGAACGGGCGCTCCGCTGCGAACAAAGTCGCGTTACGCATGAACGCCTGACGAAAGGAGAAACTGACCGATGAGCGAAATCATCCGTGCAATTGAGAGCGAGCAGCTCAAGAAAGACCTTCCCAAGTTCAACGTGGGCGATACCCTGCGTGTCATGGTTAAGGTTGTTGAGGGCGATCGCGAGCGCCTGCAGGCCTTCGAGGGCATCTGCATCGCGAAGCGCAACGGCAGCATTCGTGAGACCTTCACCCTCCGCCGTGTTTCCTACGGCATTGGCGTGGAGCGTACCTTCCCGCTGCATTCCCCGCGTCTTGATAAGATTACGGTGCTCCGTCGCGGCAAAGTCCGTCGTGCGAAGCTCTACTATCTGCGTAATCTGTCCGGCAAGGCCGCCAAGATTAAGGAGAAGTAATTGTGCTGTTAAGACCGCCGGACGTTGCGTCCGACGGTCTTTTTCTATAATTATACGCGCCAAAAGAAATTGGACAGGCGCGAAGCGAAGAGGGGAGTCTGAGGGACTTGTCCCTCAGACAGGGTTTGGGGCGGTAGCCCCAAGGAGGTACTATGAACGAAGACGTGATGCTCCGCGCCGATGAAAAAAAGATTAACTGGTATCCCGGCCATATGGCACGGGCCAAGCGCGCGCTTGCCGACCAGCTCAGCCGCGTCGATGTGGTCGTCGAGCTTTGCGACGCGCGCATTCCCCGCGCCAGCCGGAATCCGGATTTGGCCGATATGATCAAAAATAAGCGTCATCTGCTTGTGCTCGGTAAGGCCGATCTTGCGGAAGAGCGCGAAACCCGCGCCTGGCTCGGTTATTTCCGCGCGCAGGGCATCGACTGCATGAGCTTTGACAGCATCCGCGGCAAGGCGAAGGATATCGTCGCCCGCATTGAAAAGGCCAGCGCCGACGCGGTGGCCAAAATGGCCGCGAAGGGCGTGAAAAAAACCGTGCGCGTGATGATCGTCGGCGTGCCGAACGTCGGTAAATCCACGTTCACGAACCGAATCAACGGCGCGGCCATCGCGCGAACGGGCGATCGTCCCGGCGTGACCCGCAGCAACCAGTGGGTGCGCATTACGCCGTATCTGGAATTGCTGGATACCCCCGGCCTGCTCTGGCCGAATCTCAGCGACCAGCAGGACGCGCGCGCCTTGGCGTTCGTCGGCACGATTAACGATAACATCATGGATCAGCAGATGCTCGCCATCCGCCTGATGGAACGCCTGATGGAGGATCATGCCGACGCGCTGGCAACCCGCTTCAAGCTCAAGGATCACACCCTGCGCGGCGTGCCGCTGCTGGAGGAGGCATGCCGCGGGCGTGGCTGGCTGCTTCCCGGCGGCGTATGCGACACGGACCGTGGTGCGGCAGTCATTCTGGATGAATTCCGCGCGGGCAAGCTGGGACGCATCACGCTGCAAAAAGCGCCTGCGAAGCCGCAGAATACGGAGGCGCAGCCGTGAAAAAGGATTGGAACGCCCGTTTGGAAGAAATCACGCAGACGGATAAAGCCATTTGGGCGACGGGGCGCGCCTTCGCGGGCATTGACGAAGCGGGGCGCGGGCCGCTGTGCGGCCCGGTTGCGGCGGCGTGCGTTGTGATGCCGCCCGAACCGCTGCTTTTATATGTGGACGACAGCAAAAAGCTGACGGAAAAGCGCCGCGAAGCGCTCTATGATCAGATTATGGAAACCGCGGTCTATGCGAAGGTGATTCTCGCGTCGCCGGAGGAGATCGACCGGGTGAACATTTTGAATGCGACGAAGAACGCGATGGCGCTTGCGGCGAAGGACGCGCCCTGCGATTTATTTCTGGTGGACGCGATTACAAAGCTGGATGTGCCGGGCGAAGTGCGCGGGCTGGTGCACGGCGACGCGCTATGCTATTCGATTGCGGCGGCCTCCATTTTGGCGAAGGTGACGCGGGACCGCATCATGCGCGAGTTGGACGCGCAGTATCCGCAATACGGTTTGGCGAAGAACAAGGGATACGGCACGGCGGAGCACATTGCCGCGCTGAAGCAATACGGCCCGGCGCCGATTCACCGCCGCTCGTTCATCGGGCATTTTGTCGAGGGTTGAGGGGGAAGGGGACTGAGTTTCCCGCACCTTCCTCATCATGGATGGCTATGCAATCCATGAAAAATAAAATGAAGCGGTTTGTATTTGGAACCGAAGACACAAAACAGCCTGATGGAGTGTATATGGATTCAAATGGTACAGGCGTACTCGGCGAAGTCCGCGCAGAGCAGTACCTTGTGGAGCGAGGCTACCAAATCCTTGCGCGAAATGCGGTATTTCCCGGTGCGGAGATCGATCTGATTGCGCAGGACGGGCGGGTGATCGTCTTTATCGAGGTCAAGATGAGGACGGGCAGCGCGTCTTACGGGCGCGAGGCTGTGACGTCGGCCAAACAAAAGAGAATATGCAAAGGCGCGCTGCTCTATATGGCGAAAAACAATCTGACGGAGCGGCAGGCCCGCTTTGACGTCATCGAAATCCGCGGCGCAAAGCTGACGCATATCAAGGACGCGTTCCCCTATCGGGGGCCTATGTTTTGACTTATCCCGGAGGCTCATGAGATGAAAAAGAAACCTTGGATCGTCGTTTTGTTCGCGCTGCTCGTCATCGCGGCAGTCTCGTTTACGCTGTCTTCCGGCAGCGCAAAGGATGCTGTGCCGCAGACGGGCAACCTGATTGCAAACGGCGATTTTTCGATTTTGGAAGACGGACAGCCCAAGGGCTGGGAGACCGGCATGTGGGTGACGAGCGCGGGCGCGTCCTATCTGGAAGCGGTGACGCTTGCGGACGGCACAACCGCCGCGCTGGTGGAAAATGCCGCGAGCAACGACGCGCGCTTTGAGCAGGCGGTTGCCGTCCGCGAGAACACGACCTACAAGCTGACCGCGCGCGTGATGGCCGAGGGATGCGGCGAAGGGACGAAGGGCGCGAACGTGTCTTTCTCCGGCATTTACGGCACAAGCCGCGATCTGCACGACACGGATGGCCAGTGGGAGACGCTGACTCTCTACGGCCGCACGGGCAAGGGGCAGAAGGAAGTCACGGTCATGGTGCGTCTGGGCGGGTATGGCTCGGAGAACACGGGCAAGGCGTGGTTCACCGATGTGCGCCTTGAGCAGGTTGAAACCGTGCCTGTCGGCGAGACGGTGCTCGATCTGGCCACGCCCGCGCCGAGCAAAAAGACCGACACGAGCGAACCCAAAACGGCCAGGGACATGAGCATCCCGCTGCTCATCGGCGCGGCAGTCGTCTATCTGGCGCTGGCGGCGGCGCTGGTTCGCGGCCTGATGAATCAAAGGCTGAATGCGCGCGCGGGTTTGCTGGCTGTGCTGCTGGGTGCGCTGGCGATTCGCGTATTGCTGGCGTTCACGGTTGAGGGATACGGCGTGGACATGGGCTGTTTTGGCGCATGGGCAGGCAAGATGGCCGCGGGCGGCCCGTCGAATTTCTATGAAGCAGGCTATTTCTGCGATTATCCGCCGGCCTATATGCTGGTGCTGTGGCTGTTTGGCCTGCTGGGGCGGCTGCTTGGTCTCGGCACGGGAAGCATGGCCTTCCAGGGATGGATGAAGCTTGCGCCGATTGCCTGCGATCTCGCGCTGGCGGCGGTCTGCTTTGCGTTTGCCAAAAAGAGGCTGGGCGAGGGTACGGCGCTGGGCGTGGCTGCGCTGCTGGCGCTGAATCCTGCGTTCATCGTGACTTCGAGCTGCTGGGGGCAGATCGATTCCGTGCTGGCGTTGCTGCTGGTGCTGATGCTGCTTGAAGCGCAGGCGGGCAAATGGCATATCGCCATCCCGATTTTCGCGCTTGCGGTGCTGGCCAAGCCGCAGGCAGGCCTGCTTGCGCCGCTGGGCGTGGCTGCGCTGCTCAAGGAAACACGGCTGAACGAGAAGCGCGGCAAATCTGTCGGCTTCGGCCTGCTGGGCGGCGTGGCGGTGACGCTGGCCGTTGTGCTTCCGTTTGCATGGGGCGAAAATATCTTCACGTGGCTGGTGGATAAATATGCGGCGACGCTCTCCGGCTATCCGCACGCGACGCTTTCGACGGGCAACCTGATGTTCCTGCTGGGTGGCAACTGGGTGGATGAGTCCATGGCGCTCATCGGTGGGATTACCTACGGCCAAATTGGTCTGGTATTGATGGTGCTCTCTTTCGCGGCGGGCATGGCGGTTTATTTCATGGGAAAAGGCAGAAGCCATCTGTTCCTTGCCGCCGCGCTGACGATGCAGCTGCTTTTCGCGCTGACGACCAAGATGCACGAGCGCTACATTCTGCCTGCGCTGGCGCTGCTCTTCTTCGCGTATGTGGAGACGGGGGATATCCGTCTGCTGGTTTCCGGCGTGCTGGCTTCGGCGGCTTCGGCGGTGAACATTGGCGTGGTGCTGGCCTATGACTATCTGATTGCGCCGAACACGTGGCTGGGTTATGTGCTGGGCGCGGTGCAGCTGGCAGCTGCGGGGCTGACGGCCTTTACGGCGGTTCGCCTGTCGCTGGGCGCTCAGCCGCTGACCCTGCCGGGGCGCAGAGCCAAGCCCGTTCATATGGCGAAGGAGAGCGGCGAAAAAACGATCTGCGCGGCGGAAAAGCGCGAGCGCGACGAGCTGCTGCATCCGCAGGATTACCGCATGCACCTGAAAAAGCGGGATTTTGCAATCATGGGCGTGCTGACGCTGGTATACGGCGCTGTGGCGTTTTACCACCTGGGCGCGACGAAAGCGCCGCAGACGGGCTATGTCTCCACAGCGGCGGGCGAAACGGTGGTGCTTGATCTCGGTGAGAATCAGGAGGATTTCCACCTGTATTATTACGGCGGCATCTCCGATACGCAGTTCACGGTTTCGACTTCTGTGGATGGCGAGACTTACACCGAGGAAATCGGCGCGTTCTTTGACCGCGGCGAGTGCTTCAAGTGGCTGGCGCTGCGCGAACCCACCTATAACGCGGACGGCGTGGTGGCAGGCGCTTCGGGCGGCATGCTGACGCTCAACGGGCGCTATATCCGCCTGACGTTTGACGGCGCAGGCTCGGCGCTCTGGGAGGTTGCGGCGGCTGACGGAAACGGCAGGGTGATTCCCGTGGTTTCCATCACGTCGAGCGGCGCAATCGAGGGGCGCGCGGCCGACCCGAACACGCTGATCGATGAGCAGGACACCGTGCCCGAAAAGCCGACGTATGAAAACAGCATGTATTTTGACGAAATCTACCATGCGCGCACGGGTTACGAACATGCGCACAGCCTGTATACCTACGAAACGACGCACCCGCCGCTGGGCAAGGTCTTCATGAGCTGGTGCATCGACCTGATGGGCATGACGCCGTTTGCCTGGCGGTTTGCGGGCACGGTGACGGGCATCCTGATGATTCCGGCGATTTATCTGCTGGCGATGCAGCTGATGAAACGCACGCGCTGGGCGGCGCTGAGCGCCCTGCTGCTGACGGCGGACTGCATGCACTTCACGCAGACGCGCATCGCGACGATCGATTCCTTCCCGGTGCTGTTCATGATGGTGATGTTCCTGTTCATGGCGCGCTGGATGCAGATGAGCTTTTATCACCAGAAGCTTTGGAAAACGCTCGTGCCGCTGTTCTTCTCCGGCGTGTTCATGGGGCTGGCGATCGCCAGCAAGTGGATTGGCTGTTACGGCGCGGTGGGGCTGGCGGTGCTCTTCTTCTCGCGGTTCATCACGCTATATAAACAGAGCGTCTATGCGAAACGGTATCGGAACGAAGATCCGGCCTTTGCGCGCGCGGCGGACAGTTTTGTGCAAAACGGCGCGGCGACGCTGGCGGCGTGCGTGATCTT
The DNA here is from genome assembly GCA_900542445.1 of uncultured Eubacteriales bacterium. GTDB lineage: Bacteria > Bacillota > Clostridia > Christensenellales > Aristaeellaceae > Ventricola. The sequence continues at coordinate 67,243 of UQNN01000009.1, read as the reverse complement.
CTTCGTAATTGTGCCGCTGGCGATCTATTGCCTGAGCTATATTCCGTATCTGAGCGCTTACGGCGAGGTGAAGCTGAACCTCAAGACGTTTGAGCGCATTTGGAACGCGCAGGTGACGATGTTCGAGTATCACAAGAACCTCGTTGCGACGCATTACTTCTCTTCGCCGTGGTACGAGTGGCCGCTGATCATCAAGCCGATGTGGTATTACAGCGCGGCTTTCCCGGCAATGGGCAAGGCGAGCACAATCATGGCGTTCGGCAATCCGGCGGTATGGTGGACGGGCCTTGTCGCCATCCTCTTTGTGCTGGGGTACAGCGCATATCGCAACGCCCTGCCGATGCTGCGCGTCACACGCGGACGGGACGACGCATACGACCGCGCGATGCCGGTCATTGCGGTGGGCTTCCTGTCGGCGTATCTGCCGTGGGTGCTGGTCAGCCGCCTGACGTTTATCTATCACTACTTCGCCAGCGTGCCGTTTATCATTCTGGCGACGGCGCAGGGGCTGCGCTATCTGGAACGGCATAACAAAAAGCTCAGTCATGCGCTGATGCTTGTGCTCGGCGTGGCCGCCGTGGCGCTGTTTATCGCGTTCTATCCCTATGCGTCGGGGCTGGAGGTCTCCCGCGAGTGGCTGGCGCGGATGAACTGGTTCAAGAACTGGATGTGGTATTGATGGTGCAGAATCTGCACGCGCACAGCGTTTTTTGCGACGGTAAAAATACGCCGGAAGAAATGATCCGCGCCTGTCTGGCGGCGGGAATGGATTCGGCGGGCATCAGCATCCACAGCCCGCTTCCGTTTGCGAACGGCTGGGCGGCAAAGGCGGAGAACGTCGCGCCGTTTCTGTATGAAATGCGGCGGCTCAAAGCGAAATATGCCGGACAGATTGCCGTGTATGCGAGCGTGGAATGGGATGTGCTCAGCGATGCAGGCTGGCTCGAACCCTTTGATTACGCCATCGGTTCGGCGCATTTCCTGCCCGTGGGGGATGATCCGGAGGCTTATCCCACCGTGGACGACAGCCCGGAGACGACGCGCTGTTTTCTGGCGGAACATTTTGACGGCGACAGCGACGCCGCGGCGGAATGCTATTTCGGCCAGCTCAAACGCGTTGCCGACGAGCCGCGCGCGCAGATCGTCGGGCATTTTGACCTGCTGACCAAGTTTGACGAAAGGGAACGCTTCTTTGACGAAACAAGCCCGCGCTATCGAGCGGCGGCGCTTGACGCGATGGATGCGCTCGTTTCGGCGGGCAAAATCTTCGAGGTGAATACCGGCGCCATCAGCCGCGGCTGGCGAACCGCGCCGTATCCGTCCTGTTGGGCGTTGGAGCAGCTTAAAAGGCGCAGCGCCCGCGTGACCATTTCCTCCGATTCGCACAGCACCGATACCGTGGATTGCGCGTTCGGGCAGGCCCAGGCACTGCTCAGAGCATGCGGTTTTGAAGAAATATGGGCGTTTGACGGAGAAACGTTCAGACCAAAGAAAATCGGATAAAGAACAGCCCCGCAGATTCGGCGAAAGCCGACTGCGGGGCTGATTGGATAGAAGATTACAGCGCCTTCAGCGCAACGCCCTTTGCTTCCAGCGCGGCGCGGATTTTCTGCACGAAAAGCAGCGCCTTTTCGCCGTCGCCATGAACGCAGATGGAATCCGCGCGGAGGGGAACGTCCGTGCCGTCCACGGCGGTGACAACGCCCTCCGTGACCATGCGCACGACGCGCTCGATGGCCTGCGTTTCATCGGTAATCATTGCGCCGGGCTTGCTTCGGGGCACAAGCGTGCCGTCAGCCTGATAGCCGCGGTCAGCGAAGACCTCGCTGGCGGCGCGCAGTCCCGCCTTTTCGGCGGCAAGCAGCATTTCGCTTCCGCTGAGCGCCAAAAGGGTGAGACGGTCGTCCACTTCGCAGATGCCCTCGACGATGGCGCGCGCCAGCTTTTCATCCTTTGCCGCCATGTTGTAGAGCGCGCCGTGCGGCTTGACGTGGTGCATCTGCAGGCCCGCGGCACGGCAGAAAGCTTCCAGCGCGCCGAGCTGATATTGAATGTAGGCTTTCGCTTCGGCGGGAGAGACGTTCATGCTGCGGCGGCCAAAGCCCATCAGATCGGGGAAACCGGGGTGCGCGCCGATATGCACGCCGGCCTCGCGGCAGCGCGAGACGGTTTTCGCCATCACGAGCGGATCGCCCGCGTGGTAGCCGCAGGCGACGTTGGCGGAGGTAATCAGCGGGATGACGGCCTCATCCATGCCGATGGTATATGCGCCGAAGCTTTCGCCGAGGTCACAGTTCAAGTCAACAGAAATCATACGTATAAACCTTTCTTTGGGGCGCTGCCCCAACCCCCGGCAGGAACCTGAGGTTCCTGCACCTCCCATTTGCGTTATTGCATCGCAATAACGCATGAAAATATCGATTTAAACCGCCGCGAAGCGAAGAAGGGGTTTGGGGACTTGTCCCCAAGCGGGTATGGGCGGCAGCCCATCGTCTTTTCCCGTTTCCCGTTACAGCTTCAAGACGGCGTTTTTCACGTCCGTGATGAACATGTGCCCCGGCGCATGCGTGATGACAAACGGCGGCTTGGAGTGCATGACGACCGCCTGCGGGGTTACGCCGCACGGCCAGAAGACCGGCACTTCGCCCTCGCGGATCGTGACCGCGTCGCCGTAATCCGGGTGCGCAAGATCGTGAATGCCGATGGCCTCCGGATAGCCGATCTGAATCGGCATGCCGTGGACGCGCGGCATCTGCGCCGTGATGGCGACGGCGGCGGGCACGAGCGCGTGCGGAATCGGCCGCATGCTCACGACCATGTTGCCCGAAAACACGCCGGCCGGCGCACAGGAGATGTTCGTGTTGTACATCGGCACGTTCACGCCCTCTTCAATCTGGCGGACGGGAACGCCCGCCTCCAGCAGCGCGCTTTCAAACGAAAAGCTGCAACCGATTAAAAAGCTGACCAGCTCGCGGCTTGGATCGTCAAAAAACGCCGATACGTCCGTATATTCGCCTGTCATCACGCCGTTTTCATAGACGCGGTATTTCGGAATGTCGCGCGCAATGTCGCTCCCTGCGCCGAAGATGGGAAAGGTGCGGCTGCCCGCGTCCGCGACTTCCAGCAGCGGACAGGACTTCGGGTTGCGCTGGCAGAACAGCAGAAAATCCCACGCCAGTTCTTTGGGAAGCACGACGAGGTTGCCCTGCGCATAACCGTCGCACATGCCTGTGGTCGGCGTGGCGATTTTGCCTTCGCGAATGAGTTCGCGCACAGCTTTCGGGCTGGCGGATGAATAATCAGTCATGGTCGATCTTCTCCTTGAGATAAGCCCATTTATCTTTTTCTTTTTTGCAGGCGGCTGTACCCTCTTCCACCGTCACGACGCGGAAGCCGACGAGCTGGCCGGGGCGAACCTGTGCCAGCGTGGGAATGTCGCACGGAATGACCGTCGCGATTTTCGCATAGCCGCCCGTGCTCTGGTGATCGGTGAGCATCACAATCGGCTGACCGTTTGCGGAAATCTGTACCGAGCCTTCCACGATGCCGTCCGAGAGGATGTCCACGCCCGCCCTGGCCTCGATCGCCGCGCCGTTGAGCTTGGCGGCCATGCGGTTGGAATCCTGCGTGACGGTGTAGAGCGCGGATTTGAAATCAAACAGCCCCTTTTCGGTGAACATCTCATCCTGCGGGCCGAGCACGACGCGCAGCAGCGGGAATTTCTGCGCGCCGATGAAGCCGTGAGGGGTCAGCGTGGTCAACGCCCAGTCTTCCAGCGCGGCTGCCTGCACGCGCTTTTGGAGCGGCCGAAAGCGTTCCTGCGGCAGTTCAAACGCGCGCAGAACGGGCAGAACGTCGCCCGCCTTGAGCGCGCGGCCGTTTAACCCGCCGATATGGCATTTGAGATCGGTGGAGCGGCTGCCGAGCACGGGGTGGATGTCAAACCCGCCGAACACGGCCAGATAGCCGCGCAGGCCGGAGACGAGCATGCCGATTTCCAGCGTATCGCCGGGGGCGAGCAGAAGCGGCTCGAACATGTTTACGCGTTTTCCGTTGACCTTCGGCTCGACTGCGCCGCCCGTCAGCGCAACGAGCGTATAATCATCCGCACGGAGGGTCGGCCCGGCCAGCGTGTATTCAAGCCCTGCCATGTGCGGGCACTCGCCATTGCCGCAGAGCAGATTGGCCAGCGCCAGCGCGTATTTGTCGCATGCGCCGCACTCCGGATAGCCCTCCGCCTGATGGCCGAAGCGGCCGAAATCCTGAACGGTGGTCAGCGGGCCGGGCGAAACGATGTTAAGCGTCATGGCGTTTCGCCTCCTCGCCTTTGCGGATACGTGCAAATTCATCTTCATCAATGGGCACAAACCGGATGCGGTCGCCCGCCGCATAGGGCAGGGGTTCGCCCGGCGCAAAGAGCGTCAGCGGCGTTCGACCGATGAGCTGCCAGCCGCCGGGGGATTCCATCGGATAGATGCCCGTCTGTTTGCCGCCGATCCCCACGCTGCCCGCCGGGATTTTGGTGCGCGGGGTGGACAGACGCGGTGTGTGCAGCCGCTCGTTCAGCCCGCCCAAATACGGGAATCCCGGCAGAAAACCGAGCATATAAATGCGGTAGGGCTGAGCGCTGTGCAGCGCGACGACCTCTTTTTCACTCAGCCCCGCGTGTTTGGCGACAAAAGGCAGATCCTCGCCGTATACTCCGCCGTAACAGACGGGGATTTCGACGATTTTGCCCGTCTGAACCGCGGAAACGGAAAGCCGCTTTTCCAGCGCGCGCAGACGGTCGCACAGCGCGGCGTAATCGGTCAGAAACGGATCATATTTGACGAGCAGCGAAGCATAAGCGGGGATGGTTTCTTCCACGCTGCTGATATGCGCGTCGGCAATCGCTTCCCGAAGCGCGGCAACCTGCGCGCCGGTCTGTTCGGAAATGGAGTCGCCGAGCACGGCCAGAATGCCGTTCACGCCGACGGGGCGCAAATCCATAGTGTCACGTCCTTACTCAAAAAAGTGCTTTTCCAGAACCGGGCCAAACCAGCGGTCGGAACGATGGGAGTAGCGAAGCGCATAATCGGTACACTGGCGCATCAGGCTGAGGATGGAAACGTTCATTTTCAGGTTGAAGCCGTCGATGCCGGGCAACAGCGAACCCGTCATATCGATCAGACCGCTGCGGGAGGCGGCGCGCATGACCTCGGCTTCCATCTCTTCGGTGTGGAGAATGTCGATGTTGCGCAGCAGATAGGCCAGCGCGGCCATCAGGCCGTAACAGCCCCAGTCGGAGCAGGTCGCGGTGATGATGCTGTCCGCCGTGCTCTGCGCCAGAATGCCGCCCTTGCAGCCGCAGCTGCATTCGCCGTGCGCGGTGAAGGGCACAAAGGAACGAATGTGGTCGGCGATTTTGCCCATGCCGATTTCGTTGCCGAGGTCGCCGATGGCTACACTCGGTACGCCCAGTTCGCGCAGTTTGGCCCAGAGCGCATCGGTTTTGGCTTCCAGAACGGAGACGTCCATGCCGCCCGCATTGTGGTAAACGCCTGCGTCGTTTGCGCCCGGCGCTTCGATGGAGACGACGGCGGCGGGCATGCCCTGCGCCAGCAGCGCGTCGGCTGCTGCGGCGGCGTGGCTCGCGTCTTTGGTGAAGCTGACCACGCCCATGCTCATGGGCAGTTCGCGCACGGCGGCAATGTCCTCATAGATATGCAGGCCGACGACGGCGGCGCAGTTTTTGACGGCCTGCACGCAGTCTGCCGGGCAGACGATGATCGGCTTGGCGTCAAAAGCCAGCACGAGCGCGCGGGCCAGCAGCATGGAGGAAACCATGCCGTCCATCTCCGGCACCTTATGCGGCAGAAGCACAAAGCCCGTCAGAATATAGACCAGATCGCCGGGCTTCACGGCGTCCACGAGCGTCTGCGCGGCGTGCATGGTCAGCGGCTCGCCCGTGGCCTTTCGGCTTCCGGCGTAGAGAATGCGGCACACGCCGTAGCCGCGGGGATCGAGGTTCATCAGGGTATCCAAGTTTTCGCCGACATTTCGTTTTTCCAGTTCATCGCGGTTCATAGGACGGCCTCCTCATTCGCCATATGCAAAGATGGATTCATTATACATGCACGAAACGGAAAAATCAAGCGAATTAAAACGATATTTTGAATTTTGAAAACAGAATACTTTCAAAATGAGGAGAAGAAAGCGCATGCCGGGTAAAAGCGGCCGTTTCGGAGCGCCCGATCGCTTCGCGTTAAAAAGCGGGCAGCCTTTATGCAATTTCCTGCGAGTTAAAAAAAGCGCCGTCCGGCAATAGGACGGCGCGAAAACGGATAGACTGAAAGCGGGGGGTGAAAATATGCTGCTGGCTTTTATCGTTTGTTTAGGCATTGCGGCGATCATACTCTTGGCGTTTGCGCTCTGCCGCGTATCCGCGCATGCGGATAGGGCGGCGAACCGCCATGAGCGGGAGCGCAATCAGCCCAGCTGATATTCGCCGTCACCGAAGGAAGCGATATTCGTCTGATAGAAGGCCGCCAGTGCGCGGATCATGTAATCCACATCGGCGCAGCCCGCCGTCTCATAGCTGGAGTGCATGGCCAGCTGAGCCAGACCGATATCCACGGTGTTCATCGAGACATGCGCGTTGGCAAGATTGCCCAGCGTCGAGCCGCCGAGAACATCCGAACGGTTGGCGAAATGCTGCACGGGCACGCCCGCCTTGGCGCAGATTTCCGCAAAAATCGCGTCGGAAACCGCGTCGGTGGTGTATTTCTGGTTAGCGTTGTGCTTGATGACCACGCCGCCGTTCATGAATGTGCGGTTCAGCTCGTCGTATTTTTCCGGATGGTTTGGGTGAACGGCGTGCGCGTTGTCCGCCGAAACCATGAAGCTGGAGGCCAGCGCCGCGCGAATCTGCGTGTCCGACAGGCCGAGAGAAGCCAATGCACGATTCAGCACGTCGCCAAGCAGCGTGGAATCCGCGCCCTGCTTGGAGAGACTGCCGACTTCCTCGTTGTCAAACACGGCGCAGACGTTCACGTGACCGGCTGCCGGAGCGGCGATAAACGCGGCGAGGGAAGTATACGCGCATTCCAGATCGTCAATGCGCGGGCAGGAGAAGAATTCTTCGTGCGCGCCCCAAACGCTGGCGGGCGTCCGGTTGTAGAGGAACAGGTCGCAGGCCACGACGTCCGCTTCCGGCACGCCCGCCTTGGCGGCGATTTCGGCGCCCAAAGCGCCTTTCGCGTCTTTGTCGCCGAAGAGCGGCAGCATATCCACCTGCGGGTTGTAGCTGTAACCGTTGTTGATGTCGCGGTTGAAGTGGATCGGCATGTTCGGAATCAGCGCCGCGTCGCGCTCCAGATCGACCAGCTTTGTCGTCAGCCGGCCGTTTTCCCGCACCAGCGCGCGGCCTGCAATGGAGAGCGGCTTATCGAACCACGTGGACATGATCATGCCGCCGTAGCGCTCGACGTTCAGCCGGATGTATGCATCCGCAGCCTCGCCCTCGGCATGCGCCTTGAGCTTGAAGGTCGGAGAATCGCCGTGGCTGGCGACAATCTGGCAGTGGGTAAGGCCGTTTTCCGGCACGGCAAACGCGACAACCGCTGAGCGGTTACGCGTCACGAAGTAGCGCCCGCCGGGGACGATGTTCCACGCCGCCTGTTCGGAAAGGCGGGTGAAACCCGCGGCTTCCAGCATGTCGCAGGCCTGCTGCGTCGCCTGAAACACCGTTGGGGAGGCGGCTACATAGTTGAGGAAAGAAGCGACTTCCTGCTTCATCTGAATCACTCCTCGGACAGACGCGCGACCATCGCGGCCATCGCGTCTACACTGTTGAAGTTTTCCGGAATGATTTCCGTCGCGGGAATGGAGATATCAAACTCGTCGTTCAGCGCGCCGATGAGCTGAATGATATCCAGAGAAGAGAGAATGCCGTCGTCGATCAGGGTTTCGCAGGTGTCAAAGTCAACGTCCTCGCCGATGTCTTCGAGGATTTCCAGAATGGTGTCACGCATAATCAATTACTCCTTTTTGTTAAACTCCATCCGCCGCTTCGCACCGGCTCCCTCCGGAGGAAACTGTTGAAAGTAGACGGAAAGAGTGTGTTTGCCGTCATTACAGAATCCCATCATAGTGGGAAATCCAAGAACCTCAGGTTCTTGGCGGGGTTTGGGGCAAAGCCCCAAAACGTTACTCGTGGTTCAGCTCCCAGCTGTGCACCGCGCCGCGGGCCAGACGGTCGCCGCCTTTGCCGTGTAGAATAATGCTCGGCATGTCGCGGCTGAGGAAGAGCGCGGGCCCTTCCGTCACCGAATACGCGCCGATGTTCATGAACGCCAAAATATCGCCCTGATCCAGCGGATGCAGCTCGGCTTTGCGCACCAGAACGTCCGCCGTCGTGCAGAGACTGCCGCACAGCGCCCACGGCTGCATCTCGCCTTCGCGCACGGAAGATTGACGGATGATCGGCACGCGCATGCCCATATTGCCGCCCAGATAATTGACGTGGTGAATGCCGCCGTCCAGAATCGCGTAGGCCGTGCCGCAGTTCACCTTCGTATCGATGACGCGGGTCAGATACGCGCCGCATTCGGAGGCGAAAAAGCGCCCCATCTCAATCGTCAGTTCGCAGCGCTCGGCCAGCGCGCCCAAATCCGGCGCAAGCTCACGAAGCGGCGCAAGCGTGTCGCTGTGATCCTCATGATTGAAATACGGGAAATACAGCCCCGGCCCGTATTCCACGCGCACGGTTTCAAAGCTGTATGCCGTTTTCAATTTCTGGGTCAGTTCGGCCAGCATCGCCAGCTCTTTGCGCTGGCTGTCGAGTTTCTTGCGCTGTGTGCCGGAAAAATAATGCACGCCCTCGATGCGGATGTTCGGCGTATCGGCACGGCGGTCAAGCGCGGCGAAGAAATCCCGCTCGTCCATCCCGAATTGCGAACCCGCCGTCAGCCGGAGCAGAACGGGATAAACCCTGCCGCGCGCGCGCGCCGCTTCGTCAATCAGGCGGATGTGCAGCGGCGATTCACAGGTGAAATGGGTCACGCCCAAATCCATCGCGCGTTCTACATCGGCTTTTGTCTTGTTCACGCCGGAAAAGAGCACCATGTCCGCCGGAACGCCCATTTGACGGCAGATTTCCAGCTCGCCGGGGCTGCACACTTCCAGCGTGCCGACCAGGCCGCGCATGGCCGAAATCAGAAACGGATTGGCCTTGATGGAGTAGCACAGGCCGACGGCTTTCGGCACGATTTCGCGCACGGCGCGCATGCGCGCTTCCAGCTGCACCTCGTCAAAGACGAAGCACGGCGTGCCGAAGCGCTCGGCAATGGAAAAGAGGTTATCCATGTCGCGCCTCCTTTTTGGCGGCCTTTGCGGCGGCATATTGGCTCAGCAGCGCGGCGCGGTCGATTTTGCCGTTTTTGTTGAGCGGCATGGCCTCCACCTGCATGAAGAGGTTGGGAATCATGTAACCGGGCAGCACTTCGCGCAGCGCGGCTGTGATGGCCGCCTTGTCCGCCTCGCCCGTGTAGAAAGCGAGAATCTTGCCCTTGTCTTCCAGATAGGCGCACAGCGCGCGCTCCACGCCGGGCACGGCGGTCATCTGCACCTCGATTTCGCTCAGCTCGATGCGGTGGCCCATGTGCTTGATCTGGAAATCCTTGCGGGAGACATAGACCATTTCGCCGCGCTCGTTGACCTTCACGAGGTCGCCCGTGCGGTAGATCGGCTCCAGATACGCGTGATTGAGCGGGTTCTGGGTGAAGCAGGCGGCGGTGCGTTCCGCGTCCTTGTAATAGCCCAGTGCGACGGATGTGCCGCTGACGCAGAGCTCGCCGATTTCGCCGTTCTTCACGGCCTCGCCGCCGTCCGGCGTGAGCAGCAGAATGCGCTCGTTTTTGAACGGCACGCCGATGGGCAGCGTCTCGTTTTCGGCGAATTCGCGGTCCACAATGTAGTACGTGCAGTTGCAGGTGATTTCCGTCGGGCCGTAGAGGTTGACATACTGCACGCCTGGCAGATACTTTTGCAGCTTGTGCAGATGCTTGATCGGCATGACTTCGCCGGAAAAGAGGATCGCGCGAAGCGTCGTCGGCGTTTTGTAGGCCAGCGCGTTCATCGTCGTCAGGAAGCACAGCGCGCTGACCGCCCAGACCATCAGCGTCGCGCCGCGGTCGCAGAGGAAATCCATCAGCTTTGTCGGGTTGGTGAAATACGCCGTCGGCACGATTTCCACGCGCGCCCCCGTGAACAGGCCGCTGTAAATATCCTTGACGGATACGTCGAAGTCAAACGGCGCCTGATTGGCCAGCACGTCATTTTCCGTAATGGCAAACGTTTCCACAAAGCAGGGGATAAACTCGCACACGTTGCGGTGGCAGACGACCACGCCCTTCGGCGTGCCGGTCGAGCCGCTGGTGAAATTGACGTAGAGCGGGTCGGCGTCGATCATCTGCGCGCGCACGACGGAAAGCGCGTCCTCGTCAAGCGGCGTTTCTTCCAGCTCTTCGATGAGCAGAATGCGCGCGGGCGGGTTGATGTCTTCCAGCTGAGCCAGGTGCGCCCGATTGGTGACGACGATCGGCGTATCCAGCGTTTCGAGCATCGCGCGCACGCGCGGCGCGGGATGGCGCAGATTCAGCTGCGAATAGGCGCACCCGGCATAGACCGCGCCCATGAAGCCCACGACGGTTTCGACGCCTTTGTCCATGTAGAAGCCGACAACGCTGCGCGGCGGCACAAGCGGAATCAGCGCGCTGGCAACCTTTTTCGCGCGGCAAACGAGCGCGGCAAAGGCGACGGAAGTCTGTTCGTCGGCAAAGGCGGTTTTTTCCGGCAGACGCGCGGCGGTCTGCTCCATGTAATCCAGAATCAGATTGTTCATGATTTTATTCCTCAAATGCAGCTTTGCAACTCCTTCAACATTCGCCTGCCTGCTTCCCGCACAGCGGGCGGCAGGCTTTATGCTCTCTAAGAGGAAGCATTTGGGTATAAGTTGTGACGGCGAGAAGATAAAGCCTCCCTCCCAGAGGGACGTTTGGAATCGTCGCCACCTGTGGTGGATTCAGACGATGAAAAACGCCGAAGGTTGGCGGATGAAGGCAGACGGAAGGAGTAAAAAAGCGGAACGCACATTGAGCGCGTCCCGCCAAGTGTTATTCTATTATACCCGATTCAGGGCAAATGTTCAAGTGCCGTATGCGCCCAGCTCGCTGGACCAGATCATGTCGAACACCGGTTCGGCGTCCGGTTGACCGGCGGGCACGGCGTAGACAAAAACGCTGCTTCCGGCGGGCACGGCGCTCACGGGGAGGGTGTTATCCTCGCTGTAATCGCGCAGAAGGGTCTGCACGCCGTCCGTGGAGAGGCAGAAGCGATACAGCGGCGTGACCTGCGTGCCCCGATTGCAGTCCGCGACAAACTGGTCGCCGCGCCGCATCAGCCATGCGTTGGTGACACGATCGACGGAAGCGAGGTATTCTGCGCTGTCTGCGTAGAACCAGCCGTCCACGTCCTCGCCGCCGACGTAGGCGTTGAAAAAGCGCGCGAAGAACGCGCTGAACTTGTCCGCGCCTTCGCCGTTGAGGTGGTACAGGTCGTAGTAATACGCGTCGAGGTTCTCCATGTAATCGGCCTTGACGTATTGAAAATTATAGCACGGAATGCCGTTTTCCCGGCAGAAGGCCATCAGGCTTTCGCAATAAGGCAGGTATTCCGGCTCGGCCAGCGCGTGCGCCGTCAGATTCGGAAACAGCAGAATCATCAGCTGACTGCCCTTTTCTTCGCAGAGCGCCTTGTAGCGCAGCAGCAGCGCCTTAGTCGGCTCCAGCAGCTCGTAGACATAGCCGTCCGGCATTTCCTCGCGCTGGAGCTTTTCGCGCACGAGATCCGCCACGTCCGGTTCGCGGTCATAGCGCAGAAAGCCGCTTCCCTCGTAGGTCACGGTATCGTCGAGCGTCGGTTTGAGCTTTTCATAGGTTTTCAGCGGATTGAGCCGCAGGCCGACGGTCTTGAGGATGTCCGACAGGGATTCCACGCCGAACTCACGGAACATGAACAGGCGGTCGAGATACAGGCCGTCTTCCCGGCATGCGTCCAGATAATAGGTAATCTTGTCGCGCCAGGAGGAGAGATAGGGCGTGAGCCGGTAGTAAGCCGAGGTATATTCCTTGGCGCTGTTGAGGTTATACGGTTCAAGGCTTAAAACGGTGTAAGCCGGGCTGTTTTTGCGATAGATTTCGCGGGTCAGCGCGATTTCGCCCTGAAGAGACAGGCTGGGCACGGAAGCCGAAAAGGCGGTTAAGCCGGTCTGCTCGCTGACGAGGTTGGCGTTGAGGTGTTCGCCGACGATGGACGAGCCGACGACGGCCAGATCGATGTCGTCGCGGCTTTTCAGCTCGGCGAGCGGAAGCGCGGAATAGGTATCGGTCTGGATGAGCACGGCGTTGGCCAGCAGCACCACCAGCACGAGGATCAGCAGGAACGCGCCGAACCGGAGAAAAGATCGAATGTTTTTGTTCACGAAGGGAAGCCTCCCGAAAAAATCAAACTTGCAGGCAGGGTTCTTCATCCTCGCCGGGGTGGAAATCGAAATGCAGCTCAGGATCGTCTTCGCCGCCCTGCGCGCGGGCATAGACGCGGATGCACGCTCCTGTCAGTTCGCCTTTGGCGCAGGAGAGAATGCCTTCCGTCTGCCAAGCGGTCAGCGGGGTTTCCGTTCCTGTGGATTCGTCGCGAAGGAAGAAGCGGTATTCCGGCGTGACGCTTGGGCCGTGGTTGCAGTTGGCCAGATACACGTCCCGCGCGCCGTTTTCGCTGGCGGCGCTGACGGTCTGCTCGTCCTGCTCCCAGGCCATGTTCCAGTCTCCCTCCGGATGGTAAGTCTGAATCCAGCAGTTGGGGATGACCGTGACGGACTGGAGGTATTCCCACTTTCCGGAATAGAACCAGCCGCTTGTGTCTTCGCCCGCCTTGAAGGCGTTGAAGAATTTGGAGAAGCAGTAGCTGAAAATATCCGAACCTTCGCCGACCATGTGATACAGGTCGAAATAGTATTCGTCCGTCTTGCGGGGATACAGTTCCGGCCTGGCCAGCGAGAAGTTGACGCACTCGATGTCGTTTTCCTTGCAGAAGCGCATCAGCGCCTCGTTGTAATCCAGAAAGCCGGGGATGGCGAGATTATGCACCGTCAGGTTCGGATAGATGAACACCAGCAGCTTGGAGCCGTTTTGCGCCACCAGATCGCGGTATTCCAGCAGCATCTCTTTGGAACGCGGGAACAGGTCGTAATAATACCCGGTGTATTCGCGGATGATCTGCTGGCGGATGGTCTTTTTGGCGCGGTCTTTCGTGTTGTAGCGCACAAAGCCGCGGCCCTCATAACTCATGCGCTTATCGAGCTTGGGTTTCAGTTTTTCGTAGGTTTCAAACGGCCAGAAATGCAGGCCGACGGTCTTCGTGAAATCCGAAAACGAATCGACGGCGAAGTCGCGGAACATGCACAGCCTGTCCAGATACCATCCGTCCTCCCGGCAGAGGTTCAGATAGTATTTGACGCGCTCGACGAGGGAGGATAGATACGGCATCAGCTCGTACTGCGCCTCGATGCCCTCTTTCACCGTGTCGAACGTGAACGGCTCGACGACGAGCACCGTCCACTCAGGATGATTGGTGCGGTAAAACTCTTTGGTCATCGCCAGATCGGCTTGCAGCGCCGCGCAGGGAATGCCCAGCGAAAAGCTTTCCAGCCCGGTTTCCTTCGTGATCATCTCGGCGTTGAAATGGTCGCGCACGATGGAGGAGCCGACAAACACCATGTCGATGTCGCTGCGCTGCTTCATCTCCGCCAGCGTCAGCCGGGCGTAGGTATCCGTCTTGATGAGAAAGGTGTTGGCAAACAGCAGCACCGGCACAAAGCAAAGGCCGAAGGCGGCGAGGCGAAGCAGGCCGCGGAGCGTTTTGTTTTTCAAATTGCCGCCTCCGATCAGAATACCGCGTACATGAAGCCGGAGTCGGCGACATTGGAGCCGCCGAACGTCGCCAGCACGAAGAGAATGAATACATACAGAATCAGCCAGCGCAGCGCGAGCGGGCGGGAGAGCACGAAGTCGCGCACCTTTACGCCGCGTTCCTGCATGAGGGAGACGATAAAGAGCAGGAACGTCGCAATCAGCAGAATGCGGTAATCTTTCGCGGCAAGTCCGAGGCTGCCGAGCGTGCCGTCGAACAGCTGAGCGGGCTGAAAGGCGAACAGCGTCTTATGCAGCATGTCAAACGCGTCGCAGGCGCGCACGCAGCGGTCGAAATACCAGCCGATGTTGACGACGAGGAACGTGCGCAGAATGCGGAACAGGTGGAAGCCGCCCGAAGCGGTGAGGCGAGGCAGGCGCTCGTTCATCTTTTTATAAACCGGCTCGACCAGCGCGGTGAACGCGAGGATCACGCCGTTATACAGGCCCCAAAGCACGTAGTTCATCTGCGCGCCGTGCCAGATGCCGACGAGGAAGAACACCAGAATGTTGCCCAGCGCGGCGGGCAGGGCGCGGGCGATGTGCGTGCCGACTTTCTTTTTGAGCGCCTTGCTCATGCGGGAGACGGGCCGGGTCAGCGCGAAGGGATAGAAAACGTAGTCGCGCATCCAGCTGCCCAGGCTGATGTGCCAGCGCCGCCAGAAGTCGCCGAGGGAGACGGAGAAATACGGCCGCTTAAAGTTCGGCGCGAGCCGGATGCCGAAGAGCTGGGCGATGCCCGTCACCAGATCGATGCCGCCGGAGAAATCCGCGTACTGCTGGAGGGAATAAAACAGTACGCCGACGACGATGACCGCGCCGCCGTAAGCGCTCTGATTGCCGAAAACGGCTTCCACCAGCGGCAGCGCGCGGTCGGCGATGACCTTCTTTTTGAACAGGCCCCAGAGCATCAGCAGCAGCCCGCGCTCGATGTTATCCAGATCAAAGCGGTGCGGCTCAACCAGCTGGCTTTCAAGCTGGTCAAAGCGCGCGATCGGGCCTTGAATGAGCTGCGGGAAGAAGGAGACGAACAGCGCAAACTTCGCCGGGTTCTTTTCCGGCGCGTATTTGGCGTTGTAGACGTCGATGAGATAGCCCATGGATTGGAACGTGTAAAAGCTGATGCCCAGCGGCAGAACCAGCCCCAGCGCCGGGGCATTCTTGCCCGCCAGCGACGCGCCCCATGCCATCACGGGATTCAGATATTTGAGCACGGCCAGCACGCCGAAGTTGAGCAGCAGCACCGCGAAAAACCAGATTCTCTGCGCGGAACGCGTCTTTGCTTTGCGCGCCTTTTTCTCCTCGGCGGTCAGTTCGGCCTTGTGTTCGTGCAGATAAGCTTTGCCGCTTTCGCCGATCCGGCCGATTTTCAGCGCGCCCGCCCACGTCGTCAGCGTCGTAATCAGGATGAAAGGCAGCGCGGACACGCCGCAGGTCAGATAGAAGCCGTAGCTCAGCAGGAGCAGCAGCACCCATCGAAAGCGCAGCGGACAGACGTAATACAGCGCCGCGCCGACGAAGGCGACGGCCAGCAGGACAGAAAGAGACATCGTATATTCCTCTTTTCAATCGTTCTTCATTGGAAACGCTAAGGCAAATCAATCCAATTTATAACTATATCATGGGCGATTCGGAGTGTCAAGAAAAGCGGGTCAAAAAAATGAATTGTCATCCGGTTTCGGCGATGTTATAATAAGACGATATGCGACAGAATTTCGGAGGAATCGACATGCTCACCAGAAGGCCGCCTTTTGTGCAAGAGGGAAACGACAGAATCATGATGCAGGATGGATTCAGCGCGCCTGTGGACAGCGTGCCGCGCCCGCGCTTTTCATCCGCCTGTGCGATGGTGGGGCGGCACGTGATGGATTTTTCCGACAACGGCGACGGCACGCTGACCGCCGTGCGCTGCATCGACCGGCAGGCAGACGATCTGGATATTCAGTTTGAGGCGGGAGCCTGCCCGGTGGTGGCCATCGCGCCGCGCGCGTTTGAGGGATGCGCCGCCCTGCGCCGCGTCATCCTGCCCGAAAGCCTCAGGCAGATCGGCGAAATGGCGTTTTCCGGCTGCGCCCATCTGCGGACGCTGGTCATCCCCGGCGGCGTGCAGCGCGTGGGCACGCTGGCCTTCGCCAAGTGCAGCCAGATGGAGCGGGTGCGCATTGAGCCGGGCGTGGCGCAGCTGGGGCCGAGCTGCTTTTCCAAGTGCGCGGCGCTCAAGCGTGTGGAAATTCCCGCCAGCGTGGCGCAGATCGGCGGCGGCGCGTTCTTCGGATGCAGCAAAGAGCTGAAGCTTTACGGCGCGGAGGGTGTGCCCGCGCAGCAGTATGCCCGGCTGAACGGACTGGCGTTCGATTCCCAAAGCTGGAAGGAAGACGAAGAGCTGGTTCTGCGCGAAGAAGAGGACGGCACGCTGACCGTCATGGGCGCGAGACAGGCCGCGCCGCACCGCATTGAAATCCCGACGGAAATCTGCGGCCGCCGCGTGGCGGCGATTGCGCCGAAAGCGTTTTTCGCCAACGGCACATTGGAGCAGCTGGTCGTGGGCGGCGGCGTTCGCGAAATCGGCGAGAGCGCGTTTTTTGGCTGCCGCCAGCTGGTCAGCGTGAGCTTTGAGCGCGGGCTGGAATGCCTGAGGGACAGCGCCTTCGCCGGGTGCGAGAGCTTGACGCAGGTTACGCTGCCGTGGGGAACGGGCGCGGTCGGGCGCATGGCGTTCTTCGGCTGCACGCGGCTTTCGTTTGTCAAAATGCCGACGACAACCCGCGTTTCGGATTTCGCCTTCGACGGCTGCGCGCCGGGTATACGGGTGTTCGGCGGCGTGTATGCAGGGCGAATGGCGGCCAATCCCGCAGGTGAATAAAGACATAGGCATTCCGGCGCTGACAACGCCGGAATTTTTGACAAAAGGAGTTATTCATGGATATTGTGCGCGATGGCGAATTTTTACGGCGCGCTGACCGTGCAGCAGGCCTTCCGCATCATTGAACAGCAGAATCCGGGCCTGACGACGCAAGATGAGGTGAGCGCTGTTTTGCACCGAGAGGAAGACGATGCCGCGTCGGCGACATCGGCATGGAAAGCGCGGTCAACGAGATGAAACCCTATCTGACGACGCAGCGCCTGCTTGAAAAATTTCTTTTGCTCTATACGGAACTGCACAATACGACGCGCATGCCGGAAAATTACGGCCATACCCCGGAGGAACTTTTTGAAAGCGAAAGAATCAGACGCGTGGTGGGACGCAACGATCCCTGCCCCTGCGGAAGCGGAAAGAAATACAAAAAGTGCTGCGGCAGAAACGTGAACTGAAAAAGTTACATCAAGAGGCGTTCGGACGAGGAAAAAAATCCGAACGCCTCTTTTTGTTTGAAAAGAAGTAAGTATGAAATCGATTGTGCACGCTATCACTGCTGTAATCACAGTGATAATGCTGCTTGCGGCTCTGACCTGCGGCCGAACTGGCGCGGCATAGCAGGAAACCGCATAAAGGTTATCCGCATATTTTTTCCATGCCCTGCACAGCCTACGGCTTAGAAACAGCGGAGGCGAAGCGATGAGGGCAAAATGGACGGATTTGGCCGTGGAAGCGGCGGGCGGCGCGCTGCGCGAAAACGGCCTGTCGAGCACGGTGGTGAAGGTGGAAAACGAGGAGAGCGCGCAAAAGCTGGGCAGGCCGATGGGAACCTATATCACGCTGGCTTGCGAACAGGCGATGACGGTTTCGCTGGAAACGCGGCGCGCGCTGGCGGCGGAACTGGCGCAGACGCTCCGCGGCATGCTGCCCCCCGACATGAAGACGGCGCTGGTCGTCGGGCTGGGCAACCGAAGCGTGACGCCGGATTCGCTCGGCCCAAGGACGGCGGAACGCGTGCTGGTGACGCGGCACATGGGGGATTGCCTGCCCCGCGATGTGCCGATGAGCAGCGTGTGCGCCGCCGCGCCGGGGGTGCTCGGCGTGACGGGTATGGAGACGGCGGAAATTCTGCGCGGCATGGTCGCCCATGTCAAGCCGGATGCGGTGATCGCCGTGGACGCATTGGCCGCGCGAAGCTCCAAACGCATTGCCTCGACGATCCAGATCACGGATACGGGCATTACGCCGGGTTCGGGCGTGGGCAACCATCGCAAAGCGCTCGACCGCCGGACGCTCGGCGTGCCCGTGATCGCCGTCGGCGTGCCGCTGGTGGTCTATGCTTCGACCATCGCTTCCGACGCGCTCTGCGCATTGGGCGAAGGCGAAGTGGAGGAAGAGCGCATTGCCGCGTGCGTGGAGCGCGTCGTTTCCGAAAAGCTGGGGGAGATGATCGTCACGCCGCGCGATGTGGACGCGCTGGTGGAACGCATGGCGGGCGTGCTGGCGGACGGCATCAATCAGGCGCTGCATCCCAGCCTGAGTTCAAGCGAAATCGCGCAGCTGATGGCGCAGTAGAGGGGGAAAGCCATGAAGATGAAAATAGGACTGGCGGCGCTGGTGACCGCGCTGCTCTTGTTGCCTGGGATCGCTCAGGCCGACGAACTGCCGATGAAAGCGGAAGCACCCATCACCCTGACCAGCCCCAGCGCAATTCTCTGCGAGGCCTCGACGGGACAGGTCATCTTTGAAAAGAACGCGGACGAGCGCCGCCCTGTCGCCAGCGTCAATAAGGTGATGACCATTTTGCTCACCTTGGAGGCGGTCGATGAGGGGCGTGTGTCGCTGGAGGATCAGGTGACGGTTTCTCCGCGCGCGGCGAGCATGGGCGGCAGTCAGGCGTTTCTCGACGCGGGGGAGCGCTACAAGCTCAGCGAACTGCTCAAAACGGTGATCGTCGCCAGCGCCAATGACTCGGCCGTCGCCCTTGCCGAGCATCTTGCGGGGACGGAAGAGAGTTTTGTGCGGCTGATGAACACGCGCGCCGAAGAACTGGGGCTGACGAACACGCATTACGCCAACTGCACCGGCCTGCCCGCACAGGAACACTATACCACCGCGCGGGACGTGGCCAAACTCAGCGCGCAGCTTGATCTGCACCCGATATATTATCGCTATTCGACCATCTGGATGGATGAAATCAAGCACCGCGGCGGGCGTGTGACTTCGCTGACCAACACCAATCGGCTGATTCGGTTTTATCCCGGCTGCGACGGATATAAGACGGGCTCGACCAATGAAGCGCGCTATTGCGTCAGCGCGACGGCGAAGAAGGAGGGGATGCGGCTGATTGCCGTTGTGCTCGGCACGCCCGCCGGACAGACGCGCTTTGACGAGGCGCGCGCGATGCTGGAATATGGCTTTGCAAATGTGCAGCTTGTGACCCCGATTGCACAGGGGCAGGCGCTGGATATGACCGTGCCTGTGCGTCTCGGCGGGCGGGACGAGGTTTCCGTGCTTAGCGGCGGCACGTGCAGCCTGCTGGAAAGACGGGGTGAAAAGAACGCGCTTTCGCTGGAAGCCGCGCTGGTTGAGAAGGTGAATGCCCCGGTCTACGCGGGCGATGTGCTGGGCGAAATCCGCGTGAAGCGCGGCGACGAGGTGGTGGCGGTCGTGCCCGCCGTTGCCGGGGAAGATGTGCAGCTGCCGGGCATGGTCGATGCGCTGATTCGCATTCGCGACCACTTTATGCTCACCGGGGCTTGACATTCGAAGAGCGGCGTGCGATACTCAAAAATACGGGGAGGACGATTGGGACTCTGTCCCAAACCCTGGCAGGGAAATAATTTCCCTGCACCCTTACCTTTATGGATTGCGTTGCAATCCATAAAAAACGGGAAGTGCAGGAACCTCAGGTTCCTGCCGGAGTTTGAGGCGGAGCCTCAACGTCTTCTTTCTAAAAAGCAAAAGAGGGGTTTGTTGTGAGTTTGAATGAAAATCCGGCGCCCAAAAGGGAGAGCTTCACTTCCCGATTGGGCTTTCTTCTCGTCAGCGCGGGCTGCGCCATCGGCATCGGCAACGTGTGGCGCTTCCCGACGGTCGCGGGCCAGAGCGGCGGCGGCGTGTTCGTGCTGTTCTACCTGATTTTTCTGCTGGCGATGGGCGTTCCTGTGCTGACAATGGAGTTGGCTGTCGGACGCGCGGGCCGCGGCACAGCGACACAGGCCTATCGCGCGCTGGAAAAGAAGGGCGCGAAGTGGCATCTGCACGGCTATCTGTGCCTGCTGGGCTGCTGCATGCTGATGATGTATTACACAACCGTCAGCGGATGGATGCTCAGCTATTTCGTCAAATTCCTGACCGGCACATTCAGCGGCCTGAACGGCGATGCGGTTTCCGGCGTGTTTGGGCAGATGCTTGCCAGCCCCGGCGAAATGGGCGGCTACATGGCGCTGACCGTTGTGCTTGGCTTCGCCATTTGCAGCTTTGGCCTGCAAAACGGCGTGGAGCGCATCACCAAGGCGATGATGTGCGCGCTGATTGTGCTCATTGCCGTGTTGGCCGTGCATAGCTTCACACTTTCCGGCGCAAAAGAGGGATTGGCGTTTTTTCTGCTGCCCGACTGGGGGCGCGCGATGGAGCAGGGAATCGGCAGCGTGATCGGATCGGCCATGAATCAGGCGTTCTTCACGCTCAGCCTCGGCATTGGCGCGATGGAGATTTTCGGCAGTTATATGAGCCGCGAAAACACGCTGACCAGCGAAGCCGTGCGCATCTGCGCGCTGGATACGTTTGTGGCCATCAGCGCGGGGCTGATTATTTTCCCCGCCTGTTTTTCCTACGGCGTCTCTCCGGATGCCGGGCCGAGCCTGATTTTCATCACCCTGCCCAATGTCTTCACCGGCATGGCGGGCGGCCGCGTGTGGGGAATGCTGTTCTTCCTGTTCATGACGTTTGCGAGCTTCACGACGGTCGTCGCCGTGTTTGAAAACATCATTGCCAGCATGATGGAGTTGTTCCGCATGAACCGCCGCCGCGCGTGCGTTGTCGGCGCGGTATTTATCCTGCTGGCCAGCGTGCCGTGCGTGCTGGGGTTCAACCTGTGGAGCGGTTTCCAGCCGCTTGGCGCAGGCAGTACCGTGCTGGACGGGGAGGATTTCATGGTTTCCAATCTGCTGCTCCCGATTGGCAGCCTGATTTATCTGCTCTTCTGCGTAACGAAGTGGGGCTGGGGCTTTGACAAATATCTGGAAGAAGCGAACGCGGGCAAGGGCATTTGCCTGCCGCGCACGCTGAAGCCGCTGCTGCAATTCGTTCTGCCGATTCTGATTGTCGTGATTATCGTTCAGGGGTTGATTTAAGCCTCCAAGAAAGCGGGCATAGCCCGCTTTCTTGTTTTACATGAAAACAAAAGAAAAGCAAAGCGACAAAAAAGCGTCCCTCTTGCGAGGAACGCCTGATTTCGCTTTGCTTCTTACTCAGCAGTGTAGGGCAGCAGCGCGATGGCACGGGCGCGCTTGATGGCCTCAGACAGCTGACGCTGATGCTTGGCGCAGTTGCCGCTCATACGGCGGGGCATGATCTTGCCACGCTCGTTGATGTTGCGGCGCATACGGGAGTTCACATCACGGAACTCCTTGTAGTCGATGTATTCGATCTTATCGACACAGAACGCACAAACCTTGCGGCGCGGCTTACGGCCGCGCGGACGGCGTGCTCCACGATCTTCAGACATGGAAGTTCTCCTTTCGTCACCGGCAGGGCCGGTTCAACAAATTCATCTCGGAATTAGAAGGGCAGTTCATCGTCATCCACCTGCGTGAACCCGGCATCTGCGGGGGCATAGGCCGGAGCCTGTGCGCGCGGCGCGGCGGCGGGGGCGGCAGGGGCTTGGTGATAATCGCCGGAAGGGGCGCCGTTAGCCCGATTGGCAGAGGGAAGGAACTCGACCTCGTCGGCGACGATATCAAACGCGCTGCGCTTGCTACCGTCCTGCGCTTCGTAGGTGCGGGTCTGGATGGAACCGGTGACGGCCACCTTGCTTCCCTTGGTCAGATAACGGCCGCAGAGTTCGGCAAGCTGACGCCACGCGACGATGTTCAGGAAATCCGTCTCCTGCTGGCCGGTCTGCGCGTTGCGAAAGCGGCGGTTGACCGCAATGCTGAAGTTGCAAACCGAAACGCCGGACTGGGTGGATCTCATCTCAGGGTCGCGGGTCAAATTGCCGATCAGAAAAACCTTGTTCATATACTCTGTTTCCTCTTGCTTTGCGAATGGCTTCGCTCAGTTGGCGATGTTTCGCTTACGCCTGCTCGGCGGGAGCGGCCTCGGCCGGGGTCTCCTCGCTCACCGGAGCGACGCGAACCGGACGCGGCTTCACGCTGCTCTTCTTTTCAAGCAGCTTGACGATCTGAGAACGGATGACGTTCTCGTTGATGCCGAGATTACGGGAGAGCTCCTTGGGCAGCTCGGAAGCGCCGTTGAAAGCGACATACACGTAATAACCTTCGGTCTTGTAGTCGATAGCGTAGGCCAGACGACGCTTGCCCCACTCCTCAACCTTGACAACCTCGCCGCCGTTGGCAGCGATGATACCGTTGAACTTCTCGATGAGCTCCTTGCGGGCGGTCTCCTCGACGGCGGTATCAATGATGTAGATCAGTTCGTACTTATTCATGATCCTTTCACCTCCTTTTGGACTCTGGCTCTGCAATGTTCCATGCAGAACAAGGATGTGCCAGTTGTGTATGATAGCACAGAAATCGCGAAAAAGCAAGGGCTTTCCCCGCATTTTTTTCCCGAAACGGCGCAAAAATGAGAAAAAGGGGCGATTTGCGCGCCAAAGCCATGCCAATCGGCGCAAAGCGCGGATAAAACCCTTGACGAACCAAGGGATTACGGTTATAATTGCACGGATAGTCTGTTTCAACTGACCCATGGGGTTTGAAGGTAAGGAAAGTAAAAGAAAACTATGTTTGTCGATCAGGTTAAAATCACCGCCAAGGCCGGAAACGGCGGCAATGGCGCGGTCTCTTTCCATCGCGAAAAGTTTGTGCAGAACGGCGGCCCGGACGGCGGCGACGGCGGAAACGGCGGCGACATCGTGCTGCTGGCCGATCCGAATATGCACACGCTGATGGATTTCCGTTATAAGCGCAAGTATACGGCGGATAACGGCGAAAACGGCGCGGCGGCCCTGTGCCGCGGCAAGAGCGCCAAAGAGCTTGTCATCAAGGTGCCGGTGGGCACGACGGTGCGGCTGGTCTCGGACGGCCGTCTGGTGGCCGACATGCACGAGGCCGGTCAGCGCCATGTGCTGCTTCACGGCGGCCGCGGCGGCTGGGGCAACGCGCATTTCGCCACGCCGACCCGCCAGGCGCCGAATTTCGCCAAGCCGGGGCAGAAGTGCGAAATGACCGAGTTTGAACTGGAACTCAAGAGCATTGCGGACGTCGGTCTTGTCGGCTATCCGAATGTCGGCAAGAGCACGATTCTCTCTGTCGTGACGGCAGCCAGGCCGAAGATTGCGAACTATCACTTCACTACGCTGGCCCCGAATCTGGGTATTTGCCGCCAGTACGGCATGGATTTCGTCATGGCGGATATTCCCGGTCTGGTGGAGGGCGCGAGCGAAGGCGTGGGGCTGGGCATCCGTTTCCTGCGCCACGTGGAGCGCACGCGCCTGCTGGTGCATGTGGTGGATATTGCGGGCAGCGAAGGCCGCGATCCGATTGAGGATTTCGAGCATATCTGCGATGAGCTGGTCGCCTATGGCGATCTGGCCGAACGGCCGCAGATTGTCGCCGCCAACAAGATGGATCTGCCGGGCGCGGAAGAGAATCTTGAGCGTCTGAAGAAGCATCTCAAGGGTACGGACATTGAGGTTTATCCGGTTTCCGCCGCGACGCAGCAGGGCTTCGACGCGCTGATGGGCGCGATTGTGCGCATTCTGCCGACTCTGCCGGACAGGCGCGTCTTTGAGGAAGAACTGCCGGTCGAGACGGTCGAGCAGGCGCCGTTCACCATCGAGAAGGACGGCGGCTATTACATCGTTTCCGGCCCGGCAATGGAGCAGCTCATCGATTCGGTCAACTTCACCGATCAGGAATCGCTGAATTATTTCCACCGCACCCTGCGCAGCCGCGGCGTGATCGACGCGCTGCGCGCAGCCGGCGCGAAGGAAGGCGACAGCGTGATCATCGGCGAGATGGAATTTGACTTTGTGGAGTAAAACGCCTTCCGTCACGGCTTCGCCGCGCCACCTCCCTCAAAGAGGGAGGCATGGTGTCGGATTAACGCATGAAAGGGCTCCCTCTCAGAGGAAGCTGTCAGCGAAGCTGACTGAAGGAGAAAAGAAAGGATAACTTATGACGAGTAAACAGCGCGCGTATCTGCGCGGCTTGGCCAATACCATGGAGCCGATTATCCATGTCGGCAAGGATGGCGTGAATGAAAATATGGTGAAGCAGGCTTCCGACGCGCTTGAAGCGCGGGAACTGATTAAGGGCACCGTTTTGCAGAACAGCCCGATGACCGCCCGCGACGCGATCGCCGCCCTCTGCGAGGGCACGAACGCCGAGCCGGTGCAGTGCATCGGCAACCGTTTCGTGATCTATCGGGCCAGAGAGAAAGACCCGAAGATCGTATTGCCGTAAAAACCGAAAACAAGCGGAGGATCGCCGAGTTTGAAACGAAGCGATCCTTTTTGTATGCCTGCCGCGTATTTTTGTCTTGCTTTTTCCGGCTGTTGACGCTACAATGAAAACTCAAGGCGATGAAGCATGAACGACAAAACAGATTTAAACGGGTGAAAGGGCGGATTCAAATGGGCGGACGCATTGTCGTTTTCGGCAGCTATGTGACGGATTTGACCGGACGGGGAACGCGTTTCCCGGTGCCGGGGGAAACGGTGCTGGGCGCATCGTTCCAAATGGGGCCGGGCGGCAAAGGTTCCAATCAGGCGGTCGCCGCTTTCCGCGCCGGCGGAGATGTCACGCTGGTCACAAAACTGGGACGGGATGCGTTTGGCCGCGCCGCGCGCGATTTTTATACCGCGGAGGGCATGAATACCGGCGAATGGATCGAGGATGAAACCTGTGAAACCGGCGCAGCGCTGATTATGGTCAATCAGCAGAGCGGTCAGAACATGATTATGGTGCTCAACGGCGCATGCAGCCACATCACACCGGAGGATGTCCGCGCCAAGCAGACGCTGATCGAGCAGGCAGATGTGCTGCTCGTTCAAATGGAAATCAATGTGGATGCGCTGGAACATGTGATTCGCATTGCCCATGAAAGCGGCGTGCGCGTCATTCTCAATCCGGCGCCGGTTCAGAAAATAGCCGATGAAATGATGGCCATGGTCGATACCGTGACGCCCAATGAAACGGAGGCGGCCGCGTTGACCGGGGTGGAAGTGGTCGATTTGGAATCCGCCCACCGCGCGGCGCGGGTACTTTTGAATAAGGGCGTGCGCAACGTGATCATCACGCTCGGCGGAAACGGCGTATATTGCACGGATGGAACGCGCGAGGAGCTGATCGACCGCATTGCTGTGGACGTTGTGGATACCACCGGCGCGGGCGACGCGTTTAACGGCGGCTTTGCCACCGCGCTTTCAAACGGAATGGAGCTGTTTGACGCGGTTCGCTATGGAAACTGCACCGGCGCGCTTTCCGTCACCAAGCCGGGTACGGCCAAAGCCATGCCTTGCAAGGCGGAAATCGACGCGCTTTATCAGGCACGTTACGGCGGATGAACAGCCGTTTTGCATCGAAAAGAATAAATGCGCCGCTGACCGGCATTGGCCTGGGTCGGCGGCGCGCTTGTATGTGGCGTGAATCGGGCGGCTCTTACGCTTTCAGCGCGTCCACTGTCTTTTCCAGCCCATCCACGTTTTCGATATTGTAACAGTTTACCGATGCGCCGAGCGTCTTGCGGACAAAGCCGCTGAGCGCCGTGCCGGGGCCGATTTCCACGAACGTATCCACGCCCAAACGTGCCAGCTCACGGAGGGTGTCTTCCATCATGACGGGGGAAACGACCTGCCGCTCCAACAGCGACGGGATGGTCTCGCTCCCTTTTTCCTGACCGAGACAGTTGAAGAGCACGGGAATCTGCATTTCGCCGAAGGGTTCGGTCTTAAAGCGCTCGTGCAGCGCTTTGGCGGCGGGCTGCATCAGCGGCGTGTGGAACGGGCCGCTGACGCGCAGGGGCAGAAGACGGCGTGCGCCCGCCGCTTTCGCCAGTTCGCCCGCGCGGGCGACGGCATCCGCTTCGCCGCCGATGACAATCTGTCCGGGACAGTTGTAGTTGCAGATGCGCACCATGCCGCCCGCCTCTTCGCAGCAGCGCGCCAGCGATTCGCGGTCGAGCATGAGCACGGCGGTCATCGCGCTGCTCACGCCTTCGCTCGCGCTGGCCATTGCCGCACCGCGATAGGCGGCCAGTTCGATTGCGGCTTTCGCGGCGAACACGCCGGAGGCTTCCAGCGCGCTGTATTCGCCGAGGCTCAGTCCTGCAACGTAATCCGGACGAATGCCCGCATCGAACAGCGCCGCCGTCACGCCGCAGGCGAACGCAACCATGCACGGCTGGGTATACTGCGTCTGGTTCAGCGTCTCCTGAGGACCGTCAAAACAGAGCGCATGCAGGTCAAAATCCAGCTCTGCCGCGTCGAATGCCTTGCGGAAGGCGGGCGACGCGGCGTAAAGATCCCGTCCCATGCCGACGCGCTGACTGCCCTGCCCGGCATACAGAAAAGCGGTTTTCATGTCAGACCTCCATATACACGCCCGCCCACGTCAGACCGCCGCCGAAGCCGACGAGAATCATCTTTTGGCCGGGCTGCAACAGGCCGTTTTCGCGCATTTCATCCAGCGCAAGGGGGATGCTGGCCGCGCTGGTATTGGCGTAACGGTCGAGGTTGCGGTAAAACTTTTCGGCAGGCATGCCCAGACGGCGGATGCTTGCGTCCAGAATGCGCACGTTTGCCTGATGGCAGACGACCCAATCGATGTCGTCGGTGGTGATTCCGGCTTTTTGGACGAGCGCGTTCACGCACTGGGGAATGGTCGTCACGGCGAAGCGGAAGACGGCCTGTCCGTCCATCGTCATGTGCTGCGCGCGCAGCGGGCCGCCGACGCGGATCAGCGTGTCACCGCGCACGCCGACGATGTGTTCATACGGCGCGTCCGCGCAAAGCTCGAAGATGGCCGCGCCCGCGCCGTCGCCGAAGAGCACACAGGTGTTTCGATCGGTCATATCCAGAACGGAACTCATCTGTTCCGCGCCGATGACAAGGGCATAGCGCTTCTGATTGGCTAGCAGCAAACCGCGCGCAGTTTCCATTGCGAACAGAAAGCCCGCGCAGGCTGCGCCGACATCCATCGCGGGGATGTCCTGCGGCAGACCGAGCGCAGCGTGAACGAGACAGGCCGTGCTCGGCATGACGTATTCGCCGGAGGAGGTCGCCACGAGCACGCAGCCGATTTCTGACGGATTCAGACCGCTGGCTGCAAGCGCTTTTTGGGCGGCGTCGATGGCGAGCGTCGTGGCGGTTTCGCCCTCGCCGCAGAAATAGCGCTGGCGGATGCCCGTGCGGCTGGCGATCCATTCGTCGCTGGTTTCGACATAGCGCCGCATGTCGTCGTTGCTGACAGCGGTTTGGGGCAGCGCGCGCCCGGTGGAGATGAGTTTCAGTCCGTTCATGGAAAAACCTCGTTTCTGATAAAACGTAAAGACGATTGGGACTCTGTCCCAACCCCTGCCAGAAACCTGAGGTTTCTGGACTTCCCGTTATGATAAAATAGGTAGTTTTGACATGGTTCTAAAATCAGAGCGCTTTCACGGAAAAAGACGTTGGCTTTCATTTGAAACAATCATTGTGAAAGAACAAGGCCTCCCTCCTTGAGGGAGGTGGCGCGCCGTAGGCGTGACGGAAGGAGTTAAAAAGCCCGTTCGGATTGTTCCGCACGGGCAAAAGGGCTTACTTGTTTTCCTGCAAATACTTGAGCAGGTCGCCGATGGTCAGCATGGTGGCCATCAGGCCGTCAGGCATGCTCACGCCCAGCTTATCTTCGATCGCCATGCTCAGTTCCACGGTATCCAGGCTGTCGGCGCACACGTCCGGCACAATCTGGGCTTCAAGGGTGACGGCGTCGGGATTGCAGTTCGGCAACGCCGCGACGATGACTTCTTTGAGCTGTTCGAGGTTCATGATGATGTTCTCCTTGCATGTGATGCTTTCATTGTATCAAAGACCTGAGATTTGTCAAGTCCCGGAAGCCGCCGGCCAATGCTCGGCGCGATAGGCTTCATATTGTTCGAGCTTCTCGTTCCAAGCGGCATAGGCCGCGTCGGTTCGATGATCCGTCAGCTCATAGCGTTCACTGAGCCACGCGCCGAGGAATGCGGTCAGCTTTGTTGCGCCGTCCGGGTTCATGTGGCCGAGATAATCATAGCAGTCCGTCGTGAAATCGATGCCCGTGGCCTCGTCAAACAGGTTGAGGAAGGGGACACCTAATTCGTCGGCGAGCAGCTGCGCGCGGTTCATCTCCATCTGCTCTTCTTCGGAAACCGGCGCGGGCAAGGCCATCAGGACAGGCTCGATGCCGTTTGATCTGCATGTATCGATGATCCGTCTGAGCGCCGCTTCGCCGGGCAGTTCATCGGCAGCGACGTCGTGCGTGCGGGTATACGGGAGCGGGTCGCCGTGACCGGCGCGCATTTCGCTGCCCATCATGAAAGGTTCGCAATCCACCAGCCGGGCGCTTTGGCCGGAAAGCAGCTCTTCCCAACGGCTGTGATAAAGCGAGAAAGGCATCATAAATTCAAGCCATTCGCCTTTGGGCAGGATGGCGCGCACGGCGTCAAACTTGGCCGGAGACAGCGGCACCGCGTCGAAAAACAGGTGGCGGTAGCTGTACGTCCATTCCAGATCGTCCGGTTTATCGATGTAATATACGTCGATGACCGCGACTTTCGGCTTATGCGTTTGGATGCACAGCTTCAAAATCTGTTCGGTCATGCCCAGCGTTTCGGAGGACGTCGCCATGTTATAAGCGGAAATGCCGTAGTCGCGCCAAAGCTCCATCGGGGTTACGCCGTCGAGTACGTGGCTCGTGCCCATGAAAAACACGTCGATGTCCTGCTTTTCGGAAAAGAACGACCCGAATTTGCGCTCCGCGTCGTCGCGCCGGGTTGCACGGTCGCAGAGAAGCAGGCCGCCGACGACGGCGAGGAGGAGCAGAACGACGGAAAGAATGCGTTTCATAGATACCCTTTCTGAATTAAAACGGGATCACGTCGGGACTCCGTCCCAAACCGAGAACCTCAGACTCCTGCCGCGGCGCGGGGCAGAGTCCCGCACGTATCCCCTTAAAACTGGAAATAGATGAACGCCTGCGCGCTGTACCCCGGCCCCCAAATGCCAAAGACGGCAATCGCCAGAATGGCCAGCACGTAGAGCGCGCCGCGCGCCAAAAGGGGCAGGCGGTCGGTGAGCTGGGTCAGCGTTTTGCGCTTTTCATGCAGCAGTTCGATGGCAAACAGAATCGCCATGCAGACGCCCAGGCAGAGCGCCTGCATGCCGGAGAAACCCGTTGCCAGAGCGGGCGCGCGCCACGCTGTCGGAATGCGCCAGAGCATGCCCAGTGCTGCGCTCATCGAGGTCGCGCGGAAAATCAGCATCGTGATGAGAATCAAAAAATCCGTCCACAACACGTTGGCGACATGATGCAGCTTGATCAGCCGTTTGGGGCGCTTCTGCGGCAGAATGCCCTCGACGACCTGCAAAGCACCGTTCAGCATGCCCCACGCGACATATTTGAGCGCTGCGCCGTGCCATAAACCGCTGAGCGTGTAAACCGCCATCACGTTGAATGCCTTGCGCTTTTCGCCCCTGCGTCCCGCGCCGAGCGGCACATAAACGTAATCGCGGAACCACGAGCTGAGGCTGATGTGCCAGCGCGCCCAGAAATTGGTGACCGAGTGCGCGAAATACGGCTGGCGGAAGTTGGTCATCAGCTCTACGCCCAGCACCTTGGCCGTGCCGATGGCGATGTAGCTGTATCCCGCAAAGTCACAGAGATCCTGTACGGCGAATACGGCGGTCGCCAGCGCAATCTGCGCGCCGGAAGATTCGACCCAGTTGCCGAAAATCGCGTTGACGTAGATCGCGGCGCGGTCGGCGATAACGACCTTTTCAAAGAAACCCAGCAGCATAATCAGCAGGCCGTCGCGCGCACGCCTGAAATCGAAATCATGCGGTTCGGCGAGCTGCCTGAGCAGACGGTTGCTGCGCTCAATCGGGCCGGCCACCAGCTGGGGAAAGAACGAGATGAACAGCGCATAGCGGAAAAGATTGGTTTCGGCCTTCGTCCGGCCCTTGTAGACGTCGATCATGTAGCCCAGCGCCTGGAAGGTGAAGAAGCTGATGCCCACCGGCAGCAGAATATCCACCTGCGGCAGACGCAGCGCAAAGCCCAATGCGCCACACACGCGGTTCAGAACGTCGATGAACATGCCGGTATATTTGAAATAGCCGAGCATGCCGAGGTTGAAGACGATGCCGCCGACGAGCACCGCTTTGCGCGCCTTCGGCTTTGCAATGCGGGAAACCGCCAGCGCGCAGATGTAGGTGACGAGGGTGCTTGCGGCCATCAGCAGCGCGTATTCCGCGTGCCAATTCATATAGAAGTAATAGCTGCTCACCAGCAGCCAGACCCAGCGGATTTTCCTCGGCAGAACGAAGTAAAGCAGCGTGACGACCGGGAAGAAGATCAAATACGAAAACGAATTGAATATCATGCGTTCACCTTTGAAAAACAAAATGCAAAATCCATATGATTATAACGTAAAAACCGGACGATGGCTAGTCCCGAAATCACGCTTTCCGGGGTTTGGCGGAAATCACCGCCGCCACGATGCCGCAGCAGATCATCAGCGCGCCGATAACGAAGCCGGGTGTGACGGCTTCGTGCAGAAACAGAACGCCCAAAATCGAAGAGACGAGCGGCTGCATGGGGTAGAACATGGAGCAGAAGCTCGCGTCCATCACGCGGAGACTGTAATTCCAGAGGGAATGGGTGACGGCGGTGCCGAGCACGCCCATGTAGAGCACGGCGAGCACGCTTTCGAGCGTGAAAGAGCAGGGGACGCTTTGCAGCTCGATGAGCGACCAGCCCCCGGTAAACGGCAGCGCGCAGAGGATGGCGATCAGCGCGATCTGCATGGGATCGTATCGCCCGCTGACGCGCCGGATGATGATAGAAGCGGTAGACCAGAGAAAGACGCTGGCGAGCATCAGCAGCGCGCCGGATGCATCTACCGTGCCGTCCACGCCGACGATGACGACCACGCCGGCCATCGACAGCGCCACGCAGGCAATTTTGGCGGGCGTAATGCGCTCGTGCAGGAAGAGAGTGGCCAGAATCGGAATGAAGATGGGGTTCATCGCGCCCAGCAGGGAGGAGACCGAACCGGTCAGCCGGTTGATGCCCAGCATTTGCAGGCAGAAACTCGCGAAATACCCTGTAAAGCCGATGGCAAAGAGAATCGGCCAGTCGCCTTTTTTTATGGGGGTCAGCGCATGACGCAGGCGCAGCACGATGAAAAGCGCGGGAACGGAGACCAGATATCGAAGCGCCAGCAGCGTCACCGGCGGGACGGTGCGCAGCGCGATTTTGGAAATAACGTATTGGCTGCCCCAAAGCACAAAGGCGGCGAACAGGGGAATCAGACGGCGCTTATTCATACGGAGCCCTCGCTTCTTCGTTTAAAGGGAACGGCGCAGGATTTCATCCGCGCGTCGGAAAAAATCTGTTTTCTATCCTATTATAAAAGAAAAAAGCGCCGTTGTATAGCTTAAAATGCCTGAATGCCGCCGAAAGCCCGTGAGAACAGACGAATTTGCAAGCTCCATCAAAAAACACTGTTTTTTGGTGAAAATAGGCAATGAATTGCAACTGACTGCAAAAAGAAAATTAAAAAGTGAAAAACATTCATCTGAAAAGTGAAGAAAACTGAAAGAATCCGCTTGTTTTGCGTGAACGATTGCTGTATAATACCACCTATCAACGGCGAGGACAACAAAAGCCCCCGCTGAAATCTCTTACATCCTGTATAGGGGGAATTGGATTATGAAGAAGATGCTTGCTGCGGCTGTGGCCGCCGTGATGACGATGAGCGCGTCTATGGCAATGGCCGACGGCGCGATCAAGATCGGCGAAATCGGCCCGCTGACCGGCGCCGCCGCCATTTACGGCACGGCCGTCGCCAACGGCGCGCAGATCGCCATCGACGAGCTGAACGCGCTGGGCGGTCAGCAGTATGAGTTGAACGCGCAGGATGACGAGGCAGACGCGGAGAAGTCCGTCAACGCCTACAACAACCTGCTTGACTGGGGCGCGCAGATGATGCTGGCGACCGTCACCACCAACCCCTGCATTGCCGTCGGCGCGCAGGCGTATGAGGACCGCGTGTTCATGCTGACGCCGTCCGCTTCTTCCGCGGACGTCACCGCCGACAAGGACAATGTGTATCAGGTCTGCTTCACCGATCCGGCGCAGGGCACCGCTTCCGCTCAGTATATCTCCGAGCACAATCTGGCTACTAAGGTTGCCGTGATTTATAACAACGCCGACGCATATTCCACCGGCATCTATCAGACCTTCGACGCGAAGGCCAAGGAGCTGGGGCTTGATATCGTCGCCGTGTCCACCTTCACTGACGACACCACTGATTTCTCCGTGCAGGTGACTGCCGCGAAGGAAGCGGGCGCCGATCTCGTGTTCCTGCCGATTTATTACACCCCGGCTTCCATGATCCTCATGCAGGCCAACACGATGGGCTATGCGCCGATCTTCTTCGGCTGCGACGGCATGGACGGCATCCTCGCCATCGAGGGCTTTGACACCAGCCTGGCCGAGGGTCTGATGATGCTGACGCCGTTCGCCGCGGACGCTCAGGACGAGAAGACCGTGTCTTTCGTCACCAAGTATCAGGAGCAGTTCGGCGGCGTGCCGAATCAGTTCGCTGCGGATGCGTATGACGGCATCTACGCGCTGGCCGCTGCCTGCGAGAAGGCGGGCGTGACCGCCGATACCTCTGTTGAGGATGCCTGCGACATGGTCATCGCCGCCATGCAGGAGATTCAGGTGGAGGGCCTGACCGGTACCATGACTTGGGACGCCACCGGCTCTGTCACCAAGACCCCGACTGCCGTTGTCATCAAGGATGGCGCTTACGTCAGCGCGGAGTAAATAAGCAATCTCAGCGTACATGGTTTCGGTCAGCCGGAGCCATGTACTTTTGTTGTATCAGGGGGGAGGAACGATCGGGACTCCGTCCCGAACCCTGCCAGATTGATTGCTGTGCAATCAAAACATACTGTCCGTAGCCATATAATTCTCTCCTCATTTATCGCGCAGCGATAAATGATAGGGGAAATCCAAGAACCTCAGGTTCTTGGTGGGGTCTGGGGCAAAGCCCCAATAACACCCCCAACGTTCTCCCCCGCTTTTTCAATCTCCCCCTACTCAAGCAAATGAGGTGAATGAAATGACATTGTTTCTTTCCTACCTGATCAACGGCATCAGCTTGGGAAGCGTTTACGCCATCATCGCGCTGGGTTATACGATGGTGTACGGCATCGCTAAAATGCTCAACTTTGCGCATGGCGACGTCATCATGATCGGCGCGTATGTCTCCTTCTGCGCCATGCAGTACCTCGGCTTGCCCGCGCTCGTCTCCGTCGTGCTTGCGATGGTCGCGTGTACCGCGCTGGGCATTGTCATCGAGGGCTTGGCTTATAAGCCGCTGCGCCAGGCGCCGTCGCTGGCCGTGCTGATCACCGCCATCGGCGTGAGCTATTTCCTCCAAAACAGCGCGCTGCTCATCTGGGGTTCCGCGCCGAAGAGCTATCCGTCCGTGATCACCCTCGGCTCCATCAACCTGATGGACGGCCAGCTCGTCATCTCCGGCGGCACCATCGTCACCGTGCTCGCCAATATCGTCATCATGGTGGCGCTCACCCTGTTTACCGGCCGAACCAAGTTCGGCAAGGCCATGCGCGCAGTCTCCGAAGATAAGGGCGCGGCGGAACTGATGGGCATTAACGTCAACGCGACGATCTCCATGACCTTCGCCATCGGCTCGGCGCTGGCCGCCGTTGCGGGCGTGCTGCTCTGCTCCGCTTACCCGACGCTCCAGCCGACGACCGGCTCCATGCCGGGCATTAAGGCGTTTACGGCGGCTGTATTCGGCGGCATCGGCTCCATTCCGGGCGCGATGATCGGCGGCGTGCTGCTGGGCGTGATCGAGATTCTCGGCAAGGCCTATGTCTCCACCGAGCTGGGCGACGCGCTTGTGTTCGCCGTGCTCATCCTCGTGCTGCTCGTCAAGCCGACCGGCCTGCTGGGCAAGCCCGTGCGCGAGAAAGTGTGAGGTGAAATCCATGAGAAGCAAAAAATTCCGCAGCACCCTGATCACGTTCGGCATGGTCGTCGCGGCGTTTATCGCCTGCCAGGTGATGATTTCCACCGGCGCGATGACCCGCTCGCTCAAAGGTCAGCTTGTGCCGATCTGCGCGTATATCGTCATGGCTGTTTCGCTGAACCTGACGGTCGGCATTTCCGGCGAACTGAGCCTCGGTCACGCGGGCTTTATGAGCGTCGGCGCGTTCTCCGGCATCGTGATGGCCATGTGGCTGAGCAAGGGTGTGGGACTGGCCAACGAAACCGTCTGCCTGCTGCTGGCGATTCTGACTGGCGGCGTGGCGGCAGGCATTGCGGGCGTGCTGATCGGCATTCCGGTGCTGCGTCTGCGCGGCGACTACCTCGCCATCGTTACGCTGGCGTTCGGCGAGATCATCCGCAATGTCATCAACTGCCTGTATATCTCCCTGGACGGCAGCGCGCTGCATATCGCGTTCAATAACCCGAACGTGCCGGGCAAGCTGCTGGTCAACGGCCCCGCGGGCGCGACGGGCGTGACCAAAATCGCGACGTTCGGCATGGGCTTTGTGCTCGTGCTGTTCACGCTGTTCGTGGTGCTCAACCTGATTGACAGCCGTTCCGGCCGTGCCATCATGGCCATCCGCGACAACCGCATTGCGGCGGAAGCGATGGGCCTGAATGTGACGAAGTACAAGATGATGGCGTTTGTCACCTCCGCCGTGCTGGCGGGCATGGCGGGCGCGCTCTACGGCCTGAATTTCTCCACTGTCGCCGCGTCCAAGTTCAAGTTTGATACGTCCATCCTCGTGCTGGTGTTCGTCGTGCTCGGCGGCATCGGCAACATCCGCGGCTCGATCATCTCCGCGACGCTGCTCACCATCCTGCCTGAGCTGCTGCGCGCGTTTGCGAATTACCGCATGCTCATCTATGCCATCGTGCTGATTCTGGTCATGCTGGCCACGAACAACCCGACGCTGCGCAGTCTGGTGCAGCGCATCATCCCGCATAAGAAGGGGCAGAAGAAGGAGGCTGACGAGGCATGACGGAGACGAAGAAGCGCGCCGCGACCAGGATGGTTCCGGCGCCCAGCCACGGCATCATCCCCGAACGCGATTTTCATGAGCGCCCCGTGCTGGAGGCGCGCAACCTGGGTATCGATTTCGGCGGCCTGCATGCCGTCGAGGATTTCAACCTGATTATCGGCAAGACGGAAATCGCCGGCCTGATCGGCCCGAACGGCGCGGGCAAGACCACCGTCTTCAACCTGCTGACTAAGGTGTATCAGCCGACGATGGGCACGATTCTGCTCAATGGCCGCGATACTGCGGGCATGAACACCGCGCAGGCCAACAAGCTGGGTATCGCGCGCACGTTCCAGAATATCCGCCTGTTTGATAACATGTCCGTCGAGGACAACGTGCGCATCGGCCTGCACAATCAGGTGCGGTACGGCATGTTCTCCGGGATTTTCCGCATGCCGGGCTATTGGCGCGGCGAGCGCGAAATGCACGAGCGCGCGCTCGATCTGCTGAGCATTTTCGATATGCAGGATCTGGCGAACCATCAGGCGGGCAGCCTGCCTTATGGCGCGCAGCGCCGACTGGAAATCGTCCGCGCGCTGGCGACCAACCCGTCGCTGCTGCTGCTGGACGAACCGGCGGCGGGTATGAATCCGCATGAGACCGAAGAGCTGATGGAAAACATCACCAAGATCCGCGATCAGTTCCACATCGCCATCCTGCTCATCGAGCACGACATGAGCCTGGTCATGGGCATCTGCGAAGGCATCTGCGTGCTCAATTACGGCAAGATCATCGCCAAGGGCACGGCGGAGGAAATTCAGAATAACCCGGTGGTCATCGAGGCCTATCTGGGCAAACGGAAGGAGCAGTGAGCCATGAGCATGCTGAAGGTTGAAGGGCTTAACGTCTATTACGGCAGCATTCATGCCATCAAAGGCGTCTCCTTCGAGGTGAATCAGGGAGAAATTGTCACGATGATCGGCGCGAACGGCGCGGGCAAGTCCACCACGATGAATACCGTCGCGGGTCTGCTCAAGCCTAAGAGCGGCAGCATCACCTTTGAGGGCCACGATGTTACCACCACGCCCGCGAACAAAGTCGTTTCGCTCGGCCTTGCGCTCTGCCCGGAGGGCCGGCGCGTCTTCCAGCAGATGAGCGTGCGCGAGAACCTTGAGATGGGCGGCTATACGCGCCCGGCAGGCGAAATCGCCGCGTCGCTGGATCAAGTGTTCGAGCAGTTTCCGCGCCTGAAAGAGCGCCAGCGCCAGATTTCCGGCACGCTCTCCGGCGGCGAACAGCAGATGCTCGCCATGGGCCGCGCGCTGATGAGCAAGCCGAAGCTGCTGATGCTTGACGAACCGTCCATGGGTCTGGCTCCGATTTTGGTGGAACAGATTTTTGAGATCATCCTGAAACTCAATCAGACCGGCACGACGATTCTGCTGGTTGAGCAGAACGCGCAGATGG
This sequence comes from uncultured Eubacteriales bacterium, assembly GCA_900542445.1. GTDB lineage: Bacteria > Bacillota > Clostridia > Christensenellales > Aristaeellaceae > Ventricola. The sequence continues at coordinate 30,438 of UQNN01000009.1, read as the reverse complement.
CGCTTTCCATCGCCAACCGTGCCTATGTGCTGGAAACCGGCCACATTGTCAAGGAAGGCAGCGCCGACACGCTCATGCACGACGACGCGGTGCGCAAGGCGTATCTGGGATAAGCAAAGGGCTGATGACGCTCCGTTTCCCGTTTGGGAGACGGAGTTTTTGAATTTTAAGTCCGACTTTCTCAGTCAGCTTCGCTGACAGACCGTCGGCATTCTGATAGCCTGCCTCTCTCTTAAAGGAAGGCAGAACGACGAAGCCTAGACGGAAGAGGTTGAATCTAAAGCCGCTTTAGAAAATAATGCGTATCTTTCGTATGCAAACAAATTGACGAATGCAATCAGACGTGTTAATATAACAGATACACCAAAGGCTTGCGGCGGCATGCTTTGCGCGAAAAAGCATGCGGAGTTTGCAGGCGGGGTTGTCGACCTATGAGGAGGTTTTGTCAAATGAAGAAACTGGCATCTGTGGTGCTTGCTTCTGCGATGGCCGTCGTGCCGTTCGCTGCCGGTCTGGCTGCGACGTTTACGCCGGGCGAGTATGAAGCGTCCGCGCAGGGCTTTGGCGGCGCTGTGACCGTCAAGGTGACCGTGGACGAAGAAAAAGTGACCGCTGTCACCGTGACCGGCGAGGGTGAAACCCCGACGCTGGGCGGTGCTGCGATTGAGGGCTATAACACCTCTCTGGTGGGCGTGTCCGACGCTGACGCTGTCGATGCGACGGCTGGCGCGACCGTGACCAGCACCGCCGTGAAGGACGCGCTGGCCAAGGCGTTGGCCGAGGCGAAGGGCGAAGCCGTTGCGAACGACGCGGCTGTGGCCTTCACTGCCGGCACCTACACCGGCACCGCGAAGGGCTACAACGGCCCGGTTGAGGTCTCCGTGACCTTCTCCGACAGCGCCGTGACCGCCATCGAGGTCGGCGCGAACAAGGAAACCGATCACGTGGGCAACGTTGCCTTCGAGCCGGTGATCGCGGATATTTTGGCTGCGAACGGCACGGGCGTGGACGGCGTTTCCGGCGCGACCTTCTCCAGCAACGCGATCCGCAACGCGGTGAACGACGCTGCCGAGCAGGCGGGCTGCACGAACATGGACGCCTTCAAGGCTGCGACCGTGAAGCACGAGGCGCAGGCCGCGATCGAGGAGACCTATGATGTGGTCGTCGTCGGCGCGGGCGGCGCTGGCATCGCGGCGGCGGCGCAGGCCGCGCAGGACGGCAACACCGTTCTGGTCATCGAAAAGAACGCGGAAGTCGGCGGCAACACGCTGGTTTCCGGCGGTCAGTATCAGAGCGTCATGCCTTACCTCGTATGGGATCCGGCCGATCCGGATGCGACCACCGGCGTGGGCTATGACGGCAACACCTATAACAAGGTCGTCGAGAGCGTCGCGACTCTGGACGAGCTGAAGACCATCCTGAACTGGTCCGAAGAGCCGTTCGACGAGGGCTACTATAAGGATCATGAATTCGTGGCGGGCGACATCGCCGAGCTGTCCAAGCACGGCGTGCATGCCGAGTACCTCCAGACCCTCAAGGATCTGAAGGCCGAGATCCAGGCTTATCTCGATTGGGCGGAGCCGAAGGTTGAAGCGGGCGCGGGCCAGCTGACCCTGTTCTCCACCGTCAACCTGCACATCTTCCAGACCTACTACGGCGGCCTGCGTCCGTCTGCGGACATGAGCAGCTGGATTTACGGCGACTATGACCTCGTGAAGCAGTTCATCGAGGGCGGCCAGACGCTCAAGCAGTGGCTCGAAGCGCAGGGCTCCACCTTCGTTGAGGATACCCAGCCGACCCTGATCGGCGCGCTCTGGTATCGTGAGAACGAGTTCGTCGGCGCGACCATCGACGGCGTGGATTATCCGGGCCGCTGGGGCACCTACTTCAAGGCGCCGATGAACACCGTGCTGGCGACCTCCGAGACCGCCGCTTCCAACAAGATCATGCTCCGCACCACCGCGGAAGAGCTGATCGTTGAGGACGGCAAGGTGACCGGCGTGAAGGCCACCCAGTATGACGGCACGCCTGTGACTGCGCATGCGACCAAGGGCGTTGTCATCGCGACCGGCGGCTATGCCGCGAACCTCCAGATGGTCGTGGATACCAACGTGTACTGGTCCAGCGACTACCTCTCCACCAGCACCAAGACCACCAACCGTTCTTCCCTCAAGGGCGACGGCATCACGATGGCTCAGGCGGCTGGCGCTGACGTGACCGGCATGGGCTACACCCAGATGATGCCGATCAGCTGGATCGACGACGGCAACCTTGCCTTTGGCGGCGGCAACTACGCGATCTACCTCAACCCGACCACCGGCAAGCGTTTCGTGGACGAGACCTCCGAGCGCGACGTGCTCTCTCTGGCCGAGTTCCGCAACGGCATCGAGCACAACGGTACCAAGGGCGTGTTCATCGAGATCGCCAACGCCGGTTCCAAGATCCCTGGCCCGTACCTCTACGGCAACGAGGACGTCGAGTGGCGTCAGTACGTGCGCACCGTCGATCAGCTCGCCGAGCTGTTCAACTCCCTCGGTCTTGAGACCGACGCGGACACCGTGCGCGCGACCATCGAGAACTACGACAAGGCCATCATGGCTGGCGAGCAGCCGGAAGGCGTGAAGAAGACCAACCCGAACGCCCTGATCGGTTCTGCCGATAAGGACGAGAACGGCAATTATCTGCCGGAAACCTACAAGCTCGACGGCGTGGAGCTGCGTATCCGCTTCATGGCTCCGTCCACCCACCATACCATGGGCGGTATCAAGGTTGACACCGAGCGCCATGCGCTGGATGCCGATGGCAACGTGATCCCCGGCCTGTATGCGGCTGGCGAGGTCACCGGCGGTATCCATGGCGGCAACCGTCTCGGCGGCAACGCCATCGTTGAGATCTTCGTTTCCGGCCGTACTGCGGCGGAAGCGATTCAGGCCGACAACAAGTAATTCCCTCTGACTGATGAAAGCAGCCCTGCGAATTTCGCAGGGCTGCTTTTTGCGTTGCTCAGAAAGAAACGGGACTGTTTTCCGCTTTTTGAAAACCATAGGCTTTGAAAATATGCGTCAGCTCTCTGCGGCCGGGCAGATCCAGCTTGCGCAGAATGCCTGTCTGCTGGTTGGAGATGGTTTTGCTGGAGGAATGCAGGCTGACATCCTCGCCGAGAATGCGGAGCAGGACGCTGCGTTCCGCGTTCGTCAGCGGGGCAAGCAGCGCCGAACAGATCAACTGGGCCTGCGGGGTGACGCCGCGCGCAGTTTCACGGATCGTTGGAATGAGCACCGAAAAATTGCTTTTGAACAGATAAGCGGAAGCCAACGCCTGCGTGCTGGCGTGAATCACCGTGTCATAGTTTTCGTGCGAGGTTAGGATGATGACGCGGGAATCGGTTTGCAGCCGGATTTCGCGCGCGGCTTCAGCGCCGTTCAAAGCGGAATTGCCCAGGCTTAAATCCATCAGAACGATATCCGGCTGGTGAAGCAGCGCGGCCTGAACGGCGGTTTCTCCGTCCGAACAGGCTGCGCAAAGCTCAAAATCCTTTTCCTTTTCAAGCTCGCGTTCAATCAGGTAACGATAATCCAGATCGTCTTCGACAAACAAAATGCGGGTCTTCTTCACGGACGTGTCCTTTCTTCGGGAGAGGAATGAAACCGCAGCGAGAAGGTGCTTCCTTCGCCAGGCGTGGATCTGACGGTGATGCTTCCGCCGTGCGCGTTCATGACGTTTTGGCAGTAATACAGACCGAGACCGAAATTTTCGCCCGATGATTTGGTGGTGAAATACGGCTCAAAGATGCGCTTCTGTTGTTCCGGCGTCATGCCCGGACCGTTATCGGACACGGAAATGACCGCCTTGCGCGCGGCTTTTGCATGGGTATAGGAAAGCGTAATTCTGCTTGAGCCGCGCATGGCTTCGGAAGCGTTGCTGATGAGGTTGGTCAGCGTTTCATGGATATGGGTTTTGTCGCAGAAAAGCGGCGCATCGTCGCACGCGGCAACCTCAAGGGTCAGCGCAGGGGCGTGCGGGGTTTCGTGGATGAGCTGCTCAAACAGCGCGCGCACGTCGCAGAAATCGGGTTCCAGCGTGACGCGGTCGGTGTGCGTTTTTGTGCGGCAAATGAGCGCGCGCAGGTGTTCGACAGAATGGCGGATGATATCGACTTCGCGGTTGCCGGGCATCTGTTCATTCAGCAGCGCCGTACACCAGTCGATTTTGTTGAGATCGTTTTTGAGCGCATGGGCGACATACTGCGTGTTGCGCTGCAAAACTTCGCCGCGGCTGCCGCTCCAATCATAGGTTTCCCGGCGCAGACGCATGCCCCAGATGCCCTCGCGAAAGGCATGATACAAAAAGAAAACCAGAATGAACAGCACGACGGGCAGCTCAATCTGCCAGATTTTGCTCAGGTTTGAAATGCCGAGCGCGTGATAGGGAAAAGCCGCGACGAGCCATACCCAGAGCGGAAGCAGAATGCTGACGGCCACAAGGCGGCGCTGGCGGTAAAGACTGCTGCGCCGATCTGAGCGAAGCGCGCACAGCATGACGGCCGAGGCGGCGCCGCCGCCGAGCCAGTTGTAGCCCGCGATGCTCAGGCAGAAGACGGGATCGCTTTGAAGCGGCAGCGTGCGGACGGGCGGGAAGAGAAGACCCAAATAGACGGCCGGGAGCCAGACGGCAACGCGCAGCAGCGGAAAGACGCGCGTTTGATTCAGCCGCGCAAAATAAAAAGCGAACATCAGCACACAGGGGATGGACAGCAGATAAAACGCGGCGCTCAGAATGGAATACAGCAGTTGAGCGCCGGAAACTGTCCATGCGCCGGAGGCGATGAGCGACGGGCCGATGCCGTAATACAGATATTCTTTGAATACGCCGACGCTGAACGCCATGCCGCCAATGAAGCACCATTGATTGAGCTTGTTTCGCGCGTCGGCCAGCAGAATCAGGGCGAAGACGACCCAGATGACCAGCACAAACAGCAGCAGATACAGACTGGGAAGCCCGGCCCAATACGCGCTGATGCGTCCGAGAAAATCAAGCACGCATATTCTCCTTCGTATCCCTCGGACGAGGGTTATTCCAAAGCTTAGTATACCATTATTGGATGTATTTCGGAAGTTCCTTTTTCAGCAAATCGCAAAAAAACTAAGCTTCGGGCAAGGTTGAAGCGGGATCGACCCATTGCCCGTCGCGCGCAAGCGAAAGGTGCATATGCGGGCCAAGCTCGCTTTCCGCCGGAATGCGCGCCAACACATCGCCGAGCGCCTGACCGCGTGCGACGGTCTGCCCCGCCTGCACAAGCACGCAGGAAAGCCCCGCATAGGTGCAGACGCTTTCATCCGTCTGCCGGATTTCGACGCTCCAGCCCCAAAGCTCGTCGCGGACACAGGAGAGTACCACGCCGTCGCGCATGCAGACGGCGGTTTCGCCCGCTTCGGCGGCCAAGTCCACAGCGGAATGCGACTGCCAGCAGTCGAGACCCTGCCAGAATACGGGCTGAGAGGAGAAGCCGCGAATCTGTCTGCCGGAGACGGGGCGAACGGAACCGGCCGCGGACGGCATGCGGATGGGCGCAAGCGTCGGCACGGGGATGGGGCTGATTTGCGGCGTGGGAGAGGAGGAAACCTCCGGCGCGGGGGCGGCGGCCTGCACGTTTTGCTGACTGCGCAGATGATCGGTGTAGAGCGCTGTGCCTGCGATGACGGCGATCATCGCGCCGAGCGTCACCAGATAGGCATAATCCAGCAGCCACTCCCGCGCCTGATGCAGGCGGGTCTTCACGGTTTTAAGCATGGTATCCCTCCCTTTGGAAAGAAGGATGGCCGAAGAGAGGACTTTATATACAAAAACGGAACATCCGGGGATGTTCCGAAAAAGAGGTGTTCAGTTAGGCTTGCGGCAGTTTACGCCTTCCGTCGCTCCTTCGTCGCGCCAACCTTCGGCGTTTTTCATCGTCTGAATCCACCACAGGTGGCGACGATTCCAAACGTCCCTCTGGGAGGGAGGCTTTATCTTCTCGCCGTCACAACTTATACCCAAATGCTTCCTCTTAGAGAGCATAAAGCCTGCCGCCCGCTGTGCGGGAATCAGGCAGGCGAAACACCGAAGGTCTGTCAGCGAAGCTGAATAAAGGAGTCGTTAATCTCTCTCAAAAACCCGCGTGCCGACGCGGACGCCCCACGCGCGGCCGGCGTGAATCAGGAATTCCAGATGGCAGACGACATCGTTCGGATCATCCGGCTTCACGGCCAGAAAACGCGCGCCGCCGCAGTAAATCAGGCGTAAATCCTCTCCGTCGCGCGTGCCGCGGAGCAATGTGCCGTCCTCCTCACAGTGGATACATACGATGCTCGGCACGCCCTCGTGGCCGATGTAGCGCCCGCGAATCATCAGCGGCGCGCTGAAATCCCGATGGGCCGGGATGAACCAGTCCATGTTTGTGTCAAGCGGCAGCCCCATCACCGCGCACAGCATGCCGTAGAGCAGCGCGTCCATGTTTTCGTCGCCCTGATTGCACAGCACGGCAAAACCGTATCCTTCGCCCAGCAAAAGACCGCCTTTGCTCGATACGCCGTGCAATCCGCCCGCGTGTTCGCAGACAATGTGCCCCGCAAACTCGCGCTTGTTCAGCCCCATGCACATCGTCAACTGCGAAGACAACGGATGATAGCGGCCAACCAGCAGATCCACGGCATGCACGGGGATGACCTGCTTGCCTTCGTGCATGCCCATGTTCGCGATCATGCGGTAATACGTTGCCATGTCGCGGGAGGTGGATTTCACCATCGCGCAGCCGCGGAACGGCGGCAGAACGCTCCAGTTGTCGTCGCAGACGCGCCTGCCGTCCTCCACCTCAAACAGACTGGTGATGTTGCCGCCGGAAAGCGCGCGCGCCGCGTCGATGCCGTTGTCCAGAATCGTGCGCGTCATGCCCAGCGGGGCGAAAATGCGCTCGGCCATGAACTGCTCAAGCGGAACGCCGGCCGCCTTGTCGATGATATAAGAAAGAATGGCGTACCCCTCGTTGGAATAGCTCATGACTTCGCCCGGCGCGCCGAGCGTGTTGTAGCCGCAGTGCGCGATGTAGTCGATGATCTCGTCGATCGTCTCCATGTTGTTCGGCGCGGTGCGCTTCATTTCGCGCAGCCAGTCGTTTTCGCTGCGGCCCTCGCTGTTCATCGCGATCGACCATTCCAGCGGCTCCATCGGGGGAATGCCCGCCGTGTGCATCGCCAGCATGCGCACCGTCGCCGCTTCGCGCGGCTGTCCCGCCAGCTCAAATTCCGGGAAGAAATCCGAAACCGGCGCGTTTAAATCCAGCTTGCCTTCACAGGCCAAAATGCAGGCGCACAGCGCGGTCATCGATTTGCTCATCGAGGCGATGCCGAACAGGGTGTCATTGTCCACCGGATGCAGGGAAGCACCGTCGCGACAGCCATAGTTGAAGGCGTATTCAAGCCCGTTTGGGCCGAGAATCGCAGCGCTTACGCCGGGCAGGGCTTTTTTTTCGCAAAGCCCGGTCAGATATGTGTCAAGTGCGGAAGAATCAAACATGGTGACCTCCTGCCGAAATGGCGTGGTAATGTTTTTCCTTCAAACAAGAAGATTATAGCACGATTGCCGGTAAGTTTCACGCTTTTTTTGATTGATCGCAGGAAGCGGGGCTTGCATTGACGGGGGAAAAAAGGTAAACTGTTATTGATTTGCGCTTTTCCGGCGTCAGACCTCGCTTCGCTCCCTGACGCGCGAATTTGTTTGAAATTCCCCGAAAGGAAATATAAACCATGAATCAAAAGAAAGCGGGCGTGCTGCTCTCCTACGGGCAGACGGCGCTCTCCACGTTAATCTCCCTGACCTACACGCCTGTCATGCTCCGCCTGCTGGGACAGAGCGAATACGGCCTGTATACGCTGGTGAACGGCTTTGTCTCCAACCTGAGCCTGCTCTCCTTCGGCATGGGCAGCGCCTATATGCGCTACTATTCCCGCGCGGAAGTGCAGGACGGCGAGGAAGGCGTGGCGCGCATCAACGGCATGTTCATGACGATCTTTTTCGTCATCAGCCTGCTGTGTCTGCTGACGGGCGGCGTGCTGGTCGCCAATGTCAAAAACATCTTCGCCGCAAACCTGACGGCCCAAGAGCTGGACACGGCTAAAATCCTGATGGCGCTGCTGGTGGTCAACATTGCGGTTTCCTTTCCGGCAAGCGTGTTTTTCTCTTACATCACGGCGAAGGAACGATTCCTCTTTCAGCGACTGGTGAGCATGCTGCGCACGGTGCTCAATCCGATTGTGATGCTGCCGCTTTTGCTGATGGGCTTCGGCTCGGTCGCGCTGGTGATGGTCACGCTGATTCTGACCGCCGTCAGCGACGCGGTGAGCATCTGGTATTGCATCAAAAAACTGCACATGCGCATCACGTTCGGCAAGTTTGATTTCGGGCTGCTGCGCGATATGGCGGGGTTCTCGTTCTTCATCTTCCTGAACGAAATCATCAACCAGATCAACTGGACGGTGGACACAACGCTGCTGGGCATCATCAGCGGCACGGCGGCGACGGCGATTTACGGCGTGGGATCGCAGATCAACCAGTATTACATGGCGCTGTCCACGTCGATTTCGGGCGTGTTCACGCCGCAGATCAACCGCATTGTGGCGCGCGGCGAAGGCGACGAGCAGCTGACAAAGCTGTTCACACGGGTTGGACGCATTCAGTTCATGCTGCTGATGCTCGTGCTGACGGGCTTCGTCTTTGTGGGCGAGCCGTTCATCTGCGCGTGGGGCGGCGAGGAATACGGCGCGGCTTACTGGATTGCGCTGCTGCTCATTGCGCCGGTGACCGTGCCGCTGATTCAAAACATCGGCATCGAGATTCAGCGCGCAAAGAACATGCACCAGTTCCGCTCGAAGGTCTATTTCTGCATGGCCATCGGCAACGCGCTTGTGAGCATTCCGCTGGGCATGAAGTTCGGCGGCATCGGCTGCGCGCTGGGCACGGCGATCTCGATGGTCGTCGGCAACGGGTTCATCATGAACTGGTATTATCAGACGCACATCGGGCTGGACATGCGCTATTTCTGGAAGCATATTTTGAGCATCGTTCCGGCGATGCTTCCGGCTGTTGCGCTGGGGATTATCGCGGTGCGGCTGCACACGTTCACGGGCTATGCGGGCGTTGTGACGTTCGCCGTGCCGTATGCGGCGGTATACGCCGTCGGGCTGTATCTGTTTGCAATGGATGAGAGCGAAAAGAACATGGTGCACGGCGTGATGAGGAAGATTCGCAGATGAACGTTTCGGATATGAATCTCCGCGTGCTGCAAATCATGAGCATGGCGCTGAGCGGCTGGGCGCGGCAAATCGATGCGGCGGACGTGCAGACGCTGGCGCGGGAATGCGGCGTAGACGAGCGGGAAGCGGTGATCCAGCTGTTCGCGGCGCAGTGCGGCGTGGAGGACAGGGAAAAAATCGAGCGGTATTTCAGGCTGTCGATTGAAAAGGTCGATGCGGACGCGTTTTTGCGCAACCCCTATCTGCAAACCGTTCGCTTTCCACGGAAGACGCGCGGACGGTGGAAGCTCGATACGATGAAATATCAGCCGTATGAACTGTTTGTGCGCGACGAGCTGCTGATGATGCCCGACGGGCGCGAAATTCCGAGGCTGGGATATTTTGACCGCGAAACGGCTTATCCCGCCGTGCTGGAGGATGGGCGCGAATGGATGACCGTCACGCCGAATGAAATTGCGACAATGGAAGAAGCCGTGCGGCGCGCGAACGGACATGTCGTCGCAATGGGCTTGGGCCTGGGGTATTTTGCGTTTCGGGCAAGCGAAAAGCCGGAGGTTGCGCGGGTGACGGTGGTCGAGCGCGACCCGGACGTGATTGCGCTGTTTCAAGAAGAGCTTCTGCCGCAGTTCCCGAATGGGGAGAAAATCACCGTTGTGCAGGACGACGCGTTTACGTTTGCCGAAAAGCGCCTGCCCGATTTCGGCGCGGATTTTGTGTTCGTCGATCTCTGGCACGACACGGCGGACGGCGTGGAAATGTACCTGCGCATGAAGAAGTTTGAACGGCGGACAGGCGCGCCGTTTGTATATTGGATTGAGCCGTCCATCGTCGCGCTGATTCGCGGTCTTGCGCATGACGATGCGGAAACGGGCCGCGCGTGGGCCGAGCGCCTGCTGAAAAGCGGCGTACGCGTTGAGGACGCGGCGGCGGACTGGCTGACGTTTGATATGATTCGATGAAGGAGAAAAGGCGTATGAAACAACCTGTTTTGCTTTGTTATAACCTGAGCGGCGAAAAGATGCAGAAAATCCGGCTGGCGGCGATGCGGCTCAAGATCCGCGTTCGTCCGGTGGAAAAGGACGAATACGCGCAGACGGTCGCCGCGCTCTGCGGCTTGGAGGAAAAGACCGATGCGGCCTATGTGGGCGCAGGCTTTGAGGACGAAATGCTGGTGATGGCAAATTTCCCGGCGGGAATGATGAACGCGTTCCTCGGCCTGTTTCGCCGGATGGGCATTGCGCCCGTGGCGCTCAAGGCGATGCTCACGCCGACCAACGCCGCATGGAACAGCGAAAAACTCCATGCGGAAATCGCGGGCGAACATCAGGCGATGATGAACGGAAAAGAAAAGAGACATCAGCCTGATTGAACCGCAAGAAAATAAACCGTAAGCACGAAGTGAAGGAGGGAAATCCAAGAACCTCAGGTTCTTGGTGGGGTATGGGGAAAAGCCCCATCGTTTCCCCGTTGAAACCATAATCCTGCAAAGGAGAACGACCATGCAGAATAAACAAACGCTTTCCAAACCGCTGGTGGTGATGTTGCTGGCAAGCCTGTGCTGCCTGCTCTGGGGCAGCGCGATTCCGTTTATCAATCTGGGCTACCGCTATTTCGGCGTGACGTCGAGCGACACGGCGACGCAGATTCTCTTCGGCGGCTGCCGTTTTTTTCTGGCGGGACTGCTGACGATCCTGTTTGAGAGCGTCGCGCAAAAGAAGCCCGCACTTCCGAAAAAGACGAGCTGGGGCAACGTGGTGAAGCTGTCGCTGGCGCAGACAATCATCCAGTACGTGTTCTTTTACATCGGTGTGGCGCACACGGCCAGCGCGAAGGGCGCGATCATTCAGGGATTGCAGGCGTTTACCTCGATTTTGATTGCGTGCTTTCTCTTCCGGTCGGAGAAAATGAATGCGCTCAAGTGGCTTGGCGGCTTCATCGGCGTGGCGGGCGTGGTCATCGTCAACTGGACGAAGGATGGATTCGGCGGCGGCGTGAGTTTCATCGGCGAAGGCTTTGTCATCATCTCGATGATCGCGTCGGCATGCAGCACGGGCCTGATCAAGAAGTTTGGTCAGTTTGACAGTCCGGTGGTGATGAGCGGCTGGCAGTTTATGCTGGGCGGCGCGGTGATGGCGGTTTGCGGCTTTGCGGCGGGCGGACGGCTCGGCTCGGAAAACCCGATGGCCTACGTTGTGCTGCTGTATCTGGCGCTGCTCTCGGCGGTGGCCTATTCCATCTGGGCGGTGTTGCTGCGGGCGAATCCGGTTTCGCGCGTAGCGGTATATACGTTCTTACAGCCGATTTTCGGCGTGATTCTCTCGCTGCTTCTGGTGGACAGAAACAGCGATGCGCCGCTTCTGCGTTATGCGGTCGCGCTGGCGCTCATCTGCGTGAGCATTGCGGTGGTGAACCGCGGGCAGAGGATGGAGGAGACGGGGAAACGTTGAGGCTCTGCCTCAAATTTCGGCAGGAACCTGAGGTTTCTGCACTTCCCATAGGATAAATTTGAAATGTCAAGTGAAAAAGCTTGACACGGCGAAAGCAATATGATACAATGTTCAGGCTGTCAAGGAAAGAAACTTGACGCGGGAGGTGCCTGTGGCGGATCGGATTGAAATCGGCTGGCTGTTCGATTTTTACGGGCCGCTGCTCACCGAGCGGCAGCAAAAGTTGCTTGCCTTATATTGCAACGAGGATTTTTCCCTGTCGGAAATCGCCGCGCGAGAGGGCATTTCCAGACAAGGGGTTTACGACGCGGTTCACCGCGCGGCGCGCCAGCTGGAGGATTATGAAACGCAGCTTGGGCTGCTCAAGCGATATCAAAGCATGACGCAGGGCCTTGAAGAGGGGCTTTCCGCTCTGGAGAGCGGGCAGACGCAGCGCGCAAAGGAAATTCTGATGCGGCTGCTTTCGCAAGAGGAGGAGTAAGATGGCCTTTGAAGGATTGACCCAGCGCTTGCAGCAGGCGTTCGGCAAGGTGCGCGGCAAGGGCAGCCTGACCGAAGAAGACGTCAAGCTGGTGATGCGCGAAGTGCGCATGGCTTTGCTGGAAGCCGACGTCAACTACAAGGTCGTCAAGGACTTTGTGAAGAAGGCCACCGAGCGCTGCATCGGGCAGGAAGCGCAGAACGGGCTGAGCACCCAGCAGCAGGTCATTAAGATCGTCAACGAAGAGCTGACGGAGTTGATGGGCGGCTCGAATGCGAGGCTGCAATACAGCTCGTCGCCGATTTCGGTATTCATGCTCTGCGGCCTTCAGGGCGCGGGCAAGACGACGATGTCCGCCAAGCTGGCAAACTGGCTGAAAAAGGACGGCAAGCGTCCGCTGCTTGTCGGCTGCGATATCTATCGTCCGGCGGCCATCAAGCAGCTGCAGGTCGTCGGCGGTCAGGTCGGCGTGCCGGTCTATGAACACGGCACGCAGGATCCGGTCAAGACGGCGCAGGAAGCGATTGAATACGCCCGTCAGCATCAGCGCGACGTGGTGATTCTGGATACGGCGGGCCGTCTGCACATCGACGAGGCGCTGATGGAAGAGCTTCACAGAATCTGCGAAGCCGTCCATCCGAGCGAAATCCTGCTGACCATCGACGCGATGACCGGTCAGGATGCGGTGAACGTCGCCAACACGTTTAACGAAAAGCTGGAAATCACCGGCGTGATTCTCACCAAGCTGGACGGCGATACCCGCGGCGGCGCGGCGCTCTCCGTGCGCGCGGTGACGGGCAAGCCGATCAAGTTCGCGGGCACGGGCGAAAAGCTCACCGATCTGGAAGCGTTCCACCCGGAGCGCATGGCTTCCCGCATTCTGGGCATGGGCGACGTGATGACGCTCATCGAGAAGGCGCAGGAAAACATCGATATCGATCCGGAACAGGCGGGCGATCTGGCCAAGCGGATGAAGAACGCCGACTTTACGCTCGACGATTTTCTCAGCCAGATGCAGCAGATCAAGAAAATGGGGCCGCTTTCCGGCATTCTGAAAATGCTGCCGGGCATGAGCGCCATCGGCGATATCGACATTCCGGACGACGCGATGAAGAAGCCGGAGGCCATTATCCGCTCCATGACGCTCAAGGAGCGCAAATATCCCGAAATCCTCAACGCCAGCCGCCGCCGCCGCATTGCGGCGGGCAGCGGAACGACGGTGCAGGATGTCAACCAGCTCATCCGCCAATTCGAGGACATGAAGAAGCAGATGAAGATGGTCATGAACCAGGCACGCGGCAAAAAGGGACGCTTCCGCTTCCCGCCGATGCGCTGAAAAATCAGGAAGCCGACAATCATTTGATTGAGGTTATAAATCATTCAACCTTTTATGAGATTTAAGGAGGAACACCACCATGGTTAAGATTCGCCTGAAGAGAATGGGCATGAAGAAGAAGCCGTTTTACCGCGTTGTCGTCGCCGACGAGCGTGCGTCCCGCGATGGCCGCTTCATCGACGAGCTGGGCTACTACAACCCGGTTTCCAACCCGGTTGAGCTGAAGATCGACGCTGAGAAGGCTCAGCAGTGGATCAAGAACGGCGCTCAGCCGACCGATACCGTCCGCGCGCTGCTCAAGAAGACCGGCGCCATCGCCTAACGGCGACGTAATCGGGCGCAGCCCGGAAAGGCAGGCCTGACAATGGAAGAACTGGTTCGCTATATCGCTTCGACGCTGGTCGATCACCCGGAACAGGTTCAGGTGAAAACCGTGGACAATCCGGAATCCACCATCATCGAGCTGAGCGTCGGCCCGGACGACATGGGCAAGGTGATCGGCAAACAGGGCCGTATCGCCAAATCCATCCGTTCCGTGGTCAAGGCGGCAACCGCGCGCAGCGAGAAGCCCGTTTTTGTCGAGATTCTCTAAGCGCTGCAAGGCAAGGCCGAAGAAAACCATACCATGCCGCGCAGCGATGCGCGGCATGTTGCGTTTAGGAGGACAATATGCAGCAGGAATATCTGCAAATCGGCGAAATCGTGCGTCCGCAGGGCATCCGCGGCGAGGTGAAACTGCGCGCAATGACGGAGGACATGAGCCGATACGCGCGGCTGGAAAGCGTCTTTTTGAAGAAAGGCGGCCGGCTTGAGGAAAAGAAAGTGCTCAAGGGCCGCAGTTACGATGGTTTTGCGTTTTTGCAGCTGGAAGGCGTAAACGACCGCGACGCGGCAGAAGCGCTGCGCGGGACGGAGGTCTACGTCGATCGCAAACACGCCATTAAGCTGGGCGCGGATGAAAACTTTGTCTGCGAGCTGATCGGCCTGAAGGCGGTGGATGAAAACGGCGAGGCGATCGGCACGCTGCGCGATGTGCTCAAGCCGAACACGGTCTGCGACGTATACGTCTTTGACACAGCGCGCGGCGAACTGATGATTCCGGCGCTCAAGCGTGTGGTGCGCAAAGTGGATGTTGACGCGGGCGTGATGACGCTCGACCGCGCGGCGCTGAATGAAGTCGCCGTGTGGGAAGACGAGCCTGCGGAGCGTGACGAATAAAATTTTTCCCCGCAAACGGGAAGAAAACGGCGCGACGAATCGTTTGTTCCGGCAGGAGGACAATATGAAACACAAAACCCTGGTTTGTTTGGCGCTGGCGGTGATGCTGATTGCGGCCTGCGCGAGCGCCCAACAGCTGCCAAGCGTCAACTGCTTTTCACCCGGCCTTTTGAAGGTGAACGGACTTGAAAACTCCGCGGTGAGCATCGACGCGGCGCTGACGGTTGAAAACGCGATGTACGCCCGGAATCTGTCCGTGCTTCAGGCGATGCTGGATGGAACGAACTTCCGCGTTCAGGCGGACGGGAAAACCGGCACGCTTTCCATTGCGCGCGGTGGCGAAACGCTGATGCAGGCCGCCGTGACGACGGACGGGCAGGGAGCGCGTGTCAGTTTGGATGGAACGGTTTGCAACGTGGCGACGCCGGACGAGGCGGCGCAGGATGATGCGCCGACGTTCATGCAGAATATGCCGATTTTGGAACGTGTGCCGCTGACCGCGATTGCGGCGTGGCTGGAAGCGTTGAAGGCAGGCGATTCAGTCGGCTTCGGCGTGACGGCTGCATCCGCGTTTGATGTGCAGCGCACGATGAGCGACGACGGCGAACGGCTGACTAAACTGGATATCAGCGGCGGCCTGAGCATCGGCGGGGAAACGTGGCAGATCAGCGGTTATCTGCGCCAACCCGGCGGCAAATCGCCGAAAGACACGTTTGAGCTGACCGCGAAGAAGGACGACGCGAATTACCTGGAATTGTCTTACAGCGCCGCGCGCAAGGACGAAATCGAGCAGAAAAACCGCAAGGGCAAAACGAGCGTGGCCACGACGATCAAGTCTGTGGGCAAACTGGATGGAAACGCCGTCAATACCGTGCTCAAGGTGAACCAGAAAAACGAGTGGACGGCAGACGGTGAAAGGCTGAACGAAAAGATCACCGTTTCCGTCAACATGACCCATAAGGACAATACGCCGGGCAGGCGCATGCAGCGGCTGAATCAGATCGATGCGGAAGGGAAAAACGTGATCCGCATGACCACGACGGAGGACGACGCGGACGCGTACACGTTCACGGACGAAATCGGCGGCAAGATCATGATGGACGGCAACACCTTCCTGGAGGGCGGCGCGAAGCTGGACGTGACCGTCGGCGGCGACGCGCCGGAAGCGGTTGGAGCGGAGACGACGGATAGGCCGCTTTCACAGGCGCTTGAACAGGCCGTTCAAACCCTGAGCCGGAGAATCTACCAGCAGCTGGATGAGAAAACCCGAAAGGCGATTTCAAACGGCCTGTAAACGATCATCAAAGGAGGAAACCTATGAGTCTGAAAAACAAAGCGATGGCGCTCGGCCTGAGCGCCGCGATGCTGCTTTCGCCCGCCGCTTCCCTGGCGGAGAGCAATTACGCCGCGGGCGAACTGACGACCACCGCGATCTCCGACAGCTATGCGGCGGGCAATCAGCTGAATCTCAGCACCGATTTCAGCCTTGAGCTGGGCGACGCGCTCCAGAATCTGGGCGACGCGAAGCTGCAAAAAAAGGTGAACGCAGTGGTTTCACTGCTGGATAAGACCGAGCTGAACATGTCGTTTTACGATGATTTCGGCACGGCGCGCATCCATCTGTCGCTGGATACCGACGGCGTGACGCTGCTCAGCGGCGATGCGTTGGTTTATGCAGACGGTTCCATGCAGATCATGACGAACCTGACGGGCAAGCTGGTGCTTGCGCTGCCGCAAGGCGCGCTCAGCGCGTCTTCGGTGGGCGTGGACAGCCTGCTTTCCGGCGTGGCGGGTAAGAGCGTAGACGATCCTGATTTCGCGGATTATCCCGCGATGGAGCGTTTGCAGATCACCGCTTCCGACATAAGCGTGCTGGTGATGAGCCATCTGCTCGGCTGGGTTTCCGCCACGCAGATGGATACCGGCGAACTCTATGTCTTTGACGACACGTATCTGGATGAGACTGATACGCGCGACGCGGTGGCCCAGCGCATGATCGGCACCATTAAGGCAGACGAATTTAACACGCTGTTTTGGAATGTATTCACGACGATCTGCGACGAGCAGGAAGAGTTCCAACAGGCGCTGGCCGACGTGCTGGCTGAAAATGGCGTGACCCGCTACCAGATGCGTCAGGTGATCGACAGCATCTTTCAGAATGAGCAGATCAACCCGGCGACCGACTATGTGCAGCTCTCTCACACCATCGAAGACGACGGCGCGCTGTGCACGTATGACGACGTTTCCTACTTCTTCCGCAAGCTGACCAAGTACGCGGACAACGTGTGGGAAAACAGCACGGATAACGTGCTCAAGATGATCGTCAGCTACGACGATTACGGCTCCACCGTCGGTTTTGACGCGGAATTGCCGCAGTTCACCGAAGTGCTGCCGTATGAGGGCGCGTTTACCTACTCCATCAAGCACGATGAAAACGAGCAGCCGACGCTCACCAGCCACGGCGAATTGCAGCTGCTGAATGAGCGGCGCGTCGTCGGCGATCTGACTGCCAGAAGCGGGCTGGATGTGAACGGCGTGAACGACAGCGGCCTGAACGGCTATATCGATTTGAAGAACACGGCGGACGGCACGTCCGTCGGTCTGGGCGTGAACAGCGCGGCGCACTTTGTCGCCGAGCAGAACGACGAAGGGGCGGACGTGGAGAGCTTCACGGGCAGCGTTGCGCTTACCTATCGCGATAACGGCGAGGATGGCGGCAGTCTGGTTGCCGCCGTTGACGGCACGACCACGACCGACGGGGATACGTTTGCCACTTCGGCCGGTCTGTCTCTGACCCTTTCGGATGAGTTCAAGCTGAATGTGAACGCGACGCTTGAGCAGGCGGATTATGAGGAGATCGAGTTCGCGGGCGGTCAGGCCATCGACTTGACCGCGCTGAACGACGATCAGCTCAGCCAGATTAAGAGCGAAGTGACCAAGCAGGGCGCGAAGCTCTCCGCTTCGCTGGTGCTGCATCCGGGCGTGCTGGCCGATCTGCTCACGATCGTTGGCAACTGAGCGCGCTGCTTTTGAAAGAAGGCGATTCCTTTGGCGCTGGATATGAATCAAAACGATCCGACAATTCGCGAAATGTGCGAACTGGGGCGGGACGTGCTGGAAAGCCGGGATATGCAGGCTTTGCGCACGTTTCATCAGCATGGTGTGATTTCGCGGTATGAGCATTGTCTGTCGGTGTGCTACATTGCGCTGCGGCTGGCGGATAAATGGCACGTCGATGTGGACAGGCGGAGCATGGTGCGCGGCGCGCTGCTGCATGATTTCTTCATGTACGACTGGCATGATCCGGGCAACCTGCGCCTGCTGCATGGGTTTACGCATGCGAAAGAGGCGCTTTCCAACGCGCGGAAACAGTTTGAGCTGAACGAGGTCGAGTGCGACGTGATTCAAAAGCACATGTTCCCGCTCAACATCGCTCTGCCTAAATACTGGGAGACGGTGCTGGTCAGCGCGGCGGACAAAATCAGCGCGGTGCTGGAAACCGTTCACAGTGCCAAGGCTTTGCGCATTCTCAAAATGTGCAGGGGCGTTGGGTTATGACTTTACAAATCGCCGGAAATGGTGTATATGGTTGCTCAACGGGAATGAAGTTCTCCCGAATGCGAAAGCATTGAACCGCTTTTCAAAGCTGATGACTTCTGCAACGCTCATGGGTTGCGGAGTCGTCAGCTTTTTTCGGTTTCAGGGGGAAAAACGATTGGGGCGCCGCCCCAAACCCTGGTCGGAACCTGAGGTTCCGACACCTCCCACATTTGCGACACGCATGCGTGTCGCTTGGGTGTAATCATTCAAACAGGCGCGAAGCGAAGAAGGGAGTCTGAGGGACATTGTCCCTCAGGCGGGTTTGGGCGGCAGCCCAAAAGGAGATTTCTATGTTTGCATCTTTGGCGTTTGTGTTCCTCTTTGGCCTGATGGGCGCGGCGGTCTTTGAAAAAATGAAACTGCCGCGCATCATCGGCATGCTGCTGGTCGGCATCCTCATCGGGCCGTATGCGCTCGGCCTGCTCGATCCGACCATCCTGTCCATTTCGGGCGATCTGCGGAAGCTGGCGCTGATGCTGATTCTGCTGCGTGCGGGCCTGTCGCTTGATTTGGGCGATTTGAAGCGCGTTGGCCGCCCGGCAGTGCTGATGGCGTTTGTGCCCGCGACGTTTGAGGTGCTGGCCGTTGTGCTCTTTGCGCCGATGATTTTGGGCGTGACGCGCGTGGAGGCCGCCGTCATGGGCGCGGTGCTGCTCATCGCGCTGGCGCTTGTCATCCGTTCGGTCGGCGTGTGCCTCTGCGTGGCGGGCACAAAGCTGACGAAAAAGGAACGGCTGTTCTGCGTGATCGCGTATCTGCCCAAGGCGACGGTGCAGGCGGCGATCGGCGCGACGCCGCTGGCGATGGGCCTGCCCTGCGGCAATCTGGTGCTTTCCGTCGCCGTGCTGGCCATTTTGCTCACCGCGCCGCTGGGGGCAATCGGCATGGACGCAACGGCAGACAGACTGCTGCAAAAATAAGCTGGTCTTTCCGCACGGAATAGGGTATAATGAACAAAAAGAGGGACGAGGAGGAGAACGGGGATGAGCATATCGCCGGAGAAACTGGCCGACGCGATGGCGCTGCGAACCATCAGCCACGCGGAGAAGGAAAAGCTGCCGTGCATCGCGATGGCCGATTTATGCAGACCCGGTTTGCAATTCGCGGGCTATTTCGACGTGTTCGCCTTTGAGAGACCGCAGATCATCGGAAAAACCGAAATGGCCTACCTGGACAGCCTGTCGGAGGAGCTGCTGAACGAGCGGCTGAAACGGTATTTTTCATACGATATTCCCTGCATCATCATTGCCCGAAGCATGCAGTGCCCGCCCGAACTGCTCAGGCAGGCGCAGAAAAACGGCGTGCCTGTGTATGGATCGGACGAAGAGACGAGCATCTTTTCGGCGAAGGCCATCACGTTTATGAGCGAGGCGCTTGCGCCGCGGCAGACCTGCCACGGCGTGCTGCTGGATGTGTTTGGCGTGGGGCTGATGATTACGGGCGAAAGCGGCGTGGGCAAGAGCGAATGCGCGCTGGAGCTGATTAAACACGGCCATCAGCTCGTCGCGGACGATGTGGTGGATATTTCCCGCGTGGGCCGCGCGCTGTTTGGCGAATCGCCGGAAATGGTGCGCGATTTTATGGAACTGCGCGGCGTAGGCATTGTGGATGTGAAGGAGATTTTCGGCATCGGTTCGATTGTGCGGCGCATGCGCATCGACCTGGTGATTCATCTGGAACTCTGGCGCGAGGGCAAGGATTACGACCGGCTGGGCAACACGGAAAAGACCATGGATATCCTCGGCGTGGAGCTGCCGCTTATCGAACTGCCGGTGCGCCCCGGCCGCAGCCTGGCCACGATTGTGGAGATTGCGGCGCGCAACTGGCGGCTCAAAGCGGAGGGATACGACGCGGTGGCCGAGCTGGACAGGAGACTGCAAAAGCATTATAACCGCATGGCGGATTGAGGAGGAAATCATATGCTGTACATGGGTGTGGATTTGGGCGGAACGGGCATCAAAGCGGGCGTGGTGAGCGAAAACGGCGAAATTCTGTCGAAGGGATCGACCCCGACGATGAAGGAGCGCCCCTATCAGGACATCATTCGCGACATTGCGGCGCTTTGCGAAAAGGTGGCCGGGCAGGCGAATGTGACGATGGATGAAATTGCGGCGATCGGCGTGGGTGTGCCGGGTATCTGCGACGCCAAGACGGGCATTATTCCGTTTTGCACGAACCTGGGATGGCACGACGTACCGTTCATCGCGGAGATGCACAAATATCTGCCCAATCGGGTCATCGTCGATAATGACGCGACGGTGGCGGGCTATGCCGAATCCATCGCGGGCGTGAGCCGCGGCACACAGTCCAGCGTGTTTATCACGCTGGGCACGGGCGTGGGCGGCGGTATCGTCATTGGCGGCAGGCCGTATTCCGGCGTGCATGGGATTGGTTCGGAGATCGGCCACATGATCATCAAGATGGACGGCGAACCCTGCACCTGCGGCAATAAGGGCTGTTTTGAGCGCTATGCTTCCGCGACGGCCATCATCCGCGAGGCTAAACGCGCGGTGGAGAAGCATCCGGAAAGCGCCATTTTGGCGCGCTGCGGCGGCAATCCGGAAAAAATCAACGCAAAAATCGTCATCGACTGCGCGAAAGAGGGCGACGCGACGGCCAAACAGGTGTTTGACGACTATGTGAAGGCGCTGGCGCACGGCATTGTCAGCATCTTCAACATGCTCGATCCGGAGGTGATCGTGCTGGGCGGCGGCGTGTCGATGGCGGGCGAATATCTGCTGGACGCGGTGCGCACGGCGGTGAAGCCGCTCGTATTTTTCAAAACGCTGCCGTATCCGAGCATTCAGCTTGCGCGGCTCGGCGCGGATGCGGGCATCATCGGCGCGGCGCTGCTGGGGCGCGCATGATGGGCGCGTGGGAAAAGATCGTCCCGGCGCTGGAAAGGCTCAGCGGCGATACGGGCGTGTATCTTTGCAATCTGGTCACAGGCGATATGCGCGCGTATGCGGCGGACAAGCCCGTCGTGGCGGCGAGCGTCATCAAAATTCCGGTGATGATCGAAGTTTTTCGGCAGGCGCGGGACGGGCTGCTGGATTTGAATGAAATCCATCGGCTTTCCGACGACGAACGCCTGCCCTCCTGCGGCACGCTCAAGGCGATGCACACAGGCATTGAAATGACGCTGCTGGATTTGACCAGGCTGATGGTGATCGTCAGCGACAACGCGGCGACGAATATCCTCATCCGCCGTGTCGGCATGGAGAACGTGAATCGGACAATCCGCGAGCTTGGCTGCGAAAAGACCTGTCTTCGCCGTCTGCTCTTTGACGGCGAGGCGGCTGCGCGGGGCATTGAAAACAGCATTACGGCGGGCGAAATGGGGCTGCTGCTCGAAAAGCTGTACCAGGGCGAGGTCGTTTCCGCAGAAGCCAGCGCGCAGATGCTGGATATTCTGAAAGACCAGCGGCTCAATGGCAAGCTCCCGTTTTTCCTGCACACGATGGGCGTTCCCGTCGCCCATAAGACCGGCGAGGACGACGGCATCACGCACGACGTAGGCATTATCTACGCCAAAGAGCCGATGGTCTGCTGCTTCGTCGGCGAACATGTTGATGTGCCGGGTTATGAACGGCTGATGCAGGACGCGGCGAAATGGGTTGCGGAAGAAGGACTATAAATGAAAAAGAGACTGCGCGGCGACGCGGTCTCTTTTTGCATATAAGCAGAGTAAAGATTATATTTCCTGCCCGGCTATGTTGAACGGAACGCCCAGCTTATCGCAGACGATGCGCACGAAATCCTCCATATACCGGGTGAGATACATGCCTTTACGGTAGCTGAGGAAGAAGTGACGCTCATAGTCGTTATTCTTGATGGGATGGCATTGGACGCGGTATTTCAGCTCCATGGAATTGACGACGTAGACATGGGGGATGAGCATGACGGCGTTAGCACGCGCGGCGACGTGTTTGCCGGCTTCCATGTTATTGGTTTCCAGAATGACGTTGGGTTTGAGGTTGTAGCGCTCAAAAAGCCTGTCCTGAATGGTGCGGATGCTGTGGCCTTCGGTCATGCAGACAAATTTCTCGCCCATCGCGTCTTTGATATCGATGGGCTGGCCGTCCTCGAAGCGGTGCGCCAGTTCGGTGGAGCGCGCGGCCATCAGCACAACCTGCTCGTTTTCGATGAGCACATAGTTGAGGCGGTTGGGTTTGGCGGTTGTGGTGATGAGACCGAGATCGCACTGGCCTTCGGCCGTGAGACGCTCAAGGGTGTCGCTGCCATATTCCAGCAGGTCGATTTTGACATAAGGGTAGCGTTTGACAAATTCCGGAATGATGAGGGGGAGCAGCTGAATGCCGCGCTGGCTGGAAATGCCCACGCGCATGCGGCCGTGCACCTCTTTTTTGGTTTCGGCGATTTCAGCGCGCAGATTGCGGTCGATATCCAGCATGGCCTGCGCGGCTTCGACGTAGCGCTGGCCGGCATAGGTGAGGGAGATGGGATCGGTTGAGCGGTCGAAGATGGGCGCGCCCAAATCCTGCTCAATCAGCTTGATGGTCTGCGAAAGCGCGGGCTGAGAGACGAACAGCTTTTTGCTTGCAGCGGTGATGGAACCTTCGGTCAACACGGTGAGCACATAATTGATATGCTTGAAATTCAAGAAAAATCCCTCCACAAGCCGTTAAGTTTTCTTAATTCTTGCAAAGAAATGGAAGCAGATGCGAACAAACAATGGGAAAAAGTGAGTAAAATCAAGACTTATAATCCCAGACTTATATGATTCATAGAAAAAACGGTATTTGCATTATAGTCGCCTTTATATTATCATATTCCTATCAAAAGCGCAAGAACTTCGGGACGGGCAGTTGGAAAATGTGTCTCGTTGAGCGCTACACTTTGTATCGGGCGTTAAGAAGCCTGTATAAACGTAACTTGAGCCGGAGACAAAAACCGGCTTAGGAAATAAAAGGAGGTAAAACTTATGAAGAAGCTCGTATGTCTCGCTATCGCTCTCGTGATGGTGCTGGGCCTTGCGGCCTGCGCCAGCGCCGAATTCAAGTTCGAGCGCAAGATTGACCTCGTTTGCCCGTGGGGCGTCGGCGGCGGCGCTGACTCCACCCTGCGCCCGATGGCCACGCTGCTCCAGGATATCCTGGGCGTTCCGGTTGAGGTTGTGAACGTGGAAGGCGGTTCCGGCGTCAACGGCGTTGAGTACACCTACAAGCAGCCGGCTGACGGCTACACCTTTATGCTCGGCACCCAGTCCCTGTACATTCAGGACATGCTGGGCAACACCTCGATGGACTTCAAGACCGAGTTCGAGTGCGAAGACGTTCTGGTTCACTCCATCAACGCCATCGTTGCTTCCAAGATCTCTATGGAGAAGTTCGGCGTGAGCAACTGGGCGGAGCTCCAGGCTTACATCAAGGATCATCCGTTTGAGGTTTCCGTTGCGATGCTGACCGCGACCGGCGTTGACGGCGCGTCCCTCGCGCAGGCGACCGAAGGTCTCGACCTGCTGGAGATCCCGTATTCTTCCGGTTCCGACGCGAACTCCGCACTGGTTGGCGGCCACTGCGACCTGTATGTCTGCGGCTGGGATGACATCGCCGGTCTGGTTGAGTCCGGTGACATCGTGCCGATTCTGGCGCTGTGCGAGAACCGCATGAGCATCGCGCCTGACCTCCAGTGCTCCGTTGAGAACGGCATCGACTCCGTGATGGGTCCGTGGCGCGGCATCTTCGCCAAGAAGGGCACCCCGCAGGAAGCCATCGACACGCTGGTTGCCGCGATCGAGGAAGCCAAGCAGTCCGACACTTGGAA
Source organism: uncultured Eubacteriales bacterium (assembly GCA_900542445.1). GTDB lineage: Bacteria > Bacillota > Clostridia > Christensenellales > Aristaeellaceae > Ventricola. The sequence continues at coordinate 6,282 of UQNN01000009.1, read as the reverse complement.
GGAATTCACCCACAATGCGGCGTATGACGAGCGCCCGATCCCGGCTCCGGGTGAGGAGACTGCCGAGTTCTGCCACAACGAGTACAAGGATCTGCACGACTACATGGTCGAGCAGGGCACTCTCGTGAAGGATTACGACGATCTGAAGTAATCATCCTCTATCCGCTGAATCCGTGATACGATTCTGAACGGATTCTGACTCAATCAATACGGAAAGAGGGGAAGCGCTTCTTCCCCTCTTTCTCAATCACAAAGGAGTTGCGGCACTGTGTTTGAACTGATTATCAACATTCTGCTCTTCATCTTCCTTGGCTTTACGTTCTTCACGCACGTGCTTGAAGCGGCGGTTCCTGCGAGTGTGGCGCGGAACCCCTACGCGCTTCAACCGGACGTCTGGCCAAAGACGATCATCATTCTGCTTGAGATCTGCATCATCATCAACATCATCCAGATCATCAGGAAGAACAAGGGCAATCCGGATTTCTCCCTCGGCGCTTTTGCAAAGAGCATCCCCGACTTCCTCAAGAGCAAGCTGTTCCTGGGCATTGTGATCATGGTGGCCGCGTCCTTCATGCTGGAGACGGTCGGCTTCATCGTGACCGCGCTGTTCGTGCTCTTCTTCTACGGCATGCTGCTGGGCGAGAAGAACATCGTCCGCCTGCTGATTGCGGCCGTGTGCATTACGCTGGTGCTCTACATCGTGTTCAGCGGTATGCTCAGCGTCAATCTGCCGCGCGGTACGATCAGCTTCCTGCGCAACTTCGCGCTGTGGCTTGAATCCATCGTCGCCGCAGTCAAGAACATCTTTTAAGGAGGCGACAATATCATGAGTATGGGACAACTTCTGGCCTCCGGTTGTGCGGCGGTCTTTAATCCGGGCATGTTCCTGATGGTCTGCGTCGCCATCATCCTGGGCACGATCTTCGGCGCGCTGCCGGGTGTTTCCGCCACGATGGCGGTTGCCCTCGGCCTGACCTTCACCTACACGATGGAACCGATTCCGGCGATTGTTTTCCTCGTCGCGATCTATTGCTCGTCCATCACGGGCGGCTCGATCACCGCAATTCTGTTCAAGATTCCGGGCGTTCCTTCTTCCGCGCCGACCACGTTTGACGGTTATCCGATGGCGCAGCGCGGCGAAGCGGGCAAGGCCCTCGGTGTGGCGCTGCTGGCCTCCGCTATCGGCGGCCTGTTCTCCGCCATCGCGATGTTCCTGCTGTCTCAGCCGCTGACAAAGGCTGCGCTCCAGTTCGGCCCGAGCGACCTGTTCGCCGTGACCTTCATGGGTCTGTCCATCCTGACCTGCCTGGACAGCGACCACATCCTCACCTGCATCATCTCCGGCCTGCTGGGCCTGCTGCTGGCCTGCGTCGGTCAGGACAAGATGTACGCGGTGCAGCGCCTGACCTTCGGCAGCCGCAACCTGCTGGCCGGTATCGACATGATCCCGGTGCTGATTGGTCTGTTCGCCGTGACTGAGGTCTTCAAGCAGACCGACCCGAAGAAGAAGCGCCTTTCCGCTGAGGATGGCGTTTCCGGCGGCAAGGTCAACACCAAGATGCCTTCCCTCAAGGAACTCTGGAGCATCAAGTGGACGATGATCCGCTGCTCCGTGGTCGGCACGGTCGTCGGCATTCTGCCGGGCGCCGGCGCGACCATCGCTTCCTTCATGTGCTACACGATGGAGACCAAGCTCTCCAAGCATCCGGAGAAGTTCGGCACCGGCATTATCGACGGTATCGCGGCTTCCGAAGCTTCCAACAACGCCGCGACCGGCGGCGCGATGGTTCCGCTGCTGTCCCTCGGTATTCCGGGCGGCAACGCCGCGGCGGTTATGATGTCTGCGCTGACGCTCAAGGGCGTCCAGCTTGGGCCGCTGCTGCTGACGAACCAGCCGACCTACCTCTCCGCGACCTTCATGTCCATGATCGTCACGAACATCCTGATGGTTATCGTCGCGATGGCGATTGCGAAGGTGTTCGCGCAGATTCTGGCCATTCCGTATTCCTACCTCGGTCCGATCATCCTGATGCTCGCACTCATCGGCACCTATGGCGACCAGATGTCCGCGACGAGCGTTCAGATCATGGTTCTGGCCGGTGTGCTGGGTCTTATTGTTCGGGCCTGCCATCTCAACAGCGCGGCCATCGTTCTGGGTCTGGTTCTGGGCAATATGTGCGAGCAGAACTTCTCCCGCGGCTATCTGATGAGCAAGGGCAGCATCCTGGCGATGTTCAACCCGACGCTGCACCCGATCGCCTTCGTGCTGATCATCGTCTGCATCGTGCTGCTGGTCAGCCCGGTCTTCATGTCCAAGAAGAAGACGGCTAAGTAAGGCGTACTCATTTAACCGAATCGGCGAGACGATTCGCTTCTTCAGGTTCCGGGGCAGCGCCCGCCGAAAGGGCGGGCGCTGCTTCGGTCTATAGGAGGATTTAAACATGCAAATTGAAAAGAATGCTGTGGCGGGCACGCTTGAATCCAGCGACGCGCTGGTGACGGTTGAGCCTGCCGAGCAGGGCATTGAGCTGGAAATTTCGTCCAGCGTCATGAATCAGTACGGGCGGCAGATCCGCCAGACTGTGCTGGAAACCCTCGACCGCCTCGACGTGAAGAGCGGCAAGGTGACGGTCGTGGATAAGGGCGCGCTGGATTGCACGCTCAAGGCGCGTGTGGAATGCGCCGTGTTCCGCAGCTGCGACAAGAGCGCGGCGGGGATTCCGTGGGGAGGTGTGATCCAATGATCAAACGCCCGAAGCCGGAACGTTTCCGCCTGCGCCGCACGATGATGTTCATGAACGCGCAGAAGCCGGGACTGATTAAGGACGCTTATATCTATGGCTGCGACTCCATCATGCTCGATCTTGAGGATGCCGTTGCCGAAAACCAGAAGGACGCGGCGCGCTTCTCCCTGTATCACGCGCTGACGACGATTGACTACGGCAACACCGAGGTCATCGTCCGTATCAACGGTCTGGATACGCCGCACTGGCAGGAAGATATCCGCGTGTGCGTCGCGGGCGGCGCGGACGGCATCCGCATCGCCAAGTGCGAGAGCGCGCAGGACGTGAAGACGGTTGAAGAGCATGTGGCAGCCGCCGAGCGCGAGTTCGGCGTAGAAGTGGGCCGCACGCTGTTGATGGCTGCGCTGGAAAGCCCGAAGGGCATCATGAACGCCTACGAGATCTGCACCGCTTCCGACAGAATGCTGGGCTGCGCCATCTCCGGCGGCGACTTCCGCAAGTGCATGCAGACCAAGTTCCAGAAAGACGGCATCGATATGCTCGTCGCCCGCGGCCAGATGCTGATGGCGGCGCGCGCGGCCGGCGTGCAGTGCTTCGATACGGTGTTCACCGATCTCGACGATAACGAGGGCTTTGAAGCCGAAGTCCGCCAGAACAAGGCGATGGGCTTTGACGGCAAGAGCCTCATCAACCCGAAGCAGATTCGTCTGGTTCACCAGGTTTTCGCCCCGACCGAGAAGGAAGTCGCGCAGGCGGAAGCGATGGTCAGCGCGTTCCGCGAGGCTGCGGCCGCCGGTATCGGCGTGTTCACGGTCAACGGAAAGATGGTTGACGTCGCCTTTATTCCGGGCGCAGAGCGCACGCTGAAGCTGGCGAAAGCCTGCGGCATGTATGAGGGGGATCTGGTATGAAAAACGCAGTTGGACGCGATATCCCGGAGGAGCTCCTTGTGAACGGCAAGGAGGTCTATCAGGGCAAAAACTATATGGACGGCAAGTATATGCAGAAGGCCGCCCCGCGAACCCGCCGCTATGAAAAGCCGCAGGAGAGCAAGATTGTGGAAACGCTGGCCGACGCGCTGCGTCAGTGCGGTGCGAAGGACGGCATGACGTTCTCGTTCCACCATCATCTGCGCAACGGCGACTATGTTGTGAACATGGTCATGAAGGCCGCGATTGAGGAACTCGGCCTGAAAGACCTGACCATCGCCGCCACGTCTCTGGGCGAGGCGCACGACCCGATTGCCGAGTATATTGAAGAAGGCAAGGTCATCGGCATTCAGACCAGCGGCATTCGCGGCAGAATGGGCCAGGTCGTCTCCGAAGGCAAGCTCAAGACTCCGGCCATCATCCGCAGCCACGGCGGCCGTCCGCGCGCGATCGAGGCGGGTGAAGTGCATATCGATATCGCCTTTGTCGCCGCCCCGACGAGCGACTGCGTGGGCAACTGCCGCGGTATTGGCGGTAAGAGCAACTGCGGCTCGATGGGTTACGCGATGACGGACGCGAAGTATGCAGATCACGTGGTCGTCGTCACCGACTGCCTGGTGGATTTCCCGAACATGCCCGCGTCGGTTGAAGCGATCGATGTGGACGCGGTTGTGGTCGTCGATTCCATCGGCAACCCGAAGAAGATCGCCTCTGCGGCGGCGCGTATCAGCCAGAACCCGCGCGACCTGATGATGGCGGAAGACGTGGCGAAGGTTATCGCTTCCACGCCGTACTTCAAGGAGGGCTTCTCCTTCCAGACGGGCGTCGGCGGGCCGAGTCTGGCTGCAAACCTGTTCCTGGAAAAATACATGGACGAGCGCGGCATCAAGATGGGCTGGGCCATCGGCGGCATCTGCGGCCCGATGGTGGAGCTGCTCAAGAAGGGCAAAGTCGGCAAGGTCATCGATGTGCAGGACTTTGACCTCGACGCGGTCAATTCCATCAATCAGACGCCAAACCACTTTGAAATGAGCGCCAGCCAGTATGCCAACCCGGCGAACAAGGGCGCGTTTGTCAATAAGCTGGATTTCGTCGTTCTTGCGGCGTTGGAAATCGATACCAAGTTCAACGTCAACGTGCTGACCGGTTCGGACGGCGTGCTCCGCGGCGCGCCGGGCGGACATCCGGATACGGCGGCGGGCAGCAAGGTCTGCATCATCGTGACCCCGCTGGTGCGCGGCCGCCTGGCGACGGTCTGCGAAGACGTTGTGACCGTCACGACGCCGGGCGACTGCGTGGATGTGCTGGTCACGGATTACGGCATTGCGGTCAACCCGCTGCGTCCCGACCTCATCAAGTGCCTCGACGATGCGGGCATTCCGCACGTTTCCATTGAATCGCTCAAGGAGAAGGCTTACAGCATTGTGGGCCGCCCCGATCCGGTTCAGTTTAAGGACAAGGTTGTCGCCGTGCTTGAGGCGCGCGACGGCACCATCCTTGACGTGGTGCGCGAAATTAAGCCGTACACCTTCGAGGACTAATCTCTCCTCCAACATCCCATACCATTGGAGTTTCCCCATGATAGCGGAACGGGCGCGAAGCGATAAGCTTCGCGCCCGTTTCGTTTGATGCATACATTTAGAATGTATAAAGGAATGTATCGAAGCCGTTAAAAGGCGTTAATGCGATGAAATAACGTAAAAAATAATCCAAGTATTGCTGAAATATAAGGTTAAGATTATCCTAAACATATTTTTTTTCATATTTGCGTTATACCCCTCGCGCATATTATGATAATGCCACAAATAAACAGGAAAACTGCAACGATGAAACTTGAGCCGGTGAGCGAAAACGGCTTGGGGAAAAAGGAGGGGAAAGTTGATGAAAATGTTCGCATATCCCGCAGCCGCGCACGCACCGCTGTCGCGCCCTGCGGCCTGTATGGGAACGGCCTAGAATTCCGGAAGCCTCAACCCAAAAAGAATTTCCCCGCTGCAAGGGGTAAAGGAGTGACAGCGCTGTGTTTGAACTGATTATCAACATTCTGCTCTTCATCTTCTTTGGCTATACGTTCTTTACCCACGTGCTGGAAGCGGCTGTGCCCGCGAGTGTCGCGCGCAATCCCTATGCGCTCCAGCCGGACGTCTGGCCGAAGGCGATTATCATTCTGCTTGAAATCTGCCTGCTGATCAACATCATCCAGATTATCAGAAAGAACAAAGGCAACCCGGAGTTTACGCTCGGCGCATTTGCCAAGAGCGTGCCGGCGTTCCTCAAAAGCAAACTGTTTTTCGGCATTGTGATTATGGTCGTCGCGTCCTTCATTCTGGAGACGGTCGGCTTTATCGTAACTTCGATGTTCATTCTTTTCTTCTACGGCCTGCTGATTGGCGAGAAGAACATTGTCCGCCTGCTGATTGCTTCCGTGTGCATCACGATGGTGCTCTACATCGTGTTCAGCGGCATGCTCAGCGTCAACCTGCCGCGCGGCACCATCGGCTTCCTGCGCAACTTCGCGCTGTCGCTTGAATCGATGGTCGCGGCGGTCAAGAATATCTTTTAAGGAGGCGACAATATCATGAGTATGGGACAACTTCTGGCCTCCGGTT
>UQNN01000008.1 GCA_900542445.1 uncultured Eubacteriales bacterium | reverse complement strand
TTCCGGCGCGAAGGCGGGCATGCTGGCGTTCATGGGCGTGGGCACGGGCGACGTGGACCACACCGGGTTGGTGACGGAGCGGGGAACGGTGATCCATTCAAGCAAGAGCCGGGGATGTGTGGTGGAAACTGAGCTGACGGAAAAACGCGGATGGAATGGGCTTGGGGTGCATCGGATGATTGAGGTGGCAGAAAATGCTGACGCGGCACCGACGGGCACGGCGTACGTCATCTGCGCCCAGACGGGTTTGCGGATGCGAAAAAGGCCGGATGTCCGCGGCGAATATATGCAGATGCTCCCGGATGGAGCCGTAATCGTCGCGCTCGAAACGAGAGCAGGCTGGATCAAGACGACGTATAAGGGATATACCGGCTGGGTCAGCGGGGAATATTGCTGCAAGGCCGGGGATGATTAAAAAACCCACGCTTTCATGCGTGGGCGCACAGCCGGGCAAGGATGCGTTTTCCGGCCAGAAGACGCATCCGGAGCAGAATCGGCGAAGATTGGAAGTGCAGCGTCGGTTCTGCCTGCCCAACTACGCATGAAATGATTATACAGCGGGGCGAATTTGGGCGCAAGGAAGCCTCTTGCGCGAAGATGCGCGAAACTGTAAAACGTGTCGAAAAAAATTTTCAGAAGGAGCACTTCCATGATTGAGCTTTACAACGGCGATTGTCGAGCGTTTCTTTCCAATTATAGTGGAGAGCGTTTTGACGCAGTGATTACAGACCCGCCGTATGCCAGCGGCGGCGCGACGCTATCCGAACGGAGCGCCAGCACGTCTCAGAAGTACACGGCGACCAAGAAAGCCTGTCCGTTCCCGGATTTCATGGGCGACCAAATGGATTCACGGAGCTGGCTGCACATGATGGCGGACATTCTCGCGTTGGCGCGCGTTCAGTGTCACGACGGCGCTGTTCTGGTCGTGTTTTGCGACTGGCGGCAGATCCCGCTCCTCACGGATGCGGTGCAATGGGCGGGCTGGCAATGGCGCGGAACGCTGGTCTGGGACAAGTTGACCAGCCGCCCGCAGAAGGGGCGGTTCCGTCAGCAGGCAGAGTTCGTCGTTTGGGCGAGCAACGGCAAGCTGCCGATTGATCGCCCTGTGTCGGTGCTGCCGGGTGTGTTTAAGGCGGCGAACGTGCAGGGGATGCAGCGCATCCACCAAACGCAGAAGCCGGCGGAGATCATGCGGCAGATATGCAAAATCTGTCTGCCGGGAGGTCGGATTCTGGACCCATTCGCGGGGAGCGGTTCGACGCTGGCGGCAGCAGAACTGGAAGGATTTGATTCGGTCGGCGTGGAGCTGTCCGAAGAAATTGCAAAGAGGGCGGCACAGCGGTTGTCTGTGCCGCTTGAGAAAGTGGGGCATTAAAATATGAAAGAGAAGCTGAAAATGTTGGTTGTGATGATGGTGCTGGCGGCGCTGGTCTTTGCGTTGCCAGTGCTGGCGGAAGGGCAGGAGGGACAGGGGACTGTGTTGCTGGATCTGACGAAGCTCGCGCAGGCAATCATCAGCCTTGCAGCGGGCATTGTGTCGTTGTATCTGGTGCCGTGGCTGCGCAGCAAGCTCACGAATGAGCAGCTCTCCAAGGCGAAAAGCTGGGTGCAGATTGCCGTTTTTGCGGCTGAAAAGCTCTACGGCGCGGGCAATGGCGACAAGAAGCTGGCGTATGCGGAAGAGATTCTCCGCGAGCATGGCATCCGGCTCGACACGGCGACGCTTAAAGCGATGATTGACGCACAGATCAAAGAGATGGAGAACATGGAACCGTTCTATCTCGCCGATGGAAAGGTGGAGATGATCGACAATCCGAAGCCTGAAACGGCGTAAAAAACCGCATGAATGAGAAAGCCGCTCGTTGCATAAAACGGGCGGCTTTTTGCATATTCAGCAGATTTTGAGATGTGACACGAAACGCGCGCGGCGTGACAAGGAGTGCGCGCCGCAACACGCCCGCTGCGCGGGATTCAGGCAGGCAAAATCACCTGGGAGAGTAGGACGTTGCCACGAAGAAGCCCAACCATGCGTCACTCCATCCTTGCGTCATATTTTATAACGTGTTATAATGCCCAAAAAGAACGAAATTCCTCCCCAAAAATGTGGAACGGCAATTCACGAGAGCGTCGAGATTGGAGCGGAAAAGATGTCGGTCATTTTGAAAGCAGATATCAAACGAAAACTCAAAGAAATCGGTCTTAAAAGCGGTGATAACGTTATCGTTCATACATCGCTGAAAAGCATGGGCTATGTATGCGGCGGGGCGCAGGCAGTGATTGAGGCGTTAATCGAGACTGTCGGCGAAAACGGGAACGATTATGATGCCGACACAATCGTGGAAGAATCTTGACCCCGAAACGGGCGTTCATGGAGAGGTTGACGAAAAAGATTGGCCGCTCATCAGGGAAAATTGGCCTGCATACGACAAAAAAATGACGCCGACCAACACGATGGGCGCGGTGGCGGAGATGTTTCGACAGTGGCCGGGGAGCGTTCGCAGCGATCATCCGGCGCGCTCCATCTGCGCATGGGGAAAGAACGCGGCATATCTGACGCAAAACCATGATTTATCCGATATTTTCGGGGAAAGCTCGCCGCTGGCAAAGCTCTATGCGCTCAATGGCAAGGTGCTTTTGCTCGGAACGGGATATAACAAAAACACATCCATGCACTTGGCGGATGTGAGGGCGGAATATGCGGGAAAGCATATGTGCATCGAGCACAGCGCCATTTGGGAAAACGGGAAACGGGTGTGGAAGGCCTACGAAACCCTGTTCGTGGATGGCGAGGATTTTGAGCAGATCGGGGCGGATTTTGAAAAAGAGCACGCGGTCAGGATGACGCAAATCGGCAATGCGGCTGTCAGACTGATGCGGCAGCGGGAACTTGTCGATTATGCGGTGACATGGATGGAGAAAAACCGCGTTTGATGCGTCTGTTAGACCGCTTCAATGACATTTGCTCCCGCAACGGTGTTCTGTCCTATCGGATGAAACGCGGAACGCGGCGGATATCATTGGGATTATAGGCTGCGTCGGGACCGAAGAAAATCCACAGATCGAACGCATTAAATTGAAACGCGAAAGGAAATGGGATATGAACAAGGAATGGTCTGAACTTAATAAAACCATGCAGGCTCAAATCAAAAAGAAAAATACTTATAAGATGGGGATTGATACTTTATTGGGTTTGCGAAGGGAGTTAATCCCACTGAAACTTCTTCAAATCGACGCATCCGTCGGGCTTCAAATCCACGCCTTCCCGAAAAAGCAAAAATGCCTGTTCGGGCCAGTGCGGTGCGAGCCGCCCCGCGTGGTTGACGACGCGATGACAGGGAAAATGGCCATAATATTCAGCGCGCGACAGGATTTTTGCAACCAGTCGGGCGTTTTTTTCTTTGCCGACAAGCCGCGCGATCTGTCCGTAGGTGGCGACACGGCCTTCCGGAATTTCCGCGACGACGGAAAGCACTTCGTAGGCGAAATCGTCGGTGAGCGTGGTCATGGGCGCGCCTCCCGATGGCAGAGCGGCAGCTTTTCAAGCGCGTGTCCACCCAGCTCGACGAGCAGCTTCGGGAAGCCCATACCGATGAGAATGCCCAGCGCAATCGCGCCCGCGAGGGCGAGCGTCTGCATGCCGCGCAGGGTGAAGGCTTCCATGTTGCGGGAGACGAGCGCATAAGCCGTGTGATAGATGCCTGCGCCGGGGACGAGCGGGAAAATGCCGGTGACGATGAACACGGTGGAAGGCATTTTCATCGCAATGGACAACATGCGGGAGAGCAGCGTCAGCGCGATGGCGGCCAGCGTCGTGGCCAGAAACAGCCCCAGCGGCGCGGCAAGGAGATAGCAGCCCCAGGCAACCGCACCGCAGACGGCGCACGCGAGATAGCTTCTGCGTGGCGCATGAAAGAGGACGGCAAACGAAAGCACGCCCAGAAAGGCGGCGAGAACTTGACCCGTCACAGCGCAATCCCTCCCATGAAGCCCAGCAGCATGGCGCCGCCGCACACGCCCAGCGCGATGCACACGGCAGTCAGCACGGCGCAGATGCAGTGGATCACGCCGGAGAGATAGTCGCCGTTGAAAAACTCGCGGATGGATGTGGTGAACGTCACGCCCGGCACCATCGGCACAATGCCGCCAATGACCACCCACGACGCGCTGAGCGCGGGAAAGAGAGCGGAGAGAAGCCCGCTGAGCAGCGTCACCAACCCGCTGCCCCAGATATACGGCATGAAGCCGGAGCGGCGCTTTTGGGCGGCAAACAGATAGATTTGCAACAGCAGACCGATGGGGAAGGCCGCGGCGCTGTCCAGCAGCGAACCGCCGAACAGATAGCAGAAGCTCGCCGCGCCGAGCGCACAGGCGAACACATGCGTGAGCGGCTTTTCGGGTGTGAGCGTTTCGGCGCGGATCAGCAGAGCTTCGGCCTCGTCCGTCGTCCATCGGCCCTCGCAGATTTCGCGGGAAATCGCGTTTACCGCGTCGATGCGGCTCAGATTCACGCCGCCCAGCGGCACGTGGCGCACAAGGCTCAGCGCGTGTTCCGTGCCTTCGCCCTCGGTGGCGAAAATGCCGTTTGAAATGACGTAGACGTTGTTATCCGTCACGCCATAAGCGCAGAGAATGCGCGTCATCGTTTCCTGCACGCGGAAGATTTCAGCGCCGTTTTTGAGCAGGATGCAGCCTGCGTGGCCGGCCAGCTCCAGCGCCTTGCGATGCTTATCCATAGCGTCCTCCGAAAATGGTATGGGATGATTATAACATAAACAAAAAGCATGGGGAAGAAAATCCGCATGCTTTTTGTATGGAAAGCGTTTTTTGGCGGTTTGAAGCCGTTCCTTTTGAATGGGGTGCGCTGGGCTACCGCCCAGACCTGTTTGGGGACGAGTCCCCAAACCCCTTCCTCGCTTCGCGCTTATTTGAACGGACTTTTCTTTTCCGTTTTCCTTTGATTGCGAAGCAATCAAATATGGAAGGTCAAGGGAACTCAGTTCCCTTGTGGGGTATGGGGCAACGCCCCATCGTTCCCCGTTCCCCGCGCCTTACTGCGCAAACTGGCTCTGGTAGAGCGTCGCGTAGAAGCCGCCTTTCGCCAGCAGCGATTCGTGGTTGCCCTGCTCAATGACGTGGCCGTCCTTCATCACCAGAATCACGTCCGCACTCTGGATGGTGGATAGACGGTGCGCAACGATGAAGCTCGTGCGGCCCTGCATCATCTTCGCAAAGGCTTCCTGAATCTTTAGTTCGGTTCGCGTGTCGATGGAGGAGGTCGCCTCGTCCAGAATCAGCATCGGCGGCAGGCACAGCATCACGCGCGCAATACAGAGCAGCTGTTTCTGGCCTTGCGAGAGCTGGCCGCCCGATTCGCTGATGACCGTGTTGTAGCCGTCCGGCAGACGCTTGATAAAGCTGTGCGCGTGGCTGGCCTTGGCGGCGGCGATGATTTCCTCCTCTGTCGCGTCCGGTTTGCCCATGGCGATGTTCTCGCGAATCGTTCCCGCAGAGAGCCACGTGTCCTGCAAAACCATGCCGATGTTTTCGCGCAGATTGTGGCGCGTCAGGCGGCGCGTCTCGTGGTCATCCACGTGGATTTCGCCGGAATCCACATCGTAGAAGCGCATGAGCAGGTTGATCATCGTCGTCTTGCCGCAGCCTGTCGGGCCGACGATGGCGACGCGCTGGCCGGGCTGAACGTGCAGCGTGAAATCTTCGATCAGCTTGCGATCCGGGGTATAGGAGAAATGCACATGGTCGATGGCGACTTCGCCGTCGGGATTGACGATCTTCTCCGCGTCCGCCGGGTCGGGCGTCTGGGCGGGTTCGTCAATCAGCTCGAAGACGCGGCCCGCGCAAGCCAGCGCGTTTTGCAGCTCCGTCACCACGCCGGAAATTTCGTTAAACGGCTTGGTATACTGGTTTGCGTAAGAGAGGAAGCTCGACAGGCCGCCGATGGTCAGATGGCCGCTGACGGCCGCCAGCGCGCCCGCAAAGCCGACCGCGGCATATACCAGCGAGTTGACAAAGCGCGTGCAGGGGTTGGTCAGCGACGAGAAGAACGTCGCCTTGAGCGAACATTGGCGCAGACGCTCGTTGACTTCGTCGAACGCGGCGAGCGTCTCGTCTTCGTGGCCGAATGCCTGAACGAGCTTCTGCTCGCCGATGGCCTCGTCAATCAGCGCGGTCTGTTCGCCGCGCGTGGCGGATTGCAGGCGGAACATGGCGTAGGTTCGCTTGGCGATGAAGTTGGCAACCAGCAGCGACAGCGGCGTAATCAGCACGACCAGCAGCGTGATCGGCGCGTTCAGCGTCAGCATGAAGCCCAGCGTGCCCAGAATCGTCATCACGCCGGAGAAGAGCTGGGTGAAGCCCATCAGCAGGCCGTCGGCAAACGTGTCCACGTCGGCGATCATGCGGCTCACCGTGTCGCCCGTCGGATGCGCGTCGAGGTAAGAGAGGGGCAGGTTCTGAATGTGCGCGAACGCATCGCGGCGGATGTCGCGCACGGTGTCATAGGTGATGCTGTTGTGCAGCGCGTTCATGACCCACTGCGCCGCCGCCGCGATGACGATGCAGACGGCGATGGTCATCAGAATCGGGGTTAGGGCGGCGAAATCCACCGCGTTCGGGCCGACGATGCAGTCCACCGCGCGGCCGACGAGAATCGGCACATACAGCGTCAGCGCGACGCTGATGAGACACAGCGCCAGCGAGAGCACGACCAGCGAGACGTGCGGGCCGATATATTGGAGCACGCGGCGCATGACCGCGCCCTGCGAGGCGATGGAGGGCGTTTTTTTGTCCTTGGCCATTTACTTTCCCTCCTTCTTGAACTGGGACGCGTAGATTTCCTGATAGACCGGACAGGAGGCGAGCAGCTCGTCGTGCGTGCCCATGCCCGCCACATGGCCGTCGTCCAGCACGATAATCTGATCCGCAAAGCGCACGGAGGCCGCGCGCTGGGAGACGATGAACGTCGTCGGCGGGTTTTCCATCTGGCGGATGGCGCGGCGCAGATTCGCATCCGTCGCGTAATCCAGCGCGGAGGCGCTGTCGTCCAGAATCAGGATTTCCGGCTTGCGGACAAGCGCGCGGGTGATGGTCAGGCGCTGACGCTGGCCGCCGGAGAAGTTGCGGCCGCCCTGCTCGACCGGCTCGTCCAGCCCCTTGGACTTGGAGGAGACCACGTCGAGCGCCTGCGCGACTTTCAGCGCGTCGTTCAGGTCTGCTTCGGTCGCGTCCGCGTTGCCCCAGAGAAGGTTGCTGCGGATGGTGCCCTTGAAGAGCATCGCCTTCTGCGGCACAACGCCGATGCGGCAGCGCAGCTCTTCTTTGCGGATGTCGCGCACATCCATGCCGTCCACCAGCACGCGGCCGCCCGTCACGTCGTAAAAGCGGGGGATGAGATTGACCAGCGTGCTCTTGCCGCTGCCCGTGCCGCCGATGATGCCGACGGTCGAGCCGGGCGCGGCGGTAAAGCTCACGCCGGAGACGGATTCCGTACCTGCGCCGGCATAGCGCATGGAAACGCCGTCAAACACGACGCTGCCGTGCGGCGCGTCGAGCGCCGGGGTCTTTTCGCCGTCCTTCTGCGTGGACTTGACGGAAAGAACGCTGGCGACGCGGTCGCCGCAGGCCGCCGCCTTGGTGAGCGTGATAATCAGATTCGCCATTTTGATCAGCTCGACGAGAATCTGGCTCATGTAGTTGTACAGCGCGACGACCTGTCCCTGAGACAGAGCGCCCATCTGCACACGCAGCGCGCCCGTGTTGATCAGCAGAATCACCGCCGCATTGATGACCAGATAGGTGACGGGGTTCATCATCGCGGAGATGCGGCCCACCCTCAGCTGCATGCGGGTGAGCAGCTGAATCTTGCGCTCAAACTTTTCGTTTTCCGCGTCCTCTTTGCAGAAGGCGCGAATCACGCGCACGCCCGTCAGGTTTTCGCGCGTCGTGGCGGTTACACTGTCCAGCTGGCCCTGAACGTGGCGGTACATCGGAATCGTAATCAGCATGATGGAGAACACGATGATGCACAGCGCAACGATCACGCCCGCGAAAATCATCGCGCAGCGCGTGTCGATGGTGAAGGCCATGATCATCGCGCCGAAGACGACGAACGGCGAGCGCAGCAGCAGGCGCAGGCACATGTTCACGCCCGTCTGCACCTGGTTGATGTCGCTGTTCATGCGGGTGATGAGCGTGGAGGTGCCCACCGTGTCCAGCTCCGTGTAGCCCAGCGTCTGGATATGCTGCATGAGTACATGACGCAGCCTGGCGGAAAAGCCGATGGCCGCCTTGGCCGAGAAATACTGCGCGGTGACGGAGCTCAGCAGACCTACGCCGCCCAGCGCGACCAGCCACAGGCACATGCGCACGATGAAGCCCGTGTCGCCCGTGGGAATGCCCTTGTCGATAATGGCCGCCATAATCAGCGGCACGATCAGCTCAAAGGAGGCTTCCAGCAGTTTGAACAGCGGCGCAAGCACGCATTCCAGCCGGAAGTCTTTGATGTAAACAAGCAGTTTTTTCAAAAAACATCCACCTTTTCTGTTGCAAAAATGGAGAAACAAAAACAAATACATTATAGGCTTCTTTTCATTTTTTGACAAGGCGAATCAGGAAAAGAATTGGCGAAGCAGACGGAAAATATCCAGAAAAAACAGCGATATTCAAATACATCCGACCTTTGATAAAAAAGAAACCAAGATAAAGCTTGTTTTTTGGAAGGAATTTTCACACGCCGGGCAGAATATAGCCCAAGATCACGATACAATGGAGGAGAATCACATGGCTTTTCAGTATGATATTCCGTTTCAGGTGGATCTTTCGGATCGCGTTGCGCTGGTGACGGGCGGCAACGGCGGCATCGGCGGCATGTTCTGCCGGGCGCTGGCGGCCTGCGGCGCGACGGTGATCGTGCTGGGGCGCAATTTGGAGCGCTGCCAAAAGGTTGCGGATGAAATCAACGCGGGCGGCGGCAAAGCGGACGCGATTTCCGGCGATGTGACGGATGAGGCGGCGATGCTGCGCGTGAAGGACGAGATTGCGAAAAAATACGGCGGGCTGAATATTTTGATCAACGCGGCGGGCGGCGCGGTCAAGAGCGCGATGGTGCCGCAGGATCAGATGGCCGATCCGGGCGAAAAGACCTTCTTCGAGGTCGGCGCGGACGACATTCAAAAGGAGTTTGACCTGAACATGCGCGGCACGTGGCTGCCCAGCAAGATCATGACCCCGCTGATGATCGGCCAGCAGGGCGCGTGCGTGCTGAACGTCTCTTCGATGAGCGCGTTCACTCCGCTGACGCGCATTCCCGGCTATTCCGGCGCGAAGGCCGCCGTCTCCAACTTTACCCAGTGGCTGGCGACGTATCTGGCGCGTTCGGGCGTGCGCGTGAACGCGATTGCGCCGGGCTTCTTCATGACCGAGCAGAACCACGCGCTCCAGTTCAACCCGGACGGCACGCCGACCCCGCGCTGCGCGCATATCGTGAACGGCACGCCGATGCGCCGCTACGGCGAGTTGAAAGAGCTTATCGGCGCGATGCTGTTCCTCGTCGATGAGCGCGCGGCCAGCTTTGTGACCGGCGTTGTGCTCCCCGTGGACGGCGGATATAGCGCGTTCTCCGGGGTGTAAGGCGGAAAAGAGTTCGACAGACCCGTTTTTCCATGCATGAATGGAAAAACGGGATTTTTTTGTGCAATATATATAGGATGTATTGATGAGTCGATGAAATCTGTGATATAATGCCCAAAAGGAAATCTACAAAATTGAAAAGGGAGGAAGAAAAAATGGAAGAGATGCTTGCTTTTTTGATGAAGGACTGGTGGATGATCCCACTTGGACTCCTCGTCTTGATCCTTTTAATCAAATTGGTGCCGCGATATAAAATCGCACCGCCGGATACGGCATTCATTATTTCCGGTTTGCTGCGCAGAAATTATAAGGTGAGAAATCCGGATGGAACGGTTTCGGCAAAAAAGTTTGGTTATCGAATTGTGCGCGGTGGCGCAACATTTTACATTCCGGCGATTGAACGGATTGATAAGCTGGATATGTGCCTGATGCAGGTAGATATCAAAACGGCGCAGCCGGTTCCAACCAAGGAATATATCTCTGTTTTGGTTGACGCCGTTGCCAATATCAAAATCGGTTCGGATGATCTCTCCATAGCGACGGCGGCTGAGCAGCTGCTCCAATATAATGCAGAGCAGATCAAAGCGTTGGCCAAGGATGTGCTGGAAGGCAACATGCGCGAAATCATCGGTCAGATGACGATTGCTGAGTTGGTTCAGAATCGCGATAAATTCGCGCAGGAATCCATCCGCGCGGCTATGTCCGATATGGGCAACATGGGCCTTGAAATCATCAACCTGACGATTCAGAATTTTTCCGATAAAGACGGACAAGTCATCGAAACGATGGCCATTCAGAACGTTGTTGAAAAAGAACGCGATGCAGCGATAGCTCGTGCGAAGGCTCAGCAGGAAGGGCATAAGGCTGAGATGGAGGCTCAGGCTGCCATTGCTGAACAGGATAAGCAGCTGGCACTCCTTCAGGCTGGATATAAGATTGAAGCGGATCAGGAAAAAGCGAAGGCGGATGAAGCGTATCGGATTGAACAGGAACGCGTGCGCAAGACGTTTGAAGCCGAACGCGCTGCGGCTGAAATGACTCGCCTTGAAAAAGAAACGGAGCTGAAACGACAGGAAGTTGAAATTGAACGCGAACGGTTGAATGTGCAGATTCGCGAAAAAGCAGCTGCGGAAAAGGATGCGCGCGTGTATGAGGCCGAGGCCGAAAAGTTTGAACGGCAGGCTAAGGCGGATGCACAGCGATATGAAGCGGAAAAAGAGGCGGAAGCCATTCGTCTGCGCGGCGAAGCGGAAGCCGAAGCGATTCGCCGCAAGGCAGAAGCGATGCAGCTTTACGGACAAGCCGCTATGCTTGAAATGGTTGTAGACAAGCTTCCGCAGATCGCGCAGGCAGTCAGCGAGCCGCTGAGTAAGACGGAAAAGATCATTCTGTTTGGCGAGGGTGGCGCTTCTGCGATGGCGCGCGATACGGCAGGAACAATGTTGCAATCTTTTGAAGCCGTCAAGCAGGCTGTTGGTCTGGATATCCCTCAGATGATTAAGGATGTTTCGACAGGAGGACTTGTCGGAAGACAGGCCAAGCGTGAAGAAACGCAGGAAAATCTGGAAAAACCCGAAAAAATGGATGCGACAGAAAATCAATGACAGGGCATAACGAGGGCGGTATGGCGCTTCTCGTAAAGATCGAAATAATCGATTGGGAAAAAACAACATGCCAATGAAATGACCTTCCCGTTTTACCGGGAAGGTTATTTTGGCATACGCAAAAAAATCCGCCTTTATCAAAAGGCGGATGCAACGATAGGGGAAAGCTCGGAAACCTCGCGTTTCCGGATTAGAGGGTGAACCCCTCAAAGCCATCAGGTCTGCGCCGCGCCGTCAACCGACAAAATCTCGCCGGTGACATAGCTGGCCAGATCGCTGGCGAGGAACAGGAACGCGTTGGCGACTTCCTGCGGTTCGCCCATGCGCTGGAGGGGAATCGGCGCGCAGACGCGCTTCACCATTTCTTCCGGCAGGTTGGCGACCATGTCGGTGCGGGTTACGCCCGGCGCAACGGCGTTGACGCGGATGTTATCGCGGCCAAGTTCGCGGGCGAGGCTTCGGGTCAAGCCGTTGACGGCAAATTTACTGGTCGGATAGCCCACGCCGGAGGGCTGGCCGTACAGACTGACCATTGAGCTGGTGTTGATGATCGAGCCGCCGCCCTGCGCTTTCATGATCGGCGCGACGGCGCGGCAGCCGTTGAACACGGCGGTCACGTTCAAATCCATGATGTTTTTGAATGCGGCAGGATCATACTGGTACAGCGGCTCGCGCGCGGAGATGCCGGCGTTATTGACCAGAATATCGATGCGGCCAAACGCTTCGGTGACCTTGGCCATCGCCGCGTCCACTGCGGCGTAATCGGTCAGGTCGGGCGCCATGCCGATGACGTCCCAATCCGGGTTTTCGGCCTTGAGCTTTGCCAGCGCCTTATCGACCGTCTCCAGGCGGGAGCCGAAGAGCGCGACGGACGCGCCGTTCTTGAGGAACGTTTCCACAATGGCAAAGCCGATGCCGCGGGTGCCGCCGGTCACGACCGCCTTTTTTCCTTCAAGCAGCATGAAAAATACGCCTCCTGTGTTGTTTGGATGAAAATGCACATCCGACAAATATTGAGAAAATTGTAACATAATGAGCGCGAATATACAAGGCGTTTGGAGGAATTCGGCGATTTAGCGGTTCGATGGCGTTTCAAAGTCAGGAATGCAGGCGTTCCAGCTGTTCAACTTCCTGCATCCAGAGAATACTCTGCGCGTCAGAGGGCATGCGCCAATCGCCGCGTGGGGAAAGGCTGACGGAGCCGACTTTCGGGCCGTCCGGCATGGCGGAGCGCTTAAACTGCTGGGTGAAGAAGCGGCGGACGAATGTACGCAGAGCGGCGAGAATCGCGAGATCGTCATACTGGCCGTTAAACGCGGCTTTTGCCATGGGGTAGAGCTTGAGCGGAGACGCGCCGCTGTCCATCATGTGATAGAGGAAGAAGTCGTGCAGGGCATATGCGCCGAGGGTATCCTCCGTGCGCTGGGTCAGTTCCCCCTCTTTGGAGGGGATGAGTTCGGGGGAGATCGGCGTATCCAGAATATCTTCGACGACGGGCACGACTTCGCCGCCCAGTCTGCCGCCCGCGTAACGCACGAGATGCTGAATGAGGGTTTTGGGCACGGAGGCGCTCATGTTATACATGCTCATCTGATCGCCGTTATAGGTGCACCAGCCGAGGGCGAGTTCGCTCAGGTCGCCGGTGCCGAGGGCGAGGCCGCCGATTTGGTTCGCCACGTCCATGATGATCTGCGTGCGCTCGCGAGCCTGAGAATTTTCATAGGCGATATCGTGCTTTTCGGGATCTTGGCCGATATCGTCGAAATGCTGGGCGACGGCCTTGCCGATGGGGATGGTTTTCGTCGTGCAGCCGATGAGCTGCATCAGCTTGAGCGCGTTTTGCAGCGTGCGGCTGCCTGTGCCCATGCCGGGCATGGTGATGCCGACCAACCCTTCCATGGGATAGCCCGCGCGGCGGAACGCGTAGGCGGCGGCCAGCAGGGTGAGCGTGGAATCCAGTCCGCCGCTGACGCCGAGCACGGCTTTTTGTGTATGCACCTGTTCCATGCGGGTGAGCAGGGCGGTGGACTGAATCATCAGGATTTCTTCCGTGCGCGCGTCGCGTTCTGCGCCGGAGGGGACGAAGGGCAGAGGCGAAACGGCGCGAAGCAGGCGGTCGTCGGCAAAAGCTTCCTGCTCAAAGCGGACGATGCGCAGGGCTTGCGGCGCGTCCTCGGCGAAGGTGCGGCTCTGGCGGCGCTTGAAGCGCAGCCGCTCGACGTCCACGTCGGCGACGGCGAAGGAGCTTTGCCGGGCAAAACGCTCATTCTGCGCGAGCATGCGCCCGTTTTCATAGACGCCCGCATAGCCGGAGAACACGAGATCGGTGGTCGATTCGCCATAGCCCGCGCCCGCATAGAGGTAGCCGCACAGGCATCGCGCGCTCTGCTGGCCGATCAGTTCGCAGCGATAGCGATGCTTGGTGACCAGTTCGTTGGAGGCGGAGGGATTGACGATCATCAGCGCGCCGCCCATGCAGAGTTTGGCCGACGGCGGCGCGGGCACCCACAGATCTTCGCAAAGCTCGACGCCGAAGGAGAACAGCCCGCAGTCGAAAACCAGATCCCCGCCGACAGGGACGGTCTGCCCGCAGAGCGTCATGCTTTCCGGCGCGGAATGCCCCGGCTCAAACCAGCGCTTCTCGTAGAATTCGCAGCTGCCCGGCAGATGCGTTTTCGGCACAACGCCGAGAATGCGCCCACCGCAGACGGCGACGGCGCAGTTATACAGCCGTCCGCCGATTTCAAGCGGCAGACCGACGACAAACGCCGCGCGCACGGGCGCTTGCAGCAGCGTGTCCAGCGCTTGCAGACAACCGGAAAGCAGAGGCGGATGAATCAGCAGATCGGCGCACGTGTAGCCGCACAGGCAAAGCTCCGGAAACACGCAGAGCCGGACGTTTTGCGCGTCTGCCTGACGCAGCAGCTCGACGATTTCGCGGACGTTGGCCTGCGGATCGGCCAGATGGACGCGCGGCACGGCGGACATCGCGCGGATCATGCCGGAAATATGGGCCATAAACAAAACTCCTTTCGGAAGAAACGTTTTTGAATATACATAGCATCAACCAACATGATAGCAAAGATGTGCGCGAAATTCAACTCTTTCAATTTTCACGGGTGCGCTTTAAAGTCAAAAGTCTCCCTCATGGAGGAAGGAGCAACAAAAAAACTCCTCCCCGACAGGGGAGGAGCGACAATCAAATCGATTACATGTTGCGCAGCTGAGCGATGGTCGGCTGATAATCGCGAACCATGTGATATTCCTCGTGGAGGTAGTTGGTCACTTCGCGGGAGGCACGCTGGCCATCCAGCAGGGAGATCGCACCGACGGACGCGGCGAGGAAAACAATCACAAAAAGAACAGTCAGCATAATGTTGCCTCTCTTTCAAACATTCAAAATCATGAAGGATTGTGACGGCCTGGGCAATGAACCTAAGCCCTTAAAGCGAAGCTATTATAGCACGGAAAAAGCAATTTGTACACCGTTTTTTCTAAAAATATCAAGAAAATTTTGCGGCTTTCCAAAAATTCACGGCGATCAGCCGAAGAGCGGGATCACCCTTGAATTATGCAGGATTTCAAAAATAAAAATGCAGGAATTGCGGCGTAAAAAGCTGATTGACCGCCGAGCGCGGGTCAGAGCGCGATGCGGCGGGGGAAAAGGGAAGGCGTGCGGCGAAGCGGAAAACGCTGACTGGCGCGCAAAAAAAAGTATATACGCGGCGCAAACTATGCTATAATGAAGAAAAAACAGGAGGGGATACGCCATGAAGAAAAAAGAGACGCCTGAAAAGAAGAAAAAAGAGCCGATTTACCAAAATAAAACGACGCTGACGGTCTATCTTGTGCTGCGCGCACTGGTGATCTTCGTGCTCGTCCGCGCGGCGCTCCGCCGTGACTTTGAGAGCGTGTTTATGTGCGGTTTGACGCTGGTGCTGATGATTCTGCCGAGCTTCTTTTCTCACAAGCTGAATGTCGAACTGCCGACCACGCTGGAGGTCATCATTCTGCTGTTCATCTTCGCGGCAGAAATATTGGGCGAGCTGAACAGCTTTTATGTCCGCGTGCCCAACTGGGATACGATGCTGCACACCCTCAACGGCTTTCTATGCGCGGCCATCGGGTTCGCGCTGGTCGATCTGCTCAACGAAAGCGACCGTTTTTCCTTTAAGCTGTCGCCGGCGTATCTGGCGCTCGTCGCGTTCTGCTTCTCGATGACGGTCGGTGTGCTGTGGGAATTCTTTGAATACACAGGCGACCGCGTGATGGGATGGGACATGCAGAAGGATACCGTCGTGAACAGCATCTACACCGTCGAACTGGATGAGACGCGCAGCAACAAGGTCGTGGCGGTGAAGGATATCGCGGATGTGATTATCGTCCATTCCGACGGTTCGCAGGAAGCGCTGGGGCTGGGCGGCTATCTGGATATCGGTCTGATCGACACGATGAAAGACCTGATGGTCAATTTCCTCGGCGCGGTGGTTTTCTCGATCATCGGCTATTTCTATGTCAAGGAGAAGGGCAAGGGCGACTTTGCCGCGCAGTTTATCCCAAAGGTGAAGCGCGAAAAGAAAGATGAGGCCTAAATGGGGCAGATCACCACAAATGCCATTGTGCTGCGGCGCGTGGATTATCGCGAGAACGACCGTATGCTCACGCTGTTTTCCCCGACGCTGGGACGGATTGACGCGCTCTGCCGCGGATGCCGCCGGCAGAAAAGCCCGCTGATGGCGGCAAGCGAACTGTTCTGCACGGGGGAATATGTGCTTTATCAGGCGCGGGAGAGGACGACGGTCGTGTCCTGCCAGATTACGGACAGCTATTATCCCTTGCGGGTGGATTACGAGCGGCTTTCGCACGGCATGTATGCGCTGGAGCTTTGCAGCGCGGCGGTGCAGCCCGCGCAGGAGAACGAGCGGCTGTTTCTGTTGCTGCTCAAGTCGCTGGCATATCTGTGTTATGACACGGTTGCGCCGCGGCGGGTGACGGCGGTGTTTCTGATGGGCATGACCTCGCTGTTGGGGTTCAGGCCGCAGGTCGGGCGGTGCGCGCAGTGCGGCAAGCCGATTGTTTTGGATGGGCTGGCGGACGACGATCACGCAGCGTATTTCGGCGAGGAAGCGGGCGGCGTGCTCTGCAAGGATTGCGGCGTGGGCGGCCGCGTGCGGCTGACGGCGGGCGAGGTGCGCTATTTGCAGGCGATCATGCGGTGCGGGCTGGGCACGCTTTCGGAAGACGCGGACTGTCCGGATGACCTGTTTGAAGCGCTTCGGCAGATGGCGCAGGAGCGGCTGGGCGTGACGATTCGCTCGGAGAAGCTCTTGGTGTAGGGGGAGGTTTGGGGCTTTGTCCCAACCCCCAACAGGAACCTGAGGTTCCTGTACTTCCCATATTCATGATTGCGTTGCAATCATGAGGGAAAAATGTGCATTTAAAAATCAGCCATCCGCGAAGCGGATGGAATGCGGAAGGTGCAGGAAACTCAGTTCCCTGCCGGGAGCGCGAGGGCGGCGCCCTCGTAGAAAGCGGGTTAGGCTATGGACGAACAGAAGCTGAAAAAATTGCAGGGCTGGGTGGAAGAGGCCAGGCGCATGGTGTTCTTCGGCGGCGCGGGCGTGTCTACCGAAAGCGGCATTCCAGATTTCCGCGGGGAGGATGGGCTGTATCG
The DNA here is from genome assembly GCA_900542445.1 of uncultured Eubacteriales bacterium. Lineage (GTDB taxonomy): Bacteria > Bacillota > Clostridia > Christensenellales > Aristaeellaceae > Ventricola. The sequence continues at coordinate 134,515 of UQNN01000008.1, read as the reverse complement.
TCAGCGGTATGCTTACCCGCCGGAAACCATCATTTCGCACTCGTTCTACGTGCATCATCCGGAGATTTTCTTTGATTTCTATCGAAATCGCATGCTTTATCCGAATGCAAAGCCCAATATCGTCCATCGGAAGCTGGCGCAGTGGGAAAAAGAGGGCAAACTGCTCGCCGTTGTCACGCAGAACATCGACGGCCTGCACCAGATGGCGGGAAGCCAAAACGTTTATGAGCTGCACGGAAGCGTCCATCGCAATACCTGCCAGAAGTGCGGCGCAAGGTATACGATGGAGGAGCTGCTGACGCTCGGCGACGTGCCCAAATGCCCCAAGTGCGGCGGGCGGGTCAAACCCGACGTCGTGCTCTATGAAGAGGGATTGGATAACCTGACCGTCAGCGGCGCGCTCGACGCGATTCGCCGCGCGGATCTGCTGATTGTCGCCGGAACGTCGCTGACGGTGTACCCCGCCGCCGCATTCCTCGACGAATACCCCGGCAACCGGCTCGTGCTCATCAATAAAACAGAAACGCCGCGGGACGATATCGCCAACCTTGCGCTGCACGAGAAGCTGGGCGAGGTTTTCGAGAGGCTTTAAAAAAATTTTCCTCCATATGAAATTTTTCCCTTCCTGCACTCGTCTTATAAACAGAGAGGCGGGAAGGGCTTTTGCGTTTCCCGAAAAGGAGGAACAGGCATGAAAAAGAGAATCGGACTGTTGGTTTTGGCGGCGAGTTTGATGGTCAGTCAGACAGCGCTGGCAGGAAAGTGGACGGGCACAGTTCCGACGCAGACGCGTGCAGATTGGGCGGCGGAATATGATACGCCGACGGTTGGCCCGGCGGCGACACGTATCACGGCAGATTTGCTGGATCAGCCGAATGGAAACGCGCTGATGACGTATTTCCAAAGCGTGCGCGTGCAGGTTCTGGATGCGGAGGGAGATTGGGTGAAAGTGAGGGTTGGCGATGCGGACAGCGGCAGCCTGACGGGCTATATGGCTGCCGATGCGCTGACCTATACCGAAGACGGCATCCGCACGCTGCTGGGCAGAATCATTGCGTATGCGTCAAAGGGCGCGGTCAAGGTGATGAAGGAATGCGATGAAAAATCCGGTGAAATCGCGCGGACAGAATTGGGATGGACGCGAATTTTGGGTTATAACGACGGCTGGCTGCATGTACGCACGTTGGATGCTCCGGAAAAGACCGGATTTGTGAGCGGAAGTTTGAACGATTATGAATTTATTCAGAACGACGCGATCGATTATTGCATCACGGAACCGAAGGACGACGAGCTTTCTTACGAAAAGGCGGTTGAAGAAGCGAAACGGATTCTGATCGAACAGCAGATACCGTATAACGGCAGCGAAGAGCCCGTGACAAGGGAGATGCTGGACGCGTGCAGCACGTGGGTAGAGTGCAACTATGTGCCGCGAAGCGAAGCCCCGCTGACGTATATGGTGTCCTTCTATTCGACGGATGAGATGCGCAGGGACGGCATACCCGACGTGTATGCGATAATCGATTTGAAGGTCGAAAAAGATGAGGTCGTGGACTTTGGCTTTGGAAACGGTTAAAAAATGACGGCAGGGACTTTGGCGTAACACAAAAAGAAAGCGGCGCTCCTTTTGACGGGAACGCCGCTTTTATGATATGCAATGTTTTTTCCCTCCGGATTGCGAAGCAATCCATAAGGCGGAAGGTGAAGGGAACTCAGTTCCCTTCTGGGGTTTGGGGCAAAGCCCCAACGTCCTCCCGGTTTTCCTTAGTACGTGTAGTTCTCCACGTCCACCTTGTCCGGGTTCGTGTAGGGCGCGAGGGTGGAGATCATCTTCATCGGCGCGCCGGAATTGTTGATGACATAGTGAATCTCGCCCGGCTCGATGTGGATCATCTGGCCCGGACGCAGATGGTTGACCACGCCGTCCACAACGATATCCACTTCGCCTTCCAGAATGTAGAAATTCTCTTCCATCACGTTGTGATAGTGCGCCTTGAAATCCTGACCGGCCTGAAACTGCACGAGCGCGAAGTTCATGCGCGGGCCCTTCATCAGGTACTTGGGGCCGCTGTCGCCAAAGCGATATTCTTTATCTTCTTCGTTTACGATATACATAGCTGTTTTCTCCCTTCGAGGTTATATAGATTTTAACTGGACAGCAACGGGTTTGAGGAAAGACGACGTCAGGTGACGCTGCGCTCCCTGACTGCTTTTAGGAATCGCTTCGCGAAAGGGGAACGTTGGGCTGCGAGTCCGGGAAACTCGCATAGTCGCACAAGTGCTCCTTGCGATTTCCAATTTTTTTCATGCTGTTTTCCCGCACAGCGGGCGCATGAAAAAATTCCAAACCTGCCTGAGGGACGAAGTCCCTCAGACTCCCTTCTTCGCTTTGCGGTGGTTTGAATGGGGTGCGCGATCAGACGCCCGGCGCGGCCCACATATAGCGGGTGATGCGGTCATCGGCGATTTGCAGCTCGCGGGCGTACATCTTCCGCCAATCCTCATAGAGCTTCATATAGGTCGCGTGGTTCTCCATATTCGGCTCGAAGCGGTGCTCGATATGCACAAGTTTCTTCGCGGTCGCGGAGATATCCGGGAACAGGCCCACGCCGTGGCCTGCCATGATGGCCGCGCCCAGCGCGGTGGCCTCCTTGACGTTCGGCACGTTGACCGGGATGCCCAGCACGTCGGCGAGAATCTGGCACCAGAGTTCGCTCTTGGACGCGCCGCTGGCAAATACGACTTCCTTGGGAATGTTGCCCGTGGACTCGCGGACGAGCTGCATATGGCCGTAAGTGACCATCGCGGTATTCTCCATGATGGCGCGGTAGAAGGTATAACGGTTGAACTTATCGGGGTCGAAATCGAAATTGATGAACATCGGGCTGGCGTGCCGCCAGGAGATGTAGTTCATCACGTCGGAGAATGCGCACATCATGCCGTAGCAGCCGGCGGGGATATCCTTGGCTTTTTCGTTCATGAGGTCATACGGATCGCGGCCGGTGGTCTTGGAAAGCTCCTTTTCATACTGGCAGAACGCGTCGCGGTACCAGCGCATGACCATGCCGGGCTTAAAGGCGAGGGCTTCATACTGCCAGATGCCGGGGACGCTGTGGCAGTTGACGCGGACGCGGCAATGCTCGTCGGTCTTGGCCTCGTCGGTGTTATACTCATACTGCCAGAAGCTGCCGCCGAAGATAGCCGCCTGATTGGCGTCCACCACGCCGACGCCCACGCAGCCCAGCTGCGCGTCGCCGCCGCCCGCGACAACCGGCGTGCCTTCGGCCAGACCGGTTTCGGCCGCGCCTTTTGCGCCCACCTTGGCGACGACGGTGCCGCACTCGGAAATCTTCGGGAAGATACCCGTCTTCAGGCCAATGGAAGCGGCGATCTTGTCGTCCCAGTCGCGCGCTTTCAGGTCGAAAATGCCCGTCGTGCAGGCGTTGGACGGCTCGGAGGAGAACACGCCGGTCATCTTATAGATGAGCCAGTCGTTGAACATGGTGCACACGGCGGTCTTTTCGTAGACTTCCGGCATTTTGTTTTTGACCCAGAACAGGCGGGGCAGAGCGCCCAGCGCGTAGGTCTGGCCGGACTCGCGGTAAATCTGCTTTTCAAGTTCCGGATTCATATGCACGAGCTGAGCCACTTCGTCGTCGCTGCGCGCATCGACGTTGGCGCAGGCCCAGATTTCCTGACCGTCCTTATCGTAGAGAACGATGCCCTCGCGCATGCAGGTGGTAGAAACGGCGGCGATGTCATGCGGATCGACGCCGGTCTGCTCGATCACGCCGCGGATGCAGCCGCGGGCGAGATCCCAGTTATGCACCCAGTCGAAATCCATGCTGCCGGGGTAGCGGGGATCTTCTTTATGCGTCCATTCCTGCTGGACGCAGCCCAGCTGCTCGCCTTCCAGGCTGAACAGCACGGCGCGGACGCTGCCGGTGCCGGCATCGACGGCCATAAGCGTTTTTGCCATTGAAATCATCCTTTCAAAATGCGTCGGTTTGTCATTATGTCAGGGGCGTTCACTCGCCCTTGAGAAGCAGAGCTGCCGTCGGCTCATCGGTGATGAGCACGTCGAGATAGCCGCCGCGCAGAATGGCGCGGATGGCTTCGGCTTTCTGCGCGCCCGCGGCCAGCCCGACGACGTTATCCATCGCGCGGAGCTGCTCAAGCGGGGTGGAGATGAGCCGTTCTTCGATATCGTTGGGAATGAGTTCGCCGTTTTCGTTGACGAAGTGACAGAGCACGTCGCCGACCGCCCCGGCCATGCGCAGGCGGAAAAGCTCGTTTTGGGTGATGATGCCGGAACGGACGATGGTCGCCGTCTCGTGCATCGAACCGATGCCCACCAGCGTGAAGGAGGAGAGCTTCGCCATGCGGATGATTTCGCTGACGGAAGCCTCCGCGCGCATCGCCGCCGCCATTTCGTGAGACGAGGCGAGCAGCGGCGCGGGCATCAGATACAGCCGCGCGTTGAAAACGTTGCTGCGCCCGTTGGGCAGATAATAGGAAACGCCGCCGGTCAGAGAGATGCAGGTGACGGGGGTTTGCACCATCGTCGCCAGATGGTTGAGCGTGCGGCTGAGCGTGTCGCCGTAGCCCGCGTTGATGCAGGCGTTGTCGCCCAGGCGATCCGCGACGTACATTGCGCCCGCGCGGGCGATGGACTCGTTGAGCTGGCTTTCCTGCTCGGCTTCGGGGATGATGAACACGTCCTTGAGACGATATTTCTGCATCAGCTCGCGGCTCTGCTCCATCATGCCCACGCTGTCCGAGCGGAGACGGAACTGGATGACGCCGTTCTGGCGCGCGGCGTCCAGCAGCTTGATGACGCGCATGCGGCTGATGGAAAGACGGTCGGCGATGGCCTGCTGCGTCATATTTTCAAAATAATAATACCACGCGGCTTTGATCATCAGCGCGTCCTCGTAATGAACGGCGTTATTCATAGCGGCTCCGTTTCTCATCCGGTTCTAAAAAAGATGAAACAAATATCAAGTGGTAAAACAAAAGTTTACACAAGAAGTATAGCACTGAACGGAGATGATGTCAATTCTTTTGCAAAAAAACGTACATCTTTCAAAAGAGCGGACACCATTTTCAAAAACTGAGAAAAATATCTTGACAAATTGCACAGACAAGCTTAAAATGGAGGCAACAAAAGATTGTGCAACGAGCAAACCTTTGTAATCGCAAAACGCAGGAGTATATGATATGGCCACAAAGAATACGACGGCCCCGCGCCTTGAGGTCAAGGGCATTCGCAAAACGTTTGGGCAGAACGCCGTGCTCAAGGGGATCAATCTGAGCGTGGATGCGGGCGAGGTTGTCGCGCTGATTGGCGGCAATGGCGCCGGTAAATCGACGCTCATGAAGATCATCATGGGCATTTATTCGTGCGACGAGGGCGATATCCTCATCGACGGGCAGGCAGTCAAACTGGGCAAGCCCGCCGCGTCGCTGGCGCACGGCATTTATCTGGTGCCGCAGGAGCCGATGCTTTTCCCGAACATGACGGTTCTGGAAAACATCCTGATGGGCTTCAATGAAAACGAAAGCGAACTGAAAAAGCGCCTGGCCGACTGCATGAAGGAACTGAACTTCGATCTGAACCTTCAGCGCAAGGCCAACACGCTTTCCATCGCCGAGCAGCAGCTGGTCGAGCTTCTGCGCGGCATGATGCGCAACGCGCAGATTCTGATTCTGGACGAGCCGACCAGCTCCCTGACCTTCAACGAGGTGCAGTCGCTGTTTAAAACGGTGGAGGATCTCAAGAAAAAGGGCATTGCCATCATTTATATCACGCACCGCCTGACCGAGGTTTTTGAAATCGCGACGCACGTGGCCATCATGCGCGACGGTGTGATTACGCTGGAAGGCCCGGTGAAAAACTTCACCAAGGAAATGCTGATTCAGGGTCTTCTGCCCAACGACGCGCAGGGCGGCCAGCAGACGAAAAAGGCGTATGTCCCGGTGGATTATGCCCATCTCAAACCCGTCATGCAGGTGAAGGATTTCAGCGGTTACGGCTTCAGCAACATCACGTTCGACCTGTATCCGGGCGAAATCCTCGGCATTGCGGGCGTCGTCGGCGCGGGCCGCACGGAACTCATCAGCACCATCTTCGGCCGCGACAAGGTGCTCGGCGGCAAGGTGATTCTGGCGGGGAAGGACATCACGGGTCTTTCCACCAAGCAGATTTTGCAGGCGGGCATCAATTTCGTGCCGGAAGACCGCCACTACCACGGCATTTTCAAAATCCGCTCGATTTCTTCCAATACAACGTCCGCGCTGCTGAGCGGCAAGGACGTCGGCGCGGTGAACATGAACCGCCGCCGTCAAAGCGAAATCTCTCAAAAGTACGTCAACGATTTCAGAACGAAGATCGTTTCGCTGGATGACCAGATCGGCAGTCTCTCCGGCGGCAACCAGCAGAAGGTGGTTATCGCCCGCGCGCTGTCCACCCAGCCGAAAGTCGTCATCCTCGATGAGCCGACCCGCGGCATTGACGCGGCGGCGCGCGGCGACGTATACAACATCATTCGCCAGCTCAAGGACGCGGGCGTGGCCGTGCTGATGGTTTCCTCCGATATGGAAGAAGTCGTCGAGCTGGCCGACCGCGCGATCACGGTTTTCCAGGGACGGATCAACGGCGAGTTCAGCCGCGAGGAAATCACGCAGGATGCTCTTACCAGCGCCTCCTTCGGCATTGCGCATGAAAGGAAGGTGTGAGGAAAATGAAGAACCTGTTTAAAGCGCGGTGGATGACCAGCTTGATCTTTCTGATTCTGCTGTTTGTCATCACCGGTATTGCGGCTCCCGGATTCCTGACGTATGACAACATCATCACCTGTTTCAACACGGCGACGATGTACACGCTGCTGGCTGTCGGCATTGCGTTCGTCATCATGACGGGCGAGATCGACGTTTCCATCGGCGCGACCCTCGGTCTGACGGCCGGCATGACGGGCCTGATCGCCCAGCAGGGCGGAAGCATCCCGAAGATGCTGCTGCTGTGTCTGGTGACGGGCGCGGCCATCGGTCTGGTCAACGGCGTCGGCGTTTCGTATTTCGGCGTGCCGTCGCTGATCTTCACCCTCGGCACAAACAGCGTGGTTCGCGGATTGATTTACATCATGTCCGGCGGACGCACGATTGAAAACTTCGGCGGCGCGATTTCCAGCTATGGCAACAAGACCGTGTTTGCAGGCATTACGCTTTACTACGCGATTGCGGTTGTGCTGGTTGCGATTTCGCATCTGGCTTTGACGAAGACGCGCAAGGGCAAGTACTTCATTGCGGTCGGCGATAACGCGGGCGGCGCGAATCTGGTCGGCATTTCCGTGCTGAGCACGAAGATTCTGGCGTATGTGCTCTGCGGTCTGTTCGCGGGTCTGGGCGGTTTCGTATTCGCCTCCAAGTACGGTCAGGTCATGACCGTGGCCGGCAACGGCTATGAGATGACCGCCATCGCGGCCTGCGTGCTCGGCGGCATTTCGCTCTCCGGCGGCCTAGGCAACGTGATCGGCGCGGCTATCGGCGCGGTCATCATGTCTTCCATTGGCCGACTGCTGGTCTTCATCGGCCTGCCGTCCACCTACAACAACACCATCACCGGCACGATGCTGATCGTCATCGTCGTCATCGACGCGCTGGCGCAGCGCCGTTCCATTGAAATGACTCGCAGAAAGCGCCTTCTGTCCAGAACGGCGGATCAAGAAGGAGGCGCGAAGGCATGAAGGACATGCTGAAAAAGGTTTTCAAGCACTGGGAAATGTTTCTGGTGATCTTCCTGATTCTGGAATTTGTGGTGTTTGGCGCAGCCAACCCGAAGTTCCTGCGTCCGCAGTCCATCATGAACAGCATCGTCAACTACATCAGCGTCTGCATCATCTCGCTGTTTGTGACGATGGTCATGATTACCGGCGGCATTGACATTCAAGCGCCGGCGATCATCGGTCTGAGCAGTATCATCATCGGCGTGCTCTGGAGCGACGCCAGGCTGAACATCTGGGCGACTGTGGCGATCGCCATGGTGGTCGCCGCGCTGTGCGGCGCGCTCTCCGGTTTCTTCGTCGCATACTGCGGCGTGCAGCCGATGGTTGTTACGCTGGGCGGCAGCTTCCTGTATTCCGGCATTGCGCTGATGGTTTCCGGCATGTCCGCGACCCCGGCATATCAGGGTATCGGCGGCTTTCCGGCGAAGAACGAGGCGGGCGAGTTCGTCAGCTTCCGTTTCCTCGGCAAAGGCAATATCTTCGGCATTCCGACGCAGATTGTGATCTACGTTGTGCTGATTCTGCTGTGCATGTGGATTCTCCACCGCACCAAGTATGGCGAGCGCCTGTTCCTGATCGGCGTGAATCCGCAGGCGGCGGAATATTCCGGCATCAACACCCGTGCTACGATCATGAGCACGTACGTCCTTTCGGCTGTGAGCGCCGCGATTGCGGGCACGCTGCTGACCGCGAACGTCAACTCCGCCAAATATGACCTCGGCTCCGGCTATACGCTGGCCATCATCACAGCTGTCGTGCTCGGCGGCACGCTGAACACGGGCGGCAAGGGCAGCATCATCGGCACGGTGCTCGCGTCGCTGATCATCTGCATTCTTCGTTACGGTCTGCCGCTCTGTTTCGGCGTGAGCACGCAGAACCTCGATCTGCCGATCGGCCTGATTCTGGTCGTGGTCGTTCTGGGCCGCGAAATCGCCGGTCAGCACATGCTTTCTCACCTGTTCAAGCGCAGGAGGAAAGAATAACCGTCGCATTTCAGGGGGCGCTGTCGAGCACCTCTTGAGATAAATAAAAAAACGTAGGAGGAACCCAAACATGAAAAAGATCCTGTCTATGCTTCTCGTGCTGTGCATGGCTCTGACGCTGTGCTCCGCCGCTTTTGCCGAAGGCAAGAGCCCGGTGGACGGCATGACCGTCGCCTTCATCCCGAAGGTTTCCGGTAACTCGTTCTTCGAGGCCGCGAACGACGGCGCGCAGAAGTACGCTGCCGATTGGGGTCTGACCGTTGACTACATCGGCGCTCCGACCGCGGACGTTACCACCCAGCTGGAGCTGATCCAGCAGGCGATCGACAAGGGTGTGGACGCCATCTGCATTTCTTCCGTTGACGCCACCGGCCTGGACGAGAAGCTCCAGGAAGCTCAGGACGCGGGCATCTATGTCAGCACCTGGGACTCTGACGTCTCTCCGAACGCCCGTGCGCTGATGGTTTCTCAGGGTACCGCCGACGTCCTCGGCCCGATGCTGGTGGACATGGCTGTTGAGTCCCTGAAGGAGCGCGGCGTGGACGTGAACGGCGAAGTCAAGTACGTCTGGCACTTCTCCAACCCGTCCGTTTCCGACCAGAACTCCTGGTACGTCGCCGGCGACGCGTACATCAAGGAAAAGTATCCGTCTTGGGTTGCTGTCCATGATCCGTACTACTCCAACCAGGATCCGGCTCAGTCCGTCAGCGTTGGCGAGTCCATCCTCGACGCGTATGCTGATGTTGACGTCATCATCTGCAACGACTCCACCGCTCTGCCGGGACAGTGCAAGGCTGCTGAGAACAAGGGCCTGACCGCGAAGGACATCACCATCACCGGTTTCTGCACCCCGTCCGGCATGACCTCTTACCTGGAGAACGGCATCTGCACCCGTTGGGGCCTGTGGGATTGCGGCATCCAGGGCGCGATGGGCTGCTACCTCGCCGCTTACATCTCCGCGGGCAACACCGTGAAGGTTGGCGACAAGATCGACATCCCGAACATCGGCACCGTCGAAGTGCTGGCCAACGACGCGCTCGTCGCCGGTCAGGAGACTGCTGCTGAGAACAACGGCGTCGTGCTGCTGCCGGAGCGCGTTGTCTTCACGGCTGAGAACGTTGCGGATTACAACTTCTAATCCAAAACAATCGCTTATCCAAGGAGGAACCCTTCGGGGCTCCTCCCTTTGTGGTGGAAGCTGCGGCATGACGCGGCATTCGCCTCTGTTTGAAAACATCTACAAATGGACCATTTTCAGAAAGGAAGATTGATTCCAATGGCAGATAAGGACGGACTGAAAGTCGCGAAGGATTATCATACGGATGTTCCGTTTGGCAATCAGGGCAGCTTCCATGTGAAGGGCGCGAACAACACGGACTGGGGCATGAAGCGTCACCTTTCCAATATCTTTGATCCGGTCAGCGGCAACACGGTGATGTTTGCGTTCGATCACGGCTACTTCATGGGCTCGACCGCCGGTCTTGAGCGTCTGGATCTGGTGATCCCGAAGCTCCAGGAGCAGGTGGATGTGTTCATGGGCACCCGCGGCGCGATCCGCACCTGCGTTTCCCCGACCTATAAGAAGGGCATTGCCCTGCGCGTGACCAGCGGCTCCTCCATGATCAACGACGACCTGAGCCACGAGTGCCTGGCTGTGGACGTTGAGGACGCGATCCGCATGAATGCGGACTGCATGGCGGTTCAGACCTTCATCGGCGCGGACGGCCAGCTTTCCTCCATCGACAACCTGAGCCGCTGCATCAACGCGGGCATGCGTTACAGCATCCCGACGCTGGGCGTTGTGGCTGTCGGCAAGGATATGGAGCGCACCGACCGCTTCTTCAAGCTCGCGACCCGTATCGTGGCCGAGATGGGCGTGCAGCTCGTCAAGACCTATTACTGCGATAACTTCGAGGAAGTCGTCGCGGCGTGCCCGGTGCCGATCGTTGTTGCGGGCGGCAAGAAGCTGCCGGAGGATGAGGCGCTGACGCTGGCGTATCGCTCCATTCAGGGTGGCGCGCGTGGTCTGGATATGGGCCGCAACATCTTCCAGAGCAACCATCCGGTCGAGATGGCGAAGGCGATCCGCATGATCGTTCACCACAAGGCGACCGACAAGGAAGCGTTTGAGTTCTACACCGACGCGATCCACACCAAGTAATTTGAACCCAAGGAGGCTGCAAGGCAAATTGAGCTTTGCAGCCTCTTTTTAGCCGCGTTAAGGGGGAACGATTGGGACGCTGTCCCAAACCCTGCCAAGAACCTGAGGTTCTTGGATTTCCCGTAACATTTATCGCGATGCGATAAATGAGGAAAAACGCATGAAAAACTTGAAATCTCATGAATTGCGCAGCAATTCATGAATGTGGGAGGTGCAGGAACCTCAGGTTCCTGCTGGGGTTTGGGGCAAGGCCCCAACGTTTCCGAAGGAGTCACATATGATTACGCAAATTCTCGCAAAGGTTCTGCCTGTGCTTGTGATGATTATCCTCGGCCGCGTCTGCGCGACAAAGGGCATTCTCAACGACGAACAGCACGCGGGCCTCAAAAATGTGATCGGCGATATTCTGCTGCCGGTCGTGCTGTTTCAGGCGTTCTTCACCGCGGATTACGGCACAAGAATGCTGCTGGTGTTCGTGCTGGTGTTCGTTGGCTATGGCGTGGCGCTGGCGGCAGGCTATGCGCTGCGCCGATTCGTCAAGCCGTATGACCGCTTTATGCCGCTGCTGATGACCGGCGCGGAGGGCGGCATGCTGGGTTACGCGCTCTATGCGCTGCTCTGCGGCGCGGATCAGACCAAGATGTACGCGATGGTCGATATCGGTCAGACGATGTTCGCCTTTACCGTCTTTTTGACGGCGCTCAAGGCGGCGGGCGGCGAAAAGATGACGCCCAAGTTCATCGTCAAAAACATGCTGACCAATAAAGCCTGCATCGGCATGCTGCTGGGCATCATCCTCGGCGCGCTGGGCGTACACAAGGCCATCGACGGTACGGCGGCGGGGGAGATCGTGACTTCCCTGCTGAGCTTCATCACCGCGCCGACCTCCGCGCTGATTCTGATCGTCATGGGTTATCAGCTGCATGTCAGCAAGAAGCTCCTGCGTCCGGTGCTCACGACGATGGGTCTGCGTCTCGGCGTGCTGGCGGTCGTCTGCGCGGCGGTTTCGGGCATTCTGTTTGCCATCATTCCGTATGACAAGGGGCTGCTGCTGGCGCTCATGCTGCAATATACCCTGCCCGCGCCGTTCATCATTCCGCTGTTCGCCGATTTGGGCGACGACGCGGAATACGTCTCCACCACGCTGTCGCTGGGCACGGTGCTCGCCGTCGTGCTGTTTTTCTTCCTCGCGGCGTTCAGTCTGGCATAAGCCTTGGCAAAGGCTTGCGAAATCGTATGGCCGAGCGCCGAAAACCGAAAAGGATCAAGTCAATTTGAGCATAGCGAAAAAGTCCGGACAGAAAACTGTTCGGGCTTTTCGCGTTTCTCGCTTTATGGTATAATTCGGAGGTGAAGATGAACGATAAATCTTGCTAATGTTTGTCAAGAACTTTTTTCTGGAAGTTGCACAGAAAAAAGGGCGTACTAAATGAACCCACCAGATTGCGGGCTTTGAAAAAATGATGTAGAATTAAAGTGGTTTACTTGTAGAGCTCCATTGCTCTGGCGTAGTAGATTCGAAGGAACTTGTTCACGCCAGCCATCTTGGCTACATTGAAAGGCTTCCCTTCCTGCTCTTTTTTGAGCATAAAGAGGTACACGGGGTCGTCTTGAGGTTTTGTCAGTTTAAGGGCCTGCATTACCTCGTAACAAGCCTTCCGGAGGGCAGAGCTGCCACGTTTTGAAATGTGGCGGTTTCTGCTCTCGAATTGTCCGGATTGATATGGAGGGGCATCGTTGCCGGCATAGGAGTTCAATGCCTTACCGCTGTGAAAGCGATGGACATCACCGATCTCGGCGAGGATAATCGGTCCGAGGCGGTCACCAACGCCGTGCATTGCTCGGAGTACCTTGTATTCCGGAATTGTCTCGGCGATGTTTCTCATCTGAGAAATGATTTCGTCGGCAGCATTTTGTGTTGCGGAAAGCAGGTCAACGCATTGATTTTGTGAGAGCCAAATGTAAGGGTCTTCGCCGCGGGTGGTAATGCTGTCAACAGCGAGTTCGTAGATACTAAGTCCCTTGCTGGATGCACTGCGTTCTGAAGCCTTTTTCGCCAAGACGTCATATGATGCCAGGAAGCGCGCCTTTCCAATTCTTTGAATCTCATCAAAGGACTTGAATCGTTTGATAAAGAGCAGCAACGCGCATTTTTCAGGGTTTCTGCTGTTCAGTGGCAGTATTCTTGTGATCCCAGGCATCGTCTGATCCAGCAGAGCTATGAGCTGAACTTTCAGTTTCGCGACATAAGTGATACGCTGGCTGTACTGACGGGAAAGAAATTTCAAGTCCTCATACTTTTGCTCCATTGAGCTATACGGTACGAGTTTATAAGATTTTTCAAGTGCATAGGCTGCTATCCGAAGCGCGTCCTTCTTGTCCGTCTTCGCCTTATGAATCTCGACATCCCCGTATTTTTTCATCTGGTATGGATTGACAATGCAAACGGGAAACCCTTCGTCTTGAAGCTTCTTGAGCACCGGATAATGGTAGTGGCCAGTGTACTCCATGAGGATGGTCGTGGGTTCTCCAAGTCCCTTCAGATAGGTCACGAAAGCTTCCATCTCCGGCTGCGTATGAGCCATTGTGAATGGACTTGCCAGAACTGTACCGTCTGAATCAATCACCGCAACGGTGCTTTTGGCTTTGGATATGTCGATTCCAACTGCAATCATGAGATTCCTCCTTCATTCGTTGAGATACGATTGGTTCCAGCACTTCAAAATTCAATCAGATTAGTCCGTGAAACGGGAGCAGTGATTTGTCCCAACTTGCTGAATCGAATGCAGAATGATGAAGGCTGGCTGACACATTTGTTTGCGGGCGTGGGGTCCCAATCGGAAATTCCGTCAGCCAATCACCTTCATCTTAAAGGAAAAGCGAAGGCTGTAACACCCTCGCTTATATATTACTAATCGGAATTTGATGAAGGAGATGGTGAATATGTTGTGGCCTATTTGTGGCGGAATCATAATTTTTGCATTAGGTATGTTTATCTTTTTGAAGCCAGACTTAGTATGGAAATTGACAGAAGAATGGAAATCTTATCGGGCAGATGAACCGTCTGAATTCTACTTAAAAGTCGCAAAAATTGGTGGTATTTCATTTGCCCTGTTTGGAATTATTATGATTACGCTCCCATTTATTTTAGAGTGATAAATTCCGGCTTATCGAACCGATCAAATTCCTTTAGAAACGAAGGAACGCATTTCAAAGCGCCAAGCGGGGACGGCATGCGTTCTGCGGCGTTTCGTTCTTTGTCAGCCGAAAAAGAAAAAACCGACCGAAGAATGACAATCGGTCGGTTTTGCTATTTTATCGCGCCGCCAATTCCTCCGGCGTATAGCGCGGCTTGATTTTCTTGTTCCAGAGCACAACGAAGATACCGACCAGCACCAGGAACGTCAGCGCCCACGAAACGGGGTAGGAGACCATCAGGCAATCCATCGTGCGGTTCGCCGCGAACACCGTCATGACCCAGAAAATGCGGAATACGCACGCGCCCATCAGCGAAACGATCATCGGCAGCAGCGAATAGCCCACGCCGCGCAGCACGCCGGTCATCACGTCCATAATGCCGCAGAGGAAATACGGACCGCAGACGATATACATGCGGTTCAGGCCGACCTGAATGACCGCCGGGTCTGTGGAATACAGGCTGAGCAGCTGCGCGCCGAACACGCAGGAGAGCACGCCGAAGACCACGCCGAAGGAAAACGCCCAGAACAGGCTGACATACATCGAGGTCAGCACGCGGCGCGGCTTGCGCGCGCCGATATTCTGCCCGGCGAAGCAGGTGACGGCCTGCTGGAAGGTGTTCATCGCCTGATAGACGAAGTTGCCGACGTTCGCGCCCGCCGCGTTGCCCGCAATGACGATGGAGCCGAAGCTGTTCACCGAGGACTGGATGACGACATTGGAGAGCGAGAACATGCAGCTCTGAATGCCCGCAGGCAGGCCGATCTGGATGATCATGCGCATGATGTGCGGCTTGATGGAAAGGCGGTTGAGGTGCAGGCGCGTCGGGCCATCCATCAGCATCAGCGAGCGCGTGACCAGCACCGCCGAAACGGCCTGCGAGATGATCGTCGCCAGCGCGACGCCCGCCACGCTCATCTTAAACCCGATGACGAACACCAGATTCAGCCCGGCGTTAATCACGCCCGCGATGGTCAGAAAATACAGCGGGCGCTTGGTGTCGCCGACGGCGCGAAGCACAGCCGCGCAGAAGTTATAGAGCATCTGCACAGGCATGCCGACGAAGATGATGCGGATATACAGCTCGGCGAGGTCGATCACGTCTTCCGGAGAACCCATGATTTCCAGCAGCGGGCGCGCGGCCGCAAAGCCGACGACCGCCAGCACTGCGCCGCCCACAAGGGACAGGAGCACGGCGGTATGCACCGTTTCGGAGACGCGTTCCGCGTCCTTCGCGCCGGTGAAGCGCGCGACGAGCACGTTTACGCCGATGGAAAGGCCGACAAACAGGCTGATGATCATGTTATTGAGCGAACCGACCGAACCGACGGCCGCCAGCGCTTCATTGCCCGCAAACCGACCGACCACGATGGTATCCGCCGCGTTGAAGAGCAGCTGCAAAATGCCGGAGAGCATAATCGGAAGCGAAAAAAACAGCACCTTGGTCAGAAGGGAGCCTTCCGTCATATCCATGGTGCGATGCGCGTGGGTCTTGAACATAACATTCTCCTGTACACAGACACAAAAAGAAAAAATATAGACAGTTTATTATAGCACAGATTCGGCGGATGTTAAGAGGAGTTTGAATAATTGTAAAAATAACGAAAAGCGGATGATTGAAGTCAGGTGACGCTTCGCTCCCTGACTCCTGTTTTGGCGCTGCGCGCGATGGAGAAAACGCTGGCCTATCGCCCAGACCTATTTGGGGACGCAGTCCCCAAACCCCTTCTTCGCTTCGCGGCGGTATAAACAGGCATAGAAAAGCCGTCCCGAAAAACGGGACGGCGCAAAATCGAAGGAGTTTAGCCGATAAAGCCGGGGATGAACAGCGGCAGATACACAATCAGCAGGAAAACGATGACCAGACCGATGAGGTAGGGGACGACGGCCTTGGAAATCTTTTCCAGCGACAGCCCCGTGATGCCGGAAGCGACGAACAGGTTAATGGCGACCGGCGGGGTGATCATGCCGATGGCAATGCCGACGACGAAGAGGATGCCGAAGTGGAGCGTGGAGATGCCCAGCGCGCGCACCAGCGGCAGGAAAACCGGGGTCAGGATGATGATTGCGGAGGAGGTCTCCATAAACACGCCAGCAATCAGGATGATGAGCGAAATCAGGAACAGGATGACGTACTTATTGGTGGAAACGCTCAGCACGGCGGTGGAGATGGCTTCCGGAATCTTCCAGTTGGCCAGCGCCCAGCCGAACGGGCCGCTGCACGCGATGATAATCATGATGACGGCGCTGGTTTTGGCCGAGCCGAGCATGGTGGTATAGAGCTTTTTGAAGCTCATATCGCGATAGACGAACGTGGAAACCAGCAGCGCGTAGACGACGGCCACGGCCGCCGCTTCGGACGGGGTGAAGTAGCCGGAGAAGATGCCGCCGAGGATGATCGCGGGCATCAGAATGCCGGGGATAGCTTTGAGGAAGGTCTTGCCCACATTTTTGAGGGAGAACGGCGCGCCTTTGGGATAGTTGTTTTTATACGCCTGATAGAGCGAGATGGCGATGAGCATCAGACCCATGATGACGCCCGGCATGAAACCGGCGCTGAACAGGCGGCTGACGCTTTCCTCCGCGATGACGGCGTAGAGCACCATCGGCACGGAAGGCGGAATAACCACGCCGATGGTGCCGGCGGCGGCGACGAGCGCGGCGGCGGAATCCTCGCGATAGCCGCGCTTTTTCAATTCAGGCACGAGCGTCGCGCCGACGGCGGCAGTGGTGGCCGCGCCCGAACCGGAGATCGCGGCGAAGAACATGCCCGCCAGCACGGAGACCACGGACAGGCCGCCCTTGATCATGCCCAACAGGGATTCGCAGAACTCGACGAGCACCTTGGAAATTTTACCGCCCGCGAGCAGATCGCCCGCAAAGATGAAAAACGGCACGGCAATCAGGCTGAAGGAATCGCAGCTGGCGAACATGCGCTGCACCACGATCATCATTTTGGCGGTGCCGAAGCCCGCAAACATCGTCGTCGCGGCGGCGGAACAGATGGCGAACGCGACCGGCACGCCCAGCAGCAGAAGGGCGATAAACACGCCGAACAGAATCAGTGCCATTAGCCCTTGACCTCCTTCATCGTTTCAACTTCGCCCAGCGCCATCACCAGCGCGTGGAGCATCAGAATACCCATGCTGATGGGGATGCACAGGTAGATGTATTTCATCTTGATCGGCAGCGCGGTGGCCGTCTTGACCAGCTTGCTGCAATACTTGACGCTGAAAACCAGCAGCACGGCGAACAGGAAGCAGCAGATTGCATGCACCGCGATGCGCATGACGGCGCCGAGCTTTTTGGGCACCAGATCCTGAATGAAAGTGATGGCGATGTTGCCGCTGTGGCGGTAGACGCAGGTCGCGCCCAGGAAGGTGGACCAGATGAGCAGATAGCGCGTCACCTCGTCGGACCAGCTCAGGGAGGTGAAGAACGTGCGGCAGATGATCTGCGCCGTGGTGATGACGACCATCAGGCCGAGCATGATGACGATGGCCACGCTGCACACCTTATCAAGCGCGTCGCTGACGGGGGAAAGGATTTTCTTGAGTGCCATGGGGGATGCCTCCGTTTTTCCCATATTCTGAAAGGGTAAAAAAACGTTTCCTCCCCTCGCGGGAGAGGAAACGCATAAGCGGCTGAATTACTCGGCCAGCAGCGCCTGAATGCGGGCGATGTAGTCCGCGTACTGCGGATAAGCGTCGTACACGCTCTGCACCGCGGCGCGGAGGGACTCGACGTCCGGATTTTCGATAACCTCAACGCCGTGGCTCTTGATGGCGGCCAGCTGATCGGCCTCCTGCTCGGCAACCCAGGCGCGCTCATATTCGGCGGCTTCCTGCGCGCTCGCCAGGAAGATCTCCTGCGTGGCCTCGTCCAGGCTGTTGAACACGTCCAGGCTCATGGTGATGATGGCGGTGGAGTAGCTGTGACGGTCAAGCGTCACGTACTTCTGGCCGTAGTCCCACAGGCTGTAAGAATAGATGACGTTGATCGGGTTTTCTTCGCCCTCGATGGTGCCCTGCTGCATGGCGGTCAGCGCTTCGGCCCACGCCATCGGAACGGCGTTGACCTTGAGCGCCTTGAAGGTCGCGGTGTAGACTTCGTTTTCCATCACGCGAAGCTTGAGGCCCGCGAGATCGTCGGCGTTGTTCACCGGACGGACGGAGTTGGTCACGTTGCGGAAGCCGCGCTCGGCATAGGCAAGACCCTTGAGGCCCGCGTCCTCCAGAGAATCCAGCAGCTCACGGCCGATTTCGCCGTCGAACACCTTGTAAGCCTCTTCGTTGTTGGCGAACAGGTACGGCATATCCAGCACGCCCATCGCCTCCGAGAAGTTGACGAACGGGCCGCTGGTGATGATGCCCATATCCAGCATGCCGGTGCTCATGGAATCGAGCATATCGCTTTCGCCGCCCAGCGTGCCGTTGGGATAGATCTCAATCTTATATTCGCCGTTCGTGCGTTCTTCCACAAGCTCGGCAAATTTCTCGGCAGCCACCTGGAAGCTGTCCTGCTCGTTGACGGTGGTGCCCAGCTGAATAGTCGTCTCGGCCAGCGCGCCCGCGCCGGTCATCGCCAGGGCCAGAGCCGCGGCGGCAAGTGTCGTCAGTTTCTTCATGTTTTTCTCCTCCGAAAAATGGTTTTCGCAGTCGCCTCAATGGGCGATGGAAAACATTTTACACGTTTTAACCGGATTGTCAATACTTTTCATGCGCAAGATGAAAAACGTTCATGGATATGAAAACATAAAACGAAAATCCACAACCCCGACTTCATAAAAAAAGGCGGAGAGCCGCGTATCCTGCCGATTGCGCGACCCTCCGCTTATCAAAGAGAAGAGGTGCTGCTTGGCGCATCACGCCCGGCGTGCCTTCCTTTCCGGGCGCATGCGCAGTCATGACGACGGCGAATCTCGCGGCGGCGGTTGGCAGACTGTCCGGGTCTGAGAAAAGGTTCTCAGCTCCTCGGAAGATAAACTGCCCGAAAAAGGGGAGGATTATGCGCAGAAAATCAAAATACGGTTTTCAAGCGGAACGCAGAGCATGCCGCGATTGAAACGGCGGCGCTAAACGCATATTTAATATGAAGAAGAGGTTTTTTTCAAACGCTTCTTCTTTGCGGAAACCGACTGACGCGGCGCAAAACCCCATTGCAAATCCCGGCGCAAAGGTGTATCATAAAACGACAAGCATAAGTGCGGAGGACATATGGCAAATCAGCGATTGACAAAGAAGAAGCTCAAAAACCATTTGGCATACAGCTGGTGGAAGTATGCCCTGGCGGCGGCTGTCAGCACGATGCTGGTGAGTATCGTATTTGCGGTGACGGAATACCGCCCGCCGGACGACAAAAAGGTTGAGTTTTACGTACTCAACAGCTACGCGGATACGGAAACCATGCAGGCGGATTTTTGGCCGCTGCTTCAGGCGCGGAAGCCGGAGCAGGAGAAGCTGACCGTCATCAACATCAACCTGACGGACAGCAGCAACATCTACGCGCCGATGCAGTTTTCGACGTATGTCGCGGCGCAGCAGGGCGATTTGTTTTTGATTTCGCGGGACGAGATGCTCAAAATCACTTCGGACGGCGCGCAGGAATCGCTGGTGGAGCTGACGCCTTATCTGGAAAGCGGCGCGATTGACGCGGAAGACATCGATTTGGCAAAGGGTACGCTCGACCGCGGCGACGGCACGACGGCGGTTTATGCCATCCCGGCAGATACGCTGACCGGGCTGAACGCATATGGCAACGATCCGCGGGACAGTCTGCTCTGCATCCCGATGTATAGTAAGAACGCGGACAGCGCGGCGGCGCTGATTGAGCTGATGCTGGAAAAGCCGAGATAATATTTTTTTTCGGCCCGAAAAGGCGGCGCGCGTTGTGCCGTCTTGTTTTTTGCGGCTTCGCGCTTTAACACGCGAAATTGACATAAAACACAAGATGCTGTATCATAGCAAAGCTTGACTTACCAAATATAGTATTTCGATTGATGATAAACAGGGGAGAGAAATAACATGCCGGAGTCTATCAAAAAGCGCGACGGACGATTGGTGCCGTATGACGAGGCCAAAATTGCCTCCGCAATCGACCGCGCGTTTGTGGCCGCCGAGAGCGGCAAGGGCGAGGATGAAGCCGAGCGTCTGGCGAAAATCGTCACCCGCGAGATGAACGCCAAGGAGAGCAATGAAACGCCGTCTGTCGAGGATATTCAGGATCAGGTGGAGCAGGTGCTCATTGCCGAGGGCTATGCCAAAACGGCCAAAGCCTACATCCTCTACCGCGCGGAGCGCAGCCGCACCCGTGAAGCGAAGACGCGGCTGATGCACATCCTGGAGGACATCACGTTCAAGGACGCTTCCGAATCGGACGTGAAGCGCGAAAACGCGAATATCGACGGCGATACCGCGATGGGCACGATGCTCAAATACGGTTCGGAGAGCGCAAAGCAGTTCTACGATATGTATGTGCTCAACCCGGAGCACGCGCGCGCGCACCGCGAAGGCGACATCCACATCCACGACCTCGACTTTTTGACGCTGACGACGACCTGCACCCAGATCGACCTGACGGAGTTGTTCAAGGGCGGCTTCTCCACGGGTCACGGCGTGCTGCGCGAGCCGCAGGACATCGGCAGCTATTCCGCGCTGGCGTGCATCGCCATCCAGAGCAACCAGAACGATCAGCACGGCGGTCAGGCCATCGCCAGCTTTGATTACGACATGGCCCCCGGCGTGGCGAAAACCTATATCAAAGAGTATCGCCGCGCGCTGGGCGCGGCGCTGGAGCTGCTGCTGAATCACGACGCGGCCAACGACGAAGCGAAAGCCATCGTCCGGCAGATCAGGGCCGAGACGGGCGCGGCTCCGACCCTCAAACCGAACAAGGAATTTGACGACGCGCTGCGCGAGCGCCTGCTGGCGATGACGGACGAGGCGACCGCCGAGCGCATGATTCACTATGCGACCGAGCGCGGCTACCGCGAGACCGAGCGCCGCACCTATCAGGCGATGGAGGCGTTCATTCACAACCTGAATACGATGCACTCCCGCGCGGGCGCGCAGACGCCGTTCTCTTCCATCAACTACGGCATGGATACCTCGCCGGAAGCGCGCATGGTGATGCGCAACCTGCTGCTGGCGACGGAAAGCGGTTTGGGCAACGGCGAAACGCCGATTTTCCCGATTCAGATTTTCCGCGTCAAAGAGGGCGTGAGCTATAACCCCGGCGACCCGAATTATGACCTGTTCCGGCTGGCTATCCGCGTGAGCGCCAAGCGCCTGTTCCCGAATTTCTCGTTCGTGGATGCGCCGTTCAACCTCAAGTATTACAAGCCGGGCCATCACGAGACGGAAATCGCCTACATGGGCTGCCGCACGCGCGTCATCGGCAACGTCTATGACCCGACGCGCGAGGTTTGCAACCGCCGCGGCAACCTGTCCTTCACGTCGATCAACCTGCCGCGCATTGCCATCGAGAGCCACGGCGACATCGATCTGTTCTTCAAGACGCTGGATGAGCGGATGGAGCTGGTCTTTGAGCAGCTGGATGAGCGCTTTGAGATTCAGGCGCGCAAGAAGGTGCGCAATTATCCGTTCCTGATGGGCGAACATGTCTGGATGGACAGCGAGAAACTGGGCTGGGACGACGAGGTGCGCGAGGTGCTCAAGCATGGCACGCTGTCCGTCGGCTTTATCGGGCTGGCGGAAACGCTGGTGGCGCTCATCGGCGAGCACCACGGTCAGAGCGAACGCGCCCAGCAGCTGGGCCTGAAGATCATCGGCCACATGCGCGAGCTCTGCGACAAGCGGAGCGAGGAAAAGAAGCTGAATTACACGCTGCTGGCGACGCCGGCGGAGGGCCTGTCCGGCCGGTTCGTGAAGATCGATCAGAAGCGCTACGGCAGGATTGCGGGCGTGACGGATCGCGAGTATTACACCAACAGCTTCCACATCCCGGTGTATTATCCGATCAGCGCGTTTGACAAGATCAGGCTGGAAGCGCCGTATCACGCGCTGACGAACGCGGGCCACATCTCTTACATCGAGATGGACGGCGATCCGACGAAGAATCTCGACGCGTTTGAGGCGGTTGTGCGCGCGATGCACGACGCGGGCATCGGCTACGGTTCGATCAATCATCCGGTTGACCGCGACCCGGTCTGCGGCTACAACGGCATCATCGGCGACAGCTGCCCGAAGTGCGGCCGTCAGGAAGAAGAGGTGCATTTCGAGCGCATCCGCCGCATCACGGGCTATCTGGTCGGCACGCTTGAGCGCTTCAACAACGGCAAGCGTGCGGAAGAGCACGACCGCGTGAAGCACGGAATTTAAAGGGGTTACGTTGGGGTTTTGCCCCAAACCCCAGCAGGGAAATCATTTCCCTGCACCCTCTCCACATGGATTGCGATGCAATCCATGAAGGCGGGAGGTGCAGGAACCTCAGGTTCCTGCCGGAGTTTGAGGCGGAGCCTCAATCGTATTTTGGAGGAACTATGGAAATTCGTTTGGCGGGACTTGAACCCGAATCCATCGTCGATGGGCCGGGGTATCGGTTCACGGTGTTCGTTCAGGGCTGCCCGCACAACTGCCCCGGCTGCCACAACCCGCAGACGCATGATTTTGGCGGCGGGCATATCGCTCAGACGGATGACGTGATTGCGCATCTGGGTCAAAACCCGCTGGTGCGTGGGCTGACGCTCTCCGGCGGCGAACCGATGATGCAGCCCGAACCGCTGTATCTTATCGCCAAAGCGGCGAAGGAAAAGGGCATGAACGTCTGGTGTTACACGGGCTTCACGCTGGAGAACCTGCTGAAAGAGAACCGCGCCGACAGAATGAAGCTGCTTTCCGTGCTCGACGTGCTGGTGGACGGCCCATTCCTTTCGCACGAGCGCTCGCTTGACCTGCTCTACTGCGGCAGTAAAAACCAGCGGCTCATCGACGTACCTGCGACGTTGGCGGCGGGGGAAATCCGGCTCTACGTGCCGCCGGAATGGTGAACCTAATTAAAAGAGGAATAACAGCATTAACCCTATTCTCTGTCGGGAATTAGGGTTAATTTTTGCATAAAGACGGAGAAGAACCTTGTCCGAAATGGATAAAAGTGTTAAAATACTATCAAAAGCGTGCGTCAAACGCTGAAAGAAACAGGAAAAAACACAGGAGGAATATCAAAATGAAACAGACTTCCCGTCGTGAGTTTTTGAAACTGGCCGGTAAGGGCATGCTGGGCGCGGCAGCGCTGAGCACCGTTCCGGCGATGCTGCCGGCGCTGGCTGAGGGCGCGGAGGCGCCTGCCTGGCCGTGGGCTTACAAGAAGATGGACAAGGAAGCGGTTCTCAAGCATGGCTATGAGTGCTTCTATTCCCACGGCGGCTGCTGCGCAGGCGCCGTAGCGGCGATTGTAGAACTGTTGGCTGATGAATACGGCTATCCGTATAACCAGCTGAACGCGCGCATGTTTGCGGACGGCGCGGGTGGATATGGCGCGGGCACGCTTTGCGGCTCCTTGGGCGGCGCGTGCGCGGTGTTCGGCCTGTTCTGCGAGGCGAAGGAAGCCCGCGAGCTGCGCGACCAGCTTTATGCCTGGTACAAGGAACACGCGTTCCCGACCTATCAGCCGGAGATGGAATCCGTCACCACGGTTTCGGGCGCGATTGAGTGCGCGGTTTCCGTCGGGAACTACATGAAGGCGACAGGCTATGAGATGAGCGATCCGGGCCGTTTGGCGCGCTGCGCGGCTGTCACGGGCGAGACTGCGGCGAAGGCGGTCGAGTTGCTGAACATCCACTTCGGCTTTGAGGAAGCTCCGGCGGAAGAGCCGAAGGAAGAAGTCGCGCTCGGCGACAACGAATACATCGGCACGGGCGTGAGCGACATCGGCGGCGACGTGAAGGTCAAGGTCACGATGGACGGCGACAAGATCGCCAAGATTGACGTGCTCAGCCACAACGAGACCAGCGGCATCTCTGACCCGGCGTTCGAGCAGATTCCGGCGGCCATCATCGAGGCGCAGAGCGCGGATGTGGACGTGGTTGCGGGCGCGACCAAGACTTCCGAAGCGCTGATTGCGGCCGTGAAGGACGCGCTTTCCCAGGTGAAGTAAGCGATTCAAAAAAGGCACCGAATAACGGTGCCTTTTTTTGTGTGCAATTTTGGCGAAAAACGTGCAAAAAAGAGCGTGTCAAGGTTTGAAAAAAGGGGACGAATTTGGTATAATATAATAGAAATAAAATGTGCGGACTGCGCACGCGCGGGAGGCAGAAATGATTCTTCATTTGGGCGATGACGTCAGCGTGCACAGCGCCGACATTGTGGCCATCATTGATTTGACCCAGAGCCAAAGCCCCGTCACCGGGGCGATGCTTGCGGAAATCCGCCGCCAGAACCGCATTCTCGCCCGGCAGGGCATCACCGCCAAAAGCGCGGTGATCTGCGCGGGCGCGAGGCGCGCGGGCGGCATGACGGAAAACGCGCGCGTGTATCTGTCGCCCATATCCACGGTGACGCTTGCGCAGCGCGCGCATGAGCGCGCCTATCCGGCTGCCGAGCCGTTTTGGACGGCGGCGCAGGAAGACGGGCAGCCCGAACTTTGAAGGCCGAAGAAACGAGGAGAATAAATGGAAAACCAAGACATTCAGCAGCAGCTCGATCAGCTTGAACGGCCGGATGGCACGTATGACGAGAACCAGATTCAGGTGCTCGAAGGGCTTGAGGCCGTGCGCAAGAGACCGGGCATGTATATCGGCTCGACGGACGAGCGCGGATTGCACCATCTGGTCTACGAGATCGTGGATAACGCGGTGGACGAAGCGTTGGCGGGCTTCTGCAACGAAATCATCATCACGCTGCATAAGGACGGCTCCTGCTCCGTGCGGGACAACGGACGCGGCTTCCCGGTCGGCATTCATCCGAAGATCGGCCGCCCGGCAGTCGAGGTCTGCCTGACGATTCTGCATGCGGGCGGCAAGTTCGGCGGTGGAGGATACAAGGTCTCCGGCGGCCTGCATGGCGTCGGCGCGTCGGTCGTGAACGCGCTGTCCAAACACTTGCAGGTCAACGTCTATCAGGATGGCAAGATCTATCAGCAGGAATATGAGCGCGGCAAGGTGCTCTATGATCTCAAGGTCATCGGCGAGACCGACCGCACCGGCACGACGATCCGCTTCTGGCCGGATGTGAAGGACGAGAGCGATCCTGAGGGAATCTTTGAGACGGGCGATTTCCAATACGACACGCTCAAAACCCGCTTCCGCGAGATGGCCTTCCTCAACCGCGGCATCCGCATCGTCTTCCGCGACGAGCGCCCGGAAGAGGCGAAGGAGAACGTCTTCCACTATGAGGGCGGCATCAGCGAGTTCGTCAAGTTCATCAACAAGAACAAAGAGGTGCTCTTCCCGGAACCGATCTACATCAGCGGCCTTGTCGGCACGACAAGCGTCGAGGTGGCGATGCAGTACAACGACACCTATTCCGAGAATATCTTTGCGTTCGTCAACAACATCCATACGCCGGACGGCGGCACGCATCTTGCAGGTTTCAACATGGCGCTGACCCGCGTCATCAACGACTATGGCCGCAAGCACAACATCCTCAAAGCCAACGACGCGAATCTCTCCGGCGAGGATACGCGCGAGGGCCTGGCGGCGATCGTCTCCGTCAAGCTGGAAGATCCGCAGTTTGAGAGTCAGACCAAATCCAAGCTGGGCAACAGCGAGGTGCGCACCATCGTCAATTCGCTGGTGGGCAAGCAGCTGAGCGATTATCTGGAAGAGAACCCGCAGGTCGCCAAGCTGATTCTGGATCGCTGTCTGGCCGCTTCCCGCGCGCGCGAGGCGGCGCGCAAGGCGCGCGACCTGACCCGCCGCAAGACGGTGCTGGAAAGCGCGAGCCTGCCGGGCAAGCTGGCGGACTGCTCCGAGCGCGACCCCAGCAAGTGCGAAATCTTCCTCGTCGAGGGCGATTCCGCAGGCGGCAGCGCGAAGATGGGCCGCGACCGCCACTTCCAGGCGATTCTGCCGCTGCGCGGCAAGATTTTGAACGTCGAAAAGACGCGCCTTGACCGCGTGCTGGCCAACGACGAAATCAAGGCGATGATTACGGCGTTCGGCTGCGGCGTGGGCGACGATTTTGATATCAAGAAGCTGCGCTATGACCGCATCGTCTGCATGACGGATGCCGACGTGGACGGCAGCCACATCCGCATTCTGATGCTGACGTTCTTCTACCGCTACATGCGCCCGCTCATCGAGCAGGGGCACGTTTACGCCGCCCAGCCGCCGCTGTACAAGGTGACGTATCAGAAGATGGAGCGCTACTGCTATTCCGACGCGGAACTCGACAAGGTGATGACCGAAATCGGCCGCGAAAAGAAGCCGGATGTGCAGCGCTACAAGGGCCTTGGCGAAATGAGCGCCGAACAGCTCTGGACGACGACCATGAACCCGGAGACCCGCACCATGCTGCGCGTTTCCGTCGAGGACGCGATTGCCGCCGACGAAATCATGAGCCTGCTGATGGGCGAAAAGGTGGAGCCGCGCCGCGAATTTATCGAGCAGAACAGCAAACTGGTGCTGGATTTGGATATTTAACTCCTTCAGTCTCGCTTCGCTCGACAGCTCCCTCTGAGAGGGAGCCTTAAAACATAAAAAAGAATCTTTCCCATTTATCGCGAAGCGATCAATGAGAGAGGGAAATCCAAGAACATCAGGTTCTTGGCGGGGTTTGGGGCAGAGCCCCAACGTTCCCCCAAAACGTTCCTGAGAAAGGGGAAAATAAGTTGGATTTTAAGGATAATCTCCCCGGCAATACAACCGACCTTGAGCGCATCCGCCCGATTGACCTTGAGCACGAGATGAAGAAATCGTTCATCTCCTACGCAATGGCGGTTATCATCACCCGCGCGCTGCCGGATGTGCGCGACGGCCTCAAGCCGGTGCATCGCCGCATTCTGTACGCGATGCACGAACTCGGTGTCACGCCGGATAAGCCGTATCGTAAGTGCGCGCGTATCGTCGGCGACGTTCTGGGTAAATATCACCCGCACGGCGACTCCTCTGTGTATGGCGCGCTGGTGCGCCTGGGTCAGGATTTTGCAACCCGCTATCCGCTGGTGGACGGCCAGGGTAACTTTGGCTCGGTGGACGGCGACGGCGCGGCGGCCATGCGTTATACCGAAGCGCGCATGAGCAAAATCAACATGGAGATGCTGGCGGATATCGATAAAGAGACCGTCGATTTCTCCCCGAACTTCGACGAAACGCTGATGCAGCCGAACGTGCTGCCCAGCCGCTTCCCGAATCTGCTGGTCAACGGCTCTTCCGGCATTGCGGTCGGCATGGCGACGAATATTCCGCCGCATAACCTCGGCGAGGTCATCGACGGCGTGGTTAAGATGATCGACAACCCGGATGTGACCACGCAGGAGCTGATGGAGTGCATCAAAGGCCCGGATTTCCCGACCGGCGGTATCATCCTCGGCCGCAAGGGCATTTACGACACGTATTCCACCGGCCGCGGCCGTATCGTCACGCGCGCCAAAACGGAAGTCGAGCCGATGCCGAACGGCCGTCAGCGCATCGTCGTGACGGAAATCCCGTACATGGTCAATAAGTCCGTGCTGGTCGCGAAGATCGCCGAGCTGGTGCATGACAAGCGTCTTGAAGGCATCAGCGATATCCGCGACGAGAGCGACCGCGAGGGCATGCGCATCGTCATCGAACTCAAACGCGACGTGAATTCCGCCGTCGTGCTCAACTACCTGTACAAGCACACGCAGATGCAGGAAGCTTTCGGCGCGATCATGCTGGCGCTGGTGGATGGCGAGCCGAAGGTGCTTTCGCTGCACCAGATGCTCTACCACTATCTGGAACACCAGAAGGACGTGATCGTGCGCCGCACGCGCTACGACCTCGATAAGGCCGAGGCACGCGCCCATATTTTGGAAGGCTTGCTCATCGCGCTGGATAACATCGACGAGATCGTCCGCATCATCCGCAACAGCCCGAACACGGCGGAGGCGAAGGTGCAGCTCATGGAGCGCTTTGCCCTGTCCGACAAGCAGGCGCAGGCCATTCTGGATATGCGCCTGGCCCGTTTGACGGGTTTGGAACGCGAGCGTTTGCAGGAAGAATATGCCGAGCTGGAAAAGACCATCGCCTATCTGCGCGCCGTGCTGGCCGACGAAAAGATGGTGCTGGGGATCATCCGCGAGGAGATTCTGGCCATCAAGGCGAAATACGCCGACGAGCGCCGCACGCAGATCAGCGTGATGGACGGCGAAATCGATCCCGAAGACCTCATTCAGGAGGACAGCGTGGTTGTGACGCTGACGCACTTCGGCTATGTCAAGCGCATTCCGCGCACGACGTATCGCAGCCAGAACCGCGGCGGCAAGGGGATTATGGGCATGACCACGCGCGAGGAGGATTATGCCGAGCAGCTGCTTGTCACCTCTACGCACGATGAAATCATGTTCTTCACCAACCGGGGACGTGTGTACAGCCTCAAGGGCTATGAAATCCCGGAGGCGGGCCGCACCGCGCGCGGCACGGCGATCGTCAACCTGCTCCAGCTGATCGGCGGCGAGAAGGTCACGGCGATGATTCCGCTACCCAGACAGAGCGAGGGCAAGTATCTGACGATGGCGACGCGCTTCGGTCTGATTAAAAAGACTGCGCTGGATGAGTTTGCCAATCTGCGCAAAGCGGGTCTGATTGCCATCGTGCTGCGCGAGGACGACGAGCTGATCGGCGTGGAGCTGACGGGCGACGACGACGAGTTGATGCTGGCGACGCGCCAGGGTCAGGCTATTCGTTTCAAGGAGACGGATATCCGCGCGATGGGCCGCAACTCCATGGGCGTCAAGAGCTTCGATCTGTCGGAAAACGACGAGGTCATCTCTGTTGCGCGCATCGAGGAAGACAAGCAGGTGCTCGCCATCACCCAGAAGGGTTACGGCAAGCGCACCGACGTTTCCGAGTTCCGCGTGCAGAGCCGCGGCGGCAAGGGCATCATGGCCATGCGCCTGACGGAGAGAACCGGACTGATGGCCGCGCAGCTGCTTGTGCATGAGGATGAGGATATCATGCTCATCACCGACGACGGCACGATCATCCGCATGCCGGTCAGCGATATCTCCACCATCGGCCGCGTGTCTCAAGGCGTGCGCGTCATGCGTGTGGAGGAAGGCAGCCACATCGTCTGCGTCACCGCCACCGAGCGCGACGAAGACGAGGAAGAAGCGTCCGAAGCCGACGGCGAAACCATGGAGCCGACGGAAGAAAACTCGCTGGACATGGACCTCGGCGGAGAGAATTCCGAAAATCAGCCGGAAGAGACTGAAGAATAATTGCGATCTGAGGCCGCGGGCATATCTGCCGCAGTTTGCAGGCACGCAAAGGTTTCGCACGTGCGGCTGAAAAGGGCCGAATGAAGATAAAGGGAGGCTGTCACGCGGAAAGCAGGACAGTCTTCTTTATTGAAAAAAGCGCATGGTATGCGGACGCGCGATGCGCCCCTGCAATGGAATCGCAAAGCGCGTTGGCCGTTTTCATTTATCGCGAAGCAAATAAGTAAGGAAGGAAATCCAAGAAACGGAATGAACGCGCGCTGTGCGGGACACGGCGCGCGAAGTTCCGGATTCTCGGTGGGAGTTGGGGCAAGACTCCAAAAAGGAGAACGATGAACAATCAAAAGAAAGCGCTCCTTGTGGCGCTTGCCGTGGCGGGCGTGAGCGTTTCCGGCCCGATGGTTAAATGGTCGCTGTCCTGCGGCGCGTCGCCGGTGATGATCGCCTTTGGGCGCATGGCGCTCAGCTTTGCGCTGCTGCTGATTCCCGCGCTCAAAAGCGGCGAATTGCAGGCCGTCGTTCACGCGCCGAAAAAGCAGGTCGTGCTGGCCTGCACGGCAGGATTGCTGCTCGCGCTGCATTATACCTGCTGGATGACTTCGCTCAGTTTTGCTTCGACCTTTGTTTCCACGGCGCTGGTCTGCACCCAGCCGCTCTTTGTCGCGGCGCTTTCCGGCGTGCTGCTGCATGAACCGATCAAGCGCGAAGCCGTGCCGGGCGCAATCGTTGCGGTGATCGGCGCGGCAGCCATCGGCCTGCTCTCCATGGGCACGGAACACGGCAGCCTGTTTGGCGACGCGCTGGCGCTCATCGGCGCGGCGTTTATCGCGGGGCATTGGCTGACGGGGCGCGCGGCGCGGCGCAATCTGCCTGCGCTGGGCTTCATGACGTTTGTTTATGGCGTGACGGCGCTGTTTCTGCTGCTGATTTCGCCGCTTGCGGGCGGATTGCGGGTGACGGGGGAATCGCTGTACGGCATTGTCGTGCTGGCGGTCGCCTGCACGCTCGGCGGCCACGCGCTGATGACCTATCTGCTCGGCTTTGTCAGCGCGGACGTGGTCTCCTTCGCGCTGCTGGCCGAACCCATCGGCGCGGCGGTTTGGGCGCTGGTGCTGTTCCATGAGCAGGTGACGTTTCCGCTGCTCGTCGGCGGCCTGACGGTTATTGTCGGGCTGATGCTGTATACCTATGGGGAAATGAAGGCGGGAAAGCAATAACCCTTGCCTTTTATGGACGTTTTTGCTATCATATAGCGGTGTAGACAGAAAGAAACGCGGACATTTTGTCTGCGGAAAAGAGGAAGTATTTATGGCAAATCAGAATGTGCTCGATCTGCGCGACGTGGCCGCCAAGGGCGCGGCGCTGGAAGGTCAGATTGTGACGGTGGAAGGCTGGGTGCGCAACCACCGCAAGCAGAAAAGCATCGGCTTCATCGAGTTTTTCGATGGCACGGTGCTCACGCCGATGCAGATCGTCTACGACGACAAGGTGAAGGATTTCGCCGCGGTGCAGGCCATCCGCAACGGCGCGGCTGTGCGCGCGACGGGCAAGCTGGTGCCGGGCCGCAACGGCGCGCTGGAAATGCAGGCGGAGGAAATTATTCTGGAAGGCGACTGCACGGAGGACTATCCGCTTCAGCCGAAGCGCCACACGCTGGAATTTTTGCGCGACATCGCCTATCTGCGTCCGCGCACGCGTCTGTTTCAGGCCGTGTTCCGCGTCCGCTCCATTGCGGCGCAGGCGGTGCATAACTACTTCCAGAGCCGCGGCTATGTGTATGTGCACACGCCGCTGATCACCGCGAACGACGCGGAAGGCGCGGGCAACACGTTCACCGTGACCAACCAGGAGATGGGCAAGCCCTACAAGGCGGAGAACGACTTCTTTGGCAAGGCGACGGCGCTGGCCGTGACGGGTCAACTGGAGGCGGAAACCTATGCGCTGGCCTACAAGCGCGTGTACACCTTCGGCCCGACTTTCCGCGCGGAGAACTCCAACACGAAGACGCATGCGGCGGAGTTTTGGATGATCGAGCCGGAAATCTGCTTCTGCGATCTGAACGGCCTGATGGATATCGAAGAGGATTTCCTCAAGTCCGTGGTACAGGAAGTGCTGGACAAGGCGATGCCGGAGCTGGAGTTCCTTCAGGGGTATGCCAAGAGCAACCTGATTGAGAAATTGCAGACGCTGACGAAGTCGCATGTCGCGCGCGTGACGCACGCCGAGGCGATCGACATTTTGCAGCATGCGACGCATCCGTTTGAGCATCCGGCGGTGCAGGGCGAAGATCTGTTCAAGGAGCATGAGAAGTATCTGACGGAAGAGCACTTCAAGTCTCCGGTATTCGTCTACGACTGGCCGAAGGAGATCAAGGCGTTCTACATGTATCAGAACGACGACGGCAAGACGGTGCGCGGCGTTGACCTGCTGGTGCCGGGTTCCGGCGAGCTGATGGGCGGCAGCGAGCGCGAGACGCGGCTTGATGTGCTGACCGGGCGCATGGACGAGCTGCATATCTCCAAAGAGCAGATGGACTGGTATGTGAATCTGCGTCGTTTCGGCGGCTGCACGCATTCCGGCTTCGGCATGGGCTTTGAACGCCTGATCATGTATTTGACGGACATCGAGAACATCCGCGACGTGATTCCGTATCCCCGCACGCCGGGCAACTGCGAGTTCTAAGAAAACGATGGGGTTTCACCCCAAACCTCACCAGAAACCGGAGGTTTCTGGACTTCCCGATTTCGCTCTGCGGACAATGGGGGATTCTCCGTTCGTGAAACGAATGGAAGGTACAGGGAATTCAGTTTCCTGTCGAGGTTTGGGGCAGCGCCCAAAGGGAATTTCATGATAGATGAGAGATTTGCAAGAACGGAGTTGATCTTCGGCGAAGCCGGTATGCAGCGCCTGCAAAGCGCGCGCGTGGCGGTCTTCGGCGTCGGCGGCGTCGGCGGACATTTGGTGCAGGCGCTGGCGCGCGCGGGCGTGGGGCATATCACGGTCATCGACGACGACGTGGTCAGCGTTTCAAACATCAACCGTCAGGCCGTCGCGATGGATTCCACCGTCGGCCGGCCAAAGGTCGAAGTGATTGCCGAGCAGGTGAAGGACATCAACCCCGCCTGCGAGGTTGTGCCGCTGCGCATGTTTTACACGCCGGAGAGCGCCGAGACGCTCGACTTGGCGCAGTTTGACGCAATCGCGGACTGCATCGACACGGTAAAGGCGAAGGTGACGCTGGTCTGCCGGGCGAAGGAGGCGGGCGTATACGCCATCAGCGCGATGGGGGCGGGCAACAAGCTCGATCCGACGCGGTTTCAGGTGGCGGATATCGCCAAAACCAGCGTCTGCCCGCTCTGCCGCGTGATGCGTGTTCAGCTCAAAAAGCGCGGCGTGGCACACCACACGGTCGTTTATTCGACCGAAGAACCGCTGAAAGTTGTTGCCGACGAGAGCAACGGCCGCCACGCGCCGGGCAGCGTCAGCTTTGTGCCGCCGGTCGTCGGGCTGATTATGGCGGGCGAAATCATCAAAACCATCGCGAAGGGGGAAGCATGATGCAGGGTGCGGTTGCACGCGAAGAAGTGGAGCTGTCGTTTAAGCGATACATCCTCGAAAAGACGGAGGCATTTGCCCATGAGCCGATGGAGGATTTATACCGCGTGAATCTGCTTGGCCAGATGCTCGATCGATATGACGAATTGCAGAAAAAGGGCCTGAGTGCTGACGCGGCTTTGCAGCGGACGCTGGCGGATTATGCCGACATCCCCGCGCAGATGCGCCGCGAGGGCTTTGAAGAAGCGGGCGCGCGCCGGACGGAGGCGCGCTGGCCGCAGCTGACCGAAGAGGAGGCCGCCGACTATGTGAAGCAGAGCAACGCCTATACGCACAAAATCGCGATGGGTTCGGCGCTTTGCAGCGCGTGCGTCGCGCCGATGATGCTGCTGGTTGCGCTGATGTCGATTTACAACAGGCAGGACGTGGGCGGCATGCTCGGCTGCGTCGGCATGTTCGGTATGATCGGCATGGGCATTTACTGTCTGGTGACGGCGAAAAAGCCGAAGAACCGCGACCAAATCAGAAACGGCCGATTTTCCCTGAGCGCGGCGCTGCGCAAGAAGCTGATGAAGCTTAAGGAACTGACCGACGAGAAATCCCGCCGCAAAAAGGGCATGGGCAGTACGCTTCTGGCGACCTGCTGCGTGCCGATTTTCATCGGCGCGGCGCTGGACAGCATGTGGTATGTCTACAATGATCCGTTTGCGATTCTCGGCGTCGGCGCGATGTTTTTGATGATCGGCGCGGGCGTTTATGAAGTGGTTGTGGCCAGCGGCGAGAAAAAGCCGCTGAAAGATTTGTTGAAAAGCAACGATTGAGGCTCCGCCTCAAACTCCGGCAGGGGCTTAAAGCCCCTGCACCCCTGCTTCGTTTTGCTTCGCAAAACGGGAGAGGAAAAGATTGTTTAGGGTCTCTTTATCGCGAAGCGATAAAGAAATGGGAAGTGCAGGAACCTCAGGTTCCTGCCGGGGTTTGGGGTGGAACCCCAAAACGTCCCCGTCCCCATCCCGTCTCCCGCGCGTGCGCGTGTACAGCGCTTGGCGCAGAAAGGAAAAAAGAATGGCATCACCCGTAACGTTTGACCTTGTCAAGAAAGACGCGAAAACCCATGCCCGCCGCGGCGTTGTGCATACCCCGCACGGCGATATCCAGACCCCGATCTTCATGCCGGTCGGCACACAGGCGACCGTCAAGGGCATGACCCCACGCGAACTGAATGAAGTCGGTTCGCAGATCATCCTCTCCAACACCTATCACCTGCATATCCGCCCCGGCGATGATCTGATCAAAGAGGCGGGCGGTCTGCACAAATTCATGAGCTGGAATAAGCCGATCCTCACCGATTCCGGTGGATTCCAGGTGTTCTCGCTCGCCAGCCTGCGCAAGATCAAGGAGGAGGGCGTGCATTTCCGCAGCCACCTCGACGGCAGCAAGATGTTCATCGGCCCGGAAACCAGCATGGCCATTCAGGAAGCGCTGGGCAGCGATATCGCGATGGCATTCGACGTGTGCTCGCCGTATCCCTGCGACCATAAGACCGCGTATGAAGCCATGCTTCGCACGCATCGCTGGGCGCAGCGCTGCAAGGATTACCATACCCGCGAGGATCAGGCCGTGTTCGGCATTGTGCAGGGCGCGTTCTATGAGGATCTGCGCATCGAGAGCGCCAAGGTGCTGGCTGATATGGATTTCCCCGGTTACGGCATCGGCGGACTGTCCGTCGGCGAACCGAAGCCCATCATGTATGGCATGCTTGACGCGATGATGCCGTATATGCCGACCAACAAACCGCGCTATCTGATGGGCGTGGGCAGCCCGGACTGCCTGGTGGAGGGCGTGTACCGCGGCATTGACATGTTCGACTGCGTGCTGGCTACCCGCATTGCGCGCAACGGCACCTGCTTCACCGATCAGGGCCGGCTGGTCATCCGAAACGCGCAGTATGCCCACGATTTCGGCCCGATCGAGGAAGGCTGCGACTGCTACGCCTGCCGGAATTTCTCCCGCGCGTATATCCGCCACCTCATCAAGGCGGGCGAAATCACCGGCGGACGGCTGGCGACCATCCACAATTTGCGCTACCTGCTGCGATTGATGGAGCGCATCCGCAAGGCCATTGAAGAGGATCGTTATGAGGAATTCCGCAGCGAGTTCTTCAGCCATTACGACATGAGCCGGAATTTCTAAAACCTGTAAACGGGTGGTTAAGAGTCGCTTCGCGGAGAGCGAAACTCGCAAAGAGCGCGTGCGCGACTATGCGAGTTTCCGGACTTGGGGCACCCCCCCAACGTAACCTGTAGCGGTCAGTCGATGAATTTGCCCGTAACGGTTGCAGAATAAGGAAAAACAGGCTATAATAATGAAGTTACCCAATGAATGAAAGGATGTGTCTTTCCCCATGAAGTATGCTCTGATGAATCTGCTGGCTGACGCTGCCGCCACGACCGCGACGACCGACGCCGCTGCCGCGACCGAAACCATGAGCACCGGCGCGACCATCATCTACTATGCCGTGCAGTTTGTGCCGATGATTCTGATCTTTGTCGTGTTCTACTTCCTGCTGATCCGTCCGCAGCGCAAGAAGGACAAGGAAGCCAAGGCGATGCTCGACAACCTCAAGGTTGGCGACCGTATCTGCACCATCGGCGGTATCTACGGCACCATCGTCCGCATCAAGGACGACGTGCTGACCATCGAGGTCGGCGAGCAGAAGACCCAGATGGTGTTCGCCCGCTGGGCCGTGCGCAACGTGGAGCAGCTCTCCGTGACCAACGATTCCGAGCAGCTCATCTGATTTCCCTCATAAGCAAAGCCGCCCTGTCATAGCTTGGACTGTGACAGGGCGGTTTTTGTGTGGAAAGCGAGGGAGAAAATGGAAAATCAGTCTTTTGCATCCAATCGCAGCGTCGGCTCGTTCAAGCGAACGACGCGCAGAAGCGCGAGAAAGACGGAGAGGAGCGCGATTTTCGCCGTGCTGCGCGGCGTGCTCGTTGCGGCGGCGATCACGATCATCGGCGTGGCGGTCTTCGCACTGATTTTGAACTGGTGGAACGCCAGCGACCGCGCGATTACCGCCATCAACCAGGTGGTGAAGTTCGTGTCCATCCTTGCGGGCGTGACCACGGCCATGCACGCGGGGGAGAGCGGCGGAGCTATGCGCGGCGCATGCGTCGGGCTGCTGTATATGGCGCTGGGCATCGTCTGTTACGCGCTGATGATGGGGCAGAGCCCGCAGCTCGCCGCCTATCTCGCCGATTTGGGCATGGGGCTGGCCGCGGGCGGTTTGTTCGGGATGATCTTGACGACGAGGAAAAAGGGATAAGCTGCAGCGCCTGCTATCGCAACGGCGGGAACTGCGTGCAGAAGGACGATATGACGGAAATCCGCGAAAAGATGCTGGCGGCGGACGTGATCGTATTGGCCTCGCCCATCTATTTTTACACCATGACGGCGCAGATGGAAGCGGGCGATATTCGCAAAACGGACGCGCCCGAACAGGCGTATCGAGTGGGCAAGAGCCTGTAAAAGCATATGAAAAACCGCCATCCTCTCCTAAATGGGAGAGCGTGGCGGTTTGATTTTGTTTTTCAAAATCAATGGCGCACAGTTTCGCGGACGAAAAATTTTGAGATTCAGCGGACGGCGAAAGATGCGGCCCGCTTATTTTCTCATGGCCTTTCGGAAATTGTACCGCGTTTTCCAATATCTGGATTCACGGCGGATGGTGTTGATGATATCCCCTCCGAGGAAGAGCGCGACGTTAAGCAGGCAGAGCACAATCGTGATCCGCGTGGACGCAGTGCCGACGATGAAATAATACAGATACAGCGCGGCATCGACCAGCGCGAGATATTTCATCTTGATGGGCAGGATCATAAACAGAAGCACCTGCTCGTCGGGATACAGTGCGGCATAGGCGAAGAACAGCGACAGATTGAGGAACGTGTTATCCGCATAGCCGGTAATCAGCGCGGCGATGATCGAGCCGAGCATGCCGACTAAATAATACAGGTTGAATTTGACCTTGCCCCACTGGTTTTCCAGCCCGACGCCGATCATATAATAAAAATACAGCGCGAACAGGATGAAGATCGGCGAACTGGACGGCGGTACAAACACGAACGTCACCAGCCGCCAGATTTGCCCGCGCATCAGCCCCGTGCGGGTCAGCGTAATGAGGGAATAGAGCTGATAGCCCAGCGTCGGCCAGATATACAGCAGCGCAAAGACGATACCCTGCCCGATGACGATGTATTTCATCAGATCGCTGATGGCGTAACGGCGCAGTTTGCGCTCCAAGTCAAAATGAATGCGGTTGTCTTTCAAACGGCAGACCTCCTTTTGCCTTAGTATACCATATTTGTGCGCGGGGGAAAACATGGAATGCCGGGTTTTGAGGCTGACCGACACAATTTTCAAAAAGAGGCAAAAAAAGTGTGAAAAAAGGGTTGACATGCGAAAGAGATTCTGGTATAATTCTGTCTTGTCAGGCGGATGCGTGATGTTGCGAAACTTAAATGCCAATGTGGCTCAGTCGGTAGAGCAGCGGTTTCGTAAACCGCAGGTCAAGGGTTCGAGTCCCTTCATTGGCTCCATTTTCGAGGTGTAGCGCAGTTTGGTAGCGCGTTTGGTTCGGGACCAAAAGGTCGCAGGTTCAAATCCTGTCACCTCGACCATTTTTAAAAACTTCCGAGAAATCGGAAGTTTTTTTGTGCACAGAAAACTGCATAAAGGCTGCCCGCATGGATAAGGCTTTGAAGCTTTACAGACTGCGGCGGAAATGCGGGCGGGCATATGCTCGACAATCTGATGGAATATCTGCAAAGAAACAATGAAGAAGAGATCAGAGAGTTGCTTGATGATGGACGAACATTTTCTGCTGAAAAATGAGACGGCTAAGCGGCTGTATCATCAGTATGCAGAGCATATGCCGATTATCGATTATCATTGTCACCTGAGTGCCAAAGATATTTGGGAGAACCGCCCCGCGGAGAATATCACCCAGATTTGGCTGGGCGACGACCATTACAAGTGGCGGCTGATGCGGCAAAACGGCGAACCGGAAGCGTTTGTTTCCGGTCAAGGCGGCGATAAAGAGCGCTTCAGGGCATTTGCCAGAACGCTGCCCTATGCGGCGGGAAATCCGGTTTTCCATTGGACGCATTTGGAGCTTCAACGCTATTTCGGAATCAGAGAGACGCTGAACGAGGCAAACGCCGAAGCGATTTGGACGGAAACCCTGCGTGCGCTCTCTGACGGAAAGCATACGCCGCAGGCGTTCATCGAACAATCCAACGTGTACGCGCTCTGTACGACGGAAGATCCGGCGGATACGCTGGAATACCACGAAAAGCTGGCGAAATGGGCAGATTTCAAGACGAAGGTTCTGCCTGCCATGGGACCTGACGCGGCGCTGGCGATTGAGAAGGCAGGTTGGCGCGCATATCTGGCGCGGCTGGGCGATGAAACTGCATGTCGGCGCGCTGCGCGACGCCAATCAGCATGGCGTGAAGACAGTCGGAGAGGCCAAGGGGTACGATACCGTCGGCAACGCACCGACTGCGTTGCCGCTTTCGCATTTTCTCAATGCGCTGGAGGAGCGCGGAGAGCTGCCCAAGACGATTCTGTTTAACCTGAATGAGCAGGATAATACCGTGCTTTCTGCGCTGACGGGCACATTCCACGAGGCGGGCGTGCCGGGCAAAATGCAATTCGGCACGGCATGGGGGGATTATGATACTTCCTCACGGCCTCTCGAAGATTTGAGGGGAGCTGCAAAGCTATGACGCCTTGCCCAGGGCGGCTTGAGATGCGTGGAAACATAAACAGCTGTTGCTTTTGAAAGGCAAACGACCAAATGATAGATGGAGGTTCAATCAAATGGAACTGAATATTCGAAATGACAGTGATCGGATTCAAAACGTCCCGATTCAGTGCAAAATGACACTGACGATTCGCGAAGCGGCAGAATACAGCAACATCGGCATCAACAAAATCGACTCCTTGCTGAAAATACCGAATTGCCCGTTTGTTTTGTACATTGGAACGCGGAAACTGGTCAAGAGAGTGGAATTTGAACAGTATATTCGCGATATTCGCGGAAAAATCGCGATTTGAGGTAGAATTTGCAAGGAAAATCGGGGCGTGCCTTGAGAAAAGAGCGGGGCTGTGTTATAATCAGTAACCGTGTTGAGTACTTAAAGGAGTTGTGATCATAGATGAAATTGGGCGTTGTCGGTTTGCCGAACGTCGGCAAATCCACTTTGTTTAACGCGATTACAAAGGCGGGCGCGGAAGCGGCGAATTATCCGTTCTGCACCATCGAGCCGAACACGGGCGTTGTGGCCGTGCCGGACGAGCGGCTCAATGAACTTTCCGAGATGTATCATCCGAAAAAGACGACCCCGGCGGTCATCGAGTTCGTCGATATTGCGGGTCTGGTCAAGGGCGCGAGCCACGGCGAGGGACTGGGCAACAAGTTCCTCTCCCATATCCGCGAGTGCGAAGCGATTGTGCATGTCGTGCGCTGCTTTGAAGATCCGGACATCATTCGTCACGCGGACAGCCTGAACCCGCAGCACGACATCGAGACGATCAACCTTGAACTGATTGCGGCTGATCGCGAGACGGTGGCTAAGCGTGCCGAGCGCGCCGTGAAGATGCTCAAGAGCGGCGAAAAGCGCTTTGCCGACGAAGCTGCGCTGGGTGAAAAGCTGCTGGCGCATCTGGACAACCTTCAGCCCGCGCGCACCTGCCCGATGACGGACAAGGAGCGCGAAATTGCGCGTGAGTGGTTCCTGCTGACCACCAAGCCGGTGATCTACGCCTGCAACATCAAGGAAGACGACCTCGGCAAGGATGAGGACAGCATCCCCGGCGTGACGGACGTGAAAGCCATTGCGGCGGGCGAAAACGCCAAAGTGCTGGTCATTTCTGCGAAGATCGAAGAAGATATCGCGCAGATGGACGACGAAGAGAAGAACATGTTCCTCGAAGAGATGGGCATCGGCAAGAGCGGTCTGGATCGCCTGATTGCCGAGTGCTATGACCTGCTGGGCCTGATTTCCTTCCTGACGGCGGGCGCGGACGAGTGCCGCGCGTGGACGATCCGCAAGGGCACGAAAGCGCCGCAGGCGGCGGGCAAGATCCACAGCGATTTTGAGCGCGGCTTCATCCGCGCGGAGATCGTTTCTTTCAACGATTTGAAAGCGAACGGCTCGATGACCGCCTGCAAGGAAAAGGGACTTGTCCGCAGCGAAGGCAAGGACTATGTGATGCAGGACGGCGATGTGACGCTCTTCCGCTTCAACGTTTAACGAGGGAAACGTTGGGGCGTTGCCCCAAATCCCAGTCGGGAACTGAGTTCCCGGCACCTTCCATACGATTGATCGCTTTGCGATCAATCGGAAAAAAGCTTTTTGTACATGAAAAGACGCAGCTTTGAAAAAAGCCGCGCCTTTTTATTTAGCCTGCATCGCGAAGCGACACAGAAGTGGGAAGTCCAGAAACCTCAGGTTTCTGGCGGGGTTCGGAGGATTTCTGTCACGCGCCCGCTGTGCGCGATTTAGCGTGACGGAAATCACCCCGACGTTCCCTCATTACTTGCAGCCGCACTCGTAGGAGCCGCACATGCTTTCGTCACTCTTGCCGGAATGGCAGTTGCAGTTTGCGCAGACATTGATGCTGCGCAGCTCGCAGCGGTTCTGCGCGTTGTGGTGACGGCAGGAAGAAACGGAACAGTTGATCGTCTGGTTGTCCATGATGCAATCCCTCCATGTTTGTCTTTGAGCCAATCGCTCGCGGCTTAGTATGGCGGAAAAAAATCAAAAAATGCGCGGAAAATGCTTGCCAAATGCTGTCAAAAGTGTTATGATTCTAACTAGTACGAATGTACTAAAAAAGAAAAGGAGCGATTGATCATGAAAAAGATGGTTCTTGCGCTGACTTTGGCGCTGGTTTTGGGCGTCTGCGGCGCGGCCGTGGCTGAACAAGGCGTGGCTTACGGCGTGTACAGCATGGACAATGAGCAGCCGGACAGCCTGATTCGCGTGACGCTGGATTGCGACGGCGAGACGGTCACCGGCGTGCAGATTGATGAGAAACTGATTCCCTATTCCGCCAGCGGCGCAGAAGGATGGGCCGAGCTTGATGCTGAAACGGCGGCCAAGCTGGGCGATGCCGTGTTGAATGCGGGCGAAAAGCAATATCCGGCGTCTTTTGAGCTGGGCGGCGTAACCTTCACCGGTGCGGCGGAGGAGAGCGGCATTGTGTATACCGGCGAAGTGAACGGCGAAAGTGTCGAGCTGATGGATTACATCTGCACCGATGAGGGCGGCGTGTGGTATTACGAGAGCAACCCGGCGACGCTGCTGAATGCGCAGGGCGAGGCCGCGGCGGAAATTGAAATCGGCACGAAAGCCTCCATTGAGCACGGCGTGGCATTTTGGCCGAGCGATATCAAATTCCCCGGCAATATCGAACGCATCGAGAACTATCTGACTGAAAATGGTGTGAATTACACCGAAGATCAAATCGTCAAGGGTGAGGACGGCGTTTGGAACGTCGCCGACGTGGTCACTGGCGCGACGCTGGCGGGCACGAAGAACTATCTGCTCATCGCGCAGCGTGCGTATGCAAACGCGCAGGGCAAGTAAGATTCTCTGAAAAAAACAAACAAGAAACGCTGTCTGCGGTTCCGAAGGTGTCGGACGTAGACGGCGTTTTTGGATATATGAGGAAGAATGCAATTTTGGAAATCGTGCATTGGGCGGAAATATATGCGATTTTCCTTTACCGCCGAATTAGCTCCCGGCATTCTTCCCGCCCTTTTTCGGTCAGATACGGTCCAAGCACCAGCCAATGCGCGCGCAGAAATTCTGTTTTGCTCATGGCGTTTTTGTCCGTGCCGCGCACGGTCTGTTTAAGCCACGTCATGTGGCTCATCAGCAGGATTTGAATCAGCGTCCGGCAGACCTCCGGCGTGAAGGATTCGATAAAAAAGCCCTGTTCTGCGAGCGCGGTCAGCCCGTCGATCAGGCGCGCGCGAAGGTGAGTATGATGTGCCAGATGAAGCGGACCGTTTTCCTGCTTCAATTCGTTGTCGAGAAAGAAAAAAGCACACCGCTCAAGCGTATCGAGCATCATGGAAAACAGGCTGTCAATCTGCGCCAGCGACGCTGCGGGCATATCCGCCGTCGCGGTCATCTGCGCAAAAATGTCGTCCATCAGCGCGGCGACGATATCCTGCTTTTTGGCGAAATGATAGGTGAGGTTGCCCACGCTGATGGAAAGCGCGTCGGCAATCGCGCGCATGGTGACGTTGCGGTAGCCCTGTTCGTTGAAAAGCCGCAAGGAGACGGCCAGAATTTTTTCACGGGTGGATGAAGCCATGAAAGAGCCTCCTTCAATCAAGCATACCAACAGCTTACCGCTTTTCGGCGGGGTTTGCAAGCCCGCCTTGCCAAATCTGCCCAAAAACGCTATAATAGGTCATGGAAATTCAGGATTCAATTCCTTTCACGAGCGTCAAGCAAAAAAACAGGGAGAGATCACAATGGAATATACGACTTTGGGCAAAACCGGCCTGCGCGTGTCGCGCATGGGCTTCGGCGGCATTCCGATTCAGAAGGTGGACGCGTCCGTCACGCGGAAATTGATGGAACGGCTTGCGGAGCGCGGCGTGAATTATATCGATACCGCGCGCGGCTACACGGTCAGCGAGTCTTTTCTGGGCGAAGCGCTGGAAGGCGGCCTGCGCGAAAAATTTGTGCTGGCGACCAAGTCCATGTCCCGCACAAAGGAAGCGATGGCGCAGGATATTGAAACCAGCCTGCATAATCTGCGCACGGATTATATCGATCTGTATCAGATTCATAACCCGTCCCTCGCGGAGCTGGAACAGGTGACCGCGCCCGGCGGCGCGCTGGAAGCCCTGTTGGAGGCCAAAGCGGCGGGCAGAATCGGCCATATCGGCGTGACCGCGCACATGGCAAGCGTGTTTGAAAAGGCGCTGACGATGGACTGGGTGGAAACCGTCATGTTCCCCTACAACATCGTGGAAACGCAGGGCGAAGCGCTGATGCAGCGGTGCCGCGAACAGAATGTCGGCTTTATCTGTATGAAGCCGATGGCGGGCGGCGCGCTGGAGGATGCAAGGCTGGCGCTGCGGTTCATCCGACAGAATGAAAACGTCTCCGTCGTGATTCCGGGCATGTACGACGTGCGCGAAATCGACCAGAATTTGGAAGCGATGGAAGACATCTCCCCGCTGACCGAGGCGGAGAAGGCCAAACTCGACGCCATCCGTAAGGAGCTGGGCACGCAGTTCTGCCGCCGCTGCAACTATTGCCAGCCCTGCACGGCGGGTATTTCCATCAGCGGCATTTTCGTGCTGGAGGGCTATCTGAATCGCTATGGCCTGGGCGACTGGGCCAGACAGCGCTATGCCGCGATGAGCCAAAAAGCGGGGGACTGCGTTGGCTGCGGCGCATGTGAAAAGCGCTGCCCGTATCAGCTGCCGATCCGGCAGATGCTTGCAAGATGTAAAACCGAGTTCGGCGCTTAACATTTAACTCCTTCCGTCACGACTTCGTCGTGCCAACCTTCGGCGTTTTCCATCGTCTGAATCCGCCACAGGCAGCGACGATTTCAAACGTCCCTCAAGGAGGGAGGCTTTATCCTTTAGCTGCGGTTGCTTATACCCAAAGGCTCCCTTTTAGAAGGAGTTGACTGAGAAAGTCGAGAAGCGCAATCAAAGAAATTATACGTTCCCTTTATCGCAAAGCGATAAAGGCAGTGGGAAATCCAAGAACCTCAGGTTCTTGGTGGGGTTTGGGGCAAGGCCCCGACCGTACTCTTATCAGGGAGGAAACATATGATCGAGCGTATTGACCGTAAGCGCGAGGTGCTCGTGCATGTCGCCAAGTATTGCTTTGAAGGCACGCTGGAAGCCCATAAGGAATTTATTCCGCTGGAAATCGTGCCGCACGGAAGCCAGCCCACGTATCGCTGCTGCGTCTACCGTGAGCGCGAGGTGCTGCGCAACCGCGTGGATTGGGCCTGCGGCCGCGCGTCCGTCTATGACGGCGAAAACCACTACACCTTTACCGACGAAACCGTTGCCGTCATGAACAGCGCGTGCGAGGGCTGCCCCTTGCAGCGCTATACCGTCACCAGCAACTGCCAGCACTGTATGGCCAAGCGCTGTCTGCAAGCCTGCCGTTTCGGCGCGATTACCATGACCCATCAGGGCGCGATCATCAACCCGGATAAGTGCCGCGAGTGCGGCATGTGCGCCCAGGCGTGCCCGTATAACGCCATCGCCGATGCGCGCCGCCCCTGCGTGCGCTCCTGCCCGGTGGACGCGATTTCCGTCGATAAAAAGAACCGCCGCGCGTTCATCGATTACAGCAAGTGCATTTCCTG
Organism: uncultured Eubacteriales bacterium; assembly: GCA_900542445.1. GTDB lineage: Bacteria > Bacillota > Clostridia > Christensenellales > Aristaeellaceae > Ventricola. The sequence continues at coordinate 90,053 of UQNN01000008.1, read as the reverse complement.
CGGCAACTGCACTGTCGCCTGCCCGTTCTCGGCCATCTCCGACGTCTCCATGATCACGGACGTCATCGAGGCGATCCGCGATGAAACCCAGGAGGTGTACGCCTGCTTTGCCCCGTCTATCGAGGGCCAGTTCGGCGGCGTGAGCGTGGGCGAGATGATTCGCGCGCTTCAGTATCTGGGCTTTACCGACGCGATGGAGGTTTCCCTCGGTGCGGACGCGACGGCCTATTATGAAGCGCAGGAAGCCAAAGAGGTTGCGCGCGAGGGCGGCCACATGACCACCAGCTGCTGCCCGGCCTTCTATAACATGGTCGCCAAGCATTATCCGGCGCTGCTCGATAAGGTCAGCCACACCGTCTCCCCGATGGTGGCGACGGCGCGCTATATCAAGAAGCGGCATCCGGGCGCGACGGTCGTGTTCATCGGCCCGTGCATCGCCAAGAAGAGCGAGGTCAAGCGCTATAAGGATGCCGGCAAGGTCGGCGCGGACTACGTGCTGACGTTTGACGAGCTTTACGCCATGTTTCTCGCGAAAAATATCGATCCGGAAGCGATGGCTTCCAGCGACGTGCAGCAGGGCAGCAAATACGGCAAGAACTTCGCGACCTCCGGCGGCGTGTCCGCGGCGGTGCAGGAAGTGCTGGCCGAAGAGAAATTCGACATGCCGGTGAGCTGTCTCAAGTGTTCCGGCGCGGCGGAGTGCAAGAAAGCGCTGATGCTGCTGCGCGTAGGCAAGCTGAATGAGACGATCATCGAGGGCATGGCCTGCGAGGGCGGCTGCGTCAACGGTCCGGCGAAGATCAGCGATGTGCGCGAGAGCGTGGGCATGCGCAGGCAGCTGATGCTCAGCGTCGACGACCGCAGCATTGCCGACAACCTGGAAATGTCCGATTTCAAGGAAATCGACATGAAGGACGGACGAAACTGACATGAAAACCTTCAAAAAAGCGCTTCCGATTCTGGGTGTTCTGTTTTGGGCTCTGCTGCTCGCGCCGTTCTTTTTCGGCGCGCAGGCGGCGCACCCGGCGACGGATGATTTCACCTTCGCCGTCTACACCCATCCGACGTGGGTGCAGACCGGAAGCGTGCTGCACGTGCTCAAGGACGCGCTCAGCTATGCCTTGCGCACGTGGCGCGACTGGCAGGGAACCGTGACGGGCGTGATCGTCATGACGCTCAACCCGGCGGTGTTTTCGCTTGCGCATTACGGCGCGCATGCCGTCGTGCTGCTGGCGCTCTGCCTGCTGGGAACGGGCGTGTTTCTGCGGCATTTTCTGAAAAAACGGCTGGGTCTGCCGTGGCGCGCGGCGTTTTTGGCGCTTTCCGCCGTGCAGTTGCTGTTCCTGCCGGATATCGTGGAGGGCGTGTACTGGTTCAACGGCGCGTGGTTTTACATGGGCGCGCAGGCCGTCGCGCTGATGACGCTTTCGCTGGGAGACAGCCTGAGCGAGTGCCCCGTTCGCGGCGCGAAAACGCTGCTCGGTTTTGCGCTCTGCTGGGCGCTGCTCTTTGCGCTGGGCATGGATAACTACATCACCGCGATGATGACGGCGGCGGCGCTGCTGATGCTGGCGCTCTGGCGGCTGGCGGCGCGCGAGCGGGAGGCGGCGTTTCGCACGGCGCTGCTGCTGATCCCCATCGGCGTCGGGCTGCTGCTTTCGGTGATCGCGCCGGGCAACAGTGTCCGCATGGCGACGGACGGCGCGCACGAGAGCGGGCTTTCCTATTTGCTGGCCTCGATCGGCTGGACGATGCGCGACGCGGTGAAATACATTGTGCGGTTCATGCTCAAAACGCCGCTGCTGGCGCTGCTGCTGCTGGCGCTGCCGACGGCGTGCCGCCGCATGAATGCGCGCGGCGGGACGGGGGAATGCGTGCCAAAGATGGGTTTTACGCTGCTGGGCGGCTATCTGATGCTCTGCGCGATGATCATTCCGCACATGTATTCCTCCGGGTATGCGGGATCGGGCCGCGTCGTCAACATGTACCACAGCTATGTGCTGCTGTTCATGCCGATTGTGCTGGCGATGGCGCTGATGCGGGCGAAGGCCGAAAAGCGCGAGGCGCTGACAACGGGGCGCGGCAGAATCGCCTGCTATGCGTTGTCGGCGCTGGCTTTGGCGGTCTGTCTGCTGGGCGGCCAGCTGAGCAACTATGAAAAGCTGGTGAGCGATCAGCTCGATGGCACGCAGGACGCGTACATCGCGCAGTTTGAGCGTGAATATGCGCTGTGCGAAGCGGCGGGGCCGGAGGACGATGTGATTCTGCCCGCGTGGACGGTGCAGACCGTGACGGGCAAGCCGACGGCCTACGAAGACGCGACGGTTTGGACGAACGAATCGATGGCGCAGTATTTCGGCGTGAAGAGCGTGCGCGTGGGGGATGTTGAGGAGGACGTTGGGGCGCTGCTCCGGGAAATTCACATAGTCGCCTTCGGCTCCTTGTGATTTCCAATTTTCGCCACGCTGAATCCCGCACAGCGGGCACGTGGCTTCAATCCCAAGCCCCGGAAGGAAACTGAGTTCCCTTCACCTTCCCACTTCATTGATTGCTGCGCAATCAATGATAGGATAAAAGTGTTTTAACCGCCGCGAAGCGAAGGAGGGAGTCTGAGGGACTTGTCCCTCAGGCAGGTTTGGGCGGCAGCCCAAAAAGGAGACATTATGCTGGAACTGAAAAAAATCAATCGCCAAAACGTTTGGCAGGTTGCGCGGCTCAAGGTCAAGCGCACGCAGGTAGATTACGTGGCTTCCAACATCGAGAGCATTTTAGAGGCGTTTGCGACCCGCGAGGAGGGCGGCGTTGCCGAACCGTTTGCGTTGTACGACGGCGCGGCGCTTGTCGGCTTTGCGATGATCGGTTACGGCGATCTGCCGGGCGAGGAAAACCCGGCGATTTCCGCGGGCAACTATTGCCTGTGGCGGCTGATGATCGACGAACGTTGGCAGGGGCGCGGCTATGGCAGACAGGCCATCGAAAAGCTGATCGAATATGTGCGCACGTTCCCGTGCGGCCCGGCGGAGGTTTTCTGGCTCTCCTATGATCCGGATAACCAGAAGGCCAGAAAACTGTATAACGGCTTTGGATTCATGGAAACAGGCGCAATGGATGGCGAAGAGGCCATTGCGGCGCTGAAGCTGTGAGCAGGGGAGAAGCGATGAAGACAATCAAAGCGCTGTTGGCACTGATGATGCTGCTGATTCCCGTCTGCGCGGCTGCGCAGGAAGCCAGAGAGCTGACCGCGGACTGCGTCATCACCTCCGGCCATGTCCGCACGACATCCGCGCACGACAACGACTATACGACGGCGTGGCGCAGCGAGCGGGTCAGGCGGCCGTATCTGGAATTTCAACTGCCGGAGGGCGAAACGGCGGGCTGGCTGTACGTCTGCTTCGCCGACATGCCCCAGTCTTGGGCGGTCGAGGAAAAAATCGACGGCAAGTGGCAGGTCGTCGCCGACGGCAGCACGGATTATATCCACGCGCTGGTCGAGCTGAACGGGCAGAACCGCTTCCGCATTGTGGAAAATTCAGGCATCACCACGCGGCTCAAGCTCAATGAGGTTTTTGTCTTCGGCGCGGGCGATCTGCCGGACTGGGTGCAGCGCTGGGAGCCGACGGTCGAAAAGGCGGATCTGCTTGTGCTGGCAACCCATCCGGACGACGAGTTGATTTTTTTCGGCGGCACGATTCCAACCTACGCGGTCGAGCAGAAGAAGAACGTCGTCGTGGCCTATATGAGCTATGCCACCGCGGCGCGGCGGAGCGAACTGCTCAACGGATTATGGCACATGGGCGTGCGCAATTACCCGGTCATCGGCACGTTTGGCGATTCCTATTCCACCCATATGGACGACATGTATGCCCGCTGGGGCAAAGAAAAGGTGCGCAGATACGTCATGGGGCTGATCCGTCAATATAAGCCGGACGTCATGGTCACCCACGACAAGGGCGGCGAATATGGCCACGGCGCGCACAAGGTTACATCCGACGCGAGCGTTTACTGCGTGGAGAATGCGGCGGACGCCTCCGTTCTGCCCGCGCTGGCCGAAGCATACGGCACGTGGACGGTCAAAAAGCTCTATCTGCACATGGGCGATGAAAACGTCATCCACATGGATTGGAACGTGCCGCTGGACAGCATGGGCGGTAAGACGAGCCAGCAGCTCGCGCAGGAAGCGTTTTTGCTGCATGTCACCCAGCAGAAGACGAGCTATGTCGTTACCGACGAAGGGAAGACGGGCAACGCCAAATTTTCGCTCGTATATACCGAAGTCGGGCCGGATGCCGTCGGCGGGGACTTCTTTGAAAACGTGGAATAACACTCCTTCCGTTTGCCTTTGGCAACCGCCTCCCTCATAGCGGGAGGCTAATGTTCTACGAAATTCCAAGCAATTTAAAACCTCTCGTGTAAGCGTTTCGCTCTCCGAGAGGTTTTTGCGTTTTATTTCGTTGTTTATATCCAAGCCTTCCTCTTAGTTAGAGGGACGTTTGAAAATCGTCGCCGCTTGCAGCGGATTCAGGCGATTTCAAACGCCGAAGGTTGGCGCGACGAAGGAGCGACGGAAGGAGTTACTGCTTGTCATACGGTTTAAACACGACTTCCTGCTTCTCGAAATCGATAAACAGCTGATAGGCGTAGTTATCCAGGCTGGTATCCCAGATTTCCACGAACTTCGGCGTGACCTCGATCAGGATTTCCGTATCCTCATGGGAATACTTGTTGTAGCTGCCCCACAGGTATTTTTTGTAGAGCGTTTCAAACGTGCGGCCCGGCTCATCGACGACAAGACCCTTGTTTTCCGCCACGCCCTCGACCTGTACGCCGCTCCAGCAGAGCGCGACGTTCGGGTTTTCAAAAAGCTGCTGGGTTTTGCGGAAATTCTTGTCCGTCTTGAAATAGATTTTGTTGTTGTAGAACAGGCAGCTTACGTTGCGCACCATCACATGCGTGCCCACCGCGCTGGCCAGCGCCATGATTTTGCTGTCGCCGAGCTTTTCAAACATCCGCGCGACGGCCTGATCGAAGGTCAGATTTTGTTCTTTGCTGAATTGCATGGTGTTGATCTCCTCTCATATCTCTGCTTTATCGAAATCAATCCGTTTCAGTCGCAGAATGCTTCGCGTTCTGCGACTGAAACTGCGTTTTTAATGTATAGGAAATTGCGTAAAATTGCCCGCGTGAGCAAGACTTTGGTGCGTGACGGACTTCGGCGGAGGTGAAGGCGGGCTCAGCCCGCTTTTTTATGACGTATTTGGGGATTGCGATGGGGCTTTGCCCCCATACCCCATTGAGGGATTAAATCCCTCAAACTCCCTGCTTCGCTTTGCAGCGCTTATCCGACCAAAGCGAATTTCTTGAGCGGCACGCTGATCTTTTTATACAGCAGCATCGCCAGAATCGAGGTCACGCTGAACGAAATCACATTAAAGGGCACGATAGAAAACGCAACCATCGTCGGCACGTTCGTGATCCACGGGTTGACGGCGGTGCACATCTGCACAATCGCCGCCCAGTCCATGCCGTAGAGCGCCATATAGGCCGGGAAAATCAGGAACACGTTGGTCAGCACCGCGACGATCACGCCGCAAATCGTGCCAAGCACCAGACCGATGGCCGCGCCGCGCTTGGTTCTGTGCTTTTGATAATACAGCACGGCGGGCAGGGCATAGGCTGTGCAGAGCAGAAACTTCTGCACTTCGCCGGTGAACATGGACGACGTGCCCTTGAACACCAGCTTGAGCAGCACCTTCACCGCGATGATTTCCACCGCGCCGACCGGGCCGAGCACGAAGCCGCCGATCAGATCCGGCAGGGCGGAAAGGTCGAAATCCGCGAACGGCGAGAGCACCGGCACGGAGAAGCTGAAATACATCAGCACGAAAGAGACTGCGCCCATCATGGCGGCGAGGGTCAGGCGGCGGGTTTGTGTGCGTTTCATGGTGATTTCCTCCCGAAAGTAAAAATTCCCGAAGCCAAACAAGAGATTGGCCTCGGGAAATCCACTTCTTTCGGAACGGCGAACAGCCATGCCGCAAAATTTGGATAACACTTTTGTCTTTTCCCATCCGGACTGTCACCGTCGGTTCTGGAATTGCACCAGATCGGCCCAAGATTGCTCAAGGGTTCATGGACTATACCATCGGTAGGGATTTGCACCCTGCCCCAAAGACCATTCAGTTTTGAACTTCGCCTATACTGTAATCCTGTGTGAGAAGTTTGTCAAGCCTTTTTTTGGAAAAGAAATGCAGTTTTGAAAGGCAAATTTATAGAAAGAACTTTTTTCTGCGAGAAGAGGAAAGAATGTGCTTTCATGACGTTTCAATCGTAGGCTGCTTTGCAGCCTGCTCTGAAACTTTGCTTTTTGCGAAATATTTTGGGCTGTCGCCCAAACCTACCCCCCTCAGATTCCCTTCTTCGCTTCGCGGCGAAAGGCGAAGTTTGGCCGCGTGCGGCAGGCTTTGGGTTCAAACAGGCTTGCGGCGGAGACGAAAGAGGCCTCCTTACCACGAGATGACTTCGTGGCCCGTCTCCGTCACCAGCACTTGAATTTCCCACTGAGCGGAGGGCATGCCGTCCTCCGTGTAGATCGTCCAGTCGTTGTCCGCATCGACGTAGATGTCGTCCGTGCCCATATTGATCATCGGCTCGATGGTGAACATCATGCCCGGCGCCATCACCATTTCCTGCCCGCGCCGGGTCACATAGCTGACCCACGGCTCTTCGTGGAACTGAATGCCCACGCCGTGGCCGCCGACGTCGCGCACGACGCTGTAACCGTTCTTTTTGGCCAAATCATGCACGGCCTGCCCCATGTCGCCCAAAAAGCCCCACGGCTTGACCTGCTCCAGACCTGCCATCACGCATTCGCGCGTGACCTCCACGAGCTTCTTTTTCTCCGGCGTGGTTTCGCCGATGATGAACATGCGGGATGAATCGGAATAATAGCCCTTGTAGATCGTCGAGCAATCGACGTTGATGATATCGCCGTTGCAGAGAATGTCGTCTTCGGACGGGATGCCGTGGCACACCTGATCGTCGATGGACGTGCAGACGCTCTTGGGGAATCCTTCGTAATTCAGCGGCGCGGGAATACCGCCCATCGCGGTCGTCTGCTCATACACCCAGCGGTCGATTTCCGCCGTGGAAATGCCCGCGCGGATGTGCGCGGCGACGTAATCGAGCACCGCGACGTTGATCTTCGCGCTCTCGCGAATGCCCGCGATCTGCGCCTCGTTTTTAATCATGTCGTGTGTCGGAATGATCGCGCCGCGGCGGTGCATGTCGTCGAGCTTCTCGTCAAAATCATAATGGCAATGCTTGTATTTTTTGCCGCTGCCGCACCAGCAGGGCATGTTGCGATCCAGCTTATGCATGGGTAAGCCCCCTTTGATTGTGTTGCTTTTCGTTGCTTATTGTACCACGCTTTTGAAGCGATGGAAAGAGCGGAATTGATGCGTTTTAGAAAACTAACAGAAAAAGCCCGCAACTGCCGCCGGATACTGGTCAAAAACGGCGGAGTATGGTATACTGGCTTTGTTTAGCGGGGAAAGAAACAACGGAAGCGGTTCGATGACGTTTCAATCGCAGGATACTCCGTATCCTGTTCTGAAACTTTGTTTTTTGAAGGATTGGGGGACTGAGACCCTCGGACTCCCTGTTTCGCTTCGCGGCTGAGAAATACATTTTACGTGCAAATTCATTTTGAACAAAATGAAAAAAACAGGAAGAATCCGGCATGCTCGTTCGTCTTGTATGCACAGGATAAAAGGGTTGGTGAAATCAAGTGAGGAAAACAATCAAACTGATCGCGCTGCTGCTGCTGCTCGCTCTTGTGCCGGCGATGGCGCTGGCCGCGGATTTTGCGGTGGTGCGCGGCGGCAGGCTGAATCTGCGCCAGTACGCCAGCAAAACGAGCCGCAGTCTTGGCAAATACGACAGCGGGTCGTGGGTGACGGTGCAGGGGCAGAGCACTTCCGGCTGGTATCCCGTGCGCACAATGGATGGCAAAACCGGCTATATGGCGGGCAACTACCTGACCTTCGCGCAGAACGGAAGCATCGGCACGGTGGCCTATGCAAACGGCGGCTATGTCAATCTGCGGCAGGGGCCGTCTCTGGATTACGCGGTGGTGACGCGCGTGACCAGCGGCATGACCGTCAACATTCTGGATGCCTCTTATGAGTGGAATTATGTCAGCGTGAACGTGGGCGGCGCAACCTATACCGGCTACATGCACGACTCGCTGATCAACAAGAGCACGACGACCGCGACCGTTTCCACGCGAAACGGCGGCAAGGTCAATGTGCGGCGCGGCCCGTCGTCGTCCTATGGAAGCATCGGTTCGCTTAAATCTGGCACGCGCGTGACCGTGCTGCTCAAGGGGAACGGCTGGTGTCAGATCATGGGCGGCGGCCTGACGGGCTTCATGGCGACGAGATACCTGAGCAACATGGGCACGACCAACAGCGGCTCGAACAGCAATTCCGGCACGGTCAGCACGCGGACGGCTTACGTGAACAACCCGAAGAGTACGCAGGTACTGTATCTGCGCGAATCGCCGTCGCAGAGCGCGAAGGCGCTCGGCCAGTACGCCAACGGCACGCAGGTGAAGGTCGTTTCCTACGGCGCGACGTGGTGCGAGGTCTATGTCGGCACGCGCCACGGCTACATGATGACGCGCTTCCTGAGCTTTAACGGCACGTATGTCACGCCCACGCCGAGGTACGTCTACGTGACGCCTACGCCGACCCCGCAGGTGATTTATATCACGCCGACCCCGACGCCGCTGGTGGAATACATCACGCCGACCCCGACGCCGCTGGTGGAATACATCACGCCGAAGCCGGCTGAACCTGCCGCGCCCACGTCCGGCTCGGTCATCACCCTGGCGGTGGCCTACGGCAGTTCGAGCAACACGATCAACGTTTACTATGACCAGGCGATGACCTCGCTTAAAGCGACGTACACCGGCGGCAAGCAGGCGACGATGCTCAGCTATGGCGACAACGTCTGCATGATTCTGGTGGACGGCGGCGTGGCCTACGTCTCGACGTGGAATGTGAACTATTGAGTATATTTCAGCTGTTTTCGCGCATAGTATTCCCCGGAGGGATAACATGAAGCGAGGATGGCTGATTTTTTCGTGCGCCGCCTGTCTGTGTCTGAGTGGGTGCGCGGCGGGGAGCGGCGGCGGGGACAAGCCCGCCCTGCCACAGCCGGAACAGACGGCGGGCAGGGCGCCGGGCAAAAGCGCGGCGCAGCTTGTGCCGGAGCGGCTTGAAAAAAACGAGTCCGGCGTGCCGATGCTCAAGGTTTACGACGTGAAAAACGAGAAGCTGGAAACCCTGTCCGTCGAAGATTATCTGCCCGCCGTGCTGGCCGGAGAGATGGCGGGCGACTGGCCGCTGGAGGCGCTCAAGGCACAGGCAATTTTGGCGCGCACATTCGTGCTGCAATTCGTCTCCCAAAAGGAATCCATGTACGACGGCGCGGATATCTCCACCGATATCAAAGAAGCGCAGGCGTATGACGCGGCGGGCGTGAACGCGCGCATTCGCGAGGCCGTGAAGGAGACGCGAGGCAAGGTGCTCAACGCGGGCGGCGAACTGCCGTATGCGTGGTTTCATGCGCATTCCGGCGGGCTGACGGCGCGCGCCAAAGAGGGGCTGGATTACGAAAAAGCCGAGCCGGGTTATACGCAGTGCGTCAAGGGGATGGAAAACGACGAAGCCCCGGCGGAGGCCGCCCACTGGCAGGCCAGCTTCTCCATGGATGAAGTGATGGCCGCGGCGAAAGCTTCCGGCGTGACCGTGGACAAGGTAGAGAGCATCGCCATCGGTCAGCGCGGCGAATCCGGCCGCGCGAAAACGCTGCTGATTTCCGGAAAGTCCGTTTCCGCGCCTGCGTTCAGAATCGCCATCGGCTCGACAAAGATGCGCTCATGTCTTTTGGAAAGCCTGCGCGTGGAGGATGGACAGGTTCAGATGCGCGGCAAGGGTTACGGCCATGGCGTGGGCATGAGCCAGTGGGGCGCGTATGCGATGGCGAAGGAAGGTCGAACCGCCGAGGAGATCGTGACGCATTATTTTAACGGCGTGAGCATCGATCAGGCGTGGGAGTGAAAAGCAAGGCGAAAGGGCGTGTGTCCCTTTCGCCTTGCTTTTTATTTCAGACTTTCCAGCGTTCGATCCAGAATCGTCTGCCATTTGGCAAAATCCATATTGGGCACATAGAAGGATTCCAGCTCGTCGTGCAATTCCTTGGCCTGCGCGAGCGCGGCGCCTGCGCGATGCAGATGGAGCTGAATCCCGGCGCGGCCCTGTTCCAGCGCGCACTCGTGGCGCAGCAACGCGCCCCGCGGAATACAGGCGGCAAAGTCGAAGGTCTGTTCGGCGGTGAGCTGTTCGCTCGTGGTGACAAGGGTAGACAACGCCGGAATGCCGACGTGGAGCAGGCGGCCGGGTACGGTGGGGCAGAGGTGTTCTTCCGTGCTGTATCCGGCCGCGCGCGCGGCGGCGCTGAGCTGCCGAAGGACGGGCGTGCCGTCCATGCCCCAATGGAAGAGCAGACGGATGACGCGGGGCTGCGCGTTTTCGGCAATCAGGCTGATTTCGCCCTTCGGGGTCATCGCTTCGGTGATGACCGGTCGCATGCTCGGCGCGGATTCTGTGGGGGCGCTGGGGACGAGAACGGCCTGTGTGAGCGCTTGTGTCATGCGGAAGAGGCGTTCCGTGTCCGCAGCGCTTTGCAGGATGGCGGCATTTTCCCGCGCAAGCGCGGCGGCTGCGGCCAGACAGGCGCGCGCACGGCGGGAACAGGCGGCGTTGTCGGCCATGCAGGCGCGGATAGGAGACAGGCGCGGGCGCATGGCCGGTTCGTTCAGGCATTCGCCGAGGTTAATGATGCTGTCCCGCGCGCCGGGAATTTCGGGATCGACGATGTGCGGCGCGGTGCCGTCCAAAATGAGCAGCCCGGCATGCGGAACGGCCACGCCGTCCAGACTGTCCGGATCGCCGGAACAGAAGTACAGGGTTGAGGGTTCGCCGTTGGCGCAGAGCGCCGCATGCACCCGCCGCATGAATGTGGATTTGCCCACGCCCGGCCCGCCTTTGAGAATCAGCTTGCGCCGCAGCAGCGCGTCATCCATCAGGTGGTCAAAGCAGGAGATAAAGCCCTCCGGCCCCATCGCGCCGGGGAAAAGGGTTTTGGCGGTAGTCAAAAGCATCCCTCCGATTTGGCAGATTTCCCTACACCTTATGCCGGAAGGACGAAAAAATACGCCTCCCGCACATCAGCGGGAGACGTAAAGGAGATCAGTCTTTCTTCTTGTGCGCCACGATGATCAGCATGGTCAGCACAATGATGATCAGAACCGCGAGCAGAATCACAATGCTCAGCGGCACGCCGTTCAGCGTCGTCGCCATCAAAGGCGTGGGAGACGGGCTGGGTGTCGGAGTGGGGGTAGGCGTCGGAGTTGGCGTAGACGTCGGAGTGGGGGTAGGCGTCGGAGTCGGGGTAGGCGTCGGAGTCGGGGTAGGTGTCGGAGTCGAGGTAGGCGTTGGAGTCGGGGTAGGCGTTGGAGTCGAGGTAGGCGTTGGAGTTGGGGTAGGTGTCGGAGTGGGGGTAGGCGTTGGAGTCGGGGTAGGTGTCGGAGTCGGGGTAGGTGTCGGAGTCGGGGTAGGCGTTGGAGTCGGGGTAGGTGTCGGAGTGGGAGTCGGCGTCGGAGTGGGAGTCGGCGTCGGAGTGGGAGTCGGCGTCGGAGTGGGAGTCGGGGTAGGCGTGGGAGTCGGCGTAGGCGTTGCGTGAAGCGTCGTCAACAGTTGATCGAGCTGCTTTTGCAGCTGTGCAACGCTGCCCGGCTGCACGATCATCAACGTGCTGTCATCGACCTTGGCGATGGAAACAGCCGCCGCGCCGTCGTCATCCGGTTTGAAATGCAGCGCGCTGTCCGTGTCGGTCAGGCCGAATGTTTCGACGCTTTCGCCAAACAACGCTTCATAGCCGTCGCTGTCCTGTCCGGCCTGTGCGAGCGCGTCGGCGATCGCCGAAAGGGATTCGCCGGTTGCCGCCGCATTCGGCGCAAGCGCAATCGCTTCCACGCCGTTTTCGCCGTACAGCGCGAGGGCCTGCGCGTTCTGCGCCTCTTTCGCGGCGGCGGAGAGATAAGCGGGCGTGGCTGTCGGGTTTGGCGTAACGCCGTCGGCGAGCAACTGGCGCAGCTGGCCATATGTCATCGCCTGCGGCACGGGCGTGGGCTGAGCGTCCATCGCGATTTCACCCGCGTCTACGGCCGCCTGAAGGGAAGGCACGCTGACCGCGCTGCCGGAGGCCGCCTCGATGAGCAGGGAAAGCGCGTCGTCGGAGAGATTGGCGTCGGGCGCGAGGTAGAGCGTCGCGCTGTTTGGATCGGAAGCGAGCGAAGAGACGATGGAAGCGTCGCTGGCCGCGTCGTTTTGCGCGGCGGAAAGGGCGTTGCGGATCAGCGTCAGCATTTCTTCAAGCGTCAGCCCGCCGCCAGGCAGAAAGCGCACCAGCAGGCCGCCGTCGCGCTGCACCTCGGCGGAGAAGAGCATGTCCCCATCGGAGCCGGAAGAGGCGGCGAAAACGGGCAGCACGTCCGCCAGCGCGCGCGGAATGCGGTCGATTTCGTTGCCCAGCGCGTTGTAGAGCACCGTGTCGCCGTTGCCGTCCACCAGCATTTTGCCCGGCATGGCGGTATAGGTATAGACGACCGAAACCGAAGCATAGCCCTGCAATTCCTTTGCGTCAAACCGCAGGGTGCGCGTGCTTCCGGCGACGGCTGTGCGCGGGAAAGCGATGCGGAACACCCATGCGCCCGTGCTGCGCACGCGAAGCGCCCGCGCTTTATTGGCGTAGACGGAGGCGTAGAGATAAAGCGAACTGGTCGAATTGGCCGTCGCGCCGGTCAGCGAAAGGCGTGCGCTGCCTGCGCCGGGAATCAGCGCGGGCACGCCGGAAAGAACGTAATCCGCATGCGCACTTGAGCCTGTCGCGGCGCGCGTCACATCCAGCGAGAAGGTATGCCCCTGAGAGAGCGCGCTGATCATGTCGATCGGCCTTAAATCGGGGAGCGGGACGGCGCTGGTCAAAACCTCGGCGTCCCCCAGCTTATCGTCGCAGACCTGGGCGACGGAGACGTCGGTGAGCTGCCAGTAGCAGGGCTGGGCCGCTTCGCTCAGCGCGGGAAGGGCAAACAGGCACAGCATCATCAGCAGACAAACGGAAACAAGACGCTTCATACGGAAAAGTCGCTCCTTTCGCCAAGCACTCCGCTCCATTCATATGCGGCCGGATTTGGGATTGTTGCCCGTCAGACGGCATATTCTTTTTGGCAAAGTGTATGAAATATTTATAGCATGCCCGCGTGAAAAAAGCAAGACAATCCAACAAAAAAGACAAATTTCTCTGTTGACCCTGCACCTTTTTTGGAGAAAAAAACAATTTAGGGGCTATGCAGAAATGGCGTTTTAAGCTATAATGTGGGTAATCAGAAAACAAGAAAGGGAGGGATTGACCGTGATCCAGGTTATCTTTGGCAAGAAGGGTTCCGGCAAGACCAAGCGCATTTTGGATATGGCGAACGCTTCCGTGAAGGAAGCGAAGGGCAACGTTCTGTTCATCGATGATGATAAGAGCTACACGCTCAGCCTCAAGCCGCAGATTCGCTTCATCGACGCGAGCGAGTACGCCGTGAAGGGCAAGGCGCCGTTCTACGGCTTCCTGGCTGGCATTCTTGCGGGCAACTATGATATCAGCGTGATCTATGTCGATGCGTTCCTCAAGCTGGCACAGGCCGAAGCGGCCGAGCTGGTGGATTTCTTCGCTCAGCTTGAGCATCTGGTGGCCAACGCCCAGTGCGATTTGGTGATCAGCTTCAGCGAGGACGCGGAGAACGTGCCGGAGAGCATCCGCAAGTACCAGATCTGATCCCGTTTTTCTGACGCCGCTTCCTGCCGTTTATCGGGGAGCGGTTTCTTTGTTTTCAGGGATTACGGCGAGCTGCCGCCCGCGCTTGCCTGAGGGACGAAGTCCCTCAGACTCCCCTCCTTCGCTTCGCGATGGTGTATGAGAATTTGATTCATAAAATATGGGAAATCCAAGAACCTCAGGTTCTTGGCGGGGTTTGGGGCAGCGCCCCAACCGTTCCCCCAAAAAGGAGACTGATAGACATGCCGATGCTTTCCACCCGCGGCGCGGCCGCGGTTTCTGAATCGACGGCCATTCTGCGCGGGCTTGCGCCGGACAGCGGATTGTATGTGCCGCAGACCTTTCCGCATTTTTCGCTGGATGAAATCGCCGCGCTTTCCGCGCTTGACTATCAGGCGCGTGCGCTGACGATTCTGCAAAAGTTTCTGCCCGATTTCACGGCGGACGAGCTGAAAAACGCCATCGCCGGGGCATATGGCACGGGCTTTGACGACGCGCAGATCGCCCCGGTCCGCCCGGTCGGCACATGGGCGCATGCGCTGGAACTCTGGCACGGGCCGACGCTCGCGTTTAAGGACATGGCGCTCCAGCTTCTGCCGCACCTGCTGACGCTCAGCGCGAAGAAGCACGGCGAGCAGCGCGAAATCTTCATCCTTGTGGCGACCAGCGGCGACACGGGCAAGGCCGCGCTGGAAGGTTTTCTCGACGTGCCAGGCACGCGCTGCTGCGTGTTCTATCCGCGCGAAGGCGTGAGCCAGGCTCAGCAGATGCAGATGGTCACGACCGGCGGCGCGAACACCCACGTCATTGCCGTGAACGGCAATTTTGACGACGCGCAGACCGGTGTGAAGCGCATTTTCTCGGATCGCGCGTTTGCCGAAACGATGGATGCGCAGGGGCGCGTGCTGTCCTCCGCAAACTCCATCAACTTCGGTCGTCTCGTGCCGCAGGTGGTCTATTATTTCTCGGCTTATGCCGATCTGCTGAAATCCGGCGCGATCAAGCTCGGCGACGAGGTGAATTTCTGCGTGCCGACGGGCAATTTCGGCGATATTCTGGCGGCGGATTACGCAGGCAAAGCGGGCTTGCCGGTGGGCAGGCTGATCTGCGCAAGCAACGAAAACAACGTGCTGACCGATTTCATCAATACGGGCGTATACGACATCGAAAACCGTCCGTTCTACAAGACGATCACCCCGTCGATGGATATTCTCGTGTCCTCCAACCTTGAACGCCTGCTGTTTGATTTGAGCGGCTGCGACGGCGCGCGCATCGCGCGGTTCATGGGCGATCTGGCGGGCAAAAAGCGCTATGCAATCGACGACGCGATGAAAGCGACTTTGCAGCAACGCTATTTTGCGGGCTGCGTGGATGAAAACGGCGTGCGCGAGGAGATCCGGCGGACATGGGCGGAAAACCATTATCTGATGGACACCCACACCGCTGTGGCCAGCGCCGTTCTGCGCGCATATCAGGCGCAGACGGGCGATACGCGCCAAAGCGTGATCGTCTCTACGGCCAGCCCGTATAAGTTCGGCGCGTCCGTTTGGGGGGCTGTCGCGGGGCAGAAAGCCTGCGATGGGCTGGATGATTTCGCCTGCTGCCGCGCGCTCGCCGAACTGACGGGCACCAGGGAACCGGCGCAGATTCTCGCCCTTCCGGACCTGCCGATCCGCCACACCGCCGTCTGCGAAAAGGACAAAATGGCGCAGGCCGTGCTGGACGCGGTGAAGTAAACGCCTTAAAACGCGAAATAAATAAAGAAAAGCAAACTCTTTTGTGGGCAAAAACGCTCGTAAAGGAGTTTGCTTTTTCATGGAAAAAGGTTTTTGTAGAAGGAGAGGACGAAGCCCCGGCACATTTTAGCACATAAGAAATCGCATGAGACTGTCCACGCGGATAAAGCGTTCCGGACTGCGGTGGAAATGCGGGCGGGCTCAGCCTGCTTTATACTTCGTAGACCTTCTGCGTCGGCGCGAAGTCCGAATGATACGCGATGATCCGGTCGAAATGATTCTGCGACGCGATGCGCAGCATGTCCGCCTGCGTGCAATGCACGCTGTAACGAAGCAGTTTTGCCTTGCCCGCGTGCAGCAGCAGGGAGGCATGCGTGTTCGGCTCGACCGTGCCGGTGAAAATCACGCAGCCGCCGCAGATGAGCAGGCGGCGGATCAATTTGCGCGTCCAGATGTCGTCCAGCTGCGGATCGCAGACGAAATACACGCCCAGCGCGACAAAATCCTCCGGAATGGCGCGGATGAATTTGCCCGCCAGCATGTCCTGCACCTGCGGGCGCACCCACAACGCCGTCGCGTCCATGTGGCCCAGCTCGGTCATGAAGTGGCGGTCGGCAAAGATATCCGTCTCCGGCAGACGCTCGCAGATATAGGTCAAAATGCCCAGTCCGCGCCCGTAACGCGGCACGGGCAGAATCACGGGCCGCCCATCCGCCAGCGCCGCCGAAATCGCCTCGATCAGCGCTTCCACCTGGGCGTCGCGCGAGGCCGCGCCCGGCTGCATGCCGTAGTCGCAGTCCAGCACGGCGAGATTCGCGCTGATCCCTTCAATCGGATCGCGGGCATGCACACGCGCGCAGTCGTAATAATCGCCGGAGAAGAACAGCGAGCGCCCGTTTTCTGCCATCCGAAACCACACGCTTCCGGAACAATGGCCGCTGCGTCCCCACGTCAGCGAAATGCCGCCGGGCAGCGGCGCTTCGGCATAGGGCACGCTCAGCCCCTCCAAAACAATCGGATCGTCGATGCCCAGCGGAAGCTGGCGCGCCGTTTCCGTGGTCAGCACCACGCGCCCGGTGAAACCGTTGGAAAGCAGATAGGGCAGCGCGCCGGACTGGTTTTCGTGGGAGTGGGAGAGAAACAGATAGCGCGCGGCGCGGATCTGGTCGGGCAGCAGATGGGGCAGTTCGTCCCCGCGGTAGCAGCGCTGATAGCCGCAGTCCATGATGAACGACGCGCTTTCGCCTTCCACAAAATAACAGTGGCGCTGCTGGGTACAAGGCTCGCCTGTCAGATAAAGTTTCATGCCGCCGCTTCCTCCCCGAAAATACGCAATGTTTAGAGAATAGTATAGTACAAAAAGGAAAAAGCGTAAACCCGCAAACAAGGCGGGAATTTGCTTTTGTCAAAAAGAATGTGAGGCGCACGCTGTTTTTTGTGCATTTTCCGCGCACGTTCTCCTTTTTTTTCGCAGGTAAATCGTGGTAAAATAGACGTAAAGTGGAATTTGTGGAAGGAATCGCGCTTTTTTTCAAAAAACAGGAAGAATGTGCGGCGCTGATTCGTCTTTATGGCAGAAAAAGAAATCCCGCGGAGACAGACCGCGGGAAGGGGTGGTTGCGATGAAAAAAAGGCTTGCTTGCTGGGGAATGGCGCTGCTGATGCTCTGGGGCGGACAGGCGATGGCACAGAGCGCAGTGGTTGACAACGGTTCCGATCCGAGCAGTCGGCTGAACATGCGCGATCAGCCCAGCAAAGACGCGGGTTCCGTCGGCCAGTTTTACACGGGCACACCCGTCGAAATCGTTTCGGATGCGGGCGGCGGCTGGTCGCAGGTGACCATCGGCGGCGGCGCAAACAGCCTGAGCGGCTACATGATGAGCCAATATCTCTCCACGGATACGGCGTCTGTGCAGGATGCGACGAAGGACATGCAGGTCGTTTCGCCCTACGGCACGCAGAGCGTCGTCGTGCGCGATACGCCCAGCAATTCGTATGACGCGGTGTCGATGCTGGAAGTCGGCGACGACGTGCGCGTCATCGGCACCAAGGGCGATTATTATTACGTGCTGCTGGATGACAGTTCGGTGGGCTGTCTGAGCACGAGCGAAGCGGAATAAAGATTCAAAAAACCTCCCGATTTGTTTTGCGCTTCGAGACGAAGCCGGACAAACCGGGAGATTTTTGATGTCTGGATGGTTTTGGAAGACTCAAGGCTTGGCATAGCCCACGCGCACGACGATGCCCTGCGCAAAATCGCCGAATTGTTCGCCGAACAGATTGATGCCGCCGACGTGCGCCGCGTCCGCGTGCACGCCGATGCGCAGCGCCAGATAATCCTGCCCGCCGAGGTTCAGGTCGGCAAGGGTCACACTTGACAGCGGCTCGCCGTCCAGCGTGCAGCCCTGATTATCCACTCGCCACGTTTTCAGCAGGCCGTATTGCGACGACGTGTCGCTCCACCACGACGGATTGAAGCGCCCGCGCCGCGCGCCGTAGTCGCCGGGGCTTGTCCACACGCCCAGCTCCGTTTCGCCGAGGCCGACGTAAATGTCGCTCTTGAAATTCTCGCGATACATCGGCGCGTTGGAGGAAAGCTCCATCGAGATTTCCAGCCATTCTACCTGCACGGGATCGATTTCGCCCAGCGAGAAGCGGTATTCCACCTCGCCGGATTCAAACCAGAGCAGCTGGGCCGACAGCCTGTCCGGATGATAAAACGCGCGCGGGGCATTGCTTTCGCCGATCCACGCGTGTTCGGAGACAAGGCCGCATTCCGGGCGGATATCCCGCGCGCTGGCATAGCTGCCCAGCGGGAGCTTGAGCGTCAGCGCGCTCACGCCCTCCTGCGTTTCCGGAACAAGGTGCATGCTGACAGAATCGATGCGCCGGGAGCAGAGCTTCATCGCTCCGCGAATGCCGGGCTGAATTTCGGAAGAAATCAGACCGGCTTCCTCCAGCTGGCGCACGTTCAGCGCGGCGGTGGAAACCGGCATGCCCAGCGCGTCGGCCAGCTCGTTGACGTTCATGGAACGCGAAGCGAGCAGCCCGATCATTTTGACCCGCTGCGGGGAAGAAAGGGCCTTGGCGACCTGACACAGCCGCTCAATCTGCCCCAAAGAAAAGCTGATATGTTTGCTTTCGTCCGCATGAAGTGACACGAAACGGATACCTCCTTGTTAATTGCTGGGCAGGAAGAAGGGACGCCAAGATGCGCGCCCCAACCTCAAGTGGATTCATTATACAGCATAATTGGAATAAATACAAGTGAGTTTTTTGTCTATGTTTGCGTATGCGCACAAAAAAACCCGTCTTCGACTGAGAAACGGGTTCAGGATGAACTGTATGAATTAACGGTATTCCGCTTTTACGAATTTCTTGAATGCGTCGATGGAGCGGACGACCTTTTCGGTATCCGTGCAGAAAGCGATGCGGAAATAGCCCGGCACGCCGAACGAATCGCTCGGTACGAGAATCAGCCCGTAGGGGAGCGCCTTTTTGCTGAACGCCGCCGCGTCGTCCTCTAGCGCTTTGGGGAACAGGTAGAACGTGCCGCCCGGACGCACGATGTCAAAGCCCAAGTCCGTCAACGCGTCGTAGAGGATGTTCATGTTCGTTTCGTACACGGAAAGATCGCTGGTCAAATCGCAGCAGTCCGCCGCCGCAAGCTGAATGACGGAAGACGGGCAGTTGTGGCCGATTCTGCGCGAAATCTGGCCGCACATGTTGACCAGCATCGCGGAAACGCCGCTCTCCGGGTTCACGGCGACATAGCCGATGCGTTCGCCCGGCACGGATAGGCTCTTGGAGAAGGAATAGCAGGAAATCGTGCGCGGATAGAACAGCGACGCATAGGGTACCTGTTTGCCGTCGAAGGCGATTTCGCGATACGGCTCGTCGGAAATCAGCCAGATCTCATGGCCAAATTCCTTTTCCTTTTGGAGAAGCATATCGGCCATCTGCCGGAGGGTTTCGGCGGAATAGACTGCGCCGGAGGGGTTGTTCGGCGAGTTGATGAGCACGGCCTGAACGGCGGGGGTCAACATCTGCTCGAACGCGTCGAAGTTGATCTGGAAGTTCTCCGTATTTGCCGGCACGACGCGCAGCGTCAGCCCCGCGCCCGCCGTGTAGGGCCGATATTCCGGAAAGAACGGCGCGAAGGTCAGAATTTCGTCGCCGGGCTTTGTCACCAGCCGGAATGCGTGTGCCAGCGCGCCCGCCGCGCCGCTGGTCATGAAGATGTCGTCCATCGTGTAGCGCATGCCGAAGCGGCGGTTCAGCGACGCAGCGATCTTTTCGCGCACGGAGGGAATGCCCAGACTGGGGCTGTATCCATGCACGAGCATCGGGTTGCCGCTGCTTAGCAGCTCATGGATACGCGCGTTAAAAGCTTCCGGCACGGGCACGGACGGGTTGCCCAGGCTGTAATCAAAGATGTCCTCCATCTTCAGATGCGGATGCTGTTTGATGTCGTTGGCGTATTCGTTCAGCTCCCGGATGACCGATTTGCCGGTGAGCATGGCTTTGTAGGTTTCGTTGATCAATGGGATCATCTCCTTATCGTGGGGTACGCTGGGCTACCGCCCAGACCCGTTTGGGGGCGATTGACATCACACTGAATCCCACACTGTGGGCGTGTGATGTCAATCCTCACAACCCCCTTCTTCGCTTCGCGGCGGTTTTAAGCATTTATTCCAGATGTATCGCGAAGCGATACATCATAATGGGAAATTCAGAAACCTCAGGTTTCTGGCGGGGTTTGGGGCAGCGCCCCAACGTTCCCCAAAGTTATTCCTCGTTCAACGCCAGCGCCGCGTCAATCTGCGCCAGCTCTTCGTTGGTGAGCGGCGGCAGGGACAGCGTGGCGACGTTTTCGGTGATCTGCTCTGCGCGGCTCGCGCCGATCAGCGCCGAGGTCACGGCTTTGTCGCGTAGCGTCCATTGCAGCGCCAGCTGGGAAAGCGTCTCCCCGCGCGCGGCGGCAATCTTGCTGAGCGCGTCAATCGCCGCGTGCAGCCCCGGCGTGAGCATGTCCGCTTTCAGGTAGCGCGGGTCGTGGCCGATGCGGCTGTCCGCCGGAATGCCCGATTGATACTTGCCCGTCAGCCGCCCGCCTGCCAGCGGACCGAATGCGATCAGCCCGACGCCCTCGCGCGTCAGCACGTCCGTCAGCCCGTGCTCGATTTTGCGGTTGAGCATCGAATAATTTTCCTGATGAATCAGCATCGGCGTGCCCAATTCGCGCAGGGTACGGATAGCGATCTCCGTCTGCTCCGGTGTGTAGCGCGAAATGCCGACGTAGAGCGCCTTGCCGCTGCGCACAATCTGATCCAGCGCGCCCATCGTCTCTTCAATCGGCGTTTCCGGATCGGGACGGTGGTGGTAGAAGATATCCACATAATCCAGATTCATCCGCTTGAGGCTCTGATCGAGGCTGGCCATCAGGTATTTCCGGCTGCCCCAGTTGCCGTAAGGGCCGGGCCACATGTCGTAACCCGCTTTGGTGGAGATCACCAGCTCGTCGCGGTGGGGCTTCCAGTCGCGCAGCATGTGTACGCCGAAGTTGCGCTCCGCCTCGCCGTAGGGCGGGCCATAGTTGTTCGCCAGATCGAAATGCGTGATGCCGTTGTCAAATGCCGTGCGCAGAATGGCCTGCTGGGTTTCAAACGGCGTGATGCTGCCGAAATTGTGCCACAGGCCCAGCGACAGCGCCGGAAGCAGAAGCCCGCTTTTGCCGCAGCGGCGATAGGTCATCGTGTCGTATCGGGTGGGAGAGGGAATATAGGTCATGCCAAAACCTCCCTGGTTGTCAAATTGTTGCTCCAATTGTAGCACAAAAAAGCGAAAAAGAAAAGAAATTGCGCATGAAATGGCCTGACGGGACGTTGTGACACGGGGAAGAGTATGTTATACTCAGCCTATATCATGACGAAATGGAAGTGTTTGCCGTGCTTGCGAGTGTGCAGAGTATGGGATTGACGGGCATACAGGGGTATCCGGTGACGGTGGAGGCCTACTGCGTGGACGGCATGCCGATGTTTGAAATCGTCGGCCTGCCGGATGCGGCGGTCAAGGAAAGCCGGGAGCGCGTGCGCGCGGCGATGTCCGCCTGCCGCATGCAGTTCCCCGTCGCGAGGCTGACGCTCAACCTCGCCCCGGCGGACGTGCGCAAGGAAGGCCCGGCGTATGATCTGCCGATTGCGCTGGCCATTCTTTCCGCCATGGGGCGGCTTCCCGGCGAGGCGATGGAAGGCATGGCGGCGGTGGGGGAGCTGTCCCTCTCCGGCAGCGTGATGGGCGTGCGCGGCGCGCTGTCGATGGCCATTGCGGCGAAGGAGAACGGGCTTCGCGCGATCATGCTGCCCGCTTCCAACGCGGCGGAAGCCGCCTGCATCGAGGGACTGGACATCCTGCCGGTCGCGCATCTGAGCGACGCGATTGCCCACCTCAGCGGCAGAAAGAAGATCGAGCCGCTGCGCGCCAGGCCCTATGCCGAGCTGCTGGGCGAGCGGCGGATGGTCTGCGACTTTGCGGATGTGCGCGGGCAGAAGGGCGCCAAGCGCGCGCTGGAAATCGCGGCGGCGGGCGGCCACAACGTGCTGATGATCGGCCCGCCGGGCAGCGGTAAGACGATGATGGCGCGCTGTCTGCCGGGGATTCTGCCGGATATGACGCTGGAAGAAGCGCTGGAAGTGACGCGCATCCATAGCGCGGCGGGCACGCTGGCGGCGGATGCGGGGCTGATGGCCGAACGGCCCTTCCGCGCGCCCCATCACACGGTCAGCGCGGTGGCGCTGGTCGGCGGCGGCACAAAGGCGCGCCCCGGCGAGATCAGCCTGGCGCACGATGGCGTGCTCTTTCTGGACGAACTGCCGGAATACGATCGCGGCGCGCTGGAGGCGCTTCGACAGCCGCTCGAAGACGGCTTTGTCAGCGTCGTCCGCGTCAGCGCGCAGGCGAAATACCCTGCGCGGGCGATGCTCGTCGCGGCGATGAACCCGTGCCCCTGCGGCAACTATGGCAGCGCGACACAGCCCTGCCGCTGCACACAGAAGGAAATCGCGCGCTATCTGGGGCGCATCTCCGGCCCGCTGCTTGACAGAATCGATATGCAGCTGGAGGTCACCGCTGTGCCCGTGCGCCAGATCACCGAGAGCGCGCCGGAAGAGCCGTCGGCCGACATTCATAAGCGCGTGCAGGCGGCGCGGGAGCGCCAGCAGAAGCGATACGCGGGCGAAGGCATCTCCTGCAACGCGGAACTTTCCGCGCGCCAGCTGGAAACGTTTTGCCCGCTGGACGACGCATGCCGCGAACTGCTCGGCAAAGCCTGCGACACCTATCACCTTTCCATGCGCGCGGTCAGCCGCGTGCGCAAGGTCGCGCGGACGATTGCCGATCTTGCGGGCGCGGAGGAAATCGGCAGGGCGCACCTGCTGGAAGCGCTGCGCTATCGAAATTTGGAAGGAAACTACTGGAAGTAAGGGATGGAAACCATGCTGGAATCCGAAGCGATGGCGATTCTGGTCGGCGCGGGCGTGAGCTATGGCCGTCGTGAAGCCGCTCTGCGCGCGGCAGGCGGCGCGCTGGCCATTCTGGAAGAACCGGAGGCGTATGCCGCGCAGCTTCAGGCGCGGGGCGTGGCGCTCGTCCGCCGTGCGTGGACGGATCGGGCGCGCATGCTCGACGAGCTGGAACGCAAGGGGATGGCGCTTGTTCCGCGCGGGGACGAATATTATCCGCCGCTGCTTCGGCACATTGCGCACCCGCCGCACCTGCTCTATGTCTATGGGCAGACGGATTTGACGGATCAATTTCCCGTCGCGGTGGTTGGCACGCGGCGCGCCAGCGCTTACGGATTGAACCATACCCGGCAGATGGCCGCCGAACTGGCGAACGTCGGGGTCTGCATCGTCTCCGGGCTGGCGCTGGGCATTGACGCAGCGGCGCACACGGGCGCGCTGGACGCAAAGGGGCGAACCGTCGCCATTCTGGGCAGCGCGCTTGACCAGCCTTATCCGGCGGAAAACAGGCCGCTGATGCGCCGCATTCTGGAAAGCGGCGGGAGCGTCGTCAGCGAATATCCGCCGGGCACAGTGCCGACGAAATACAGCTTTTTGCAGCGCAACCGCATAATCGCGGGCATGAGCCTCGGTACGCTGGTGACGGAAGGGCCGAAGCGCAGCGGCGCGCTTAACACCGCCATGCGCACGATTGAAAACGGGCGCGAGGTGTTCGCCCTGCCCGGAAGCGTGGACAGCCCAGGCTCTCAACTGCCGAATATGCTCATCGGCGACGGCGCAAGGCTGGTCACCTGTGCAGACGACATCCTTGCCGCGCTGGTCATCGAGCCGAAGGGCGCGCCCCGGATTCCGCAAGCCTCTGCCGTTCAGCCGGAAATGATGCAGCCCGTTCGGAACGCCGCCGGGCAGGCGGAGCCGGAAACCGGACGGGCGCATATCCCCGGCGGACTGGATGAAACCCGGCGGGCGGTCTGCGCGGCGCTGCTGGCGGGCGAGGCGGATTTTGACGCGCTCTGTGCGGCGGGCGGTATGGAAAGCGACGAGCTGGGCGCGCTGCTCATCGAGATGGAAATGGATGGGCTGGTCACGCCTTTGGCCGGGACGCGCTATGCGCCGGGGCCGCAGATGAGAGACTGAAAACGCGCATAAAATCGACTAATAATGAAGAAACTTCCCGCGAAATTCAAATTGCGGCCTTGACAGATTCAAGAAGGGCTGGTATTCTGTTTGACGTTTGGGCGGCGTAAGGCCGCAGGAGCGTTTTGAAGTGTAAAGAATACGGCGGAGTTTTTCCACCGCGTTGGAGGAATTGGATTTGAACAGTCGTAAGCCCGCGTATAAGCTGGTTATCGTGGAGTCGCCTGCAAAGGCGCGCACCATTTCAAAGTTTTTGGGCAGAAGCTACAAGGTCGAAGCGTCTCAGGGCCACGTGCGGGATTTGCCCAAATCCCAGCTCGGCGTGGACGTTGAGCATAATTTTGAGCCGAAGTACATCACCATCCGCGGCCGCGGCGAAGTGCTTGAGCGCATCCGCAAGGAAGCGAAGGGCGCGAAGTCCGTCATTCTCGCGACGGACCCTGACCGCGAGGGAGAAGCGATTTCGTGGCATCTGGCGACGATTCTGGGCATCGACCCGGAGAGCGCCTGCCGCGTGGAATTTAACGAGATTACCGAAAAGACGGTCAAGAGCGCGATTAAGCAGCCGCGCGCGGTCAATATGCAGCTGGTCAACGCCCAGCAGGCGCGCCGCATGCTCGACCGGCTGGTGGGCTACAAGATCAGCCCGCTGCTCTGGGTGAAGATCAAGAAAGGCCTGTCCGCGGGCCGCGTGCAGTCCGTCGCTACGCGCATGGTGGTGGACAGAGAGCAGGAAATCGAGCAGTTTGAGCCGGAAGAATACTGGTATGTGGATGCCAACCTGCGCGCGGGCGGCAAGCAGCTGCATGCGCGCCTGCTTTCGCTGGATGGTCAGCGCGTGAGCCTGTCCGATGCGGAGCAGGCTGCGGCGGCCAAGGCGCGCGTGGAGCAGGGCGGCTTTGTCATCCGCAGCGTCAAGCGCGGCGAGAAGCGCAAGCACCCCGCCCCGCCGTTCACGACCTCCAATTTGCAGCAGGAGGCCAGCCGCAAGCTCGGCTTCACGACGGCCAAGACGATGCAGATTGCCCAGCAGCTCTACGAAGGCGTGGACATCGAAGGGCGCGGCACGCTGGGCCTCATTTCCTACATTCGTACCGACAGCGTGCGCCTGAGCGACGAGGCGGTCGCCGCCGCGCGCGAGGCGATCGAGGCGCGTTACGGCGCGGAATACGTGCCGGAAAAGCCGAACGTCTACAAGGGCCGCCAGAGCGCGCAGGACGCGCACGAGGCCATCCGCCCGGCGAACATCGATCTGCGCCCGGAGGAGATCAAGGCTTCGCTGACGCGCGACCAGTTCAACCTGTATAAGCTGGTCTATCTGCGCTTTGTGGCCTGCCAGATGGCGGACGCGGTCTATGAGACCCAGCAGATTGAAATCGCGTCGGAGAGCGGCGCGGTGCTGCGTTCGAGCGCCGAGCGGCTGAAATTCGCGGGTTTCACGGCTGTGTATGAAGAGAGCACGGACGATGCGCCCGCTCAGGATGAAGAACAGTCCAGCCTGATGGCGGACGTGAACGAGGGCGACAAGGCGGAACTGCTGGACGATGAAGCGACGCAGCATTTCACGCAGGCTCCGCCGCGTTACACCGAAGCTTCGCTGGTGCGCGCGCTGGAGGAAAAGGGCATCGGCCGCCCGTCCACCTATGCGCCGACGATTTCCACCATTCTGGCGCGCGGCTATGTCATGCGCGAAAAGAAGCAGCTCTTCCCAACCGAGCTGGGCATCATGATCACCAATATGATGGAGGAGTATTTCGCGGATATCGTGGATATCGCCTTCACCGCAGGCATGGAAGAGCAGCTGGACGAAGTGGAAGAGGGCAAGCTGGATTGGCACAAGGTGCTCTCCGACTTCTACGGCCCGTTTGAAAAGACGCTGGAAAACGCGGAATCCAAGATTGAGAAGGTCGAAATCAAGGACGAGGTTTCGGATGTGCCGTGCGACAAGTGCGGCGCGATGATGGTCTACAAACTGGGGCGTTACGGGCGTTTTCTGGCCTGTCCGAACTTCCCGGAATGCCGCAACACGAAAGCGATTCAGATTGAGATTGACGCGCCGTGCCCGAAATGCGGCGGCAAGCTTTTGCAGAAGACCTCGCGCAAGGGACGCAAGTTCTACGGCTGCGAGCGCTATCCGGAGTGCGATTTCGTTTCGTGGGAGATGCCTGTGAAGGAGAAGTGCCCGAAGTGCGGCAGCTACATGACGCTTTCGCGCACGAAGAAGGGCGACTTCTACGTCTGTGCGAACGAGACCTGCCGCGAACGCATTCCCGCGCCGCAGAGCGAAGAAAACGAATAAAAAAACGTAGAGGGCGACGTTGGGGCTTTGCCCCAAACCCCATCAAGAACCTGAGGTTCTTGGATTTCCCACATTCCGCTTCGCGGCATGCCGCGAAGCGGTAGGGGAAGGTGTCGGGAACTCAGTTCCTGACCGGGAGTTTGAGGGCGGCGCCCTCAACGTTTCCCTAGAGGAAGAACATGGAAAGAGCAATCGTTGTCGGCGCGGGGCTGGCAGGATGCGAAGCGGCATGGCAGCTGGCCAGCCGCGGCGTGCCCGTGACGCTGGTCGAAATGAAGCCCCACGCCTTTACGCCCGCTCACCACAGCGCGGGCTTTGCCGAGTTGGTCTGCTCCAACTCGCTTCGCAGCGACCAGCTGACCAACGCCGTCGGCCTGCTGAAAGAGGAAATGCGCCAGCTCGGCAGCCTCATCCTCAAGGCGGCGGACGCAACGCGCGTGCCCGCGGGCGGCGCGCTGGCGGTGGACCGCGAAAAATTTTCGGATTATGTGACGCAGGCCGTGCGCAGCCATCCGCTTATCGAGGTCGAGGAACGCGAGCTTTGTGAACTGCCGCAGACCAACGCCGTCATCGCCACCGGCCCGCTGACCAGCGACCGTCTGGCGGAAAAAATTGCCGCCCTGCCTGGGCTGGAAACGCTGAATTTCTACGACGCGGCCGCGCCGATCGTCTCCGGCGAATCGCTGGATATGGCGAAAGTCTTCCGCCAGGGACGCTACGGCCGCGGCGACGATTACCTCAACTGCCCGATGAACCGTGAGGAATACGAGGCGTTTTATCACGCGCTGCTGACCGCCGAAAAGGCCGAGGTGCATGGGTTCGACGGCACGCAGGTCTTTGAAGGCTGCATGCCCATCGAGGTCATGGCCGCGCGCGGGGAAATGGTGATGGCCTTCGGCCCGATGAAGCCCGTCGGGCTCGTCGATCCCCGAACCGGGCGCGAACCCTACGCCGCTGTGCAGCTGCGCGCGGAAAACGAAGCGGGGACGATGTATAACCTCGTCGGCTTCCAGACGCGGCTCAAGTGGGGCGAGCAGAAGCGCGTGTTTTCCATGATCCCCGGCCTTGAGAACGCGGAATTTCTGCGTTACGGTGTGATGCACCGCAACACGTTTCTGCATTCGCCGGGCTTCCTGAACGCGCAGTATGGCATGGTCGCCCGCCCCGGCCTGTACTTTGCCGGGCAGATGACGGGCGTGGAGGGCTATGTGGAGAGCGCGTCCAGCGGCCTTGTCGCGGGCGTTTCGCTCGCGCGGCATATGCTTGGCTTGCCGCCCGTCGATTTTACGACGCGCACGGCCATCGGCGCGTTGGCGCACCATGTTTCCGGCGCGACGGGAGACTTTCAGCCGATGAACGCGAATTTCGGCCTGATCGATCCTAGTGAAAAGCGCATCCGCAACAAGCAGGAGCGCTATGCGCACGTTGCCGCGCGCGCGCTGGATACCATCGAGGCGCTCCGCAGCAATCCCCTGGCCTGCGATTTTGACAAGACCCTGAAAAATTGACTGCCCGCACGCCGCCCTGTTCAAACGCAGAGCGGCGTGTTATAATAAAGGGACGATGGGGCTTTGCCCCAAACCCCACAAGGGAACTCGGTTCCCTTGACCTTCTGTTTCGCTTCGCGACGGTTTGAAGAGATCAATCAAACAGATTGCGAAGCAATCTGAGGAGAGAGGTGCAGGAACGGAATGAACGCCCGCTGTGCGGGATACAGTGAATGACGTTCCAGGTTCCTGCCGGGGTTCGGGGCAGCGCCCCGACGTAACCCAGCGTAACGTATCGGAGGTAAACATAGATGACACTCAAAGGCACAACCATTTGCGCCGTCAAGAAGGACGGCAAAATTGCCGTCGCGGGCGACGGCCAGGTGACGATGGGCGAAAGCACCATCTTCAAGGCGACGGCGCATAAGGTGCGCCGCATTTTCGGCGGCAAGGTCGTCACTGGCTTTGCGGGCACGGTTTCCGACGCGTTCGCGCTCTGCGACCGCTTTGAAGCCAAGCTGGAACAGTTTTCCGGCAATCTGGAGCGCGCCGCCGTTGAGCTGGCGCAGGAATGGCGCAGCGACAAGGCCATGCGTAAGCTGGAAGCGATGCTGATTGTCGCCAGCGGCGAAACGCTGATGATCGTCTCCGGCACGGGCGAGGTTATCGAGCCGGACGACGGCATTGCGGCCGTCGGTTCCGGCGGCAACTATGCGATGGCCGCCGCGCGCGCCCTCAAGGAGAACACCGATCTTTCCGCGCACGAAATCGCCGAAAAGGCGCTGCATATCGCCGCGGATATCTGCGTGTTCACCAACCATAACGTGATTGTGGAGGATGCTTGATATGGAACTGACGCCGAAACAAGTCGTTCGTGAGCTGGATCGCTATATCATCGGTCAGGACGAGGCCAAGCGCGCCGTCGCCGTTGCCCTGCGCAACCGCTATCGCCGCGCGCAGCTGCCGGAGGAAATCCGGGATGAAATCGTGCCGAAAAACATCCTGATGGTCGGCCCGACGGGCGTAGGCAAGACCGAAATTGCGCGCCGCCTGGCCAGGCTGGTGGACGCGCCGTTCGTCAAGGTTGAGGCGACGAAATTCACCGAGGTCGGCTATGTCGGCCGCGACGTGGAGAGCATCATCCGCGATCTGGTTGAGGCCAGCGTGCGTATCTGCAAGGAGAAGGCCAGCCAGAAGGTCAAGACGCGCGCGACCGTGCTCGCCGAGGAGCGGATCATCGACCTGATTTTGCACCCGAACCGCAAGCCGGTCAACCCGATTGACGTATTGCTGGGCAACAAGCCCAAGCAGCCCGAACTGCCCGCCGAGGAAAAGCAGCGCATTGCCCAGAAGGCCGACGAACTGCGCGCCCAGCTGATGCGCGGCGAACTGGAAGACGTGGAGATCGAAGTTGAGGTCGAGGACGCGCCCAAGGACGTGGAAATCAACGGCGCGAGCGTGAACATCGGCTCGATGATGGGCGACATGATGCCCAAAAAGACGAAGATGCGCCGCATGAAGGTCGCCGACGCGCGCCGCCTGCTGGTTGCCGAGGAGGAAGACAAACTGATCGACATGGACGCGGTGACGGAAGAAGCGCTTCGCCGCGCCGAGCAGGACGGCATCATCTTCATCGATGAAATCGACAAGGTGGCCGGGCGCTCCACCAACGGGCCGGACGTGAGCCGCGAAGGCGTGCAGCGCGACATTCTGCCGATCGTCGAGGGCAGCACGGTGAACACGAAATACGGCGTGGTGAAGACGGATTACATGCTCTTTATCGCGGCGGGCGCGTTCCACGTCGCCAAGGTGACGGATCTCATTCCCGAATTGCAGGGCCGCTTCCCGGTCCGCGTCAATTTGAAGCCGCTGACCCGCGAGGATTTCAAGGCCATTTTGAGCCAGACGGATAACGCGCTGACCCGCCAGTACGAGGCGCTGCTGGCCGTCGATCATGTGCATCTGCACTTTGAAGAATCCGCGCTGGACGCGCTGGCACAGGCCGCGCAGCTGGAAAACGAGACGAAAGAGGACATTGGCGCGCGCCGCCTGCATACGCTGTTTGAAAAGATGCTGGAGGATATTTCCTTCAACGCGGGCGGCGACATGCCGGATGTGGATGTGACCATCAACGGCGATTATGTGGCCGAACACCTCGGCACGGATGCGAAAAAGATGGATATGCGGCAGTATATCCTCTGATGCGGTTGACAATCCGATGAAAACCGCCTATAATAGCTAACGTATATGGTTCCCGTTGAAAAAGAGGAGTAAGCGCGCGCCGCCGTCAGAGAGAGTCGCCCACAGGCTGCAAGGCGACTTGGAGAGAACGCGTGCCGAAGGTCGCTTTGGAGGGACAGGGTGCGCCCGATACAGCGCAAAGAGGCATTCCCTTTTTGGAGAATGTGAAATAAGGTGGTACCACGCAGGCTGCTGCGTCCTTTGGGGCGAAGCGGCCTGCTTTTTTACTCCTTTAGTCACGCCGAAGGCGTGACTGAGGGAGTCACAAGGGAGACATGCGTATGAATTTTCAGGCGAACATGATTCCGGGCATCTGCGCGCTGGCAGTCGGCGCTTTGCTGACGTTCTTTGGCGGCAGACTCTGCCACAGGGAGAAGGACGTGCCGCAGGTGAAGCTGCTGGGCGTGGCGCTGGCGGTCGTCGGCGCGGTGATGGTGTTTGTGGCGTAATCACATGATGGAATAGAAATCATATGATGGAATAGAAAGGAAACGACTATGGAAAACAAAGCCGCTCAGATGGACAAGGTTTATAACCCGCAGGCCATCGAAGGAGAGCTCTACAAGGAGTGGGAGGAGACCGGCGCGTTTGTGGCGCACCGCGAGGAGGGCAAAAAGCCCTTCACCATCGTGATGCCGCCGCCGAACATCACCGGTCAGCTGCAC
The DNA here is from genome assembly GCA_900542445.1 of uncultured Eubacteriales bacterium. GTDB lineage: Bacteria > Bacillota > Clostridia > Christensenellales > Aristaeellaceae > Ventricola. The sequence goes on along the minus strand of UQNN01000008.1, from coordinate 59,018 downwards.
ATGGGCCACGCGATGGACGGCGTGCTTCAGGACAGCCTGACGCGCTATCACCGCATGAAGGGCGACCCGACGCTCTGGCTGCCGGGCACGGATCACGCGTCCATCGCCACGGAAGTGAAGATCGTCGAAGCCATGCGCAAGGAAGGGCTGGACAAGCATGATGTGGGCCGCGAGGAGTTCCTGCGCCGCGCGTGGGCATGGAAGAACGAGTACGGCGGACGCATTGTTCGTCAGACCCGCCGCATGGGCAACAGCTGCGACTGGAGCCGCGAACGCTTCACGATGGACGAGGGATGCAGCAAGGCCGTCACGGAGGTTTTCAACAACCTGTATGAAAAGGGTCTGATTTACCGCGGCAACCGCATGGTCAACTGGTGCCCGTGCTGCAACACCTCCATTTCCGACGCGGAGGTGGAGTATCAGGAGCAGGAGGGCCACTTCTGGCACCTGCTCTACACCGTCAAGGAGACGGGCGAGCAGCTTGAGCTGGCGACCACCCGTCCGGAGACGATGCTGGGCGATACCGCCGTGGCCATCAACGAAAACGATCCGCGCTATGCGCATCTGCACGGCTGCCACGTCATTCTGCCGCTGATGAACATCGAAATCCCGATCGTCTGCGACGAGCATGCCGATATGGAAAAGGGCACGGGCGTGGTGAAGATCACCCCGGCGCACGACCCGAATGACTTCGAGGTCGGCCAGCGCCACAACCTGCCCATCGTCCGCGTGTTCACCTACGACGGCCACATGACCGGCGCGAAGGAGAAGGCGGAGAACGACGCGCTCTTTGCCAGCGGCAAGGCGACCGTCGGCGAGCCGCGTGTCATCGACTGCGGCAAGTACGCGGGCATGACGACGATGGAAGCCCGCAAGGCCATCGTCAAAGATTTGGAGGCGGGCGGCTACCTCAAGAGCGTCGAGCCGCTGAAACACGAGGTCGGCACCTGCTACCGCTGCCACACGACCATCGAGCCGATGGTCTCCAAGCAGTGGTTTGTGAAGATGGAGCCGCTGGCTAAGCCCGCCATCGAGTGTGTCAAAAACGGCGAGGTCCGCTTCGTGCCGGAGCGCTTCGCGAAGAACTATATGACGTGGATGGAGAACATCCGCGACTGGTGCATCTCCCGCCAGCTCTGGTGGGGCCACCGCATCCCGGCGTGGTATTGCGACGACTGCGGCGAGGTCATCGTCGCGCGCGAAACGCCGACCGTCTGCCCGAAGTGCGGCTGCACGCATCTGACGCAGGACGAGGACGTGCTGGATACGTGGTTCTCTTCCGCGCTGTGGCCGTTCTCCACGCTCGGCTGGCCGGATAAGACCGAGGATCTGGCCTATTTCTACCCGACCAGCGTGCTGGTGACGGGCTATGACATCATCTTCTTCTGGGTGGCCCGCATGATCTTCTCCGGCATCGAGCAGATGGGCAAGCCGCCGTTCCACACCGTGCTGATTCACGGCCTCGTGCGCGACGCGCAGGGCCGCAAGATGAGCAAGTCGCTGGGCAACGGCGTCGATCCGCTGGAGGTCATCGACCAGTACGGCGCGGACGCGCTGCGCTTCTCGCTGGTCATGGGCGTCAGCCCCGGAAACGACATGCGCTTCTCCGGCGACAAGGTGGAATCCGCCCGCAACTTTGCCAACAAGATCTGGAACGCGAGCCGCTTTGTGCTCATGAATATGGGCGACGAGGCCGAGAACTTGGAAGGCAAGACGCTCTCCGCTGCCGATAAGTGGATCCTCACCCGCCTGAACGACACCATCCGCGAGGTCAGCGCGCACTTTGAGGATTACGACCTCGGCCTGGCCGCGCAGAAGATTTACGATTTCGCGTGGAGCGAATTCTGCGACTGGTATATCGAGCTGGCGAAGGTCAGCCTGAATGGCGAGGGCCGCGCGGCGACGCTGGCCGTGCTGCGCCACGTGCTCATCTGCCTGCTCAAGATGCTCCATCCGTTCATGCCGTTCATCACCGACGAGGTGTATCGCTACATCCCCGGAACGGAGGGCACGATCATGCTTTCCGACTGGCCGAAGGTCGATGACGCGATGGACTGCCCGCAGGAGGCGCGCGAGATGGAGGGCGTGATGGACGTCATCCGCGCCGTCCGCAACCTCCGCGCTGAGATGAATGTCTCCGTCGGCCGCCGCGCGCACCTGATTGTGCGCCCGAAGGCGGGCTGGGAACATGCCATGGAAGGCGCGGGCGAGTACTTCGGCCGCCTTGCCTGGGCCAGCGGCATGCAGATTCTCGGTCAGGATGAAGAGGCTCCGGCCAAGACGGTTTCCGCCGTCAGCGAAGCGGCCGAGCTGTTCATTCCGCTGGGCGACCTCGTGGACGTGGCTAAGGAGACCGCGCGCCTGACCAAGGAGCGCGACAGCGTGCAGCGCGATATCGAGCGCGGCGAAGCCAAGCTCAATAACCCCGGCTTCATGAGCAAAGCCCCGGCTCAGCTCGTCGAGCAGGAGCGCGAAAAGCTGGCCGTCTCCCGCGATAAGCTCGAAAAGCTGAACGCGAGAATCGAAGACCTCAAGAATATGTAATCCGGTTATCTGCATCGCCGGAAATCGCCGCCGAAACTTCGGCGGCGATTTTTTGCTGTTCGTGTAAAAAAATGTCGCGCCCGCCTGCAATTCGTGTTAAACTAAGAAGGACTGAAAGCGCTCAAGTGACAGACGGACGCGTCCTGCGCGCCCCTGCCCAACAGTTTGTTTTCTTTACGAGAATAAGCACGGGATTGATTGTGAAGCAATCAATCCCAAAGCGGGAAATCCAAGAACCTCAGGCTCTTGGCGGGGTTTGGGGCGGCGCCCCAACGTTCCCTTTCAAAGGAGGTCACCCCATGACGGAACAGGAAGCAATCGAAAAAATTCACAGCGTGTACCCGACCGGCTGTAAAAACGGCCTTGAAAATATGCGCGCCCTGATGGCGAAGCTCGGCAATCCCCAGGAGCGTTTGACGATGGTGCATGTCGCAGGAACGAACGGCAAGGGTTCGTGCTGCGCGATGACCGAGCGCGTGCTCCGCGCGGCGGGGTATAAGACCGGATTGTACACGTCGCCGTATATCGAGGTCTATAACGAGCGCATCCGCCTGAACGGCGAACCCATTGCGGGCGAAAAGTTGGCCGCACTGGTGGAAAGCGTCTGGCCCGCGGTGGAGGAATGCGAAAAAGAGGGCGTGCACGTCACCGAGTTCGAGCTGGGCACGGCGCTTGCCTTCTGCTGCTTTGAAAAAGAAAAAGTCGATGTCGCGGTGATCGAAGTCGGCCTCGGCGGGCGGCTTGACCCGACGAATATCATCCGCCCCGCCGTCAGCGTCATTACCGAAGTGGGCATGGATCACATGCAGCTGCTTGGCGATACGATCGAACAGATTGCGCTGGAAAAAGCGGGTATCATGAAGCCCGGCGTGCCCGTCGTGCTGGGCAGGCAGGAAAAGGCCGCGCGCGGCGTGCTGCTGGCGGCGGCGAAGGGGATGGAACTGCCTGTCGTCGAATTGACGGCGGAAAACGTCAGAGAGCAGCGTAAGCAGATTGAATTTGACGCGGCCTTCGGCGGCGAACGACTCAAGGGGCTGACCGTCTCCCTCTGCGGCAGGCATCAGGCGGACAACGCCTGCGCGGCGCTGGGGGCGCTGCTGGCGCTCAAAAAGAAGGGAATGAAGATCCCGACGAGCGCCGTTCGCGCGGGGCTGGCCGACGTGCATTGGCCGGGGCGGCTGGAATATTTCGGCCATGTGCTGCTCGACGGCGCGCACAACGATCCCGGCGTGCGCGCGCTCTGCGGATATCTGGATAAATGGATGCCGAAGGAGAATACCGTGCTCATCAGCGCGATGATGCGCGATAAGGAGACGGAAAAGATGTGCCAGCGGCTCGCGCCGCGCGTGCGCTGCGTCGTCTGCACCCAGCCCAATATCCCGCGCGCGATGCCCGCAGAGGAGCTGGCCAGGGCGTTTGAAGCGCAAGGGCTTCGTGCCTATGCGCGCACGCATGTGAGAGACGCGCTGGAAGAGGCGCGCCGCCTGGCTGGGCCGGAAGGCAATGTGGTCTGCGCGGGTTCGCTCTATCTGATCGGCGAAATGCGCACCTTGCTGAGAAAGGAAAGGGGAAACGTTGGGACTCTGTCCCAAACCCTGCCAGAAACCTGAGGTTTCTGGACTTCTCTCCTAAAAGGCTTATATAGCCGCGAAGCGGAAGGTCAAGGGAACTCAGTTTCCTTGTGGAGCTTGGGGCAAAGCCCCAATATTCTGATCAAAGAAACACAGTTTCAGAGCAGAATGCGAAGCATTCCGCGATTGAAACGGGTTGATTTGAAAACATATGGCTTGAAATGCGGAATAAAAGGAGTAACCCATGAATTTTGAACATGTGAGCGTGATGCTCATGCCCACGGTGGATATGCTGAATGTCCGCGAGGGCGGCATCTATGTGGATGGCACGCTGGGCGGCGGCGGCCACAGCGCGGAGATCCTGCGCCGGCTGAACGGCACGGGCCATCTCTACGGCATCGACCGCGACAACGACGCGCTGGCGGCGGCAACGGAGCGGCTGGGCGCGGCGGGCAACTTCACGGCGGTGAAGGGCAATTTCCACGACGTCAAAGCGCTTTTGGCGGCCCGCGGCGTGACGAAAATCGACGGCATGATGATCGACCTCGGCGTGAGCAGCTATCAGCTGGATACCGCCGAGCGCGGTTTTTCCTACCATGCGGACGCGCCGCTGGATATGCGCATGGATCAGGATCAGGCGCTGACGGCGCGCGAAATCGTCAACACGTGGAGCGCGGAGGACATCGCCCGCATTCTGCGCGAGTATTCGGAGGAGAAGTGGGCGGTGCGCATCGCGCAGATCATCTGCGAGCACCGTGCGCAGAAACCGCTGGAAACGACGGGCGATCTGGTGGCGTGCGTGGACGCGGCCATTCCCAAAAAAGTGCGCATGCAGGATAACGGCCACAGCGCGCGCCGCACGTTTCAGGCGCTCCGCATCGCGGTCAACGACGAGCTTGACCCGCTCAAAAAGGCGCTGGAAGACATGACGGATCTGCTGAATCCCGGCGGCCGTCTGGCGGTGCTGACGTTCCATTCGCTGGAAGACAGAATTGTCAAGCAGACGTTCCGCCGACTGGCGAACCCCTGCACCTGCCCGCCGAAGATCCCGGTCTGCATCTGCGGCAAAAAACCGGTTGTGCGCGTTTTGGGCGGCGGCGGCGTCAAGCCGGATGCCGAGGAAGTCGAGCGCAATCCGCGCGCCAGAAGCGCGATGCTGCGCGGCTGCGAGAAGCTGGAGGCGCAGGCATGAGCTGTGCGGACAGGGCGGCGAAGGACGGAATCGCCGACATCACGAAAAAGTGCGACGCGGTGAGCGTGGCTTTTGCGGGCGAAACGCCGTATGTCATCCTGATGAGCTTCGGCTTTGAGTGGGCGGGCGAGGGCGAAAAGGTTTCGCGCATGCGGCAGAACGGCCGCGCGCTGGCCGCCGTCAGCGTCTGGAAAAACAACGTGCGGCAGATCGGCGGAAAATGGAGGAAACACCTTTGAATCAGCAGAATACGGCGGATTTTTCACAGGGCAGCGTCGGCTCGCGCATCATGGCGCAGGCGATTCCGCTCACCCTGGCGGAGATTGTGCAGCTGCTCTACAACATTGTAGACCGCGTTTTTCTGGGCCACCTGCCGGATGGCAACACGCTGGCGCTGACCGGCGTCGGCCTGATTTTCCCCATCGTTTCCATCGTGGCGGCGTTCACCAGCCTGTACAGTTCGGGCGGCGCGCCGATTTTCGCGATGGCGCGCGGGCGGAAGGATGAGCCGCGCGCTTTGCAGATTCAAGGCACGGTGTATTCGCTGCTGCTGGTTTCGTCGCTGGCGCTGATGGCGCTTTGCTACGCCGTCAAGCGGCCGCTGCTGTTTCTCTTCGGCGCGAGCGAGGATTCGTTTGTCTATGCGGACGCATATTTGAAGGTCTATCTGCTCGGCACGCCGTTCACCATGCTGGCGACGGGCCTGAATCCTTTCATCAACGCGCAGGGGCGTCCGAAGGTGGGCATGATGACGACGGTGCTCGGCGCGGCGATGAACCTTGTGCTCGATCCGTTGTTCATCTATGTGTTTCACATGGGCGTGACGGGCGCGGCGGTGGCGACGGTCATCAGCCAGGCAGTCAGCTGCATCTGGGTGCTCCGCTTCCTGTCCGGCCCGAAGTCGATTCTGCCGCTGCAAATCCGGCAGGTGCATGTCTGTACGGATCTGCTGAAGGATATTTTGAGCCTCGGCGTGGTGGGGTTCATCATGAAATTCACCAACTCGCTGGTGCAGGTCGCCTGCAACAAAATGCTCTCGATCTACGGCGGCGATCTCTATGTCGGCGTGATGACGGTCATCAACTCCATCCGCGAGGTGTTCACCCTGCCGGTCAGCGGCGTCACCGAGGGTGCGCGTCCGGTGCTCAGCTACAACTACGGCGCGCGGCAGATGAAGCGCGTGCGCGACGGCATTTGGTTCATGTCCGCCGTGGGCATGCTTTATACCTTCTGCGCATGGCTGTTTTCGATGTTCCAGCCGCGGATTTTGTGCGAACTGTTTACGCCGGATGGAGCGCTGGTCGAGGCCAGCGTGAAAATGCTCCGCGTGTATTTTGCGGGCTTCTTCTTCCAGAGCTTTCAGTTCTGCGGGCAGAGCGTTTTTCAATCGCTGGGCTGGGCGAAGCATGCCATCACGTTTTCGCTGCTGCGCAAGGTGGTCATTGTCGTGCCGCTGACGCTGCTGCTGCCGATGATGGGCTTTGGCACGATGGGCGTGTTTCTGGCCGAGCCGGTTTCCAACATTGTCGGCGGTCTGGCCTGCTACATCACCATGCTCTGCACTGTTTATCGAAAACTGGGGCAGGAGGCGTAAATGCGTTTCCATTGACCGGATACCTTTTTTTTAAAACTGAGCCGAAAAAAACGCATGCGGGGCTTGACTTAAACTTAACTTTAGGGTGTAAGATACGTCTATCTTCTGTATGTGGAGGAGCCCCGATGAACGAACGCCTGATTGCCCTTTTACTCGATTCTTTTCCGAAAATTCTGCTGCCCGGCCTGACGATGACGATCCCGCTGACCGTCATTTCGTTTTCCATTGCGATGGTCATTGCGACCGCCGTCGCGCTGATTCAGTTTGCGCATGTCAAAGTCCTTTCGCAGATTGCCCGGTTTTACATCTGGGTCGTGCGCGGCACGCCGCTGCTGGTGCAGCTGTTCGTCGTGTTTTACGGCCTGCCGGACGTGGGCATTCTGCTCGACCCGTTCCCGGCGGCGGTGCTCGTGTTCGCCGTCAACGAGGGCGCATACTGCGCGGAGACGATGCGCGCGGCGCTGGAATCCGTTCCGGTCGGGCAGATCGAGGCGGGCTACTGCGTCGGCATGCGTTATATGCAGATCATGCGGCGCATTGTGCTGCCGCAGGCGCTGCGCACCGCGTTCCCGCCGCTGTCTAACTCGCTGATTGCGATGGTGAAGGATACGTCGCTGGCCTCGAACATCACCGTGATGGAAATGTTTATGGCGACGCAACGCATTGCGGCGCGCACTTATGAGATGCTGCCGCTGTACTGCGAAGTCGCGGTGGTCTACCTGATGTTTTCGACGGTGCTGACCTTTGTGCAGCGCTGGGGCGAAAAGAAGCTGGCGGTTTACGGCGGAAGGAGGCGCGCGAAATGATGCTGCATGTGGAGCACGTCAAAAAAGCGTTCGGCGAAACGGATGTGCTGCGCGACGTGAGCCTTTCGGTGAACCGCGGCGACGTGGTGGCGATTCTCGGCCCAAGCGGATCGGGCAAGACGACGCTGCTCCGCTGTCTGAATTTCCTTGAAACGGCGGATGGCGGCGCCATGACCTTCGATGGCGAGACGTTTGATCTGGCACACACGGGAAAGAAGGAGATCGCGCGCATTCGCCGAAAGACGGCGTTTGTCTTTCAGAATTACAACCTGTTCGCAAACCGGACGGCCTTGCAGAACGTGACCGAGGGGCTGGTCATCGCGCGGAAGATGGACAAAGCCAAAGCGCGGAAAATCGGCTTGTCGATGCTGCAAAAGGTTGGTCTGGCGGATCGAGCGGAAGCGTATCCGAGCGAGCTTTCCGGCGGTCAGCAGCAGCGCGTGGCGATTGCGCGGGCGCTGGCGACCGAACCGGAGATCATCTATTTCGACGAGCCGACCAGCGCGCTTGACCCGGAACTGACGGGCGAGGTGCTTGCCGTCATGCGGAATCTGGCGGCCGAGGGCATGACGATGCTGGTCGTCACGCATGAAATGGGCTTTGCCAGGAACGTATCCAGCCGTGTGGTGCTGATGGAGGGCGGCGTGATCGTCGAGGAAAACGAGCCGAAAGCTTTCTTTGAACATCCGCAGCAGGAGCGGACAAAGGCGTTTCTGCGGCTGTTGGGGGACGATGGGAATCCGTCCCATACCCTGCCAGAAACCTGAGGTTTCTGGACTTCCCGCCTAAGTACAGTATTCTGTTGATATAGGCGCGCATGAGACGCCCGTCTTTCTGAAAGGAGACAGTACGATGAAAAAGATCATGATGATTCTGTCGGCGCTTGTGCTGCTGCTGTCCGCCGCGTATGCGGAGGAAAACGACCTGCTTGCGCGCATTCGGCAAAAGGGCGAAATCGTTGTGGCGACGGAGGGTGCGTGGGCGCCGTGGACGTATCACGACGAGAACGACCAGCTGGTCGGCTTTGATGTGGAAGTGGCGCAGGGCGTCGCGGCGAAGCTGGGCGTGACGGCGAAGTTTGTGGAGACCGAGTGGGACGGCATTTTCGCGGGTCTGGACGCGGGCCGCTATGACATGGCCGCCAACGGCGTGGAAGTGACCGACGAGCGCGCGATGAAGTATGATTTTTCTACGCCGTATGGTTACATCCGCACGGCGTTGATCGTCCGCGGCGACCGCGAGGATATTGCGAGCTTTGAGGATTTGGCGGGCAAGCGCACGGCCAATTCCATTTCCAGCACGTATATGCTGCTGGCGGAGAGCTATGGCGCGACGGCGATGGGCGTGGATACGCTGGATGAAACGCTGGCGATGGTGCTTTCCGGACGCGCGGATGCGACGCTCAATGCCGAGGTCAGCTTTTACGATTACATGAACGTCCATCCGGATGCAAATCTCAAGGTCGTTGCGCTGACGGACGAAGCTTCCCAGGTGGCGATGCCGATTCGCAAAGAAGCGGACAGCACCAGCCTGTTGGCGGCGGTCAATCAGGCGATCGATGAGCTGCGCGCGGAAGGCGAATTGACGCGCATTTCCGAAAAGTATTTCGGTAAGGATATCACGGCCGGAGAATAAGGGCCGGGCATAAAATGGGACGCTGGCAAGTTTTTGGCTTGGCAGCGTCTTTGTTTTTTCTTTTTAGACGGATTAAAAAAAGATAAGAAAAAAGTCTGAAAACTGACGTTTTCAGACAAATTAGGGTGGAGCAACCTGAGTTAGATCCGAACCAAACGCATCTTCGACGGCTTTCAGAGGAACGGTTTCTGTGCCGTCTTTGAAGTTGTAGGTGAAAACCAGCTTATCGTCAAAGACGTAGGTTGCGTTGATGAATGTGTCGATAATCTGTTTCTGGTATTCGGTGTCGTCTACATCGCCGTACTTGAAGCGATTGATCCAGCTGACGATTTGTTCTTTGGTATACTTCGGTTTTTGCAGTTCTGCCTGCATGATACTGAGTTTCAGCTTGTTTTGACGGGCTTCCAGTTCCTCAAGCCTTGTCTTGGTGGAAGCAGTTAAAATGCCCATCTGAATGGCGTTGAGCATATTTTCAATGCCCTTTTCACATTCTTTGAGCTGTTCACGCAGAGCCGGAATGGTTGTATCTTCTTTATCCTGTAAAGCAACAATCGCGTCAGCGATGCGGTTGATTTCCGCGTCCTGCAAAACCCGTTCAACGGTCGTAACCACGGCAGCACGTTCAATCCAGCGCTTTTTGACAGTCTTGCGTTTACAGCCCAGCTTGCGTTTTGCGCCGCCGCACTTGTAGTAGTAATACTTGACGCCGTTTGTGCCGCTGGTGCCACATTCGCCTGCCATCAGCCTGCCGCAGTCGCCGCAGAAGAGCTTGGTTGTCAGCAGATAATCTTCGTCAGCCTTTGTTCTGGAAGGCGCTTTTTTATTGGTCAGCATCCGTTCCTGCACACGCTCGAACAAATCTGGATTGATAATGGCAGGAATTCCGTTTGGAATAACGGTGTCGGCGTATTTGTATTCACCGATGTACTTTCTGTTTTTTAGAATGAGACTCAGACTGGCGACACGGAAAGCAGAGCCTTTTCTGGTGCGAAATCCGCGCTTGTTCAGCGAATCGGCAATGGCTTTAATCGTTTCACCGCTTTCATAGCGCGTAAAGATTTCGGCAACCAGTGGTGCGGTCAGCGGATCAACGGCCAGCACACCATCTGTGCCGACGATGTATCCAAGTGGAATATTGCCGCCATTACTGCGGCATTTGAGCGCATTTTCCTTCTGCCTGCGCTGAATCTTTTCGGATAGCTCCGCGGAATAGTACTCGGCATAGCCCTCCAGCATAGATTCAAGGATAATGCCTTCCGGCCCTTCGGAAATATTTTCGCGGGCTGAAATAACGCGGACGCCGTTCTTTTTCAGAATATGCTTGTAATGTGCACTGTCATAGCGATCACGAGAGAAACGATCGAGTTTCCAGACAAGCACTACATCGAACAGTCCCTTTTCGCTATCCGCAATCATCCTTTGAAATTCGGGACGATCAGCAGTTCTGGCGGATAAGGCGCGGTCGACATAGCTGGAAAGAATCGTGATGTCATTTCGAACAGCGTATTCCGTACATTCTCGAATTTGACCTTCGATGCTTTCCTCGCGTTGATTATCGGAGGAGTAGCGGGCGTAAATGACGGCTTTCATTCGTTATCATTTCCTTTGGGCAGTTTTTGAATGGCTTCTGCCTCGGTCAATACACGCAGCTGATACCCGGCAATCTGTTTCAAACGGTCAAAGCGCTCTGCTTTGTCGATGCCCTGCTTGATCATTTCTGCGTTGTGGGTTTCCAGATTGGAAAGGACAGTCAATTGAGCGATGGAAGCGAAATCTCGAATATTCTGCTTGGCAGCAAGAACAGGGTTTGCGTCGCGCCATTCCTTGGCTGTGCAGCCGAACAAAGCGACGTTCAGCAAATCCGCTTCGTCCGCATAGACCAGCCATTCGGTTGATTTGGAATGATTGCTTTGCGGCAGCACATAGTTTTTGATGGCATCCGTGTGAATCAGGTAGTTATTTTTGGACAGGAAGCGTTTTGCATCCCATTCCAGCTTGAGACGGTCGTTTTCTTCATCCTTCAACCGTTGGTATTCTTTCAGCAGATAGAGCTTGAAGATCGGGCTGATTGCAGAGCCGAACTCAAAGGCAATATCCTTATGTGCGTAAGTGCCGCCGTATCGTCCGGCTTGCACATACATGCCGATTGCGTGCGTGCTTTCAATCCATTCCTTGGCGCTCAAAGTGAACGTATGCAGCCCGGCTTCGCTCTTAAAGTGGTCGAATTCGACCACTTTGAAATCGGGGTTGTACATGATTTCCCAAGTGCCGAGAAACTCCAAGGTTGAACGCGCTCTCAGCCAGTTTTTAATGACATCCGCTGCCCGCCCTGCATCCGTCCGCGCTTTTGCCATATCGGTCAGGCTGATATAATCGCGCTGGTCGATGCTCATGACGGTAACGGGAACGTCTTGAACGAGGATGGAAGATGTTTTCCTACTCATGGATTTTCACCTTCAGCCATTCGTAATAAAGTTTCTTTCAACTTGGCATTTGCAGGCGACGCAGGATCAAAGCACATCTCGATAAAGCGCCGCATGTCCTCCCGTTCAGGAGAATAGGTTGGCTTGTATTCGTACAGCTTTCCCTGCGGCTGATCGGTGCGTCCGAGAATATAATCCAGCGACACGTCGAAGAAATCAGCATAGCGGCAGAGCAGCGCAAGCGGCGGCTCGGATTGATTATGCTCAAAACGATTGATGTTGGGTTGTTTGGAATCCAGAAGCAACGCAATCTTTGCCTGTGAAATTCCCATGCTCTCGCGCAGCGCTTTCAGACGTTGACCGACAATTTCCATGTACACACGCTCCTGTGAGTTGATGGCTCTATCATAAATCATTTTATGAAATTAGTCAACTCTTAAAAATTGCATTTGCCAAAAAGATTTTGAATATGTCTGATATGAGCATTGTTCATGGTTTGTTCTGTTTCCTGTCACGAGGAAATCATCTTTGCATCTTTTCCGGCCTTTCCGTTCCTGCTATAATATGACAATAAGGCAGGTTTTTCTTTTTGTATAGTACAGAGATTTTTTGAAAAATTTGAAACAGATGGAACAATCGAAGCATGTTTGTGTCGTGTATGGATAGAGGTACTGTTTTCCATAATGATTTGAAGGCGAGGTGAGCGAGATGGAGAATCAGTCCCCCTTTACAGCAGAACCGTTTGCTACAAAAAGATCAGATGGTAAAGTGGAGGTATGCCTGACCACCTATAAATCGTGGCTGCCCATGTTCTATCTGCTGCCAAAGGAATATGTACAAAAGCGAAGCGTCTATCTGTCCCTTCCGCGCTGTCCCTATGCAATCTGGAATACCAATCAGTACGATGAATTGGTGAACAGCGACGCTTTTCTGGAAATGATTTGGGATTCGTATGCTTGGGCGATCTGGAATTGTTTTCTGGTGCCGGATAAAAACGGGAAGCGAAAATGGATGCCGACCAATATCAACTATTACTCCGGCAATTTCCCGCTCTGGCGCTTGGCGTATACCATCATGAATCATATCCGAAAAAAGCTGGAAGACGATCAGATTCTCACATTTTCCCGCCTGCTTTGTTTGCGTCCGGGCATGGAATTTTCATGGTGCACGACGGCGCAATTTGATGCGCTGGTTTGTACCCTGACGTTAAAAATCATCGAGGAGCAGGATTGGCAGCCGATGATTGATGAACTGTGGCTCAATCGCACGGTGGAGGATTTCGATGAGACGCGCGTCAGCCGCGAACGAATCGACAGCTATCGAAAGTGGCATCATACGCGGACCAATGTGGGAACGCCCGTCTCGATGGAGCAGATGCAGGAAGAATGTGAAGATGGGACGAAGGATATCGCCGATCCAAACGGAGAATTCGAGCATGAAGTGCTGAATGAGCTGCGGCTCAAGAGCTTTATGGAAACCTTGTCGGAGCGCGACCGCGAGATTCTGAACCTCAAAATGCAGGGCATGACCGATCAGAAGATTGCTGAAAAGGTTGGTTTTAAGAACCACAGCGCGGTGGTGAAAAGGCGAAAACAGATTGCCGAACACTTTCAAAAATATGTGGAAAACGAGTAACCTCAATTTCATTTCTCTCAAAGCCATTGTCAGGACGACAGTGGTTTTTCTTTTACCCGAAAAGGAGGAATTTCTTGAATGAATGAGCTTTTTAATGATCTGCCCGACGTATTGGATGCTAAAGCGCTGGCACACGCACTTTCCATATCTAAATCCGGCGCGTATACCCTGCTGAATCAAAAGGACTTTCCGACGCTCCAGATTGGCGGAAGAAAGCTGGTCACAAAACCCGATCTCATTTGCTGGATGGATAAGCATATTCGCAACGGAGGCGTAAAGGATGCCCGAAAAGAAGATTCTTAATCCGTCCAGCAGCGGTATGGATATTCCCGATGCAGCGATTGAACGTATCGCTCGTGTCATGCTGCCGATGATTCAAAAGTATTACGAAAGCGATGAAGGAAAAATGGAACTTGAAACGTGGAACGAAACACACAAAAAAGAAACGAAGGTGGAAAAAGATGGCGTCTGAACGAATCGAAAAACTGCTTGCGATGCAGCAGAAAGCCGAAGCGCAGAAACGAAAAGCCGAGCAGCAGCTCAAGGCAGCGAAACAGCCCCATCCCGTGAGTGGGCGCACTTATACGCATCTTCGATGCGCCGTGCGTTTTCCGAAGGCCCCTGCGGGGCGCTCGATGCCTTCGGCATCAACAGGGGCAAGCCCTTGCGCTGATTGCATCGGCCACCCCATGACGGCGCTTTGCGCCGAGAAACGGAGGTGAAACCATGCCCTGCCCGACGGGGAGCTTTAAGATCATCAGCCGCGGAAAAGGTCAATCCTGCATGGCTTCCTGCGCATATTATTCAGGCGAAAAGAAGTATTCCGAATACGAGTGCTGCTGGAAATATCCGCACAGCAGCTCATCGCGCGTGAAGCAGGTTGAAGTCATGCTGCCGCCCAACGCGCCGAGAGCGTATGCCGATCCGCAGACGCTTTGGAACGCGGTGGACGCAGCGGAAACGAGCGTCAACGCGCAGACGGCGCGTTCGATGCTCTTTGCCTTGCCGCGCGAACTGACTGACGAGCAGAACCTTGCCCTCGTCCGCGATTTCTGTCAAAAGGAATTTGTGGACAAGGGCATGGTCTGCAATTTCTTCTATCACGACAAGGGCGACGGCAACCCGCATGTTCACATCATGCTGACGCTTCGCGCGATGGACGAAAACGGCAAGTGGCTGCCCAAATCGAAAAACGTCTATGCGCTCGACGAAAATGGAAACCGCATCCGCACGCCGAACGGAAGCTGGAAGCGCGTCAAGGTGAATACCGTCGATTGGAACGAGCGCAGGTACGGCGAAATCTGGCGGCAGGATTGGGCGACGGCACAAAACGCGGCGCTCGAAGCAGCGGGTCGAGCAGAGCGCGTCGATATGCGTTCTCTTGAGCGACAGGGCGTTGAGGATCGCCTGCCGCAAAAGCATCTCGGCCCGACCGCTTCCGCGCTGGAACGCAAGGGCGTTTCCAGCGAACGCGGCGACGAAAATCGAAAGATCATCAGCGTGAATAAGATGCTGGCTTCGTTGCAGAAAACCGTTCGCGGCATTGGCGCTTGGCTGGATGATTTACGAAAAGCTGTCAGCCGCCAGCAGATCATCGGAAGCCCGGATGATTACCCGCTGAGCGACGTAATTACCGCCTATTTGGATATGCGAAAGGAAGGGCGCGAAACATGGAATCGCTATGCGCAGGAAAAAGGCGCTGTCCATGATTTGAAGGACGGCTTCAAGGCGGTTTCCTTCCTCTCGAATCACGAGCTTTACACGGTTGGTCAGCTCGGACAATACATTGCCGAAACTCAACGGACATTTTCCAAAATCAAGGCGGAATCCACGGCAAAGGAACGTAGAATCCGCGACATCGACGCGCTGTTTGGCGCAATTCAAACCATCCGAGAATTGAAGCCGATTCAGCAGGAATACGAAAGCATTCACTGGAATGGCAAGCGAGAAAAGTTCAAGGCCGAACACGGCGACGAATTGAGCCGACTGCAAAAAGCGATCTGGCTGCGCAAAAAGCTCATGAAGTCGCTGGAGCTTGCGTCTCCTCTCGGTAAGGAGCAGCGCGCGGCGCTGAAAACAGAGCGCGCACAGCTTGAAGCGGAGCGCGAAGCCCTTCTTCCCAAACTCGAAGAAGTCAAAGCTGAATTAGCAGAGCTGAATCGCATCCGATACTGGACACGCAAGGTCATCCCTGACGCGCTGCCGCGCATGTCGGACGGACGGGTTTCGGTTGAGGACGCGATGGAAACGGCGGTCAATCGGAAGGAACTGGAGCAAGTTGAGATTGAAGCAGCGCAGACAGCACTCCGAGAGTTAGAAATCTCTGCAGTCTGAACGAAAACAGACTGATAATTCTATATATCTTTTTACGCCAACCCGACCACGCCCATCAGCACAACGATGACAGGCAGAGTGATGGCACTCATCAGGGTTGAAATGATGATGGCGTGGGAAGCTGTCATATCCTGCGGCGTATAAACGTCGCAGAGCATGCCGCAGTTGCTGGCAATGGGCATGGCGGAGACGATGACACAAATGCCCGCGAGTATTCGATCAATCGGCAGCACGGAGACAAGACCCATGATTATAACCGGAATGAGAATCAGGCGAAGCAGGGAGACGCGGTACAGCCGGGGATTGGAAACGGCTGCGCGGATATCGCTGTGAGCCAAAGATGCGCCGATGATCATCATGGCCAGCGGCGTGTTGACAGCGCCGATTGTCGACAGGGTGTTTTCCACCGGAGCGGGCAGGCGTAAGCCGGTCACGCCGAAGAAGAGGGCAAGCAGCGCAGAGAAAACACCTGGATTGCAGAGCTGTTTGAGCTTGATGTCGCTGCCGCCAACCATCATCACGCCGTAGGTGAAGACCAGAAAGTTAAACAGCAGAATGAACATGGACAGCAGCGAAACGCCTTCTGCGCCGTAAAACGACTGGATGATGGGAATGCCCATGAAAATGAGATTGGTGCACACGAGCATCAACTGATCCAGCCGACGCTCGGCCGGGGGCGTGGGAACGATATGCACCAGCAGAAAGGCCAAAACGATCATAACGGCGTAGAATACGACGCTCACGCCGAGCGTAGCCACCATAGCGCTTGGCGCACCGCCGCTTTTCAGTGCGGAGGAGACGATGATGCAGGGACAGGCGGTGTTGAGCACCAGAGAAGAGAGCTTGCGGCGGAAATCCGGCTCGATCAGCCTAACCTTGGCCGCGAGAAAGCCGATAAACATCATCATAAACAATGAAATCATCTGAGACAGAACATTCATAATAGCCATGTGAAATTCCTCCGCACGGGGTCGAAGTCCCTTGATTTGATGTCATAAAAAATGAAGCCCGGATTGAAAAATCATTCGGGCTTATTTGTGATGCGTTTATGGCCGATCAATCAGCAGCACGCTCAGATCATTGACGTTTGTGCCGGTCGGCCCGGTGAAAATCAGGCCGTCCGTGCGCTTGAGCGCGTGATAAGCGTCGTTATCGGCCAACACATCGGCGATGAAAATGCCCTGCGCATCCAACGCGGCTTTGGTTGAACCGTCTACATAACCGCCCGCCGCGTCGGTCGGGCCGTCTGTGCCGTCCGAACCGACGGAGAAGACAGCGACGTTCGAAAGCCCTGCGATTCCTTCGGCCGCCGCGAGCGCCAGCTCCTGGTTGCGGCCGCCCTTGCCATGCCCCGTCAGATGTACGACGGTTTCTCCGCCGAGGATATACGCGATGGGGTGATCCGTATCGGCGTGATCCTTGGCGATGGCGGCGAGGAAGCGCCCGGCTTCGCGCGCTTCGCAGTTTAGGCTGGCAGTGAGGAAGCGAGGTTCAATCCCTAAGCGTTCGCATTGCTCGGAGGCAGCGCGGCAGAGCTGGCGGACGCTTCCGGTGACGACGGTCTCCACGTTGTCAAGCGATGCGGGCAGAGCCGTCTGCATCAGCTGCGTGGCCTGATCGGAGAGCTTGAGCTGGTATTTTTGAATGATGGCCAGCGCGTCCGCGGTTGTGGAGCTGTCCGGATAAGCGGGGCCGGAAGCGATCATATCCAGCGGATCGCCGATGATGTCGGAGAGTACGATGGAAAAGACGCGCGCAGGCTTGCACAATTCGCCGAATTTGCCGCCCTTGACAGCGGAAAGGCGCTTGCGGAGGGTGTTGATTTCCTGAATATCCGCACCGCAGGCGAGCAGCTGACGGGTGATATCGGCCATTTCTTCATCGGGGACGAGCGGCTTTTCAAAGAGAGCCGAGCCGCCGCCCGAAACGAGAAAGAGCACGGTATCCTCTGCGCGCAGGGAAGCGACCAGATCGATGGCGGCCTGCGTGGCGCGATAACTGTTGGCGTCCGGAACGGGATGCGCGGCTTCAAAGATGCGAACGCCGGGAAGATCCCCCGCGGCGTGACCGTATTTGGTAATGACCACGCCATCCTTGACGGGCAGGCAGCCGACGGCGGCGCGAGCCATTTGCCAGGCTGCTTTGCCGATGGCGACCAGATAGACGTCGCCGCGGAGCGGATGGGCGTCGAGCGCGCGCCTGACGGCTTCATCCGGCTGGGCGGATTGCAGCGCGGCATCAATGATAGCGGAAGCAGTGGAACGAAGATCCATGAGAACGACTCCTTTATTCAATCAGAGTGGATACGCCGTCCGGAATGACGGTTACGGATGCGTCTGGGCTGGTGAGCGCGAACGCCTTTTGAAGCGCGTCGTCGAGATTCGGGCTGTAAATCATGTGGAGGGCTTCCACCATGTCCTTCGGCGCGCTGCTGACGAAGATGACCCGGAAATTCAGCAGGATGCGCAGGAAAATCTGGGACTGCCACTGGTCGGGCACGGTCTGCGCGGCGCTGTGGCTGCGGATGGCCGCCATGATGTGTTCGTTGCTGGGGTCGCTGGCAAAGGTTTCATAGAAAGCGGGCGCGCCGTGTCCGTCGCAGCATTCGGAAACCATGATGATGACGCCGCCCGGCTTGCACGTGCGTTCGGCGGTGGACATGCCTTTGACGGCCTGATAGATGTTTTGGTCGAGCGGATAGCCGCCGTTTGTCGTGACGACGATATCCGCCGGCTCGGCCTTGCAGCGGCACAGCTGGCGGATGAAGCTCACGCCGGCCTGGTGCGCCGCGTCCAGATCGCCGCTGAACGCGCCGATGACTTCTTTTTTGGCGTTGAGCACGACATTGAGGATAAATTCCAATCCGGCTTTCTGCGCGCCCTCACACATGTCCATATGGATGGGGTTGTGATCGAGCAGGCCGGTTCGCGCACCGGGATTGTCGATGTTGGCAGCGCAGTGGTTAAACATGGTGGTGGCGCGGCCGACTACGCCCGGCAGAACGGCCTTGCGTCCGCCGGAGAAGCCGGCGAAGAAATGCGGCTCGATAAAGCCTTCGGCCATCAGGAAATTCGCTTCGTAAGCGACGCGGTTGAGCAGCAGGCGGTTGCCGGAAGCCATAAGGCCCAAATCCACAAGACTGTCGTTGTCGTCCGCGTTATGGATGACGATGCGCTCATGGGCGACGATGTCCTCACCGTAGCGATCCAAAAGCTCCTGCTTCGTCGGAGCGCGGTGGCAGCCTGTGGCCACGAGGATGGAAATATCGGCTTCCGGATTTCCGGTGCGGATTTCCCGCAGAATGATGGGCATCAGCAGGCGGCTGGGGACGGGGCGCGTATGATCGCTGGATATGACGACGACCTTCTTTTTGCCGCGAACGCGCTCGCGCAGCGGCAGACCGCTGTGAGGATGCGCAATGGCGTCTTCGACCAGCTCGGCCTGCGTTTTTTCGGCGGTGTATGCGGCGATGCTGCTGTGCATCACGGCTTTGAGGTTTTCTTCCGGCACGTTCAGCGTGAGCGCGCCTTTGCCGTAAGGGAGGGAAATGGTTGTATTCATGGCATTGTTCCTTTCCTGAGGTCTGAATATCTGAGAAACGATGTAGAAACGGGGGTGAATGTGAAAAGAGGGACGAGGATCAGCTTGGCGATGTGATCTGTTTCACTTTGGAATACATATACAATAGGGAGAGCGTCGCTCGATCCGCATCGTTGTGCAAGGGGTCAAGGCATAGCAGCTTTTTGATGCGATTGACGCGAAAAAGCACGGTGTTTCGATGGACGAACAGCATTTCCGCCGTATCGTTGATGTTCATATTGCAGGAAAACAGCGCTTCGACGGTTTCAAGAAACTGAGGCAGATGCTCCAGAATTTCAAGTTTTTCAATTAGAAAGTGATCCAACTGCGCGGACGGGATTTTGAAAATGGCCATTTCAGTTTGAAAATCGGAGATGAAATGGATGGTTTTGGGCGAGTTGAACAGTGTGCGGCAGCGAAGCATCTGGCGGATATCCAGAAACTGCGTGCTGTAATCGGAGATGGAACGAATGACATCGCCGACGCCAACCTGAATCACGATATGGTGCAAATCCAGAATGGAGGCGCAGAGGGAAGACAGCAGGGGACGCATCTGCGATTGAACGGGCTGGGATGGATTGGACAGCGTTTTGCATAGCGCGATCTGGTCGCTGTTGATCGAACCGACGAGATCCTGCGCGCCGATAGAGCGCTGACTGCGGATGAGGTTGATGACAGAATGCAGCGTGCCCTCGGAGACAGCGCCTTCGTCATCCTGCGCGGCCAAGGTGAACAGGCAGATGGTGCGCGGCAGCGTCATGTCGTAGCCGAGGTTCAACGCGGCGATGGCGGTATAGGCGATGTCATCCGGGGTGTTGAGCGAAAAAAGCCGATTTAGCAGCAGCGAAATCTTATCCTGTGCGTTGCCGCGAACGACATAGAGCTTCTGGTTTTGCAACACCAGTTCGTGGATGGAGGCCAGAAGCTGGAGCATTTCCAGAGCCTGTTTCTCATTTTCGGCGTAAAAGCCGAGAGACCAGCCCTCCTCCAATCGGGTAAAAGCCAGAAAGCGGCCGTTTTCAGTTGATATGCCCTCGTCCGGCGGCGCTTTTTCGGGCATGCCCCCGCCGTTTTGAACAACGAGCCGATGAGAATGGTACAGACCGCAGGGCGAGGTTGGACAGGCGCGGCCGAACGATTCAAAAATCTGCCTGTGAAGGGCTTCCATGGCGCGCCTCCTCTCGTATTGCGGCAATTTCACTTAAAATCTGCTGATGGGGGAAGCTCTGGCGAAAGCGAAGCGCCTGCTGATTCCATTGCGCCTGCTCTGCCTGCGTGGGCGTATAGAGGTGCACGCCGTGTTTTTCGACTAGCTGCGCTTCACATTCCGCGTTATGCTGTTTGGCATGCTGCCATTGCCACGCGGTGCTCTCTCTGGCGGCTTCCAGAACAATGCGCCGCTGTTCATGGGTCAGTTTTTTCCACAGCAATTCGGATGTGATGAGCATATTGGTGCTGAAGATGGAATTTTCCTTGAGAATCCAGCGCTGCTGTTCGTATAGCCGCATATCGCGGAAATTGACGAAGGGGTTTTCCTGCATATCGACGATTTTTTCAGTCAGAGCGGGCAAAATATTATCATAGCTGATGGGGATGGCGACCGCGCCCAACGAGGTGAAATAATCCTGCACCACCTTCTTGTTCATGGTTCGGATGCGTTGACCGCGCATATCCTCCGGGGTGCGCACAGGCGCGCTGCGCGAGGAGAGATAGCGCCAACCCATCGACCAGAAGCCCAGACAGATGGCGCCGTTGGCGCTTCCGGATTTGAGCAGCCGCTGGCCGATCGGGCCGGAAAGCAATGCATACGCATCCTCGTAGCTTTCAAACACATGGGGCAGGTTGCATACGGCCAGCTCGTCGCATGAGTAAGAAATCAGCGGGTCAATGTCGATGACGATGAAATCCATTGTGCCGCAGAGCAGAAGCTCCAACAGCGATTTGTTGTTGCCGGAAATGCCGACGTTGGTGACCTCGAGCGCGATGGAAGAGTGGCTCTTTTCCTCTAAAAGCGTGCCGAAATGGTGGAAGCCCAGATGCAGGTCGCTGCTGCTTTGAATGATGATGCCCGCATGCAGAACTTTTTTTCGGTTGAGGTAGACTGCGCACTGTCTGGCGATCAGGCGATCACTGGAACGGTGAACAGGGTCAAGGCCGACTGTTTCGGTGAGCTTCGTGTAGCGCTGGAGCATGGTGTTGCGATGGATGGACAGGTGCTTGGCGCATTGCAGCAGATTGTTGTTCGTCGCGCAGAGCGCCTTGAGCGTTTCCGGCAGATAGGAAATTTGACGCAGACGGTCGGCATAAGGGCCGAGCAGATGATCTTGATAATCTTCCGAGAGAAGGGACATGAGATAATCGAACGTGTAATCCTCGGCGAAACCCATCGTTCCCTCTGCGCAGAGCACGGACAGGTTTTTAACGACGAAAAGCGCCTCCAAATAGCTGTCCCGCATGCGGGGCAGATCTTGATAGACCGTGCCGATGCCGACATGCACGCAAAGACCGTCAAGGAGCGGGTTTTCTTCCAAAACATCATGAACGAAATTGGATAAAAAGTTTTTCCGGGATTCGATGTTTCCGGCGGGAACTGTTTTGAATAGCACGAACTGCTGACGGGTGAGCAAATCCCCGAAATCCTCCGCGTTGAAGCCCGGCGTTTCTCTCAAAACACGGGAAAACTGCGCGCGGAATTGTTCGTCGTTCGTCCCCTCGCCGTTTTCCGCCTGAGCGAGGAAACTGAAAATGATTGCGCAGCGGGGAACATGGGAACGGTATTTAAGCTTGGCTGCGCGGCTGACGATGGTTTCGTCATCTGTGAGGCGGGAAGCGAGAATTTCGTATAGAAAGGACGACTTGTCGCTGGATTCAGCGTGAGCCTGTTCGGTGAGCGCCTCGTTGGCAGCGCAAAGCGCGAAAAGCGTTTGCGTCCATGTCACGTATTCAGGATGGCTGCCCGCATCGGGCATAATGACCGTTCCGACCGCGGAACCGTCCGCATGCAAAAGGGGAAAGCGAAGGACGTCGGGAGCTGAAATTTCGGTATGAATCAACAGCGTAAGCTGATTGCGCAGGCGAGCCGTTTCCTCCGACGTGGCACAATCGGTGTGATGGATCAGTATTCCTTCAGGATCGAAGATGCCCGCGGAGATATTCATGCTGCGGGCGATGCTTCGGCAAAGCGCTCGGCAGATACGTTTATCCAGCAGCACGGCAGTTTCCCCCTTTCCTTTCTTCTATCTATATTAAAACAAAGATGAGGCAAAAATGATATGTGCACTCAAACCAATAAAAGGCGACTTTGCTTGTTTATACAGTAAAAACACTTTGTTTTTAGAAAAATGTGGGAATTGCGGCGTTAAAATGCCGCAAAAAATATCGGATTATTAGACTTAAACGACAACGAAAAAATAATGAGTGTGCAGTGTAAACAATCGAGTGTGCTGAATGTTTTGTACCGTTACCTATATGTGAACCCATAAAACTGTGATAGAATGTAATCAACACAGGAGAGGACGGCGTTCTGATCTCCTGAACTTGGGACGACGCGATACAGGAGCAAGGCGCGCAGCACCTGTGGGCGCAGGTTCTCAGTTTCCTTTTTATACTCCATCGACTGAAAACATGAGGAGAGACGACAATGAGCTTTAAAAAAGTAATGTGTGCGGCGCTGGCGACCGTTCTGGTTGGCGCGTTCGCGGCCTCCGCATCTGCTTCCGACAAGAAGATGAGCATCAACCTTGGCCATGTTGCGATTGAGACGACCCCGCTTGGCAGAGGCACGGAATACTTCGCGCAGATTGTCAACGAGAAGACCAACGGACGAATCACGGTTTCCGTTTTCCCGAACTCCCAGCTCGGCGGCAACCGCGAAATGATCGAGCAGCTTCAGATGGGCACGCTCCAGTTCTGCTCTCCGTCCAATGCGTTCCTCGGCGGCTTTACGGATAAGACCGCGCTGTTCGATCTGCCGTATCTGTTTACCTCTGAAGAAGGCGCGTTCAAGGTCTTCGACAGCGAGGTTGGCATCGCCATTCTGAACGACCTGGAAGGCGCGGGCATCAAGGGTCTCGGCTGGTTCGCGATGGGCTGGCGCAACGTCACCTGCAACAAGGAAGTGCATACTCCGGCCGACATGGCGGGTCTGAAGATTCGCGTCATGGAAAACCAGATGCACATTGACCACTTCAACCAGCTCGGCTGCTCCGCCATCCCGATGAGCTTCTCCGAGGTGTATACCTCCCTGCAGCAGGGCGTTATCGACGCGGAAGAAAACCCGTATTCCCAGATCGACACCCAGCGCTTCTATGAAGTGCAGAAGTATCTGATTGAAACCCATCACATCTACGATCCGGTTCCGCTGGTCGCTTCCAAGAGCTGGTGGGATGGACTGGATGACGAAGATCGTGCGATCCTGACCGAGTGTGTTCAGGAAGCGCTGGTTTACGAGCGCGGGCTGGTGGATGAAATCGACAGCGGCATCAAGCAGCGCTTCATCGATGAAAACCTGATCACCGTGGTCGAGCTGACCGATGAGGAGCGCGCCGCGTTCCGCGAGGCTGTGCAGCCTGTCTATGACAAGTATGCCGACAAGATCGGCGCCGATCTGATCGAAAAGGCCGTTGAAATTCAGAAGTAATCAGGCGATTTATCGGCCGGGCTCCGTTGCTGTTTACCCTAAACCATCGGGGCCCGGCTTTCCTTTACCTCAAAACAGAAAAACCGAGTCCTTAAGTGGGAGGAGCGATCCGAGTTGAAAACGAAAACACCGTGGTACAACAAGATTGAAATGGCGATCATTGTTGTCCTGTTTTCCTGCATGACGCTGATCACCTTTGGCAGCGTCGTAAGCAGATATTGTTTTTCCTTCACTTTCTCATGGGCTGAACAGTTGACGCGCGTGATGTTTGTCTGGATCACGTTCGCCGGCATCAGCCTGGCCGGTCTTCGCGGCGCGCATATGCGCGTTTCCGCCATCACGCTGCTGATCGGCGAAAAGCGGGGCAAATACGTTTTCTGGTTTGGCGATCTGGTTTCCATTGCGTTCGGCCTGTTCATCGCATACAAGATGAGTATGGTTACGCGCAACACCATTGCCAATCATCAGGTGTTTACGTCGATGACGTGGATGCCGGTCTGGGTGATGTATATTTCCGGCGTGATGGGCATGCTGGGCTTCTCCATCCGCACGGCGCAGCGCATGATCGGCGAGATTCGCGCGAATAAGAAACAGAAAGCGGAAGAAGGAGGAAAACAGTAATGCTTGGCACGTTGATGTTGGTTCTGTTCCTGTGTCTGTTTGCAACGGTGCCGATTGCGCTGTCGCTGGGCATTTCGACGCTGGGCGTTTTTGCCACGCAGTTCCCGAGTATGCCGATGGCCAACAATCTGGCGCAGGCGATGATTACCAGCGCGGATTCTTTTCCGCTGATGGCGATTCCGTTCTTTATGCTGGTCGGCACACTGATGGAAAAGACGGGCATTGCCCGCCGCCTGGTGGATATCGCCAGCATTCTGACCGGAGACACGCCCGGCGGCCTGGGTATGGCGGCGATCGTGGCCTCCATGTTCTTTGCGGCGATTTCCGGTTCCGGCCCCGCGACGGCGGCGGCGATCGGCGGCATCATGCTTCCGGCTATGATCGAGCAGAGGTATTCCCGCTCGTACAGCGTCGGCATTGTCTCCGGCGCGTCGATCATCGGTCCGATTATTCCGCCTTCCATTCCGATGATTATGTACGGCGTGACGGTTGGCGTCTCCGTGACCAAGATGTTCACGGCGGGCTTTATTCCGGGCTTTATGCTCGGCGGCGGCCTGTGCCTGTATAACTATTTCGTTTCCAAAAAGCGCGGCTATCGCGGCAACACCGTAACCATGACCCGCAAGGAAAAGATCAACACCTTCAAGGGTGCGATTCCGGCCATCCTGATGCCGGTGATCGTTCTGGGCGGCATTTACGGCGGCATCTTCACGCCGACCGAGTGCTCCGTCGTGGGCGTTGTGTACACGCTGCTGGTCGGCAAGTTCGTCTATCATGAGCTGACGCTCAAAAAGCTCAAGGAGAGCCTGGTTGAAGCGGCGATCACCTCCGCGACCATCATGATTATCTTTGGACCGGCGACGACCTTCGGCCGCCTGCTGACCATCGGCAAGATTCCGACGATGGTGACGGACGCGATGCTCTCCTTCAGCACGAACAAGTACGTTATCATGCTGATTATCAACGTGCTGTTGCTCATCATCGGCATGTTCATCGACACCAACTCGAGCATCGTGCTCTTTGCGCCGCTGTTTGTGCCGATTCTCACCTCGCTGGGCTATGACATCTATTATGTCGGCGTGATTATGGTCGTCAACCTATGCATCGGCATGCTGACTCCGCCGCTGGGCGCGAACCTGTTCGTCGCCATGCGTATCGGCAACATTTCGCTGGAGGAAGCGCTTAAAGAGGCAATGCCGGTAATCGGCGTGGAGATTTTGATTCTGGCGGTGATGATCCTCTGCCCGTGGCTGATTACGTTCCTGCCGAATCTGCTGATGTGATAAAACCACAGAGAAAGGAAATGCGTCTCAATATGTATCGAGCACTTGAATTAGACGTGAACGGGCGGCTGATACGCGGATGCCTGCGCGCGCCGGAAGGCGAAGGCCCGTTCCCGACGGTGATTTTCTTCCACGGGTTTACGGTGGATAAGGTGGGCATGATGCGGCTGCACGAGCTGTTTGCCCGCGAATGTGTGAAGGCCGGCTTTGCCTGTGTTCGCTTTGATTTCTACGGCTGCGGTGAAAGCGACGGCGATTTCAATGAGATGACCGTCGGGCATGAAATTGAGGAGGGCAAGGCCATCTATGAATGGTGCCAGAAACAGCCCTTCTGCCAGCCGGAAAACGTCTTCCTGACCGGGCACAGCATGGGCGGATTGGTAACGGGTTGTCTGGCGCCGGTGCTTCAACCGAAGGCAATCGTGCTTTGGGCGCCTGCATTGAATATGTACTACGGCGCGGCAGTCCGAGCCAGAACGATGAAAGGGCCGACCGAGCATGGATGGGATATCAACGGGTTGGAGCTTTCCAAGGCGTATCTGGACGAAATCCGAAAGATGGATACGCTGGCGATGGCGCGCGGCTATCGCGGCAATGTGCTGCTTGTGCATGGCACGGAGGACGAGCTGGTGCAGGTGGACGTGGCCTATCAGTATCAGGATGTGTACGGGGACAAGATGCAGCTTGAACTGATCGAGGGATCGAACCATCAGTTCTCCTCGCTGATGTGGAAACAGCGCGTCTATGACCTGACGACGACCTTCCTGCGCAGGCAGATTGAAGGGTAAGCTTCTTCTTCATCATACGAAAAGGGGCTGTCAGAACAAGCCCCTAGAAAAAAGAAAAGAAAAAGATGCGAGAAGGGATTGCCGACTTGCATCTTTTGTTGTAATTTTGAAGGTTCATAATGGAAGGATTTGTGCGAAAAGTGCTTAGCAGGTACACGAGCTTTGTGTCGGAAAAGCAGCTTTATGAACGGTGGCTTGATATGCGCGAAAACAGCGATGTGCGCGATGCGTTGGTCATGACAGATATGAAAATCACGATGATTCAGAGCTGGTTCAATCTGCTGAACGCCGACGAGCGTTTTGTCATTGAAAAACACCTTCTGGACGAGCTGGAATGGCCACGTGTCGCGTTTTCCTTTACAAAGAAGTGGGATGGCGAGTTTACCCGCGCGGAAAGGTCGCTTGTAGCTTATCAGGCAAGCGGACTCAAAAAGATTATTTCGTTCGTTGAAGCTCATCGAGATATGGTCATGGCACTCTTTGGCGATATTTATGAGGAAACGAACAAATAAACAAGCGAATAATCCGAGCAGCCGTCCTTGCAAAAGGGCGGTTGTTTTTACGAGAAAAAGCATTTCAGTGTTTCTTCATCATTTCTTCCTGAACACTTCAATTTTCAAAACTACCATTTTCGCTTACAATATAAGTGCGCCGAGGGAAAAGGTCTAAGGCAGTAAAATGAAGGAAGGTGATTCCACCGGAGAAGTTCAGGGCGTGAATGAAGCCCCGCAGACGAGCTTGGCCGCTGCCATCCTCAAAGGGATGGATGTTCTGCAAGGCGCTTTCATTGCACGCAACAAGCACTGAAACGTGCTTCTAATCAAAAAGCTCGAAAAACATAAACCGCTTGCTTAGATGAAAGGAAACAGGTAAAATTGAAAGGAGTCAAATGATTATGAAAAAAATTGTTATGTTATTTCTCGCGATCCTTACTTTGACTGTCGTTTATATCCGGGATGGTGTTGATGGCGTAGCCGTACCATGCGTTGCTCTTAAAGTACTTTCTGCAACTATCGGAATGATTTCGATCTGTCTCCTTTCGTTCATCTTGTTGTTCACACCACAATACTTGAGATAAAAAGAAAAAATCCGAACCCATCCCTAATCGGGATGATGTTCGGATTCTTGGGTTTGGTGGAGCATAGGAGATTCGAACTCCTGACCCCAACACTGCCAGTGTTGTGCGCTACCAACTGCGCTAATGCCCCGTTAACGTCGATTAGTATACCATGGAAAGCGGCGTTTGTCAACCATGAATTGCCGATTTTGTTTTTGCAAAAGAATGGCCTGCATGCCGCCTGTACCTGTGCTGTAACGAGCCGGGATCGAAATTCCATAAGGGGCGGAAACTGTGAAAAAGAAACATGAAATAGATATGACGAACGGCCCGCTGGCCGTCCATATTCTGCTGTTCAGCCTGCGCTGATGATGTCGCAGATTTTAGAAGCACTGTTCAACCTTAGCGATGTGGCGATTGCAGGAAAGTTTGCCGACCATCGAGCGCTTGGATCGGTTGGCTCAACGACGCTGCTGGGGACGAAAGACGAGCTGATCGATGGCGCGGTGTTGTAAAAGATCTATGCCCTTGGCATGCCCGCCATGACTGTTTTTATATGGCTTATTGTAAAGATCATGTTATTCCGCCATGAATTTCGGGTTTTCCGTCAATTCATGTTCATCAAAAAGGCGGCGCATGGCATCCAGATACGCATCCATTCTGCCGGCTTTGCGGATGGCCTTGCGTGGCTTTTCGGGCGCTTCAAAACAGCAGACAAAGTGTTTGGCGATTTCACGCATGCGACCCAGCGCAACGTGCGGCGGATATTTTTCCTGATAGGCGGAGAGAAGGCGGGCGTGGAAGCGAATCAACGCGGCCTTGGTCAATGGCTCGCCGCAACAAAGCGCAGGATTGGCAATCAGTCCGCGGCCCAGCATCAGCGCATGCGTGTTCGGAAAATGCCGCGTCAGTTCAAGGCAGTCCGCTTCGGAAAACAGGTCGCCGTTATAGCATAAAGGCATGCCGAGCGTTCCGTAGGCTTTGGCGAAGGCGTCCGCGTGAGGCGTTCCCCGATAAAATTCGGCGCGTGTGCGCGGGTGGATGATGAGTTCATGGATGGGATAGCGAGCAAATACGTCGAGCAGGCGATCCCATTCTTCCACGCGGGCATAGCCGATCCGCGTTTTGAGGGAGACGGGGATTGGCGGCTTTTCAAAAATGCCATCCAGCAGCCGTTCAAGCGCGGGAACGTCGGCCAAAAGACCGGAACCCTTGCCCTTGGCGGTCACCGTGCCGGAAGGACAGCCGAGATTCAAATTGACTTCCGGATAGCCCATGTCGCAGAGCGCCTGTGCAGCCCAGAGAGAAAGGGATGCGTCTTTGGCGAGCAGCTGGGGAACGGTGGGCACACCGATGTTGTTTTCCGGCGCAATGGCCGCCCAGTCGCGCGAGGTGAAGGCCAGATTTTGGGTCGGGCTGATAAACGGAATGAAATATTTGGAAACGCCGGGAAAGCATTCGTGGTGAATCCGACGAAATACAGCGTCCGTCACGCCTTCCAGCGGCGCAAAATACAGGGTCATGTTGTCCTCCGAATGATGGATTTGCCGGGCATAATGCCCTTACGGATCGACGATGCCGCGCAGCTTGCGGCGTTCGCGCAGTTTCAGTTCCTGCCCCTGGTCGGAGGGAATGTAATAGCGGCGGCCCTTCACCTCCGGCGGCATGTATTCCTGCCTGACCCAGTGGCCGGGAAAATCATGGGGATATTTGTATTCCGCACCGCTGCCCAGACGTTCGTGTCCGGCGTAGTGCGTATCCCGCAAATGGATCGGCACGGGGCCGAAACCGCCCTTTTCCGCATCTGCGACGGATTGATCCAGCGCCATGACGACCGAGTTGGATTTCGGGCTTTCGCAGATCGCGATGATCGCCTGTGCCATCGACAGCCGAGCTTCCGGCAGGCCGACGGCTTCCAGCGCCTGCGACGCGGCGACGGCTTGCAGCATGGCCGTCGGGTTTGCCAGACCCACGTCCTCGCTGGCATGCGCAATGATTCGCCGCGCGATCAGCCGAGGATCGACGCCCGCATACAGCAGCCGCGCGAACCACGCCATGGCCGCATCCGAGTCGCTGCCGCGCAGACTTTTGCAGAACGCCGAGAGCATGTCGTAATACAGCGATTCATCGCAGCGGATGACCGGTTTCTGGATGGATTCTTCGGCGACTTCCATGGTTACGTGAATCACGCCGTTCTCATCCGGTTCGGTTGTCAGCACGGCCAGCTCCAACGCGCCCAGCGCCGAACGCACGTCGCCGTTGGCAATCCGGGCAATGTGGCGCATCGCGTCGTCTTCCATCTGCACGCACATGCTGCCGAAACCGCGCTCTTTGTCGGCAAGCGCGCGGCGCATGGCGAGCATCACGTCCGCTTCGCCGAGCGGATAGAACTGGAAAATCCGGCATCGGCTCACGATGGCCGGGGTCATGGACACGAGCGGGTTTTCCGTCGTCGAGCCGATGAAGCGCACCACGCCGCGCTCGATGGCGGGAAGGATGCTGTCGCTCTGCGATTTGCTCCATCTGTGGCATTCGTCCAGCAGCAGGTATGTCGCCTGCCCGTACAGGCTGCGCCTGTCCTGCGCTTCCTTGATGACCTGTCGCACATCCGCCACGCCGCTGGTTACGGCGTTAAGCTGCACAAAAGCGGAATGCGTCGTATTGGCGATGATGGAGGCGAGCGTCGTTTTGCCGCACCCCGGCGGGCCGTAGAAGATGGAGGAAGTCATGCGGTCGGCCTCGATGGCGCGGCGGAGCAGCCGCCCCGGCCCGACGATGTGCCCCTGCCCGATAAATTCGTCCAGCGTTCGCGGGCGCATGCGGTCAGCCAGCGGGCTGAGAGCGGCTTCTTTGGCTGAAAATAAGTCCTGCATGAAATTCCCTCCTTCAAATGCGTTTTTATTATATCGCGCAAAACGCCAAAAGGCAAACGGAACTGTGGAAAACCACACGTGAAAAGAAAATCATTTGGGGAAGATTTTTTCCCGTTCAATCGTTTATAAAGTGGAACCCGTAAAAAGGGCGAAGCCCGAAACGAAAGAAGGAGAGACGATGAAGAAACGAGCGATTTGCGCATTGAGTGCTGCGCTTGCGTTTTGCAGCGCGGCGGCAGGAGCGGAAAGCAACAGGGAAACGCTGTATTTTAAGGCAGACAGCCATGAAATGATCGTGACCGCCGAAGAAATCAGCCGAAACGAATACAACGAAGCCGCATATGATATCCGCGTGACGATGGACGGCAAACAGACGCAGGCGATTAACTTCACGAGCGAAAACACGAACGCGGGCGAGCGGGAAGTCTATCCGTGCGATGTGAACATGGACGGCTACACGGATTTGGCGCTGCTCAATTCGATGGGCGCATCCGACGGTTTCGCTTCTTACTATGTCTATGATCCGGCGGCGGGAGAATTTGTTTATCATCCTGAACTTGAAAGGCTGTCCTTCTACCGCGCGCAGTTTTATCCCCGGAATCGCTATGTGCTCAATTATCTGCATGACAGCGCGGCGACGGGCATTTGGGAATTGTATCAATGGCAGCTGGACGGCGCGTTCAGGCTGATAGCAGAAGCGAGCATTCAGTTTACGGATGATGTGAACAGCGGCGAGCTAATCGCCAAAGCCGGGCCTGTTCAAAACGGCGTCGTCCGGCTGACCTATATCGGAGAACCGTTTGATTATGAAGATGAGCCGCGCTGGCAATTGGAATACGCAAAGCTGATGGAACTGCTGTTTGACGGCGCTGACCCTGGCGAATCCGTTGAGCTGGGAATGACAAAATGACGGACGGTCAGCAGGAGAAAAGCGCTTCGCCGAGAATCTTAACGGGAAATGAATCATAAGTTTCAAACAGAGAATAAACAGCACAGGGAGGAAGCGAATGTGAAAAGGCGATCAGCTATCCTGCTGGCGGCGGCAATGATGACCACATCCGTGCCGGCGCTGGCGGAAACCATGCGCATCGGCGATCAGGCCGTTGTGAAAAAGTGCAAGGAATATATCACGCTGCGCGAAGCGGATAACGTGCAGGCGACCGAGCTTGCCCGAATCCCGCTGGGCGGACAGGTGATTTATCTCGATCCGGCGAAAAACGGGTTTGCGCGGGTGGAATATGGGGATACGCAGGGCTTTGTGAAGACGGAATATCTGGGAAACCAAACCGCGCGCGGCACGCCGTTCGCCATCACGGAGGAGGAGCGCCGCAACGTCAATCTGTTTTTGACGAATTTCACCGAGACCGGGATGAAACGATACGACGCGGCCTCGACGACGGACGCGGAGCTGGTGCGCTTTGCCGTGCTGCATGCGTGGCTCAACCGATCCGGCCAATGGGACGTCACCGAATGGGGCAGTCGGCTTGAACAGGACAACGTGACCGACGACGTGCTGCGCTATTTCGGCAGGCCGCTGATTTTGCTCGATCAGCCGGATTTTGATTATGACGGCGCATATTATTACATGCACGAGCCGGGCGCGCCGATCGGGCTGGGCTTCGTCTGCGCCAGCGAGGTGGAAACGCTCGGCGGCGGGCTGTATCGGGTCTACTTCGGCGTTTACGGCGCAGGCGAAATCATCGGCGACGACGTATATGATCTCCTGCCGGAGCAGGCCGCGCTCCTGTATCCGAACACGCCGTTTCAGGGCTGCGCCGTCATCCGTGCGCTGGGACTGAACAGCAGGGATGGCTTTCGGCTGGAGAGCTTGAGGATTGAATGATTGAAAACCACTTGACGGCAAGCCGAAAATGCGGTATGATAGCCAAGAAGGTTAAAAAAGTGAACCAATTGCGTAGGCGCTTCCTGCTCGAATAGTTCGGATGGAATGGAGCGCTGTCAGCAGACTGTGCCGGGATGAACAATCCCGGCTTTCTAACAGACAAAAAGTTCACTAAATGAACTAAAAAGGAGATTACTTTCATGGTACAGAACAAAACCGCTTGGAAACATGGAGCAGCTCGCGCAGTCAAAGCAATCTTCGCGGTGCTTGGCGCGCTGACGATTGTGTTTTTCGCTTTTTTCGGCGGCGAATTTTCAACGCTCAAGACTTTGAACCGCGTAGAGGACGATGCCAATCTGTTCACGATGGAATATAAGGCTGACTATGCGCTGGATCGATTTCTGAAAATCGGCGCTTCTACGGATACCGAGCTGATCGAATTTATTGTCAGGCAGGTGCTTAAAGGGATTCCACTGAAATTTGATTTGCCGAATTTGGGATGCTCGACGTTTGCTGCAAAGCTGGCAGACGGAACGCCGATTTTCGGGCGCAATTTTGATATGTACGATTCTCCGGCGCTGCTTGTGACGACGCGTCCGAAGGATGGATATGCTTCCATTTCGATGGTTAATCTGGCGTACATCGGATACAACAGCGAAAACCTTCCGACTTCTCTGGTGAAGGGAATTATGACTCTGGCCGCGCCGTATGCGCCGCTGGACGGCGTGAACGAAAAGGGCTTAGCGGTCGGCGTTTTACAGATTAAGACGACCCCGACTAACCAGCAGACTGATAAGGTCGATATCACGACGACATCTGCAATCCGCCTGCTGCTTGACCGTGCGGCGACGGTTGAGGAAGCGATTGAACTGCTGTCCCAATATGATATGCATGCTTCCGCGAATAGCTGCTATCATTTCCACATCGCCGATGCGAACGGCGGCAGCGTTATTGTCGAGTATATCGACGATGAAATGAGCGTTGTGCAGGACGATGCAGCGACGAATTTCTTACTCACGCCGGGCGAATATGACTTTGGCAAGGGCGAGGATCGGTATGCCACTCTTCGCGAAACGCTTGACGCGAACGGCGGTATTTTTGAAAACGGTGATCTGGCGATGAACCTTCTTGAAGCCGTCAGTCAACAAGTCAGCGAGGAGAAGAAAAGCAGCACGCAGTGGTCCTGTGTGTACGATCAGCACGCTGTGAGCGTCGATATCGCCATGAATATGAATTATGAAAAGGTTTATACGTTCGGGCTGTGACATGGGTCTTACGCGCGCTGCATTTAAGTCGAACAGGGCAAAATGCGTATTTGGAGATTCTTTTGAAATTCCCTCTTTACAAATCCCCCGAAACCGGGTATTATATCATCGATATGAAACGCGATGACGCGGGACGCGCATGCCCTTTGCCGCAAAGAGAGCCGAATGCTGGGTGGAATTTCGGACGGACGGGGGATGGGGGATCACCCGCATCAGCGGCCGCCCTGAAGGCAGTAGGGGCGGACGGGTCGCTCCGTCATCGGCGTTGAGCGGACGCTTTTTGCGTCAATTTGGGTGGTACCGCGAGCAGCCTCGTCCCATGTGGATGAGGCTGCTTTTATTTGCAAACAGGAGGAAACGTATGTATCAGAAGGTTTCGACCGACATGAACTTCGCCCAGCGCGAGGAAGAAGTCATCAAATTCTGGCGCGACGAGGACATCTTTAAGAAAACGGTGAAGCTGCGCGAAGGCGCGCCCGCCTTTACGTTCTTCGACGGCCCGCCGACCGCCAACGGCAAGCCGCACATCGGCCACGTGGAAACGCGCGCGATCAAGGACATCATCCCACGCTACCGCACGATGAAAGGTTATGATGTGCTGCGCAAGGCCGGCTGGGATACCCACGGCCTGCCGGTGGAGCTGGAAGTGGAGAAGATGCTCGGCCTGGACGGCAAGCCGCAGATCGAGGAATACGGCATCGAGCCGTTCATCAAGAAGTGCAAGGAATCCGTCTGGAAGTATAAGACCGAGTGGGAGCAGATGAGCGAGCGCGTCGGTTACTGGGCCGACATGGAGCACCCGTACATCACCTACGAGGATAATTACATTGAGTCCGAATGGTGGAGCCTCAAGAAGATCTATGAAAAGGGCTTACTCTACAAGGGCCACAAGATCGTGCCGTACTGCCCGCGCTGCGGCACCGCGCTTTCCAGCCACGAAGTGGCGCAGGGTTACAAGCGCGTGGAGGAGACTTCCGCGGTTGTGCGCTTTAAGGTGAAGGGCACGGAAAACACCTACCTCACCGCGTGGACGACCACCCCGTGGACGCTGCCCAGCAACGTCGCGCTGTGCGTCAATCCGGACGAGGACTATGTGAAGCTGACCTTCGAGGGCGACACCTACTATATGGCGGGCGCGCTGGTGGAGTCCATCTTCGGCGGCAAGGAAGAAAAGCCCGTCATCGTGGAAACCATGAAGGGCAGTGCGCTGGAATACATGGAGTATGAGCCGCTCTACGAAGTGGAGCGCGAGGGCGCAAAGTTCCACTACGTCGTCTGCGACAGCTATGTCACCATGAGCGACGGCACCGGCATCGTTCACATCGCCCCGGCGTTCGGCGAGGACGACGCGCGCGTGGGCCGCAAATACAACCTGCCGTTCGTGCAGCTGGTGGATGCGCAGGGCTGCCTGACCGACGAGACCAAGTGGCCGGGCGTGTTCGTCAAGGATGCGGACAAGCTCGTGCTGGCCGACCTGAAGGAACGCCGCCTGCTGGTTAAAGCGCCGAAGTTTGAGCACGATTATCCGTTCTGCTGGCGCTGCGACACGCCGCTCATCTACTACGCCCGCCAGAGCTGGTTCATCAAGATGACCGCCGTGCACGACGAGCTGATGCGCAACAACCGCGCCGTCAACTGGATGCCGGACAACATCAAGGAAGGCCGCATGGGCAACTTCCTGGATAACGTCATCGACTGGGGCCTTTCCCGCGAGCGCTACTGGGGCACGCCGCTGCCGGTCTGGACCTGTAAGTGCGGCCATGTGCACGTCATCGGCAGCCGCGAAGAGCTGCTGAAGCTCGGCCATAATGTCGATCCTGATATCGAGCTGCATCGCCCGTATATCGATAACGTCGTGCTGACCTGCCCGAAGTGCGGCGGCGACATGCACCGCGAGAAGGAAGTCATCGACTGCTGGTATGACTCCGGCTCGATGCCGTTCGCACAGTGGCATTATCCGTTTGAAAACAAGGAGCAGTTTGAGCGCCGCTTCCCGGCCGACTTCATCTCCGAGGCCATTGACCAGACGCGCGGCTGGTTCTATACGCTGCTGGCCATTTCGACCTGCATGTTCGATACCAATCCGTTCAAGAACTGCATTGTGATGGGTCACGTGCAGGATAAGGACGGCAAGAAGATGAGCAAGCACATCGGCAACACCGTCGATCCGTGGAGCGTGCTCAACACGCAGGGCGCGGACGCCGTGCGCTGGTTCTTCTACAACAACGCCGCGCCGTGGATGCCCAACCGCTTCCACGCCAAGGCCATCGACGAGACGACCCGCAAGTACATGGGCACGCTGTGGAACACCTACGCGTTCTTCATCCTCTATGCGGAGATCGACCAGTTCAACCCGAAGGAGCATCCGCTTGACAAGGTTGAACTGACGCTGATGGACAAGTGGATCCTCTCCCGCCTGAACTCTCTCATCCGCGAGGTGGACGGCGACCTGAACGAATACAAGATTTTCGAGGCCTCCCGCGCGATGACGGACTTTGTGGACGATCTGTCCAACTGGTATGTCCGCCGCAGCCGCGAGCGTTTCTGGGGCAAGGGTATGGCCGGCGATAAGGAAGCCGCGTTTGCGACGCTCTATCACATTCTGGAGACGATGAGCCGCCTGACTGCGCCGTTTACGCCGTTCATGGCCGAGAGCATGTATCGCAATCTCGTCTGCTCCATCGATAAGGACGCGCCGATCTCCGTCCATATGACGGATTTCCCGGTCTGCGACGAGCTGTATATCAACACCGAGCTGGAACAGCACATGCGCGATCTGCTGGAGGTCGTCGTTCTCGGCCGCAGCTGCCGCAGCGAAAGCGGCCTGAAGGTGCGCCAGCCGCTCTCCCGCATGATCGTCAGCGGCGCGACCCTGCCGCAGGATCTCTGCGCTCTGGCCGAGGATGAGCTGAACGTGAAGGACGCCGTCTTCACCGACGACACCACCGCTTTCATGACCTATCAGCTCAAACCGCAGATGCGCACGCTGGGCAAGAAATACGGCAAGCTGCTCAAGGCCATTGGCGAGAAGCTGGCCACGCTGGACGGCAACGAGGTGGTTGCGGGCTTTGAAAAGGGCGAGCTGCTCCGCTTTGAGCTGGAGGGCACGATGGTCGAACTGGAAAAGGACGACGTGCTCACCGCGCCGATGAAGAAGCCGGGCTACGTTGTGGCGACCGACCGCGGCGTGACCGTCGCGCTGGATACCAACCTGACCGAGGACCTGATCGCCGAGGGTTTTGCCCGCGAGGTGATTTCCAAGCTGCAAACGATGCGCAAGGAAGCGGGCTTCGAGGTGGTCGATCGCATTCACGTCACCGTTAAGACGGCGGACGAGAAGCTTGCGCAGATCGTGGCGCAGAACGCGGAGGCGATTGAGCGCGGCGTGCTGGCGCTCGACGTGAAGCTGGGCGACGCGCCGGAAGGGGCGTATGTCCGCGATTGGAGCATCAACGGCGTGGATGCGACGCTGAGCGTGCTCAAGGCGTAAGGGAAACACATGAAAAAAATCGTAATCGCTGGCGCGGGGGCATATTTCTTTGCCCCCGCGATTTTAGAAGATTTGTTCGTCCGCTTCCGGATGGAGGCGGAATACTGGATGGTGGACGCTGACCTCGACATGGCGGAGCTTTCCGCGCGCGGGGCGCAGGCACTGGCGCGCGCTTTCGGCGTGCAGGCGCGGTTTTATTACACCACACAGCTGCAAAAGGCGACGTTTTCCGCGGATGCGGTGATCCTCTGCTCGGATTTCCTCGATGAGGAAGCATGGAAAAAGGATTTTGAAGCGCTGGATGAAGTTGGGCTGGGCAAGCAGGTTCGCCTGCGCGGCGGTTTGGGCGGCGCAATGCAGACCATGCGCGCGGTCGGTTTTGTCTGCGATCTGGCGGATCAGATGCGCGAGGAATGCCCCGGCGCGCCGCTCATCCTCTGTTCGAGCGGATACGGCGGACTGCCCCTTTCCCGCGCATGCGAGGCGGCGCAGCGCTTCTGCGGTGCGCGCACCCTGGGTGTGAGCGGCGTGACGGAACAGACCCGCGCGCGGCTGGCGCTGTATCTGGGCTTGAAAGAGGACAAGGTGGACGTGACCTGCGCGGGCCTGAACGATTTTTCGTGGGTTGCGTCGTGCCATGAACTGCCGAGCGGGAAGGATTTGATCCCTCGCATCCAGAAAGAAATGAAAGAGGACGACCGCGAGGCGCTGGCCGCGCAGTATATCGACTGGTACGGCGCGATTCCGGCTGGGCCGCGCGTTACTCAGTGCGAGCTGTTGGCCGATACGGAGCTCAGCCCGCGCCGTTCGCTGATGATTTCCGGCGTGGGCGCGGCGGACTATGAGCTGCGCAAGCGTAATCTTGCGCTGCTGACGGTTCACGGCCCGATGCGGCCCAAGGGCGCGCAGGCGTGGGGACAGATTCGCACCAGCGGCCTGTCCTCCGTGCGCCCGGTGGAGATTTTGCGCGCGCTGTGGGGCGAGGGTGAGTGCGACGTGAAGAGCATGGTCATGCCGTGCGACGGCGCTGTGCCCGGCGTGACGCACGGGCGCTTTGTCGAAGGCCCGGCGCACGTCACGAAGGACGGACCGGTCGGCAAGCCGGTGGAACTGCCCATTGAGCTGGAAGACGTGATGGAACAGCTCAGTCTGGTCAACCGCCTGTATGCTGAGGCCGCCGCGACGGGCAGCCGAAACGCGCTTCGGGAAGCGCTGGAAATCGATCCCGCGCTGACGGGCATCGACCTGCTCTATTCCGAAGGCATTGTGGCGGACATGCTGGAAAACCAGAAAGAGAAGTATCCGAGATTCTTTAGGGAGTGAGGGGGACGATGGGGCTTTGCCCCATGCCCCAGTCGGAACCTGAGGTTCTGACACCTCCCATATGTTTATCGCTGCGCGATAAACAAGAAATCCGCGGACGTGCCATTTTCGCCCTTGCGAAAGGTACACTATTTTCTTCAGGTTTGAACAGAAATAATGAAAGATAACCAGCCGCGCCGGCGGCTGGAAACGGAAGGTACAGGGAACTCAGTTCCCTGTCAGGGGTTTGGGGGCGGCGCCCCCAAGAAAGGAACCTATGTTTTTAGCAGATCAATGGCAGGACTATGAGGTCCTCGATTGCGGCGGCGGTGAAAAGCTTGAACGCTGGGGCGACGTGTATCTGCGCCGCCCCGATCCGCAGGCCATCTGGCCCGCGCGCGATCCGTCGCTCTGGCGGAAGGCGCAGGCGCATTATCACCGCAGCGAAAAAGGCGGCGGCTCGTGGGAGTTTTTCACCAAACTGCCCGACCGCTGGGTGATGAATTATAAAAACCTTCGCTTTTATGTCCGCCCGACCGGATTCAAACATACCGGCCTGTTCCCCGAACAGGCGGCGAATTGGGATTGGATGACCGACCTCGTCGCCGAACGCGTGAAGCAGGGGCGAGAGGTGCGCGTGCTGAACCTGTTTGCCTATACCGGCGGCGCGACCATGGCCTGCGCCGCGGCGGGCGCACAGGTGTGCCACTGCGACGCGGCCAAGGGTATGGTGCAGTGGGCGCGGGAAAACCGTGAGTGCTGCGGCCTGCCGGAGGATCGCGTGCGCTGGATCATCGACGACGCGCTCAAATTTGTGCAGCGCGAGGCGCGCCGCGGCCGTTTCTACGACGGCATTTTGATGGATCCGCCGTCTTATGGGCGCGGGCCGGGCGGCGAGGTCTGGAAGCTGGAAAACGAGCTTTACGGCCTGGCGAAAGCCTGCTCCGAAGCGCTTTCTGACGACCCGCTGTTCTTCCTCATCAACGGCTATACGACGGGCTTTCAGGCCAGCGTGCTGGGAAATATGATCGACATGACCGTCAAGCCCCGCTTTGGCGGCCTCATCACGGCGGACGAAGTCTGCCTGCCCGTGACGGCGGGCGGCGTGCTCCCGTGCGGCGCGAGCGGACGCTGGCAGAGGGCGTAAGATGGAAAGCTATCGCGGCGTATCCATCGTTTACGAGGATAACCATCTGCTCGTCGTCGTCAAGCCGCCGAACATGCCCACGCAGGCGGATGATTCCGGCGATGCGGATTTGCACAGCACCATGAAGGCGTATATCGCCGAGCGATACAGCAAGCCCGGCGCGGTGTATCTGGGGCTTGTCCATCGGCTGGACAGGCCGGTGGGCGGGCTGGTCGTGCTGGCCAAAACGAGCAAGGCTGCCGACCGCCTGAGCGCGCAGGTGCGGGATAAGACCATGCACCGGCAGTATGTCGCCGCCGTCCG
This sequence comes from uncultured Eubacteriales bacterium, assembly GCA_900542445.1. Lineage (GTDB taxonomy): Bacteria > Bacillota > Clostridia > Christensenellales > Aristaeellaceae > Ventricola. The sequence continues at coordinate 19,094 of UQNN01000008.1, read as the reverse complement.
CGGGCGCGCGAAGGAAGCGGACGAGATCTGCGACTTCTTGCTCAAGGATGGCAAAACCAACATGGTGCGCGTCGTGCCCGCGAATACGCCCGGCGCGAAGGACGCGAAACTGCGCTACCAAAAGTGCGGCGAGGCGGGGGAGCTGACGCTGGTGCGCGTCCGCCTGTTTACGGGCAGAAGCCATCAAATCCGCGTGCAGCTTTCTCATGCCGGTTTGCCGATCTGGGGCGACGCGCGCTATGGCGGCGGCAAGCCCGGCGAACAGATTGCCCTCTGGGGCGCACATCTGGGGCTGATTCACCCGACGAAGAAGGAAGAAATGCACTTTGACGCGCTTCCGCCGATGGACGCACAGCCGTGGAAACGGTTTGACGCGGAGATTTGGACAAAAGAAAGTAAAATCTGCCTGTGAGCGGGAAGAAAAGGCGGAGCCTATTCGTATATATGATGGAAGTGCGTTTGAGAGGCGTATAAGAGGCGGCTGCACTTTGAAACTGCTTTTTCTTTAAGTTTAAGCGTTGAGGATTACGACGGGCTTCCGCCCGTACCTGCCTGAGGGAGTATATTCCTCGGATTCCCTTCTTCGCTTCGCGCTTATAGTTTTTGAATTTGTATGTGGGAAATCCAAGAACCTCAGGTTCTTGGCGAGGATTGGGGCAGAGCCCCGACATAACCCCGACGTACCCAATCGGAGGCTTTTCATGAAGAACATCATCACCCTGTTGCTGGCTCTGGTTTTGCTGCTCGGCGCGAGCGCGCTGGCGGATGACCGCGCAGATATGCTCGTCGCGGCGGCCGTCAACGAGCTGGGCTATTCTGCGACAAAGGGCGGTTACAGCAAATACGGCGAGTGGGGCGGCAGCGCCTACGGCGAATGGTGCTCGGAGTTTGTTTCTTGGTGCGTGAATTTCGCCGACGAATACTATGGCACGTCCATGCTTGGCAGCGATTATCCCTTGCAGACCAGCTGCGAGGGCGGCTCGATGTGGTATAAGGAGCGGGGCCGATATGTCACGGTGAACGGCGGTCTGCGCGGCGAGGAAGGCCAGTTCTATCTGAGCGACGGCGTTTCCGTCGCGGACAGGCCGTATATCCCGCAGAAGGGCGACCTCATCTATATCGAATGGTACAAGTATAACCGCCTCGACCACGTCGGCATTGTCGAAATGGTCACGCAGGATGCGGACGGCACATATTGGGTGCACACCATCGAGGGCAACAACCATATTCTCGGCCCGACGCCGGCCGTCGTGCAGCGCTATACCTATCGGCTGGACGACGATTCCATCCGCGGCTACGGCGTTTTACAGGAAGGACTGGTCGGCTGGGAAATGGGCATGGGTTCTTCCGGTTCTCAGGTCATCGCGCTGCAAAAGAACCTGAAGGAGCTGGGCTATTACGACGGCGACTGCGCCGGCAAGCTGGGCAAGGCGACCGTGGAAGCCATCAAGAAGTTCCAGAAAGCCAGCGGCCTGGAGCAGACCGGCACGGCGGACTGGGAAACCCAGAAATCCATGAACGAACAGCTCGAAGACATTCGCGTGGACGCGGCGGCCCAGGCTGAGGCCGCCGCGCAGGCCAAAGTACAGGAAAATCTGGAAGCGGCCAAGGAAGCCATTCAATCTTCGTGGTTCGGCGAATTCGACCCGGAGAATGAAGAAACGGCCTGGGCGCGGCTCACCGCGGACATCACCGTCTTGGGCACGGATCAGAGGGAGAAGATTTATCTTTCTGATGCGCCGAACGGCAAGCGCAAGACGTATGACGAGGGCCGCGGCTTTTTTTATGGCGCGTCGGTCGCCGTCAAGGTGCTCGACGAGCAGGATGGCTGGACAAAAATCGAAGCCTATAACGACCGGGACGAGCTGGAACAGGGCTGGGTGAAATCCAGCCGAATCCGCACCGTCACGCCGAACGAGACATACGGCATCATTGTGGATAAGATGACCCAGAGGCTGTATCTCTACAAGGAGGGCAGGCTGCTGACCACGCTGCTCTGCTCCACGGGCACGATCGGCGGCGGCAATTCGCCCATCAACGAGACGGCCAGCGGCGAGTTTCTGCTGTGCAGCTGGACGGGCGGTTTCTGGTCGGGCAACCTGTACTGCGATCAGGCGATCCGCTTCAACGGCGGCGATCTGCTGCATATGGTGCCCGCGATTTACTCCGGCGGCATGGATGCAAACGGTAATCCCGTCGGCGATGCGAACTATGATATCTGCGAAAGCGCATTGGGACGCCGCGCGTCGCATGGCTGTGTGCGCGTGCAGCGGCAGGCCAACGCGGACGGATACAGCCACACGTGGCTGTGGAACAACCTGCGCGGGCAGAAAAACGTCAAAATCATCATCTGGGATGACGACGGGCGCAAACTGACGGAGACGGATGCTTCCACGCCGATGTATTACAACAAGAACGGCGGCAAAAAATATCATACCAACGCGCGCTGTTCGAGCGTCAAGAGCAGATATCTGCCGCTGTCGGCCATCACCTACGGCGATTTGAGCAGCTATCCGTACACCCAGCTTTCCCCGTGTACCACGTGCGGCGCGCCGGAGAGGCCGGAGGTTGTTTCCGCGTGGAACAGCGTGATTGACGAAGCCTATGCCGAGCTGGGGCTGACGGGCGAAAAATAAGCAAGTAAAACTTAAAAAAATCGGTATGTTTGCCGCTACACAAAAGAAGGTTTCCGTGATACAATATCGGAGTTTGCGCGTCGCGCAGACTCTTTTTTGATTTGCAGAAAACTGCAAGAAGTCGGTCGCGCGTACAGAAGCTTGAGTTTTGATAAACTCTGGCGAAAGCGGCTTCAGGCCGCTTTTTGATTGATTTGGCGGGAGGGCATATGATGAGCATCAAATCCGTGAAAATCCCTGGCGTGGGCATGCGCAACGTCAAGACCGCATTGGCGGCGGCTTTCTGCGCGTTCATCTATTACTTTTTTGACCGCAGTCCGGCGTTTGCCTGCATCGGCGCGATTTTTGGCATGGGTTCGGACATGGAGGATTCCCGCAAGAACGGCGGAAATCGTCTGTTCGGCACGCTGATCGGCGGTCTGCTGGGCATGGTGCTTTTCCGTCTGTACCTGTTCATAGAGCCGACCGGAAAATACACGCTTTGGCTGGTTCCGCTGACGTTCATCGGAACGGTCATTTTGATCGTGCTTTGCCAGATGTTCTGGGTCGGCGGCGTGCAGCCCGGCGGCGTTGTGCTGTGCATTCTGCTGTTCAATACGCCGGTAGCTACCTACATCAGCTATGCGCTCAACCGTATTTTGGATACGACTATCGGCGTGCTTGTCGCGTGGGCGGTCAGCTACATTTTCCCGCGCGGATGGATGGAAATGTGGAAAGAGCGCATCAAGGCGCGTCGCGCCGCAAAATAAAGCGGCGTCGGCGTATTCCTGTATAGGATATTTATATGTGTGTTGTTGACAAAAAAAGCGCATCATAGTATCATGAAAGCCTCTTTGGAGGATACTTGGATGAATAAAAAAATGAAGAAGGACGTGAAGCTTAGTCCGTCGGCGATAATCGCAGTCGGGTTTCTGCTCCTGATTCTGACGGCGACGCTGCTACTCATGCTGCCCATCTCCGCGCAGAACAGGCAGTCTACGCCGCTGCTGACCTCGCTGTTTACGGCGACGAGCGCGGTCTGCGTGACGGGTCAGGCACTGGTGGACACCGGAACGCATTGGTCGCTCTTCGGACAGGTCGTGCTGATTGTGGCGATTCAAATCGGCGGCTTAGGCGTGATGACGCTGATGGCACTGGTTTCCATGGCACTGGGCAAGAGAATCGGTCTGCGCCAACGAACGCTGCTTCAGGAGAGCGTCGCATCGTTTCAGGTCGGCGGCATCGTTCGTCTGGTGCGCTTTGCGATGCGGGGAACAGCGGTCGTCGAGGGCTGCGGCGCGGTGCTGCTGAGCTTTCGTTTCGTGCCGATGCTCGGCTGGGCGAAGGGCATCTGGTACAGCGTGTTTCATTCGATTTCCGCATTCTGCAACGCGGGCTTTGACCTGATGGGACCGATATCGGGAGAGTTTACGTCGCTGGAATCCTTTGTCGGCGATCCGTTCGTCAACGGGGTTGTCATCATGCTGATTCTGCTTGGCGGGCTGGGCTTCTTCGTTTGGGAAGACCTGTTCAAAAACCGCCTGCATTGGAAGAAGCTGCGCCTGCATACCCGCGTGGCTTTGACGCTGGCGGCGGTGCTGGTGGTTGTGCCGAGCCTGTTCTTCTTCTTTACGGAAAAGAACGCTTCTATGGCGGGGCTGCCGCTGGGCACGCGCATTTGGGCAAGCGCTTTTTCCGCGGTCACGCCAAGAACGGCGGGCTTTGACACCGTGCCGACCGGAGAACTCAGTCCGGCAGGCGGTCTTATGACGCTGATTCTGATGATGACGGGCGGCAACTCCGGCTCGACGGCGGGCGGCGCAAAGACGACGACCATCCTGCTCGTGCTGCTGACGGCGGCGTCCATACTCAAGGGCGAGGAGAATGTGCACATCTTCGGCAGGCGCATCGAAAACGACCTGCTTCGCCGCGCCTGTTCGATCGTCGTGGTATATTTTACGATGGGCATGCTGGCGACGCTCGCCATCTGTGCCGTTCAGCCGGAGTTCACCCTTCAGCAGGTGCTGATTGAGGTTTTTTCCGCCATTGACACGGTAGGCTTGACGACGGGCATCACGCGCGATTTGAACACGTTCTCACGCATTGTCATCATTATGCTGATGTATGCCGGCAGGCTGGGCAGCATGACGTTCATCATTTTGTTGACCCGCAGAAAACCGCCCGCACCGGTGCAGTATCCGACGGACAAGGTGGTTATCGGATGATGCGTTTGGAGACTGGGGTTGTGATGGGGTTGCCACTCCGGGAAACTCGCATAGGGGCGCTGTCCTCTGCCTGCGGCAGACGCGCCCGCTTCGCGAACGCGCAAGCGCTCCTTGCGATTTCCGCCATGCTGAATCCCGCACAGCGGGCGCATGGCTACAATCCCAAACCCGCCTGGGGACCAATCCCCAGACCCCTTCTCCGCTTCGCGGCGGTTTAAAGTTATGTAACAGTTTCCTCATCAGCTATCGCAAAGCGACAGCGCAGTGGGAAATCCAAGAACCTCAGGTTCTTGGTGAGGTTTGGGGCAAAGCCCCAAAAAAAGGAGTTTGCAATGAAGTCCATTTTGATTATCGGTCTGGGACGCTTTGGCCGCCATCTGTGCCGAAAATTCATGAGCCTCGATAATGAGGTGATGATCGTTGATCGCGACGAGGCGGCTGTCAGTGCGCTGGCCGACGAGGTGACCAGCGCGCAGATTGCCGATTGCACCGATGAAAACGCGCTGCGCGCGCTTGGCGTAAAGAACTTCGATCTCTGTTTTGTCTGCATCGGGTCGGACTTCGCCAGCAGCCTGCTGATCACCTCCATGCTCAAGGAGATGGGCGCGGCGCGCGTGGTCGCCAAGGCCGCGCGGGACGTGCATGCCAAGCTGCTGCTGCGCAACGGCGCGGACGAGGTCGTCTATCCTGAACGGGACAGCGCGGAACGCCTTGCGACCCGCCTGAGCGCACGGAATGTATTTGATTATATCGAGCTGACGGACGAATACTCCATCTACGAGATTCCGCCGCTTGAAAGCTGGGTCGGACGCAGTGTGCGCGATGTGGATGTGCGAAACAAATACCACATTAACATTCTGGCTGTCAAGGAGGATGGCGCGCTCAAGCCCCTGCCCGGCGGCGATTACCGTTTCACCGGGCGGGAACATCTGCTCGCGATGGCGGCGCGGGAGGACGCGAAGAAGCTGCTGCGCAAAATTTGATGAAATCGGATACATTTTGACAATTTATCCATGAAATCCGCGCAAGGTTCTTGCAAAGCGCCGGGCGGTATGATATACTGACATCAATCTGATTGGAGGATTCTGACCATGACGAACTTCTCTTTCGTGCGATTTAGCGGCTATACCGTCTGTGGGCATAGTCTTGCTGTCGTGCGCGCATGAGAAGGCGTTGGGTGAATCTTTCGCCGGGCTGAAACGATTTTTCAGGCCCCTGCCACACCATGGCGGGGGTCTTTTTCTATCCGATTGGGCCTCCGTCTGTATGAAAAGAAAGCGAGGAAAACGATTATGATTATCATCATGAAACCGCAGGCCACCGAGGAACAGATTGGAAGCCTCTGCCACGATTTAAGCCGGCAGGGCATGCAGGTTCAGCGCAACGCGGGCGTGGATTGCACGGTGCTGGGCGTGCTGGGCGATGTGGCCCGTCTCGATCCGCACGACTTTTTGATTCAGCCGGGCGTTGAGCGCGTGATGCCGGTTTCCGAGCCGTTTAAAAAGGCAAACCGCAAATTCCATCCGACGGACAGCGTCATCGATTGCAGCGGCGTGAAGGTCGGCGGGCGCAAGCTGGCGCTGTTCGCCGGCCCGTGCTCGGTCGAGAATTACGACCAGATTACCGATACGGCGCTCAAGGTGCGCGCCGGCGGCGCAAACATCCTGCGCGGCGGCGCGTATAAGCCGCGCACGTCGCCCTATGCGTTCCAGGGATTGAAGCTGGAAGGCCTTGCCCTTTTGGAGCAGGCCAAGGAGCTGACGGGCATGCCCATCTGCACGGAAATCATGAGCCCGAAGCTGGTGGAGGAATTTGACCGCCGTGTGGATGTGATTCAGGTCGGCGCGCGCAACATGCAGAACTTCGATCTGCTGACCGAGCTGGGGCAGACCCACAAGCCGATTCTGCTCAAGCGCGGCTTGTCCGCGACGATCAACGAATGGCTGATGAGCGCGGAATACATCATGGCGGCGGGCAATCCGAACGTCATCCTCTGCGAGCGCGGCATCCGCACGTTCGAGACTTACACGCGCAACACGCTCGATCTGTCGGCGGTGCAGGCGGTCAAGCGCCTGAGCCATCTGCCGGTGATCGTCGATCCCTCCCATGCGACGGGCCTGAATTGGATGGTGGAGCGCATGTCGCTGGCGGCGATTGCGGCGGGTGCGGATGGCCTGATTATCGAGGTGCATAATAATCCGCCCAAGGCGCTTTGCGACGGCGCGCAGAGCCTCACGCCGGATCAATACGCGCAGCTGGTCGGTAAAATCAGCGCGCTTGCGCCTATCGTGGAGAGAACTTTATAAAATGAGAGAAGAATTAAAGCGGGAGGCGCAGGAACCTCAGGTTCCTGCCGGAGTTTGAGGCTGAGCCTCAAGCGTAACCCCTTTCCGTAAAGAGGTTGAGCGTTATGAAAATTATGTTTATCGGTCTGGGACTCATCGGCGGCAGCATGGCGATGGCGCTGGAAGGCTATCCCGATTTGGAGTGCTATGCCGTGGACGGCGACGAGCCGACGCGGCTGGAAGCGCTGGGGCGAAACGTCGTCCGCGCGGCGTGGCCGAACGCCGACGACGCGCCGATCGAGGATATGGATATCGTCGTCATCTGCCTGCATCCGGAAGCGGCGGCAGACTTTGTGCGCCGCCAGGCGGGGCGCATCAAGCCGGGCGCGCTGCTGACGGATGTCTGCGGCGTGAAACGGCCGCTTTTTGAGGCGGTGGGTCAGGTGGAAAACCGGCAATTCATCTATCTGGGCGGTCATCCGATGGCGGGACGGGAGCGCGGCGGTTTTGCGCACGCGACGGCGGATTTGTTCCGCGGCGCGCACTACATCCTCACGCCGGACGCGGACGTGCCGCAGGAGAGCATCCATCTGTTGGAACAGCTGGTGACGTTCATGGGCTGCGCGGACGTGGTCTTTTCCGACCCTGCGGCGCACGACGAGCGGATCGCCTACACCAGCCAGCTGATGCATGTGATGGCGCTTGCGCTCTGCGACCAGCATCTTCTGTTTGACAGCTATGGATTTGAAGGCGGCTCGTTCCGCGGCGCGACGCGCGTGGCGGCGCTCGACCCGAAGCTCTGGTGCGAACTGTTTTGGGCGAACAGGGAGACGCTTGCGGATTTGACGGACGAACTGATCGAGCGGCTGTCGGAATACAGCGCGCTTTTGCACGGCGGCGACCGCGCGGCGCTGCTGGAACGGCTGACGGTTTCCAGCGACCGCAAGAAGAAATTCGACACGCTGCGCGGTTTGGACGAGAGCCAAAAGCCGTTGTTTAAGTAAAAGCGGGGAGAAAAAGAGGAAACGATGGGGCTTCGCTTCAAACCCCAGTCGGAACCGGAGGTTCCGACACCTCCCGAATTGTTTATCGCTGCGCGATAAACGGAGAACGTTTTCTTCATTCGCGAAACGGATGAAAAGGGGAAGGTACAGGGAACTCAGTTTCCTGTCGGGGGCAGAGTCCCCAAAGCCCCCAAGGAGGAAATCTATGCCTATCGTAAAAGTTAAAGCGCCGGAACAGGCGAGCGCCTATGACATCCACATCGGTCACGGACTGCTCAAAAACGCCGCGACGCTGCTGGCCATGTGCCGCGGACGGCGGGCGATGATTGTGACGGATGAAAACGTCGCGCCGCTGTATCTGGATACGCTGAAAGCGCAGCTGGAATTGGCGGGGGCACAGACGCATGCGTTCATTCTGCCCGCAGGCGAAACGACCAAGTGTATGGCGCAGCTTGAACGCATCTATGACGCGCTGATTGACGCGCACATCACGCGCAAGGATTTCGTGATTGCGCTGGGCGGCGGCGTGATCGGCGATATCACGGGGTACGCGGCCTGCACCTATTTGCGAGGGGCGCGCTTCATTCAGGTTCCGACAACCCTTTTGGCGCAGGTGGATTCTTCCGTCGGCGGCAAGGTGGCGGTCAATCACCCACGCGGCAAGAACCTGCTCGGCGCGTTTTATCAGCCGGAGCTGGTGCTCATCGACTGCGACACGCTGCGAACGCTGGATGCGCGGCAGGTCGGCGCGGGGCTGGGCGAGGTCATCAAATACGGCTGCATCGCGGATAAGGCGCTGTTTGAAACCATCGAGCGGCTGGGTTCGCGCGCGGCGCTCATGCCCAGACTGGATGAAATCGTCGCGCGGTGCTGTGCCATCAAGGCGCGCTATGTGCATGAAGACCCGCACGACCACGGTGTCCGCATGCAGTTGAACTTTGGCCATACGCTGGCGCATGCGTTGGAAAACACGATGGGGTACGGCGTGCTGCTGCACGGCGAAGCGGTTTGCATCGGCATGGTCGCAGCGGCAAAGTGGGGCGAGACGCTGGGCGTGACCCCGGAGGGCACAAGCGCGCGCATCGAGCGGGTGCTGAAAGCTTACGATCTGCCGACCGAGCGCGACGCGAGCCTGACGCGCGCACAGCTGGCCGCGACGATGGCGCTGGATAAAAAGGCCGAGGGCGACGGCGTGCGCTGCGTGATTTTGACGGAAATCGGCGCATGCACGGGCGTGGTGATTGAAAGCGGCAAATTGGCGGAGATGCTGTAAAGGGGTGACGTTGGGCTGCCGCCCAAACCTGCTTGGGGATTTCATCCCCAAACCTCATCTTTGCTTCGCACTTATGGATTAAATCGATGGAATAGATGGATTGCAAAGCAATCCATCCAGGAGGGAAATCCAAGAACCTCGGGTTCTTGGTGGGGTTTGGGGCAACGCCCCAAAAAGGAATGATGACGGATGAATAAAACGGTTGAGCCGAAAACGTTGAGCGGCGGACTTCGGGTTCTGCCCAGCAAGTCTGCGTCGCATCGCGCGGTGATGATGGCCGCAATGGCGGAGGGGAAGACGCAGCTTGAGCCGCTTCAGCTCTCCAAAGATATCAGCGCGACGCTGGCCTGTGCGCAGGCGCTCGGTCTGACGCGCGGCGCGGCGATTGCGGAGAGTGAAACCGAGGGGTTTGTCCGCGCGGAAATCTGGGGCGGCGGCGAAGGCGCAAAGCGCGCTTTGCGCGAACTGGACTGCGGCGAATCCGGCTCGACGCTGCGCTTTTTCATTCCGCTGGCGCTTGACGGGCGCGGGCCGGTGCGCTTTGTCGGCCACGGACGGCTGATGCAGCGGCCGTTGACGGTTTATGAAAAGCTGTTTGCGCCGCTGGGCGTTTCATGGAATCAGGAGGGCGACGCGCTGACGGTGGAGGGCGCGCTGCAAAGCGGGCGGTTTGAACTGCCCGGCGACGTGAGCAGCCAGTTTATCACCGGGCTGCTGCTCGCCCTGCCGAGGCTCGCGGGCGACAGCGAAATCGTCGTCAGCACGCCGCTGGAATCCCGCGCGTATGTGGAATTGACGCGCAAAGTGCAGCGCGATTTCGGCGTGGTCAGCGAATGGCGGGCGAATGGGCAGACGCTTTTTGTCCCCGGCGGACAGCGGATCGCGTCGCCCGGAAATCTGCATATCGAGGGCGATTGGAGCCATGCGGCGTTTTATCTGGCGGCGGGAGCAATCGGGTGCGGCGAAATCCGCCTGACCGGGCTTGACCCGCACAGCGCGCAGGGCGACCGCGCGATGGTCGAAATTCTGCGCGACATGGGCGCGGAGATCCGCTGGGAAGGAGAAACGCTCGTCTCCCGCGCGTCGAAGCTGCACGGTCTGCGCGTGGATTGCGCACAGGTTCCCGATCTTGTGCCGATTCTGGCCGTGGCGATGGCGGCGGCCGAAGGCGAGAGCCGCATCACGGGCGCGGCGCGGCTGCGCATCAAGGAGAGCGACAGGCTCAGCGCGATGGCGGCGGCGCTGACGGCGGCGGGCGCCGACGTTTCCGAACTGCCGGACGGACTGATTATCCGCGGCGGAAAAAGGCTGCACGCGGCGAAAATCGAGGGCTGTAACGACCACCGCATCGTAATGGCGATGACCATGGCCAGCGAGATCGCCGACGGCGAACTGACGATCACGGACGCGGAAGCGACGGCCAAATCCGCCCCTGCGTTCTGGCGCGAATTTGAGCATTTGGGAGGGCTGGTGCGATGAGGGCGAACTTCGGCGAACATTTCAAGCTGACGATTTTCGGCGAGTCCCACGGCCCGGCTATCGGCGTGGTGCTCGACGGTCTGCCTGCCGGCGCGCAGATCGACGAAACCTATATCGCCAGACAGATGGCGCGGCGCGCGCCGGGCAATGATCCGACGGCCACGGCGCGGAAGGAGGCCGACGCGGTGCGCGTGCTCTCCGGCGTGCTTGGCGGGCGGGCGACGGGCGCGCCGCTCTGCGCGATGATCGTAAACACGAACACGCAATCCGGCGACTATCAAAACATTGCGTCGAGCATGCGTCCCGGCCATGCGGATTACGCGGGCTATGTCAAATATCGCGGCATGAACGACCCGCGAGGCGGCGGGCATTTTTCGGGCAGACTGACCGCGCCGCTGGTGTTTGCGGGCAGCGTGGCGCGGCTGCTCCTCAGGGAAAAGGGCGTGACCATCGGCGCGCACATTGCCGCGATTGCGGGAGAGCGGGACGCGCGGTTTGACCCGGTAAACGTGGACGCCTGGACGCTGGACAAGCTGGCGAAAAGCCGTTTTCCGCTTTTGCAGCCCGACAAGGAAGCGGCCATGCGCGAAGCGGTTGCGGCCGCGCGCGCGGAGAAAGACAGCGTCGGCGGCGTGATCGAGTGCGCGGCGGTCGGCGTGCGTGCGGGCATCGGTTCGCCGTTTTTCGGCTCGGTGGAAAGCGTGGTCAGCCAGCTGGCATTTTCCGTTCCGGCGGTGAAAGCGATCGAGTTTGGCGACGGCATGGCGTTTGCAGACATGCGCGCCAGCGCGGCGAACGACGCCATGCGCATGGACGGGGACAACGTGGTCTGCGAAAGTAATCACAACGGCGGGATTACGGGCGGCATCACAAATGGCATGCCGGTGATTTTCCGCGCGGCGATCAAGCCCACGCCCTCCATCGCGCAGGCACAGCGGACGATTGACATCGCCAAACGCGAGAACGCTGTTTTGGAGATCGCCGGCCGGCACGATCCGTGCATTGTGCCGCGTGCGGTGGTGGTGCTGGAGAGCATTTTGGCGATTGCGCTTTGCGAATTGATGATGGACGACGCGGCGCAGCGGGCGCTGGAAGAATAACGCCTTCCGCTTCGCTTCGCTCAGCACCTCCCTCAGGGAGGGAGGCTTTTGGTATAAGCAACAACGGCAGGAGAATAAAGCCTCCCTCTTCGAGGGACAGCGAATCTGCTGCCGCCTGTGGCGGAAACAGGCAGATAAGCTGCCGTAGGTTGGCTGCCGGAGGCAGACGGAAGGAGTTTGCACATGAGAGACTTGGAAAACTGCCGACAGGAAATTGACGAAATCGACGCGGAGCTGGTACGCCTGTTCGAGCGGCGCATGGGCGTCTGCCGCGACGTGGCGCTCTACAAGCAGGCGCATTATATGGACATCCTGAACGCGGAGCGGGAGGAGGCCGTGCTCAAATCCCGCGCGCAGCAGGCGGGCGATCCGGCGCTGGCGCAGAGCGTGATGGCGCTGTTCACGGAGATCATGCGTCTCTCCCGCGAGGAGCAGCGGCGCTATCTGGAAGAACAGACGGAAACCAAGCGGATTGCGTACAGCGGCGTGCCGGGCGCGTACAGCGAGTGCGCGGTGGTCGGTTTCTTTGGCGACGACTGCGAGCGCGTAAATTTCAAGACGTTTGAAGAGGTCTTTGCCGCTGTGGCGGACGGCAAGGCGCGTTACGGCGTGGTGCCGGTGGAAAATTCGTCTTCCGGCTCGATCAACGACGTTTACGACCTGCTGGGCAAATACGCCTGCCACATCGTCGGCGAACAGCTCGTGCGCGTGGAGCACTGCCTGCTGGGCGTGCCGGGCGCAAAGGTGGATGAGATTACGCAGGTTTTCAGCCACGAGCAGGGCTTTGCCCAGTGCCCGAAATTCCTCGGCGAACACCCGGCCTGGGTCACCACGCCGTATTTCAACACGGCCATCGCCGCGCGCCACGTGGCCGAGATGGGCGATAAACACTGTGCGGCGATTGCGTCCCGGCTGGCGGCGAAGCACTACGGGCTTGAAATTCTCGCGCCGGATATCCACACGTTTGACGGCAACCACACGCGGTTTATCGTCGTCAGCGCGTCGCCCACGCCCATCGGCATTCCGGATAAGGCGACCGTCACCTTCACTTTGCGCCATGAGCGCGGCACGCTGATGCGCGCGCTGTCCAGCTTTGTGGCGATGGGCATGAATATGACGCATATCGAGTCACGCCCGCTGCACAACTCCAACTGGGAATACTGCTTCTATGTCGATTTGACGGGCAATCTGCGCGACAGCAACCTCGGCGTGTTGATGGGTTCGCTTCAGGGCGATTGCGAGAACTGCCGTCTGTTGGGCGTGTATCAGGCTGCGCGGGAGGACGCCCATGTGTAAGCCGGTTCTGCTCATCGGCATGATGGGATGCGGCAAGAGCACGATTGGGCGGCTGCTCGCCGGGCGGATGGGCCTGCCGCTCATCGATTTGGACGAAGAAATCGCGCGCGCGGCGGGCAGGTCCATCCCCGAAATCTTTGCCGAGGAAGGGGACGTGGGTTTCCGCCTGCACGAAACGGCGGCGCTTGAGCGCGCGCTGGACGCGGGCGAAGCGGTGATCGCGACGGGCGGCGGCATCGTTACGCGGGAAGAAAACATCCGCATGATGCGCGAAAAGGGCGTCGTCGTCTGGCTCTGCCGGCCGCTGGAGGATATGATCGCCGACGTTCGGCAGGACACGCGCCCCAATCTGGCGGGCGATAAGGAAGAACGCATGCGCACGCTGTACGCGCAGCGGGCGCACCTGTATGAAGCGGCGGCTCATCTGCAATTCGACAATCGCATGCCGCCCAGAGAAGCGGCGAAGATGCTGGAAAAGCTGTTGACGGAGAGGAAAAAATGACCTTATTCATGCTGGCCGCCTACGGTTTTATCTGCGCGGCGGTTTATCATCTCTGCCCGGCCCAAATCCGCTGGGCGGTTTTGCTGCTGGCGAGCTACGGCTTTTACGCGTCGCGGAGCCTTGCGGGGTTGCCGTTCATCCTGCTGACGACGGTTTCCACGTGGCTGGCCGCGCTGGTTATCGCCCAGATCGGCGAAAACGGCAAAGCCCAAACCAATGCGGCGGACAGGGAACGGAAAAAAGCGATCAAGGCGCAGACCAGGCGCAGACAACGCGCGGCGATGCTCGCGGCGCTTTTGCTTAATTTCGGCCTGCTGGCGGCGCTCAAATATACGGACGACGTGCGCGGCTGGTTTGGCGCGTCGCCGCTTGGGCTGCTGCTGCCGCTGGGCATCAGCTTTTACACGTTTCAGTCGATGGGCTATCTGCTGGATGTGTACAACGGCAAATATGCGCCGCAGAAAAACCTGGCGCGGTTTGCGCTGTTCGTCTCGTTTTTTCCCCAGCTGATTCAGGGGCCGATCGGGCGCTATGATCAGCTGGAAAAACAGCTTGAAAGCGGCGGGCATGTCAATGTACCGCGCGCGTTTTTGCTGATGTTGTGGGGGTTATTCAAAAAGATGGTTGTCGCAGATCGCGCTTTGGCGGCGGTCTGCGCTGTGTTTGACGTGCCGGGCGGCACATGGGGCGGCGCGATGGCCGTTGTCGGCGTTTTGGCGTACTCCGTGCAGCAATACTGCGATTTTTCCGGCGGCATCGATTTGGTTGCAGGCATAGCGGAATTGTTCGGCATTCGTCTGGCGGAGAATTTCCGGCGGCCGTATTTTGCGGTTTCGCTGGGCGATTTCTGGCGCAGATGGCATATCAGCCTGGGCGCATGGATGCGGGATTATGTATTCTATCCCTTTGCGCTCTGCAAGCCGGTCGCGCGCCTGTCCAAAGCGGCGAAGGGGCGCTTCGGCGCGGCGTTTGCGCGTGCGCTTCCGGCGGCGCTGGGCAACATCCTCGTGTTTACGCTGGTCGGCGTATGGCACGGGGCGACGAGCAACTACATCCTCTGGGGCCTTTACAACGGCGTGATTTTGGCGTTGACGGCGCTGCTTGAACCGAGGGTGAAGCGGATGAACGAGCGCTGTCCGCGGCTGACGGGTTCGCGGGGCTTTCATGTCTTCCGCGTCCTGCGGACGTTTATCATCGTCAACATCGGCTGGTTCTTTGACCGATGCGCGACGGCAGGCGATGCGGTGCGGATGATGGGCAGCATTTTGACAACGCCGTGTTTGGAACAGGTCAGCCTTGTGAACCTCGGCCTTTCACCGCTGGACGCGCGGATTTTGGCGGCGGGCGTTCTGCTGTTGTTCATCGTTTCGCTTTTGGGCGAGAGCGGCAGGGATGTTCGCGGCTGGCTCGCCGCGCGCGCTCTGCCGATCCGATGGGCGGTGATGATCGGCGCGGCAGTCGTCATTCTGCTTACCGGCGTTTGGGGAAGCGGTTTCAGCGAAGCGAGCTTTATCTATTTCAATTTTTAGGGAGAGGAAGATTGGGGACGCTGCCCCAAACCCAGCCGGAAACCTGAGGTTTCTGGACTTCCCGCTCTATGGATTGCTCTGCAATCCATAGGGAAAAAGGTTGGAAGAGAAAAGAGGAAAACACATGGGAAAAAGGATTTTGAAAGTCGTTGCGTTCTGCATGCTGCTTTTTGGCGTCGTCGCGGGGATAAGCAGGCTGGTTGAGCGCAAGGAAAGCCGGCAGAAGATGCAGCCGTTTCTTGACCGCGCGGGGGAATACGACGTGCTGTTCCTCGGCGACAGCATCATGAACACGGGCGTTTTCCCGATGGAAATGTGGGAAAAATACGGCATTGCGGGCTACAACATCGCCAGTTATGGCAACACGCTCCCCATCACGTATTGGGCGCTGCAAAATGCGCTGGACTATGCGAAGCCGAAGCTGGTTGTGCTGGATGTGCAGGGCGTAAGCAAGAGCTACAAGCTCTCCGGCAACAGCAGCGACGTACACACGGCGTTTGACTGTTACTCGATTTCCAAGACCAAAATCGAAGCCCTCGACGATTTGATGGATGATCCGAACGCGGTGGATGACGACGGCGTGGCCTATGTGGACATGAAGTGGGAATATCTGTTCACGCTGGGCAAGTATCACGCGCGCTGGAGCGAACTGACGGATACGGATTTTCACCCCGTTTACAACAGGGAGAAGGGCGCGAAAAGCGTCATCGCCGTGGCGGACGTCGGAGATTACGACCTGATCGATGAGGATATGGCGACGGAAGAAAGCGGGCAGACGGGCTTTGTCTATCTGCGAAAGATCATCGAGGATTGTCAGGCGCGGGGGATCGACGTGCTGCTGGTGCATCTGCCGTATCCGGCGAACGAGCAGCAGCAGATGGACGCGAACGCCGTCGCATATATCGCGGAAGATTACGGGCTGAACTACATCGATTTTGTGAGCATGGATCAGGTAGCCGATTATGCGACGGATTGTTTTGACGCGCACGAGCATTTGAACCCTTCCGGCGCGCGCAAGGTTTCGGATTATCTGGGACGGTATATCACAGAGCATTACGATGTGGACGACCATCGCGGGGATGCGGCATACACGGCCTGGGCGGACGATGCGGCGGCCTATCGTGAAAAGAAGCTTGCGGATTTTGAAAACCAGAGCGAATTGGCCAGCGCGCTGATGCTGCTGCACGACGACGATTTCGCATGCACGGTGACGATCGGCGCGGGAAATGCGCTGTTTGAAAACGAGAAGCTGATGACCCTGATGCAGAACATTGCGCGGGAACACGTTTTTGAAGAAGACCTGTTTGCCAAGTGGTCCAACAGCCTTTTCCCGCTGGAACGGCTGGACGAGGCGGCGCAGAGCGGCCAAAGCTATGCTGCGGGGATCAACCGGGCGGCGGGGGAGATTACAGAAACCGTCGGCGCGGATGTGCCGGAAGGCGTGCATATCACCCTGAGCGACCCGATCAGCGGGGAGACGCTCTGCGAAAAGGAGTTCTTTTCCCTGTAACGGCCTGCATTTTCCGCATGCGCATTGATTGACAAACGGGGACGCGGAGAGTATAATCATAGAATATCGCAGTATGCCCGAAAACAGCCTTTTCGGGCGCTCGTTTTGCCGCGCTTTTGAGGGCGCGCAAAGAAAAGGAGAGATTGAGTTATGTCTGATACCAAGCATGTGGTTGTTACCCGCGAAGGCCTTCAGCGCATGAAGGAAGAGCTTGAATACAAAGAGACTACTGAAAAAATGAAGGTCGCCGAGCAGCTGAAAGTTGCGATTTCCTACGGCGACTTGAGCGAGAACGCCGAATACGACGCAGCGAAGAACGATCAGGCCGTGCTGGAGCAGCGCATCACCGAGCTGAAAGCGATGATCGAGAACGCCGTCGTCGTGGACGAGAGCAAGATCAGCACGGACGTCGTCGGTTTCGGCACGCGCGTGACCATCGTTTACGAAGACGAACCCGATGACGAAGAGACGTATACCATTGTTGGCACGTCTGAATCCGATCCGGCCAACGGCAAGCTCTCCAACGAGTCCCCGGTCGGCGAGGCGCTCATCGGCGCGCATGTCGGCGAAACCGTGACCGCCCAGACCCCCGGCGGCCCGCTGCGCATCAAGGTCATTGAAATCACCCTGTAATTGATAGAAGAGACAGAAAGAGGAATCCATCGTGGCAGAAGAGTTTGAAAAGCCGCAGTACAGCGAGCAGGAGCAGATTCGCCGCGCCAAGCTGGCGAAATACTGCGAAGAGGGACGCGATCCCTATACCATCACCCGCTTTGACCGCACCCATACGTCCACCGAAATCCTGAACAATTTTGACGCGCTGGAAGGCAAGACCGTCCGGATTGCGGGCCGCATGATGAGCCGCCGGATCATGGGCAAGGCGTCTTTCGTTCACATGATGGACGGCGACGGCCAGATTCAGGCGTATGTGCGCCGCGAAGACGTGGGCGAGGACGTGTACGCCGATTTCAAGACGATGGATATCGGCGATATCCTCGGCATCGAGGGCATCGTTTTCCGCACCAAGACGGGTGAGGTGTCCATTCACGCCAACAGCCTGACGCTGCTGAGCAAGTCTCTGCGCGTGCTGCCGGAGAAGTGGAACGGCCTGCGCGATCAGGATATGCGCTATCGTCAGCGCTATGTCGATACCATTGTCAATCCGGAGGTCAAGGACACGTTCATCAAGCGCAGCCAGATTCTCAAGGCGCTGCGTGAGTTCCTCGACGCAAAGGGCTTCCTGGAGGTCGATACGCCGGTTCTTCAGACGATCGAAATCGGCGCGAATTCCCGCTCGTTTGTGACGCATCACAACGCGCTGGATATCCCGATGTATCTGCGCATCGAGACTGAGCTGTACCTCAAGCGCCTGATCGTCGGCGGCTTTGACAAGGTGTACGAAGTCGGCCGTATCTTCCGCAACGAGGGCATGGATACCCGCCACAACCCGGAATTCACCTCGATCGAGCTGTATCAGGCCTATGCGGATTATCATGAGATCATGGATCTCGTCGAAGAGATGTATATCTATGTGACCCAGAAGGTCTGCGGCACGCTGAAGATCCAGTATCAGGGCAAGGAAATCAACATGGAAGGCCCATGGACGCGCATGACGATGGCGGAGTCCGTCAAAAAGTATTCCGGCATCGACTACTATGCGTGGGAAAACGACGAGCAGGCACGCAAGGAGTGCGAAGCCCGCGGCGTTCACGTCGAGGCGAATGCGGTCAAGGGCGAGTGCCTGGAAGCGTGTTTTGACGAGTTCGTTGAGAAGAACCTCATCCAGCCGACGTTTATCACGGATTATCCGGTCGCCATCTCCCCGCTTGCCAAGCGCAAGAAGGATGAGCCGGACATGACCGAGCGCTTTGAGTTCTTCGCGAACTGCTCTGAGCTGGGCAATGCCTTCTCCGAGCTGAACGACCCGATCGACCAGCGCAAGCGTTTTGAGTCTCAGGCCGCAGCCAAGCGTGCGCAGGGTCTGCACGCGGACGTGGATGAGGATTACATCTGCGCACTGGAATACGGCATGCCGCCGACGGGCGGTCTGGGCTTCGGCGTGGACCGTCTGGTGATGCTGCTGACGGATTCCGCGTCCATCCGCGACGTGCTGCTGTTCCCGACGATGAAGCCGATCGACTCCGGAAAGGCTCAGAAGGCGGCGGAAGCACCGGCGGAAGCCGCGCCCGCCGTCTCCTGCGAGGAGGCGCAGATCGACTTTTCCAACGTGAAGATCGAGCCGATTTTCACGGAAATGGTGGACTTTGAAACGTTTG
>UQNN01000007.1 GCA_900542445.1 uncultured Eubacteriales bacterium | reverse complement strand
GGTAGTTACATTCTACCGCAGGCATTCGGGTTTTCATAGTCCGAATGCTTTTTTTGCACCAAAAAGGAGTTGCCTCTTTTTAGTGAGACAACCCCTTTGTCGTACCTATTTGATAAAAAAGAAAATCCGAACATTTTATAAAAGAATTTAAATAAAAATTCGGAAAAAGATTGAAACTGCCTTTTGAAATGTGCTAAAATACAAGCTCTCCCGGATGAAAGTGTGGGGGAACGAAAGAAGAAGAGAAGGGAATGAAAACTGTGTTTGAAAAGGTCTTTCAGCTGAGCAAACACAAAACCACCGCCAAGACGGAAATCATGGCGGGCATCACCACATTTATGACGATGGCCTACATTCTGGCCGTCAATCCGAGCATCCTGTCCGCTGCGGGCATGGACTCCACTGCCGTCCTGTTGGCGACGGCGCTGTCTTCCTTCATCGGCACGGCGTGCATGGGCCTGATGGCGAATCTGCCGTTCGCGCTGTCCGCGGGCATGGGCCTCAACGCGTTCCTGGCCTACACCGTCGTGCTGGGCATGGGCTACACCTGGCAGGTTGCGCTGCTGGCCGTCTTCGTCGAGGGCCTGATCTTCATCGTGCTGAGCCTGACGAACGTGCGCGAGGCGGTTTTCAACGCCATCCCGCTGACGCTCAAGCGCGGCGTTTCCGTCGGCATCGGCCTGTTCATCTGCTTCATCGGCTTGCAGAACGCCGGTCTGGCGGTTGATTCCTCCACGCTGGTGACAATCACGAGCTTCACCGAGAACTTTAACACCCACGGCATCTGCGCGCTGCTGGCGCTGGTCGGCCTGTTCATCATGGCGGCGCTGTACATCCATCATGTGCGCGGCGCGATCCTGCTGGGCATTCTGGCGACGTGGATCATCGGCATGATCTGCCAGGTCGTCGGCATTTATGTGCCGGACCCGGCCAACGGCTTCTACACGCTGTTCCCGACGATGGCGCTGACGGATTTCTCCAAGCTGGGCATGACCTTCGGCCAGTGCTTCAACGTGGATTTCAGCAACGTCGGCATTGTCAACTTCATCATCGTCGTGTTCTCCTTCCTGTTCGTGGATATCTTTGATACCCTCGGCACCCTCATCGGCGTGGCGACTAAGGCCGACATGCTCGACGAGGAAGGCCGTCTGCCGGGCATCAAGCCCGCGCTCATGGCGGACGCCATCGGCACCACCGTCGGCGCTGTGATGGGCACTTCGACCATCACCACCTTTGTCGAGTCCGCTTCCGGCGTGGCTGTCGGCGGCCGCACGGGTCTGACTGCGCTGACCACCGGCATTCTGTTCCTCGCCTCCATGTTCTTTGCGCCGATCTTCACGGCGATTCCGTCCTTCGCGACCGCTCCGGCGCTGATGATGGTCGGCTATCTGATGGTTTCCACCGTCACCGAGATTCGCTTCGACGAGGATAACATGGCCGAGGCCATTCCGGCGTATCTGGCCATTGTCGCCATGCCGCTGTTTTACAGCATTTCCGAAGGCATTTCCATGGGCATCATCTCCTATGTGGTGCTGCACGTGGTTTCCGGCAAGGGCAAGAAGGTTAAGCCGCTGATGTATGTGCTGGCTGTGCTGTTCGTGCTCAAGTACATCTTCCTCTAAGAAAATGAAACGCCTTCCCGCGGCTGCGGCGTGCCGCCTCCCTCAGGAAGAAAACTGACTGAGGAAATGGCATGCTGTAAGCGATGGGAGGAAAATCCATTTCAACTCCGTTCTTTGTGTGGACAAGGGACGGAGTTTTTTGTAATAAAAATAGGAAATTACAGCAAATTAGCCGCGTATGCAAACGCTTGAGTTTTTTCGAACTTTGTCGGAAGCGAGAGCGGCCTCAGGCCGCTTTTTTGCTGTCTTCACCCCTTGTAAAAAGCCGTAAAAAACAGTATAATACTATATTAGGGAGCGTGTCTGTGGACACGCCGGAATCAAAAGAAGCGCAAGTCGCTTAGAAAGGTGGATGGCCATGCCCTGCACATATATCAGCTGCGTCGCAGAGCGCCATATGGGTCGGGAGAGCATGGGCACGCTCATCCAGGCAAAAATGCCGGAGGAGGGGGAGACTCTGCTGTCTCGCTTTGGAGGGCAGGTGCAGACCATCTACCTTGATCCGCCGTTTAACACGGGCAAGCAGTTCGATATGAAGGTGCGCATTGGCGAAGGCGGCTATAAAAACGGATCGCCCAGCCTCAATCTGCCCGCTTATGACGACCGCTGGCCGGATCGCACGGAATATCTGGCGATGATGAAAAAGACGCTGCTGCTTTCCCGCGAACTGCTTAAAAAGGAAGGCACCATCTTTCTGCATATCGACAGCCGGATGTACGCGCATCTGCGGCTGCTGATGGACGAGGTTTTCGGCGAGAGCAATTTCCTCAATGAAATCATCTGGAGCTATCAGACGGGCGGCCGCGCGCGCAGCTATTTTCCGCGCAAGCACGACGTGATTCTGTTTTATGCGCGGTCGAGATCGTATTATTTCAACCTCAAGGCCGTGCCGGTTGCGCGCAACGAGTCGCGCAGCAACCATATGCGCCGCGCCGTGGATGAAAACGGGCGCAGCTATCGCGCGATCATGTCCGGCGGCAAAGAATACCGCTATTACGACGATGAGCCCGCCTATCCCGGCGACGTCTGGGACGATATCAGCCATTTGCAGCAGAAAGATCCCCAGCGCACCGGATACGAGACCCAGAAGCCGCTCAAGCTGTTGGAACGCATTGTCAGCTGTTCTTCGCAGGAAGGCGATCTCATCTGCGACCTGTTTGCGGGCAGCGGCACGTCGGCCGTCGCGGCGGCGGGGCTGAACCGGCGTTTTTTGTGCGTCGATCAAAGCCCGCTGGCGATTGCGACGAC
This sequence comes from uncultured Eubacteriales bacterium, assembly GCA_900542445.1. Lineage (GTDB taxonomy): Bacteria > Bacillota > Clostridia > Christensenellales > Aristaeellaceae > Ventricola. Next base: position 150,015 of record UQNN01000007.1, on the reverse strand, counting down.
GGGCAAACGGCTGGCGCAGAGCACGGCGGGCAAGCCGCTGGATTTCACCTTCGACGTGGAAGCGCCGTGCGGCGCGGACGACTGCGCGGTGGAAGCGGAGGTCTTTCCGGCGATCAGCTCGTACACAGTGCGGCTCATCAGCTTTGAAAACGAAGCCGCGCAGGCCGCGGGCATCAGCGGTTTGGACGCCGTGGATCAATGGAGCTGTGGGTTTGTGCAGGGCGATACGTATCGGCCCTGTGCCGCGAGCGTGCGCAGCGTGGCGACTCCGGCGCTGGCCGCGACGCTGGAAATGCCCGTCTGCGCGGGTGAGCCGTGCATCATGATTGTGGATATTTGGGGCAGGAGAAGGTTCTATCTGCCCAAGAGAAGGTATTAACTCCTTCCGGTCGCTAACGCGACCACCTCCCTCAAAGAGGGAGGCGTTGTTCTTTGGCAATGATGTATATACCAAATGGCTCCCTCTGGGAGGGGGCTGTCAGCGAAGCTGACTGAGGGAGTAAGAAACGATGACCAACGGATATATGGTTTATCTGCTCAGGATTTTGGCGGCGCAGGGCGCGCTGGCCTCCGTTTACACCGATCCGGACGATCCGGAGGGATTTTCCGCGGGCTTTGTCGAGGCGGTGGACGGGCAGCATGTGCTCATGTGCGATTTAAGCCCATGGGGGCAGATTGACGGCTGGCGCGTGCGGCGCAATCAGGACGTCATTCAGGTGCTCGCGGGGGAGGAATATGAACAGCGGCTGGCGATGCTGCTCGCTTATCACAAGCAGCATCATCGCTGCTTTTTTACGGAAGCGCCTGCGGAGGATACCGATCTGCTTCTGAGCGTGTTGATCGCCTGTAAGGAGCGGGGCGAGATCGTCTCGGTTATCATGGGCGACGATATGATCACGGGCCGCGTGCTGGAGGCCAACGGTCTGCGGCTCAAACTGCGGCTGCTGGACTTCTTCGGTCGCGAGGCGGAAGAAGAGACCGTCACCCTGCGCGAAATCGAGATTCTGGAAATCGCCACCCAGGAAGAGCAGATGTACGCCGTGCTGGAAGAGATGGCTAGGCAGGAGATGACGCTGCTCGCGCCTGACCCCACGGAGGACAAATGAAAATCACGATTTTGACCACCTTTCCGGAGATGTTTACCCCGCTGCATACGAGCATGCTCGGCCGCGCGGAAAAAGCGGGTATTCTGGATATCCGCGAGGTGGATATCCGCGCCTATTCCAAAAACAAGCACCATAACACGGACGATGCGCCCTTCGGCGGCGGCGCGGGCATGGTGATGCTGGCCCAGCCGATCGTGGATGCGATCCGCGACGTGCAGGGGGACAGAAAGGTGCGGCGCATTTATCTTTCCCCGCGCGGCGAAACGCTGACGCAGAAGAAGGCCGAGCAGCTCGCCAAAGAGGACGAGCTGATTTTGCTTTGCGGCCATTACGAGGGCGTGGACCAGCGCGCGCTGGATTTGTGCATCGATGAGGAGCTTTCCATCGGCGACTATATTCTGACCGGCGGCGAGCTGGGCGCGATGGTGCTGGTGGACTGCGTGGCGCGGCTTGTGCCGGGCGTGCTCGGCTGCGAGGAGAGCGCGCAGACGGAGAGCTTTTCTTCCGGTCTGCTGGAATATCCGCAGTACACCCGCCCGCGTGAGTTCGAGGGGCTGAACGTGCCCGAACCGCTGCTGGGCGGCAACCACGCGCACATTGTCGATTGGCAGATCAGCGAATCGCTCTATATCACGCTCCGCCGTCGGCCGGAAATGGCGCGCGCCTATCTCAAGGGGCGCAAATTCACGCGCCATCAGCAGAAGGTGGTGGACGCGGTGTTTGACCGCATTCGCGAAGAGGACGAAAAAGCGCATGAAGGACAGGCGGAGGAACAGCCATGAATCTGACGCTGGGGGTTGCGGCGCATGTCGATGCGGGCAAGACGACGCTCTGCGAACAGCTGCTTCGGCACGCGGGCGTGATTCGCGCGTGCGGACGCGTCGATCACGGCGACGCATTCATGGACGACGACCCGATGGAACGCGCGCGCGGCATCACGATTTTTACCGAGCAGGCGACGCTGGAGTGGCCCGTTTCGGGGGACGAGCCGCTGCTCGTCACGCTGATGGATACGCCGGGGCACGTCGATTTTTCCGGCGAGATGGAGCGCGCGCTTTCCGTGCTGGATGCGGCGCTGCTGGTCGTCTCCTGTGCGGAAGGCGTGCAGAGCCACACGGCGACGCTCTTCAAGCTGCTGCAAAAGCGGAAAATACCGACGATCATCTTTCTGAATAAGACGGACAGAGAGGGCGCGGATGTTTTGCGCGTCACGGCGCAGATGCGCAGGCTGCTTTCCGGCGACTGCGTGCTGATGGCGGGCGACGTGCGCGAGGCGCTGGCCGAGCGCGACGAAGTCCTTCTGGAACAGCATCTGGATGAAACCGCGACGAAAGCGGACTATCTTTCGGGCGCGCGGCGCGCGTTTGCGGCCTGCGCGCTTTATCCGGTTTTGGCGGGCAGCGCGCTGAATGATATGGGCGTGGACGCGCTGATCGAGGCCGTCGGCGCGCTCTGCCGCACGAATTATGCGCAGAAGGAACGCCTGCCGTTTTCCGCAAAGGCGTATCGGGTGCGGCGCGTCGGCGGCGTTCGCTATACGTATGTGAAAGTGACGGGCGGCGTTCTGCATGCGCGCGACGAGGTGCAGACGCTCTCCGGCGCGTGCAAAGTGGCGGCGGTTCTCGCGCCGCAGGGCGGAAAACTATTGACGATGGGCGAAGCGCATGCGGGGCAGACCGTCGCGCTGGCAGGGCTTTCGGCCAAACCGGGGGAGCGCATTGGCGCGGATTGCGGCCTTGAAGCGCCCGAAACCGTGCCGCTGATGAGCGTGCAGGTGGAGCCGGTCGAGCCGCTGACGCAGAGCACGCTGCTGATGCACCTGCGCGAGCTGGAGGAAGAAGATCCGCTGCTTTCCGTTCGTCCAGAGGCGGAGGGCGTATCCGTCGGCGTGATGGGCGCGGTGCAGGTCGAGGTGCTGCAAGGCGTTTTAGCGTCGCGATTTGGCGACAGGGTGCGCATGCTGCCGCCGCACGTGCTCTACAAGGAGACGATTGACGCGCCCGTCGTGGGCATCGGGCATTACGAGCCGCTGAGGCACTATGCCGAGGTATGGCTCAGGCTGGAACCCGGCGCGCCGGGGAGCGGCGTCACGTTTACGGCGGACTGCCCGCCCAATTCGCTGGACGAGAACTGGAAGCGGCTGATTCGCACGCACGTCTTTGAGCGGGAGCATCCCGGCGTGCTGACGGGCAGCCCGCTGACGGATGTGCATGTGCGGTTGATTGCAGGGCGCGCGCACCTCAAGCACACAGAGGGCGGCGACTTTCGCGAAGCGACCTGCCGCGCGATCCGCAATGCGCTGATGCAGGCGGAAAACGTGCTGCTTGAGCCGGTTGTTCGGTTTGAGCTGGCGATGCCGAGCGGGGCGTTGGCGCGGGTGACGGGCGAGTTGCTGCGCATCGGCGCGCAGCTGGACGCATCCGAAACGGACGGCGAAGAGACGACGTTGACGGGCGCATGCACGGCGGCGATGTTTTGGGATTATCCGACGAAGTTCGCCGCATCCACGCGCGGCCACGGGCGCATTGCATCGTGGTTTTACCGTTATGAACCCTGCAAAAATCAGGCGGAAGTCGTGCAGAAGCTCGGATACGACGCGCTGGCGGACGTACAGAACCCGCCCGGAAGCGTTTTTTGCAGCCACGGCGCGGGTTTTTACGTTGCGTGGGATCATGTCCGCGACTGGGCGCACTGCGAGGCGGAGGTTGGAGAGGGGGACAGTGGGGCGCTGCCCCACGCCCCGGCAGGAAACTGAGTTCCCTGCACCTTCCGTTTCGCTTCGCGATGGGTAAAAAATCAATCCGGCAACATTGTTGCCGGAAGGTGGGAAATCCAAGAACCTCAGGTTCTTGGTGGGGTTTGGGGCAAAGCCCCAAAGGATGAAACATGTTTACGTGTACATTGGAACCGGCGAGTAGAACGCCCCTTTGCGAACAGCTCTACACCGCGCTCAAGCGCGAAATGGAGCGCGGCGGTATTCGGCCGGGCGAGCGCATGCCCTCCAAGCGCGAGCTGGCGGCGCACCTGAGCGTCAGCACGGCGACGGTGGAGGCGGCGTATGCGCGGCTCATCAGCGAAGGGCTTTGCGAAAGCCGACCCCGAAGCGGCATTTATGCGCTGGAACAGACGCCAAACGTCGGCGCGGCTACAGGGGAAAAACCGCCTGTGCGCTGGAATTTCGGCACGGGCGCGGCGGACGCGGCACATTTTCCGTATGCCACATGGGCGCGGCTGATGCGCGAGGTGCTCAGCGAACAGAGCGCAACGCTGCTGCTTTCCGGCGATCCTCAGGGCGAACCGGCGCTTCGCCGGGAGATCGCAGGCTATCTGCATCGCATGCGCGGGATGGATGTGCCGCCGGATGCCATCGTCCTCGGCGCGGGCACGGAGGTGCTGGTTTCCGCATTGGTTGCGCTGATCGGGCGGGAACGCCTTTTTGCGGTGGAGGACCCCGGCTATTCGCGTGTGCGGCGCATTCTGGTGGTCAGCGGCGCGCGGATTGCGCCGACGCCGCTTTCAGGCGGGGCCATCGACGTGCGCGAACTGTATCGAAGCGGCGCAGGCGCGGCCTACGTTACCCCGACCCATCAATTTCCGACGGGCGAGGAGATGCAGCCCGGCCAGCGGGAAGCGCTGCTGCGCTGGGCGCGCGAGACGGGCGGTTATATTTTGGAGGACGATTACGACAGTGAGTTCCGCTTTTCCGGCGCGGGCGCGCCTGCTTTGCGCGCGATGGACGGCGGGCGGCAGGTCGTCTATATGAACACCTTTTCGCGGACGCTCGCGCCCGGTCTGCGCCTGAGTTTCATGGTGCTGCCCGAAGAGCTGGCGGCGCGCTATCGGACGATGCACGCGGCCTGCACCGTGCCCGGCTTTGAGCAGGAGACGCTGCGCAAGTTCATCGCCGGCGGCTTTTTGGAGCGGCACATCGCGCGGATGCGCGTGATCTACCGCGCGCGTCTGGCGGCGCTGACGGAAGCTGTGCAGACGCTGAACCTTGGCGACATCGCGCCGTGCGGCGCGGGGCTGTACGCGCTGCTTCGTGTCGGCGGCAAAGCGCCCGCGCGCGAGCTGGCGCCGCTGGCCGAACAGGCGGGCGTGTACCTGACGCGTCTCTCTGATTACGCGGTGATGCAGAACGACGAAAGCCGCGTCGTGCTGCTCGGTTTTTCCGGCATGGATGAAGAACAGATCCGGCAGGGGCTTTCCGCGCTGAAAAAGGCGTGGGGATAAAAAACATACAGTGTAAGTTTTAAAATTACACGGCTTTTTGTTCAGAAAAAGGAGACGTCCATATGATGAAAAAAACATGTTTTCTTCTGATCCTCATCGCGCTGCTGATATCCCTTTCCGGCTGCACGGGCATTGAAAACGCGCTGCACGAGGCGGGGGAGAAGATTCAAAGCAATCAGGTGGAAACGCCGCAGAATAACGGCGGGGACATCGATTGGAGCTTTGTGCCCGTCGTGAGGGAAAAGGCGGTCAGCCTATTCACCGAAGCGTTTCCGGATGCGACGGTCAAGGAAACCGGCGTGGCCTGCAAAAACACGAAGGCTGACCGCGTGATCGTGACCATCAGCTATAAGCTGAACGGCAAGAACGGCGACTATGGTTTTGATTACGAGAAGGACGAGAACGGGGAATACGTACTCAAGCGCTATGGCGGCGGCGTGAGTTCGGATGATTTATAAATGCTCCGCAGGCTTAGGGGATTAGGGGGAGATTTCGATTTCTCCCCCTTAAATTCCCTGAGAACCCCATAACCCCCATTAAAACGAGCAGGGACACCCTGCGCCCGGGAACGGGGGTTACGTCCCGGACGAAAGCCCTGCGGGGCGCGTCCGGGGGAGAAGAACGTAAAAAGCGACGCAGCTCAATGGATGAGTACGTCGCTTTTTATATGGAATGGATTGTGGAGCAATCCATGAAGCGGAAAATGCAGGAACCTCAGGTTCCTGCTGGGGTGTGGGGCAAAGCCCCGCCGTTCCGTTCGTTCTTTTACGGCAGATTCAGCTTTTTGGTGAGAATTGTCTGCGTGACGAGCCAGAGAACCGCATCGATGGCGGCTTCAACCGCTGAAGCGCCAATGAGCGAACCGTAAAACGCTTTCAACTCTCCGTTTGGGCTGCTGAGCAGGTTGATGGCGAACTGGCTGAGACCATCTATGAAGGCCTCCATGTGCGTCGCGACGAAGTAAATGACCAGCATGAACAGAATCTGCGCGATGAATTGCAGCGCGAAAAACGCGATGATGCTCGCCAGCTTGCGGTGCTGGGTGAACAGACTGCCGATTGCGATGGAGAGATATGTGTGCAGATAGACGATCGCGATACCCAGCACGACAAACAACGCAAGCAGCAGCGATGCGGGCAGACCGAGGCTGTGAATCGCGCTGCCCGTTTCGCGAAGGAAAGCGGCGAAAGCGTTGACGCTGGTCGGCAGCGCCATCAAAAAGGTGCAGGCGGCCAGAAAGACGAAGGTCAGCAGCGTCGTCGCGACGGCGGCAATCAGCTTGGCCGCGATGTGTTGGCCCATCGTCGCGGGCAGGACCAGCTGAACATAGCCTTCCTCGCCGAGCATGCGGAAAAAGCGGTTGACGTTCGCGGCGAAGCAGACCACCAGCACCGCAATGAAGCACACGCCTGTCGCGAAAGACAGCAGGGCGTTCAGCCAATCCCAATGGCCGGAATGGAAGCCGAGCCGTCCGGTGAGCACGGAGGTCAGCGCCACCAGTGCGCTCAGCGCGACCATGCCGACGCCTATGGGCAGCATGGAGGAAAGCGCGTCCCGAAATTCAACTTTGAGCAATTTGCGAATCATGCCCGAAACACCTCCCTGAAGTATTCATCCACGCTGCACCCGTGTTCCTCGCGCAGCTCATCCACGCTCTGATGCAGGAAAACCGTGTTATCTTTGAGCATCAGCACCTCGTCCAGCACGCGCTCGATATCCCCGATCAGATGGGTGGAGAGCACGACGGACGCGTTTTCGCTGTAATTGCGCAGAATGGTGTTCAAAATGTAATCCCGCGCAGCCGGATCGACGCCGCCCAGCGGCTCATCGAGCAGGTACAGCCGCGCGGCGCGCGCCATCACCAGGCAGAGCTGCATTTTTTCCCGCATGCCTTTGCTCATCGCGCCGATGCGCTGGCCGTCGTCGAGTTTCAAATCCAGCAGCATGTCGCGCGCCTTTGTACGGTCGAAATCCATGAAGAAATCCGCGTACATCGCTACCGCGTCGCGCACGCGCAGGCCTGAAGAGAGCGCCATGCGGTCGGGCAGATAGGATGTGATGGACTTGCTCGCCGGGCCGGGTTTCACGCCGCCGATGGCAATTTCGCCGGAAGTCGGCGTGAGCAGCCCCATTGAGCATTTGATCAGCGTGGATTTGCCCGCGCCGTTCGGGCCGAGCAGACCGACCAGCTTTCCCGGCTCGATCGAGAAGCTCACGTCGCGCAGCGCGGCACGCCCTCCGTATTTCTTTTCAAGATGGTTTGCGGTGTAAATAGCCGCCATGATTACCCCTCCTCCTGTTCAAGCAGCGCGGCCAGTTCGGCTTTTGTGAGGCCGAGCGCCGCCGCCTGACGATAAAAATCATGAACCAGCTTCCGGGCCAGCGACTGCCGTGCCTGCGCCAGTTTTTCCGTGTCGGATGTGACGGTTCGCCCCGCCGTCCGCTGGGTTTCCAGCAGGCCGCGCGCTTCCAATTCGGCCAGCGCGCGCTGCATGGTATTCGGGTTGACCTGCGCCTGAGCGGCGAGGTCGCGCACGCCGGGAATTTTTTCTCCCGGCGGATATTCGCCGGTGATGATGGCAAGTTCCAGCTGTTCGATCAGCTGGAGATAGACAGGCCGCCCGGCGACGATTGTCCAATCCATAGAATGAGACTCCTTTCTTGTATGACTGTATTAAGCGCTTAACACAATCATACACTTGGACAAGGCGTTTGTCAAGGGGAAAAGCAAAATTTTTTTCATATGCAGGGGATGGATGAAGGACGCAAAAAAACTGCTGCTTCAGAATTATAGAAAAAAAGCTCTTCTCCCCCCGAAGGGGGAAAAGAGCCCTTTCTGCCAATGAAAGAATAGCTGAATTTCTTGATTTTGCTCTTTAAGTTGACTGATGTCAGCAGGTTTAAGGTGAAAACCATTATGCGGCGCGGCGGTCTGAGAAGAGCACCAGCAGCAGGAACATCGGCGCGCAGGTCATAAAGGGATAGGAGTAGCGGATGAGGATGCATGCCGAAAACAGCAGCGAGAAGATGATGCCCCACGTGGGCAGCGTACACAGCGCAAACTTTTTTTCGCGACGGTAGCGCAGCAGCAGCGTCAGCGCCAGCATCAGATAGACGTAGGTCGAAGGCTTGAACAGCTGGGCATACAGCGGTACGTTTTCGTGGCGGGAATGATGCATGGAATTGTAAATCCACGTGCGATAGGCGGGCAGGTACGAATGCGCGTTCACTTCGCCGACGATTTCCGGAACGATGTTGCCGGTTTTCAGGTAGACGAAATCCCATTCCTCGCTGTCCATCGTGTGCGCATGTGTGGTGTCGTCCGGATACCAGATGCCCATGCAGTTGGCCAGAAACGCCTCTACATAAATGCGGGGATAGCGTTTGGCGTATTTCAGATACATCGACCAGTATGCTTCGGGATGCTCGTTGTAGCGTTCCAGATCGAAGTTGCCGCCCTTGGCCGGGTCGGCATAGCTGGGACGATAGCGGTGGATCGCATCGGAAAACCATGCGCTGATTTCGTCGTATTCTTCCTCGGTCAAATCCGTTGCGCGGGAAGCCGTGCGCATCAGCTGCTGACAGGGGACGCTCATCAGCTCGGAGCTGAGAAGTGCCTTGGCGTGGGTCGCGTATTGTAGACAGCGCGGCGCGGCCAGACAGAAGAGCAGCGTGACGGCGCAGGCGGCGACAGCCTTTTTGCGCTCGTTTCGGCAAAGCAGAATGACGACCAGCAGCGCGGGCAGCGTCGCGAAGACGGCGTTGTGGCGCAGCAGCGACATCGTCAGGCAGATGCCGAACAGGCGGGCGAGGTTCTTTTTTCGGCTCAGAAACGCTTCCGGTGATTCAGCGATTTCCCACAGGGTCAGGCAGAGCATGGCGCACAGCCCGGTGAACAACGTATCCTTGATGGTGGAAATGGCCAGCACGCCGTTATAGGGCAGGATCGCCATCGCGGCCGTCAGCAGCAGCGTTGCCCAGAGCGGCACGCGCTTTTGTAAAAAGCAGCAGCACCACGCGAACATGGCGGACAGACACAGCAGCTGGAAGACGCTGTATGTCGCTGCGCCGCCGGTTGCGCTGCCGAAAACCAAAGTGCCGAGCCGATAGAGCACGCCGGTCAGCACAGTATGGAAAATCGGATGGGAAGCCAGATATTCGCCGGTCAGGTACTGCACAATTTCGCCCTCGAAATCATAATTGATGATGCCGGGGAAGAAGGCGAGCAGCGTTGCGCCGTAAGACAGGGCAAAAACCAGAAAATAAAACAGATAGGGGAGCTGGCGCCTGGAAGCGCCAGGCGCGCGCCGGGGCAGGGTGAACAGATGGGAAAACAGCGCGCCGACGAGCGGAGTTGCCATGCAGGGAACGGCGAAGCGGCGAATCAGACTGCCCATGCCGGGCAGGAGCTGATCGTAAAACATCAATTCGCTGCCGACGCCGAGGAAAAACGTGAAGACCAGCCCCAGAAAAAGGCCATATTTCAGCGCGCGCGCCGGATGCTTTTCAAACGCGGCATGCACGGGATAGGCCGCCGCCAGCAGGAGCAGCGCGGGCAGGGCGCCGTTTCGGAAGACCTGGGCATCCGGATCGCCGGGCACGAGGTACGGCGCGGCGAACGCGGCGGCCAGAACGGAAAAAAGCGTCAGCAGGGTCGAACGATGGCTTTTCAGAAAGTGCATAAACCGGAACTCCTTTCGCAGTAAGGCGGCAAGAAAGACAGAATCAGCAGCGCGGGCGCAAGGCAGAACAGCGGCAGGGCGTAGCGCGGCAGGGTGCACGGGCCGAACAGATAACTCAGCCAGACGCCCAGCGCGCCCAGTGCGGCCGGGAGCATGCGCGCGCGCCTGCCGCTGATGAGCTTGGCACAGGCGAAGAGAATCAGCCAGAACGGCGTGGCGACGGCGAAGAGCAGCGAAACCAGCGGATATTTCTGGTAGCTGTTGCGGCGGCAGATCTGCTCGAACAGGTCGCGGACGGCGGGCAGAAAGCACGTCGTTTCAATGCCGTATGCGCGCATATCTGTCTCTTGCAGCTGCAAATAGCCCTTGTCGTTGTAGGAAACGTCGGGATAGATGGTGGATTGGCTCAAATCGTCTGGGTACCAGGAACCGACGTTCAGCATCAGAAACGCTTCGAGATATTCATGCGCATGGGTTTTGGCGTGCTTTTGCCACAGGGCGAGGAAATCGCCGCCCGAATGCTGAATGCGTTCCCGGTCGAGGTAGCCCTTGGCCGGATCGGCCAGATGGGGATAGACGGCCAGCCCTTCATCCGAAACGTACCACGAGCGGATTTCCTCTTTGTCCGCGTCGCTCATTGTGCCGCTGTTATACGCGCGGACAAGCTGTTGCGCAGGAATGCTGTACAGCTGGAAGGACGTGTTTTCGCGGCTGGGATGCAGCAGGAGCGTCAACCCGCCGTTTACCATGCCCGCCGCGCACAGACAGGACGCCAGCAGCAGCGCCGTTTGTCTGCGCCAGCCGCGCGCCGCGATGAGCAGCGCGGGAATCAGCAGGGCAAAAGCGAAAAGCCCGTTGTTGCGCAAAAGCGCCGTGCCGACGACGCAGAGCAAAAAGAGGAAAAGCGTTGCTTTTCGCTGCTTTACAGGAAACTGCGATGGGTTGGCCGCGTGTACCGGAGAAGCTTGAGTTTTTACAGACTTTGACGGAAGGGAGAGCGGCCTCAGGCCGATTTTTCGGAAGAAGGCTTCCGGCGCTTCCAGAAGCTCAAAGACTTGCAGCGAAAGCACGAGCAGCGCGGCGGAGAAAAGCGTATCCTTACAGGTGGAAAGCGCCATCGTCGAAAAAATGGGCAGCAGGGCGTAAGCGGTTGTCATCGCCGCAAGCGCCCAGGCGGGCGCGCCGCGCTTTTGGACGAATGCGCAACTATACGCCAGCGCGAACGAGAACACGAGCATCTGCAAAACCGTGTTCAGCAGCAGGCCGAGCGTGGGGGAGGAGAAAGCTTCTCCCAGCGCCATCAGGCCGTTGCTCAGCGCGCTGTGCAGCAGCGGATGCAGCGAGGAATAGGCGTGATCGATATGCTGCTGATACTGCGCGGGGAAATCGTAGTTGATCATGCCGGGAAAAAACGCAAGCCAGACCGGAAGCCAGCCCAGCAGAATGACCAGCGCATAGCCCCACAGGGGAAAGCGCAGCGCCTGGGTTTCGCGGGGCTTTGCGCTGAACAGCCGCGCGGATAGAGCGCCCAGCGCGGGCGCGGCCATCAGCGGCACGGCAATGCGCCGGAGCAGACTGCCCATGCCGCGAAGCAGGCCGTTATAGATGAATAACTCCGAACCGAGGCTCAGCGCGAGAGAAAACAGCAGCGCCCAACCCATGCCGCAGAGAAGCTCGCGTGGTTCGGCGCGCCGCAGAGCCTGCCAAACCGGATACAGGCAGGCGGCAACCAGCAGCGCGCCCCATACGCCGCCTCGGAAGAAGGCACTGTCCGGATTGGCGGGGATGAGATAGGGCGCGGCAAACGCGAACAGCGCACAGAATAAAGCCGCAGCAGGCGCGGCGTGCTTTCGCAGAAAAGACATGCAGGATAAAACTCCCTCGTTGTGAATTGTACCCTCTATTGTAACGGAATTGAGCAAAAGAATCAATAGCGGGGAAAACGGCGAATCAACAAAACCCCCGGCACGGCGGGAAAACCGTGTCGGGGGCAGATAAACGGGTTTATTCGGCCTTGGGCTCTTCCTTCACTTCAGCAGGCGTTTCGGCTTTCGGCTCGGCCTTTTTGCGGGGAGCGCGCTTGGCCTTAGGTGCTTCCTCGGTCTTGGGCACTTCCTTTGCTTCGGCGGCGGCCTCGGCCTTGGGCTTGCGGCCGCGCTTCTTGGGTGCTTCCTCAGTCTTGGGCGCTTCCTTCACCTCGGCAGGCGCTTCGGCTTTCGGCTCAGCCTTTTTGCGGGGAGCGCGCTTGGCCTTAGGTGCTTCCTCGGTCTTGGGCGCTTCCTTTGCTTCGGCGGCGGTTTCGGCCTTGGGCTTGCGGCCGCGCTTCTTGGGCGCTTCCTTCACCTCGGCAGGCGCTTCGGCTTTCGGCTCAGCCTTTTTGCGGGGAGAGCGCTTGGCTTTGGGTTTTTCTTCAGTCTTGGGCGCTTCTTCCTTCACATCCCTGGCTTCTGCCTGCAAAGCCGGGGCGGCCTTAGGGTTTTCGGGCTGCTCCTCGGTGAGAGAGAACTGCGTCGCGGGCTTGGTCACGTCTTCATACAGTGCCAGATACTTGCCGGCGGAGGAATACCAGCTGTAATCGCCGGTCATGCCGCGCACAATGAGGCGGTACCAGACCTCGCGGTTGTTCTGATAATAATGCACGGCGCGGCGCACGGTGTGCAGCATGTCATGCGCGTTGTAGTTGAAGAAGGTGAAGCCGTTGCCCTCGTCGGTGAACTTGTTGTAGGAGAGCACGGTGTCGCGCAGGCCGCCCGTTTCGCGCGCGATCGGCACGGAACCGTAGCGCATGGCGATCATCTGGGAAAGGCCGCACGGCTCGAACTGGCTGGGCATGAGGAACATGTCGCTGCCCGCGTAGATGCGGTGCGCCAGTTGGTGGTTCATCGCAAAGCGCGCCGCCAGCCGCCCCGGATACTCGCTCTCCGCCCAGGAGAACAGGTTGGTGTATTTCGCTTCGCCCATGCCGAGCACGACGAGCTGAATGCCCGTCGCCATCAGCTCGCGGATGACGCACTCGATGAGGTCGAAGCCCTTCTGATTGGACAGGCGGGAAATGATGCCAACCAGCGGAACGGTCGGATCGACGGTCAGGCCGAGTTCCTTTTGCAGCTCCGCTTTACAGGTTTCCTTGCCGCCGAGGTGATACGGATCGTAGTTCGCGTAAATCTGCGGATCTTTCGACGGATCGTAATCGTTCACGTCGATGCCGTTGAGAATGCCCACCAGCTGATCCTTGCGCGCGCGGAGGAGGCCGTCCAGACGCTCGCCGTAGAACGCGGTCTGAATCTCATCCGCATAGCTCGGCGACACGGTGGTCAGCTCGTCGGCGTAGACCAGACCGGCCTTCATGTAGTTCGCGCAGCCGTAGCATTCCAGCTTGTCCGAGGTGAACAGGCTGTCGCCCAGCCCCAGCGTATCCTGAACCGCCTTGATCGGGAACACGCCCTGATACTGGAGGTTGTGGATGGTGTAGACGGTCTTCATATCCTGATAGAACGGGAACTGCGCATACTGAATCTTGAGCAGCGCCGGGATCATGCCGGTCTGCCAGTCGTGGCAGTGGATGACGTCGGGCTTGAAGTCAAGATGCACCAGCGCGTCGATGACCGCGCGGTCAAAGAAGCCGAAGCGCTCGTATTCGTCGCCGCCCAGACCGTAGATATAGGAGCGGCCGAAGTAATACTGGTTATCCACGAAGTAGAAGGTCACGCCCTGATATTCAAGGCTCTTCACGCCGCAGTACTGGCGGCGCCAGCAAAGCTCGACCTCAAACTCGCATTCGAGCTTCATCTGGCTGACATACTGCTCCGGGATGGCGGCGTAGAGCGGCAGGATGACGCGCACGTCGTGGCCCTGCGCCTTGAGCACGGGGGAAAGTGCGCCCACCACGTCGGCCAGACCGCCGGTCTTGATGAAAGGCACGCATTCGGATGCCGCAAAGAGAATCTTCATGTGGATTCCTCCTCGTTTACTTGGTTAAATTGGAAAAAGGCGGGAACCGTCCACGCATGAACAGCCCCCGCTTTGACTTAAATCACAACGTTCTTGGCGATGACAATCGGATAAGCGGCGGGCGCGATCAGACGGCCGTTGCGGCGGATGACGCTCTGCTTGTCGAGAATGCAGTGATCGATCTCCGCGCCTTCCTGAATCTGCGCATCCTGCATGACGATGGAGTTTTTGACGACCGCGCCCTTGGCGACCTTCACGCCGCGGAAGAGGACGGAGTTGATGACCGTGCCTTCGATCACGCAGCCGTTGGCGATCAGCGAGTTGGAGCATTCGCATTCGTCCACATAGCGGGCCGGCAGGTCATCGCGCACCTTCGTATACACGGGGCGGTCTGCCGGGAAGAGCTGACGGCGCACGTCGCTGTTGAGCAGCGACATGTTGAAGTTGAAGTAGGACTGGATGGAATCGATCTGGCAGGCCAGCCCCTTGTATTCGTAGCCGTAAACCTTGAGGTTGCCGTCGTTGATGTTGCGCTGGAGGATGTCGCGGTCGAAGTCGTGCATGCCGTTGGCGGCCGCCTGCTCAACCAGCTGACGCAGCAGCTCGCGCTTAGTGATGTAAACCTTCAGGGACGCACAGTCGCGGGTCGGAACGGAGGAGCCGATTTCCATGCCCGTGACCTTGCCCTCTTCATCAACGGAGAGGAACGTGTCGTTTTCGCCCTCGGTGCCGACGGCCTTCGCGCCGTGGGCATAGAGCACGGTCATGTCCGCGCCCTTTTCCATGTGGAACTTGAGCGCGTCGGTGTAATCCATATTATAGATCGTGTGGCTGTTGGTCAGCACGATGTATTCCTGACGGGAGAGGCGCAGATAGGTGCTGTTGGATTTGAGCGCGTCCAGCAGACCGGAATAAACGCCCATGTTCTCGCGGGTCAGGAACGGCGGCAGCATCACAAGACCCTGCTTGCCGTGCAGATCCCACTCGCGGCCGGAACCGATGTGATCCATCAGCGAAGAATAATTCTTCTGGGTAATCACGCCAACGTTCTTGATGCCGCTGTGCACCATCGAGGAAAGCTGGAAATCGACCACGCGGTAACGGCCCGCGATCGGAAGGGCGGCAACCGCGCGCAGGCTGGTCAGCTCGCCGAGGTGAATATCGTTTTCACCGGTAAAAATCAAACCCATGACGTCTTTCATTGTGGGTGCCCTCCTTACTGCTGCGCGCCGGCGTCCACCTGAACGCCCGCGGCAACCTTATCTCCCGCAGGGATCACGGCGTTGTGGCCGATCACGGCGATCTTGCCGGTCTCCTCGCCGACCACCGCGCCCGCGCAGATGTGCGCGTTTTCGGCGACAATGGCGCGGCGAACCACCGCGCCGCGCTCGATGACTGCGCCCGGCATGATAACCGCGTCGGTGATTTCCGCGCCGGTCTCCACCGTCACGCCCGCAAAGAGCACGGAGTGATTGATGACGCCCTTAACCTCGCAGCCTTCGGTAATCAGGCAGTTGACGACCTTCGCGCCGTCGGCGATGTAGTGCGGCGGCATGCCCGGATTACGGGCGTAGATGCGCCAGCGCTTGTCGTACAGGTCGATCGGCATGGGCATTTCGAGCAGGTCCATGTTCGCTTCCCAGAGGGATTCGATGGTGCCCACGTCCTTCCAGTAGCCGTCGAAGGTGTAGGTATACAGGTTCTCGCCGGCCTCAAGCATCGCCGGGATGATGTTTTTGCCGAAGTCGTTGCTGCTGTTCGGATTGGCCTCGTCCAGCTCCAGGTACTTGCGCATTTTGCTCCAGGAGAAGATGTAAACGCCCATGGAAGCCTTGTTGCTCTTGGGCTGGGCGGGCTTCTCCTCAAACTCGGTGATGCGGTTGTTTTCGTCCGTGTTGAGAATGCCGAAGCGCGGCGCTTCCTCCCACGGCACTTCGCGCACGGCGATGGTCAGATCCGCGCCGTTTTTGATGTGATCGCGCAGCATCGCGTTATAATCCATCTTATAGATATGGTCGCCGGAGAGCACCAGCACGTACTCCGGGTCCCACTGAGCGATGAAAGGAATGTTCTGATAGATGGCGTTGGCCGTGCCCTTGTACCATTCGCCGGTCTTGCCGGTCTGATACGGCGGCAGGACGTAAACGCCGCCGTTGGACAGGTCGAGATCCCACGGAGAGCCGGAACCGATATAGGCGTTCAGCTCCAGCGGACGATACTGCGTCAAAACGCCGACCACGTCGATGCCCGAATTGGTGCAGTTGGAGAGCGGAAAATCGATGATGCGGTATTTTCCGCCATAGGGAACTGCCGGCTTGGCGACATCCTTGGTCAGGATGCCCAGACGGCTGCCTTGGCCGCCCGCGAGCAGCATGGCAACGCATTGCTTCTTCCTCATTGTGAACACACTCCTGTGATATTGGGTTTATCTTGCCGAAAACGCATCGGAAAGCGGCGCGCTTCATTTCACGCGGCTTTTTTCCGCTTGTCTGCATTATACCATAATCTGTGCAAAAGGAAAAGCAAATTCATGTGATGTTTCCATGACGACCCCCGGAATCCGGACAGTTTTTGAACACATCGCGTCCAGGCGGGCATTTTTCGTCCCACTCGGACGAAGAAAACAAAGGAAAAACAAATCGTGTGGGTTGACAAAAAAATCGCCAGGCGCGCCGCGAGATTGCAAAACCGTCTGTCGTGCTGTATAATGGAAAGCACATGAAACGACAGGGCTTGGAGGACGAGGATTTGAGCGACAAAATGCGGCTTGACAAGCTGCTTGCGCTGCTCGGCGAGGGCACGAGAAGCGAAATCAAAGCGATGGTGCGCGCGGGGCGCGTGACGGTGGACGGCCGGGCGGCGAAGGACGCGGGCATGCAGGTCTGCGGCGAGATGGACGATATCCGGCTGGACGGCCGGGCGCTGTATTACAAGGCCGTCCGCCACGTGATGCTCAACAAGCCCTCCGGCGTGCTGACCGCCGCGCGCGACAAAAAGCAGAAAACCGTGATGGATCTGCTCCCGCCGATGTATGCCGCGATGGGCGCGATGCCCGCCGGGCGGCTGGATAAGGATACCGAGGGCCTGTTGGTGATCACGTCCGACGGCCAGCTGGCGCACCGCATCATTTCGCCCAAACATGAAGTCGGCAAGGTTTATTACGCGCGGCTCGACGGCGAACTGACCGACGAGGATGTCGCCGCGCTGGAGGCGGGCATTCATATTCGCGACGCGGACGGCGAGTTTGACGCGCGGCCCGCCCAAATCGATCGCGACGGCGGCGACGCGGCCTATATCCGCGTGACCGAGGGCAAATACCATCAGGTCAAGCGCATGTTCGCGGCAAGGGGAAAACAGGTTGTCTACCTCAAGCGTATGGCCATCGGCGGCCTTGCGCTCGACCCCGATTTGCAGCCGGGAGAGTGGCGCGAGCTGACCGAGGAAGAAGTCAGGCTGCTGGAACAGCCGGGAGAAGAAGAATTGTTCCAAACCGAACAGCTTGTCTGCGAAACAGGCATATTGTATGCCGCTGTAAAAGAAACAGAGTGAGCGGATTGATACGGACGCGCACTCGTGAAACGGGCGCGTTTTTCGGAGAAAAAGGACAGCGCACTGTGCGCTCCGCTCCTACAACGTTTTTTCAGCAATAAAAATATTTTCATTTGATTGAGAAGCAATCAAAGATGGGAAATCCAAGAACCTCAGGTTCTTGGTGGGGTTTGGGGCAAAGCCCCAAGCCGTTTTTCTCACCCGAAAGGAGCCTTTATGCCTGAATATTATTATACCCATGCCCCGAACAGCGAACACGAAGAGCGACATTTCACCAGCGTGTTCATGGGGAAAACGCTGGCGTTTGAGACGGACGCGGGCGTGTTTTCCAAACAGCATATCGACCCCGGCAGCGAAATTCTCTGCAAAAGCCTGCCGGAACTGCATGGGCGCGTGCTCGATATGGGCTGCGGCTGGGGCGCGATGACCGTTATGACGCTCTCCCGCTTCCCGTCGCTGGAAGTGACGATGGCCGACGTGAATGAGCGCGCGCTCGACCTCGCAGTTCGCAATGTGCAGAAAAACAGCATGCAGGCCAAAGCTATGCTTTCCGACGGCTTTGCCAATATCGAAGGCGAGTTTGACGCGGTTATCACCAACCCGCCGATCCGCGCGGGCAAGGCCGTGATTTATCAGATGTTCGCAGATGCAAAAGCGCACCTCGCCGACGGCGGCATTCTGGTGCTGGTTATCCGCAAGCAGCAGGGCGCGCCGAGCGCGCTCAAATACCTCAAAGAATTGTACGCTGAAGCCGAAACCATCGAGCGGGACGGCGGCTATTGGGTGATCGCATGCAGAAAGTAAAGAACTTGTTTTGCGAAAACCGGGGCAGAAAGCTGGCCGTGCTGCTGCTTGGCGCGTTTGGCTATGCGCTGCTGACGGCGCTGTGCAGCCAGATCGAGCAGTTCGGCGCGACGGCATGGAGCAGGACGCTTGCGCGGTTTGCCGCCGCGTTTCCGATCGCCTTTGTCGTGCTGGCGGCGCTGTTGGCCATCGCGATGCCGAAACTGATGTGCAGGCCGCGCGAAAGCCAAAAACCCTTCTGCACATGGGGCGCGGCGCTGCTGTTTTTCGCGTGCTATACGCCGATGCTGCTCATCGAATTTCCCGGTTCGTTCACCTATGACGTGACCGCGCAGACCTTCCAGATCGCCAAGAACAGTTACAGCATGTTCTATCCGCTGGCGCATACGCTGCTGCTCAAATTCTGTCTGGACGCATACGGCCTGCTGCAATCCTTTGAAAAGTGCGCGCTGCTGTGCAGCGCGATTCAGATGACGCTGGTATCAATCTGCTTTGCGCTGGTCTGCGCGTCGATTTCCCGCGCCTGTTCGCGCAGAGCGGCGCGGATTGCGGCGGCGTTTTTCGCCCTCTGCCCGTATCATGCGGTGTTCGCCAGCAATTTTACCAAGGACGTGCTGTTTGCGGCGTTCCTCGCGGTGTTCGTCGCCTACACGCTGGAATATGTGAAGGCGAGCGGCCTTTGTGCGCGCCGCATGGCAATGTGCGTGTTTGCGGGCATGATGGCGTGCCTGCTGCGCAACAACATGATTTACGCTATGCTGGTCTGGGTGGCGCTGCTGCTCGTGTTTGGCAGGGGCGTGCGCCGCGCGGCCTGCTGGGCGCTGCTGGCGGCGGTGCTGGGCATGGGCGCCAATCAAGCGCTGGCTGCGCTGACGCATGCGGACAGCGGCGATGCGAAGGAGATGCTCAGCGTTCCGGCGCAGCAGCTTTCCCGCGTGTACACGCTTGCCCCGGAAACCTTTACGGACGAAGAAATGGTTGCCATGGATACATACTTTGGCAACGAGGGCTACACGCGCTATGACGCGACGCTGGCCGACTTCACGAAAAACGATTTATCCACCGATGTGATTCTGGAAGATAAGGCGGGCTTTTTCAAACTTTGGCTGACCGTCGGCCAGAGACGGCCGGATCTTTATCTGGACGCGCTGCTGGAGCTGGATCTGCCGTTTCTGTATCCCTATCGGGCGTATGCGGGTACGGCCAAATACATTGAAACGGGCATGTCTCCGCGCGCGCTGACCATGCCGTTCGGCGGAGACGACATGAATCAGCCCGCGCGATTCAAGGGCGTGCGCGACTGGCTGGACGAGCACATCTGGTCAACCGGTGCGCGGGATATTCCGGCGCTGCGCTGGGTGTTCAACGCGGGCGTTGTGATTTGGCTGATGCTGCTTTCCGCGCTCTTTGCGATGTACACGGGGAATTGGAAGCGATTTGGTATTCTGCTTCTGCCGATTCTGCTGTGGGGCACGTATCTGCTCGGCCCGGTGATGCAGGGGCGGTATCTGTATCCGTTTATCTGCATGCTCCCGTTGCTGCTGGCCGTGCCGAAAGAGGGGGAGACGGAGAGGACGGTTGGGGCGCTGCCCCAAGTCCGGGAAACTCGCATAGTTGCTTTCAGCTCCTTGAGATTTCCGCCAAGAACCTGAGGTTCTTGGATTTCCCATTTTTGGATTGCGTTGCAATCCATGAGAAAAAGATCTTTTACGTATAAAAAGAGAGGGCCAGCGCATGACGAGTGTGCCGAAAAAAGAAAAAATAAGAAAACGGCTCGTGCTGACGTTTGGCGCATTGGTCTATGCGCTTCTGTTTGCGCTGGGGTCACAAATGGAGCAGTACGGAGCGACGCAGCCCGGCGAAACGATTAAGCGACTTCTGCCTGCCTTCTGCGTTGCGTTCGGCGTGCTGTGGGTGCTGCTTGAAAAGATTCTGCCCAGGCATTCAGACAGAGAGAAGGCGGCGGAAAAGCCCTTTCGGACGGGCCTCGCGTTTCTGCTGATCGTTGCCTGCTACGTGCCGATTTTTCTGATTTATTATCCGGGCACGTTTGCTTATGACACGCAGGTGCAGGCTGAACAGGTCGTATATCATGCGTACACGCAGTTTCATCCGTTGGCGCACACGTTGTTTTTAGGCGCGTGTCTATCTTTGTTTGAAGCGCTGGGTTCGCTGGAAAAGTGCGCGGCGGTTTACAGCGCAATCCAGATTATAATTCTGGGGGAGGGTTACGCGCTTTCATGTGCGTCCATTTCCAGAAGCTGTTCACGCCGTGCGGCGAGGGTTTGCACGGCGGTATTCGCCCTCTGGCCCTATCACATGATTTTTGCGAGCACCTGCACCAAGGATGTGCTGTTTTCCGGTTTTTTGACGCTGTTTTTTGCCCTGACGCTGGAGCTTCAGCGTGTGGGGACGCTGACAAAGCCGCGCTTGATCATCCTGGTGATCAGCGGGATGCTGGCCTGTCTGCTGCGCAACAACATGATTTATGCGATGCTGGTTTGGGTGGCGCTGCTGATGCTTTTTGGAAAAGGCGTCCGCCGCATTGCCTGTTACGCGCTGATCGCCGCCATATTGAGCATCGCCGCCAATCAGGGGTTGGCGGCGGCGACACAGGCCGGAAAGGGCAATATCCGCGAAATGTTTTCCGTGCCGATGCAGCAGCTTTCCCGTGCGCACCGGCTTGCGCCTGAGGTTTTCACCGAGGAGGAGCAGCAGGCGTTGGATACCTATCTGCGCGACAGGGGCTATGAACGCTATAATCCGACGCTGGCCGACCCGGTGAAGTGGTGCTTCAACAACGAGGCGTTTGAAGCGGATCCGGCCGGAGCGGCAAAGCTGTGGCTTTCCATCGGCAGAAAGTGTCCGAGCATTTATCTGGATGCGTTTCTGGATTTGATGCTTCCATTTTTATATCCGACGACGACTTACCGGGTTACGCCGGAGTACATCGATTCCGGCTCATACGGAGGGGTATTGACCGCGCTGTATACGCAGCCGCCGATTGTGCATCCCTCGCGCTTTGACGCAGTCCGCGCATGGCTGGATGTGCACATTTGGGCGAACGGTGCGGATGAATTTCCGCTTCTGCGCTGGGTATTCAATGCCGGGCTGGTCATCTGGCTGATGGGGCTGTGCGTGCTGCACGCGATGTATGCGGGCAGGTGGAAGTGCTTTGCGGTGCTGCTTCTGCCCGTGCTGCTTTGGGGAACCTATCTGCTTGGCCCGGTTGTACAGGGGCGGTACGTTTATCCGTTTGTCTGCCTTTTGCCGCTGATGCTGGCGGTTTGCAAAACAAAGGAGGAATAACCATGGAGTTTGACAAGGCGTATTTTGATGCGGGGCTTGAGCGCCGCGGTACGGACTGCATGAAGTGGGACGGCATGATGGAAGAGCACCGCGACCCGGATATGGTGCCCATGTGGGTGGCGGATATGGATTTCCCGTCCGCGCCCGCCATCCGCGAGGCCATGCAGAAGGTCGTCGATCAGGGAACGTGGGGCTACACGATGAGCGGCGAAGCGGATGCGTGCGCGCTGCGCGACTACTGGAAGCGCCGCCACGGGGTCAGCTTTGAACCGAAGGACGTGCTGATGGGGCCGTGCGTCGTATCCGAACTGCGTCTGTGCGTGCGCGCGCTGACCGAGCCGGGCGACGGCGTGCTGATTTTCACGCCAGTTTACGGCCCGTTTTACGCTTCCATCAAAGAGAGCGGGCGTAGAATTGTGGAAAGCCCGATGGCGCGCGACGCGCTTGGCCGATACACGCTGAACCTCGTCGACGCGGAAGGCAAACTGGCCGCCCGCGAAGCGAAGCTGGTCATGTTCTGCTCGCCGCATAATCCATGCGGCCGCGCGTGGACGAAGGAAGAGCTTGCAGACGTGGTCAACCTGTGCTATAAATATGGTGTGCCGCTGGTCTGCGACGAGATTCATGCGGATTTCGTCTTTGCGCCGAATGCGCACCACAGCGTGCTGACGATGGAGCACGCGGACGAGCTGGCGGTGATGCTTTGCGCGGCGAGCAAGACGTTCAATGTCGCGGGCTTGCAGCAGGCTTCGCTGATCTGCAAAAACGAGAAGATGCGCGAGGCGATTGCAAAGGAATTCACCTCCTGCGGCGTGAAGAGCGGCAATGTGTTTGCTCTGGCGGCGACGCGCGCGGCCTATACCGGCTGCGACGCGTGGCTGGACGGGCTGAAATCGTATCTGATGGACAACCGCGACCTGGTGATGGCCTATGCAAAGGCAAATTTCCCGAAGGTGGTCGTCACGCCGCTGGAGGCGACCTACCTGATATGGCTGGATTGCCGCGCGCTGGAACTTGAGCAGGAAGAGCTGATGCGCCGCATTTTTGAGGCGCATGTGAAGGTGAACGACGGCCTGTCCTTCGGCGAAAGCGGGCGCGGATTTATCCGCCTGAACATCGGTTGTCCGCGCGCGCAGCTTGAAGCGGCGCTGGCGCACCTGAAAACCGTTTTGGGGTAAGGGGACGGTCGAAATCTGAAGTTCCGACACCTCCCATGCCATGATTGCCATGCAATCATGGAGAAGGAAAGAATAAGTTTGAAGCCTTATGGACTGCGAAGCAGTCAATATCCAGAAGGTGCAGGGAAATGAGTTCCCTGCCGGGGTTTGGGGCAGCGCCCCAACGCCCCGAAAAAGAAAGGAGTTTCAAGATGCAGTACAACGAGAAACTGGATGCCGAACTGAAAGCCCTTGAGGGCGATATGATCGAAACGCTTCAGCGCTGGATTCGCGTGCCGAGCGTTCGCGCGGAGCGCAGCGCCGAGAACGCGCCCTTTGGCGCGGACGTCCGCCGCGCGCTGGATACCGCGATGGCGGATTTGAAGCGCTTGGGCATGGAGCCGCGCGACGTGGACGGCTATTGCTGCGACACGGAAATCGGCGAGGGCGACGAGGTGATCGCCGTGCTGAGCCATCTGGACGTCGTGCCGGAAGGCGAGGGCTGGGATCACGATCCCTACGGCGCGGAAATCATCGACGGTCGCATGATCGGCCGCGGTACCAGCGACGATAAGGGGCCGGGTGTGGCCGCCGTGTTCGCGATGAAGGCCATTCTGAATGCGGGCATTCCGCTCCGCCGCCGCTGCCGCCTGATTCTGGGCTGCGACGAGGAGTGCGGCATGCAGGATCTCGAATATTATGAGCAGAAAATCGGCCTGCCGGATAGGGGCTTCTCTCCGGACGCGAATTTCCCGCTTATCAACACCGAAAAGGGCGGCCTCAAACTGGCGCTGCACGCGGCGCTCGACGACGCGCGGCTGATCGAAATCGCTTCCGGCACGCGCGTGAACGTCGTGCCGAATCAGGCGGTGGCCGTGCTGGCGGGCGACTGGCGCGAGGCCGCGGCGGACGCGTTTGACGTGGATGATGAGGACTGTGCGCTGGAAAGCGAACTGGTGGACGGCAACACCCGCCTGACCGTGACCGGCGTATCCGCGCATGCGTCCGTGCCGGAGAAGGGCAAGAACGCCGCGAAGATGCTCGTACACGTGCTCGCCAAGCTCGGCATCGGCGGCGCGCCGATTGCGCTGCTGGATGAGGCGGCGGGCCGCGAGTCTGCGGGCGAGGATCTGGGCATTGCGGGCAGCGACAAGGTTTCCGGCGCGCTGACCATCAACCTCGGCCTGCTCTTCGCCAGGGAAGGCAAAATCGACGTGACCTTTGACTGCCGCTATCCGGTGCTCTTCAACCCGGAGACCATCGGCGAAACCGTGCAGCGCCGCCTCGCGCCCGCGGGGTATGCGCTCGAACCGATTGAACCGAGCGTGCCGCATCATGTGCCGGAATCCAGCGAACTGGTCGCCAAGCTGATGGATGTGTACAATACGATCACGGGCGAAAGTGCGAAGCCGTTCGCCATCGGCGGCGGCACGTATGCGCGTCACCTCAAGGAAGGCGTGGCCTACGGCATGATGTTCCCCGGCGAACTGGAGTTGGAGCATCAGGCGAACGAGAGCATCGATGTGGCGAACTTCGTTAAAGCTGCGCGTATCTATGCGTATGCTATCGTTGCCCTGTGCGCATAAGCGGAGGAAACGGATATGTTGTCACATCATGAGGCGCTGACGCAGATCAAGGCGGCAAAGCTTGTTGCCATTCTGCGCCATGTGCCGGCGGATAAGCTCGACGGCGTGGTGGAGGCGCTGATTGCGGGCGGCGTGCGCGTGCTTGAATTTACGTTCGACCATGACAGCGCCGAATGCGTGAAGGAAAACGCCGAAAAGATCCGCCATACGGCCGAAAAATACGGCGATCGCGTGCTTGTCGGCTGTGGAACGGCGCTGACCGTGCAGGAGGTTGAGGCCGCCTGTGACGCGGGCGCGTGCCTGGTCATCTCGCCCAATGTCGATTACGGCGTGATTCGCCGCACCCGTCAGCTCGGCATGGTTTCCATGCCCGGCGCGCTGACCCCGACGGAGATCGTCGCGGCGCACGGCGCAGGCGCGGATATTGTGAAACTGTTCCCGGCGGGTACGCTCGGCGTGGACTACATCAAAGCTGTGCGCGGGCCGCTGGGTTATATCGATATGTCCGCCGTCGGCGGCGTGAAGCCCGAAAATGTGGAGCAGTTCCTCGATGCGGGCGTCTGCGGCTTCGGCGTGGGCGGTCAGCTCGTGCTGGCTTCCGCTGTGAAAAGCGGCGATTTTGCCGCGATTCAGGCGCGCGCGAAGCAGTTCACCGACGCGATTGCGGCGTGGAACGAAAAGCATTCGTAAGCCCAATGCGGGTTTAAAAACGCCTGGACGCGTATGTGTGCCCAGGCATGGAATTTTGAATGCCTGCTGATTATCCCGTCGCGAAGCGAAGAGGGAGGTGCAGGAACGGAATGAACGCCCGCTGTGCGGGATACAGTGAATAACGTTCCAGGGTCCTGCCGGGGTTTGGGGCAGAGCCCCAAGAAAGGAAGCCTATGTTTCTGGTGATTGACGGCGGCACGACGAACCTGCGCGTGACGCTGCTGGATGAAAAACAAAAGCCCGTTGACGCGGTGAAGGAGGACGGCGGCGTCCGCCATACGGCTGTTGACGGAAATAATCAATATCTGAAAACGACGCTCCGGGCCTGCATCGACCGGCTGCTGGCTCGGAATGGGCTGGGCGCGGGCGACGTGAAAAAGTGCGTCGCATACGGCATGATTACCAGCGACATGGGGCTGCTCGAAATTCCGCATGTGCCCGCGCCCGCGTCGGTGGGCGATCTGCACGACGCAATGCGGACGCAGACCTTCCCGGAGATCGCGCCGTTCCCGATCCATTTCATCCCCGGCGTGCGCAATTTCGCCGGACCGGTCGATCTGGATAATTTCGGGATGATGGATATGATGCGCGGGGAGGAGACCGAAGCCGTCGGCCTGTTCATGCTGCTTGAACCGGAGACCAGCGCCATGTTCATCCTGCCCGGTTCGCACAATAAATTCGTCGCCATGAGCGCGGAAGGCAAAATCCTCGGCTGCATGACCTCGATTTCCGGCGAACTGCTCGACGCGATGACCCATCATACCATTCTGGCTGACGCGGTCGGCGGCACGTTTGTCGCCCCGGAGGCCTATGACAGTCGGATGGCGATGGAGGGCGCGTGGGCCTGTTCGCAGAGCGGGCTGGGCCGCGCGGCGTTCTCCGGGCGCATTTTGAAGACGCTCGGCAAGCGCAGCCATGCAGAGGTGCAAAGCTATCTGCTCGGCGCGGCGCTGGCGCTCGACGTGCAGGCGATGGAAGCGTTTCTGCCGGATCAGCCGGAAGAAATCCCCATGCCGGATAACGTCATCCCGCTGCACCGCAACCTTGGCGCGGCGCTCGGCATTGCGCCGGACATGAACGGACCGCGCGAAATCGTCGAGCCGCGCATTTATGTCGCGGGCAAGGCGCCCGTGCAGCAGGCGATGATCGACGTGCTGGAAGCGCTGGGCCACGAGGGCGCGATTGCTGTTCCGCGCGAGCTGTCCGCCCGGATGGGCGTCGTCGGCGCGGCGGAGATTGGGCTGTAAGCTGCTGAAAGACGCAGACGGGGGAGGGGCATATGCCTCTCCTCTTTTTGCATATACCGAAGAAGAAACGAGAGGTGAACGCCATGCGGTGCATGCTCTGCATTCAATGCGCGATACGGGGCTTACTGACGATCAACGGGCAATTCTGCGGGCCGGTGGACGGCGAGGGGCAGACGTTCCCAACGGCGAGAGACGCGGAAATCTTCATCGAATACATGCCCCTGACCGAAAACGCCAAGCCGATGGCGCTGGAACTGGCGCTGGAACAGGGGAAGGTCAGCCGAATCGAACCCGCGCCGCACGGCTACGCGCTCATCTGGCCGGACGGACTGATTCAGCTTGAACTGCGTCCGGAAGCGCCCGATATGCCGGAAGCGGGTGAAACCGAGCAGGCCGCGCCGAATGTGCTGCTGCGCTACCTGACCATGCGGCTGGCGGGGGACGCGGGCGCGGATGCGCTGCTGATGCGTGCGGGTGCGGCGGAGGGGCTGCCCGCCTATGACGCGGTTGTGCCGCTTCGCTTTGCGCCGCTGCATGCGCCGGAACGGTTTGACGAGCGCGCTGGGTTGGTCACGCGGCTCGCGCCGAACATCGCGCGGGTGAATGCGGCGCTTGCCGTCACCGTGCCGACGGGACAGGGCAGGCGGATGATCGAGCGGATTGAAGTGATGTAGCGCGTTACGCTGTGCAAACATTCAAAAATTTTCAAAAAGGTTTAACTAACATGGAAGGAAAAGGCGGCGGCATGTCGAATTTTACGCAAAATGGCCTTTTGGCAAGGAACGGTTTGTTCCCCGATAAAAAAGGGAGCGTGTAAAACATGTTGACACAATGGATCATCCGCCGAATTCCGGATTATGAAAATGTGAAGGATGAGCGCGTGCGCAGCGCCTACGGCAAGGCGGCGAGCCTGGTGGGCATCGGCTGCAACGTGCTGCTGTTTGCGGGCAAATTGTTTGCCGGGCTGCTCAGCGGCTCGGTCGCGATCATGGCCGACGCGGTGAATAACCTGTCGGATGTATCCAGCAGTTTAATCAGTCTGCTGGGCTTCAAGCTGGCCGACAGGCCCGCCGACGCGGAGCATCCCTACGGTCACGGCCGGTTTGAATACCTTTCCGGCATGACCGTCGCGGTGATGATTCTCGTCATCGGCGTGGAGCTGCTCAAGAGCAGCGTCGGCAAGATTTTTGCGCCCGAACCGGTGACGTTCAGTTGGGTGAGCGTCGGCGTGCTGGCCGCGTCGATACTGGTGAAGCTGTGGATGGCCGCGTTTAACGCGAAAATGGGGCGGCGCATCGGCTCAACCACGCTGGAGGCCACGGCCAGCGACAGCCGCAACGATGTGATCGCCACCGGCGCAGTGCTGCTGTGCACGATTGCCGCCAAGCTGACCGGGCTGGAACTGGATGGCTATGTCGGCGCGGCGGTGGCGGTGTTCATCCTCATCAGCGGCGTTTCGCTGGTCAAAGAGACGCTTAACCCGCTGCTGGGCAACGCGCCGTCGCCGGAACTGGTCAGCCATATCCGCGAAAAGCTGATGAGCTATCCCGGCGTGCTGGGCGTGCACGATTTGATGATTCACGATTACGGCCCCGGCAGGCAGTTCGCCAGCGTGCATGTGGAAATGTCCGCGAGGCAGGACCCGATCGCCAGCCATGATGTGATCGACGGCATTGAGCGCGATTTTTTGAAGGACGAGCGGCTGCATCTGATCGTGCATTACGATCCCGTGGCGACGGACGACCCGCGCGTGCCCGCTCTGCGCGAAGCTGTCAGCGAAATCTGCAAAACGATTTACGCGAAGATGACGATTCACGATCTGCGTATCGTGCCGGGCGCCAAGCGTGTGAACGTCGTGTTTGACTGCGTGGTGCCGTATGACTGCCCATTCAGCGAAACGGAAATCCGCCGCCGTATGACCGCCGAGCTGGAGAAGGAATATCCGGGATATTGCTGCATCGCGACGTTGGAAAGAAGCTATACGGAATAAAGAAAAAGCTGTCTATGCCTTGAAAAAGGAAAGACAGCTTTTTGAGTTCGTCTGGAAATTCGCTGAAAACGTTGAAAGGGCAGGCTTCAGGACGAAACAAAATAGACAAAAATTTCCAGGAACATGAAATTTTGGCTTGCATTCGCTCGTCTTATATACAGAAAGGGAGAGAGAGGTATGATGAAAAGGATTTGGGCTACTGTTTGGGCGACATGCATGGCGCTTACAGCAGCTTTGGCGCTTGCACAGACGAGCGAAGAGATTGCGCTGGCGGCGTATCCGTCCTGCACGGTGAAAGCGAGCGCTTCGGGCAACGGCTTTGACGCGTTTGCGCTGGGAAACGGAGAGAAAACCGCGCTGTGCATCGTGGAAAACGGCGTGCTGACGGTGGCCAACGAGCGTCTGTTTGAGACGGGGCAGGGAATACAGGTGTTTGTCGATACGGACGGCGAATCGCTGTTTCTCGATTACGACACGGAATATGCGCGTGTCTCGCTGCACGCGGTCTATCGGAACGGCGCGTGGAGCGACGCGGACGTGATATGTTTCGAGCAGAATGAATCCGGCGGCGTGCCAACCTATCCCGAAACGCATTGGTATGCGGAGGGCGGCCTGCTGCACGTGCGCTATGCTGTTTACGACGAAAACGAAAACGAGCAGACAGGCAGCAGAATCGAATACGAGATTCCCGTCGGAACGAATTTTGACATGTCCCTTGGCGGCATCGATATGACGCGCTTTCCCAAAAGCGTGGAGCAGCTGGATACAACCTATGACGCGTTCCCGACGGGGCTGGCCGCGCCGCTGCTGGACGAAGGGGATACGCTGCTGCAAATCGGCGTGTATCCGGCGTACACGGTGCTGCTGCTTCAAAGTTCGGACGGCGGCAGGCGCGTGCGCGTCAGCGAGCGCAACGGCAGGGCGAACGTCTGGCGGGACAGCGTGACGCTGGACAGCGCGGTCACGCTGGATCTCTTCCACGCGGGCGGCAATCAGATTTTTCTGGAAGAGAAAGGCAGGGAGTTTTTCTTTCGCAGAACGCGGCGGGGAGACTGGCTTCTCACGGGCAGCATGGGGGAAGAGCTGCTGAACCTGGGCGTGGACTGCGTTCCGGTTGACGAAATCTACGGCGTCGGCCTAAACGATGGGTATATCTACGGCGGGAGCGAACCGCTGGATTTGATGAAAACCCCTGTCGATCAATGGCCGACCACCCAGGAGCAGGCCGTCGCCCGGCTGGACACAGACGCCTATGCCTTTGTGAACAACGATAACCCGGCGGACAGGCTGCACTTGCGGGAAGCGCCGAACCGGAATGCCCAATCGCTTGGCAAATTCTATAACCGCACGCCCGTGAAGATGATCGCGTGGGAGGGAGACTGGGCATACGTGGAGATTGGCACGGGCGAAGCGCATCTGTACGGCTACATGATGACGAAATATCTGACGCGCGGCGGGGATAAAGGCGTGCGCTGTGCGTTTGAGATACTGACGCCGATAGAGGAAATCGGACAGGACGGCGCGCCGATATACCGCGAGCCGGACGACACGATGGAGGAAATCGGGCGCTTTGTCGGCGGCGACGAATACGTCATCGGCGTATATGGCGACGATTGGGTGATTGTGTTGACATGGGATGGAAACGTCGGCTATGTCAGGCGCGCGGACGTATGGGAAGGAAACGGATAAGAGCGGCGAAGTCAGGTATCGCTTCGCTCCCTGACTTGCGTAGGAGGAGCGCTTTGCGATGGGGAACGTTGGGGCTTTGCCCCAAGTCTGGGAAACTCACATAGTCGCGCAAGCGCTCCTTGTGATTTCCGATTTTCACCATGCTCTTTTCCCGCACAGCGGGCGCATGATGAAAATCCCCCGGCAGGGAACGGAGTTCCCCGCGCCTTCCGCCTGCTTCGCAAAGTTTTAAGAATAAGAAGTATAGCAAAAACGCCCGCCGTGCAATCAAACACGGCGGGCGCTGTTTTTGGAAAAATTACTTTCCCTCTTTATCTGCGAAATACTCATTGAGCGCGGCGACGAGCGCGGTCGCGTCAATGCCATGCACAAGGCTCGCTTCGGCGATGGATTCCAGAGAGGCATGCGGGCAATACAGGCAGTGCATGCCGTAAGACATGAACACCGGAGCGACTTCGGGGTCCATGCGCATCACTTCGGCAATGGACATTTCAGGGGTAATCATCGGGAAATCCCTCTTTCTATCTCGGATTTGATGGGCGTAAGCCTTTTTCTATCATACACCATTTTGCTCAAGCTGGCAAGGAAAAATACGGCGAACGCCGGGAAAAACTTATTGCAGCGAAATGCCGTGCTTCACGCGGTCGCGTTCTTCGGCGCGCTTGGCGTTGTTGAAGCGGTCGAGCGTGCCGACCAGATAGCCCGTAATGCGGCGTATACGGTCAAACGGCTGATTCTGATAATGATACGCCAGCTCGACGTATTCGCCGTCCAGCCGCACGTCGATCGCGTCCGGTTCGCGGCCGTAGAGCTGCTGCGCTCGCGCGATGTAAGCGTTGATTTCTTCCTGCGGGCAGTCGCCGCCGGTTATATTGACTCTGCACATAGCAAAGACCTCCCATATCTTGTAGACGTTGGGATTATTATACCACTAAATGTTGAAAAGTAAAGAGGAAAACTCCTTCAGTCACGGCTGTACCGTGCCAGCTCCCTCGAAGAGGGAGCCTTTTAATCAGGCGTTTTCCTCCAAGCCAAAAAGAAAAAGGCTCTGTTGTTTGTAAAAATATAAAAAATCCTCCCTCTTTGAGGGAGGTGCAGCTTGTTGACATAAGCAAACTTGGCTTGGATAGCCAAATCAAGAAATTCAGCTATTCTTTCATTTGCGGAAAGGGCTATTCTCCCCCTTTGGGGGGAGAATAGCTTTTTGTCTACAGTCTGAGTCTCCCTCTTTGAGGGAGGTGGCTGCCGAAGGCAGACGGAAGGCGTTATTTCGCGATAAATCCGATTTTCTTCATCGCCTTGGAGAGCGTGCGCTCGGCCAGACGGCCCGCGCGCTCCGCGCCCTGACGATAGACTGTCTCCAGATACGCCTTGTCGCCCATGTAGCGGTTGTAATCCGCCTGAATCGGTTCGAGCGTCGCGATAATCGCATCGGCCACCGTGCTCTTGAGGTCGCCGTACCCCTTGCCCGCAAAAGACTCGACCGTCTTATCCATCGGCTCGCCCGTCAGCGCGCAGAGCATGGCCAGCAGGTTGGAAACGCCCGGCTTGTTCTCCGCGTCAAAGCGGATTTCGGAATCGGAATCCGTCACCGCGCGGCGCAGCTTGCGGCGCACGACGTCCGCACCGTCCAGCATGGAAATGAAGCAGTCGTCCGGATCAGATTTGCTCATCTTGCGCTTGGGGTCTTGCAGGCTCATCACGCGCGCGCCGAGCTTCGGATAATAGCCTTCCGGAATGGTGAACACGTTGCCATACAGGCCGTTGAAGCGCGTGGCGATATCGCGGCAGATTTCAAGGTGCTGCGTCTGATCCACACCGACCGGAACGAGGTTTGCCTGATAGAGCAGAATATCGCCTGCCATCAGCACCGGATAGGTGAACAGGCCGCAGTTGATGTTGTCCGCATGCTTGGCGCTCTTGTCCTTGAACTGCGTCATGCGGCTCATTTCGCCCATGTAGGTGTAGCAGTTGAGCAGCCAGTTCATTTCCGCGTGCTGGTGAACGTGGCTCTGGAAAAAGAGCACGTTCTTTTCCGGATCGAGGCCGATGGCCAGCAGAAGTGCCAGCAGATGGATGGACTGCGCGCGCAGCTTGGCCGGTTCCTGACGCACCGTGATGGCGTGCAGATCGGCGATCATATACAGGCAGTCGTATTCGTCTTCCAGCAGCTTCCAGTTGCGCATCGCGCCGATGTAGTTGCCCAGCGTCGGCGTGCCGGAAGGCTGAATGCCGGAAAGAATGCGCTGTTTTTTTACCGGGGTGGTCTGTTGTTCCATAAAGCAAAATCTCCTTTAAGCGCCCGTGGCGCGTGTTCTACGCCTTCCGTCTGTCTTCGGCGGCCGCAGCCCTCATAGCGGGCGGCTGATTGCGCGATGAAAGACTCCCTCGCTGAGGGAGCTGTCGGCGAAGCTGACTGAAGGCGTTGAATCGTGCGGATTTTCTTTATTTTAACACAAAGCAAGATTAGGCGCAAGGAAAACACGCCGCAGATTGACTTTTGGCCGGGCGGGCGCTATACTGTTTGCGTGTCTGCCCGAAAAAAACGGGCATAACAACAAGAGCAACGAGGAGTCGTTATGGAAAAGCAAGATACTTTCCGCGTCGTGGTGCTGATTCCCGCCTATAAGCCGGATGACCGTCTGATTCAGCTGACGCGCGAATTAAAGGAAGAAAAGCTTGACGTGCTGCTGGTAGATGACGGCGGCCAGAAGCCGTTTGCGCCGATTTTCGAGAAGTGCCGCGCGCTGGGAGCGGAAATCGCCGTGCACGCGGTCAATCAGGGCAAAGGCCGCGCGCTGAAAACCGGCCTGAACGCTGCGCTGAACATCTGGCCGGATTTATCCGGCGTGGTGACGGCGGACGCGGACGGTCAGCATACCCTCCGCGATATCCTGCGCATCATCGAGGCCATGCGCGAGCACCCGAACGCGCTGGTGCTCGGCTCACGCGAGTTCACCGGGGACGTGCCGTTTAAGAGCCGCTGGGGCAACCGGATTACCCGCTTTGTGTATGCGCTGGCCAGCGGTGTGCATGTTTCGGATACGCAGACCGGTCTGCGCGGCTTGCCCGCATGCGCCATTCCCGCGATGATCACCATCGACGGCGAACGGTATGAATACGAAATGAATGTGCTGCTCAAGCTGCGGGATATGAAGCTCGGCGTGGTCGAAGTGCCGATTGAAACGATTTATATCGACGATAATTCCGGCAGCCATTTCAACCCCGTGCGCGACGCCATCCGCATTTACGCGGTCATTTTCAAATACCTGTTCTCGTCGGTCACGTCGTTTGCGGTGGATTATCTGCTGTATTGGCTGTGTCTGGGCGTATTCAAGCTTGCGCCGCTGCTCAGCTATGCGCTGGCGCGTCTGGTGTCCTCGCAGGTGAATTATCACCTCAACAAGCACACTGTGTTCTCCGGTCGCGGCGGCAAGCATTCCATGGTCAAATATTATGCGCTGGCCGTGGTGCAGGGGCTTCTGGGCGCGGGACTGGTGCAGTTCCTGCCGACCGTTCTGCCGATTTCGGCGGCGGTGGTCAAGATTCCGGTCGATCTACTGCTCTTTGCGGCCAGCTACTTCATTCAGCGCGACTTTGTGTTTGACAAGTGATGGATGGATTGAGGAAAAGCAGGGCGCGGCGGCGTGTTCGCACGCGCGTCGCGCTTTTTTTGAGCCTCGCTTCGTTGGCGGGGCTGTATGGGCTTCGCCTGTTGGGGATGGTTCTGCGCGTGTCCGGATTATCCGCCGTGGCGCTTTCAACGGCGGGCACGCTGCTGTGTTTCCTGCTGCCCGCGCTGGCGGGGCTGTTCATGCTGGACGGCGATCAGCACAGGATGATTGCGCTTCGGGCGCTGAGCGCGCAGCATATGCTCTGTCTGGCGGCGGCGGGCGCGCTGTTTATCGGCCCGGCGGCGCTTCTGGCCGAGCTTCCGGGCGCGGCGCTTCGGCTCTGCGGCGTGGAATTGGCGCAGACGGCGGCCTCCGCGCCGGATTCAGGTTTGTTTCTGCCGATGCTGCTGCAAAGCGCGCTGCTTGCGCCGATCTGTGAGGAGTTGTTTTTCCGCGGCTATCTGATGGGCGCGTTCGCCAGAGCGGGCAGGGGAAAAGCGGCTGCTGCGACAGCGCTGCTGTTCGCGGCGGCGCACGGCGTGGATGCGGCGTTTCTGCCGCGGTTCCTCTTCGGCTGCCTGCTGGGCGAGATGGCGCAGCGGACAGGCTCGATTCTCGCGCCGATGCTGATGCATGGATGCTACAACGCCGCTGTGCTGCTGGTGAGCTTTTCGGGGCTGAAGCTTGCGGGAAACTCGCTGCTTTTCTGCGTGCTGGGATTGATGAGCGCGGTGCTCTGCTTTGCGATGGTTGCGCGCGTCTATCGCGCGCGGGCGAACCGCGCGCCCGTCGAATGGGGCGGTGCGCTGAGCAGAAAGGAAATGGCGAAGATTGCCGCGGCCGTGCTGGCGGTTATCGCTGCCGTAATCGTATCGGGGGTGACGAAACCGTGAACATGGCGCTGATCTGCATGGGGCGGCTGAAAGAGAAATACTGGCGCGACGCGGCGAACGAATACGAGAAGCGGCTTTCGCGTTTTGGAAAATTCGAGGAAATCGAGCTGCCGGATCTGCCCGAACCGGCGAACAGTTCGCCCGCTGTCGAAGCGCAGATCTGCGAAAAAGAGGGCAAAGCGATTTTGCAGAAGGTGCGCGAGGACGATATCGTGATTGCGCTGTGCATCGGCGGCAGGCAGCTCGATTCGGTGCAGCTTTCCGAAAAGCTGATGCAGCTGGGCGACACGGGGCGGCGGGTGGTCTTTATCATCGGCGGTTCGCTGGGGCTGTCGCCCCAGGTCGTTGCGCGGGCGAATTTCAAACTGTCGTTTTCCTTGATGACCTTTCCGCACCAGCTGGCGCGCGTGATGCTGCTTGAGCAGATTTACCGCGCGATGAAGATCGCGGCGGGAGAAAAATATCATAAATGACGTTGGGGTTTCACCCCAAACCCCGGCAGGAACCTGAGGTTCCTGCACCTCCCATGTAGGCGTTGCGCATGCGCAACGCTTGGATAAGTCGGTTTCAACTGTCGCGAAGCGAAGAAGGGAGTCTGAGGGACGTTGTCCCTCGGCAGGGTTTGGGACAGCGTCCCAAACGTACCCTAAAAGGTTTTTGCAAAAAGAAGGAAAGAACATGCAGTACGATTTTGATTTGGTCGGCAAGATTGGCTCGATGGCGCTGATTCGCCGCGAAGACGCCGACATTGATTACAACATTTTTTCGCGGCTGGGCAGCGAGCTGAAGCCCGGCATGATCTGGGTGACGAGCGGCGCGGCGGAAATCGGCCGTCTGGATTACATCAAGCGCACGGGGCACGAGCTGACGTGCGACAGCGTGGATGCGAAAACGGACTACGCGGCGCAGGGACAGAGCATCCTGATGGAGCAATACCGCCACTTCATCCGGCAGGAATATTCCGTGCGTCAGGTGCTGGTGGAACATCAGCACTTCAACGACCCGGAGAAGCGCGAACACATCCGCAGGCTCTTCCTCCGCGCGAAGGAGCAGGGCGCGATTCCGATTGTCAACTACAACGACCCCGTTTCCGACGAAGAAAACCGCAAGTGGGAACTCTCCAACCTGCGCCGCGAGCACCGCGAGGTGCATGAGTGCGTGGACAATGACGAGACGGCGGCGGTGATTGCGGGGCTGGTGACGACGAAAACGCTGCTGATCATGACCTCGACGGAAGGCATTTACGCCGATCCGAAAGACCCGAAGACGCTGATTCGCGACGTACTGGCGAAGACGCCGGAAGAGATGGAGCGCAAAATCCGCGAATTACAGACGCACTGCATGGGCGCGTCCCGCGCGGGCGCGAACGGCGCGTATGCGAAGCTGGAATATGCGCTCGAGCCGGCGATGCGCGGCACGACGGTGATTATCGGTCACGGCCGTCACCGGATCAGCGATTTGGTGGAGGGCCGCGTGCCCTGCACGAGGATTGGGGTGGAATCATGATGAAAGCGAATTATCACACGCACACGGCGCGCTGCGGGCATGCGGAAGGCACGGACGAGGAATATGTGCTGGCGGCGATCGGGCGGGGATTTGACGAGCTGGGCTTTTCGGATCACGTGCCATGGCCGTACAAAAACGGATACGTGCATCCGACGGTGCGCATGCACATCAGTCAGATGCCGGAATATCTGGCGAGCGTGCGCGCGCTGGCGGAAAAATACCGCGGCCAAATCCGCATTCTGACGGGGTTTGAATGCGAGTATTTTCCGGATTACATGGGCTGGCTGGCGGATATGAAGGCGGAAAACGGGTTGGATTATCTGATTCTGGGCAATCATTACGACCATGACGACGAGCACGGCTTCTACTTCGGCCACACGCGCACGGCGGAGCAGATTCGCCGCTATGTGGATTCGGCGGTGAAGGGCATGGAGACAGGGATGTTTGCCTATCTGGCCCATCCGGATTTATTCATGCGCGACTATGGTAGGCCGCTGGACGCGGACGGCCGCGCGGCTGCGAAGGAACTTTGTCAGGCCTGCAAGGCGCTGAACATGCCGATGGAATACAACCTGCACGACCGTTTTCTTTCGCCGATTACGCACAGAAAGAGTTATCCCGACGCGGATTTCTTTGACATCGTCCGTCAGGAGGGCGTGCGTGTGCTGATTGGGCTGGACGCGCACGAGCCGGAGGAAATCCGAAACCCGGCCCAGTGGGATCGGGCGATGAAGGAGCTTGAGCCCTTTGGGGCGTTGCGCGAAGATCATCTGGAGCTGTGAGTGACCCGCGTGCAAAAGATGTTGACAGGTGCGCCGCGTCGGCGTATGCTGTAAATCATCGAGGTTTTGCACACGTGTGCAAAGTGCTGCGGGTCCAAAACAGATGCAGGAGGTTTTGAAACATGGGTTTCTTTGATAAAGTACGCGCGTCTTTTGCGCGGTTCATGAGCGGGCGCTATGGTGCGGATCAGCTCAGCATGGCGCTGGTGATCGCGGCGCTGGTCATCTCGATCGTCGGTTCGTTCACGGGCGCGAGGATGATGACGATGGTGATTTCCGACGCGCTGCTGATTGGCGCGTTTTTCCGCATGTTCAGCAAGGACAGGTACCGCCGGGCGCACGAGAATGAGGTGTACCTGAGCAAGACCGAGGGCGTGCGGCGCGGCTTCACGGAATGGGTCAATCGGCTGAAAAACGGCAAGAAATATCGCTATTTCACCTGCCCGAAGTGCAAACAGCGTCTGCGCGTGCCGCGCGGCGTGGGCAGCGTGACCATCACCTGCAAAAACTGCGGCACCAAATTCGACAAAAAGGCGTAACATACGAAGGCGGACGGCAAACTTGCTGCCCGCCTTTTGGCGTTCACAGGGAGGCAGGTTATGAAGCTCTTTACACGAAAAAACGCGCTGCTGCTGACGGCGGTGATCATCCTGCTGGCGGCGGCTTGCGCGTTCGCCCTCAGCCGTGAGCAGAAGGCGCTCTTCGTCAGCGAGCCGGCGCTTGCGCCGAGCGACGAACGGGATTTCATGAGCGTCAGCGTGGAGGCGACCGGGGATCTGCGCACGGTGAAGGGCAGCATGTGTCTCACGGTGACCAACCGCACGGGCGAGGATCTTTCGGAGATCGTGCTGCGCGCGTATCCGAATGCGATTCAGCAGGGGAGCGTGACGCTTTACGGCGCGGCAGTGAACGGCGAAAGCGTGCCTGTCGGCATGGACAGCGGCGATCCCTCCGTCTGGCGGATTCAAACGCCGTGGCGGGCGGGCGAAACGCTGGAAATCAGCTGGCAGGCAGCGCTGATCGTGCCGCGCGGGGAAAGCGTCATCGGCAGAACGGATGAAAGCGCGCTGCTCATCGGCGCGCTGCCCCTGCCCGCTGTTTGGGAAAACGGCACGTGGCGCACGGATGAATACGACGAGCTGGCTGAAACGAGTTATGGGCAGGCTGTGGATATCCAAATGGCGCTGACCGTGCCGAAAACGGTGCTGGCGGCGTTTGGCGGCGCGTGGATCGACGAGCAGGATAACGGCGACGGCACGAAAACGCTGGCGATGCAGCTTTCCGGCGCGCGGGAGATTGCTTTCGCCATGCGCGCGGAGGGCGAAATCCGGCAGACGAGGGCGGGCGATGTGCTGATCACGGCGCTGGCGGAAAACGCGCGCACCGCGTCGAGACTGCGGGAAGCGGCGGCGGACGCGCTGGAAGCCATCGAAAAGCTGGGATTCAGTTACCCGTTTTCGTCGCTGACGGTGGTGCAGGCCCAAACCGGGCGCGCGGACGGCGCGCTGGGGTCGGCGCTTGTCGCCGTCGATGCAGACGCGAAGGCCGACGAGCTGCTGGCGCAGATGACGCGGCTCTGCGCGCGGCAGATCTTCGGCGTGCAGGTGGAAAACGATCCGTGGAACGCGCCGTGGCTGAGCGAAACGCTCGCCTCCTGCGTGGAGCTGATGGCGTATCGGCAGAGAGAAGGCGACGCGGCCTACGAAAAGCGATTCTATGACGAAATCGAGATTGCGACCCGGCTGACGCGGCCGCATGGCGTGGTCATCGGCGCATCGACGGAGCATTTCGGCGGCGACGGAGAGATGACGCAGGTGCTGCGCGACGCGGGCGCGGCGAATCTGATGGGCATCGAGCAGGCTGTCGGGCAGGAAGCGTTTATCCGCGCGCTGCAAACCTATATCGCGGAAAATGCGGGCGGGATCGGCAGCCTTGAGGCGCTGGAAAGCGCGCTTGAGCGGGAAACGGGAAGCGACTGGAGTGGTTATCTGGCGGACATGCTCGCCTCCTGATGGAAGGGCAGAACGAGCAGCACCAGCAGCGCCGCGCACAGCGCGCCCAGAATCGGATAGCCGCTTTGCACAATGCGCCCGAACCCCATGAGCGCGAGCGCCGCGCACAACAGCGCGGAAATCGTCAGCCGCGCATAGCGCGCCAGAAAGCGCGGCAGAAGATTCGTCATTGCGCAGAGCATGGCGCACAGGGTGGACAGCGCCGCCGCATACAGGCACAGCGCGACGAGCAGATAGCCGCCCGCGCCGAGGCCGCGGCTGAGCCAGACGAAGGGGAGCGGCTGCATGAGCACGCTCTGCATCTGGCGCTGACAGACGAGCATGCCCAGCGTCAGCATGCCGCCGAAGAGCAGGACGACGAGCGCGGCGCACGCCAGCCGCCGCCGCGCGGACAGGGTCAGCAGCATGGGCAGCGCGCCCGCCATCATGGCGGCGTTCAGCGCGGCGTAGAGCGTGCCGTCCAGCGCCGCGCGGAGAACGGCGTCCGGCGGCCCTTCCGGCAGAAAGCAGGCTTCGCCCGGCGGAAGAAGCAGCAGCCGGATGAGCAGAATGGGCAGAAGACCGCACAGCGCGCCGCCGACGACGGCCAGCCCGCGCGTTTCAAACGCGCAAAGCAGCGCGGCGAGCACCGCCGTGACGGCGAAGCCGAGGGCATAGGCGTGGCGGATCGGCCAGACGAGCGCGGAAAGCTCCGCGCAGGCCGCGAGCATCGCGCCGCCTGTGACGGCGGAGAGCAGAAAGAACAGTGCGCCGCACACCCCGCCGACGCGCGCCCCGAAGCGCGCCCGGCACAGGCCGGAAAGGCCGGTCTGCCCTTCGGCGGCCAGACGGATGGGCAGAAGCGCGAACAGCGCCAGCAGCGCGGCAAGCGCAAAGGCGACGGCGATAAAGCCCATCGCGCCGTGAGCGGCGAAAAAGCGCACGATTTCCCGCCCGGAGGCAAAGCCCGCGCCGATGACGCCGCCAAGCAGTGCCAGCGCGCAGCAAAGGATGTCCATAAAAGCCCTCCCTTCGATTGAACGCGGTCATAGCTATGAGGGAAAGACGGAAAAAAGAAGGCATGTCTTTCCTTTTGGGGCCGTTCGCGGTATAATGAACCCAATCCAAAAAAGAAAGCCGGAAAAAAATATGCAGAGATATAATGTTTGTGAAATCGATCTGGCGGCGATCCGCCATAACGTCGGCGTGATGAAAAGCCATATTGCGGGCGGCGCGAAGTTTTTGGCCGTCGTCAAGGCGGACGCATACGGCCACGGAGCGGCGCCCGTCGCAAAAGCGGCGCTGGAAGCGGGTGCGGACATGCTGGCCGTCGCCATTCCGGAAGAGGGTATCGAGCTGAGAAACGCGGGCATCGCCGCGCCGATTCTCGTGCTCGGCGGCATTGAGGAAAGCGCGGCGGAGGCCGTCGTGCAGTACAATTTGACGCAGGTGGTCTTTGACGAAAGCAGAATCCGCGCGCTGGCACAGGCGGGACGGAAACTCGGCCAAAACGCTCAGGTGCATCTCAAGCTGGATACGGGCATGAACCGCATCGGCGTGCGCACCGAGGAAGAAGCGCAGGCGCTGACGCGGCTCATCGACAGCCTGAGCGGCATTGAATTGACGGGCTGCTTCACCCACATGGCCACCGCCGACGAGGACGATCCGACCGGAACGCTGAAGCAGATTGCCAAGTTCGACGTGCTGTGCCGGGCGATTAAAGCGGTGCATCCCGGCAGAATCGTCTGCCACGGCGCGAATACGGCGAGCATCTTCCGCTATCCGCAGCTGCACGCGGACATGGTGCGCGGCGGACTGGCGCTCTACGGCTATCCGCCCGTGCCGGAAGCGAAGAATTTGCAGCCCGCGATGCGCTGGGTGACGCGCGGCATTTACGTCAAGACGATTGCGCCCGGCGACCGGGTGAGCTATGGCGGCACGTTTGAAGCGAAGCGGCCGACCGTCGTGATGACCGTGCCCGTCGGCTATGCGGACGGCTATCGGCGCGGCATTTCCGGCAAGGGGTGCGTGCTCGTGCGCGGGAAACGCGCGCCGATTCTGGGGCGCGTGTGCATGGATCAGATGATGGTCGATGTGACGGATATTCCCGGCGCACAGGCGGGCGACGAGGTCGTTCTGCTTGGCCGTCAAGGGGATGAACGGATCGACGCGGAAGAGATGGCCGCATGGCTGGATACCATCAGCTATGAAGTGCTCTGTTCGCCGAGCAGACGCGTGCCGCGCGTCTACATCAACGCATGAACAAAGGTGAACTGCGCGCGCGGATGCGGCAGGCGCGGCGGGCACTGAGCGAGGCGGCGCAGCAGGCCGCGGCACAGGCCGCGGCCGCGCGGATTCTGTCGCTTGAAGCGTATCGACAGGCGCGGGTCGTGATGGCTTATATGGCCGTTCGGGGCGAATTGGCTCTGGATGCGGTGCTGCGCGACGCGCTTGAAACCGGAAAGACGCTGGCTCTGCCCCGATGCGAGGGGGAAGGCGTGATGCGCGCGTATCGGGTGGCGCGGCCTTCCGACCTGCGCAGGGGCGCATACGGCATTTGGGAGCCGGACGAAACCTGTCCGCCGATTGAACCGGACGACATGGACCTGATTCTCGTGCCAGGCACGGCGTTTGACAGGCAGGGCGACCGTCTGGGGCAGGGCGGCGGATACTACGATCGATACCTTGCGCAGACGCGGGCTGTCCGCATTGGCGTATGCCACGATTTTGCGCTGCTGGACGCCGTGCCGACGCAGACCCACGACGCGCGCATGGACGGCGTCGTCACGCCGAAACACACCATCGTCACACGGGAGGAAACGACATGAACAACGCAAAAAAGAAAAAGCCCCTCCGCCGGGCGAAGCACTGGGGCGCGCGCGTCTGGCCGATGGCGGGCAGATTGGCCGTGATTCTCGTCGCCGTGGCGGTGATGGGGCTGATGTTCAGCGCCTTGCAGGCCGTTAGCTCGATCGTTCTGCGGGATATCATATCGCTGGCGATTCTCTCCGGCATTCTGCTGATGATGTACAGCGAGGGGTTGACGCGCGGCGTGGCCGACGCGGACGCGAGCCATGCGGCGGACAGGCTTGAAAAGCTGGGGCGGCCGTTGACGCGCAAAGAGGAATCGGCCTGCTATCAGCCGATGAAGGCGCTCTGCGCCTGTTTGGTCGTGTTCGCCGTTCCGCTGGCGCTGAGCCTGTATCTGGCGGCGACGGCCAAGCCGTACACCTACGCCTTGCAGGATCTGCCCGCGTGGCTGACGGGCACTTACGGCGCGCGCGAAGATGTGATGGCGCCGCTGGCGGCCTATGCGCAGAGCGCGACGTTCACCCTCCGCGACGGGATTCGGCTGGTCGTGCGGCTGGCTGTGCTGATTTACATCAATCTGTTCCCCGACCCGCAGACGATGGCGCAGATGATCGACCGGCTTTCCCCGCTGATGGTGATGACCTATCCGATTGCGTGCATGATCGGCTACCTGCGCGCGCCCGCCGTCTACGCCAAGCGGCAGAGCATGCAGCGCCGCGCCAAAAAAGCCGCCGTGCGCAAGGCGCAGAAGAAGAGCATGGTGGATGAGCTGCTTGGCAGCGGCGGCGACGTGCATTACGGCCAGCGCGTGGGGCAGGAAGAGCACAAGAAGAAGGAGCTCATCTGATGCGCCGGGTTGAATTTGGCGGGGGCTTCTGATATAATGAACGGAGCATAACGGATTCGGCTGCTCCCTCCGGCCGCCTGGCGGCCTGATCAAGGAGCTTTGGAGGTTTTTCAAATGAGAATCATCGGCGGAGATGCGCGCGGGCGCACGATTGTCGCCCCGGCGGGGGCCAAAACGCGCCCGACCCAGGACTATGTGCGCGAATCACTGTTCAACATCATCCGCTGGGATGTGGAGGACGCGCGGGTGCTCGACCTGTTTGCGGGCACGGGTGCGCTGTCGCTGGAGGCGCTCAGCCGGGGCGCAAGAAGCGCTGTGCTGGTGGATATGGACAGGGCGGCGGGCGCGGCCATCCGCAAAAACATGGAAACTTCGCGTCTTAGTGACAAATGCCGCCTGATCCCGAGGGATTATCATGCGGCGATGGATGCGCTCGCGGCGGAAGGCGCGCGGTTTGATCTGGTTTTCATCGACCCGCCGTATAAAATGGAGAATACGGGCGAAATGTGCGCGGCACTCTATGACAAGGGGCTGCTGGCGGAAGCGTTTCTGCTCGTTGTGGAGCACCGAAAGGGGCGCGTGCCGATGCTGGATGCGCGCTTTGAAGCCTTTGATCTGCGCCACTACGGCGACACGGAGATCACCTTCGTTCGCCGCGCGCAGCAGGCGGAAGAAGGAGGCGCGTAAATGGATACTTTGCTCTATGCCGGCAGTTTTGACCCGGTGACGCGCGGCCACATGGACGTCATCCGGCGCGCGGCGGCGCTCTGCCCGGAGCTGGTCGTCGCGGTGATGCACAACCCGGAGAAGCACGGTTTTCTGCCCGTGCCGATGCGGGTGGAGCTGCTCAAGACGGCCTGCCGCGGCCTGAACAACGTGCGGGTGATCGCGCATGGCGGCCTGCTCATCGACTGCGCGCATGAAGTCGGGGCCAAAGCGGTCATCCGCGGCCTGCGGCCTCTGGGCGACTTTGAAAGCGAATATCAGATGGCGCAGGTGAATAAGCGCTTGGGCGGCGTGGAAACGCTGCTGATGACCACCAGCGACGACTGCGCGAGTATATCCTCAAGCATCGTTCGGCAGGTGGCGGCCTTCGGCGGGGACATTTCGCCGATGGTGCCGGAGGGCACGGCGCAGCAGATTCTGGCGGCGCTCTCCCAAAAATAAAGCGGAAATAACACGCTGTTTGGAGCATAGAATATGGAAAATGAACGCAGATATCGCAGACGGAATTCGGACGTGAAGGAGGAAAACATGGAGAGCAGCGAGCAGGAGCCGCGCACCGTGCGTCACGAATACGGAAGTTCGAGCGCAGGGGACAGCATCGGGCAGGCGCGCCGGGTCATCGACGAGCTGGAAGCGAGGATCAACGACGCGCGCCGCGTGCCGATGTCCAAAACGCTGAGCATCATCGACACGGGAGAGCTGATCGATTTGATCGGCCAGCTGCGCATTGTGCTGCCGCACACGGTCGTGCAGGCACAGGCCATTTTGGACGAGAGAAAGAAGATTCTCGGCGAGGCGAAAGAGGAAGCGAAAGCATCGACGGGCAAAGCGGACGCCTATTACACCGAAAAGGTGGAAAACGCCAAACGCTTTGAGCAGGACGTGAAGATGGAGGCGGACGCTTACGACAAGCAGATCCGCCAGAAAGCGCAGGAGGATTCAAACGCAATTATTGCGGACGCGAACACCCGCGCCGAACAGATCGTTTTCAACGCCCAGCAGCAGGCGCAGAAGCTGGTGGAGGACAACGAAATCACCCGCCGCGCCCAGGCTTACGCCGTTGAA
Organism: uncultured Eubacteriales bacterium; assembly: GCA_900542445.1. GTDB lineage: Bacteria > Bacillota > Clostridia > Christensenellales > Aristaeellaceae > Ventricola. Next base: position 105,766 of record UQNN01000007.1, on the reverse strand, counting down.
ACGCGCGAGCGCGCCGAAAAGGACGCGGACAGCATCTACAACCAGGCCTGCGTGCAGGTGGACAAGATGCTCTCCGGCGCGGCGGCGGCGCTTTCCCGCAGCGCCAGCGAGCTGGCGGCACTCAGAGACAATCTGCTGACCCAGGGGAACAACCCGCAGCAGGACAGATAAAGCTTGGAGGCGTTACCGATGAATGAGAAAAACACGCTTTACATTGTCGTACCGTGCTATAAGGAGCAGGAAGTGCTGCCGGAGACGAGCAAGCGCCTGCGCGAAAAGATGCATCAGCTGATGGACGAGGGCAAAATCAGCCGCCAGAGCCGCGTGATGTTTGTCAACGACGGCTCCAGCGACAACACCTGGCCGATCATCAGCCAGCTGCACGAGCAGGAACCGGAGATGTTTTCCGGCGTGAACCTCTCCCGCAACCGAGGCCATCAAAACGCGCTGCTGGCTGGCCTGCTGACCGCCGTCAACTATGCGGACATGATCGTCTCGATGGATGCGGACTTGCAGGACGACATCAACGCCGTCGATGAGATGGTGGACGATTATCACAAGGGCTATGAGGTCGTTTACGGCGTGCGCAGCAAGCGCGAAACCGACACGTTCTTCAAGCGCTTTACGGCTGAGGGCTTTTACAAGGTGATGAAGGCGCTGGGCGTGGATATCGTGTTCAACCATGCGGATTACCGCCTGATGAGCAAGCGCGCCGTCGAAGGACTGGCGGAGTTCACGGAGGTCAACCTGTTCCTGCGCGGCATTGTGCCGCAGATCGGCTACAAGTGGACGACCGTGACCTATGAGCGCGCGGAACGCTTCGCGGGCGAGAGCAAATATCCGCTCAAGAAGATGATCGCGTTCGCTGCCGACGGCATCACCAGTTTTTCGGTCAAGCCGATCCGCCTGGTGTTTTCCACGGGCGTGGTGGTGTTTATCATCAGCCTGCTGATGCTGCTGTATGCGCTGATCGCCAAGATTGCGGGGCATACCTCTGTCGGCTGGACGTCCCTGATGGGTTCCATCTGGCTCATCGGCGGCATTCAGCTGCTCGGTCTCGGCGTGGTCGGCGAATACATCGGCAAAATTTACAACGAAACGAAGCGCCGCCCGCGTTTCATCATTGAAAGCGTGCTGAACAAGGCGGATAACGAATAATGGACGGCAAAAGGCATATCATAACCATAGCGGCGATCGGGCCGGACAGCGGGCAGACGCTGACCCTCGGCGTTTACAATGCGCTGCGGCAGGCGGACGCGCTGCTGCTGCGCACGGGCCGGCACGGCGTAGCGGACAGGCTCAGACAGGAAGGCGTCGCATTTGAGACGCTGGACGCGCTGTATGACCGCACGGAGGATTTCGACGAGCTTTGCGAGCTGGCCGCGCGCGCGATTATCGACAGGGCGCGACAGGCGCAGACGCTTATCTACGCCGTCAGCGAACCGCAGAGCGACGCGACCGTCCGCGCGCTGGTCCAAGCGCTGCCGGACGACATGGCGCTCCGGGTGCTGGGCGGCGTGACGCTGACGGACGCGGCGGCGTGCGCGGCGATTCCCTTTGGCGTGAACACGGAGAATCTGCGCACGGTGACGGCGCTTTCGACGGCGGAGATGCGCGTGCAGGCCGACTGCCCGCAGGTCGTCACGGAAATTGACAACCGCTATCTGGCTTCGGATGTGAAACTCTGGCTGGGCGATCTTTTTGACGACGAGACGACGGTCTATTTTCTGGAAAACGCCGCCGAACCGGGCGCGACGGCCAGGCCGATCGAGCTTTGCGAACTGGACAGGCAGGACCACTACGACCACCGAACCGCCGTGCTTGTGCCGAGAATCAGCGTATACGACAGAAGCCGCGCATCCTATGAGGACTTTGTGCAGGTCATCAGCCGTCTGCGCGCGCCCGGCGGGTGCCCGTGGGACAGGGCGCAGACCCATCACACACTGAGGCAGTACATGATCGAGGAAGCCTGCGAGGCGGCGGACGCGATGGATGGCGGCGACGAGATGAAGATGGCCGACGAGCTGGGCGACGTGCTGCTGCAAGTCGTGCTCAACAGCTGCATCGGCGCGGAACATCGCGCGTTCACCGACCGCGACGTGACCAGTATGGCCGCGCACAAGATGATTACGCGTCACGAGCACGTTTTCGGCAAGGCCAAGGCGGAAAACGCGCAGGCGGTCGTCTCCGTCTGGGAAAACGCGAAGAAAAAGGAACGCGGCGAACAGACGGCGCTGGAGCGCGTGCTCGACGTGCCGCTCTCTCTGCCCGCGCTGATGCGCGCGCAGAAGGTCGTCCGCCGCGAGGCCGGGGCCAAGGGGCTGAAGCTTGACGGCGCTCAAATGCTCGCGCGCGTGGCCGAATTGGCCGGGGAAAACGGCGGCGATCAGGCGGCAAAGGAAGCGAGACTGGGCGAAATGCTCGAATGCCTGTGCGCGCTGGCCGAAGCACAGGGACTCGACGCGGAAACCGCTTTGCGCGGACAGACGAAAAAACGCGTTGACAGGCTACGCGGCGAAGACGAAAAAACCTTGTAAAACCCATGAAATTTTTATAAAAAACGCGTTTCCTCTTGCAGGAAAGAGGGAAACCATGTAGAATATGTCATAGTCGCCTTCATGTGCGATTGATGCTATAAAGGACACGTCAGAAATTACGATGACGTTGTTTCAAGGAGGATTTTTTGTACCATGAATAAGAACGAACTGAGCGCGGCGATCGCCGCGAAGGCGGGTCTGACCCGCAAGGATGCTGAGGCTGCCCTGTGCGCGATGAGCGACATCATTGCCGAGAGCCTCAAGAACGGCGAAAAGGTGCAGATCGTTGGCTTCGGTGCTTTTGAAGTCAAGGAGCGCCCGGCTCGCAAGGCTCGCAACCCCAAGACCGGCGAGGAAATCCAGATCGGCGCGCGCCGCTCCCCGATGTTCAAGCCGGGCAAGGCGCTGAAGGAAGCCGTTGAAGGCTGAGAAAAAAACCCCGGAAGGCAGCTTCCGGGTTTCTTTTTTGGACGAAAGAGGAGAAAACGCCCATGGATTACATTTTTAAACCCATGTCCTATGTGCTGGTCATCATGCTGGGCTATCTGCTCAAGCGCGCGGGCTTTTTCGGCAAAGACGATCATCGGCTGATGAGCAAGATTATGGTGAACATCACCCTGCCGTGTACCATCATTCAGGCGTTTGACGGCTTTGAGCGCGACGCGAAGATGTTCATCATCGTGGGCATCGGCTTTATCTGCGCGTTCATGCCGATTCTGCTGATGTATCTGACGACGGGCAGGGTGGAAAAGCGTCTGCGCGCATATCGGATGCTGAACATCGGCGGCTACAACATCGGCTGTTTCTCTCTGCCGCTGGTGCAGGCGTTTTTCGGCAACACGGGCGTTGTGGCGGCCTGCATGTTCGACACGGGCAACGCGATCATGATGACCGGCGGCGCGTATGCGATGACTTCCACGCTGCTCAGAACGGGCGGCGAGGAGCGCGAGAGCGTCGGCGATGTTTTGCTGAAATTCGTCAAGTCGCTGCCGTTTGACGCGTATATGATGATGATTCTTCTCGCGGCGCTGGGGGTGAAGATCCCCTCCGTCGTCTTCACGTTGACGCGCCCGGCGGGGCAGGCGAACGCGTTTGTCGCGATGCTGATGATCGGCATGATGTTTGAGCCGGCGGGCGACAGGGCGCTTTTGCGCGAGACGGCGCGTGAGCTGGTCTGGCGCTATCTGTTTGCAGCGGCCAGCGCTGCGCTGGTGTTCTTCTGCACGCCGTTTGAGCTGGTTGTGCGGCAGACGCTGTGCATCGTCTGCTTTGCGCCGCTGTCGTCCCTTGCGCCGATTTACACCGACCGCTGCCACAGCGACACGGCGCTGGCGAGTTTCACGAACTCGGTTTCCATCGCGGTGAGCCTGATCGTCATGCTGGCTCTGGGGCTTGGGTTTGTGCTGTAAGGGAGGGAAGAGGACGTGTGGGGCTTTGTGTGGGGCTTTGCCCCACGCCCCACCAAGAACCTGAGGTTCTTGGATTTCCCACTTTCATGGATTGCTGCGCAATCCATGCTGCTTCAGATTGAGATGCAAGCGCGAAGCGAAGAAGAAGGTCAAGGGAACTTAGTTCCCTTGTGGGGTTTGGGGCAAAGCCCCAAAAAAGCCCCGTCCGTTACCTTCCACGAAAAAAGACTTGACTTCAACTGCGGTTTAAGTTTTATAATACGAGGTGTAAGCGTCAAACACCTTTAGATTCAGGGAGAGGTTACCATGGAAAAAGCGAAAGTCTATTATACCGATTTCCGAACGATCGCGTTCGGCGACGGCCTGCCCACCAAGCTCAAGAAGCTGATTCAAAAGGCGGGGATTGGCCAGATTGACATGGACGGCAAGTTTGTCGCCATCAAGATGCATTTTGGCGAGCAGGGCAACATCAGCTTTCTGCGCCCAAACTACGCCCGCGCGGTGGTGGATGTGGTCAAGGAGCTGGGCGGCAAGCCGTTCCTGACGGACTGCAACACGATGTATCCCGGCAGCCGCAAGAACGCCATCGAGCACCTCTACTGCGCGTGGGAGAACGGCTTCACGCCGCTGACGGTCGGCTGTCCGGTCATCATCGGCGACGGTCTCAAGGGCACGGACGACATCGGCGTGCCGGTGGCGGGCGGCGAATATGTGAAGGAAGCGCGCATTGGCCGCGCCATCATGGACGCGGACGTGTTCATCAGCCTGACCCACTTCAAGGGCCACGAGATGACCGGTTTCGGCGGCACGATCAAGAACATCGGCATGGGCTGCGGCTCACGCGCGGGCAAGACCGAGCAGCACTCCAACGGCAAGCCGAGCATCAACGAGGATGTCTGTCGCGGCTGCCGCCGCTGCCAGCGCGAATGCGCCAACGGCGGTCTGGTGTTCGACAACGAGAAGCGCAAGATGCACGTCAATCACGACCAATGCGTCGGCTGCGGCCGCTGCCTGGGCGCGTGCAACTTTGACGCGATCAGCTTTGACAACTGCGACGCCAACGAACTGCTCAACGCCCGCATGGCCGAATACACCAAGGCTGTCGTCGATGGCCGCCCGAATTTCCACATTTCGCTGATTATGGACGTGTCCCCGAACTGCGACTGCCACCCCGAAAACGATGCGCCGATTCTGCCGAATATCGGTATGTTCGCGTCCTTCGATCCGCTGGCGCTGGATCAGGCGTGCGTGGATGCGTGTATGGCCGCGAACCCGATGCCGCACAGCCAGCTTTCCGACAACATGAAGAAGCCGGGCTTCGCCGACTGGGGCGACCCGTTCCGCAACTCCACGCCGGAATCCGAATGGCGCAGCTGCCTCGACCATGCCGAAAAGATCGGCCTGGGCACGCGGGAGTATGAACTGATTAAGCTGTAAACGCTTTTCGTCCGGTTTCACTGAACGTCTCCTTCTAAAAAGGAGGCGTTTTTATATGCGGAGACGGGATAACAGGCGACTCCTTCAGTCAGCTTCGCTGACAGACCTTCGGCATTTCGCTTGCCCTGCCTCCCACACTGTGGGCGGCAAGCTGTACGCTCTCAAGGAAGAAGCCTTTTGATAGAAGCTTCGGCAGCGAAAGGATAAAGCCTCCCTCTTGGAGGAACATTTGAAATTGTCTCTGCCTGTGGCAGATTTAGACCATTTCAAATGCCGAAGGCTGGCACGACGAAGCCGTGACGGAAGACATTAAAGATCAAAAAAAGCCTATAAAGACACTGTAAATGGAATAATTGAAAGAACTTGCATGAAAGAGAAATCCGTTTTATCATAGGATTGAATAAAACCCTGTGCGGAAACGGAGGAAAAAAACGATGTCGCAAATTTGGGGCAACTTGGGCGCGCTGACGTGGCAGATGGTCGCGATGTGGATCATCGGCGGCGTGATGATCTATCTGGCTATCTGCAAGGAGATGGAGCCGACGCTGCTGCTGCCGATGGGCTTTGGCTGCATCCTGTGCAACCTGCCGAACTCCGGCGCGGTGGAAGTGCTGGAAACCCTGTTTCAGGCGGGCGTGGCGAACGAGCTTTTCCCGCTGCTGCTGTTTATCGGCATCGGCGCGATGATCGATTTCGGCCCGCTGCTGGCCGATCCGAAGCTGCTGCTCTTCGGCGCGGCGGCGCAGTTTGGCATCTTCTTCACGCTGTCGATGGCGAGCCTGTTCGGCTTTGAGCTGCGGGACGCGGCCTCTATCGCCATCATCGGCGCGGCGGACGGCCCGACCTCGATCTTCGTCGCCAACGTGCTGAAAAGCCATTATACGGCGGCGATTATTGTCGCGGCGTATTCCTACATGGCGCTGGTGCCGATTGTGCAGCCCTTCTGCATCCGCCTGATTACCACGAAGAAGGAACGCATGATCCGCATGGAATACACCCCCGGAAAGATCACGAAAACCACGCGAATCCTGTTCCCGATTGTGGTGACGGTGATCGCAGGCATTGTGTCGCCGCAGAGCGTGGCGCTGGTGGGCTTTCTGATGTTCGGCAATCTGCTGCGCGAGTGCGGCGTGCTGCGCAGCCTGTCCGAAACGGCGCAGAACGTGCTGGCGAACCTCATCAGCCTGCTGCTGGGGCTGACAGTGGCGGTGCGCATGCAGGCGGAGAGTTTCCTCGTGCCGGAAACGCTGATGATTCTGGGACTCGGCCTGATCGCGTTCATGTTTGACACGTTCGGCGGCGTGCTGTTCGGCAAGCTCATCAACCTGTTTGCTAAGAAGAAGATCAACCCGATGATCGGCGCGGCGGGCATTTCCGCGTTCCCGATGTCCTCCCGCGTGATTGCGAAGATGGCGAAGGAAGAAGACCCCTACAACTTCATCCTCATGCAGGCGGCGGGCGCGAACGTGGCGGGTCAGGTGGCCTCCGTCATCGCGGGCGGTATCATTCTGGCGCTCGTCGGGCCGCTGGTGTAAAAGGAGGCACGGATTATGAAGCTCAATATACAGGCTTTTCTTAACTCGCTGGTGTTCATGGGCGAGGGCATGCTGGGCATTTTTGCGGTGATGGTCATCATCATCGGCGTGATATATGCGCTCGGCCATTTCACCGCAAAGAAGGAAGAATAAACCTTAACGGGCGCTTAACACCCCGAAAAAGCGAAAAAATGCGTCTGTTCCAAAAACGATGGACGGAAACGCGGCTGTGCTTTGACATGGCCGCGTTTTTTCAGACTGTTGTGGACATGGACTGCAAAAACGGGTATAATGAAAGCAAATCAACGTGAGGAGCGTGAAAAAGCATGGGAAAATATACGGGCGTGATCTTTGATCTGGACGGCGTGATCTGCTTCACGGACAAATACCATTACCAGGCGTGGAAAGCGGTTGCGGACAAGCTCGGCATTTACTTTGACGAGACGATCAACAACCGTCTGCGCGGCGTTTCGCGGATGGACAGCCTGGAGATCATTCTGGAGCGCTATGACGGCCAGATGACGCAGGCGGAGAAAGAGGCGCTGGCGGAGGAGAAGAACAACCTTTACCGGCAGCTGCTGGCGAACATGTCCCCGGCGGATTTGTCCGCCGAGGTGAAAGAGACGCTGGACGCGCTGCGCGGCATGGGGCTGAAGCTGGCGATCGGTTCTTCCAGCAAAAACACGAAGTTCATTCTCGCGCGTCTGGGGCTGGGCGATTACTTTGACGCGATTTCCGACGGCACGAACATCACCCGCAGCAAGCCCGATCCGCAGGTTTTCCTGATGGCGGCGGACTTTATCGACATGAAACCGGCAGATTGCCTTGTCGTGGAGGACGCGAAGGCGGGCATTCAGGCGGCCGTTTCGGGCGGCTTTGACAGCGCGGGCCTCGGCGAGGCGGCGGCCTGCGGCATGGCGACGTATGCGATGAAGACGTTCGGCGACTTGAAGGCCATTTGCAGGTGACTTCTTCAGCCAGCTTCGCTGACTGAAGAAGTAGACGTATAAAAAAAGGGCTCTTTCCCGAAAGCTCGAAAAAGAGTCCTTTTTAAACCGAGTAGATCAATACGCGATAACGACGCCGCCGTCGTTGGCGTACATCGAGGAGAGCGCGGAAGTCGGGGTCATGACGATTTCGCCGATGGCGGGGCACTTTTCGCGGATCATATCGCGCACCTGCCGCGCGCGTTCCGGGCAGTTGCAGTAGGAGATGACGAGCCGCTGGGAGGCGGCCGCGAGACCCTCGGTGTGCTTGCGGCAGGTTTCCACCATCTGCGTGAGCGCGCCCTTGATGCCGCGCGCCTTGCTGATGTTTTTAATGGCGCCGTGGCCGTCGTCACTCATCAGCAGGCGGATGGAAAGCACGTTGGCCAGCAGGGCGACAGTCTTGCTGATGCGGCCATTTTTGACGAGGTTATCCAGCGAATCCAGCACGAACAGCGTGTGCATGGAGCGGATTTTCTCTTCAACCGTTTCGACAATCTGCTCAAAGCTCTTGCCTGCGGCGATGAGGTCGTGAATCATCAGCGCGAGATAGGTTTCGCCCGCGCTGGCGCTTTCGCTGTCAAAGACGTGAACCTTTTTTTCCGGCATGTCTTCCTCTGCGAGCTGAACGCCCAGCACCGCCGCGTTGTGCGAGCCGGAAAGCTTGGAGGACAGCGTGATGATGAAGCAGTCGTCGTCCGCCGCCTTGATGTCCTCGGCGTAAAGATCCGGGGACGGGCAGGCGGAGCGAACCGGGTTTTTGCTGGCCTTCATCGCAGCCAGATACGGCGGGATATCTACCGTGCCGTCGTCCACGTAATGCGTATCGTCTATGGTAATGGTCAACGGCGCGACTCTGGCCTGCGTCTTTTTGAGCAGTTCGGGGGATAAGTCGCAGCAGCTGTCGGCAAGAATCATCATCATAAGGGCCTCCCAATTTCCGTCAGTTCAAAATCTGTTTTCTTTATTATTATAAGTTTTTTTGCGAAGTATGTCAACCATTGTACGGCACAATCTAGTATTGATTTCTACATTGTGCCGCGCGTGAGAAAGGAAAAAACATGAAGAGCTTGCAAATTGCCGCAATTCGCCACATGCCGTGGCTGGAAGACCGCCATACGCTCAGCGACGGGCGCGTCTGCATCCGGTTGACGACCGCCGCAAACGAGTTTGACGCGGTGACGCTGCGCCATGCCGATCACTACGCCGAGGGCGAACCCTTTGCCCGCGCGACGGATACGCCGATGGAGCGCATGTGGCGCGACGAGAACCACGAGGTCTGGCAGGCGGTGTTTCGGCCGCACGACCCGCGCATTGTCTATGCCTTTATCCTGCGCGCGGGCGATGTGACGCTGCTGCACGACGCGGACGGCACGCGCGCCGTGCCGGAGAAGCCCGAATGGGTGAATGGCTTCCACTACGCGCACGCCTACCCGGCCAAAGAGAAGCCGCAATGGGCGCGCGGGTGCGTCGGCTATCAGATTTTCCCGGATCGCTTCCGTCGCGTGGATGTGCCGGGCGAAGAGACCGTCGAGCCGTGGGGCAGCAAGCGTGTGGCGAACGAATACCGCTTCGGCGGTAACCTTAAGGGCATTCTGGAAGCTGTGCCGTATTTGGCCGAACTGGGCGTAGGCGTGGTGTATATGACGCCGATTTTCCTGTCCGACACGTCCCACCGCTATAACACGTTCGACTATTATCAGATCGATCCGCTGCTGGGCACGCTGGAGGATCTGCGCAATTTGGCCGACGCGCTGCATGAAAAGGGCATCCGCATTGTGCTCGACGGCGTATTCAACCACTGTGGCCTTGGCTTTGCGCCGTTTAAGGACGCCATGGAGAAGGGCAAGGGTTCGGAATACTACGACTGGTTCTTCTTCGGCGAGCAGTATCCCTGCGGCTATATGACTTTCGGCGAGAAGTGGGCCTACATGCCCAAACTGAATATGCAGAACGAGGCCTGCGCGGCGTATTTCCTCGACGTGGGGCGCTATTGGCTGCGGGAAGCGCATGTGGACGGCTGGCGGCTGGACGTTTCGCCGGAGGTCTACCCCGATTTCTGGCGGCAGTTCCGCCGCGCCGTGATGGCGGCAAACCCGAATGCGATCATGATCGCCGAGTGCTGGCATGATTCGCGCGAGTGGTGTACCGTCGGCGACATGTTCGACGGCACGATGCACTACGTGCTCTCCGAAGCAATTTGGAAATTCTTTGCCGACCGCCGCTGGTCGCTGGCGCAGTTCGACGCGGGCATCAACCGCGCGATGATGCTCTATCCGCAGGAGGTGCAGAACTCCATGTGGAATTTCCTGTCCAGCCACGATACGGCGCGCATGCTGACCCGCTGCGGCGGGCGCGTGAAATCCATGCGCGCGGCGGCGTTTTTCCAGATGACGCATCCCGGCGTGCCCGTGATCTATTACGGCGACGAGCTGGGCATGCGCGGCGGCCCCGATCCGGACTGCCGACGGAGCATGACGTGGGACAAGGTGAACGGCAACGCGATGCTGGCCTATTACAAGCGTCTGACGCACATGCGAAACGCCAGCGAGGTTTTGCGCGAAGGCACGCTCAAGACGTGGGAAGTCGGCGAGGACGGCCTGTATGCCTATCTACGGCAGACGGAAAAGGAAACGGTGCTTTGCGCGCTGAATACGACCGATCAGGCGATTCGCCGCATGGTGCGCGTGCCGGAAGAATTGGCGGCCTGCAAGACGGTTTGCGACCTGCTCAGCGGCAAAACGCATAAGGTGCAGGGCGGCTATGTGACGCTCACGCTGGGCGCGTGCGAAGGCGTGGCGCTTGGAAGGGCTGAGGCATGAATACGGAAGAAGCGTTTACGCCGGAACAGGTGACAGAGGTCGTCGGCGCGCTGCACAACGCAACGATGGATAAATGGCTCGGCGCGGGGCTGACGCTCGTCATCGGCGCAGTCGTCATCAAAATCGTCATGCGGGCGCTCAACCGGCTGGTGGCCAAACTGCCGCTGGATAAGGCGATGCTGAGCTTTCTGACGGCGGCGGCGCGAATTGTGATGGTCATCGTGCTCGTCACGATGGTGGCGGGTCAGCTGGATGTGCCGATTACCAGCCTGGTGGCGCTGCTGAGTTTATTCGCGCTGGCCGTTTCGCTCTCCGTGCAGGATGTGCTGGCGAACGTGGTCAGCGGCATGGTGATTCTGCTCGCCAAGCCGTTTGCCGCGGGCAGTTTCATCAGCACGGAGAAGGCGGAGGGCACGGTGGAACGAATCGGGCTGATGTATACTCATCTGGTCACGCCGGATAACAAGACCGTGATGATTCCCAACAAGGAGCTTTCTGCCGAACGCATCGTCAATTATACGGAAAAGGCGTATCGGCGCGTGGACGCGAAGCTCTGGCTCGGCTTTGAAATCGACACCGACACGGCGCTGGAGGCGCTGATGGCGGCCTGCAAGCGTGCTGCGGAGGGCTATGAATCCGCCGAGCCGCCGTTCGTCGGCATCAACGCCTATCAGACGGGCGCGATTGAATACGTCGCGCGCGTCTACGTGCCGACCGAAGCCTATTGGGACGTCTATTATCGGTTCATGCTGCTGATTCGGCAGGAGCTGAAAGCGCGAAACATCGTCGTGCTGTCGGATTCGACCTATATCAAAAATGGAGACGTGTAAAAAAACGCCCCCGAACGGAAGAAAAAACACATGAAAGAATACAAAGTCGTCAATCTGAACAAGGCCATTCACATGTCCCGCGACAAGGATTTGGCGCAGATGGAAGAGAACATCAACGCGCTTGTCGCCGAGGGATGGGAATTGCAGCAGGTCATTTCGCCCAACGATTTGGGCGGCGTGATGATCGGCATCTTCTTTAAGGAAAAATAATCGCAGCACAAGAGAGGAACTTTGTAATGAAGGTTATCATCGAAGGCATCATTTTGAGCGTATGCCTGTATCTCAGCTGCGCGTGGGGAATCCGAAACGGTGCGGTGCATATGGTTTTTCTGTATGATAAGGCGGTTCAGGACAGGGCGGTCAAGCTGGGCTTGACCACGGAAGCGGATATTAAAAAAGGGGGCAAGCGCTTTAAGCTGGGCGGCCTGCTGTTCTACTTCGGCTATACGATGATCTGCGTGTTTGTCATCAACGGCGCGCGGGGCTTTGAGCAAAGCTTTTTGCAGCTGGTGGCGATTTTCTGGATCATGGGATTCTTTGACCGAATCTGCATCGACGGCCTTTGGGTGGGCCATACGAAGGCGTGGGTGATTCCGGGGACGGAGGATTTGATGCCGTATATCCCCGTGAAGGTGCACGTCAAGAAATGGTTGGTGACGCTGATTTTCTATCCCGCGGTGGGCGCGCTCGTCTGCTGGCTGATGGCGATGATTTTGTGAACGCAAAAAGACCGAAGCTGCGCGCCGGTTCAGCCGCAGACTTCGGTCTTTTTTCTTTATGAGGAATTACACAAAGTTCGCCTGCGTGCGCCCCTTATTGAGAGCCGGCACACGTGGGCGGATGTGCATGCGGCTTCAGGCCGCTTACAGCATCGCAATCAGCTGGGCAAGGCCCGTCGCAAAGGCAACGGAAACCGCCATCCCGAAGATGAAGCCCGCCACACCGGCCAGTTCCCGCACGGAAACCGTGCGCACCTCGCCGATATGATTTGCGCCGTTCGCAAAAGCAACATTCGCATTGAGCATCAAAAAGACCTCCTTTTTCTGTCTATACAGGAACAGAAACTTATATCAACAGAAGCGGCTCACGCCTGCTTTGCGGCGCTTTCCTTCTGTTGGCAGAGATGATAACACAAGAGAGCGGTTGTTGTAAATAGGCGGAGGGCAAGTTTGGCAGTCTATGACAAATTGAATGATAACGGAAGAAATTAAACAAAGTAAAAAATAGAAAAAGAGACCAAAAATGAAAAAACGGCGTATGGCGTATGAAACAAAACAGGAGGTTGTTCATGTACCATAAGCTTTTACGGTTTGGAGATTGATAAAGAACCGTCAGTCTAAAAGAAAGTGGATAGTATTTGTTATGCGGAACGCATTACAGGGATAAATGACAAAAAAGGCATGACTCACGACGAGCCATGCTTTTCTTTATTTACTGATAACCGACAAAATCTTCTCCGCCGCGCCCTTTGCGCCTGCGCATCTGCGGAAGCCCTTGGAGATTTCGGCGGCTTTTTCACGATAGGTGGAGTTGGAAAGCACTTTGTCAATCGCTTTCCGGATGGATGCAGCTTCCGGCTTGTCGAGCTTCACGCCTGCGCCAAGCTCAAGCACGCGCGTGCACACGCCGCCCTGCTCCGGCGTTTGCGGAAACATGACCAGCGGCACGCCGAAATACAGGGCTTCGCTGGCGCTGTTCATGCCGCAATGGGTGAGAAACACGTCGGCGATTTGCAGCACGGCGATTTGATCCACATGCGCGTGGACTTCGACGTTGCCGGGCAGCGTGCCCAGCGCGGCGGGCTTCACCTGTTCGCCGATGGAGAGGATGACGCGGCAGGGGCCGTCCGCCAGTGCGGCGACGCATTGCTGGTAAAACGCAAGCTGATCGTTGACAACCGTGCCCAGCGAGATGTAGACAAGCGGCTGCGCGGACTTCTCCATACGCATTTCCGCCGGGCGGATGGACGGGCCGACGAAAGCATAGTGCGCGGCGGGAAACGTGTCGGCGCACGGCTGAAATTCGGGCGAGGTATAGACAAGCGTATCCAGGTTTTCGTCGTTTTGAATGATATCCAGCACGCTCTTGACCGGATAGCCCGCCGCTTGCAGGCGCTTGATTTCCCTGCCGATTTTCGGCATGGAGACGAGCATGCCAAAGAGCTGAGCGGGGCTTTGCTTCATGATTTTCGCGGAATAGCGGTTGAAGGCGAACGTCGTTGTGGAGGACACGAACGGAATGTCCAGCTTTTTGGCGATGAGCTTGCCCCAGAGCGCCATAGAATCCGCGACGATGCAATCCGGCGCAAGCGCGCGCATGTCGCTCAGAATCGCGTTGTCGAGCGCCAGCGTGGTATCGACGAGCACTTGGGTGGAAAAAGCCAAATCTCTGCCTAATCGTTCGCCGTCCTTGGGGGAAAGGCGTTGCTCCGCGTCGTAAGCGTTGCAGGAGACAAACGCCGCGCCCGCCGCTTCAATCGGCTTGCGCATGGTGTCATAGGAATAGTAGACGACTTTATGCCCCCGCGCGGCAAGCTCACGCACAACGCCTAGCGTCGGGTTGGTGTGGCCGTAGGCGGGGATGCAGAAAAAGACGATTGTGCTCATGAAAGTGCCTCCTTTGAGGATGATTATAGCAGAAAGCGGCGAAACAGGCAATGCGGGCTGAGGAGTGGGAGATATACAAAAAAATCCGACCGGGGGAAGCTCGGTCGGACGAATGGATTTACAGTTTGAAGCCGTTTCAATCGTAGACTGCTTCGCAGTCTGCTCTGAAACTCTGTTTTTTTATGGATCGCTTCGCGATGGGGGACGATGGGCTGCCGCCCATACCTGCCTGAGGGGCGTGCCCCTCAGACTCCCTTCTTCGCTTCGCGGCGATAAACCGAAATCTATCAGTTATTGGCTTCGGCGCGCTTTTTAGCGGCGAGCTTCTTACGGAGTTCGGTTTCGAGCACACGCTTACGCATACGCAGGCTCTTGGGGGTGATTTCCAGCAGCTCATCGTCATCGATGAACTCCAGGCACTCTTCCAGCGTCAGGGTACGCATGGAGGTAAGCTTCATCGCGGTCTCAGCGCCGGCAGCGTTACGGATGGAGGTCAGGTGCTTCTGGCGGCAGACATTGACGTCGATATCGCCCTGACGCGCGTTCTGACCGACGATCATGCCGGTATAGACGGCGGTATTCGGGCCGCAGAACAGCGTGCCGCGATCCTGCGCGTAGAACAGGCCGTACATGACCGCGTCGCCCGTTTCGGTGGAGACCAGCGCGCCGACGTTACGGTGCGGGATATCGCCCTTATACGGCTCATAGTGATCGAACACGGCGCTCATGACGCCCTCGCCGCGGGTATCGGTCATGAACTCGCTGCGGTAGCCGAACAGGCCGCGGCTCGGCACGGTGAACTCAAGGCGCACGCGGTCGGTGCCGGTCATGTTATCCAGCACGCCGCGGCGGCGGCCGATTTTCTCGATGACGGCGCCCGCGTACTCGCTGGGCACGTCGGCGACCATCTTTTCCATCGGCTCCAGCTTATTGCCGTTCTCGTCGTAGTGGAACAGCACTTCCGGCTTGGAAACCTGGAATTCATAGCCCTGGCGGCGCATATTCTCGATGAGGACGGAGAGGTGAAGCTCGCCGCGGCCGCTGACGCGGAAGGAATCGGCGGAGTCGGTCTCCTCCACGCGGAGGGAAACGTCGGTCTGAAGCTCGCGCATCAGGCGGGCGCGCAGGTGGCGGGAGGTGACGTAAGTCCCCTCACGGCCGGCAAACGGGCTGTCGTTGACGGAGAAGGTCATGGCGACGGTCGGCTCGGTGATCTTGACGAAGGGCAGCGGATCGACGGCATCCGGCGCGCAGATGGTATCGCCGATCATGATATCTTCGATACCCGTGACGGCGACGATTTCACCCATGCTGGCACTTTCGACCGGCACGCGCTTGAGGCCCTCGAACGCGAACAGGCTGCTCAGGCGGAAGTTCTCGTGGAGATCGGGGTTGAGGTTATTGCAGCGGGTCGCCATGCTGTTGAGCTTGAGCGTGCCGCGGGTGATGCGGCCGATACCGATACGGCCGACGAACTCGTTGT
Source organism: uncultured Eubacteriales bacterium (assembly GCA_900542445.1). Taxonomy (GTDB): domain Bacteria; phylum Bacillota; class Clostridia; order Christensenellales; family Aristaeellaceae; genus Ventricola. The sequence goes on along the minus strand of UQNN01000007.1, from coordinate 90,121 downwards.
AGTCGATGGTGGAGATGAGCATCTGCGCCGGGGCATCCGGATCACCCTTCGGAGCGGGAATGTATTGAAGGATGGTTTCAAACAGCGGACGCAGATCGCTGCTCGGCTCGTTCGGGTCGAGGGTCGCCGTGCCCGCGCGGGCGCTGGCGTAAACGACCGGGGTATCGAGCTGGCTCTCGTCCGCGCCGAGGTCGATCATCAGGTCGAACGCCTCGTTATAGACCTCTTCGCAGCGCGCGTCCGGACGATCCATCTTGTTGATGACGATGATGACCGGCAGGCCGAGCGCCAGCGCATGCTGGAGCACGAAACGGGTCTGCGGCATCGGGCCTTCAAACGAGTCGATGAGCAGCAGCACGCCGTCCACCATCTTGAGCACGCGCTCAACCTCGCCGCCGAAATCGGCGTGGCCGGGGGTATCGACGACGTTGATCTTCACGTCCTTATAATACATGGAGGTATTCTTCGCCAGAATGGTGATGCCGCGCTCTTTTTCGATGGCATTGTTGTCCATCACGCGGTCGGCGACCTGCTGGTTTTCGCGGAAAACGCCGCCCTGCTTGAGCATTTCGTTGACGAGCGTGGTTTTGCCGTGGTCAACGTGCGCGATGATAGCGATATTGCGGATGTTCTCACGAATCATTTCCAAATGGAAGCCCTTCTTTCTATATGGTTGATGGTAAACGGGGGGACGTTGAGGCTCTGCCTCAAACTCCGCCAGAAACCTGAGGTTTCTGGACTTCCCGTATAAAGGATGATTTGATGTCCTTTATCGCGAAGCGATAAAGAAGCGGGAGGTGCAGGAACCTCAGGTTCCTGCTGGGGTTCGGGGCAAAGCCCCGACATCACCCCAGCCTCGACGCGGTTTCCGCCAGCTCCAGGCCTTCGTTGTTTTCCAGCGCCCAGCGAATTGACCACTCGTTTTCAAAAAGAATCACGTCGCGGTCGCGCGCGTCCTTCGCTAACGAAGAGGTGCTGGAAAGCTTCAAATCCTCGATCGCTTTCGGTGTTTTGGTGATCCAGCGCACAAAGCGGTAGGGGAGCTGCTGGCGGCGGATTTCGGCGTTGTATTCCGTCTTCAAACGGTGTTCCAGCACTTCAAACTGAAGCACGCCGACCACACCGACGATGATCTCCTCAAAGCCGATGCCCGGCCGCTTGAAGGTCTGAATCGCGCCTTCCTCGCTCAGCTGCAAAACGCCCTTGACGAACTGCTTGCGCTTGAGACTGTCGATGCTGCTCACGCGGGCGAAGAACTCCGGCGCGAACACCGGAATGCCCGGATAGCGGCGCTTTTTGCCCGTGCAGAGCGAATCGCCCAGCGCGAAAATGCCGGGGTCGAACAGACCGATGATGTCGCCCGGATAGGCGTTTTCAACGGCTTCGCGCTCGTCCGCCATGAATTGCTGCGGCTGCTTGAGCTGAATCATCTTGTTCGTGCCGCTGTGCCAGACGGTCATGCCCTTGGTGAACACGCCCGAACAGATGCGCATGAAGGCCAGTCGGTCGCGGTGCGCCGGGTTCATGTTGGCCTGAATCTTGAAGATGAAACCGGAGAAATCCGGATCGTCGGCCTCCACCAGCCCCATGTCGCTCTCATGCGAGGCGGGCGGGGTGGAGTACTCAAGGAAGCGGGTCAGGAACGGCTCGACGCCGAAGTTGGTGATGGCCGAACCGAAGAACATCGGCGTCAGCTCGCCCTTGCGCACAAGATCCAGATCGAACGAATCGCCCGCGATATCCAGCAGCTCGATTTCGTCCATCAGGCGCTTGTACAGCCGGTCGCCGAGCAGCTCCGGCAGCTGAGGGTCGTCAAGTGGCACATCCTGCTTTTCCACGCGCGTTTTGCCGTGGTCGCCGGATTCATACAGCTCCACCATCTGTGTGTCGCGGTGGTAAACGCCCTTGAAGTCGCCGTCCGTGCCGATGGGCCAGTTGATCGGGCAGGCGCGAATGCCGAGCACCTGCTCCATTTCCTCCATCAGGGAGAACGGGTCTTTGCCCGCGCGGTCCATCTTGTTGACAAAGGTGAAAATCGGGATGTTGCGCAGGCGGCAGACCTTGAACAGCTTGATGGTCTGCGCCTCGACGCCCTTGGCCGCGTCGATGAGCATCACGGCGCTGTCCGCCGCGACGAGCACGCGATAGGTGTCCTCCGAGAAGTCCTGGTGGCCGGGAGTGTCGAGAATGTTGATGTGATAGCCGTCAAATTCAAACTGCATGGCCGAGGAGGTCACGGAAATGCCGCGCTGTTTCTCGATATCCATCCAGTCGCTGGTGGCATGTTTGTCGCTCTTGCGGGCTTTGACGGAACCGGCGGTACGAATCGCGCCCGAATACAGCAGCAGCTTTTCGGTCAGCGTCGTTTTGCCGGCGTCCGGGTGGGAGATAATGGCAAACGTCCGGCGGCGGGCGGTTTCAGCCGCGAGCGAACCGGGCATCGGCGTATCAGGCATGGTTGATCCTCCTTGGGATGATGGAAAGGAGCGGCAGACGCGCTCCCAGGCTACTTTCAAACAATCATATAGTATATCATAAACGATTTCGCTTGAAAAGCTGAAAGGTGCAAAAAAATACGGATGGAAAATGCAGTATTCAGCAAAACAAACTGTTTGCGTTGGCTTACAGGGAGAAACGGGAGAGACGGGCGGCGCATTTCATACCGCTTATAGGAACGCGGCGCGACCAAAAAACCGCCGATTCTGCAATCGGCGGGAGGAAATCAGGCCCTTCTTTCGCGCTTCTCGAACGCGTGCATCCAGTCGGATTTGAAGTAATAAAGCGTGAACACCAGCGTGCTCAGGCCCCAGGTGATCGGATAGGCCCAGGAGACCGTTTGCAGTACGGGAAAGAATTTCACGGCGAAGGTGACGTAGGTCACGCGGATGATGCACCAGCACAGCAGCATCACCAGCATCGGCACGGTGGATTTGCCCGCGCCGCGGAAGATGGCGGCCATGCAGTGCGAATACGCCAGCAGGAAGAAGAACGGCGTGGTCGTGCGCTCGTGCATCACGCCGAAGGCGATGGACTGCGCGTCACTGGTGAACAGGCCGATGAGCTTCGGGGAGAAGATGAAGATCAGCAGGGCGATGGTTTCTGCGATCGTCATCGAGCAGAAAATGCCGACGCGGATGCCTTTTTTCACACGGTCATACGCCTTTGCGCCGAGATTTTGGCTGACGAACGTGGTCAGCGCCATCGTGAAGCAGGTGACGGGCAGGAAGCCGAAGCCCTCGATGCGGCTGTGCGCGCCGCAGCCGGCCATCGCCGCCGCGCCGAACTGGTTGATGTTGCTCTGCACGACGACGTTCGCGATGGAGATGATGCTGTTCTGCAAACCGGCGGGCAGGCCGTTTTGCAGAATCTCACGAAGCGCGCGCCCGTCGAAACGGATCTTGCGCAGATTGACGCGGTAGGCGCGGTCGCTGCGCATTAGGCGGATCATGCACAGGCTCATGCTTACCAGCTGCGAAATGGCCGTCGCCGCCGCCGCCGATCCCACGCCCATGTGGAATACGCCGACGAACAGCAAGTCGAGCGCGATGTTGACGATGGAGGAAATAATCAGGTATTGCAGCGGATGGCGGCTGTCGCCGACCGCCTGCAGGATGCCCATGCAGATGTTGTAGAGCACAAAGGCCAGCGAACCGGTGAAATATGTGCGGAAATAGCTGATGGAGTTGGGCAGAACGGTTTCCGGCGTATCCATCAGCCGCAGCATCACGGGGGAGAGCATCATGCCGATGACCGTCAGCAGCGCGCCCGCGACGAGGCCGAACGCCAGCAGCGTGTGGATGGTCTTCTGCATGCGGTCGTAGTCCTTCGCGCCGAAATAACGCGCGATGACCACGCCCGCACCCATCGAAATGCCGTTGACCAGACCGACCATCAGGAAAATCAGGTTGCCGGAGGAGCTGACCGCGGCCAGCGCCTCGCTGCCCAGAAAGTTGCCGACGATCAGAGAATCCGCCGTGTTGTACAGCTGCTGAAACAGGTTGCCCAGAAACAGCGGGAGCGCGAAGGCGATCAGCGTCTGCGCAATCGGGCCTTCGGTGAGGGAGTTTGGGGTGTGAGCGGTTTGAAAACGCATGGCTGCAAATTCCTTTGTTGTTGATTTAAAGCGCAAAAAAGCACGATTTCCATTATACGCCTTGGTTGACAGTTTTGCAACGGATAAATGACTCCTTCCGTCTGCCTTTCGGCAGACACTTAAGCGTTTTGAATTTGGCTTAAGTTGCTTTTTAAAATAAAAGCTCCCTCTCAGAGGGAGCTGTCAGCGAAGCAGACTGAAGGAGTTACCGATTCATGCCCCAGTAGATCAGCGCCAGCATGCCGGGGCCGGTGTGCGCGCCGATGACCGGGCCGATATACGCCACGCGGATGTCGGCGTCGGGGAACTCTTTGAGCACGGCCTGACGCAGCTGCTCCACGTCGTCCGGGCAGTCGCCGTGGCCGATGACGACCAGCTTGCCCATTTCCGGCGTCCAGCCTTCCTTCATGTGCGCGACCTGTGTGCGGATGGCCTGCTTGCGGCCGCGCGGCTTTTCGGCCACGCGCAGTTTGCCTTCCTCATCGACGTGCAGCAGAGGCTTGATTTGCAGCATCGTGCCGACGGCCGCCGCCGCGGCGGAAACGCGTCCGCCGTGCTTGAGGTGATCAAAAGAATCGACGGTGAACCAGTGGCAGATTTTCAGGCGGTTTTCTTCCACCCACGCGGCCAGCTCTTCGATGGTCAGGCCCTCCTGCTGCTTGCGGGCGGCTTCGCGGACGAGCATCGCTTCGCCGACGGCGGCGCAGAGGGTATCCACGACGATCAGCTTGCGCTCCGGGTATTCCTCGCGAAGTTCCTGCGCGCACAGGTTGGCGGATTGCAGCGTACTCGACAGGCCGGAGGAGAAGCACAGGTAGAGGATGTCTTCGCCCGCCTTGAGCGTCTTTTCAAAACACTCGCGATAGACCATCGGATTGATTTGAGATGTGCTGGCAAACTTGCCCGCCCGCTGCTCGGCATAGAAATGCTCGACGGTCAAATCGCCGCCGGGGCCGTAGATATAATTTTCGCCGCCAAGCTCTACCTGCATCGGCACAAGCTCGACTTCCGGCATGCCGCGCATCAGCTCTTCGCTGACGTCGGCCGTCACGTCGCTGAACAGTTTGTATCCCATCGTGATTCACTCCTTCGTGTCTGCCCCCGCACGGGGCGTGAAATTATATCTATTATACGCGGAAAAGTGTGGATTGGCTATGCCACAAATGGGCGAAAATGGGGGGAGGGGTTAGCCGTTCTTTTTCGATTCGCCGGTAATCATCATCGCGTCGCCGAAGGAGAAAAAGCGGTATCTTTCTTCCACGGCCTGCTTATAGACGGCCAGCGCGTTTTCGCGGCCCATCAGCGCGGAGATGAGCATGAGCAGCGTGCTCTGCGGCAGGTGGAAGTTGGTGATGAGCGCGTCCACCGCCTTGATCTTCACGCCGGGGGTGATGAAAATCTGGGTGAAGCCGCTGCCGGGGTGCACGATGCCGTCCTCCGTCGAGACGGTTTCCAGCGTGCGCACGCTCGTTGTGCCGACGCAGACGATGCGGCCGCCGCGCGCGCGGGCGGCGTTAATCGCGGCCGCCTGTTCAGGCGTGACCTCGTAATATTCGCTGTGCATATGGTGGTCGGCCACGTCTTCCTCTTTGACGGGTCGGAATGTGCCCAGACCGACGTGCAGCAGCACGGGCACGACGTCGATGCCCTTCCGCTTGATTTTTTCGAGCAGTTCCGGCGTAAAGTGCAGGCCGGCCGTCGGCGCGGCAGCGCTGCCGTCCACCTTGGCATAGACGGTCTGGTAGCGCGTCTTATCTTCCAGTTTTTCGTGGATATACGGCGGCAGGGGCATTTGGCCGAGGCGGTCGAGCACATCCTCGAACACGCCCTCATAGAAGAAGCGCACGGTGCGCCCGCCGTCTTCGCTGATGGTCAGGATTTCGGCGACGAGCTCGCCGTTGCCGAACACGAAGCGCGCGCCGGGCTTGGCCTTTTTGCCGGGCTTGAGAATGACTTCCCAATCGGTGAGGTTGAGACGGCGGAGGAGCAGAAACTCGATTGCGCCGCCCGTGCCTTCCTTCACGCCGTACAGGCGCGCGGGGATGACGCGCGTCTGGTTGATGACGAGCACGTCGCCGGGGTTGAGGTAATCGATCACGTCGCGGAAGATTTTATGCTCGACCGCGCCGGTATCGCGATGGTAGACGAGCAGGCGGCTGCTATCGCGCGGTTCGACGGGGGTTTGCGCGATGAGTTCCTGCGGAAGTTCATAATCAAAATCACTGGTTTTCATGGCAACTCTCTTTTCTGTGCAAGGGCTACGTTGGGCTGCCGCCCAAACCTGCTTGGGGTCTTAGACCCTAAACCCCACATATTGCCTTGCGGCATGCCGCAAGGCAATATGTGGGAGGTGAAGGAACCTCAGGTTCCTTCCGGGGTTTGGGGCAGCGCCCCAACGAACCCTCCGTTAATCCAGTAAACTCGTCTGCCCGTCCAGCTTGCCGGACTGAGGCATTGGGATTTTCATGTGGTCGTAGGCGGCCTGTGTGCAGATGCGTCCGCGCGGGGTGCGCATGATGAAGCCCAGCTGCATCAGATACGGCTCGACAACGTCTTCGATCGTCACCGCGTCCTCGCCGGTCGTCGCCGCCAGCGTATCAAGACCTACCGGACGGCCGTCGAATTTCTTCATCATCGTGGTCAGGATCGTCCTGTCCACACGGTCAAGGCCGAGATCGTCCACGTCCAGCAGCGTCAGGGCTTCCTGCGCCATCTGTTTGGTGATTACGCCGTCGCCGCGCACCTGGGCATAGTCGCGCACGCGCTTGAGCAGGCGGTTGACAATGCGCGGCGTACCGCGGCTTCGGCGCGCAATCTCGCGCACGCCGTCCTCTTCCGCCTGAATGTTTAAGACGCCCGCAGAGTGGTGCACAATCTGCATCAGCTCTTCGGTCGTGTACATCTGCAAGCGGAAAATGATGCCGAATCGGTCGCGCAGCGGCGCGGAGAGCGAACCCGCACGCGTCGTCGCGCCGATGAGCGTGAATTTCGGCAGGTCGAGACGGATGCTGCGCGCCGACGGGCCTTTGCCGATCATGATATCCAGCGCGTAATCCTCCATCGCGGGGTAGAGCACCTCTTCCACCGCATGCGACAGGCGATGGATTTCATCGATGAACAGCACGTCGCCGCTGGACAGGTTGGTCAGCAGGCTGGCCAGATCGCCCGCGCGCTCGATGGCCGGTCCGCTGGTCACGCGGATGTTTTGGCCCATCTCGCTGGCGACAATGCCCGCGAGCGTCGTTTTGCCCAGACCCGGCGGGCCGTAGAGCAGAATGTGATCGAGCGAATCCCGCCGCTGCCGGGCGGCCTGAATGTAGATGTTCAGGCTGTCCTTCACTGCCTGCTGTCCCACGTATTCACGCAGGGTTTTGGGGCGGAGACTGCCTTCCTGATCATCTTCTTCCTCGCGGAAGCCGCTCATCACGAGTCTTTCTTCTTCCATGTCTTTACCTCTATTGTTGTGTATCCCCCAAAAAGCGCATTTCAAACAAGGGGCGCGCATGGCGCGTCCGCAGAATGCCGGCAGGTCGGCTTTCAGACAAAGCGGTTTTCCTTGGCGTTATAGAAATAGCCGATTTCGCCCAGCTTCTCTTCCAGCTCGACGCTCAAAACGTTCAGATCGTCGCAGAGATCATCCAGCGACGCGTATTGGTCGCGCAGTTTCATGTTGACAAAACTCAGCAGCATGACGGGGTCTTCGGGCAGTTTCATCATAACGCCTCCTTGTTGTGTTTGCTTGTCAGAGTGAACCGATCTGGCGCAGGGCCAGCATAATCAGCGCATCGACGGTATCCGCCTGATCGCGCACGAGGTTGATGGCGCGCGCCGCCTCGGCGGAGGTGTAGCCCAGCGCCTGCAAGGCGGCCTGCGCTTCCCGCTGCGCGTCGCCGACGACGGGAGCCGCAGGCGCGCCTGTTCCGGCGGGGACGGAAACGTCCTGCTGTTCTACTTTGTCCTTGAGTTCCAAAACAATGCGCTGCGCCGTCTTTTTGCCGATGCCCGGCGCGCGGGAGAGCGCCGTCACATCGCCGGTGACGATCGCCACGGACAGATCGCGCATCGGCAGAGCGGAGAGCACGCCCAGCGCCGTTTTCGCGCCGACGCCCGTCACCTGACAGAGCTTTTTAAACATGGCGCGCTCCTGCCGGGAGGCGAAACCGAACAGCTCCATCGCGTCCTCGCGCACGTTCAGCACCGAGTAGCAGCGCCATTTTTCGCCCTTCGCGGGCGCTTCCGCCAGCGTTGCGTTGGAACACATCAAAAGAAAGCCCACCCCGCCCGCGCAGATGACCAGCTCGCCCGGCGCTTTGCTTTCCACCGTGCCTTCAATAAAATCGATCATGACAGCCTCACTTAATTCTGAAATGTTCGCGGCCCGCGCCCGCGTGCGCGTGGGTGATGGCGCAGGCCACCGCGTCCGCCGCGTCGTCCGGCCGGGGAATCTCTTTGAGCCCCAGCAGCATCCGCACCATCATCTGAACCTGATGCTTGTCCGCGCCGCCGTAGCCGACGACCGCCTGCTTGATCTGCATCGGCGTATATTCAAACAGTTTATCCGTATAGGCCTGGCAGGCGACCAGCGCCACGCCGCGCGCGCCGCCGACCTGTATGCCTGTCGTCACGTTTTTGGAGAAAAACAATTCCTCAAACGCAATTTCGTCCGGCTTGAAGGTCTGCAAGAGCCCCTGCACGCCGGTGTAAATGCACCGCAGACGCGTGGGAAAGGTGTCGCGCGGATAGGTAATCAGCGCGCCGTACTGCACCAGCTTTTCCCGGTAGCCGTCCGCCTCGATCACGCCCCAGCCCATTGTCGCCAGACCGGGGTCAATGCCCAGTATTCTCAAAAAAGTCTCCGCCTTTTGCTTCATCTGTTTACCGCACAAATTCTCAGAAAACAGTTTAACGTATTTTGTGCTGTCTGTCAATCGAAGCCGTATGTTCTTCAAAAACTGCATATACATCCGGCTATGCATAAAAAAGACGTGCAGACGGTATTTTTATCCATTTGAAAACGGTATTTTCTAGATAAAGCTGATGAAAACATGGACTTGGACGGAATATTTAATCAAAAGTATTGCATTTTTATGAGCGACGCGCTATAATCCATACCATCAACAAGCAACTCCACCGACGAAAGCGCCGGGCGGATATATGGAGGGAATCATCATGGCGGATAAGAAGACTTACAAGCGTGTGCTGCTGGCGTATTCCGGCGGCCTGGATACGTCCATCATCATCCCGTGGCTCAAGGAGAACTACGGCTGCGCCGTGGTTTGCTGCGCGGCTGACGTGGGGCAGGGCGAAGAGCTTGCGCCGCTGCACGAGAAGGCCAAGAAGACCGGTGCGGAGAAGCTTTATATTGAAGATCTGCGCAAGGAGTTTGTCGAGGACTTCATCTGGCCGACGCTCAAGGCTGACGCCATCTACGAGGGCAAGTATCTGCTGGGTACGTCTTTCGCCCGTCCGCTGATTGCCAAGCGTCTGGTTGAAATCGCCGAGAAGGAAGGCTGCGACGCCATCTGCCACGGCTGCACCGGCAAGGGCAACGATCAGGTGCGTTTCGAGCTTTCCATCAAGGCGTTTGCGCCGAACATGCCGATTATCGCGCCGTGGCGCGAGTGGGATATCAAGACCCGCGAAGAGGAAATCGAGTATGCCGACGCGCGCGGCATCCCCGTCCCGGTGAAGAAGGATCGTCCGTATTCGATGGATCGCAACATCTGGCATCTCTCTCACGAGGGATGCGATCTGGAAGATCCGGCCAACGAGCCGCCGCGCGATCTGCCGTTGATCTGCAAATATCCGGAAGACGCGCCGGACAAGCCGGAATATGTGACCATTGACTTTGAGCAGGGCATTCCGGTGGCCGTCAACGGCGAGAAGATGGACGCGGTGAAGCTGCTGGAAACCTGCAACGAAATCGCCGCGCGCAACGGCGTGGGCATTGCGGACATGGTGGAGAACCGTCTGGTGGGCATGAAGTCCCGCGGTGTGTACGAGACCCCCGGCGGAACGCTGCTCTATGCCGCGCACCGCAATCTGGAAGAGATTACCGTTGACCGCGACACCGCGCATTACAAGGATCAGGTGGCGGTGAAGTTTGCCGAGCTGGTGTACAACGGCCTGTGGTATGCGCCGCTGCGCGAGAGCCTGTCCGCGTTTGTAGATGTGACCCAGAAGTATGTGACCGGCACGGCGAAGCTCAAGCTCTACAAGGGCAACTGCATCGGCGCGGGCGTGACCTCTCCGTACAGCCTGTACATGGAGGACATCGCGACATTCGGCGATTCCGGCGAGATGTACAGCCACAAGGATGCCGCCGGCTTCATCAACCTCTACGGTCTGCCGCTCAAGGTTCAGGCCATGATGAAGGAAAAGGCCGGTTTGGAAAAGTAAGTTATCCCGAAGGGGAACGCTTGGGGCGCTGCCCCAAACCCCGGTCAGGAACTGAGTTCCCGACACCTTCCGCATCGCTTCGCGGCATGCCGCGAAGCGGAGGAGGGAAATCCAAGAACCTCAGGTTCTTGGTAGGGTTTGGGGCAAAGCCCCAACGTTCCCCTTTTTACATACACAAGGAGGTTTCCATGAAACTCTGGGGCGGACGCTTTGAAAAGAAAACCGACGGGCTTGTCGATGACTTCCATTCTTCCATCACCTTTGACAAGCGGCTTTATCATCAGGATATCGCCGGATCGATTGCGCACGCGACGATGCTTGGCGAGCAGGGGATCATTCCCCAAGCCGACGCGGACGCGATTGTCGAAGGATTGAAAGGCATTGAAGCGGATATCGCGGCGGGTAAGGTACAGTTTGAGCTGGATGCGGAGGATATCCACATGAACGTGGAAAAGCTGCTCATCGAGCGCATCGGCGACGCGGGCAAGCGCCTGCACACGGGCCGCAGCCGCAACGATCAGGTGGCGCTCGACGGCCGCATGTATGTCAAGGACGCCGCGAAGGAAGCCGCGTCGCTCCAGCGCGAACTCTGCGAAACCCTGCTGACCATCGCGAAAAAGAACACGCATACTATCATGCCCGGCTATACGCATTTGCAGCGCGCCCAGCCGATCACCCTCGGCCATCACATGATGGCGTATTTTCAGATGTTCACCCGCGACATGCAGCGGATGAAGGAGGTCTACGCCCACGCGGACGTGATGCCATTGGGTTCCGGCGCGCTGGCGGGCACGACCTATCCGCTGAACCGTGAGCGTGTGGCGGAGCTGCTGGGTTTCTCGGCCATCACACAGAATAGCCTGGACGGCGTGGCTGACCGCGACTTTGTCTGCGACTATCTCTACGCTGCCTCCGTGTGCATGATGCACCTCTCCCGTTTCTGCGAAGAGCTGATTCTCTGGAACAGCCACGAATTCCGCTTTGTGGAGATGGACGACGCCTATGCGACGGGCTCTTCCATCATGCCGCAGAAGAAGAATCCCGACGTGGCCGAGCTGATCCGCGGCAAGACGGGCCGCGTCTACGGCGACCTGACGGGTCTGCTGACCACGCTCAAGGGGCTGCCGCTGGCCTATAACAAGGACATGCAGGAGGATAAGGAAGCGCTGTTCGACGCGCGCGATACGCTGGTCAAGTCGCTGGTCGTGTTCAACGCGATGCTGGCGGCCTGCACCTTCAACACGGAGAACATGGCGCGCGGCGCGGCGGGCGGCTTCACCAACGCGACGGATGCGGCGGATTACCTTGTCAAGAAGGGCATGCCGTTTCGCGACGCGCACGCGGTCATCGGTCATCTGGTGCTGCATTGCGTGAAGGAGAACAAGGCGATTCTGGATCTGTCGCTGGATGAACTGAAAACCTTCTCCGAACTGTTTGAGGCGGATGTGTATGAAGCCTGCTCCATGCACGCCTGTGTAGAATTGCGCGACGTGCCGGGCGGCCCTGCGCCAAACCGCGTAGAGGCGAGCATCAAGGCCGGGCAGGCGTGGCTCGACGCGTTCAGCGTTTGACCGCCGAAGCGATCATGAAATGAAAAACGAAGCTCTGCGGAATTTTTTCCCTTGCAGGGCTTTGTTTTTTGCGCGTTTATGCGAAAAGTTTCAAAAACTGTCAAAAAAAGCGTGAAAAAAGGGTTGACAGATATGTGGACGTGCTGTATAATAAATGACGTGCTTGGGGTCGTAGCTCAGCTGGTCAGAGCGCCACGTTGACATCGTGGAGGTCGTAGGTTCGAGCCCTATCGACCCCACCAAGCTAAACCGGAGTTAGTCGCCCGGCTGGAAGTCATCTCGAAAGAGATGATTTTTTTTTGCCTTTGGGGGCCGATAGGGCGAGAAGAGGCGGTAGTGAATGACAGCCCGGCGGGCTGTCAGAGCCGCCTGACCGAAGCGGCGTCGAGCCGCAAGAAAGGGCCTTGTCGGCCCCGTCAAGCCCAACCGGAGTGAATCGCCCGGCTGGAAGTCATCTCGAAAGAGATGATTTTTTTGATTCCAATAACAGTGCCTCTGGCAGTATTTTGAACTGTCGGGGGCATTTTTGATCGAATCAGATACTTGCGTCTTTCCCTGCCAACGGAAGCCGCACAACGGCTTTTGCGCCGTGCGGCGTGTCCTGTGAGAAGACAGCGCTTCCGCCGTGCGCGGCGGCAATCTGTTCCACGACATGCAGGCCGAGAATGTGCGGGGCGTTGGGCAGGGGCTCCGGCGCATGCAGCGCGGCGAGCACGTCGGGCGGATAACCCGCGCCGTCATCCGAAACCATGATGCAGAGAAAGCCGCCGGAAACGTCGGTTTGCAGCCGGATTTGAACAGGCTGCGGATTGTGCCGGACACTGTTGCCCAGCAGATTATCCAGCAGCCTTTCCAGCAGGGCGCCGTCCACCCAAAGCTGAGCATGTTCTGCCGCGTCGGATTGAACGAGCGAGAGCGCGCAGGTTTCGGCGCTGTCGCAGAATTTCGCTGCAATCCTGCGAATCAGCGGCCCGGCGGTCAGCATCTCCCGCCGAAGGGGCTGTGCGCCGTATTGCAGCTTGCTGGTCAGGTTCAGATCGGCGATCAGCGCGCGGAGTTTTTCGCTCTGTACGCGGATGTTCCCGGCTTTCTGGCGCGTCTCGTCCGGCAGGGCGGAATCCTGCTCCAGCTGTTCGGCCCAGCCCAGAATCAGGGCGAGCGGCGTGCGGACATCATGGCTCACGCCTGCGATCCACCGGGTTCGCGCCTGATCCCGCCGGGCAATGATTTCGCTTTGCTTTTGCAGGTGCGCGCTGGTCTGGTTCAGCTTTTCGGCTAGCTCTGCGGTGAAACCCTCTGTGGGCAGGCGGACGGGCTGTCCATCGGCGAGCGCGTCCAGCCCGGCGGAAACGGTTCGCAGTCTGCGGGCGCTGCGCCAGCTCAGCGCGAAGCAGACGGCCAGACCGATGGCCAGCAGCCCGAAACAGACGGGCAGGATGCTGTGAATCAGGTGGGTGATGACCGCGGGCGCGCTGTAAAAATTGTATTTCCACAGACTGCCCTGAGGCAGGGCGATGACGAACAGGCCGTAATCTTCCGTCCAGCAGAAGACCGGATAATCGGCCAGATACCAGTGGGCAAACCGCGCGACGTCGGTCGGCGCATATCGCCGATTCAGCAAATCGGGCAGGTTATAGTGCCAAAACACGTTTCCGTCATCATCCAGCGCCATGGCCCACGCGTAACCGTCCATCCATTCCTGGGGCGTGTGTTCCGCGCCGAAAGTCAGGCCGTCGGCCGTGGACACCATGGAATCCGCAATCGCGCCGGAGGAATACGCCCATTGGGGCATATACTGGCCGGTCTGCCAGCCCAGCCAGACGAGCAGGCCGATGCAAAGCGCCGGCAGCAGGAGCCCAAGCCCCACGGCGGCAAACACATAGCGCCGGATCAGGCGCGCGAAGGTCTTCATCGGCTTTCCTCCCCGGCCAGTTTGTAGCCGATGCCGCGGGCCGTCAGCAGCCAGCGCGGGCGGCTGGGTTCGGCCTCAATTTTTTCCCGCAGGTGGCGGATATGAACGCCGAGACTGTTTTCGTATCCGGCGTAGTCCGCGCCCCAGACGGCGGCGCAGAGTGCGTCGTAAGTCACGATATGGCCGCGATTCTCCGCCAGCTTTTCCAGCAGCGCGCGTTCCGTCGCCGTCAGGGAAAGCGTTTTGCCTGTGGATAACGTGACCGTGGCGTCGTTTAAATCTGCCTGCCGGTCGCCGAGCCGCAGAGCGGATGGGCGGGTGCGGGAAAGTTCCGTGCGGTAGGCACACTGCAAAATATGCTGCACGCGGAGCAGAAGCTCCTGCATCAAAAACGGCTTGGTCAGGTAGTCGTCTGCGCCAAGCCCCAGGCCGAACAGGCGGTCTGCGTCCGCGTCGCGCGCGGAGAGAAACAGCGCCGGAACATCCACTTTTTCGCGCAGAAAGCGGAAGAGCGAAAAGCCGTCGCCATCCGGCAGGTTGATATCCAGAATCATCAGTTCCGGCGTTTTGCAGGCAAAGGCGGTCTGCGCGGCGGCGCAGTTTGCGGCGGTTCGGATATGGCGGTAGCCCGCGCCGGAGAGCTGGTCGCTCAGCAGGCGGAGCAGGTCCGGATTGTCATCCACCAGCAGAAGATCCGCGTCATAAACGGTACGCATGCAAGCACCTCAAATCTTCGTTTCTGCCTGCTATGATAGCACGTTTTGAAGCGCCGCGCCAGAAAACGGCTTCAAGATTAAGCGAAAATTAAGCCGGCGTTTGAGGGGGATTAAGGCCGGCGCGCTATACTGCCTTCATCAAGCGAAAAGGAGCTGATGAAGATGGAAAATCAATGGGCTGTCCGGACGCGGGACTTGTGCAAAGCGTATCACGGGCGGAGCGTCGTCGATCATTTGAATCTGCACGTGCCGCATGGGTGTGTCTACGGCTTTTTGGGGCCGAACGGCGCGGGCAAATCGACCAGCATGAAGATGATGCTGGGGCTGGCGCGTCCCACGAGCGGCAGCGTGGAGCTGCTGGGGCGGAAGCTGGACGAGGAAAGCCGCATCGAGCTGCTTCGGGAAACGGGCAGCTTGATCGAATCGCCGTCCGGCTATCTGCATTTGACGGCAAGGGAGAATCTGGCCATCGTCTGCGATTTGAAGGGCGTGAGCCACAGGGAGATTGACCGCGTGCTGGATATCGTGCGCCTGACGGGCGACGCGAACCGCCGGGTGGGCCAGTATTCGCTGGGCATGAAACAGCGGCTGGGCATCGCGACGGCGCTGCTGGGCAGACCGCGCCTGCTGATCCTGGATGAGCCAACCAACGGCCTCGATCCGGCAGGCATTCAGGAAATGCGCAGCCTGATTGCATCCATGCCGGAGGCGACGGGCGCGACGGTGCTCATTTCGAGCCATCTGCTCGGCGAAATGGAGCAGATGGTGACGCAGGTCGGCATCATTCATCACGGCAAAATGCTCTTTGAAGGGGCGCTGAGGGATTTGAAGCGCCACAGCCGGGGCGATATCCTGCTGCGCGTGCTGGATGTGCCGCGCGCTCTGGCGGCGCTTCGACAAAACGGCGTGGCGGTTTGCGAAGAGGAGGGACTGCTTCGCTTGCCGCCGATGGAGGATGAACGGCTGGCGGCGCTGGTTTGCGCGCTGGCCGACAGCGGCGCGGGCGTCGTCGGGGTGAACGAACAGACCAGACGGCTGGAGGAGATCTTCCTGAGCCTGACCCAAAACGGCGGGGAGGCGGTGTAACATGATCTTTTGGGTGGAAATGCAAAAGGCACGCAGACGGCACGATCTGCTGCTCTGCCTGCTGGTTCCGCTGATCATCCTGCTGTGGGTCGGCGGCCTATCGCCGGAAAGCGAAGAGGAGCTGGCCAACGGATACAGCGTGCTGTTTTACAGCCTGCCGGTCATTCATTCGATTCTGTTGCCTGTGGCAATGGCGGCGCTGGCCAGCCGTCTGTGGGATATGGAGGTCAAGGGCGGCACGATGAAGCTGCTCTATACGCTGCAAAGCCGCCGGAGCCTGCTGATGGGCAAGGCGGTCTTCGGGCTGCTGGAAACGGCGTTGATGACGGCGATTGAAATGGGCGCCGCGGCGCTGCTGGGCCAAGTTCATGGCTACACGGAAGCGTTTTCGACCGCACAGTTTGTCTATCTGGCGGTCTGCACATTTGCGGTGGAAGCGATGCTGTTTTTTTCCGAACTGCTGCTGATGATTCGGTTCGGCAATCCGATGACCGCGCTCTGCGTGGGGATTGTCGGCGCACTGCTGGGCGTGTTTTCGGCGTTCATGCCGCGTGTCGTCAGCTATTTTGTGCCGTGGGGCTATTTTGAGCCGCTGAGCGCGTATGAGGTCGCCGAGTGGAACCGGGAGACGCATTTTGTGCGCTATGACACGCATCCATGGAACTGGGTGCTGCTGCTTTTTACCGCGGCGCTGGGGCTGGCGTTTTTTGCGCTGGCATGGCGCAGGGTGCAGAGGGAGGAGGTTTGAATCATGCTCAGGCGCTGCATATGTGCTGAAAATCGAAAGCTGCACGCGTCGCCCATCTGGCTGATGTTTCTGATTCTGCCGATCATTTCCGCCGGATATGGCACGTTCAACTATTTGCAGAATCTGGAAATCCTGACGGACGGCTGGTACAGCCTGTGGACGCAGCACACGCTGTTTTATTCGCTGTTTTTTTATCCGGCGATGGTGGCCGCTTACGCGGCGTATCTCTGGCGGCTGGAACACATGGGGCATAACTGGAACCTCATCATGACCGCACCGGTGAAGCCGATGTGCCTGTTTACCGCCAAATTTGTGGTTGTCGCCAAGCTGGCGCTGCTGACGCACGCGTTCGTCTTTGTTCTGTACGTGTTTTGCGGCAGGGTGTTTGCGCATTTTTCCGGCTGGCCGCCCATTGAGCTTCCGCTGTTCCTGATACGCGGCGCGCTGGGAGCGCTGGCCGTGATCGCAGCGCAGCTGGTGCTGGCAATGATCATCCGCAGTTTTGCCGTGCCGATTTTTCTGGGGCTGCTCGGCGGCATTGTCGGCCTTTTTATCAGCTCAAAGGGGTACGCGCTGCTTTGGCCTTATGCGCTGATGCAGATGGGCATGAACGCGAACCGGAGGGAGGACGCGCTTGCCGGCCAATACGGGCTGTTTGTGCTGTCCTGCATCCTCTGGCTTGCGGCAATGTTTGCGCTGGCGTGGGCACTGATGAAAAAGCGGGACGTGAAAGCGTGAGCGCCGCGCGTGGGACGGCTTCAGACCTCCAGCGCGTACCCCTGTCCGCGATAAGTGCAGATTTTCGCCTTTGCTCCGATTTTATCCAGCTTTCCGCGGCAGCTGCGCTTAAATCCTCCGGCGCAACCCTTGATCCCGACACGGATCGCCCGCTGATGGCGCTGACCTTCCGCCTCGAAAGCGGCGACGTTTCGCTGACGCTCTACGCGTTCGATACCGAAAGCGTTCTGGCCGATGTGAACGGCGAAATCGGCCTGCTCGTCCAGCGGGAGGACGCGGAAAACATCGTGGATTTGGTGCTGGAAATGCTGAAAACAGAATAACGGGTGAATTCGGAAACAAAGAAGCGCTGCATCGTCGCGACATGCAGCGCTTCTTTTGAAGCAAAAACATATTTTTTATCAAAGAAAAATGCCCGATCTTGCGATCAGGCACGTTTCTGGCTTGGAAGCCAAATCCATATCCGAACCGCGAAACCCGTTAGGGAGAACGTCTTGCAGCTCCCCAAACATAATTGTTTCGGTGCTTTCGTGGAAATTATAGGTCAGCACCATCTTGTCATCATACAAGAAAACGGCGTTGACAAACGTATCAATTAGCATCTTTATAGAGAATCTATAAGCAGTCCACTCAATGCGGTAATTTGCGGTTTTGACTTTTCAAACGAATTGAAAGATGCTTGTCAAAGAAAGACGTCCGCAACAACCTCGCTATCATCCAGCATGCGATAGCCGACGCCAAGCTCATTGATGATATAGCGCTTTTCACCGGGGGTTACACCCATTTTCTTTCGGATATTCTTCATGTTGACCTGCAGCTTTTTGACGCTTCCATAATCCGAATATCCCCAGACTGCACGGATGATTGCGGCATACGTCAGCACCTTTCCCGCGTGAATAGAGAGCAAAGCCATGATGTTGTATTCCGTTTGGGTCAGGTCAATTTCAGCTTTGCCGACAAAAACCTGCCGTTTGTCATAGTCGATCAGCAGATCCTGAAGCTGAAATTTACCGCTGGGCGCGTTTTCTTTGCTATGTCGCTGACTGCGAAGAACGGCGCGAATACGAGCCAATAGCTCTTCTGTTCCAAACGGTTTGGTGATGTAATCGTTTGCCCCCAGATCCAATGCCTCCACCTTGTCCCTCTCGTTGGAACGGGCAGAAAGCACAATGATGGGGAGAGCATCTGATTTTCGTACCTCCCGAATCAAATCAAGACCGTCCCGATCCGGCAGACCGAGATCCAGAATGATGAGATCCGGACGATGGGAGGCGTACATCATCATGCCCAGCGAACAGGTTTCCGCGCAGAGCACCTGATAATCGCTGGTTTCCAGATTGGCTCTGATGAAACTGCGGATGTTGGCTTCATCCTCGACGATCAGAATTTTATACTTGTTATTGCCCATCGTCGTCACCCCCTCTTTCCAGAGCAAAACGGAATACAGCGCCGCCGCTTTTCCTGTTTTCTGCGAAAATTTCGCTGCCGTGCGCCTTGATGATGGCGGCGCACACAGATAGCCCGATGCCCATATTGCTGCGCGTTCCGTCTACCGGCGCAGCGGTTTTTTCATAGTTACCGGTAAAAATCTTATGAAGCGCATCCTCCGGAATGCCGCAGCCGTTATCGGCGACTTCAAATACCGCCTGATTTTCCACAAGGGAAACGGACAGGCTCAGTTCCGTCATTCCCTTCGCATGAAACACTGCGTTTTCCAGAAGATTCAGCAGCACCTGTTCGATTAAAATGGAATCCATGGGAATATCGACAAAATCATCCGGAATCCGGGTGATTACCTTCTGATTCGGATGTTTTTTGGAGAACTTCATCAGAACCGAGTCGATCAGCTCATCCAGAACGGTCGGCATTTTGACAACCTCGACCTTTGAATCGTCGATCCTTGTGACGGATAGCAAATTTTCAACCATGCGGATGAGCCATTCGCTGTCCTCCCGGATTTCCCCCAACAGCTTGAGCTGCTGTTCCTTGGGAAGCGCGTCATATTTGATCATCAGCGTGGAAGATGAGCCATATATTGAGGTGAGGGGCGTGCGCAGATCGTGAGAGATCGCCCGCAGAAGATTACCCCGCATCCTTTCTTTTTCGCTTTCTGCCCGCAGTTTTTCCTGTTCCCGCACCCGAAGCAATTCCTGATCTCGTATCCGAATGTTCAACGCACTGGTGGAAACGGCGACGATCAGCATGATTGCGGCGGAAAGGATGCTTTCTTCCACAAAGAAGTCAAAGGCATAATAGGGATAGGTAAAAGCAAAATTCACCGCGAAAACGCTGACGATTGCCGAAACAATCCCGTAGCCATATCCATGGGTTTTCAGCGAAATCAGAAACACGCCGAAAACAAAGATCATGGGAACCAGCGTCTGCGTGGTAAAGAGCTTCTGGATCAGAAGGTTGACGGCAAATGCGCTCAGAAAGACGGTGACTGAAAACAAAGTATCTCTTTGCCGCTGGCGGTTTTTCATCATGCGTCTCCTTTGTTTTTTTACAGGTTCATTATACCCCATGAGAGGGAGCGCATCAAGTTTCCTTGCGTGAGGATCTTGCGCGGTTCCCGTTTCTTTACCAAATCTACACCGTAAAAATGCTATGATAAATATATAGAAGGCTGCGCGTCATCCATATACGACGCACAGCGGCAAGGAGGAAAGAGTTCGTGGAATACGACAGTAGCGACGATACCGGCAACAACAAGGATCAGGTCTGTTCATATACGGCATATCTGCGCCCTTTGCTGCGGCATGGGACGCGGGTATGCTTTTTTGACGCGCGGAAAAAGACGTCAAGACCGCCCGCGCGCACAGGAACGAGCGTTTCCTGACCGCTGACGCGGGCGGGCTGAATCTGCTTTTGCACGAAATGATGATGAACAGAAAATCAAGGAGTTTTGTATGGATTATATGGGAAGTATTTTGGCGATGGTCATTTGTATTGCCATGTCCGCCTATTTCAGCGCGACAGAAACGGCATTTTCGTCTTTAAATAAGACTCGGCTGAAGGTCCTCGCGGATAACGGAAACAGGAGAGCGGCACTGACGCTCAAGCTGGCGGGGAATTACGATAAGCTGATCTCGACCATCCTGATTGGAAACAATATCGTGAATATCCTGGTTGCGTCGATCGGTACGCTTCTGTTTGTCGGTCTCTACGGCGACATGGGCGCGACGATTTCCACCGTCGTTGTGACGGTCGTGGTTCTGATCTTTGGCGAAATCACCCCCAAGAGCGTGGCGAAGGATGCGCCGGAACGCTTTGCCATGGTCAGCGCCCCCTTTATTCGCCTGTGGATTTGGGTGCTGACGCCGGTGAATTTTCTTTTTTCCCAGTGGAAGAAATTCATTTCCCGCTTTTTCAAGACCGACGAGAATGCCAAAATGTCCCACGAGGAATTGCTTCTCTTCATGGAAAACGTTGAGCAGGACGGCGGCATCGATGAAAACGAGGGGGAGCTTCTGCGAAACGCGCTTGAATTCCGCGATCTGACAGCGGCGGAAATCCTGACGCACCGGATCGAGCTGGAGGCGGTGGAGATTCAGGAAAACCATGAGCAAATTGCAAAAGCCTTTACACAGTCCGGTTTTTCCCGCCTGCTGGTTTATCGGGATACGATTGATCAGGTGGTTGGTATTCTATGTCAGAAGGATTTCTATTGCAACGGCAAGATGACGGAGCGCCCCATTGCGGAAATCATGACCGCGCCGCTGTTTGTCTATCAGTACACGAAGATTCGGGATATCCTGAAGACGTTCCAGCGCCAGAAAGCGCACATTGCCGTCGTTATAGACGATTTTGGCGGAACGCTCGGCATTGTAACGATGGAGGATATCCTGGAAGAGCTGGTTGGTGAAATCTGGGACGAGCATGACGAGGTGGAAGAGCATTTTGAAAAACTGGATGAAAACGTCTACCGCGTGGATTGTTCCGCCAGTTTGGAAGATTTCATGGAGTTCTTTGACGTGAAGCTGGAATCCGACAGCATTTCGGTTGGCGGCTGGGTGATGGAACAGTTAAACCACGTTCCGGTTCGGGGTGAATCCTTTTCAGCCTGCCATCTGGAAATTACGGTTTCTGAGGTAAGCGCTTATCGAGTATCTTTTATCACGGTCAGGCAATGCGAGCCGGGCGAAACGTATACGGAATAACAAAACGGGGGGAAGTATGGTGAAAAAAGTACAGGATACGGACAGCGATCAAAGCATGACCTCTGCGCCGCAGGAAGGAAAATCCTTCGATCTCTATATGGTGCAGTACATCATCCGCGCACTGATGATGCTTATTGTTTTTGCGTGGGCGCTGGTGAATCTCGATGCGGTTCTGCGCTTTCTGAACAGCGTGTTTGCGCTGGTATCGCCGTTCTTGATTGGCGGGGCGATTGCGTTTTTGATGAATATCATGCTTCGGCCGTTAGAACGCCTTTGGAAGCGTGCGTTCCGAAAAGCACCTGCGAAACTGACCCGACCGGTGTGCCTGACGTTAAGCGCCGTTCTCATGCTTGGAATCGTATTTGCCGTTGCGTTTATGATGATTCCGAGCCTGCGGGAATCGGGAAATGAATTTATCCGCAATATTCCCGCCTATGTTGAAGAAATTGGTCAGTGGTGGATGGAGTTTTCCCGGTTTGCGGCGAAATACAATGTCATTCTGCCGGAATACACCATTGATTCGGATCTGCTGATCGAGAAGATCACCGCGTGGATGGATATCGAAGGAAGCGGGCTTATTTCGGTAACATGGGGCGCGGCAACATCCATCCTCTCCATTTTGGTCGATACGGTTCTGGCGTTTGTCTTTGCCATTTATCTGCTGGCGAAAAAGGAGAGCGTCGCGGTTCACTTGAAAAAACTCACCCTGACGGTGCTTCCATGCCGAAGGGCGCAGCGACTGTTGAACATCGCATCGCTGACGAACCATACCTTCACGAACTTTGTCAGCGGCCAGTTGACAGAGGCGATCATCATCGGCGCACTCTGCTTTGTCGGCATGTTGATGCTGGACATTCCATATGCCGGGGCGGTTTCAACGTTTGTCGCGGTTACCGCGTTGGTGCCAATCTTTGGCGCATGGCTTGGCGGCGGTTTTGGCGCGTTTCTGATTCTGCTGGCAGATCCTGTCAAGGCGGTATGGTTTGTCGTCTTCCTGCTGGTTTTGCAGCAGGTAGAAGGCAATCTGATTTATCCAAAGGTTGTCGGCAAATCCGTCGGTCTTCCGGGCCTGCTTGTTTTGATGGCGGTTACGATTGGCGGCGAGGCATTCGGCGTCATGGGCATGCTCTTCAGCGTTCCGGTCTGCGCGGTGCTGTACAGCCTTTATTTGGAGTTTATGAAGAAATCAGAAGCCTTGTAGATGCGAGTATAGTTAAACCTGTGCATAGAAGTAAGATACCACTCGTTTTTCCGGGGGTTCCAAAGGGGCAGCAGCCCCTTGGCACACTGACCTTGCTCGCAAGGTCTAGTGTGTTATACCTTTGCGAAAAGAAAACTCATTGAAATCTGTTCGGAAATATACAAAAAAACAGCCAAGTTTGTACAAACTTGGCTGTTTTTTCTTGGCTCCCCAGGTAGGGCTCGAACCTACAACCCTTCGGTTAACAGCCGAATGCTCTGCCATTGAGCTACTGAGGAATATGGTGGATTGAAGTGGACTCGAACCACCGACCTCCCGCTTATCAGGCGGGTGCTCTAACCGACTGAGCTATCAATCCGAACGAAGAGCATTATAACGCATCCGGCAATTTCTGTCAATAGGTTTTTGACATTTTTTTCGGGGAAAGGGGAAAGAAGGAAGAAAAAAGCCGCTTCGACTGGGAAGCGGCTCGGAGAGACGGAACAATTACTCGCCGTAAGTGATGGTCACATTGTCCTTGATGAACTTGGAGAGACGGTGGATGCCCAGCAGATCGCTGACGGCTTCGATGATCATCACAATGCCGATGGCCATCATCAACATGTCGCCGTAGAGCGTCGGATAGAGCACGATGGTGACGGCCAGCACGAGCGTCACGATGGCGGAAATCAGCATCAGATACCAGCGTTCAAAGCCGTAGCTCTTGAGGGTGAACGCGCGCTTGATGCCGCAGATGCTGCTGACCATAATCAGCAGACCGAGCACGATGAACAGGAACTTGGACAAAAAATCCGGGCTGAACAGCGAATACGCGCCGAACGCTGTCGCGCAGAGGCCGATGAGCAGTTCCAGCGAGTAAGCAACCGTGCCGCGCGAAAAGATGAAGGAGAGGATGTTGAACAGACCGTAGATCGTGATGCCCGCGCCGACAAGCACGCAGAGCAGCTGGGTCACGTGGGCGGGCACAAAGAGCATGACGCAGCCCAGAATCAGATCGATGACGGCGGCCAGCGTAAAGCTCATTTTTATCTCTTTGGCTGCGCTGCGGAGCGGAAAATCGTTGTTTTTCTTCATGAAAAAGACCTCCTGAATCATTGAATCAATCATCGTATGGAAGAGGGAAAGCCGCATGGGACTCTCTTGAAGATGGAGTTCGACGTTTTTGAGGAAAATCCTATCGCGGTCAATCCCAAATCCTGTTTTTAAACCAATTATAAACATATCTGCGGGGCGCGTCAAGCCTGCTGTGCTGACCGACAGTCAAGATGCAGTGAAGAAAAACCCGCGCAGATTGACAGCGCACGCCGCAGGCTATATAATAAACTTGAAATCATAGCGTTATCCCGCTCTGCGGCAGGAAGACGGCGGTGGAGGAAGAAAGTCATGCAGGCCAAATCTGCGAGGAAAAAAGTGCGGAGCCTGCGCATCATTATTGTGGGCTGCGGCAAGGTCGGCCATACGCTGACCGAGCAGCTGGTGCGCGAAGGACACGATATCACCATTGTGGATACGAGCGAGCGCGTTGTGCGCGACACGACGGAAATGTTCGACGTGATGGGCATTCGCGGCAACGGCGCGAGCCTGAACGTGTTGATGGAAGCTGGGCTTCAGGAGGCCGACCTGGTGATCGCGGTCACGG
Source organism: uncultured Eubacteriales bacterium (assembly GCA_900542445.1). Classification (GTDB taxonomy): domain Bacteria; phylum Bacillota; class Clostridia; order Christensenellales; family Aristaeellaceae; genus Ventricola. Next base: position 65,858 of record UQNN01000007.1, on the reverse strand, counting down.
GTTCGGACGAGCTGAACCTGCTCTGCTGCACAATCGCCAAAAAGGCCGGCGGCGAGCTGGCGGCCATCGCGCGCGTGCGCAATCCGGATTACAGCGAGGAGCTGCCGTATCTGCGTCAGCAGCTCGGATTATCCATGATTATCAATCCGGAGCTGGAGGCCGCGCAGGAAATCGCGCGTCTGCTTTCCCGTCCGCAGGCGCTGACGGTCAGCTCGTTTGCCAAGGGGCACGCCGAGCTGGTGCGTTTCAAGATTCCGAAAGGAAGCATCCTGCACGGGCGTCGCGTTATGCAGCTGGATGATATTTTTCAATTTGGCTATCTGGTCTGCGCGGTGGAAAACGAAGGGCATGTCGTCATCCCCGACGGCTCGACGATGCTGCACGAAGGCAACGACATCACGATTCTGGCCTCTTCCCGCGAGGCGCACCACATCTTTGAAAGCATCGGGATGTATCAAAACTCGGTGAAAAGCTGCATGATTATCGGCGGCGGAAAATCTTCCTATTATCTGGCCAAGCAGCTCATCGAGCAGAAGATGGAAGTCAAGATCATCGAATCCAACAAGGCGCGCTGCGACGAGCTGAGCACGCTCCTGCCGGAAGCGCTGGTCATCTGCGGCGACGGCGGCGACGAAGAGCTACTCAAGGAGGAGGGTATCGGTTCGGCGGAGGCGTTTGTACCGCTGACAGGTCTGGATGAGGAGAACATCCTGCTGACGCTGTTCGCCAAACGCGTGCCGGGGCTGAAAACCATTACCAAAATCAACCGCATCACGTTCAACGACGTGATCGACGGGTTGGAACTGGGCAGCGTCATCTATCCGAAGTATATCACCTCCGAGGCGATCATCGCCTATGTGCGCGCCCGCCAGAACTCCATCGGCAGCAACGTGGAGACGCTGTATCATCTGTTTGACAACCGCGCGGAGGCCATCGAATTCCGCATCGGCGAGGATGCGCCCGTCATCGGCGTGCCGATCATGAACCTGAAGCTCAAGGACAGCCTGCTCATCGCCTGCATCAACCGCGGCGGCAAGATCATCTTTCCGCGCGGCCAGGATACGATCGAGCAGGACGACACCGTGATCGTCGTGACAACCCATTCTGGCTTCGGCGACATCAGCGACATTCTGCGCTGAGGGGCGGAAGGAAAGAGAAGATGAATGCAAAAAGCATACGCTATATTCTCGGATGGATTCTCAATATCGAGGCGCTGCTGATGCTTCTGCCCGTCGCGACGGCTGTGTTTTATCGCGAGGAAGAGGGCATTGCTTACGCGTTGGTGGTGGCCGTCTGCGCGGCGGTCGGCGCGCTGTTGACCTACAAAAAGCCGAAAAATCCGGGTTTTTACGCGAAGGAAGGCTTTGTCTGCACCGCGTTGGGCTGGATTCTGATGAGCGTGTTCGGCTGTCTGCCGTTTATGCTCACGGACGAAATTCCGTCGTTCATCGACGCGCTGTTTGAAATGGTTTCCGGCTTCACGACGACGGGCGCGAGCGTCGTGGTCAACGTGGAGGCGCTCAGCCACTGCACCAACATGTGGCGCTGCTTTTCCCACTGGATCGGCGGCATGGGCATTCTGGTGTTCCTGCTGGCGGTTCTGCCGCTGGTCGGCGGCAGCAACATGCAGCTGATGAAGGCGGAAAGCCCCGGCCCGTCGGTGGGCAAGCTGGTGCCGAAGGTGCGCTTCACCGCGCGGATTCTCTATGTGCTCTATGTCGCGCTGACGCTTTTGCAGGTGCTGGTCATGCTCATGGGCGGCATGACGCTTTACGAGGCGCTGTGTACCTCGTTCGGCACGGCGGGCACGGGCGGTTTCGGCATTTACGGCGATTCCATCGCGAGATTTTCGCCGTTCCTGCAATGGGCCATCACCGTGTTCATGATCGCGTTCGGTGTGAATTTCAACGTCTATTTCCTGCTGTATATGAGGCGCCCGAAGGAAGCGCTGCACTGCGAGGAGATGCACTGGTATCTGGGCATCATCGCGGCGGCGGCGCTGCTCATCTGCGCCAACGCCTACGATGTGACGCTGACGCTGGAAAACAATCTGCGCCAGTCGTTCTTCCAGGTCGCTTCCATCATCACGACGACGGGCTTCGCGACGACGGATTTCAACCTTTGGCCGGGCTTTTCGCACAGTATTCTCGTGTTGCTGATGTTCATCGGCGCATGCGCGGGCAGCACGGGCGGCGGCCTCAAGGTCTCCCGAATCGTCATCGGCTTCAAATCCGTGCTGACGTATCTGGGTGCGTTCCTGCATCCGCGCGCCGTGCGCAAGGTGAAGTTTGAGGATAAGGATGTGGACGCAGAGACGATGCACGCCATCTGCGTCTACTTCATCGCGGCTATCGGCCTGTTTGTGATTTCCGTGCTGCTGGTTGCGCTGGATGGCTTTGATCTGGTGACGACGTTCTCCGCAGTTGCGGCGACGTTTAACAACATCGGTCCCGGTCTTGGCGTGGCCGGGCCGACGAGCAACTTTGCCGCGTTCAGCGATTTTTCCAAAGTCGTAATGACGATGGATATGCTGCTGGGGCGGCTTGAGGTCTTCCCGATGCTGATGCTGTTCTATCCGCCGCTGTGGAAGGAGAGCATCGGCGAGGCGCGCATCCGCCGCAACCGTACCGCGCTGCACTGAGCGGCGCAGAAAGGGACACACAAGATGAGATGGGGAATCCTTTCCACCGGAACAATCGCGAAGAATTTTGCGCAGACCGCCGGGCAGATGCCGGATGTGCAGATGCAGGCGGTCGCTTCCCGCAATCGGGAAAGCGCCGAAGCGTTTGCAAGGGCATACGATATTCCGACGGCGCACGACAGCTATGAAGCGCTGGCGAACGACCCGAATGTGGAGATCGTCTATGTCGCCACGCCGCACAGCCGGCATGCGGAGGACATGAAGCTGCTGATTCAGGCGGGCAAGCATGTGCTCTGCGAAAAGAGCTTCACCATCGACGCGAAACAGGCGAAGGAAATCTTTGCGTTGGCTCAGGAAAAACATGTTTTCGTGATGGAAGCGTTTTGGACGAAGTTCATCCCGCTGTATCGGCAGATCGAGGAGATTCTGGAAAGCGGAAAGCTGGGCGAAATCCGCGCGGTCACGGCGCAGTACGGCTATACCACGGCGCGGGAGACACGCAAGTTTGACCCGGCGCTGGCAGGCGGCACGCTGCTGGATATCGGCGTGTATGCCATCGGCTTTGCCTGCATGATGATGGGCTACGCGTTTGACGACGTGCGCAGCGAGCTGGTGATGAACAGCGTCGGCACGGACGCGCTGGACGCGATTACCCTGCGCAAGGGCAAGACGATCGCCCAGCTGACGACGGCCATCGGCGTGAATATGCCCACCTTCGCCGCGGTATACGGCACAAAAGGCCATATCGATATTCCGGAATTTAAAAATCCCACGCGCGCCGTATTGCACTTGGACGGACAGGAGCCTGTCGAGCTTGCCCATCCCTTTGAAATCAACGGCTTTGAATATGAAATCCGCGAAGCGCAGGCATGCGCCGAGGCGGGCAGTTTGCAGAGCGAGCGCATGACGGGACAGCAGACGATTGCGGTCATGCGGATTATGGATGAAATCCGTCGGCAGAACGGGTTCAGGTTTCCGTTTGAGAGAAAAGAATGAAAGGGAAAAATCTTTCGTTTATCTACCGTGCAGGGATAAATGAATGTGGGAAATCCAAGAGCCTCGTCGTTTTTCCCATAACGAAAAGCGCCGATTTCCGTGGAGAGCGGAGATCGGCGCTTTTCATGTGGAAGGGAAATAAATGAGGAAGGGGAAGAAAAAAGGAAGATACTTTGCCTTCGCCGTTGTGTGGAGGGGGGGAAAAGAAAGCGAAGGCCTGTAAAGGAGGATGGGAATCAACCTTTACGAGAAGCATTATAACGCCGGAATGTGGCAGAAATATGATAAAAAAGCGGAAATCCGCGAAAACCTCTGTTTAGATTGCGTTAATTTGCGCGAAACACGCGGCGCGCAAACCCGGAGGTTGCCCTTTTGCGCCCGTTGTGATACACTACCAATAGACTTTGGAAGGGAGAGCGCGGCATGCTGCGAAAACTGCACGGGAGAAAACTGGCCGTCTGTCTGCTGGGCGGGGCGATGTACGCCCTCTTCGCTGCCTTTGGCTGGCAGGCGGAGCACGGTGGGCATATTCATCTGGGCTATGCGCTGCTGACGGCGGCGCTGCTCGTCTGGCCGATTGCGGCGCTGCTTTCCGTGCTGCTGGAACGCGGCTATACGCGCTCGATGAGACAGGAGAAACGTTTCCGCACGGGATGGGCGTTCCTGTTCATTCTGGCCTGCTATGTGCCGATGTTTGGCGTGGCTTTTCCCGGCTCGTTTGCCTACGATGTGCCATATCAGCTGCGTCAGGTGGTCACAGGCGCGTATTCGACGCATCATCCGCTGCTGCACACGCTGCTGCTCGGCGGTCTTTTGCAGCTTGGCCGCGCGCTGGGGAATATGGATATCGGCGCGGCGATCTACACGGCGGTGCAGATGGGCTTGCTGGCCGGGTGCTTTGCGCTGACCTGCGGCTCGATTGCGCGTCAGTGCGGCGCGCGCGCGGCAAAGCGCTCGGCGGTCTTTTTCGCGCTCTATCCGCTGCATATGGTGATGGCGGTGAACGCGACGAAAGACGTGCTGTTCGGCGGCTTTTTTGCGCTGACGCTCGCTTTTTTGAACGAGATGAACGCGAAGCCGACCCGCAGCCTGTATGCGAAAATCGCAGCCTGCGGCGCGCTGGCGGTGATGCTGCGCAACAACATGGCGTATGCCGCGCTGGCGTGGCTGGCGCTGTGGAGCGTCGGGTCAAGGCGAAAAGGCCGAAATGCGGCGCTGGCCATGCTGCTGGCGCTGGCGCTGGGCTTTGGCGGAAATGCGGCGCTCAAAAGCGCGACGCATGCGGCGGACGGCGACATGAGCGAAATGCTCTCCTGGCCGATTCAGCAGCTGGCGCGCGCGCGGCTTGAGGATGGCGACAAGCTCAGCGACGCGGAAAAGGCGGCCATCGACGAACTGATGCCCGGCGAGGCATGGAAGCTCTACGACCCGACGATTTCCGACCCGGTGAAATTTGAATTTGATACGCAGGCTTTCCGCGCGGATATGAAGAAATATATCGGCATATGGCTCTCTGTCGGCCAAAAGTGCGCGGGAACGTATCTGGATGCGGCCGTCGCGCTGATATATCCGTTTTTTTATCCGTACCGGGAATACCGCGTTTCGGGTTATTATGTGCAGATGGGCATGTCCGAGGCTTACGATGCAAGCTGGTGCGATTTTGATCCGCCGGAAAGCCGAAGCCTGTTTCCGCGCGTGCTGACTTCGCTGATGTGGCGTTTCGGCGCGAAGGGCGCGATGCAGATGCCCGTCATAGGCTGGCTGTTCAACACGGGCGTGATCGTCTGGACGATGCTGTTTTTCGTGTTCCGGGAGATATACTGGGGGCGGTGGAAGCGTTTCGGCGCGGCCCTGCTGCCTGTGCTGCTTTGGGGCACGTATCTGCTGGGGCCGGTTATGGCCGGGCGCTATATCTATCCGTTTGTCTGCGTCCTGCCCGTGCTGGCGGCCAGACCGGAGAGAAAAAAGGAGGCATAAACATGCGATTGGATAAGTATTTGAAGGTGTCGAGAATCATCAAGCGCCGCACGGTGGCCAAGGAGGCCGGAGAGGGCGGACGCGTGAGCATCAACGGCAAGACGGCCAAGCCGTCTGCCGAAGTGAAGGAAGGCGACGTCATCGAAATCCGCTTCGGCGAAAAGCTGGCGCGGCTCCGCGTGCTTTCCGTCGCGGAAACCGTGCGCAAGAACGAGGCTTCGGCGATGTATGAGATGCTCGAAGGGGAGGAAATGGAATGAACGCGGCGGTGATTGTCGCGGCCGGACGCGGCACGCGCATGGGGCTGGAGCGCAATAAGGTGCTTGCGCCGCTCTGCGGCGAACCGGTCATCGCGCGGACGGTGCGCGCGTTTGAACAGACGGGCTGGTTCGACGGCGGAATCGTCGTGGTCACCGGCGCCTGCGACGCGGACGAAATGAAGCGGATTCTTGCCGACGGGGGGCTGCACGCACAGGTTGTCCTCGGCGGCGCGGACAGGCAGGAGAGCGTCTGCCGCGGATTGGCGGCGACGAATCCTGAGGCCGATTACGTGGCGATTCACGACGGCGCGCGCCCGCTGGTGACGGCGGACGTCATTGCGCGGACGCTGGAAAGCGCGCAGAAGTTTGGCAGCGGCGTGGCCGCGGTCGCGCTCAAGGATACGGTGAAGCGCGTTGATGAAGACAGCGTGGTGGTCGATACCCCGCCGCGCGATAAACTCCGTGCCGTGCAGACCCCGCAGACGTTTGAAGCGGGGCTGATCCGCAAGGCGCACGCGGCCTATGCCCTCGGCGAGCGCGCGACAGACGACGCGGCGCTGGCGGAACGCATGGGCATCGCCGTGCATCTGACGGAAGGCGATGTGGAAAACATCAAGCTGACCACGCCGGAGGATATGCTGCTGGCGCGGCAGGTTATTTTGAAGCGCGAAGGCCAAAAGGAGGAGAAACCCATGATGCGGATCGGTCACGGTTACGACGTGCATCGGCTGGTGGAAAACCGCAAGCTGATTCTCTGCGGGGTGGAAATCCCGTATGCGCTGGGTCTTTTGGGACACAGCGACGCGGATGTCGCGCTGCACGCGTTGATGGACGCGCTGCTCGGCGCGGCGGCGCTGGGGGATATCGGCCGCCATTTTCCGGATACCGATCCGGCGTACAAAGGCGCGGATTCCGGTAAGCTGCTGGATCATGTCGTGGTGCTGCTGGAAGAAAAGGGCTATACCGTCGGCAATGTGGATGTGACGATCATCTGCCAGCGCCCGAAGCTTAAGGATTACATCGAGCAGATGCGTGAAAACGTGGCGCGCCATCTCAAAGTGGATATCGACTGCGTGAACATCAAGGCGACGACGACCGAGAAGCTCGGCTTTGAAGGTGAAGGGCTGGGCATTTCCAGCCACGCGGTCGCGTGCATTGAAAAAGCATAAGATTCATGGCGAAAAAAACGAGAAGCCGAAAAACGAAATACAAAAAGCGAAATCCCGTCGCCGCGCTGCTTGATGGCCTGCTGACCCTGCTGGATACCCTTTTGGAAGGCGTTGCGGCGGCGGCCGTGGCGATTCTGCGCGGCATCGGGAAACTTTTGCTGCTGGCTTTGCGGGGGCTGCTGTGGCTGGCAAAGCATGCGCTTTTGCTGCTGGCGTGGCCGTTTGGCAGGCTTTTTCGGTTACTGTTCGGCAAGCGCAACCGCGCGCATCGTTGCCTGCGGCTGACGGGCTTTGAATTTGAGGAATACATGGCGCAGGTGCTCAGGGACAACGGCTTTCGGCATGTCGAGGTGACGGTCGAATGCGGCGATCAGGGTGTGGACATTCTCGCCGTGCGCGGCGGCAAAACCTATGCCATTCAGTGCAAAAACTACGCGGGCGCAGTGGGCAACACCGCCGTGCAGGAAGCCTACGCGGGCGCAGAATACTACGGCTGCGACATTCCGGTGGTCGTCTGCCCGACGGATTTCACCATCCCGGCGCGGGAGTTGGCGGAATCGACGGGCGTGGAGCTGTGGGACGGCGAACGGCTGTCGCACATGATGCGCGTGAGCGGCAGACGGCCGCACCATGATCCAAGCAGGGACGACGAATTATAAAGCGGTCATAGGGGAACGTCTGCATTTTGCCAAGCCGGCAGTTTGCGTTGGAAACAGTTATCAACCGGCGTTGGCAGAGTCAGGTTACGCTTCGCTCCCTGACTCACGGGGATAGAGCGCTTCGCGACAGGGGGACGATTTGGGGTGAGGCGGCATGAATCGGCGTTGGCAGAGCCGGGGACCGCTTCGCTTCCCGGCTCACGGGGATAGAGCGCTTCGCGATAGGGGGACGATTTGGGGTGAGGCGGCATGAATCGGCGTTGGCGGAGCCGGGGACCGCTTCGCTTCCCGGCTCACGGAGAGAAATCGCTTCGCGACAGGGGGACGATTTGGGGCGAGGCGGCATGAATCGGCGTTGGCAGAGCCGGGGGCCGCTTCGCTTCCCGGCTCACGGAGAGGAATCGCTTCGCGACAGGGGGACGATTTGGGGTAAGGCGGCATGAATCGGCGTTGGCAGAGCCGGGGGCCGCTTCGCTTCCCGGCTCACGGAGATGAATCGCTTCGCGACAGGGGGACGATTTGGGGCGCTGCCCCAAGCCCCGGCAGGGGGATAATCCCCCTGCACCCCTGCTTCGCTTCGCGCGGATGGAACGTTTTGCCGATAAAGCTTGACAAATCACATTTTTTTTAGTATCATGACGGTGCAAATCGCGTTGAAGGGGTTGGCAGCCCGGAGCGATTAGCTCAAAAGCATCGATCAAAAGCGGGCATGCTTTTCAACATGCCAACAAGGGTGGAACCGCGGAAGAAAGTCTTTCGTCCCTTGAGTCCATGCGATGGCGCGGATTCGGGGCGGCGTCTTTGCGCGGTTCTTATTTTGTTCCCCGACCAATGAAAGAAAGAAGGTTTTTTCATGGCAAAGGTGCAAAACGACACGATGGACAAGCTTGTCGCGCTGTGCAAGGGCCGCGGCTTCGTCTTCCCCGGCTCTGAAATCTACGGAGGTCTGGCGAACTCCTGGGATTACGGCCCGCTGGGCGTGGAATTTAAGAACAACGTCAAGCGCGCGTGGTGGAAGAAGTTCGTGCAGGAGAACAAGTACAACGTCGGCATCGACTGCGCGATTCTGATGAACCGTCAGGTCTGGGTGGCGAGCGGCCACGTCGGCAACTTCAACGATCCGCTGATGGACTGCAAAGCCTGCAAGGCGCGTTTCCGCGCGGACAAGCTGATTGAGGACTGGGCGAAGGCCAACGGCGAGGAAATCGAAGCGGACGGCTGGACGAACGAGCAGCTGGAAAGCTTCATCGAAGAAAAGCAGATTCCCTGCCCGACCTGCGGCAAGCACGATTTCACGGGCATCCGCAAGTTCAACATGATGTTTAAGACCCATCAGGGCGTAACGGAGGACGCGAGCAACGAAATCTATCTGCGTCCGGAGACGGCGCAGGGCATTTTCGTCAACTTCCCGAATGTCGCCCGCACGACCCGCCGCAAGCTGCCGTTCGGCGTATGCCAGGTGGGCAAGAGCTTCCGAAACGAGATCACGCCGGGCAACTTCATCTTCCGCATCCGCGAGTTCGAGCAGATGGAGCTTGAGTTCTTCTGCATGCCGGGCACGGATCTGGAGTGGTTCAGCTATTGGCGCAGCTACTGCCACGAGTGGCTCAAGAGTCTGGGCATCAAGGAAGAGCATCTGCGTCTGCGCGACCACAAGCCGGAAGAGCTGGCGCACTATTCCAAGGCGACGACCGACTTCGAGTATCTCTTCCCGTTCGGCTGGGGTGAGCTTTGGGGCGTGGCGGACCGCACGGACTTCGACCTGAAGGCGCACCAGACGACCTCTGGCAAGAGCATGGAATACCTGAACCCGACCACGGGTGAGAAGGTGATTCCGTATGTCATCGAGCCGTCCCTCGGCGCGGACCGCGCGGCGCTGGCCTTCCTGTGCGAAGCTTACGAAGAGCAGGAGCTGGAGGGCGGCGACACTCGCGTCGTCATGCACTTCCATCCGGCGCTTGCGCCGTACAAGTGTGCCGTGCTGCCGCTGCAAAAGAACAAGTGCGGCGAGAAGGCCGGCGAAATCTATGACATGCTGAGCAAGCATTTCATGGTGGATTACGACGAGACGGGCTCTATCGGCAAGCGCTACCGCCGTCAGGACGAAATCGGCACGCCGATGTGCATCACCGTCGATTTCGACACGCTGGAGACCGGCGTGGTCACCGTGCGCGACCGCGACACCATGGAGCAGGATCACGTGCATGTGGACGAGCTGGTCGCCTACATCCAGAAGAAGATTGAGTATTGATTCTACAAAAGACCGTTCGGACGCGGGGAGAGACGTTTCTTTCCCGCGTCCTTTTTAAAATCCGGAGGAGGGAATGCTTTGTTTGAATCGATTTTATATGAAGGAACGATGATTGTCGCGCAGATTCACGAATCGCTGATGCACCTCAACGACAATTTTGAACTGTATTTCGGCGACAAGGACATGCATTTTATCGTGATGGCCGTGCTGGGCATGATCCTGTTTTTCATGGTGCATTTCGTGTTCAAGCGGCTGGCGAAATGGAGCATTACGGCCATTTCGTTCATCTATGTGTTCACGGTGATGACCGTGCTCGGTTTGGCCATTGAAATCGGCCAGAAGATCACGGGTACGGGCGATATGGATTTTCGGGACGTGGTGGCGGGCTTATACGGCGTGCTTGCGTTCTTCGCGGTCTACACGGTTTACCGGCTCATCGTGCTGCTGGTGCGGCATCTGATGCGCGGCAGGAAGAAAGCCGACGCCTGAGTCTTGTATTTGGCGCGCGGGCATGATAAAATAATTGGGTATGATCATCAACAGAATTTGCCCGTGCGGCAATTAAAGGAGCAATCATTTTGGCAACAACAGTTGGGCTGATCTCGCTGGGATGCAGCAAAAACCGCGTGGATTCCGAGCAGATGCTCGCGGTGCTCAAGGAGCATGGCTATCAAATCGTTTCTGATCCGTCGCGGGCGGAAGTCATCATTGTCAACACTTGCGGATTTATTCAGTCCGCGAAGGAAGAGGCCATTTCCACGCTGTTTGAAATGGCGGGCTACAAACAGACGGGCTGCTGCCGCCTGCTGGTGGCGACGGGCTGCTTTGCCCAGCGCTATCCGGAAGCCATTCGGGAGGAAATGCCCGAAGTGGACGTCATCATGGGCGTGAACGACTATCAGAAGCTCGACGAGGCGCTCCGGGAAGCCGAAAAGGGCGGACGCCCCGTCTACACCGACGACGACGGCCAGTTCCACGAGTTCGGCCGCGTGCTGACCACGCCGAAGTACAGCGCATACGTCCGCATTGGCGAGGGCTGCGACAACTGGTGTTCCTACTGCGCGATTCCGATGATCCGCGGCGGGTATCGCAGCCGCCCGAAGGCGGATATTCTGGCCGAGGTGAAAACGCTGGCGGCGCAGGGCGTGAAGGAGTTCACGCTGATCGCGCAGGACACGACGCGTTACGGCACGGACAACGGCGAAGAGAGCCAGCTGCCGCAGCTTATCGAGGAGATTGCCGCGATTCCCGGCGTGGAATGGCTGCGCGCGCTGTATTGCTATCCGGAGCGCGTGGACGAGCGGCTGCTGGATACGATGAAGCGCCTGCCGAACGTCTGCGACTATCTGGATCTGCCGATGCAGCACATCAGCCAGCACATCCTGACCGATATGAACCGCACGGATACCAGCGCGCACATCCGCGAGGTCTGCCGCATGTTTAAAGAGCGCGGCATGATGCTGCGCACGACGCTGATGGTCGGCTTCCCCGGCGAAACGGACGAGGATTTTGACGAGCTGATGGATTTTGTGAAGCAGACGAAGTTCGATCGCATGGGTGCGTTCATGTTCTGTCCGGAGGACGGCACGCGCGCAGCGGAAATGCCGAACCAGATTCCCGAAGAAGTGAAGCAGGAGCGCTATGACCGTCTGATGACGCTTCAGCATGGTATTTCGCTGGCGCAGAACAAGGCGCGTGTGGGCACGACCTGCCGCGTACTGGTGGAAAAGAAGCGCGGCAGCCGCTACGTCGGCCGCAGCGAATACGAAGCGCCGGAGACGGACGGCAGCATCTTCTTCGGTTCGGACGAGCCGTGCGAAATCGGTTCGTTTGTGAACGTGAAGATCACGGGCGCAAAGGCGTATGACCTGATGGGTGAGCGGATATGAAAAAGTTTTTGGAGAGCCTGAAACAGGCGGGGCGGTCGATCCACGCGATGAACCTGCCCAACAAGCTGACGCTTCTGCGCGTGGCGCTGGTGCCGCTGTACTTGGTGCTGCTGTGGTTCTTTGACAACGACAAGTCGATGCAGATTTGGCCGCTGCTGGTGTTTACGCTGGCTTCGCTGACGGATCTGCTGGACGGCTACATTGCGCGGTCGCGCAACCTGATTACCAACTTTGGCAAATTCATGGACCCAATTGCCGACAAGCTGCTGACGCACACGGCGTTTATCATGCTGACGGCCATCGGACGGCTGAACGTGACGGCCTGCATCATCTTCATCGCGCGCGAGTTTGTCGTCTCCGGTCTGCGGCTGTGCGCCGTGGAGCAGGGGCACGTCATCGCGGCGGGCATGAGCGGCAAGATCAAGACCGTGCTGCAAATGATGCTGGTGGTCGTGCTGACGATCACGGGCGAGGGGCTTCTGCCCGCGTTGCTGACGATTGCCGCGTCGGTGATGACGCTCTACTCGATGGGCGAATACGTCTGGCAGAACAGAGCGGTTTTGAGCGGCGCGAAGTAAGGATGAAGAGGACGTTGGGGCGCTGCCCCAAGCCCCGGCAGGGAACTGAGTTCCCTGCACCCTCCGCATGATGTATTGCTGCGCAATACATGGGAATATTTCTGTTTATCGCGAAGCGATAAACAAAGTGGGAAATCCAAGAACCTCAGGTTCTTGGTGGGGTTTGGGGCAAAGCCCCAACGTCCCCCGAAAGGAAAACAAATGATTGCAGAAATTGTGGCCATCGGCACGGAGCTGCTGATGGGGCAGATCGCCGACAGTGACGCGCAGATGCTCTCGCGCGAATTGCAGAGCCTCGGCATCGCGGTGTATCACCATCAGGTGGTGGGCGATAACCCGCAGAGAATGCGCGAAGCGCTGGCGCTGGCGCTTTCCAGAAGCGATTTGGTCATCACCACGGGCGGCCTTGGGCCGACACAGGATGATTTGAGCAAGGAGATTGCCGCCGAGCTGCTGGGCCTGCCGATGGTGTTTGACGCCGAGAGCTGGGAGGCGATCGGAAAATACTTCGTCAAAATCGGGCGCGCCTGCCCGATGAATAACCGCAAACAGGCGATGTTCGCCCAGGGCTGCACCATTCTGCCCAACGCATGCGGCACCGCGCCCGGCTGCATGATCGAAAAGGACGGTAAAATCGTCGTTCAGCTCCCCGGTCCGCCGCACGAGATGGCCGATATGTTCCGCAGGCAGGTCTATGACAGGCTGGCGGCCAGGACGGGCGGCTGCATCGCGTCGCGGTTCATCCGCATTTACGGCATGGGCGAATCCCAGGTCGCACAGGAATGCGCGCAGTGGATTGAAAACGGCGAAGGCGTGACTGTCGCGCCGTATTGCTCCTTGGGCGAATGCCAGCTCCGCGTCACCGCGCGCGGCAGGGACGAGGCGGAGGCGCTGCAGCAGGTTGAGCCGGTTGTGGACGCTATCTGCGGCGTGCTGGGCGACTGCGTTTACGACGTGACCGAGACGAGCGACGGCTCCATGCAGGAGGCGGCAGGGCGCGCGCTGGTGGCGCGGCATTTGACCGTTTCGACGGCGGAGAGCTGCACGGGCGGCATGGTTGCGGCCAGTCTGGTGGATTATCCCGGCATTTCCGAATGTCTGTATGAAGCGCATGTGACCTACGCCAACGAGGCGAAGGTGAAATACTGCGGCGTGAAGCCGGAAACGCTGGCGGCCTATGGCGCGGTCAGTGAGCAGACGGCGGCCGAAATGGCCGGCGGTCTGCGCGAAAAAAGCGGCGCGGACATCGCTGTGGCGACGACGGGCATTGCGGGCCCCGGCGGAGGGACTAAGGAAAAGCCCGTCGGGCTGGTCTATGTCGCGTGCGCGGACAAAGACGGCGTAACGGTTGAGCGGTTGCAGCTGGGCGGCGACCGCGCGCGGGTGCGCAGGCTGGCGACGCTCAAGGCGCTGGATATGGTGCGCCGCGCGGCGGTGAAAAGATACTTTGAGTAGCCCACAGCGCCCCTTTGAAGGGGAGCCGGCCGTCAGGGCTGAAGGGCGAATACATACAGGAGGGGCAATATGGCAAGCGATAAGGGCAAGAAGTCCTCAAAAACGGTGACGACCATCCCGGCCAATGACGACGGAACGGAGAAAAAGCGCGCGCTGGATATCGCGCTGGCCGGCATTGAAAAGCAGTTCGGCAAGGGCGCGGTCATCCGCATGGGCGAACGCGCGTCGCGGGATATTCAGGTGATTCCGACCGGCTGTCTGGATCTGGATATGGCGCTGGGCGTGGGCGGTCTACCGCGCGGCCGCGTAGTGGAAATCTACGGTCCGGAATCCTCCGGCAAGACGACCGTCGCGCTGCATGTCGTTGCGGAAGCGCAGAAGATGGGCGGCGTGGCTGCGTTCATCGACGCGGAACATGCGCTCGACCCCGTTTATGCGCGTAAGCTCGGCGTGGACGTGGATCAGCTGTATGTCTCTCAGCCGGATACGGGCGAGCAGGCGCTGGAAATCTGTGAGGCGCTGGTGCGTTCCGGCGCGATCGATATCGTGGTCATCGACTCGGTTGCGGCGCTGGTGCCGAAGGCCGAAATCGACGGCGAAATGGGCGATTCCTTCGTCGGTTTGCAGGCGCGCCTGATGAGCCAGGCGCTGCGCAAGCTGACGGGCATTGTTAACAAGACGAACTCGACCTGCATCTTCATCAACCAGCTGCGCGAGAAAGTCGGTGTGATGTATGGCAATCCGGAGACGACGCCGGGCGGCCGCGCTCTGAAATTCTACGCGTCCGTGCGCATCGACATCCGCCGCGGCGAACAGCTCAAGGACGGCACGACCGTCGTCGGCAACCGAACGAAGGCGAAGATCGTCAAGAACAAGGTTGCGCCGCCCTTCCGCACGGCGGAGTTCGACATTCTCTACGGCGAGGGCATCAGCAAGGAAGGCAGCCTGCTGGATAATGCCGTGGCGCTGGATATCATCCATAAGTCCGGCGCGTGGTTCTCCTACGGCGACCAGCGCATCGGCCAGGGCCGCGAGAATACCCGCAAATTCCTCAAGGAAAACCCGGAGATTGCCGCGGAAATCGACAAGCTCGTCCGCGCCGAGCTGATGGGCAAGAATGCGCCCATCGTGCAGAGCGCGTCGGATGACGACGAGGAGAAGCCGGCGGACGACAGCATGGACGACCTGCCGAACCTCGACGACGAAGAATAAACAGCCCATCAGAACCCGCCTTGAAATGAAGGCGGGCTTTATGCTATACTATATGCGATTTTGACAGACTTTGAAACGAGAATGCGAACAGGAAGGATACCATGAGGCAGGGAAAACTGGAAGATCGATTGCAAATGCGCAGGCTGACGGTGGACGACACCGCGCAGTATAATGCGCTGCTTCGTTATGCGTTTCAGGTGACGGACAGCGAGCTGGCCTCTTTGGGCTGGAATCAGAAGGAGATGGAGCGCAGCAAAAAGCCTGTACTCAAAAAGACGGAATCCTTCGGCTGGTTCGACGGGGAGAAACTCGCTTCTCAGATCAGCGTGTATCCGATGCAGGTCAATCTGTTCGGCACGATGTACAATATGGGCGGCGTGACCGGCGTGGCGACCTATCCGGAATACATGGGGCGCGGGCTGATGGCGCACCTGATGAAAAAAGCGCTGGACAACATGCGCGAAAACCACCAGTGCGTATCGATGCTCTTCCCGTATCTGATTCCGTATTACCGCAAAAAGGGCTGGGAAATCGTTTCGGATAAGATGACCTACACCATCAAGGATACCCAGCTGCCCAAACACCACAAGGTCGGCGGCATGGTGGAGCGCGTGGATATCGACAGCGAGGATGTGCACCGCGTACACGACGCGTTTTCCGCCATGCGCCACGGCGCGCTCAAGCGCAACGAGCTGGAATGGGAGGAATACTGGCGCTGGGAGGCCGACGACGTGCTTGTCGCCGTGTATTACGACGCGAACGAAAAGCCGACCGGATACCTCGTCTATTATATCGCCAACGACGTGTTCCGCATCAAGGAACTGGTCTATATCAATCAGGAGGCGCGGCACGGCCTGTGGAACTATATCTCCGCCCATTTCTCGATGATCGACAAGGTTGTCGGCAACAACTACACCAACGAACCGATGGCGTTTCTGCTGGAAGACAGCGAAATTCAGGAGGAAATCGAGCCGTATATCATGGCGCGGATCGTCGATTTTGAAGAGTTCATCCGGCAGTATCCGTTTGATATCATCTCCATTCACGACGACCTGCATTTCATCATCGACGATCCGATTATGGAATGCAACTGCGGTGATTTTTCCCTCCGCTGGGACGCGGCGGGTGATACCATCTTGGAGCGCGGCGGCACGCGCGGCGAAACCGTTCGCTGCGACATTCAGACGCTGACGGCGATGTTCTACGGCTATAAGCGTCCGACATATCTCAAGCGCGTCGAGAGACTTCAGGCGAATGACACCGCCGTGCGCATTCTGGAAGATATCATCCCTATCGAACAGCCGTATTTCTCGGATTATTTCTAACCCCCTTTCGTTATATGGGGAATCTTTCCGCTGTCTCTGAATAAAGAGCGGACGCGCGCCCTTACGGCGATGGAATGCAAGTATTGAGGTTTTTTTATCCTTTATCGCGCAGCGATAAAGAGGTGGAAGGTGCAGGAAACTCAGTTCCCTGCCGGGGAATTGGAGCCATGCGCCCGCTGTGCGGGAATCAGCATGGCGGAAATTGGAAACTGCAAGGAGCCAGAATGGCGTTCGTGAAACGGGCGCGTCTGCCGCAGGCAGAGGACAGCGCCCCTATGCACGTTTCCCGGATTGGGGCGAAGCCCCAAGAAAGGTATACCATGCAAAATGAAGCCGTCGCGCTTCTTCGCTGCCCGATCTGTTCGGGCAGTTTTCGTCAGGAAGGCAAAAGCCTGTTCTGCGAAAAGGGCCATTGCTACGATATCGCCAGGCAGGGGCACGTGAATTTTGCGCCGAACGCCAAACAGTCTTTCTATAAAAAGGAGCTGTTTGAAAGCCGCGCGAAGGTCTTTGAAGCGGGCGTGTTCGCACCGGTCGTTGCGGCCATCGGCGAAGCGCTGGAAAAATACGTAAAGGCCGAATGCCCTGTTGTGGCGGACGCGGGATGCGGCGAGGGATATTATCTGCGGAGCGTCTGCCCGGAAAGAAAGATGATTCGCGTCGGATTTGATCTGGCGAAGGAGGCCGTGCTGCTCGCCGCGAAGGGGGATAAGCAGGCGACGTATTTCGTCGGCGATCTGGCGAATATCCCGCTGGCGGACGGTTGCTGCGACGCGGCGCTCGATGTATTCACCCCCGCGAATTACGCGCAGTTTGGGCGTATCCTCAAGACGGACGGTGTGCTCATCAAGCTTGCGCCGAGAGCGGGCTATCTGCATGAATTGCGGGAGGCGGCGGGCGGCAAACTGGAAGCGTATGACGGCGCGCAGGTTTTGGATTATGCCCATGCGCATGTCAATGTGCTTGAAGAGCGGAAGATCGCCTATACGATGCCCGTCGATGGGGAATTGGCGGTGCGTCTGGCGAAGATGACCCCGATGCTGGCCAATGTCGATGTGGACAGCCTCGATCTGAGCGGCATGAAGCAGATTACGATTGACGAAACGATGATGATCGGAACGATGAAACGGGAGGGATAACCGTGAAGACATTTTTCATGAATGACTATGGCGAGGGCGCGCATCCGCTGGTGATGCGGCGATTGATGGAAACCAATATGGAGCATACCTGCGGCTACGGACTGGATGAATACAGCCTGCGCGCGGCGGATGTGATCCGCGAAAAGTGCGGCCAGCCGGGCGCGGCGGTGCATATCATGACGGGCGGCACGTCGGCCAACAGCATCGCGATTGCGGCGTTCCTGCGCCCGTATGAGGCGGCTATCTGCGCGCCGACGGGACATATCAACGTGCATGAGACCGGCGCGGTGGAAGCGACGGGGCATAAGGTGCTGCCCTGCGCGGCGAAGGACGGTAAAGTGACGGCGGAAGGTGTGGAAGCCGTCTGTGCGCTGCACACGGACGAGCACATGGTTGCGCCGAGGCTGCTCTACGTCAGCCAGCCGACGGAAATCGGCACGGTGTATCATCTGGACGAGTTGAAAGCGCTTCGCGAGGTCTGCGACAGGCTGGGACTGATCCTCTTTGTGGACGGCGCGCGGTTGGGCAGCGCGCTGACCAGCCCGGAGTGCGACATGACGCTCAAAGATTTGGCCGCGCTGGCGGATTGTTTCTACATCGGCGGCACGAAAAATGGCCTGCTTTTCGGCGAAGCGATGGTTATCGTCAATCCAGCGCTGCAAAAGGATTTCCGCTATATGATTAAGCATAACGGCGGCATGATCGCCAAGGGACGGCTCGGCGGCGTGATGTTTTTGGCGGCACTGGAGCACGACGATTATTTCGCGTGGGCGAAGCATGCCAATGAAATGGCCGATCTCATCCGCGCGGGCATGGAGCGCGCGGGCATTCCCTTCTTCCAGAGGACGACGACCAACCAGATTTTCGCCGTGCTGACGGAAGAACAGAACGCCGCGCTGGAACTGGATTTTGCCTATGAGCGCTGGGCAAAGCTGGAAGATGGGCGCGTGGCCGTCCGCTTTGTGACCAGCTGGGCGACGGAGGCGGCGGACTGCGAGAAGCTGGCCTCTGCGTTGGAGGCGTTGGCCTGATGGCGCGCGAGGGGCGATCTCATGTACGCAAGCGGAAAAAAGGCTGTCTGGTTGGCTGCCTGACCAATCTGATGCTGATGCTCGGCGTGATTGCGCTGGTGTTTGTCGGCGCGCATGTGCTGGGCTTTGTGGAAAGCGATCCGCAGACCGGCGCGCCGACGCTCAAGCTGGACCATCTGCCGGAAATCAGGCTCGGCGATTTCGACCTGAGTCAGATTCAACCGCCGGATCTTTCCGGCATGACGGAGAAACTGCCTAAGTGGGCATATGGCGTAAATGCGAACGGGCTGACGGTCAAGACGCTGCGCGCGGGGGACGGAGAAGCTGTTTTCGTCTGCGCGGACGGCTATACCATGCTGCTCGGCGCGGGCAGCGGAACAGGCGCGTCGCTCTGCGGCCAGCTGCTGCTCTGCGGCGCGAACCATCTGAGCGCGGCGGTGGCGATGAGTTCGGAAGATGAGCAGCTCGGCGCGATGAAGCTGGCGCTTGGCATGACCAAACCGGATTATCTCTTTGTGCCGCCGACGCAGACCAAGGGAAAGGCCTATGCGCAGATGATCGACGCGGCGGAAAAGCAGGGGACGCAGATCGTCTCCGCGGCGCAGAACATGACTTTCACGCTTGGACGGGCGCGAGTGACCTTCATCGGCCCGGCGCGGACCCAGCATACGGACAGCCGCGACGACGGCCTGACCTTGCGCATCGATTACGGGCAGACGAGCGTCGTGGTGACGGGCTGCATTACCTCAAACGGCGAAAAGGAGATCGTCTCTTCCGGCGCGGCGGCGGCGTGCGATGCGCTGATCGTCTCCCGCGGAGGAACGGAGGCCGCGACATGCGCCGAATGGGTGGAGGCTGCAAAGCCGAAAGTCGCGCTGATCACAGGCAAAAACCCCGCCAACAGCGTGCGCATTCGATTGCAGAAATACGGCGCGACGGTCTATGCGGCGAAGGAAAACGGCGTGATGACGCTGTTTTCGGACGGGCAGGAAATCACGGTGGAACCATAAAAAGGATATGAAAGACCCTGCCGGGCAGCGTCCATGCCCGGCAGGGTCTTTCTTTTTAAGAAACAGGGAGAAAACAGGGGGAGTGGTCCTTGCCTGATACCGCTCAGGCGGGCGTGTCTTGCAGGGGCGTCAAACCTGCAAGGCTGCGGAGGAGTGCGTCAAACTTCATCCGCAATTTGGTTCAGGGAGGTGTTAGATATCTCTAACAACAAGATCATTATACAGGATGCAGCGCGGCTTGTCAAGAGAAAAATTGAAAGTAATCCGCTGGGAATTATATAGAATTGGCAGCGTCGTTATATATGAGCCGGGATAAAAGAAAAATCTATCGTTTTTATTAGATCTAAAACGTTTCCTTTGTGCATTGGTAAGTTGAAAAAAACAAGGAAGAGTGGTAGAATAAAATAGAGAAGAAATTGGTATATATCTTCCCCTATGGGAAGTATATGCGGCTTTCAATGGAAAGATGACAAAAAAGATCGGCGAAAGGGGCATGTCGATATGAAAAATAAAAGAAGAATTTTTGCATGGATGCTGTGCCTGGTGTTGCTGGGCGCAGCGTCTCCGATGCGCGTGAACGCGGAGGATGAGCAGCAGAGCGAAGGAATCGTTTTGTATGAAGAAGGCGGAAAGCCCGAATACACCGAAGCTGAAGCGGAATCTGAAGTTTACAGCGAGACGGAAACGCCGATTGAGACGGAAGAGGCTGAAGAAGAGCCGGAAGCCACGGAAGAGCCGGAAGTTGTGGAAGAACCGGAAGCGACGGAGGAACCGGAAGTCGTGGAAGAGCCGGAAGCGACGGAAGAGCCGGAAGTCGTGGAAGAGCCGGAAGCCACGGAAGAGCCGGAAGTCGTGGAAGAGCCGGAAGCGACGGAGGAACCGGAAGTCGTGGAAGAGCCGGAAGCGACGGAAGAACCGGAAGCGACGGAGGAGCCGGAAGCGACGGAGAAACCGGAAGTCGTGGAAGAACCGGAAGCGACGGAAGAACCGGAAGCGACGGAGGAGCCGGAAGATACGGCGACGCCCGAACCCACGGCAACGATTGAGCCGACGGCAACGCTTGAACCTACGGCAACGCCTGAACCTACGGCGACGGTTGAGCCGACAGTGACGCCCGAACCCACGTCCACGCCTGAGCCGGAGGAGCAAATCGAAACAATCGACTGGGCGCAGCTCAGACTGGACGGAAACGGCGATTCGGCGCGGCTGGCGATCGGCGTGAACAACGCGGACGGCGTGCGGCTGGAGCCGTTTGCGGTAGCCATCGGCGGCGACACGGACGCGTGGCAGGCGGATGATTTCTGGATGGACGGCGCTTCCCTCAGTTGGGAAAACGGCGAAATCGTTCTGTGGGTCTACGACGGCGTGGCGCAGGGCGGCGAGGTGCTTTGCGGCGGCCGTCGGCTGACGCTGACGCTGAGCCGAAACGGCGATGCGGAAACGATGCTCACCCTTGCGGCGCTGGACGGCGACGGCAACGAGCTGGATCTGCGCAACAGCGGCGACGGCAGAATCAAATTGCAGGCGCATTGGGATGCGAAGGTCGTCCGGCAGCCGGTGCAGATTGAGACGGAACTGATCAGCAACGGAAGCGACGGCCTGGCTTATGGCGACACGCTGGAAATGACTGCCGTGGTCAACGTCCAGCCGACGGATGCGAAGTGGTCGATCCGCTGGCAGTACAGCCTGGACGGCGAACACTTTGAAGACGTTGAAGGCGCAAACGAGATGCGCTATACGGTAAAGCTCGACAAAATCAACGCGCAGTATTACTGGCGCTTTGTGGTATCGGTTGAAGACTGAGCGACATGTTTTTGGAGGACAGGATGGAAAAGATGAACCATCTGAAAAGGGTTATGGCCTGGGTGATGACGGCCGCGATGCTCGTCAGCTCTTGCCCGACGACGGCGATTGCCGAAGAAGTGGTCAGCCAGGTGCAGAAGCCGGTTGCGCAGACCCTCAGAAGCGGCGAAACGTATGGCTCTTTGCAGGAAGCCTATGAAGCCGAGTTTGAAACGACGACGGACGAAACGCACATGTCTTTCGCCGACCGCGTTCGGGATGTCGAAAAGAATGGAAAAGATACCTTGATTTACGCGAACCTGCGTCCGGCGCAGAACGCGGCGCAGTGGAAGACGGGCGAGGTCGTCCCCTTTACATTGAGCATGACCTTCCAGCTCGCCTCGAACCTGACCGAATACAGGGCGTTTGACCTGTATTCGATGACGTTCGACGAGTACATTCGATATCGCCCGTTCGATTCCTACGACGATATCAAGCTGCAAATCAGCGCGCCCGGCAATCTGCGGATTTCCGCGACCGATAACGGAGGTTGGACGGATACCCTGAACGTTGACAGCGTCCAAAGCGTCGTTCGCGCGGACGGCAGCAACGCCGTGACGCTGAATTATACGTTCTTTGGCCGCATGATCGATAACGGTGAACATGCCGACGGCGATCTCATCACGCCGACGGTTTCACTCTCCGCGTCGATCACGCCGAAGATGCGCTACTATGACGAAAACGGCGAACTGAACGATTACGCCGGTACGCCGATTGACTATCAGGCAACGATCCACACGAACGCCTTCCGGAATGCGGCGGAAGCAAAGACGTGGGATGTGCAGAACGAGGCCGTGACGCACACGGTAAACGGCGACGAGGTAACCTTCACCTATCAGGTGCGCACGGGCGCGCTGGGAACGCAGGGCGAGATTCTGCGCCAGAACAGCGACTACGTGGACAATGGCGTGCTCGATCTTTCCGGCTATACGCTCCAGGAAACGATTCAGCCGGTTGCGGGAAAGAATGGCGCGAAGGTCTATCCGAAGCAGGCCACAGTGACGCTTGGAGACAGCGCCTACACCTGCGATATTGTGGAAAACGGGGATGGCACGCGCAGCCTCGTAATGCCCGCAAACGGAGGGAACACGATCCACAACACTGCGGCGCTGGACGGCGATAATACCGTTCATCCGTCGGTCTATGCGTACAACAATTACACGGTCAACCTGATCTATGACAGGGCGGACTTTGAGCTGGACTGCGACGACGAACGGCTGGATGACGCCGCCTTTAAGGGCTTGGGCGTCACGCTGGATTCGACGCTGAACTACACGGTTTACGGCGACGGCGACGAAAAGACGGCCGACAGCAGCAAAACGCTGTATTATCATTTCGTGCGTCAGGGCGGCTACATCCTGCCGGAACAGTATGTGAAGCTTGCGGCAGATGTAGCGGACAGAACGGCCTATTCGGGCAGCGATGCGGTCTTTGCGATTTATAAGGCCAGCGAAGTGACGCACAACGAAAAGGGCGAGCTGGTGCTTGGCGAGAACGCGAAGCTTTCCGACCGGATCGGCGCGTTTGAGACGAGCCGGGAACTGCCCGAAGGCGACTACTATGTGGTGCGCACGGGGATGGAAGCGGGCTATACCAACGTCAAGCCGGGTGACCAGACGATCAAAATCGGCGAGGCGTTCTATCCGTATCAGCTTGTGACGGTGACGGCCGGAACGGAAGAAAACGCGGTGAAAGCCGAGTTCGAGGATTACAACGCGCAGAACGGCCAGTTTATCCTCGAAAAGATGTTCTATGCGCCGGACGGCACGCAAGATACAAACTCCAGCCTTTCCGCGGAGTTTACGCTGACCGCGCAGAACGGCCGCACCTACACGGTGAAGGTCGAAAACGGAAATCCGACCACGGTTTATCTGCCCGCGGATACCTATACGATGGAAGAAACGGACGTATCCGACGGTTTTGCCAAGGCGGATAACAGGATTGTCCTCATCGAGGCGGGCAGTCAGACGCGGATGACGGACGACAACGCCGTGAAGAACTATTCGACGGATGGTCTGCTGAACCTGAAAGCCTATCTGCGCGAGTATGAGCGGGGCGCCAATCTGGAAGCGGATCAAAGCCATTACACGGTGACCATCACGCGCGACGGCGAGACGGAGCCGGTGAAGCAGACGACGCTGGATGAGGCGGAATCCGTCTATCTGCCGAGATTCGACGGGGACGGGAACCGCATCACCTACTGCGTGAAGGTGGAGAGCAACGAACAGACGGACGGTCTGTTTTACGCGAGCAAGAAGAACCGCGAGGAGGAGAAGCCCGAAGCGGAGATTCAGATCACCTTTACGGACGACGCGAGAATCCAGAACGCCGACTATTTCTTCATCAAGCAGCAGGAGCTAACCATCACGAAGCGGCTTGTCGATGTGAGCGGCCTGAACAAAGAACAAACGTGGACGATCACGGTTCAGGCTGCCTGCGAAGCGGGCGACGCGCTGCCGAGCCGGACGGTTGAACTGACGACCGACGGTGAACAGAACGAGGCGAGCCAGACCCTTTCGCTGCGCGGCTGGGACGAAAACGGCCATGTGGTGACCTATACCGTCGTCGAAGCGGCGGCAGAAGGCTATGCGGTGACGTACAGCGAGCGGAGCGTGACGCTGAACGACGGTACGGGCAAGACGATCATCGTCACCAACACGCGTCAGGTCGGCAAGACGACCTTCACCAAGGAAGGCAGCGACAACGCGACACTGCCCGGCGCGGTTTATGCCGTGCTGACCCGGAAAGCGGATGGCAAGACCTATCTGGTCGGGCGGACGCTGACGGACGGCGTGCTGACGGAAAAGACGGCGGCCATTGTGGATGAAGCGGGGCGCTTGACCCAGCCCGAAAATGTGGCGGACGCGTATCGCTTCACGACGGACGCGGACGGCAGAATCGAACTGGTGCTCCCGGTGGAGGAAGAAACTTCCTATTATTTGCAGGAGCTGGCCGCACCGGAGAACTACTATTTGAATACGGAACTCGTTTGGCTGACGGTTGCGGCGGGCGACGACAGCCAGAAGGCCGGACAGGTTGACCTGCGGAAGTATCAGCTTGAGGTGAAAAAAGACTTCCCGGCCGAGGTGGAGAACGGCAGCTTTGCGACGTTTACCCTGTACGACGAGAACATGCGGCAGGTCGGTGAGCCGGTCACGGTGCGCAAGCCGGATCAGGCGGTCGGCGTGTTCACCATCCCGGCTTACGGCACGTACTATGTCAGGGAAACGGCGGTTTCCGGCGACATGATGCTCAACGACAGCGTCTTTGGGCCGCTGACGTATAGCGAGACGAATCGGGCGGACAATCCGACTGTTCCCAACACGGCGAACGTCGGCAGCCTGACGGTTGAGCTGTGCGACGAGAAGAAGGAAAAGCTGGGCACGAAGCCCGCGGACATCGATTATGTGAACGCGAAGGATCTGGCGGAGTTCACGGTCTCGGTGGACGCGTCGAACCTCGCGAAGGACAGCTATGCCTATCGGGCGCTGCTGGAAACCGGCTTTGTGCTCGACGAAACGACGAACACGCTGGTTTACACGGGCGGAAAGGGCGCAAGCCAGGCGTTTGAGCTGTCCGGCCTGCCGATTTACGGCGATCCGAACGACAAAACCACGGCGCTGACGTACACGGTGAAGCAGGAGCAGGCGGCGCAGAGGTATTTCAAGGCGGAAGACGGGCAGCAGTTCGAGCTGGACGAAAATGCCAGCCAGACGCTGACGTTTAAAAATGAGCCGAAGGCCGCTCTCAACGTCAGCCTGAACTACAAGAAGGAATATGAGCTGAAGCGCGGCAACGCGCCGGAGTATCCGCTGACGGGCGCGACGATGACGCTCTACGAAGTGAAGGACGACGGCACGCTTGAACAGGTTGAGTCGTTCAACATGACGAACCCGACTGCGACGATCTCCGATCTGCACGGCCTCAAGCACTATGTGCTCGTGGAAACGAAAGTTCCGGACGGATACTGCGCCTATCAATCCGAAGATTCGGATCATGCGCACAGCGAAAACGCGACGTACAACAGAGAGCCGCGCGATTATCAGGATGTGCAGAAGAACTTCAAATATGTTGAATTGACGGGCGAAGAGACCGAGAATCAGAACGACAGTCAGAGCAGCATCACCAATTACAAGGACTATGTGCAGCTGAAGCTGAACAAGATCGGCTACACGGTTCAGTTTGCAGACGGCGCGGCGACGGAAGGCGTTGTCGACGACAAGACGCAGCGGCTGGATTACTGCCAGTTTGAGGTTTACGCCATCCGCACGAGCGACCTGACGGAAGAACAGCGCGAACTGCTGGACCGCAACAGAGCGTTTAAAGCGCCGCAGGCGGGAGACACGGTGAAAAAAGGCGAATATACTGGCCGGGAAGCGGAGCTGGAAGCTATTTTCACCGCCGAACCGCAGAAGAGCAAACTGATTACTGACGGAATCACCTATGAAACCGGCGCGAGCGGCATGGGCACGGGCGCGTTCATGACGGACGCTTTTGACCTGGGCGACGACGTCGGCGAATATACCTTCCTGTTCCGGGAGGTGAAGATCAACCACGCAGGCGGCTATCAGAAGGTCTACGGCGGCGTGTGGTCTGCTGCGGCGACAAAGGTCAATGCCGTGACGAAAGTGGACGCATACAACGAGGCCGATGTGACGAGCGGCGGGGGGACCGAGTTCAAGGGTCTGTTCCAAGTGAAGCTGGATAAGGAATACTGGTCGTCCACCGAAGCGAAGGACAAGAACCTGGTCGACAAGCTTCGGCCGCTGGCGGGCGTGACCTTTGAACTCCTGCTTGCGCGCGAAAACGCGAACGGCCTGTTGGAGGCCGTCACGGGCAGCGGCGCGTTCAGCACAGAATTTGTCACAGGCTGCGAGAGCGGCATGAGCGCGAGCTACGGCGTGAGCATCACCGTTTCGCTGGAGACGCTCTATACGGAAAACGGCGGCGCAGCCAATCCGGATAACCCGGTGAAGCTGGACGTGGATGAAAACGGACAACCCTTCTACGAGGCCGATTTCATCCTCCGCGAGAAGGATTACCCGATTAACATGGTTTATATGCAGGAGCAGTATGCCCTGCATGTGAAGGCTGTCAAGAATGCGCAGGATGCGGATTACGTGACGGTTGCAGACGATTATCTGAACAAAGACGGACAGGACAACGCCATCAAGAACATCCTCGGCGAGATGACCTATCTGACGGTCGCCAAGTATGTGGACGGCAAGCGCTATTACGGCGGAGAGGGAAGCACGGATGCGGTTTACACCATCACGGATGCAAAAGGCAATGTGTATACCCATGTCACGCTGAACAACGCGAACCATTATGAGACGACGGTGCAGCTGCCGCGCCAGACGAAGTTCACGATTGAAGAGACAACCGCGCCGGTAATCGAGGGCGTGCAGACCGACAAGAGCGGTTTTGTGTTTGACGGCGAGAATGTGAACGGCACGTCGGCCAACCGACTGACGTTCACCACGGGCGAGTACAAGAGCCAGATTGCCGTCTGCTCCACGAATACGCGTTTCCATTCGCTGACCGTCATCAAGCGGGACGCGGCTGGGAATCTGGTCGAGGGCGCGCCGATTCAGATTGGTTATTCCGATGGCGAGAGCGCGGTTCTGAGCAGCAACGAAAGCGCGCTGGCGAACACACGACAGACCACGAACGAAAAGGGCGAGGTCATTTTCAGCCTTCCGATCTGGGATTATCGCACGAGCGAGGCGGGCAATTATCCGCAGGCCGAGTACGCGATTGCCGAGACGCTGGATGAAACGCCGGTGGCTGCAAACTGGAACCCGAACGCAGTGGTCAACCGGTATTTCAAGCTGCTCAACGGCGGAAAGCTGACGATCGCGGGCGCGGACGTTGAGGCTGACGAACCGATTACGGTTTACAACCCGGCGACGACGAGTGTCACCCTTCACAAGGTCAGCGATCGGAGCGGCGATACGGCGGATTTGAAGCCGATTGC
This sequence comes from uncultured Eubacteriales bacterium, assembly GCA_900542445.1. GTDB lineage: Bacteria > Bacillota > Clostridia > Christensenellales > Aristaeellaceae > Ventricola. The sequence continues at coordinate 38,447 of UQNN01000007.1, read as the reverse complement.
GGCGGATTTTGCCCTGTATTTCTGCCCGTTCAAATCGCAGGACGAGTTCGAGGGCAAATTGAACTATCCGAAGATCGGCTATGTGTATCTGCCGCATACGGGCACAACGGACGCCGAAACGGGCAAAATCACGTTTGACGGCCTGTATTCCGGCTGGTATAAGCTGGTCGAGACGATTCCGCAGGGACAGGTGAACGCTGGGCAGCTGTTTACGACGTGGTTCCGCGTCATCTGCGACGAGGATTACGAGCATCTGGATAAGAGCGGGAAGAGCAAGAGCTACACGAGCGAAGTTCAGCTCTTCGCTTCCGCAACGCTCAAAAATCAGAGCGACGCGGGCCGCCAGGACGCGAACAACAGCGTGACGATCACCGATCACACCATCGATGTGACCAACACGCCGCGCGCGTATCTGGAAATCACCAAGACGTTTGAGCCTTCTCAGACGCAGAGCATCCCGGAAAGCGTCGCCTTCTATGTCTATAAGAAGGGGACGACGGAAGCGGCCGAGCTGGAAATGCGCGTCGTCGATGCCCATGGAACCGAAAGCTGGCAGAAGGTGGCGCAGCAGCCGATTACGCTCGGCGGCTTCACCGAGACTGAACGGAGTCAGTCCGTCGTCGTGCGGCTCGATCCGGGCGCATACACCGTTGTGGAAAGCATGGACGAAAGCGTGGGCTACTGGTTCGCCAAGTCCGCGGCCTATCTGAATGGAAACCCGGAGACGCCTGTTTACAACGGCACGACCGTCGCGAACGGCCGGATCACCAGCAGCCGGGACGTGACCGTCACGCGTTACAACGCGATGGACGTTCAGCGCCAGCTGAAGGTTGACTTTGTCAACGCCGGCACGCTGATGGCGGGTCAGATTGAGAAGACCAGACGGCTGAGCGAAAGCGAAACGCCGACTGCGCTGGAAAACTGCTTCTTCTCGCTGTATACGCTGGACGAGCAGAACAATAAGCGCTATTATGCGGGTCGTGAAAGCGGCACGCCGTTTGGCGACTGGACGGGCGCGCGTGAAAACGCGGCGCGCTTCAAATCCGGCGCGGACGGCATGGTGCAGCTGAACGAAGTCTATGCGCCGGAAGACGCGATGACGGACGGCACGCCGTACACCTATTACGTCGAAGAGATTTCCGCGCCGAATTACAGCTATCAGCTGGCGTATGACGCGCAGATTGATCTGGCGGCGGGCAGCGTGGCCAACACGATTTCGATGGTGAATACGCGCGGCGTATCCGTTCAGGTTCGCGTGTTCGGCAGCGTGAGAAGCAACCGCGACGACGATACGCCGGTTGTCGAAGGCGCTGTGCTTCGCATCATGAAGAAAGACGCGGACGGCGAACTGCACGAGGTTCTGCTTAGCGACGGACAGCCGTATCTGTATCAGACGGTGACCTCCGACGCAAACGGCGACGTGCTGTTCCCGTATCTGCCGAGGCTCGAAGAGGGCGAGGCGTATGTCGTCTTTGAGCAGCCGGACGCGGGCGCGATCGGCGACGATCCCGCCAAGCCGTACCTGAACCCGGTGAGCCAGGGCTACAAGGCCTATTACGATTTCAAAAAGACGGACGCGAACCACAGCACGGCCGAGCAGGATGTTTCCGAGCTTGACGGCGCGGCGGGCTATTATACCGTCGTCACAGGCGAAGAACTGATGGCCAATCCGAACGAGCTGTTCAGCACGCTGCACTTCAACGCATATAACGAGCCGAAGGGCAGACTGGTGATCCTCAAGCGCGACTATGAAAACAAGAGCGCGCTGGTCGTCGGCGCGAAGTTCAGCGCGGCGGAGACGGACGGCATGGACGAGACGCACAGCTATGCGTTTGCGAACCTCGAACCGACCGCCGCAGACAGGACGGAAGCGCCGCAGACGCTTGAAATCGGCGAAAAGACGTATACGCTTGCGAAGGACAGAACGTATTACACGGACGAGCAGGGGTATCGGTATACCTACGTCATCACGTCGTATGTCGAGAGCGGCAATTACGCTTTCGCGGAAACGACGACTCCGGCGGACTATATCGAAACAGAGGCTTCGCAGTCCGCAGGCATGCCGTGGCACACGAAGGCAGAAGCGGTGCTGACGAACAAAGGCGGCTTTGCCGCGGCGGCGTTCGCCAACATCCCGAACCGCGATCCGTATCTGGATAAGACCGTTTCGGCGGTCAACGGCGAGGCCGGCGGAAAGCTGGGCAACCTGCAAAACACGCAGGCGGACGGAAGCTGGCAGACGGTGACCTTTGAAATCCGGAAGACGACGAGCGACAGCGGCGCGGCAGACGCGAACGACGCAATCCGCTACCCGATGAGCAGCTTCGTGATTACGGACAACAAGGTCGAATATCAGACGGTGGACGCGCTCGGCAATAAGAGCGGCTGGCTCGACGGCGGCGCGGAAACCGTGCAGACGCAGCACTTTGTGGAAGGCGTGACCGTCGGCAAGATGAGCTTTGCGCAGCTGGAGGAGGCCTATGGCACGGCGGCGGAAGGCGACAGAATCTATGCGGATGTTTACGGCCTGATCGGCACGCAGGAGACGCTGATTCAGTCGAACATCGACGTGACCGACAGCGGCGCGGACGTTTCCCTGAAAGCGGAAGACGGCGGCTGCATCTACACGGGCTTCAAGATCGCGTATCATATGCGGGACGGCCGGGATATCCCTGCGGGCCTCAGGCAGGATACGCCGATTGTGGTGACGATGCGCTTCCATCAGGAATCTGGCGAAGCAATCGACCGCGTTTGCGGTGTGCGCAATACGGCAGGCCTCAACCTGGCCTATGCCATCGGCGCGAAGTCGCAGGAGAGCGTCAGCAAGACCTATACGGATGCGGCGAACCGCGATGCGGATTCGTCGATCGGCCTGCCGAAAGCCAGAATCACCAAACAGGTGCAGCGCGCGGAGATTGTGCAGAACCCGAACACGGGCGACTATGTCGTGACCGTGGAAGCGGAAGCCACCAACCCCAAGAGCAACAGCCTGACGGTGAGCGCGGGTTCCGGCGCACATTATACGATTGTCTTTGAGAATATCAGCGGTCAGGCGGAGAACCTGCCCGCAATCGAGGCGCCGATTCTGGTCGATACGCTGCCGCGTCAGGCCATGGCCGTGAAGGCGGAAGCGACGAGCGACAACGCCGCGCTGAAGCTGACGACGACGGTATCCCAGGACGGCTACACGGTTGTGGTCCGGGGCGACGGCCGGCTGGAAGCGGGCCAGAAGATCACCCTGACGGTGGACGCGCTGTTCGTCGGCGAACGCATTCTGGAGCAGATTATCGCGCACAACACGGGCATGGATGCCAACATCGCCTATGCGATGAGCGGCGTGCAGACCGTGAAGAACACGAAGAACCCATTCGGCGTGCCGTTTGTCGATGAAGCGGGCAACGAGATCACCGGCATGGTGAAGCAGCAGCCCGGCGACAGCCAGAGCGGCGAACTGCCCGGCTTTGAAGGCCAGCACGGCATTTCGGCGAAGGCCGAGCACAGGTCGGCGGAGCCTTCCGCGCTGACGATTTCCAAGTATGTGGCGGGCACGATTACCGGCAAGGACAAATTTGTCAGCGGGTCGAACGTGGCCGTGACCGGCGCGAAGACCGAAAAGGACAACGAAATCAACCGGATCTATTACAGAATTCTGGTGGAGAACCCGTCGCTCTCGCCGGCAACCAACGTCGCCGTGATGGACGAACTGCCGCACACGGACGACTGGCGAAACGACAGCAGCACCAGAGATTCCAAATGGGATGTGGCGCTGGAGAGCACGGCCATCAGCGTGACCAAATACGCGGCGGACGGAAGCTCCACGGAACTCAAACCCGGCGAAGATTACACGGTCTACTTCACGCAGAAGAAGATCACGTCTCAGAACCGGAATACCTATAACGACTATTTCGACGCCGACAACATCAGAAACAGCTGGGCGACGAGCATGGCCCCGGCAGATGTCCACGGCTTTGCCGTGATGCTGACCCAGCCGCTGGCGGGCAAGGAGCGCGTGCTGATTGAATACACCTGCTCTGCGCCTGAGGTGACGGATTCTTCCGTTTACTTCACGACGGCAAACAACATTGCGCGGCTCAGCTATGACCAGCACAGCGGCGTGGCGAGCGACGTGGCGCGCGTGGCGATCATCCCGGAGAAAGTATGGCTGGGCAACCGCGTCTGGATCGACTTCAACGGCGACGGCATTCAGTCCAAAGACCTGTCGGTCGAACCGAATTACGCGTACACGGGCGAAGGCAAGCAGCTGACCATGCAGCTCAGCCAGCGGTATAACCGTTACCGCCCGACGACGCAGACGCAGACGATCACCGACGGCAGCTATCAGTTTGACGAGCTGTTTGCGGCGGTGAAGCTTGCCAGTCTGAAAAACGATCCGAATGATTCGGCCGGGGACGTTGTGGCGACCAACCTGTCCGGTTCGGAACGCTATACGTATCAGCTTACGCTGAGCGGCATTCCGGAAAGCTTCAGGGTCACCAGGAAGGGCGTGAACAACCCGATCGCCTCCGATGAGGACAGCGATTTCGTGGCCAAAGGAAACGGCGGCGCGGCGACCAAGTGGTTCTATCTGCCGGTGCCCACCGAAGAGATGGTGAAGAACAACCAGCTGGGTTATCCGCAGGTGGACGTCGGCCTCGTGCCGGTGCGCGACCTTGAAATCACCAAGGAGGCGGACAACAACGCGGCTGTTTCCGATGCGGTGTTCGCGATTTACGGCCCATATACGACGGAGGAACTCGACAATCTGACCGCGGTTTCGGCGGCGAAGAAGGTCGGCGAGATGACGTCGAGCGGCAATGTGTACAGTTTTGTCAGCACGCAGAGCGCGTATCTGACCTATGCGGACAGCTATCTGGTTGTTGAAACGAGCGCTCCCGCGCCGTATCTGAGCACGGGCGCGACGTTCAGCGGAAAGGAGGGCATTGCGCCGCACGGCGAGGTTGAAATCGACGGCGAAAAGCACAGCTGCTTCGTGCTGGAAGGCATGAACACGCTGCCCGGCGACTTTAAGGCCGACAGCCGAAAGACCTATTACGTGGACGCGACCGATCTGTACAGCGCGGCGGGCACGTATATGCTCACGGCGCAGAAGAAGGTCTTTGCGAAGGGAACGCAGGTTGAGCTGGAGCGGTATGCCAACCTCTTCCGCATCCGGGTCACCAGTCCGGATGACCCGAACCTGACCAAACGCGTTGCGGCGGGCGGAAACGTCACGGTCGAGGAGAACGCGGTCTTTGTGCAGGCGGATGAAAACGGAAAATTCGACCTGACGATGAACTACGCGACCATTCCGGAGACGGGCTGGACACAGCGCGACTGGGAAGGCATGACGTACACCTATCAGATTGAAGAGGTGGATACGCCCGCTTTCGACGGCGTGACCTACGACAAGACGAAGTACACTGTGACCGTGACGCTTGAAGACGACGGACAGGGCCATCTGATCCCAAACGCGGAGATCTCCGACGGCGAGGACGGAAGCATCGTTTTGAAGAACGAACTGGCGCGCCGCGATCTGACGATTTCCAAGACGACGGCGGGCAACGCGGTTTTGAGCGACGACGCGTTTACCGTGAAAATCAGACTCAGCCGCAATGATATTGTGCCGGTGGATGGCGATTATCCGATGGATGGCGCGGCGGAGACGACGCTGACCGTGAAGAACGGCGAAGCGACGCTGAAGATCCGCGGCGGCCAGAAGGTGACGATCAAAGAGATTCCGGTCGGCACGGCCTACACCGTCGAGGAGACGGACGAGCGGGCGCAGGGCTACAACATCGACGCAAGCGCCTATACGTCCGGCGGAAGCGGTATGATAGCCACGGACAAGGAAGCCAGGGTTGAACTGAAAAACGTCCGCAACGCCGGTTCGCTTGCGATCCGCAAGAAGATCGAAGGCAAAGATCCGATCAGCGAGCGCAAGTTCAGCTTTACTGCGGCGATCACCTATCCGGCTGGCGTGGATTTGAGCGACGCGGACAATCTGCCGAAGGTTCCGATGGGCAGTCCAATGACCGTTGAAAACCGCACGGTGACGATTCAGGACATCCGGATCGCTGTTTCGCAGACGGAACCCGACGTCAGCGTGACGATTGACAACATTCTCTATGGCGCAAGCTACACGGTAACCGAAAACGACGGATTCGCGGAGTGGGGCTATGCGGCCTATTACGATGAGGACATGAAGTTTGGCGCGTCTACGTCGAACAGGGTTGTGGACGCCGAAAACCAGACGGCGCTGTTTACCAACGTGCGCAGCGCGGGCAAGCTGAAAATCGGCAAGACCGCGACGGGCACGGGCGTGGGCAAGGGCCTGGCGGCGGATACGGAAACGTATGACGTCACCCTGACGCTGGAAAACGAGAAGGTGTCGCTGGACGGCCACGTCGGCCGCTCGAATATGCCGAGCGAGGGCGAAAAGACCACGTATCCGGTGAAACAGAAGCGGGTCGGCCAGACGGTGACGCTGACGCTGAGCCTGCATAACGGCGAGGTCGTGACCTTTGAGGACCTGCCGAAAGGGACGAGCTATGCCGTTGTCGAGGACGAACAGACGTATCGCGACATGGGCTTTATCGTCAGCTATGCGGACGGGAACAGCAGCACGACCGAAAAGAACAAGGGAACGATTTCGGAAGAAACGGCCTCCTCGGTTCAGATCACCAACGTGCGCGACACGCACAGCGTGAGCATCACGAAGAACGTGCTCGGCCAAATGGCCAACGAGGGCGATGCGTTTGACTTTAACGTCAGAATCGAAAAGAAGGACGATGCGCTGTCCGATGCGGCGGTTTACCGCGCGTACACCTACACGGTGAACGGCCAAACGGCAACGATCGATTTCAGACGGAAGGACGTACAGACGATCTCCCTGAAGAAGGGCGAGACGGCGGTGATCGATGACGTTCCGGACGGCGCGGATATCATCGTGACGGAAGCGATGAGCGAGAAGCACGCAGACGAGGGCTACACGCTCAAAACGACCCAAACGGAGAACAACGAAAAGCCGAATATCATCGGCTACACGTTCACCAACGAGCGCTATATCGGATCGATTGAGATTACGAAAGCGCTTGCGGGAACGGGAAGCGACAAGGGCTACGGCAAGACGTTCACCTTTGACGTGAAGCTGTGGAATGAACACGACCTCGACCTGCTGAACGCGCAGACGAGCACCATGCCCAGCGGTGTGGACGGTCTGACAAAGACGAACGAGCAGCGCGACGGGCACGACGTTTACGCCGGAACGGTGAGCATCACCATGGGCGCGGACGGACGGCCGGTGAGCGCGAGCATCACCAACATCCCGGCGCATACGCACTATGAGATTGTCGAACGCGACTATACGGACGACGGCTACACGACCCAGACGCCGCAGAACGCTTCCGGTCTCATCGACGTGGTGAACGAAGCGGGCCGCGAAGAGGCCATGACGTTCACGAATACGCGTGAGAGTGGCACGCTTGCGCTGAGCAAGGCGCTCAAGGGCAACGCGACGGACAGCGAAAAGGAGTTCACGTTCCGCGTGAAGCTCGAAAACGCGCGGTTCGACACGGCAACCCAGCGCGACGCGTATGACGTGGTCATCCGCGAAGCGAACAAGGCGGATGTGCAGACGACCGTTGCGCGCGATGCGAACGGCGAATATGTGCTGACGCTCAAGGGCGGCCAGACGGCAACGCTGCTTGACGTGCTCTACGGCACGACGGCGACGGTAGCCGAGGACGACTACACCGCGGAAGGCTATGAAGCGGTGAGTACGCAGACGGCGGCGGTCAACGGCCAGACGCCGGATGCGGCGGCTGCGTTCACCAACGAGCGCTATATCGGATCGATTGAGATTACGAAAGCGCTTGCGGGAACGGGAAGCGACAAGGGCTACGGCAAGACGTTCACCTTTGACGTGAAGCTGTGGAATGAACACGACCTCGACCTGCTGAACGCGCAGACGAGCACCATGCCCAGCGGTGTGGACGGTCTGACAAAGACGAACGAGCAGCGCGACGGGCACGACGTTTACGCCGGAACGGTGAGCATCACCATGGGCGCGGACGGACGGCCGGTGAGCGCGAGCATCACCAACATCCCGGCGCATACGCACTATGAGATTGTCGAACGCGACTATACGGACGACGGCTACACGACCCAGACGCCGCAGAACGCTTCCGGTCTCATCGACGTGGTGAACGAAGCGGGCCGCGAAGAGGCCATGACGTTCACGAATACGCGTGAGAGTGGCACGCTTGCGCTGAGCAAGGCGCTCAAGGGCAACGCGACGGACAGCGAAAAGGAGTTCACGTTCCGCGTGAAGCTCGAAAACGCGCGGTTCGACACGGCAACCCAGCGCGACGCGTATGACGTGGTCATCCGCGAAGCGAACAAGGCGGATGTGCAGACGACCGTTGCGCGCGATGCGAACGGCGAATATGTGCTGACGCTCAAGGGCGGCCAGACGGCAACGCTGCTTGACGTGCTCTACGGCACGACGGCGACGGTAGCCGAGGACGACTACACCGCGGAAGGCTATGAAGCGGTGAGTACGCAGACGGCGGCGGTCAACAGCCAGACGCCGGATGCGGCGGCTGCGTTCACCAACGAGCGCAACGTCGGCGTGTTGAGCGTAACCAAGAACGCGGTCGGCAACGCGGTGAAGTTCGAGAAAAACGGCAGAGCCGTATTCAGCTTCTCGGCCACGCTGACCTATGCGGATTGGATCGATCTTACGCAGACGAACAACCTGCCCACGGTGGATGGCAAGACCCCGAAGAACATGACCGTGGACGCGAAGAACCATACGGTGACGCTCAGTCTCTCCATCCCGGTGACGGAGGCGGCGCGCGTCGGCAGCCTGAATGTGGAAAACATCCTCAAGGGCACGCGGTACGCGGTGCGCGAGGTGTTTGACACGCAGGACGGCTATTATCTCACGGTTTCGACGCAGAACGGCCGGGTGAACGGCAGCGAAGTGACCGGAACCATCGCGGATGCGCTGACCGGCGACGCAGTCTTCACCAACACGCGCAATGTCGGCGCGCTGGAAATCACCAAGAAGCTGGAGGGCACGGGCTATAACGACCGCGTGGCCGTAAGCAACGCGGTGCGCACGAGCTTCGGCTTCACGGTGCGGCTCTGGCGCGAGGATGGCGTCCGGCTGACGGGCGACAACCGGCCGACGCTGAACGGAAAGGCGCTGACGCTTGAAACCCGGACGGAAAACGGCTTCACCTACGACGAAGCGCATGTCACCGTGGATATGGCGGACGGCGCGGCGGCGACGGGCGAGGAGCGCAGTGTGACCATCGGCAATATCCTCGTGGATACCCATTACACGGTGATCGAGGATGAAAACGGCTATCAGACCGAGGGCTATGTCGTCCGTCAGGGCGAACAGGGCGGCGTGATGACCGACGCGGGCGATACGCTCCGCTTCGTGAACACGCGCGACACCGGAAGCCTTGAAATCGTCAAGAACCTGGACGGCGGAACGGCGGAATTCGGGCGCGAGTTTGAATTTACCGTTACCTTGAGCCGAAACGACAATATCGCTTTGGCGGGCACGTATCTCACGCAGAGCGGCCGCACGGTTGCCTTTGAGGACAACGCGGCGGGCGGCGTGACGGCGCGGGTTCGCGTTGCGGGCGGCGGATCGCTCACGATTCTGGGCATTCCGTCCGGCACGAGCTACACGGTCTCCGAAGCGGATTACACGGCGGATCGCTACACGACCACGAGCACCGGCGCTGTCGGCGTGGTGGAAACGGCGGCGGTACGCGCAACCTTCCTCAACACGCGCGCCAATCCGGGTTACGGCGCGCTGACCGTCACCAAGACGGTTGAAGCCATCGGCGGCGCGGAGATTCCTGATACGCAGTTCGTCTTTGACATCGCCTTGACGCTTGAGGACGGCGAAGACTTTACCGGAACGCTGCGCACGACCAGGACGAGCGGCGAAACGGGCAGACTGTACTTTAACGGCGGCGCGGCGAGCATCCGTTTGAGCCACGGCGAGAGCGTCACGCTCAGCGGCATTCCGCTCGGCACGAGCTACACCGTCACTGAGCGCGCGGCGCAGGATATGCGCGTAAGCTCTACGGGCAGCGAAGGCGCGATCACCGGAACCGGGCATATGGCGGCGTTTGTCAACACGATGACGCAGGCGTACACCGACCTGATTGTGCGCAAGGCGTGGAACGACGCGAATGACGCGCAGAAGCTGCGTCCGCAGAGCGTGACGGTCGATGTGACGAGAAACGGACAGACGATCACCACGCTGACGCTGAACGCGGCGAACCGCTGGACGCAGACGCTTACGCAGCTGCCGATGTTTGACGACAACGGCGAGGCGTATGACTACGACGTTGTGGAAAACGACGTGCCGGAGGGCTATACGGCCAGCGTCGTGACGCGCGGAACGACCTTCACGGTCATCAACACGCACCGCATTGACGACGGCTTTGTCCCGGTTGACCCGGAGAACAGACGTCGCGGCGGATTGACCATTCTTGACGACCTCGGCGTGCCTCTGGGCGGCAGTATCAACATGAACGAGGGCGACTGCTTCAACTAAAAGCGGCGCCCCCGCTTCCCTGATACGCAGGCCATCAAGAAGGAGACTTTGCCATGAAAAAACTCATTTTAGCGCTCTGCCTGCTGCTCATGGTTTCCGTGGGTGCGGCAGGGGAAGAGATGCAGGCCGAAACCGCGCCGACCGTCGCTGAAATCGCGCTGACGATGCGTCCGGAGAGCGAAGAGCCTACGCACCTGACCGTCGGCAACTCGACGAAGGTCAGCGGAAGCTTTTTCACCACGCAGTTTGGCAACAACACCAGCGACATCGACGTGCGCTACATGCTCCACGGCTACAACCCCATCGTATGGATGAACCAGCTTGAATTCACGACCGATCCGATGGTCGTGGATTCGCTGGAATCCGCTGATACGAGAGCGGGCAGAACCTACACCATCCGCATTGCGGACGGCCTGACCTACAACGACGGCGTCACCCCGGTGACGGCGGAGGATTACGTGTTTTCCTATCTGCTGCTGACCTCGCCGCAGTTTGCGGCCCTCGGCGCAAACACGGGCGCTTATGCGCACGTTGTGGGCTATGAGGCGTTTAGCGCGGGAGAGACGGACGTGTTTTCCGGCGTGCGGCTCATCGACGAGCGGACGTTCAGCGTGACGGTCAAGGCGCAGTATGAACCGTATTTCTACGAGCTGTCGTATCTGTCCGTCTATCCGTATCCAATCGGCGTGATTGCGCCCGGATGCGAGGTGCGCGACGACGGAGAGGGCGCGTATATCGCCAATATCGACGAAACGGCAGTCGAGCCGGTCTTTACGGCGGAGCTGCTGCAAAGCACGGTGCTGGACGCGGAAAACGGGTATCTGTCCCACCCGTATCTGACCTGTGGGCCGTATAAGCTGGTCAGCTATGACCGCGAAAGCGGCACGGTGGAATTCGCGATCAACGAATTTTACGTCGGCAACTATGAGGGCGTGCGTCCCGTGATTGACACGGTGACGCTCGTCCCGGTGCTGCCGCAGGACATGAAGGAGAAGCTGGAAAGCGGCGAAATCGACCTGCTGAATAAAGTGGTCGATGGCGACGTGGTCAACAGCATGCGCCCGATGCTCAGCGAAGGCTATTCGCTGCTGAACTATGCGCGTCTGGGATATGGCTTCTGCGCCTTTGCCTGCGAGCAGGGGCCGCAGCAGTTCAAGGCGGTGCGGCAGGCGATTGACTACTGCTTTGACGCGGACAGCTTTGTGCGCGACGCGCTCAAGGGCTACGGCGTGACGGTCAACGGCTATTACGGCCTTGGCCAGTGGATGACGCTGGCGGCGATGGGCACCATCCGCCCGGAAGGCATTACCCCGGAGGAAGAAGAAGTCTGGGATGCGCTGAACCTCGACGAGCTGAATCCCTATACGCTTGATCTGGGCAAGGCGAAAGCGCTGCTGGAGGAAGACGGCTGGACGCTGAACGAAAACGGAGAGCCGTTTGACGAAACGCGCGACGCTGTGCGCTGCAAGGATGTGGACGGCGAGTTGATGCGCCTGTCGCTCGACTTTGCGCAGGTGAAGGACAACGATTTCGCACAGCTGGTCGTCGATCAGTTCAGCGAAACGCTGCCGCAGGTCGGTATCGAGTTGGTTGTGCATGAGGTCAGCTTTAACGAAATGCTCAGCGATTATTACCGTGAGGACGGTGAGCGGCTGTACGACATGAATTTCATGGCGACGAATTTCGTTTCCACGTTTGATCCGTTCATGACGTTCACCGATGATCCCGACTTTGTGGGCGCGATGAACACGAGCGGCATGACCGATGAGCAGCTTATCGACATGACTTGGGATATGCACAAGACTGAGCCATACGATGTGCTGACCTACGAGCAGAAGTGGATCGAGTTCCAGAAGTATTACAACGAGCTTCTGCCGACGATGCCGATTTATTCCAACGTTTACTTTGATTTCCACACGAATTGGCTGCAAAACTACTATGCCGGCTCGGAGATCAACTGGCCGGAAGCGGTGCTTTACGCCTATATCGCCGAGCCGGTTGAAACGGCGCCGGACGAGGCGCAGAGCGGTTTGGATCTTGACGACGACATGGAGATCGACGGCGGGAACGACTTCGGCGACGATGATTTTGAGATCATCGAGTAACCGCTCAAACACAGGTATATCAAACGAACCCCTTCCATGGCCGGGCGGCCGCGGAAGGGGTTCAATGTTTTGGGGAAAAAGAGACGGAGCGAATTACACCAGATGGAAAATCTGAAAGAAGAAGAGATAGGCCAGCCCGTAATAGGCGACGACGGCCACCAGATCGTTGACGGTGGTAATCAGCGGGCCGGAAGCGACGGCGGGATCGATATGAACCTTCTTAAAGAAGATCGGGATGACCGTGCCGACAAGGCTGGAAAGCACCATGGAAAGCACCAGCGCCGCGCCCGCGCACCCGGAGATGCACAGAGCGTAGGGGAGCGGTTTGCCCTTGAAGAGCCACACATACAGCCCGATAAACACCAGAGCCAGCGCGCCAAGCATCAGGCCGCTGAAAAAGCCGACGCGCATTTCCTTGAGCACGAGGTCGAACTTTTGCCGCGCCGTCAGTTTTTCATCCATCAGCACGCGGATGGTGACGGCCAGCGACTGCGTGCCGACGTTGCCCGCCATATCCAGAATGAGGGATTGGAAGCAGACAATCAGCGCGACCTGAGAGACGACGGCCTCAAACAGACCGACGATGGAAGACACGCCCATGCCGAGGAACAGCAGAATAATCAGCCACGGCATGCGCTTTTTGAGACTGGTTTTGAGCGGCTCGTGCAGATCTTCTTCGCCGGTCAAGCCACCCAGCTTGGCATAATCGTCGCCCATCGCGTCATCCACGGCTTCGACGATGTCATCCGTGGTGATGACGCCGATGACGCGCCGCTTTTCGCCCAGCACCGGGATGGAATCCTCGGCGTAACTGCGCAGGCGGTCGAGACATTCCTCGGTATGCTCATGCGCGAGCACGGTCGGGAAATTGCGGCTGATGAGCGAATCGAGCGCGGTTTCCTCGCGAGCGACGATCAGATCCTTGAGGTCGATGGCGCCATAGAACGATCCGTCGTCGTCGTTGACGAAGAGGGTGGAGATATTGTCGTTTTCCTCGGCCTGTGCAACCAGCGCGCGCATGGCCTGTTTGACGGAAAGATGGCGGCTGATGGAGACGAAGTTGGTGCTCATCGCGCTGCCGATTTCGTCCGGCTGATAGGAGCAGATGAGGCGGATATCATGCTGCGACTCCGGGTCGAGCTTTTCCATCAGCGCGCTGCGCAGTTCCGGGGAGACGGTTTCCAGCGCGTCCACGGCGTCGTCCGCATCCATCGATTCCACGATATCGGCGGCCTGCTCCTGCGGCAGTTCGCGCAGATATTTACCCGCATCGCTGACATAGGCGAACACGTCACCAAGCCGTTCCGCACCGATCAGGCGGTAGAGCTTTGCGCGCTGATGGGTATCGAGCAATTCCAGCGAAGCGGCGATATCACGTTCATGGGCGTCATGCAGCGCGCGGGCGGTCTGTTCATCGGTATATTTACTGCTGCGCACGATGCGCGCCAGCTCACTGACGCGCGCGGACATGGAGACATCTTCATCCATAGCGTCACCTTCTTTCGGAGAGCGGGAGAACGGAGGGGACGATTGGGACGCTGTCCCAAACCCTGCCAAGAACCTGAGGTTCTTGGATTTCCCTCCTTCCTTTATTGCTGCGCAATAAAGGACAGAAAAAATGAATATGAGCTTCTTTATCGCGAAGCGATCAAGATATGGGAAGTGCAGGAACCTCAGGTTCCTGCCGGAGTTTGAGGCGGAGCCTCAACGTTTTCCCAACGTTCCCTTCGTTACTTCTTCATGTACTTGTGAATTTGGTCGAGAACGAGCTGCGTGCCGTCCGCATCGGGAAGAGCGGCAAGACGCTGATGCAGCAGTTCGCGATCCGCCCAAAGCGCGTCGATGGCGGGCGGCAGAGACGCCGCCGTGAGTTCGCTTTGCGGCATGACGTGCGCCAAACCGCGCGCTTTCAGGGAGTTTGCGTTGAGCACCTGATCGCCGCGGCCGCTGTGATACGGAATCAGCAGGGCGGGCTTGCACAGCGCCATCAGCTCGGACAGGGAATTGCTGCCCGCGCGGGAGAGCATGATATCTGCACAGGCGAACGCGTCCGGCAGTTCGTCCGACAGATATTCAAACTGCCTGTAACCCGGTACGCCGACCAGAGACGCATCCAGATTGCCCTTGCCGCAGACATGCAGCACGTCGAATTTTTTTGTCAGTTCCGGCAGGGCGGCGCGGAGCACCGCATTGACCGACTGCGCGCCCAGCGAACCGCCGATCATCATCAAAACGGGCTTGCCGCCGTCAAAACCCGCCAGTTTCAGCCCGCGCGCACGGTCGCCGGAGAAAATCTGCGCGCGAAGCGGCGTACCCGTCTGAACGCCTTTCGGAGCGAGCAGCTTTGCGCACTCAGGAAACGTGGTGCAGATGGATTTTGCAAACGGCTTGCACAGCTTGTTTGCCAGCCCCGGCGTGATGTCGCTCTCGTGCATCACCACGGGCACGCCGCAGATGGCCGCGCCGAAAACGACCGGCACGCTGACAAAACCGCCCTTGGAAAAGACGACATCCGGCTTCAGCTTGCCGATGATCCCGATGCTCTGGAACGCGCCTGCGATGACGCGGAAAGGATCGGTGAAATTCTGCCAGTCGAAATAGCGGCGCAGCTTGCCGGAGCTGACCGCGTGATAGGTCACGCCCTGCATCGGCTCAATCAGCGAACGCTCGATGCCCTTCTTTGTGCCGATGTAGTGGATATCCCAGCCCTCGTCGAGCAGATGGGGGATGAGCGCCTGATTGGGCGAAACATGGCCGGCCGTACCGCCGCCGGTTAAAACAATACGCTTCACAAAAAGACCTCCCTGCCTTGATTCGCCCTTATTATACCAAGCAAAAAGCGGGGGGTCAAGGGAGAAGTGCCTGCGTGAAAACCGCGTTAAAAATGTGCTTAGTTGGTGTAGCGTTGCCGTAAAGCGGGGAGAAATTTGTCACAAGCGGACGAATTTTAGAAAGATAACAAATTGATAAGGCAATTCGTGGCGAAATATGTTATAATCAAGCTGTTTGATTCTGTCAATCAGGTGGAACTCATCGACACTGTGAAGGGGTTTTCAAGCATGAACGAGAACATCGAATCATCCCAGAAGTTCCCGATGCGGCCGGTTGCGCCGCTGGGCGTGATCGCCATGAACGGCTGCGAGGAAATGGGCCGCAAGGTTAACGAATTCCTCAAAAACTGGCAGGTTGACGCGTCCTCTGATCAGAAGCTCCACAGCTTCTACGGGTCAGATAAGGACGGTTTCCTGCTGGAGGCACACTGCCCGCGCTTCGGCACCGGCGAGGGCAAGGGCATGATTAAGGATACCGTGCGCGGCTATGACCTGTTCATCATCTGCGATGTCGGCGCGTATCAGTGCACCTACAAGCTCTACGGTCACGACGTTCCGATGACGCCCGACGAGCATTACGCCGACCTCAAGCGCATTATCGCCGCCGTCAGCGGCAAGGCGTATCGCATCAACGTCATCATGCCGATGCTCTATGAAGGCCGTCAGCACCGCCGCACCTCCCGCGAGTCCATGGACTGCGCCGTGATGCTCCAGGAGCTTGTCGCGATGGGTGTTTCCAATATCATCACCTTCGACGCGCACGATCCGCGCGTGCAGAACGCCATCCCGCTGAGCGGTTTTGAAAGCATCATGCCGACCTACCAGATGCTCAAGGCCATGTGCCACACCTACGATGATCTGCGCATCGACAAGCATCACATGATGGTCATTTCTCCGGATGAGGGCGCACTCAACCGCAACATCTATTACAGCTCCGCGATGGGCGTGGACATGGGCATGTTCTACAAGCGCCGCGACTACACCCGCGTGGTTAACGGCCGCAACCCGATTGTCGCGCACGAGTATCTGGGCGACAGCGTGGAGGGCAAGGATGTGTTCGTCGCCGACGATATCATCGCTTCCGGCGATTCCATCCTCGATCTGGCGTATAATCTCAAGAAGCGCAAGGCCAAGCGCGTGTTCGCGGGTGCGACTTTCGCGTTCTTCACCAGCGGTTTGGAAGCGTTTGACAAGGCGTATGCCGACGGCGTGATCGACCACGTGTTCGCCACGAACCTGACCTATACGCCGCAGGCGGTGCTTGACCGACCGTGGTTCAGCCAGGCGGACATGAGCAAGTATATGGCGTTTGTCATTGCGACGCTCAACCACGATCAGTCTCTGAGCTATCTGCTCAATCCGTGGAACCGCATCGAGAAGCTGCTGACGAAGTACCGCGCCGAGCATCCGCATAACGATTGATTTACCTGAAAACGACATGAAGAGAAATCCGTATCGGTTTGCGCCGGTGCGGATTTTTTGAATGCAAAAAACCTCCCTCACGGAGGAAGAGGACACGACGAAGTCGTGACGGATGAAGTAAAAAAGAAAGCGAACCGCAATCGATTCGCTTTCTAAAAGGATTCAGTTCAATCAGCCGCCGAAGGAAACATCCTCATCGGCATTCTCTTCGCCTTCAACCGGAACCGGAGTGGCGTTCGCGCCAGCCTTCGGGGTGCGGGTCGGCTTCGGAGTGCGGGTCGGCTTCGGGGTCGCGGTCGGGGCCGGAGTGGCCTGCGCGGCAGCGCCGTCAATCTGTTCGCCCGCGTTCACAATAACGGACTGATCGTTGTTCACGATCTGGATGAACGTCTTGCCGACTTTCATTTCCAGCTCGTTGCCGTTGTCGTCGAAGAAGATCATGCGGGAGGAGAGGGACTTCACGTCGTCGCCGGTCTTGCCGTCGTGCGTGCGCACCCACGTGCCGCGGATGTACTTGCCGTTCTGGAAGATCTCAGCCACGCCCTGGCCGACCAGCTGAATCACCGGGCGCTGCGGGGCGTTGTTGTACCAGGTGACCTCAGTGCGGAGCACGATCACGTTGGCGTATTCCGTCTGCGCGCCGGTCAGCGCGTCATAATACGGAGAGCCGTTGCGGTAACGCTCGTACAGGCCGGTCATCTCGTTGTACTCATAAGAGGAAACGTAAGCCGGGGTCGTGGTCTTGTAGTTGATGGTGATGGAAGACACATCCGTGCCGTGGTCAAGGCCCGTCTCGGTGAACTTGAACGGATGCTTGGTCGGCTCGGAAGTGAAGAGGGAAGCGACCGCGTTCATATCGATCTGAACGTTGTGCGGCGCGACATGCTCGCCATCGTTCACGCGATGGAACAGATCGGCATAGTTGCGCTCGGTGCCCTCGATGAACGGGAACACCCAGCGGCCCTTTTCGCGCGCATCCTTATGGATGGACAGCGCCCAGTCATCCACATCGACGACGGTGTTGGTGCCGTTGGCCCAGTTCTGCCAGCCGTAGAACACCCACGCGCCGCCCCACATCTCGCGCAGGCTGCCCATCGGCACGCGGCCGGAACGGACAGGACCGGCATAAGCGGGAATCGTGCCCATGAAGAGCATCGCGGAACGGGTGGAGCCGTCCGCCTGAATCGGCATTTCATAGGAAATGTCGGCGGAGGCCACGCCCCAGTGCGGCAGGGCTTCCGGATGCGCGTCGATATTGACCAGAATCGGATAATAGTTGCCGTACCAGCTCTCGCCGGTCAGCGGATTTACGCCGTCTTCGACCGGATTTTCGCCCGGCACGTCAACGGAAATCTTTCGTGAAGAAGTAACGCCCTTGGTAGGCAGTTCGAGGTAGTAGGAATCCTCCGCGACAGCCACCGCGCTCACGCCCAGCAGGCACACAGCCGCCGCCGTGAGGAACCATTTGTACATGCGATGCAAAGTAACACCTCCAAAAATGTTTCAAAAAGATACCAACCGACACCATCATACATCAAAACCCGGATTATGGCAAGCGTTTTTAACAAAAAGACTTAAATTTGAAACAAAAAACAAGAAAACAGGGCGTGTCTTTTCACAAACGCTCAACAAACTGCGACCGGCATAACGGCAGAAGCAGGCGGGCAGATTGAGAGGGACGGAACGGAACGAGGCGGCATACAATGAAAAAGAAGCGAAACGGGAAAACGAATTTGCAGGAATTAAAATCAAAATGTGCAAAGCAAACAGAGAATTCGGCCGAATTAAGGCCAAAATACGGTTGCAAAATGAATGAAATGGATGTATAATGACTCAAGAATTCATTTCGGACGGGCAAACGATTGCCTGACCGGGTTAAGGGGGCGTTTGTTTTGTCCTTGGAGCTTTCTCGTTTGTGCGCGGCGATCGCGCCGTCTCCCACGCTGGCGATTGACGCTAAAGCCAAGGAAATGCGCCAGAGTGGGCGCGATGTGGTTTCTTTCAGCGTTGGCGAGCCTGATTTTGTTACCCCGCAGTATATCCGCACGGCCGCGCATGAGGCGCTGGATATGGGGCTGACCAAGTACACCCCTGCCGCGGGCACGCTGGGGCTGCGCCGCGCGATCTGCGAAAAGCTGCGCTGGGATAACGGGCTGGAATACTCGCCCTCACAGGTGATCGTCTCCAACGGCGCGAAGTTTTCCATTTACGCGTCGCTGGCCGCGATCGTCAATCCCGGCGACGAGGTGCTGATTCCCACGCCCTGCTGGGTTTCCTATCCGGAAATCGTGCGCATTGTCGGCGGCGTTCCTGTGCTGGTGCAGGGCGACGCCAAAAAGGGCTTCGTCACCGAGGCGGAGGATCTCGCGCCGTATGTCACCGAGCGCACAAAAGCGTTGATTCTCAATTCGCCGAATAATCCAAACGGCTGCATCTGGAACCGCGAGCAGCTGACGGACATCGCCAAACTGGCGGTGGAGAAGGGATTCTACGTCGTTTCCGATGAAATCTATGAAAAGCTGATTTACGACGGCGAAGAGCATGTCTCGATCGCGTCGCTGGGCGAGGATATCTTCAAACAGACCATCGTCATCAACGGCGTATCCAAATCCTATGCCATGACGGGCTGGCGCATCGGCTACACCGCCGGGCCGACCGAGGTCATCAAGGCGATGAGCAGCCTGCAAAGCCAGGTTGCCAGCGGCAGCAACTCGATTGCGCAGTATGCCGCCGAAGAAGCGCTCCGCTCCCCGAAAGGACCGGAGGAAATCGAGCGCATGCACAAAGCCTACGATGAGCGCCGCCGCCACATCGTCTCGCGGCTGAACGCCATTGACGGGCTGAAATGCGTGATGCCCAAGGGCGCGTTTTATGTCATGGTGGATATGAGCGCGCTGATCGGCAAGCATCTGGGCGATCGAAAGATCGCCGGTTCGATGGATTTTGCCGACATGCTGCTTGAAAACGCCAAC
Organism: uncultured Eubacteriales bacterium; assembly: GCA_900542445.1. Classification (GTDB taxonomy): domain Bacteria; phylum Bacillota; class Clostridia; order Christensenellales; family Aristaeellaceae; genus Ventricola. The sequence goes on along the minus strand of UQNN01000007.1, from coordinate 18,532 downwards.
GTGGCGCTGACGCCCGGCACCGCTTTCTGCGCGGAAGGGTATTGCCGCATTTCCTACGCGACCTCGATGGAGCAGATCGACAAGGGCGTTGACCGCATCGAGCATTTTGTGAACAGCTTGGTTTGAGAACTCCTTCCGTCACGGCTTCGTCGTGCCAACCTTCGGGGTTTTCCATCGTTTGAATCCGCCACAGGCGGTAACGATTTCAAACCTCCCTCTAAGAGGGAGGCGTTTTCAATTTCTATCGGGCACATCGTGTGCCCAAGTTTTGTGCTTGACTCTACAACTAGCAGGGGTTATGATGGAAGAAACAAAGGGGGCGAGTCCCTTGAAACAAAACATGATCATCGGCAGCGTGATGAAAAATATCCTCGTTTTCTCCCTGCCGTATCTGCTTTCAACCTTTTTGCAGACGCTCTACGGCCTGGCCGACCTGTTCATCATCGGGTGGTTTGACGGCGTGGCAGGCACGACGGCGGTTTCCATCGGCAGTCAGGTGATGCACATGCTGACGGTGATGATCGTCGGCCTGGCGATGGGCGCGACGGTGCGCATTGGCCGCGCTGTCGGCGCGAAGGACGACGAGATGGCGCGCGAATCCGTCGGCAACACGGCGACGCTGTTTATGGGCCTTTCCGTCGCGGCGACGTGCCTGCTGCTGCTCGGCGTGAATGGTATTTTGGAGCTGCTTTCCACGCCGGAAGAGGCGGTCGGCGGCACGCGCGCCTATCTGACGGTCTGCTTCATCGGCATTCCGTGTATCACGGCGTATAACATCATCAGCTCGATTTTCCGCGGCATGGGCGACAGCAAAAGCCCGATGGTCTTTGTGGCGATTGCCTGTGCGGCGAACATCGCGCTGGATGTCCTCTTCATGGGCGCGTTGAAACTCGGCCCGGTTGGCGCGGCGCTGGGCACAACGCTATCACAGGCGCTGTCCGTTGCGGCGGCGCTGTGGGCCATTATCAAAAGGAAGATGATTCCTGGCCTCGCGCCTGCCGATTTCAAGCCGAAGCGGCAGACGATGGCCGCGCTGCTCAAAGTCGGCGTGCCCGTTGCGCTGCAAGACGGGCTGATTCAGGTGGGCTTCATCGCGATTACGATCATCGCCAACATGCGCGGGCTGAATGATTCGGCGGCGGTCGGCATCGTCGAAAAGATCATTGGCATTCTGTTCCTCGTGCCCTCCACACTGTTATCCACGGTTTCGGCGCTGGCGGCGCTGAATATCGGCGCGGGGGAGCATGGGCGTGTGCGGCAGATTCTGCTTTATGCGGTGGCGATGGCGGTTGGTTACGGCCTGGTTATCGGCGTAACGATGCAGTTTGCGGCGGACAGCGCGGTGTCGCTTTTCGCCAGGGAGGCGGAGGTCATCCGGCTCGGCGGGGAATATCTGCGCGGTTATGCGTGGGACTGCCTGTTCGCGGGCATTCATTTCAGCTTCAGCGGCTTCTTTTGCGCGTATGGTCTGTCGGGCATTTCGTTTTTGCATAACATCGTCTCGCTCGTTTGCGCGCGCCTGCCGCTTGCCTATCTGGCTTCCGCATTGGATAAAACCAGCCTGACCCCAATGGGCTTTGCCGCGCCCATTGGATCGCTGCTGTCGGTGGTCATCTGTCTGTCGGCGTATCAGTGGATGGGGAAACACCCCGAAAAATGGAAGAGCAGCGAAACGGAATAAACCGTATCGGAAGCGGATATATCCTTTTAAAATGCAGGAAAATGAACGCAAGATTCATATTCCTGCGTTTTATATGAAATGAAAAAAACGAAAAAGGGGATTGACAGACGGATGGACATCGTGTAAGCTCTATATGGTTAGCATGTTCTAACTAATTTTTCGGATGCTTCTTCATTCGGAAAATCAAGGATTTTAAAACACAAAGCTGAACTGCTGACGGCTGTGCGGATAAAACCCGTCCCCCTTGTTGCAAACAAGCCTGAACTGCACATGTTTGTTTGTTTATTCTAATGAAAATGAATTTCAAACTTCCAAAAACGCAGGGACTGTGTTATAATCAAACCGCTCAAAAGGCAGGCAGAGCGCCGAAGCGATTCGTGCGTCTTGTCCTTGAAGCGTTTTTCATGTGTGAGACGGAAAGAAGCATATTCATGGCTTATTTGGAGATTGTAAATGTCAAGGGGCGTGAGCGCGGTGTATCCGGGTATGAACGCTTTCAACGTCAAGCGTGAAACAAACGTCCAGATTCCGTTAAAAAATTGTTGAATTTGTGAAGAACCGAAGCCGCGTGAAAGGCGGATCTGCCAGCGTAAAAAGGATTGTGTTTACAGATTATCCACGGTATGATGGCGAGTCCAAATCGCGCGGCTTTTTCTTGGCCGAATCGTCAGTTGTCTGACGATCGGCATTATGCTACAATATCCGTGTTCCGAGACATATCGACCGACCATCCGTAAAGGAGAGTTTGCATGGTTCATTTTGAGCAGTGGGAAGGCTTCGAGGGCCGCATCTGGCGCGAAGAAGTCAACGTTCGCGATTTCATTCAGAAGAATTACAAGCCTTACGCTGGAGACGAGAGCTTCCTCGCCGGCCCAACGCAGGCGACGGATAAACTCTGGGGCATTCTCCAGAAACTGCAAAAAGAGGAGCGCGCGAAGGGCGGCGTGCTGGATATGGAGACGCACGTCGTTTCCGGCCTGACCGCTTACGGCCCCGGCTACATCAGCGAAGCCGACAAGGACTTGGAACAGATTGTGGGTCTTCAGACCGACAAGCCGCTCAAGCGCGCGTTCATGCCGTTCGGCGGCATCAAGATGGCGGAGGAAGCCTGCAAGAACTACGGCTATGAGCCGGACCCGGAGCTGCATAAGATTTTCACCGAGTATGCGCCGACCCACAACGAGGGCGTTTTCATGGCGTATACGCCGGAGATGAAGAAGGCGCGCCACAACAAGATCATCACCGGCCTGCCGGATACCTACGGACGCGGCCGCATCGTCGGCGACTACCGCCGCGTCGCGCTCTACGGCGTCGATTTCCTGATTGAGGAAAAAACCAAAGATCTGGCCAACTGCGGCGACGGCACGATGACCGAGGACGTCATCCGCCTGCGCGAAGAGATTTCCAAGCAGATCAAGGCGCTCAAGGGCATGAAGGCGATGGCCGCGGCCTATGGCTTTGACATCAGCAAGCCGGCCGCCAACGCGAAGGAAGCCTGCCAGTGGTTGTACTTCGGCTATCTGGCCGCCATCAAGACGCAGAACGGCGCGGCGATGTCCGTCGGCCGCATCTCCACGTTCCTGGATATCTACATGGAGCGCGACCTTGAGCGCGGCCTCATCACTGAGGAGCAGGCGCAGGAGCTGATCGACCACATGGTCATGAAGTTCCGCATGGTCAAGTTCGCCCGCATTCCGAGCTACAACGCGCTGTTCTCCGGCGACCCGGTCTGGGCGACGCTGGAGGTCGGCGGCATCGGCGTGGACGGTCGGTCGATGGTCACCAAGAACGACTTCCGCTTCCTGCATACGCTGGAAAACATGGGCCCGTCGCCGGAACCGAACATGACCGTGCTCTATTCCGAAGACCTGTCGGACGCGTTCAAGCACTACGCCGCGAAGATTTCCGTGCTGACCAGCTCGGTGCAGTACGAGAACGACGACGTGATGAAGCCGGTCTGGGGCGACGATTACTCCATCTGCTGCTGCGTTTCCGCGACGCAGACCGGCAAGGAGATGCAGTTCTTCGGCGCGCGCGCGAATCTGGCGAAGTGCCTGCTCTACGCGCTCAACGGCGGCATCGACGTGAAGACCCGCGAGCAGGTCGGCCCGGCGTATCGCCCGATCACCAGCGAGGTGCTCGATTATGACGAGGTGATTGCCGCGTATGACCGCATGATGGACTGGCTGGCGGGCCTGTACGTCAACACGCTGAACCTGATTCAGTATATGCACGACAAATACTATTATGAAGCGGCGGAGATGGCGCTGATCGATACCGACGTGCGCCGCACGTTCGCGACGGGCATCGCGGGCTTCTCTCACGTGGTGGACAGCCTGAGCGCCATCAAGTATGCCAAGGTGACGCCGATCCGCGACGAGACCGGCCTGATTATCGATTTCAAGACGGAGGGCGATTTCCCGCGCTACGGCAACGACGACGACCGCGCCGACGACATCGCCGTGTGGCTGCTTGGCAAGTTCCTGGAGAAGATCAAGAAGCGCCACACCTACCGCGATTCCGAGCCGACGACCTCCATCCTGACCATCACCTCCAACGTCGTTTACGGCAAAGCGACCGGCAGCATGCCGGATGGCCGCAAGGCGGGCGAGCCGCTCTCTCCGGGCGCGAACCCCAGCTACGGCGCGGAGAAGAACGGCCTGCTGGCCTCCCTGAACTCCACCGCGAAGCTGCCGTATCACTGGGCGCTGGACGGCATTTCCAACACGCAGACGATCAACCCCGGCGCGCTGGGTCACGACGATGAAGAGCGAGCAAAGAACCTTGTGCAGGTGATGGACGGCTACTTCATGCAGGGCGCGCATCACCTGAACGTCAACGTGTTCGGAACCGAGAAGCTCATCGACGCGATGGAGCATCCGGAGAAGGAGGAATATGCCAACTTCACCATCCGCGTTTCCGGCTATGCCGTCAAGTTCATCGACCTCACCCGCGAGCAGCAGCTCGACGTTATCGCCCGCACCTGCCATGACCGCATCTAAGCCGCTTGGCCGGGTGCATTCCGTCGAGAGCTTCGGTCTCGTGGACGGCCCCGGCGTGCGCTATGTGATCTTTTTGCAGGGGTGCGCGCTGCGCTGTCAGTTCTGCCACAATCCGGATTCCTGGGAGATGCACAACCCATCCGCCGAGATGATGGACGCGGAAAGCCTGCTGGAACAGGCGCTTCGTTACAGAAAGTATTGGGGCAGGGACGGCAAAAAAGGCGGGATCACCGTCAGCGGCGGCGAACCGATGCTGCAAATGCCCTTTGTCACCGAGCTGTTTGAGCTGGCGCACCGGAAAGGCGTGCATACCACGCTCGACACGGCGGGCCAGCCCTACCGGGAGGACGCGGAATATCAAAAGGCGTTTGAACGGATGACGGCGGCCACCGATCTGGTGATGCTCGATCTTAAGGCGATGGATGCGCAGCTGCATCGGCGCGTCACCGGGCTGGATAATGCGAACATCCTCGCGATGGCCCGAAAGCTCAGCGACATGGGCAAGCCGATGTGGATTCGGCACGTGCTTGTGCCCGGACTGACGGACGGCGAAGACGATCTGCGACAGATGGCGGCGTTTATCCAAACGCTTCAAACCGTGGAGCGCGTGGAGATTCTGCCGTATCATACGCTGGGGCTTTCCAAGTGGCAGAGACTCGGCATCGATTACCCGCTTGAAGGCGTGCCCACGCCGACCAAAGAGCAGGTGGCGAAGGCAGAGGCTATTCTGAAGGGCAAATGAAAATTCAGCGGCGTTTTCACAGCGAAAGCGCCGCTTTTCCGTTGGATGGCCTTGACGGAAAGGCGGGAAGATGATAATATGAAACTCCTATATTCAGGAAGGCGCTTTCGGCGTGAAAGGCAAAAGCATGAGAACACTGGAAGAGGTAAAAAGACTGGCGGATGGATTTCGCAAGCTTTATGACGACGCGCGGGTTTTTGGCGTCAAGGACGGTCGAAAAGTTCGCGCGGACGACACGGCGGGGGAGTGCTATGCCTGCTTACGAAACGGATATCCATGCAGAAAATGCGTTGCGGCGTCCGCACTGGATGAAAAAAGGGAAAAATGCAAAATTGAGTCCTTCGGCAGGGATGTCGCGCTGATTACGGCGCAATATATGGAGATCGAAGGGCAGCCGTATGTGTTGGAGACCGTGCAGCTCCTGCCGGATGGATCGATCATGGAACCGGACGAGGGCGAATACCTGCTGGCGAAGATGACCGGCTACAACACCAAGCTCTATCATGACGCGCTGACGGGCGTTTACAACCGCCGTTACTATGAGGATATCGCCCGCAACATGTCCGGCCCGTCCGGCGTGGCCATTATGGATCTGGACGATTTCAAAGTCCACAACGATACATACGGTCACCACGGCGGAGACATCGCGCTGGAGGTCGTGGCGGACGTGGTGAAAGGGAACATCCGCAAGTGCGACAGCCTGATTCGTTTCGGCGGCGACGAGTTTCTGCTGATTCTGGCGAACATGCCCGAAAAGACGCTCAAAAAGAAGCTGGAAAAGATTCGGGATCAGGTACACGTGGCGGTCATTCACGAATGCCCGCATTTGCGCGTGAGCGTCAGCATCGGCGGTGTGACGCAGGGCGAACACGAGACGATGGACAGCGCCGTCCGCCGGGCCGACAGGCTGCTCTATCATGCCAAGACGACGAAAAACGAGGTCGTGGTTGAATCCGACAACACTTTGTCGGAAAGCGTGCAGACAAAGAACTGCGTGAAGCCGCTTATCCTGATTGTGGATGATTGCGATATGAACCGCGAGATTCTGCGCGAGATCCTCAGCAGCGATTACAGCATTATGGAAGCATGCGGCGGCGAAGAGGCGCTTTCCATGATACATCAGTTCGGAACGGGCATTTCGCTGGTGCTGCTGGATATCGTTATGCCGGGGCTGGACGGTTTCGAGGTGCTCTCCTACATGAATCAGGATCACACCATCGAAGATATCCCCGTGATTATGATTTCCAGCGAGGATTCAGAAGCGTTTATCCGCCGGGCGTATGAAATGGGCGCGTCCGATTATGTCAGCCGTCCGTTCGACGCGAAGGTCGTCTATCGCCGCGTGACCAACAACATCAAGCTCTATGCCAAACAGCGCCGCCTGATTCGCATGGTGACCGAACAAATTCGCGAACGCGAGGAAAACGTGTCGATGCTCGTCGGCGTGCTCAGCCAAATCGTCGAGTTCCGAAACGGCGAAAGCGGACTGCATGTCAAGCATATCCGGCGGTTTACTGAGTGCATTTTGGATTGCCTGATTGAAAAAGACCCCGATCTGCATCTGGGCACGAAGGAGAGGGAGAATATCCCGCTGGCCTCCGCGCTGCACGACATTGGCAAAATCGCTGTGGATGATAAGATCCTCAATAAGCCCGGCAGACTCACGCCGGAAGAATTTGAGGCGATGAAGCTGCACACAGTCTACGGTGCGAAGATGCTGGAAGAGCTTCAGCCATATTACAATGAGCCGCTGCTCAAAACCGCGACGGACATCGCACATTGGCATCATGAGCGCTGGGATGGACGCGGCTATCCGGATGGGCTGGTTGGCGACGCAATCCCGCTTTCCGCGCAGATTGTGTCGCTGGCGGATGTTTATGATGCGCTGACCAGCGAACGGTGCTATAAAAAAGCGTATTCGCACGACAAAGCGGTGGAAATGATTTTGAACGGCGAATGCGGCGTGTTCAATCCGAAATTGGTGGAATGCTTTGTCGAGATTCAGAATGTGCTGCGGGAAGAGCTTTGCAATGTGAAATACAGAGACGAATAGAAATAATTCCACAAAGCGCGGCCTGCCGGGCTTTGCGCAAAAAAAAGAAGTGCCGATTCACCCGAAGGTGACAGCACTTCTTCTTTTTTGGCGCATCCACCGCGATTCGAACGCGGGGCCTTTCGCTTAGGAGCAGGCTTTCATCCATCATCCATCGTGCATTTTGATGTCTTGCATCGTCCCCAAAATCCTTGAAGTACAAGGAATACAAATTCTATTAGCAGATTCATTATACTATCGTATAACGCGCCGTTTCCGGCTGTATTTTGCCGTGTTTTGAGGTTCAAATTAGCAAATCTCTTAGCAGAACGGCAGCGGGATACGAACTCTTTGAAGGTCTGCTCCGTGAAAAATTGCCGCTGATTCGAGAGGTTGGCTTGAAGCTAGCCTCTTTTGGGGGTGGAGCGTTTTTGAGCAAAGAGAAAGCTGCTTCGCTATACTATACAATTCGACCCCATGAAGCAAGAGAGTAGTAGCCATCATGATGGTGGTCTTGGCAATTTCATTTGATTATATGTAAAGAACAAATATGGACTAATTTCTCCGTGCTCGTCCTAACTTAAAAAGTATGCCTACTATTCACATTTATTTATAATATAGGCACTAATATAAACGATTACCAGAGGCTGGAAAGTGAGTATTGGCGTTTTTTAGAAAAGTAGTGGCCATTCATAGAATAATTAGGATATCTTGGTTTTCCAATAGAAGAATTGCTCAAGTTCCTTTGTAAGAACTTTGTCCTTTGTCAATTTACCTGATTGAGATTTGTCTTTCGTATTGCCAATCCTATGTTTTTCTGAACAAAGAAGTTGAAATTGTTCAGGATAGAAAAGGTAAAGTATCATGTTCAGGAATTCTGAAAAGAGCATAACCTCGTCTATTGGAATCCTAATTGAATTTCTAAAACCAATGTGAACATGCGCATATGCGTGAAAGAAAGAATTTGAGGGAGAATTATTATAGTCAATTCGAATATACTCATTTCTTAACTCGCCATTCTCACTTACAGGAGGTAAGTAACATAAGTTCATCTTTTCGAGGAAGACCATGCTTTTTCTTTGAACTTGAAACTCGTAGTGTATTTGAAAAAAAGCTCCATCATAAAGCGCTACAAAATACTCTCCATTTTCATACTTATGGGAGTATTGCTCCAAATAATCAGTTTCATCATTGAAACGAGTATATTTGCTAGATATAATAGTTGGTTTTTTGAAAAAATCACCTGATATTCTCGGGTTAACTAGAATACCAGCTTTCATGGCTTTGCGGATATATGTTTGTATATCCTCTTCAACAATTTTGTGAGCATCCATGAAATCACCCCTTAAGAATCTTCATCAAAGATGCTTTCAATTCGGGATCCAAATCAAACAGTTGCTTTAGCAGTTCTTCCTTTCCAGAAGAAATTGCATCTTTGAGTTTATTCACATCTTGATCTAGCATTCTTGCAGTAGGGTTATTCGTTAGAAAATCAATTTTTGCGAGTTCTTGTATTTTATCATCCGAAGGATAAGTAAACTTCATGTCAGGCAGGTTCTTTTGGATCTGTTTGATTTCTTCCGAAAATACACCCTTTACTCTACCAACAGCCGAAAGGTATACCCAACCTTTAGAACGAGTAATTGAAATGAACATGAAATTCCTTGATTGACGTTGTTGACTAATGTTTGTTTTTGAATAGATATCCTCACAACCAATAACAAATACGACCGGCACTTCATTTCCTTTCGCATTTCTTGGTGTGGTAAGTGTAACTCTATCATCAACAAAGAAATCGCGCGCATCGGAAACAACACCTGGAATATGAGAATCAACACCAAAGCTCTGCAATTTGTACTGCAATTCGTTAAGTGCATTACTCTTATTCATTCGGATATCAATTACAAGAATATCTGTTGGTCTTACGTTTTGTTTTGTGATAAGATAGGATATTTTCTCTGCGATTTCTGATGTTTGAATATCTTGAGAAGCATAAATAGCATATTCTACAGGCTTTTCGCTTGGATAGAATTTGCTAATCGAATTGGGGCTGTTTTGTGCAGGACGATGTATTGTTATTTCGTTTCCCGCCTTTAGAACAGATTTGCATTCGAAACCTAAGGCTTCCCAGGTTGTATTATCTTGAATAATCTGCGTGATATTGTGATAAAAACCAAAACCAAAGGAGAATGCAGTTACGAGAACTTCCAGGGTATTACGATATGATTTCTTTAGAATGTAGTCATGTTGTGGTTCGAGCTTTACATTCGGAACTCCATTAGTTGAGCCGAACAATTGATCAAATTCTGGTATATGAATATCGTTTGTTGTTTGTAGTTCATCGTATGCAATAACTATCTTTTTCGGCAGTTTTGTTACGCGCTCTACCAGTAAAAAGAACTCAAGAGGAAAATCTTGTGCTTCATCAATAAGCACGCAGTCAAAGATTGGATGCAGATCATGACTCTCTAAAAGCTCTTTACAGTTTGCTACGAGGTTACCCTGCCGTAGTGTTTTTGGTGTCAAACCATGCTCTTTACAAATATACGAATAGAATCCTTCGCCAGTGGTAACACCTCCCCAAGAATGTAAAACTTTTAGGTTGTTCCAGTTGGGTTCATCATCGGCAATTTGATTGTAATACTTCCTAATGAGGTTATTCGCTTGGTTGTACAGACTCTTTGTAAAGAAGACAAAAGCTATCTTCTTTTCTGGAAAACGTTTGTGCAAACGAGCGGCTTTCATTGCAAGCAGAACTGTTTTTCCGCTTCCAGCAAGCCCTCTAATTCGTTCCGGTTTTTCGGTAATTGTAAGGCTGGCTGCCATTTGATCGTAATCAAATTGAGCAATTTTCTTATTATTTAGCTCAATTGCTTCAAACATATTTTGCGCTGGTTCGTCAACATAGATGTTCGAAGGCCTATTGATAATACTTGCGTTTTGCACAACACTAACTACAATCGAGTAGTTTTCTTCATCAACTGGAACGTCTAATTGGGGCAGACTTATTTCTGCAAAATTACTGGTATATAGTTCTTCGTCTTCCTTTATTCTTACGCCGTTAAATACTGCTCGTTCTAAATAAGGGAATACGTATATTGTTTTCGTTGGAATATCACCCTGCAGATCAAGAAGGGGATCTTCTAATCTAGACTTAATCTGATGCGTGTAGTTGCGGAATTTATTAAATCCGCTCTTTACCTTTACGCCATCAACAATCCAATACTTATTTTCAACAGTGGAGAGCGTATCGCTATTCTCTGAAAAGACTTTAATAAAGCAAATTCCAACAGAAGGAGATACTAATGTAAAAGTGGGGAGTTCATTTCCCTCAGTTCTGATTTCCGGTTCTCTATACAGCCAAAGCCCACTAAGGTTTTTGCATAAAGGTTCTAGCACCTCAGCTATGCGTTGCGCAGCGAGGTCTTTCTCATAACAGTCGTAATCAAACACTTTGAGTTCCATAATAAACTCCTCCTTAATCTGCTAAAAAATGTGGAAAAATACCGTAATTGATCGATTGTTAATTCGTGGAATAGGCGGACTTGAGAAAGCAATTTATCATCTCTGCAATACGCATAAACGCCTCATATAGTTAAGGGCAGGATAAGTAACTCTTTAACTACCAAGTTTTCTTAATTAAGTATGAGTTTCCGGTTAACATGCGATGACAGCGAGTTCTGACCAATACACTGGTAGACAACTGAAGTTGGCATCCTTGTTCGGGATAATCTCTTACGTTGTTCCTTCTACTCTTTCGTTGTATTCCAGCAAATCCTCCATCCTGCACCCCATCACCCTTGAGAGCGCCAACAGAGTGCTCCCTGCAGCCTTGCCAATGTCCTTTGAACGGTTCTCATACTGCTGAAGCGTGCGCAGATTGACGCCTGTCTTTTCCGCCAGCTCCCGCTGCGTATAACCGCATATCTTCCGCTGTACCTGCAAACGGGTCGGCGGATTTTTCTTTTGGATGATTCGGTTGACGGTATCCACAAATTTCTGCTCCGAAGCCTCGTGCAGCGTCGGGTACAGCTTTTCAATGTCCCGCATGGTGATGAACTGATGAATTTCGCGGAAGCTGCGAAGGGTATACCACTGATAGTACGCCAGAATCCAGCCGCACCAATATGCAGAGGAACAGTCATAGTCGATTCGCGGCGCAGGAAACGTGCATTCCATTCCCGCTCTGCTGAGCACTTCCATGACCAGCTCTGTTCCCGACATGCCGGAGACGACCCTGGGTACGCCCACGGCAAACTGATCGGCCAGACCGCTTACAATGAACAGCTCCAGAAAACCGTCCATGTCCATCCCACATGCTTGCGAGGCATAATCCATCGCTTCGCCCAGGCAGCTCATGGCATCGTCGAGGTATTCCTTATCGTAGGCGCGGATCATTGGGCTGCACCTCCTCACGGATGATGTCACGCATGAACAGGCCGTTCAGGTCGTCCAGCTCAAGCTCGGCACGGTAGGATACCCTGGCGTCGTCATCACGGGCCTTGCGTTTTGCGTAATACACGGTGTTGTCCGCAACTTCATACCCCATGAAACGGATGCGTTCAAAGGCTGCCGGGCTTTTGAGGACAACCTGTTCTCCCAGCTTGCCCAAACGCATGGCGCGGGATAGCTGAAACAGGGAGATTTCGTTGTTCACAAACGCCCGCGCGAAGGAGAAATACGAATCATCCGCACGATAGCCGATGATCACGTCAAAAGGCGCAAGATCGAGCAGAAAATGCTCCCGCAGCCAAGCGACGCCGCGCCGCATCACCGGGGTAGAGATGCGCAGCTGGCGGTATTCCACCAGCAGGGCAAGCCAATGGAGGATGGTGTATTCGCCGGAGGACAGATTCAGAATTGAAAACCCAGAGGCGTCGAGCTCGTAGCGGTTGGCGTAGCCGTCCACGTTCTCCGTACAGGCCCACTCCTTGGCCAGCTCCAGGTGCTCCGTGCAGTAGAAGCCGGTGCCATAGTCATTATATGCTTTGCCTTTTCCATAAACCGGCTGACGGATGATTTCCGATGAACCATGATACAGTGTCATGACACTCACGCCTATCCCTCCAATTTGAAGCTGAACCCTTCTTAGCCTAATTGTACTTCTAAAGAAGTATTCCTGTCAATACGGATTTGTAGATACTTACGGTTCACGGATCGCGATGAGTCTTATACACTGTGATTTTCCTTGAACTCATGATGCAAAAACCGCAAGAACCATTGTGATTGCGGAAACGACAGCATCTTCCCGGAATGCCGTGCGCGGTTTGAAGCCCGCGTACACAACCCTGCAGTATAGGGAGCAGCCCGTTCCCTTTACATACTCGAGACTTTTTGGAGGTGACTTTTTTGCAACCAACCATTCTATCTATCGCCAACCAGAAGGGCGGCGTCGGCAAGACGACCACCTGTGCCAACCTGGGCATCGGGCTTGCGCAGGAGGGCAAGCACGTTCTGCTAGTAGACTGCGACCCACAGGCCAGTTTGACAATCAGTCTCGGCTGGCCCCAGCCGGACGCGCTGCCCGTCACGCTGTCCACGCTCATGGGGCGCGCGCTCATGGACGAGCCGATCCATGCGGAGGAAGCGATACTCCACCACGCGGAGGGCGTGGACATTCTTCCTGCCAGCATCGAGCTGTCCGGCATGGAGGTATCCCTCGTGAACGCCATGAGCCGGGAAACCGTGCTGCGGCAGGTGCTAGACGGCGTGAAGCGGCAGTACAGCCACATCCTCATCGACTGTATGCCCTCGCTGGGGATGCTTACCGTTAACGCACTCGCTGCGTCGGACAGGGTGCTCATCCTCGTGCAGGCGCAGTACCTGTCTGCCAAGGGCTTGGAACAGCTTCTGCAAACCGTCTCGAAGGTGCGCAGGCAGCTCAACCCGAAGCTCGCCATCGACGGCATCCTGCTGACGATGGTGGACAGCCGCACCAACTATGCCCGTGAGATCAGCGCCCTGCTGCGCGAAACCTATGGCAGTAAAATCAGGGTGTTTGCTACTGACATCCCGCACTCCGTCCGCGCGGCGGAGATCAGCGCGGAGGGCAAGAGCATCTTCGCGCACGATCCGAAGGGTAAGGTGGCAGAGACATACCATGCGCTGACGAAGGAGGTGATGCGCATTGAAAAGCAGCGCGAAAAACATCAGGCTGACCTCGGTCGATGACCTGTTCTCCACCGAGGAGAGCCGCGCGGATGAGCAGCGCGAGAAGGTGCAGGAGATTCTCCTTTCGGAGCTGCACCCTTTTCCTAATCATCCGTTCAAGGTAGTAGACGACGAGCGTATGCTTGACACCGCGGACAGCATCCGTGAGCATGGTGTGCTCGTCCCGGCGATTGCCCGTCCCCGTCCGGACGGCGGCTATGAGCTGATTGCCGGACACCGTCGCAAGCGCGGCTGCGAGCTGGCGGGGCTTGACACCATGCCGGTTATTGTCCGCAATCTTGACGACGATGCCTCGACGATCATCATGGTGGATTCGAATATCCAGCGCGAAAGCCTGCTCCCCAGTGAGCGGGCTTTTGCATATAAAATGAAGCTGGAAGCCTTGAATCACCAAGGAAAACGTGCGGGCTTAACTTCGTCCCAACTTGGGACGAAGTTGATGCGAACAGATGAAATTCTAGCAGAACAGAGTGGAACAAGCAGAAATCAGGTTCAGCGCTACATCCGTCTTACCGAGCTTGTTCCCGATCTCCTTGACATGGTGGACGCAAAGAAAATAGCGTTCAACCCTGCCGTCGAGCTGTCCTACCTGAAGCCGGAGGAACAGACTGCACTGATAGAGGCGATGGACAGTGAACAGGCCACGCCCTCGCTCTCGCAAGCGCAGCGCCTCAAACGCTTTAGTCAGGAGGGCACGCTGTCGCCCGACATGATGCGCGCCATTCTCTCTGAGGAGAAGAAGACCGATATGGATCGGGTGACGCTCACTGGCGACACGCTGCGCAAGTATTTCCCCAAGTCGTACACACCCCGTCAGATGGAACAGACCATCCTCAAGCTGCTGGAAGGCTGGCACCGCCGCCGCCAGCAGTCGCAGGAGCGATAACCTACTGCTCATTCGCTCTTTTTTGCAGCGGATGATTTCGCATTCGCTCTAAAAAACGTATTTCAGTGCAATGATTCGCTCATTTTTTTGAAAATGTGTTGTAGACGATGCCTTTCCATATTTCTGCACGTCTCTGATGAAGCGGTATTTGAAGGAAAACATCAGAAATCAAAGCGATTGAAGCAATCGCAAAAGCATTCTCTTCCAATTCTCAATACTCGTAGCGACGATTCATCTCACCTGTTGTATCTCGAACGTCCTTTCATCAAGGGCGTATTTTTGATGTTCAAAAAGCTGCGGGCAATTCGCCCCGTCAGCCGGAGCTGCAGGAATTGCTGCGCTGCTTAGATGTGAAGGCGGCTACAGGCCGCAGAAAGAAGGTTGAAATCATGGCGATTTTTCGCGTAGCCAAGACACGGGACTACACCGTGATGAGCAATTACCACCTCCGGGACAAGAACCTCACCCTAAAGGCCAAAGGTCTGCTGTCCCTGCCAGAGGACTGGAACTACACGACGCGCGGGCTGGCCGCCATCTGCAAGGAGGGCGTGGACAGCATCGGCGCAGCCCTGCGCGAGCTGGAGAGTGCCGGGTATCTCTCCCGTCATCGACTGCGCGACAAAAGCGGGCGCATCTCCGATACGGAGTATGTCGTCTATGAGAGCCCGTGCAAGGAAACGGAAGCGGATTCGCCGGATAAGGTCTCGCAGGGCACGGATGGGCCGGATACGGATTCACCATGTACGGAAAACCCGTATATGGTTTCCCCGGATACGGCAACACCGCGAACGGATGCGCCGGATACGGAAAACCCTGCGCAATTAAATACTCAGGTATCCAATACGTATGAATCAAATACCCAAAAATCAAATCCTAATCCAATCATGATCCAAAGACAAAGGGCCCAGCAAGCCGATACGGGCATGAACGATATGGATCAGATGGATGCAAGGGAGTACCGGAGAACGCTCGCCGAGGTCAAGGAACAGATCGAATATGACGCGCTTGATACGCCATACGACCATGAACGTCTGGACGAAATCGTGGAGATCATGACGGAGACGCTGTGCAGCCGCAAACCGTATATCAAGGTCGCAGGAGAGAATTACCCCGCCGAGGTGGTCAAGAGCCGGTTCAAAAAGCTGAGTTATCATCACATCGAGTACGTCTTTCTGAGCCTTGATAAAAAGCACACGGAGGTGCGCAATATCCGGCAGTACCTGATGACCATGCTCTATCATGCGCCAACGACGATGAGCAATTACTTCGACGCAGAGGTGCGAAGTGCCGGGATTTTGTAATCCCATGCAAAGAACTTGCTGGCAGGCATTCGCCCATAGCTGGTCGTGGAATGCGTGTTGAGCAGAACAGTCAACGACTTCATATCAGGAGGCACAAAGTGTACAGAAATCAGGAATGCTATGCTGACCCGACAGCTGGGAAAGCACTGGCCCGCATTGCGCGTGAGGAACAGCTTCATGCCCAAGCGAAACGGATGAAAGCGATGGAATACAGGCTGGCGTGGACGAATCCGGCGTTTCTTTGTCCAGCCGATCACGGGAGGAATTGCATTGGCTATCAGGAAAACCAGCAGTGTTAAGGGGGAAGAAAACCCGTGGCAGGCGCTGGCCGACGCTATCATCATTCAGGCGGTCAAGGATTACCGAAATCGTACCCGGATGATCAGGCGAATCCGTGGACGCCTCAAGAGAGCAAGGAAAATGACCCTGTCCGAATTGACCTTTCAGGCACAGCGCCTGCAGCGATACGAAGAAGAGCAGGTTGCCGCACGTGGATTCTTCTGCTCCAGATGGTTTGGTACTTTATCGGATTTGGATGGATACGATCTGATGGATAGACTGCAAAAGGAGGCGATGTGATGCCGGTTGATGCGCTTTGGGGAGAGCTGCGGTTTGCAGAACGCCGCTTGATTGCTGCAGAGGAACGGGTGGCTTATTGCCGGACAGCGGCGGCAAAAGCCTCGGCAGTGCTGGGCGGTGAATGTGTTTCAAGAACGCGCGACGTTGCTTCCCATGAGAATGCCGTTATCCGCTTGATGGAAGCCGAGCGGGCGTATGCCGAAGCGGAACGAGAATACAGTGACTTGCGCGATCATGTTTGTTCGCTTCTTCAAAGGCTGGACGATGCGATGAACGCCAACGTTTTGAAGCTGCGGCACGTGGAGAACAAGCGGATGTCAGCCATTGCAAATGAGCTTCATCTCAGTCGTTCCAGCGTCTATCGCCGGTATTCGCTTGCATTGGCGGAGCTGAAAAGCGTGCTTCAGATGCAGGATGGGCACGCCGGCAGTTGAGACAGCCTGACAACGTTGACGGTTCTTTTCTTTCAGAGTACGATGAATGCAGAAAAACGAAATCCGAAAGGAGCTTGGCGGTGCAGTCAGCATGAACATCGATCATTTGCCATGACATGAAAAGCGACAATACGCAAAGCAGAAAGGAGCCTTGACCATGATTGAACTGAAATACCAATGCTGTGGAGACTACCTCCTGCCCGACCTGGGCTTGACCGACGCGGAGAAACTGCCGCTGGGCAAGTATGGCCTGCTCAGACAGCGCTATCTGGAGGAGAATCGCCCGGGTCTGTACACGAGATTGATGCTCAGCGGAAAGCTGATGGAGCATCTTCAGGAGATCGAGCAGACCGCACAGAACCGCCTCGAAAGCCTGATGAGCCAGCTGTCGATGCAATCGAGCGTGACGGAGGAACTGAAAGCACAGGATCAGTTAGCTTGGGTGCAGCGGATGAACGCACTGCAAGCGCAGGCCGAGGAGATGATCCTGTCGGAGCTGATTTACGCCTGAAGATGACACAGGAGGATCACCATGATGAAGACTGCGTTGAGAATTGTTCTAGCCCCTGTGATGCTGGCCATTCGCCTGATGCTTGGGCTGGCGGCTTTTCTGACCTCTATTACATCGTCGGTGCTGGGATTATCCGTGTCACTCTTCGGACTGTTGTCAGTGATCGAGTTCTTTATCGGCTACTGGCGGAATGGGATCGCGTTTATGGTTCTCGCGTTTCTGGTAAGCCCCATTGGATTGCCTGCAATCGCCACCCTTCTGCTGAACCTTCTGGATCATCTCATCGGTTTCTTCGAGGGCCTGGTTTGCTGAAAATCACTTGTCTGCGGCGGTTTGTGTGCATCACAGATTGCCGCTTTTCTTATTTATGGAGGAATGTATGGCAATAACTCGGATCATCTCGATGCACATCAATAAGGGGAAAACCATAGCGCAGTGCCTGAAAGCACGGGTGGATTACATAGAGAATCCTGAAAAGACGAATAGCGGCGAGTTGATTTCATTATATGCCTGTTCACCGGAAACAGCAGACCAGGAATTTCTGCTTGCGAGGAATGAGTATATAGCCATTACCGGCAGGAGGATTCACAACGAAGTGATTGCCTATCAGCTGCGTCAATCCTTCAAGCCGGGAGAAGTAACGCCAGAGGAAGCAAATCGAATCGGCTATGAACTGGCGTCCCGATTTCTGAAGAGCGAACATGCTTTTCTCGTCGCTACCCACAATGACCGTCGGCACGTGCAGCATGTATTATGTAAAGGAAGGTTTTAACCATCTTCCTTAAACTGCATGTCGTTCCGCGAAAACCGAATACAAAAAGCAGTTATGGGAGAAGAAAAAATCTTCAAGTCCACAACTGCTTTTTTGTGTTTGAAAGGAGATTTGTATGAAACTAACCTATCATCGCTGCGGCGACTACCTGCTTCCCGACCTGACCATCCCGGATGAGCCTGTGGCGCTTGGTAAATACGGCAGGATGCGCAAGACTTATCTTAAAGAGCATAAGCCCATTCTGTACAATGCCCTGCTGCTTTCCGGAAAACTGACGGAACACCTTATCGGCGTGGATGCCGAGTGCCGGGAACGCCTTGAAACCCTCCTGCCACAGATGATGCGGGTGGAAGGCGTTGACGAAGCACTCAAAGCACGCGACCAAATGGAATGGGTGCGCAGGATGAACAGCATCCAGAAC